>NZ_CAKXZS010000024.1:99795-363075 GCF_935822925.1 Mesorhizobium ventifaucium
GGTAGCCCCCCAAGTGGGGGAGATGTCCGGCAGGACAGAGGGGGGCGCGAAGGATCGCCACCGATCAGCCTTTATTCCGAGTCCTCACTCCGCCAGCGTCTTCAAGAACGCCACCAGCGCCGCGCGCTCGCGGTCCGAAAGCTGCAGCGGGTGGACCTCGGATACACCCTCGACGCTTGCCAGCGCCTTCGAATAATGCGCCACCACCTCCTCGAGCGAGGAAAACTGCCCGGCATGCATGTAGGGCGGACGGGTGGCGGCGCCGCGCAGCGACGGCGTCTTGTAGGCGCGGGCGAGTTCCGGCCCGGCCTTGACCATGAAGCGCAGCTCGCCGCAGGCGCCGGCGTCGCCATCGCGAAACGCGCCGAAACAGTTGAACGGATCGGCCTCGACCTGCGCCACCGCGTCTATGCGGCCGCGATCCGCAGGCAGATTTGCCACCGGCGGCACGCCGGTGTTGTGAAAACCGCTGTCGGTGAAACGCGGCCCGGTATGGCACGTCACGCAATTGGCCTTGCCGATGAACAGTTTTAGCCCGAGGATCTCCTCGGGCGAAAAGGCATCGTCGCCTTGCGGCAGCTGTATACCGGTAGCCAGCGCAGCGGCGAACCGGTCGAAGCGCGTCTGCGGTGGCGCGATCGATCGCTCGAAGGCGGCGATCGCCTTGCCGATATTGGCGAAGACGCGGTTGACGTCCTCGGCTTGCGCATCGGACATGGCATTCCAGGCAGCCTTCTCGGCATCGCTGCCGAGCGGACTGGCATTGGCCGGCACATTTGTAAGGTCGGGCAGCGGCCCGAAGATGCGCTCGTAGCGCTCGCCGAATCGCGCCTTGATATAATGCGCGTAGGCGGTGCGGTTACCGGCCTGCTCCAGCGGATTTTCCAGCGGCGCCAGCGCCTGCGCCCAGAGACTGTCGCGTCGCCCGTCCCAGAAGAACCATGCGTCATGCGCAACGCCGGCCAGCGGCATGGTGCGCCGGTTGGTGCGGCCGACACCGACCGCTCGCGGCAGGTCGTCCTGGAACTGCCGGTCGATCTTGTGGCAGGTCGAGCAGGAAACCTTGCCGTCGCCGCTCATCCCGACGTCGAAAAACAGCGTCGCGCCGAGCGCGGCGGCGGCCGGCACGTCGCCGAAGCGGTTGGTGGTGTCGGCTTTCAGCGGTGGCAGCGCTGACAGTGCCAGCGAGGCGATGGTCTTCTTTTCGGCATCGGAAAACTCAGGCTTGCCGCAGCCGGCAAGCACAGCCATCGCCAGCAGCGCGAAAAGTCGCGAAAAGCGGTTCAACTTGCTCCAGCGCTCAGAGCAACACATTGAACACCACCGTGTCTGATCCGGCCGCCGCGGAAATGGCGAAATGCAGCTGCCACAATCCGCTCATTGTGAATTTTACTCCGCCGATGCGATAGCGGCCATCGCCCAGATAATCGGTTGCCTGCGGGCTGGTCGGCAGTCCGTGCCTGTGCTGCGGCATGCCGCCGGAAATCGTGATCGCAGCGCCCTCCACCGGGGTGCCGGCATTTGTCCTCAGGGTCAGCAGCCAGGATTGCAGTTCGCCCTGCCTGACAACGCCCCGCTCCGGCTCGAAACTGGTTACAAACAGGCCGTTCGCCGTCTTTTTCGAACGAGCAATCTCGGAGCCGGCAGGCCGAGGCGATTGCGGCGCGGTCAGATAGACGGCGGCGAGAATGCCGGCCAGCAAGGCAGCCAGGCCAAGACCTGCCAGAACATAACGCCATAACGATGCCAAACCGTTTCCACTTCCGGAGATAACGTCTCGCTGGGCAGATCGCATCCTCCGCGCAGCTGAGAAAAAAACCTCCATGGCCAAACATGGCGCTGCCGCTCGCAAAAAGCTACAGCACCGGGTCTTGGTTTTTGTGCATGTCGTTATCCCAAAACCGCTGCGCAAGGTTTTGGGCGAGATGCAGCAGGAGAGAGATTCATGACAGGAAAAGGCGTCGCCTCGATCGGTGAATGCATGCTCGAACTTTCAGGCCAGGCCGGGCCGAACTGGCACATGGGTTTTGCTGGCGACACGTTCAATACGCTGTGGGCACTGCATGCGCTGAGCGGCAACCGGCCCGCGACCTACGTGTCGGCCTTCGGCGACGACCCGTTCTCGCGCGACCAGATTGCTTTCTTCGCGCAAAACGGTATCGGCATCGGCGCCAGCCCGATCATAGCAGGCGCACGGCCCGGTCTCTATGCGATCACACTGACCGGCGCCGAACGCTCTTTCACCTACTGGCGCGGCGATGCGGCCGCAAGGCAGCTTGCCTCCAACGCGGCCGCTTTGGCGAAAAGCCTTGAAAATCAGGCGCTTGTTTACTTTTCCGGAATCACTTTGGCAATTCTGGACGACGCCTCGCGCAAGACACTTTTGGCGGCGGTGGCCAAGGCGCGCGCCGCCGGCTCGCTTGTCGCCTTCGATCCCAATTATCGGCCGCGGCTGTGGCGCCGGCGCGAGGAAGCACAGACCGCGATCCTCGATGCGCTGGCAGTCACTGACATCGCGCTGCCGACCTTTCCCGACGAGCAGATGCTGTTCGGCGACTCAGCGCCGCAAAAAACCGCGGAACGGCTGGGAAAGCTGGTCGGCGAAGTCGTCCTCAAGAACGGCGAGGAGCCGGCGCTGATCGCCGCAAACGGAACCCTGCAACCCGTTCCGGCCGTGCATGTCGCCGCCCCGGTCGACACCACCGGCGCCGGCGATTCCTTCAATGGCGCCTATCTCGCCGCCCGGCTTGCCGGCCATGCCCCGACCGATGCGGTGCTGCGCGCGCATCGCGTCGCCGCGGCCGTCGTTCAGGTGCGCGGCGCGCTGGCGCCATTCGAGACGTTAAGGGCCGCGTTCGAGGATTAGAACCGCCAACCGCCGACAACCTTGCAGCCCAAGGCGGTCGCTATCCGCGCTTTTTGATGACGCCGTAGAGGACGTTGCGGTTCTCGCCAAAGAACACCTGCGCCTCGACGGTGTTTCGGTCGACGCTGGCATTGATGATGTTCCACATATCGGCCTCCGACCGCAGCAGCAACACCCAGTCCATGAACGTCTCCCAATACCCGGCGTCAGGATTGCCCTCCGCATAGTTCGCGAACAGGAACGTCCCGTTCGGCTTCAACATCTGCAGGCAGGTTTTCGTGAGCTTCACGGCGACGTTGTGCGCAAGGTAGTCGTAAAGGCCGGAGGCATAGATGAAGTCGAACTTGCCAAGCTTGTGGCCCCTCGTGAGCATGGTTCGCACCGAGCCGTCGATGGCCTCTACCGCAGTGCCCTGAAAGTCGCGCGTGATCAATCCAACGCTCTGAGGATCCTGATCGAGCGCAACCCAGCGCTTGAGACGGCCCTCCCGCAAGGCGGCCGACCGATTGGCCTCCCTTAAATGGCCGGCCGCAATCGCCAAAACCTCGGCTTGCGGTCCATTCCTGGTCGCGATCTCATCGACATATCGCGTTAAAAGATCGCGTCGTTCTCGTGCCGCGATGGACGACGGCACATCCTTGGTATGGCTATAGAGCGCCTTGCCGGTTTCCGAGGCGTTTGCCACGCTGTCGGCCACGTTCGGATCGCAATAGATGTAGTCGAGCAACTGGGCGTCGCCGGAATAACCTCTGGGCTTGTTATGGGACCACCGCGTGAGCGGATCCTCAAGAAAGTACTCCAGGACCGGGTGGTTCTGCACTAACGGTATCAATGCCTGCCAGACGTCGGGATGAACCTTGGAACGCGTCGCGCTGAGGTACGACGTCACACGACGAATGATCTCGGCGGGGTCCTTTCGTTGCTCGATTTGCTGGTGTGTGGTGTGGAGAATGAGCGCAAGCTCGACGCGAGCGGTTTCGAACGCTTCGCTATGAGGCTCGAGCTTTTTTCGAGGGAGACTGGCGGTGATCATCTCGGCAGTAATCAAACTTTTGCCATCGAGGATGGTTGCCACCACAGAACTCCATAATCACATTTAACTAGATATCGTTACATATTGCGTAAAATTTTATCTTTGCCAAGCCGCATCTCCGGCATTTTAGCGGTGTCGTTAATTTCCCGCCAACCATGCTAGGTCTTTGGACGCTTCGCGGTGCGGAATCCGGATACGAGTTAACGAAAACCTATTTGCGCGACTGCATATTGTTTGCGAGGCGCCGCAATCGCTGTCGCGCCCGAGGAGTCGGCCGGCGTTGGGGGCAGAAGCTAGAAATGAGTTCGGAATACAAAGCCCCGTTCAAATGGGGTTTAGCGTGACGAACGAATGCGCGTCATCCGCATTGGCCGATATGGTCCATGCGGAACCGCTTGAGCTGCGGTACGAGCCGCGGTCCGACGAGCTCCGCAGCCTCTACTGGGAGGAAGGCCAAGCGAAGCGAAGGATGGACGCCAGGCCGGGGCTTTGGATCGCCGTCGCCATCTATCTGCTGTTTTCGGCAACGGATCTGCTGCTGATTCCGGATGTGGCAATCTATACGATCACGGCGCGCTTCGCGGTCGGAGTGACTGCACTCTTGATCCTGGAAGCACAACTTCGCCGGGGGGTCGGAACGGAATGGATTGACGTGACTTGCGCCGCGGCCATCATCTTTGGCTATGTTGGTTGGTTGTGCCCGGCGGTTATGGGTGCGGACAAGGAAAGCGTCTCTTATTATATGGTCTTCGGTACTATCTTCATGATGGGCGCCAATCTTTTCTTCACATTCAGGTTTAATCTATCCATTGTAACTTCTGCTATAATCTTGTGTATATTATACACCGTGAACTATTTCGTACCTTCTACGCTAACATACAAAATAGTATTAGGAATTTTTTACATTTCGTGTTTCATATTCACGTCGTATGTAAACTGGAGGTTGAACGAGGAACGTTACAACGTCTTCCTGAACGCCTTGGAAGCTAAAATCCAGCACAAGGAGGCCACCGAGCGCGGACAGGCGCTGTTGAATCTGTCGAGAACCGATCCGCTTACGGGTCTGGAGAATCGGCGGGCGATTGACGAGAAGCTGCGCGACTACTGGATTGACTGGCAAAGGTCTGGCAGCGGTTTTGTGGCGATCCTCATCGACGTGGACTTCTTCAAAAGGTTCAATGACTATTACGGACATCAAGAAGGCGACCGCTGCCTGATTCTTGTCGCCAATGCCCTTGCCGATATGATTAAGCAGCACAATGGCTCAATCGGCCGCTACGGCGGTGAGGAATTCATTGTCCTGGCTCGCATGGAGAAAAGAGAACAGGTCGCGGATATTGCCGAAGCCATTCGAAGCACGGTGGAGAACCTCGCGCTTCCCCACGAGCAGCGCAGAGACGGTATCTCGGTTGTGACGGTGAGCGTTGGCGCTGCACTCACCAGGGCGCAGATTGGCGCCAAGCTGGAAAAAATCATCCACGAGGCCGATCGCGCCCTCTATCTGGCAAAAGCAGGCGGTCGAAATTGTACCTGGCTGTTCGATCCAAACGATCCCCAGAGCAGCGACGAGAGCGAGAATATTGCTGCTTTGCTGAAGATTGCGATTGGCCAGGATCTCGTTTCACTCGTCTATCAGCCTATCCAGAATGTCGCGTCGGGCCGAGTTGAAGCCGTCGAGGCTCTGATGCGCCTCAAAATGCTGGACGGTACATCGGTTCCGCCGAGCCTGTTCATTCCCGTCGCGGAACGAACTGGCGCGGTCCTGGCGCTCGGGCGCTGGGCAATAAGGACAGTGTGCACTGAGCTTCTGGCGGACGATCACATCGGTGTCGTCAGCGTCAACGTCTCTCCAATTCAGCTCAAGACGCCCGGCTTCGCGGCTTCTGTTGCCACCATTTTGAGCGAGACCGGCGTACCCGGCAGCAGGCTGGCCTTCGAAATCACCGAAGGGCTGGAGATGGAGATGCACTCCGGCATCCTTCGCTGCATCAGCGACCTGAAGCTGCTGGGGGTCAGGGTATGGCTTGATGACTTCGGGACCGGCTTCGCGGGCCTCTCATGGCTTCGTCTCATCGATTTCGATACGGTGAAGATCGACCGCTCGTTCCTGCATGACTGCGGCACTCCAAGGGGCAAGGCAATGCTGCAGGACATTATTGCCCTGGTGCGAAATCGCGGCCATAAAATCCTGGTCGAGGGGGTGGAAACCGACGAGCAGTTGGCCCTTATCCGCGAATTCGACATCGATAAAATCCAGGGCTTTCACGTCGGCCGACCTGCTCCCGCCGCCAGTTTCCGCACCAAACCGGCCACCTACAAACGCACATTGTCGATCGTTAAGTCGGCATGAATAGCGGCGGAGCGACCTGAGCCCTGCAAGCGATCGTCGCCGCTTCCCTCAGCAATGTCCAACCAGATCCATGCGGTGCCGCCAGCGAAGCGACCGCTAAGGTCACGCTCATAGGAGCGACTACCGCCCGTTGATCGCCTTACGCATCCCCGCCGACTCCGGCGCCATGAAGTTAGGCGAACGCGATGATCCGCTGGTCGCCCGGATAGGCAGCACGTTCGGCGGCGGCCACCGAACCCGACTATAACAGTCGGAGCACGATCATCCCATAGCTCGCCTGCAACCATTGCGAATATGGACACAGTGCATAGGTAGGACTACTGTCCATCTAATGAGCAAGCTCGTTCGCATCCTCGCTGTCGTGTTCCTAGCGGCCTTCGCCGCGGGCACAGCGGCGCACGCGGCGGCTTCGACCGACATGTTCCTGAAGATGTCCATGTCGGGCATGGACGGGGACATGCCCGACTGCCAGGACTGTCCCGGCGATGACGGCCAGACGTCGGCATGCGACCAGTTCTGCGTTACCTCGCTTGTCGCGATCTGCACGCCTGCGGCGGCCGAGCTACCGCATTTCGCGGGCATCGTATCTTTGCCTCCCGGAGCACCGTCCGACGGCCGCACCGGTCCGCCTGAGCCCTATCCTCCCCGAACCACCTTCCTGAGCTGACACGGCCGCGGCATCCGCTCGCGACCGACCCGTCGACGCGCCCGGCTACGTCCGCGCGTCACAAGAGCCTATTCCGGGATGGTTGATCCAATGCTCTATCCACGTGTGCCGGCGCTGACGCGTCGAACCTTCCTCGCATCGGCCGCCGCGGTTTCGGCGGGCGTGGTGCTTCCACCGCAATCCGACGCCGCCGCAGGCCTTCGCGAGTTCCGGATCCGCGCCGGACCGGGACGCGCCCAGATCGCGCCAGAGCCGCATGGCGATACCCCCATCTGGTGCTATGACGGCAGCCTGCCCGGTCCGGAAATTCGCATCCGCCTGGGAGAACGCCTGCGGGTCGCGGTCGAGAACAAACTCGACGAAGAGACGACCGTGCACTGGCACGGTTTGCGAGTCCCTAACGCGATGGACGGCGTGCCGCACCTCACGCAGGCGCCGATCGCGCCCGGCGAGACCTTTGCCTACGAGTTCGATGCCGTCGACGCAGGCACCTTCTGGTACCATCCGCACCATCGCAGTTTCGAGCAGGTCGGCAGAGGCCTCTACGGCCCGCTGATCGTGGAGGAAGCCGATCCCGTCCGGGTCGACCGCGAAGTCACATGGGTGCTGTCCGACTGGCGGCTGACCAAAACCGCCGAGATGCGGGAAGACTTCGGCAACCGCCATGACATGATGCACAACGGCCGGGTCGGAAACACGGTCACGATCAATGGCCGCGTGCGAGATGTCTTTCAGGTGCGAAAGGGAGAACGCATCCGGCTGCGGCTGATCAACGCCGCGAACGCCCGCATTTTCGGCCTCGACTTCGGGAACCATCAGCCTGCCGTCATTGCGCTGGACGGGCAGCCAGTGGAGCCGCATGCGCCGGAAGGCGGGCTGGTCGTGCTGGGGCCCGCGATGCGCGCGGACCTCATCCTCGACATGACGGCTGACGCCGGAAGCCGGGTTTCCGTGATCGACCGCTTCTACGAGGGCCTCGAATACCGCCTGGTCGACCTAGCCTATTCCGATAATCCGCTCAGGCAGGCGGCTCCGGACTGGCCTGTCGCTCTCCCGCCCAACCCGCTGCCGGAGCCGGACCCTGCATCGGCCGTCCGGCACGAGGTCACCTTCAACGGCGGCATGATGGGAGCCATGGTCATGCAGGAGATGGGCGGCAGCATGGGCAACAGAGGCGAGGGATCCTCCGGCGCGATGGGCGGCAGCATGGGCAACTTGGGGGGCACGATGAACATGATGCATTCCGGCGGCATCTGGTTCATCAACGGAGTCGCGGCGGAAGGCCACGTCATGGACCCGATGCTGACGCTTGCGCAGGACAAGAGCCATGTCATCGCGATGACTAACGCGACGGCCTGGCATCATCCGATCCACCTGCACGGCCATTCCTTCCGGGTGATCTCCCGGAACGGCAAATCGACGCGCCACCGCGAGTGGCAGGACACGGTACTCATGTCGCCACGCGAGCGGGTGGAGATCGCATTCGTTGCCGACAATCCGGGCGACTGGATGCTCCATTGCCACATACTCGAACACCAGGCTGCCGGCATGATGGGCGTCTTCCGCGTCGCCTGACCAATCCCTCGAAAGGAGAACCGAAAATGCGTACTATCCTGAATGCCGTCGCCCTCGCTTCCTTCGTCTGGGCTGCCGTCCCGGCGCTCGCGGGCGAGAAGGACGTCACCCTCTACAAGAACCCGCAGTGCGGCTGCTGCGAAGGCTATGCCGAGTACCTGCGGGAGAACGGCTTCACCGTCACCAGCAAGGCCACCCACGACCTCGCCGAGATGAGCCGCGAGGCAGGCATTGCGGACGAGTTCCAGGGCTGCCACCTGTCGTTCGTGGATGGCTACGTCGTCAGCGGCCACGTCCCCGTCGGCACGGTCAAGAAGCTGCTCACGGAGCGGCCCGACGTCAAGGGCGTGACGCTGCCCGGCATGCCAATGGGCTCGCCGGGAATGAGCGGCACCAAGGAAGGTCCGTTCGAGATGCTGGAGATCACCAAGTCTGGCAGCGTGGGCGGCGTATACGCGCGGGAATAGGCTGCAACGATACGAGGAAAGGAACCGACAACGATGGACGGCGGAATGATGGAAGGCACGGGCGGCATGATGCTGGGCATGCGTGTGAGGCTCCTGCTCGTCGTTGCGCTCGTTCTCGCGGTCGCGACCTTGGTGAAGTACCTGTTCTTCAGCGGCCGCAAATGAGCAGGCAGGCTGTTATCCTCGGCCTCGCGGCGCTCTTGGGAGTTGCCGCTCTCGCCTTGATCTGGTCATTCCGAGCAAGCGAGGCCGCGGCAATCGCGCGGGGACGGCAGCTCTATTCCGCGAACTGCGCCTCCTGCCACGGGGCCAGCCTCGAAGGCCAGCCTGACTGGAAGAGAACGCTGCCGTCGGGACGCATGCCCGCCCCGCCGCACGAAGCGTCCGGGCACACCTGGCACCACCCGGACGGGGTGCTGTTCCGGATCACCAAAGAGGGTCCAGCCGCAGTGGTGGGCAACGGGTACGCTAGCGACATGCCAGGATTCGAGGACATTTTGAACGACGAGGAAATCCGCGCCGTTCTCGCCTTCATCAAGAGCACATGGCCAGAGCGGGAGCGCGCTTACCAGTCGGAGATGAGCCGCCGCGAGCAGGAGAAGATGCAGTGAAGACGATCCTATCGGCGCTGGTACTTGCCGTCCTTGTGGCCGTGGGCAACGCGCACGCGCAGGAACCAACAGTGATGCCGCTGCACGAGGAGCCGCAGCCCTTGCCCGAGCTCATCTTCGCCGACGAGGCGGGAGAGCCGCAATCTCTCGAAGATTGGCGCGGCAAGATGGTGCTGCTCAACGTGTGGGCGACGTGGTGTGCGCCCTGCCGGGCCGAAATGCCCACGCTCGACCGCCTTCAGGAGCGGCTCGGCGGCGAAGGCTTCGATGTCGTCGCCCTTTCGGTGGACCGAGCGGGAGCCGGCGCAGTCCGGAAGTTCTTCGACGAGATCGGGGTCAAACTCCCCGTCTTCATCGACCAGGACGGGACTGCGATCCGCGCGTTGGGACTGTTCGGCCTGCCAGCCACGCTTCTGGTCGGCCCGGACGGCAACGAGCTTGCGCGGCTCGCCGGACCCGCCGAATGGGACACCCCCGAGATGGTTTCCTTCTTCGAAGGGATCATCGTACGAGAACTCGGCCAAACCGGAGAACGGAGATGAACAGAAGAACACTTCTCGCCGCGATGGCCCTCACGCCCGTCCTCGCGCTTCCCGCATACGCCCATCATCCGGGCGCCGATCTCGACAGGCTGATGGGCAGCGAGGAGAAGTATTTCCAGGCGATCGACGCTCCCGCAGCGCCGGGATTCGATCTCGCCGACGACGATGGCAATCCGGTCCGCCTCTCGGATTTCGCGGACAAGGTCGTTGTGCTCAATTTCGTGTTCGCGAGCTGCACCGACGTCTGCCCGCTGCACTCCGACCTGATCGTCCGCGTCCAGGCCATGGTCAACGAAACTCCCATGAAGGACCTGGTGCAGTTCCTGACGGTGACGACAGACCCTAAGTCAGACACGCGCGAAGTCATGAAGGGATATGGCGAAGCGCACGGGCTGGACCCGCGCAACTGGACCTTCCTGACCACAAGCGAAGGGCAGGCGGAGGACGCGACGCGCAAGCTGTCCGAGGAATACAATGTCCGATTCGATCCGCTCGAAGGCGGCCAGCAGATGCACGGCGTGGTGACGCACGTGATCGACCGCGGCGGGCGCTTCGCGGCCAAGTTCCACGGCCTCAGGTTCGATCCGCTGAACCTGGTCATGTACGTCAATGGGCTGACGAACAGCGTGAATCGGCCGTGACCAATTGACTTGATCCAGCACTACTGCCGGACACCCTCCGTGGGTGATCCTCGACAGGCCGGACTCGCGAAATTAGCAATAAAGCGTACAATCCTAAGTCGTCCGTACCGAATAGAGGCATTGCGGACGCTTGGGAGCTGGCAGTGCTTCCGCCCTAGAGGCAGGAGGGCTGAGATGGCGAAAGCCCAGGCAGGCGCCCAGGTATCGGTTTTTGACTGCGATATCCTGCGCAGCGCCTTCATAAAAACCGCGATCGAAGAGAATATCCCTGAAGACAAATGACGGTCGGTTGCCGCGCTTTTGATCAGCGACTTTACCGGGAGCGATGACGTCGATCCTGACTTGCTGGAATGGATCGTGCGCAAGTAGCAAACGCGCGGTCAAAGGCTTCCTCTGACTGGTCCGTTTCCAGTTCGCGGGCGGCCTCACGGAACCTTATCGATTTGCGGCTTACGCTCTTCCTGTTCGACCATATTTTGGCTCCGTAAAGCGCGCGTTCCTAATCACCACTTGGTTCTTTCCGACCACTTCATAGACGATAGTGATCGTGGGCTGTTTGATCGACTTTGCGCCTTCGTAAGTGAATGCTCGGATCTTTCCATCTTCGGTCGCCCGCGCCGTTGGTTTCTCCGATCCATCTTTTGCCACCTGATGCCGCTTCGCTCCGCCCTTTTCAGGCTTCGCTCCGATTGCGAAACAATCCGATTGGTGCTAATGCAAATCATTCGCATTTGCATTTTGTGGTGGCGATTATGTCCGAAGTCAGCGCTTGGTTCCGCAAAAAGATCAGCAGGCGTGGGCTGCTGTGGGGCGGCCTGGCGGCGGCCGGAGGCTCGGCGATAGCGGGAACGGCGGCTGGCCAATCGGTCCATTCCGGCCATGCGACCACGTCGGCCGCGGGCGCTGAACCGCCTCAAGCGCATTTGGCCGCCCACGGATCGATGATCACCGTCGGAGACGTGGACAACGAGCGCAACGGCTTCGATCCTTCCCGGATGGTGACGGACTGGGAAACGGGCTCGGTGTCGACGCTTCCCGACGGACGTATCCTTCGGACTTTCGAGATCGAGGCGGTCGACAAGGAAATCGAAATCGCGCCGGGGATCATGTTCCCGGCCTGGACCTACAACGGGCGGGTGCCCGGGCCTGCGCTCAGGGCGACCGAAGGCGAGCACCTGCGGATGGTCTTCCGCAACTCCGGCTCGCATCCCCACTCCATGCACTTCCACGGCATCCATGCCGCAAGGGTGGACGGCGTCCCCGGTGCAGGCTTGATCGATCCGGGAGAAGAATTCGTCTACGAGTTCGATGCCAGGCCCTTCGGCTGCCATCTCTATCACTGCCATGCGCTGCCCCTGAAGCGGCATATCCACAAAGGCATGTACGGCCTTTTCGTGATCGACCCGGATCCGGCCCGCCATCCGGAGCTTGCCGATGTCGCCCGTTCCCGCCTGCTCGGCACGCCCGAGAACGCCGAATGGCAGGAATTCGCCATGGTGATGAACGGCTTCGACACCAACTTCGACAACGGGAACGAAGTCTATGCGGTGAATACCGTCGCGCACGCGTACATGAAGCGGCCGATCAGGATCGTCCGCAACCGCCCAGTCCGCATCTATCTGGCCAATGTCGTCGAGTTCGATCCCATCAACTCGTTCCACTTGCACGCCAACTTCTTCGACTATTTCGAACAGGGGACGACGCTCACGCCGACCTTGAGGACGGTCGACTTGATCACTCAGGTGCAGGCGCAGCGCGGAATCCTCGAGTTTACCTACAAGGATCACGAGACCGGTCTCTACATGTTCCACCCGCATCAGTCGGAGTTCACCGAACTCGGCTGGACGGGCATGTTCGACGTGGTGGAGGCGGTCGCATGAACGAGGTCTCGCACATCGCCGCCGCCGACCCGACCGCTCCCGTCGGCTCCGGAAAATCGCGCGCCGCTTTGCTGTGGCTGATCCTGCCGCTGGCCGCCCTCGGCCTGGCGATCACCTGGCTGCTGGTCTCTGACCCGCTCAGAAACTTCGGGAACGGCGCTCCGCCTGTGGAGAGCCTGACCTTCGAGCGGACGATCCTTTCGTCCGACGGCATCCGCGTCCTCGTCCGCGCCGGCGGCTCGGAGCCGATGACGATCGCCCAGGTCCAGGTTGACGACGCATACTGGCAGTTCACGCAGGAACCCGCAGGACCGCTCGCCCGCGGCGCTACGGCATGGATCCACCTGCCCTTCCCCTGGGTGCTGGGCGAGGCGCATGCCATCAACATCGTCACCAAAACCGGAGCGACGTTCGGGCACGAGATCGCAGTCGCCGTGCCTACCCCGACGCGGGATGCAAGGAGCCTCGCCTCCCAGGCGCTGCTAGGCGTGTTTGTCGGCCTTGTACCAGTCGCCATCGGAATGATGTTTTTTCCAGCGCTGCGCGGAGTCGGCCGCAACGGCATGAATTTCCTGCTCGCCCTGACTGTCGGCCTGCTGGCGTTCCTATTAGTCGACGCCACGGCTGAGGCTTTCGAACTGGCGGCCGAGTCCGCCGCAATATTCCAGGGACAGGCCATGGTCGTCCTCGCAGCCGCTGCGAGCTTCCTCCTGCTGATGGCGGCCGGCCGCCGGGACGGAGTGCCGACCGGACTTGCGCTCGCCACCTTCATCGCGCTTGGAATCGGCCTGCACAATCTTGGCGAGGGGCTGGCCATCGGCGCTGCGTTCGCGGCAGGCGCGGCCGGATTGGGCACTTTCCTGGTGTTGGGCTTCATGCTGCACAACATCACCGAAGGCATCGGCATTTCCGCGCCGATGCTAAAGAAGCGCCCGCCTCTGTGGGCCTTCGTCGGCTTGGCGCTTCTGGCGGGCGGTCCCGCCGTCATCGGACTTTGGATCGGAAGCCTGGCCTATGCGCCGCAGTGGTCGGCGCTGGCTCTCGCGGTCGGAGCGGGAGCCATTCTGCAGGTCATCGTCGAGGTCACTGCGTACCTGATGAGGTCGGACGGGAGAGGCCCTGCGGCGCTTACAGCGCCAGCCACGATGGCGGGATTGGCCGCAGGCGTTTCGTTCATGTATGTGACCGCTATGCTCGTCAAAGTCTGATCTGCCGCGGCGGCTACCCGCCGCACCCACAGTGAGACAACGCCGGATCTGGTCATTGTGCCTATCCTATCACTGGCGGCCCCAACTGAGGAGCCGCATTGCGTTCGCTGTCACCAGCACCGTCGCGCCCGTGTCGGCCAGGATGGCGGGCCAGAGGCCAGTGACGCCGATCACCGTCGTCACAAGAAAAACCGCCTTCAGCCCGAGCGCGACCGCAATGTTCTGCTTGATGTTCGCCATCACAGCCCGCGAGAGGGTGACCATATTGGCGATGTCCATGACGCGGCCATGCAGGATTGCTGCATCCGCGGTTTCGAGCGCCACGTCCGTACCGCCGCCCATGGCGATGCCTATGTCGGCCGCCGCGAGCGCCGGAGCGTCGTTGATGCCGTCGCCGACCTTCGCGACCTTGAGGCCTTCCTTCTGCAAGTCGGTGACGATCCGCTGCTTGTCCTGCGGCAGCAGCCCGGCCCGCGCCTTGACTCCGAGGCCTGAGGCGATCGCTTCCGCAGTCTTCGGGTTGTCCCCGGTCAGCATGACCGTCCGGATGCCGATCTCCCTGAGGGCGGCCAGCCCGGCCTTTGCGTCTTCCCGCGGCTCGTCCCGCATGGCGATCAGCCCAGCCACCGCTTCGCCCGCCAGCAGCACGGAGACGGTCTTCCCCTGTCCGTTCAGGTCCTCGATCCGGGAGACCTGTTCCGGGGAAAGGGACGCGCGCCCGGCCGCAGCCTTGGCGGAGGCAAGGAACAGCGTCACGCCGCCGACATTGCCTTCCACACCCTTGCCAGAGACAGCTTTCGCGCCGAACGCCGGAGGGATCGGCGCCTTGTCCGCCTTCGCCTTCCCGAGGATAGCGACGGCGAGCGGATGGCTCGATCCCTGTTCCAGGGCGGCAGCCATGGACAGCACCTCGCGCTCGGTCCGCCCGTAGGCGACCACGTCCGTGACAACGGGCTTGCCTTCGGTCAGCGTGCCCGTCTTGTCGAACGCGACAGCCGTGATCCTGCCGAAGCCCTCGAGGACCGCTCCGCCCTTCATCAGCATGCCGCGTCGCGCACCCGCGGACAGGCCTGCGGCCACCGCCGCCGGAGTGGAAATGACCAGCGCACACGGGCAGCCAATCAGCAGGATTGCAAGCCCCTTGTAGATCCACTCGTCCCACGGCTCGCCGAAGACCAGCGGGGGCAGAATGGCCACGAGCGCACCGACGACGAGGACGCCGGGCGTGTAGTAGCGGGAGAAGCGGTCGATGAACCTCTCGGTCGGGGCCTTGCTCTCCTGCGCCTCCTCGACCAGCCTGACGACCCGGGCGATGGTGTTGTCCTCGGCCGCCGCCGTCACGCGGACCTTCAGCACGCCGTCCGTGTTGATCGTTCCGGCGAAAACCGCGTCGTTCTCTGTCTTCCGCTTGGGCGTGCTCTCCCCCGTGACGGGGGACTCGTCGATCTCGCTCGACCCCTCGACGATCTCCCCGTCCGCCGGAATCCTGTCGCCGGGCCGGACGATGATGACGTCGCCGACAGCCAGCGTGGCCGCCGGGACCTCCGTGGTCCCACCATTCCTTTCCACGAGCGCTGTCTTCGGGACGAGGTCGGCAAGGCCCTGGATGCTCGCCCGGGCGCGGCTCGCCGCCACGCCTTCGAGCAGTTCGCCGACGAGGAAGAGCAGCACCACCATCGCCGCCTCTTCGGTCGCGCCGATCAACACGGCTCCGACGGCCGCGATCGACATCAGCGCCTCGATGGAGAACGGCGTGCCGGCGAAGGCGGCGGAGAGTGCGCGCCGCGCGATGGGAACGAGGCCGACGAGCAAGGCGGCGAGGAACGGCCAGTGCCCCGCGTCCGGATAGACGAGCCCGATCCCGTACGCCACCACGAGGGCCGCGCCCGAGGCAATGGTCAGCTTCGCCCGCCTAGAGCGCCACCAGGGCTGCCCGGCCGGGATTTGGCCGTCGAGCCGGCGGTCCCCATCCCCGTTTTCAACCTCGCGGTCTCCGCTGTCCCAAGGCGCGGCACCGTAGCCGAGCCGGGAGACCTGCCGCGCGACGGCATCGCTGCCGAGGGATTCTGCGTGTGTGACTGTCACGCTGCCGTTGGTCACGGACACGGACACGTCTTCCACGCCCTCCATCCGCCTGACGGCTGTGTCGATCTTGGACGCGCAGGAGGCGCAGTCCATACCGCTCACACGGTAGCGGGTGGTCTGTGTCAATGTTTCGGCCATGGTGCGTTCTTACGATCTCAAGCAGCTAGAGGTTCAAGCTAAATCTTCCTAGTCAAAGCCAGCGCCGCACCCGGGCTCTGTAGGCCACGTATTCGTCGCCGAACTTCCGCTCCAGGTAGCGCTCCTCCCGCAGGATGACGCCGCGGTGGATCACGAGGATGGCTGCGGGAAGGAGCGCCATTGCGAGGGGACTGCCGACGGCAAGGGCGACAGCGGCGTAGACGAGGGCCATACCGACATACATCGGGTTGCGAGTCACCCGGTTACACTTCGCCCGTCACTATAGCGCTCGTCGGCTGCCATGGCTCCGGCCTGGTGCCCGCCTTTCGGAAGAGCCCGAGCGCGCTTGCCAGGAAGACGACGCCGGCTCGGCCCAGCAGGACTGCCAGCACCTTCGCCGGGAGTGCAGGCGGAAGCGGCCATCCGCTGGCGTACCTGTCGGCAAGCACGCCCGCGGCCCAGGAGCCTGCAAACACCAGGGGCGGAGGAGCGATCACTCCGGGATGGTCATGGGTTTCGCCGGAAGTCGCAGTCATGATCTCACCTGTTGCCATTCTCTGCCAGACAATCTAATTGCTCTAGTGACTAGAGGTTCAAGAGGGAAAATGACGGATGTATTCGATTGGAGACCTGTCGCGGCGGACGGGAGTGAAAGCTCCTACCATCCGCTACTACGAGCAGATGGGGCTGCTGGAAGCGCCGCAGCGCTCAGAGGGCAATCAGCGGCGCTTCGCGAAGGCCGAGCTAGAGCGATTGGCATTCATTCGTCACGCCCGCGACCTTGGCCTAACGATCAACTCGATCCGGCAGCTCATCGATCTCAGCGGACATGCCGACAGGCCGTGCGCCGATGCAGACAGGATCGCCAAAGAGCAGCTCGCCTCCGTCCGGGACCGAATTGCAAAGCTGCAGAAGTTGGAGGAGGAGCTCGAACGTATCGCTACCTGCTGCACGGGCGAAACCATCGGGGACTGCTATGTCATCCGCGCCCTGTCCAACCACTCCCTTTGCGGGCACGAGCACTGAAGGTCAGAGGGCGCATCTCATTCGCTTTGTGTAATTTGTTGTGCAGGCAGCGGGCCCGTCCGACCGAATGACCGCTCTCAAATCTGTTACCGGTCATTCGTTCAGCTAGGCTTGCTGTCGGCTTTGGGTCCATCAGCGATAATTGCGCGAATGTCGGCTATTGGGTAGCAAGGTGGGTTGAAAAAGTCGGCTTGGGTCCAACGTGCGTCGCCCCGGCTACCCGGCGTCAAACGACCGACAACCTTGCCGTTTGAATTGAATCCGATCAGCGAGCACAGAGCGCCGGTTCCGGATGTTCGCGACCGCTCCTCGTAGCGGAGCTTCGCGCCACGCTCGATCGGGGCCCTCTCAGACCGACCGTCGCCGCCCGTCGGACCCACCGGACCAGGCTCATTGCTTCGTGTTCGCCTCCCGGAACGCCGCCTCTCCGGCCTCCGACACCTCGGCCCACTTCTTGTCGGCCGCTGGATCCGCGGCGTAGCTGTCATGCCAGTTCCACCATTTGTAGGCCGGGGTCTGGGGATAGCCCTCGGGCGAGTCCTCCCAGGCCTCCTGCCGGCCCAGCGGCGTGATGTCGAGATAGTTCCAGGTGCCGCCCATCTGCTCGTCGCCGCGGTTGTTGATGAAGTAGGTGCGGAACACGCGGTCGCCGTCGCGGATGAACACGTTGTGGCCATGCCACTCGTCGACGCCGAAGTCGGCGTCGAAGCTGTCGGTGAGGGTGAACCACGGTATCTCCCAGCCCATCCGCGCCTTCAGCCGCGCGATATCCGCCTGAGGCGCACGCGAGACGAAAACGAGAGTGGTGTCACGGGCGTTCAAGTGGGCGACGTGGGCGACCTGGTCGGCCACCATGGAGCAGCCGCGACAGGCATGGTCGGGCCAGCCGAACACTCCCGGCTCGAAGAAGGCGCGGTAGACGATCATCTGACGCCGACCGTCGAACAGGTCGAGCAGGCTCACCTTTCCGTCAGGGCCCTCGAACGCATAGTTCTTCTCCACGGCCATCCACGGCATCCGCCGCCGCTCGGCGGCCAGCGCGTCACGGGCGCGGGTCTGGGCCTTTTCCTTCACGAGCAGCTGCTCGTGGGCCGCTTCCCACTCCTGCGGCGACACCACCGGCGGTGTGTGCATGGCAGTCTGTCCGCTTTTGCGTCCGCTCTCGGCTGCTGAAGTCATGGCTTCCTCCTGATCTGGGCGCGCGCCTCGTCGCTGAAGCACGGCTCGTTCGCTGCTCATCGCTCGTTCTTGGGCCTGAAATAGTCTGGCATCGGAAAACGACCAGTGGGAGTAACAAGTGTGGCGCTATTCCGATGGAGCGCCGATCAAACCCGGCGGGGTGCGCCGGAAGCGGTTGTGTTCCAATCACAATGCTCCCTGCGGGGCGTCTATGATGACACCGCGGGGCCGATTCGTCGGGAGCGACCTGGTGATCCAGCGCTTTGAGCGCCTAGAGGGGACGAGTGCCCCGATGGATTGGCTGCGATCGACGCCGCGTGGGGAGTTGCGCCTTCGAGCGCCAGAACAGGGCCGGCGAGCATCGTAGCCGCCCGTTTGAGCAGGAGAAGGAAATGATTGGAGACATATCCGCATTTGTAAGGCGTCGACTGGGCATCGGCGACGCACTACGCCTATGCACTGGATGCCGACGGAAGAAAACTCGGCCATCGCCCGTTGCCACATAGCGGCGAGGGAGTGGCCGAATTGGCCAACTGGATCAGATCCACGACGGGCCATGAGCCGGACCGTGTCGCCATCGGGATAGAGGTCCCGCATGGGCCTGTCGCCATGAGCCGTCATTGAAGGAAGCCACTAGAACGTCAGCTTCGGGCGCCAGGAGCGACATTGCTTCACCAGAATGAACTCTAACTTGGATTTAGACCAAAACTAGCAAGTCCTCTATGTCATCGGCGTGAAAGGCTGACGCTCAACCCAGTAGCCTCTGACTCACTCCGACCTTCCCGGCGCGGTCGTGCCATTTGCAAACATCGGCCATCCAATTGCGAAGGGGATTTTTAGCGACGCAAATGCGACCTGATCAGATCGTGCGACTTGCTGGACGGAGCAGCCGGAAATTTACAGCTGCCTCCTTCTACAAAACGCGAGAGCGAGCCATGATGGCCCTTCGTATTCTTTCCAAGACAATTCAACCAAGAGAAGCGAAGCGGCCCTATGCGTAGCTGGGTGACAAGGTTTTGGCGGTCGCTTGCTGCCGGCGGCCTGGTCTTGGGCACACTGTTCTTCGTCGCTTCGCTGACGCCGACGCTCATCCCCCGAACTTATCTGACCCAGGGCGTGCTATCCGGGGCATGTTTCGCAGTCGGATACGGTGTCGGCGTCGCGTGGCGCGGGCTATGGACCTATATGGAGCTTCCGGAACCGCGTGAGCGGCTCCTGGTCGCTCTCAAGATCGTCGCCGCGGCCGTTTGCGCCGCCATCGCCATACTGTTTCTGTGGTGGGCGGCAGAATGGCAGAATTCGATCCGTCGACTGATGGACCTCGAACCCGTGACGAGTGCACATCCGTTCGAAATCTGTTTGATTGCGATCGTCACATTCCTGGTGGTCATAGCGCTTGCCCGGCTCTTCAAGGGCATCTCTCGTTTGATTGCGGAGCGGTCCGGCCGTTTCGTCCCGCGCAGGGTTTCGAGGGTAATCGGTTTCGCCGTCGCGATATTGTTGTTCTGGGCGGTCGCAAACGGTGTGCTCGTCCGCTACGCGCTCCGCGTGGCCGACTCGTCCTTCGCTGCGCTCGACGCCCTCATCGAACCGGACCGGCCGCAACCGGAATCTCCGCTCAAGACCGGCAGCCCGGCTTCGCTCGTCGGCTGGGAAGAACTTGGACGGGCGGGGCGAGAATTCATCGCGACGGGACCCACCGCTGCAGAGATAGCCGCGTTCACGCACGCAAATGCACTCGAGCCTATCCGGGTCTATGTCGGGCTTCGCGTGGCGGACACGGCCGAGGATAGGGCGCAAATCGCCCTCGAAGAGCTGAAACGCCTTAGCGCCTTCGAACGCTCCGTACTCGTCGTCGTCACGCCGACCGGCAGCGGCTGGGTCGATCCCGCTGCCATGAATTCAGTCGAGTACCTCCACAGGGGCGACGTGGCGAGCGTCGCACAGCAGTACTCCTATCTGTCGAGTCCGCTGTCGTTGCTGTTCGAGCCGGAATACGGCTCGGAAGCAGCACAGGCTCTGTTTGCCGCGGTCTATGGATACTGGACGACGCTTCCGCGCGAGAGCCGGCCAAAACTCTATCTGCATGGCCTGAGTCTCGGAGCGTTGAACTCCGAGAAGTCGGCAGAGCTTTTCGAGATACTGGGTGACCCTATCCAGGGGGCGCTGTGGAGCGGTCCACCGTTCGAAGCCAGGATGTGGCGCAGCGTGACGGAGCATCGCAACCCCGGCTCACCGGCCTGGCTGCCGCAATTCCGGGACGGTTCCTTCATCCGTTTCGTGAACCAGGACGGCGGACCCGATCCGACCGACGCACCCTGGGGTCCGCTGCGCATCGTGTACCTCCAATATGCGAGCGATGCGATCACGTTTTTCGATTATCGCGATTTCTATCGCCGTCCTGCCTGGATGGATGCGCCACGCGGTCCGGACGTCTCGCCGGAGCTGCGTTGGTACCCCGTCGTGACGATGCTCCAGCTGGCCCTCGACATGGCAGTCGCCACTGGTACGCCGATGGGCTACGGACATGTCTTTGCGCCCGAACACTACGTCAACGCGTGGCTCGCCGTGACCGATCCGCAGGGTTGGTCGGCCGACCAGATAGCGCAGCTGAAGCAACATCTCGCGGCTCGCGCGAGGCCATGTGACGGCTGCCTGTGACGGCGCTGGCTGTCCATGACATGGGCAGCGCGAGCGGAAGCCAACGAGGCACGCCGGAACCGCGGGCCGCGGCGACAGGCACCACGCCCTCGTCACGTCTGATGCGGCGCAGGTCGACGACACGGCCATCGCGCTCCCTCAACGCGATTTCAAAGTAACCGCCGGCGCGGCTGACCCGATAGACGAAAAAAGCGCCCGCGGCAGTCCACGCGGCGGGCGTCCCGAAAACCACGGTTGCGCAGCGGCCTCCCGCCTTGTGCGGGCAGGCTGTCGAGCGTGCCGGAGCCGATCACCGCTGCGCGGTGCATCAGCGCGGGATCGAGGTCGGTTCGGCGGCGAGCTTCATGTAGGTCGGGCCGAGCGCATCGAGCGCGATGGCCGAGGCCCGGCGCCGCAAACGGCGGGGGTGCCGAAGAACGGCATGGGGATGGCGTTCTGTATCGAGGGCGTGCCCGGGAGCGCCGACATGGTGAAGGTGGATGTACCGAGCGCAATGGCGGCGGGCATCAGCCGGCGCGGATCGTGCGAGGATGTCTTGCCGAGGTCGTCGGCGTAAGCGGCAAGGAAGGCGTTGGCCGATTTCCGCCCTTCGTCGCGCAGCATCGTGAGGAACGCCCATTCGGCGTTGAGCTTGGAAGAATAGCCGAAATCGACCATCATGTCGCTCGCCATGCGGAATGCGCATGCCCGCCCATTGCCCGCCTTCGCTGTTTCCGGCGTCCGCCACCTGCCGCAGCAGGGCGATCATGCGCAACTCCTCCGTGCCTGTCCTTTGGTTCGTCATAGGGGAGTGATCGCCGGCGGCTTCCAGGAGCCATCAAGGATCGAGACTGGCCCCTCCTTAGGCATGTACAGGCGCAGCATAACACTGAATTTCCCTTTGGGAGCGGGTAGCCAATTCGGCTCCTTGTCCTTGCCGGGCGAATCCGCTTGGAGATAAATATCCGCTGAGCCGTCCGCGTTCGCCTTGAGATTGTCGCGCTGGCTAATCGTGTAGCGGTTGAGCGCATTGGGAACGAAGAAACGACCTTCGTCATACATTGTCAGCGACCAGAACCCGCTGGCCGCGACCGGCGGCAACTGGCCCTTCTCGAAACGAAGGACATATTTGTTGCTCCCGTCATAGTCTTTGCCATCGGGACCTTTCTCCGAGGTCGGGTACACCGCATCAGCAGGCAGATTCCAGCCCGGCCCGAGCATGTTGCACAAGGCGCGCAATACATAGTCCGTGCCCAGTTGGCCACGGCTGGGCCGAAGTAGATCCAGCCGTTGATCGTGGCCTGGCTCTCCTTCTTGAACCGCTCAAGCATTCTCTGCAGCGCAAGTTTTGGGACAGCATCGACCGCGGCCTTATCGAATGCGCTGAGCTTGCTCCGGTCGAAGTCTCGCCCAGGAGTAAATCCGATGGTGGCCATTCGCGCGATCATCGGCTCGTCCTGCGGCAAAGGCGGGTTTGTCTTCATCAACTCTGCAAGATAGCTGAAATAATCATTGACGCTCAGAGCGTTCACCTGATTCACCGGCGGGGTTTTCATATCGATATTGGGGTCTACGCTGACCGGAGGGGGCATGTAGGGTTTGCCATATTGGCTCAGCGGAACCAGCGAGACCTTGTCCTGCAACGCGTGGACCTCCGCGTAATCCTCCGGCGTGCCGGTGCAATAAATACGCCCCAATAGCCAGACGATGCCGGTCGGCGATTTGTATTCGGTGACGCCCGCAGGTAGGTCGCCGGACCATCCCGGACCCGTGATGGCGTAGGTCTCTGGCTTTTGGCCCGTGGTCCTCGTCCCTGGAGATTGGAAGACATCCGTCCAGCCGCTCAGCATCGGCATCTGGAAATACCGATCACCCATGTCTGGCGTCGTCAGAACCATCGGCTCCTTCGAGACGTCGAGCCAGGCATCCGTGTAGAGCGTATCGGCGTTGGGGGCGGGAACGGAACGGTCATCAACGGCCGGGTAGCTGCGCATGCGGCGCAACTGGCCCATTGGCGCGCGCGTCGCGCCGGCGGTCGCGACGTTGGTGAGCTGCCTGCGGGTCATGTCCATGATCGCGAGCGGATAGCCGAAGATGTAGGCATCGATAGCGGCGCTTAGAACCGACTTCTGATTGGCAGTATCGGCTCGTGTGACAGAAGCTATTGACCCTCCAGCCAACAGACTCAAGCCACCTAAAGTGATATCTCGTCGGGAAATCTTCATTGCGGCAGCTCCCATCTTGAGACCGTTGGAAATCATCGGAAAGAATAACAAGTCCCTCTAACCGCAACAAGCAACTTGAAAGCCCTATGTAACCAAGCACGTAACATCTAAAATGCGGTAGTGAAGTTTCGCCTAGGACAAAAACGCCGCTGCGCAGCAGCAACCGCTAACCGAAGAAGCGCTTCTCTGCGTCGGTGGCTCGTGAGCCGGGGAGGTCTTACGGCACGGCCGCGAAGAACAAGAACACTGCGAAGATCACCAGATGTACGATGCCCTGAAGCACTGTCGTCCGGCCGGTACCCAACGTGATCACACTGACGATCAACGTCAGTACCAGCAGGGTTTGGTCTTTGTCGTCCAAACCAAGGGCAAGGGGCTGGCCAATCACAATTGAAACGAGCGCTACGGCGGGTATGGTCAGGCCGATTGCAGCGAGAATCGAACCTAACGACAAGTTAAGACTGGTCTGCAGCCGGTTGGCTTGAGCCGCCCTGAGCGCTGCCAGACATTCTGGAAGCAGCACCACGGCCGCGATGACTATCCCTACGACTGCCTTTGGTACTCCGAGCCAGGCGATTCCTGCCTCCACCGTCGGCGTCAGAGATTTCGCAAGCCCAACCACCGCCACCAGTGCGGCGAACAGCAATCCCAAGCTGACGCCCGCCGTTCTGTTCGAAGGCGGTGGCAGATGCCCTTCTTCGCCGGCGTCGAGCGGAAGGAAATAGTCGCGGTGCCGCACGGTCTGGACGAAGACGAACGAGATATAGAGGACCAGTGAGACAATCCCCGCGAAGATGAGTTGCGGGGTGCTGAACATCGGACCGACCGACGTCGCGACGACGTTTGGCACGACCATTGTCAGCGTCGTGAGCGCGGCAAGCACGGCCAAGGCAGCGCTCGCGCCCTGAAGTTGGAATCCCTGTTCGTGATGACGCACGCCTCCCCAGAGAAGGCACAGACCGATGATGCCGTTCATTACGATCATGACTGCGGCGAACACGGTATCGCGTGCTAGCCCTGCCTTTTCAGCCGGAGCTGAAATCATCACCGAGACGATCAGCGCTACCTCGATGATTGTGACGGCGAGGGCCAGGACAAGTGTGCCAAAGGGTTCGCCCGTGCGGTGCGCGACGACTTCGGCATGGTATACGGCCGCAAAGACAGTGGCGATCAAGGCTATTCCTGCGGCCGCGGCAATAAGGCCGCCGACACCTGCAAAGAACGTCGTCAGCAGGATCACCCACGCCACCACTGGCCACACCCATGCCCACCATGGCGTTTGTTCTGTTGTCACGCCGGTACGAGCCCTTATGTTACCGGTACACTGGGAGCCATGCCTCTACGGCAGACACTTGCTTGCGTTGCCTGGCCGAGCCGCATCGTTCCGTCAATCGATGTACACGACGACATAACGGCTGCCGTATGGCTGGTAGTAGGAAGCGCCGCAGCGCCAGACCACCACGCCGTTGACCGATGTCCGCACGCAACCTGCCGGCAGTGTGCTGACATAAATGGCTGAACGGCGAATGACCCGGCGCGTCGTGCGCCGCGCCACGCCGGCGACGCTGCCGGGTGTAGCCGGACGGCCGATGACAGCGTGTGCGTCGCCGACAAGGCTCAGGAAAGGCACGGCCGAACTCATGCCATCGGCGAAAATCATGGCGAGCGCGGCAAAGGCGATCCCGGCCCACCTCGAGCGATGCCTGGTCATTGCACTCCCTCCGCGAAAAACTCGCCGATCTCGTCGGCGCTCATCTCTTCAAGCTTTCTTGCGCCTTCCGGCGCAGTGAATGTGAACTGTGCCTGATCGATCTGCGGCGCGACGTTCCAGTCACTGAGCCGCAGCGAATATTGCGGCGCGCCGGTGACCCATTTGGTGGTGATCACATATTTTAGCGGCAGCGGCTGATCGCCTTTCTGAATCCAGATCTGCCAATCGACTCTCGGGTTGCGGAAGGCCAACTGGTCGCACTCGACTCCGTCCACGAAACCAGTCCCCACATGGACCCCTTTGATAACGTCCTCGGCGAGCACCGCGTATGGATCGGCGGCAAAGAGGTCGGCTCCAGAAGCGTCGAATCCGGTCGCAGCCCGGACCTCCTCGACAGCCTCGTCGATTGTCGGGCCGGGGCTTTCGAGCTGACCGTAAACATTAGCCTTCTTGCCGTAGATCGAGACCGTTTTGCCGTCGAACGTCAGCACGGCATCGACGAAAGTTCCCTTGCGGGAGACGTGGAGCTTGCCAGGGCGTTCGACCGCGATGGATCCGGAGGCGCTGTATTGCAGCTTCTGTCCTTCAATATCGACGACTTCGGTGTCGGCGTCATAATTGACCGTGAAGGTCTTCAGTCCGGCGACGTAGTCCGCCATTGCGTGAAGAATCTTGTCCGCCTCAGGCTCGATCTGCTGGGCGATTGCCGGGGTGGTGGCTATGCCGAAAGCAATGATACAAGCCCCGCCAAGCGTCCAAAAGCGCGCGGAGTAGCAAATCCCTACCGTCCTCTCTTTCATCCTCCCTACGTTCGTCAAAAGCGGATGACGGTGCCAAGGATGGGACCGTGCTGGATGACGTCGTAGACGAAGCCGTCATCCTCATAGTCGACGCCGAGCGCCCGATAGCCGGCGACGAACGAAAATCGCTCGTTCCATTGGTACCCGACACCGCCAAGCACATCCCAGGTTATGTCGGAGCCCGCGCCGAAGCCTCCAATGATACCCCATCCCGTGAGATACCACGATGCGTTGATGTCGTAGCGGCCCTTCAGGCCGATCACGGGGTCAACCCAGGTGCTGCCGTCGCTGCCGCTGAAGGCGGCGAGTGGGGGGCCGCCGGCAGCCAAGCTGAGTTCGATGTCGTTGTCGACGCTCCAGATGCGGGCGCCGGCCATCAGATCCAGAGTCGCCGTCGGCTGGGCAATAGCCCGGTATTCGCCCATGAAAGTCGCGGTCAGGCTGCTGGTTTCGACACTTCCCGCGAGCGTGAGAGGGATGCCTCCGACCGTTCGAGTGACCGACTCGTCATCCTCGATCTTCACATAGATTATGTCTGCGACGAGTCCCCATGTGCCATTGGTTGCCTCGGCCACGACCATGCCTCCGAAGCGTAGATTGTCGAAAATATCGCCGAAGCTCATGTCGATGTCGACCGGCTCACGTCCGAAAAGACCGACGTCGCCTTGCAGCCCCGCGCCCCAGAAGTACGGCGCCACGCTGAAGGTCCACTCGCTCGTGGGCAGAGGAGCTTCGGGCGGCGCCTCGACTGCAACATCAGCCGCTTGCGCGCATGTTATGCCGAGCAGCGTTGCGGCAAGCGCGGAAATAAGTGTTTCACGGATGTTCATCAAAGTCCCTCTCCTTCAAATGGCTCGACGCGCTGACCGACCGGGTCCCGACATCACCCTCGGAAGCCACCAACATGCGCAGTTTTATGGTTCCCCCTCCTCGTGTCGGCCCGGTCACCTGCCGGGACGCCCCGCGAACCTTGGCCTTTGCCTAGCCCGCCGGATTGTACCAGATCGGCGACGTGTAAGCGCGCTCCTGTATCGTCATTGGCACTTCCGGCGGCATCGTAACGCCAAAGTATTTCGCGTCGTAGGCTGTCCAGCGCGGTGTCGGAATTTCCAGCACTCGAGCATAGTAGAAAGCGCGCGCGGCGGGATCGAAGTCAGGATCGGTCCAGACCGCAACGAGCTCCGGCTCGCCGATCGTGTTTGTCCAGGTCGCGTTGGCAATATCGACGGTGTTGCCGACCGCCGGCAACTTGCCGTCCGCGCCGGGCTTGCGGTCGCCGGACCAGGCGACGTCGTAGACCTTCTCATGCAACTCCCCTGCTGCGTCCATCCAGCCCTTGACGATCTGGTAACGGTCGAGGTTGGCGCCGATCGGATCTTTCAATGTGGCCACCAGGAATGTGGGAGATTTCCCCGCCGGCGCAGGTGGGAGATCGCCGCCCATGGGTACGCCCTTGGTGTAGCCGACTGCTGCCGGGATTCGTGTATTTGCGTCGTCGGCTACAAAATCCCATCCACCGAACAGCCGAACCAGCATCCGTGGCCCGGTGGTGGCGTAGACCTCTTTGCGCTCCATCGCATCGAAGATGGCCTCGCGGGTGTTCTCCGTTGCCCACACGGCAGCGTATCCGCTCGAAACCGTTTCCCAACCGGCGATTGATTTCTCACCGAACTTGCCGAGCGCGTCCGTGGCGCGGTCTGCGCGGGGTTCGGTATGAGGGAACTTGCCGAAAAAGTTGTTCTCTTCCACTGCAGGGAGCGAATTGTGGGCGTCCGTCGACGCAATCATCCCGTATTTGTAGGGATTAACTCCAAGCTCCGCCTCGAGCTTCAGGCCATTCTTGAGAGCCGACCGGGCATACTCGAATTCCAGCATTTCGGGTGTCTTATCGACACTAAGATCGAGGTTGCCCTTGTCCCAGCGCTCGAAATTGGCGAACTCGTCGTTGGGCGACAAAGTGGGATGCGTCTCCCCATCACCCTTGGTCTGAACTACTTCCATCAGCGGCTCAAGACTCGCGCGGGTGCGAGCATATTCAGACGTGATCGGCTGCCCTCCGACAGGATTGACCAACGGATACATCAAGCCGTTCGACAGGTTGCCGTTGTGAGGAATAGCGAGCACGCTCCCGCCGGTCTTTGCCTCATAGTTTTGAAGCGCCTTCCAGAGGTCCTCCGGTTTGTCGCTCTCCAATGAGGAGAACGGCAGGATTTGCTCAGTCTTTGCCGCTCCATCACGGAACACGACAACGCGATGGAGGTTGTTGCCGCCGGTGTTGGATGACCATTCATAGCCGATCAAAGCAGTAAAGGTGCCCGGCTTGTAGTTGTCCTCCGCAGCCTGGATGTTCTTGTGCCAAACAGAACGGGTGATTTCATCGGAGCTAAGCGCCTGAGGCAGAGGCCCGCTTGTGCCGCCGATGCTCGCAACTATTTCGTAGTAGACGTTCATCGCCTCTTGGCCGCCGGCATTCAGCATCTGGTTCCAGCGCTTCAGCTGAGGATCTTCCATCAAGACCAGGTTTCCGGCCTTGATTTCGCCCATGGTGCCCATGTTCTCGGCGTGATCGGCGACCATGAGAAAGTCGAGCGGCCGGCTCAAACGCGCGCGCTGGCCGGTCGAGGTAGTCACCTCCTCGCCGCGCGCGAAGCGATAGGCCTCCTCCGGTCCGATGAAGTTGCCGAAGGCGATGGCATCGAACGACTGCGAGGTGTGCAGATGGGTGTCGCCGAACAGGGGACGCATGGGGAATGTATTGCCGGCGTAAGGAGAGTACCCCTGCTTCCGGAAGAGGGTATCGGCCATCTGAGGGTCGATCGTCCCTTTGTCCGTCGTCTCCTGCGCCAGTACCGAATTACCAAGCGCTGTGGTCGCGGCCAATACGGCAGCCAAATACATCAACACTCGCATGATTTCCTCCCTCGATGATTTGCCGTTCCACTTTGTCGGGCTGCAGATCGGTTTTGAAGATTGAGGCCTGCTGCCGTGCGCGAGGGGGCCGTCTCGAGCGTGCCCAGGTCTGCGCCGACCCGCTGATAATTTAGAACGAATGCGGCGATCCGGGCATCCTCGCCATAGAGACGCGCCACGCCGCGGGCGTAGGCTTCGCCGAACGTAAGGTGCCCTGCGGCGATCTCGGCGATCACCGCTTCGCCTGTGACCACGACAAGATCGCCATCTTCGGCCCCTGAGACGTGGACTGCCGTCCGAAAACCCTCAGCTGTCGGCTCGAAGCGTGACCACAGCATCGGCTCGAGCAGCACGATAGTCACCGATGTCGTCCACGATTCGGTCGACGCCGCGCTCAGCATTGCGCCGAATTGCTCCAGCGACTTCTTTGCCAAGCCGAACTTATTTCCGAACAGATCGACGCCCCCGCGATTGAAATTCGCCTGCGGAAGCCGCCGCGCTGCAACTTCCCTCGATATCGCACCGATGACATGGAGCGAATCGGGATAGCCCCAGCTGAGCGAGCCGCGCGAGACTGACTTCGGGTCTTCATAGCCGCAGGCAAAGCCTTCCGAGCCAGGCGCCCAAGCGATAAAACCCGCCGCTGCCATCACGAGAACGACAGTTCGTTTCGGATATCTGACAGGCCTCATCGTGGTCCTCCTCATAGAAACATCGCGTCCAGCCGCTCGACGCTCCAAAATGCCGCAACGGTGCCGACAGCGTAGGCCGAGCCGACGATCGCTTTCCGCGGGATGCTGACGAACTGTCTGATTGAGTAGACCGCGATCACTGTCAGGGCAATGAAGGCCAGCTGCCCGAGCTCGACGCCGAGGTTGAAGGCCAGCAACGCCAGCGGAATATCGTTTTGCGGCAGACCGAGCTCGACCAGCGCGCCGGCAAAACCGAAGCCATGCAGAAGACCGAAGGCAAAGGCCACGATCCACGGTCTTGTGATCGCTAGGCTGAGCCGCCCGCGCTCCATCCTGACGACTTCCGCAGCGACCATGACAATGCTGATCGCGATCATCGTTTCGACCGGTGCTGAAGGCAGGGTCAGCCATCCCAATGTGGCGCAAGTCAGCGTGATGGAATGGGCAACCGTAAAGGCGGTGATCGCCTTCACCAGCTTGCGCCAGTCGCGCACGATCAGCATCAGGGCGGTGACGAAAAGTAGATGGTCGAAGCCCAACGCGATGTGCTCGATGCCTTGGGCGACATAGGTCACGAAGACACCCCAGGCACTCTGAAATGCAGGGATCAGAGCCGATGGCTCGCTGGGCGTCAGCCGCGCCGTCCAGCTGTTGCCATCGGCGAACTGGACCCGCACAAGCGCATCGGTCATGGTCCGCTCCAACCCGTCGATCAGCACGTTCTGACCAGCCAGCGGTTCCAGAGTTCTCATGCGCCACGTCTGCACCATGGCATCGCCGGTCGGACGCGAGACAACAGGCGTCAGCGTCTCGATTTTGCCCGAGAACAAAGCCGTCAACGCCAGCCGCGCATTGCCCCGCATGGGCGTCTTGAACAGCACGCTGAATTCGTTGGGCGCCTCCTCCTGTACGCTGAGATAGGCGGGGCGAACCTCATGGGCTGAGGCATGCTGCGTTAGAACTATTGCCGTTGCAGCCACCAGCGCGAGCCAACTGAGCCAGCCAAAAAGAGCGACGCGACCGGCGCGGGAATCCGCAACCCGATGCGCCGGCCGGCTCATTTTACCGCCACGCTTGGAGCCGGCTGGGAGTCAAGCACTGCTTCGACGCCGTCGTCCAGCTCAACCCGATATTTCTTGCGCAGCTCGGTGAAATACTCACGGGTTAGCGCTTCTTGCTTGCGGTTGCGCCATTCCGTCAGCACCGCGTCCCGCACAGCTTCGAAGGGCTTCGGTGCCGTCGCAGTGCGCTGCGTGACGAACACAAGATGGACGCCGTAGCCGGATTTCACCGGGCCGCGCCACGCGCCCGGCTCGAGCGAAAAGACTTCATGTGCGAAGTCGGCTCCAAACATGCCCGACACCGCTAGTTCGTCCGTGTCGTTGAACCCGTCGCCGAACAGCAGCCGGTCACCCGCGGACGGTTCGTCTCCGTCCTCCGCGCTCAACCCGGTAAGCATCGCACTGGCGTCCGCCGCCGCATCCTTGCGATGCTCCGGGTTGAAATAGATTTGCTTGAACGAGAGTTTCTCCGGGGTCTCGAACTGGCCGATGTTGGCGCTATAAAATTGCCTGAGCTCGGCCTCGGTCGGCTCGGCGAGCTGAGCGGTGTCCTCGACGAGGAACTTCAGTTTCTGCGCCAGCCGCCGGCGGATGATCGTGTCGTCCTCGCCGAGACCCATCGCCTCGGCCTCGCGCGCCATCAGCTTTTCGTTGAGCAGATCGTCGATGAGGCCTTTCAGCTCATCAGCGCTCGGCTCGCGCAGCCATTGACTCGACTATGTCTGCTTGAGCCAGCGTACGTCGCCTTCCGCGATACGGACCGGCTCAAGCGCTGCGTCTTTGGCCCGCGTTTCGTTCAACCAGGAATAGCCGCCGAACAGGATCGCGCCCACTACGGCGAAATGCAGCAACGGTTCCCTGAGCAGCTTCATTGGTGGCCAACTCTGCGACTTTTCCCCGATCGCCAGTACGGCGGAGCGCACAACACCGCCCGCCCCGGCCCGGCGGCCGCGCGATTGAGGTCTGCTTTGCTTATTTCACCGCAAACGTCCCGATACTTGCTCCTCCACCGGGACGCACTTTTCTATTTGAGCCGCAAGATACCATGCGCAGAGTACAAGTCCATCCAAATCCCGCAAACGTTCTGCGTCTACTGAATAACCAGAGTTTCTCTCAGATATCTTCGCGTGCGAACACTTGTCGGCCACCACATGGCTCATGGGCTCCGCCCTCGGCGCGCTTCGGAGCGTCTTCCGCCCAGCTTCGGTCGCTTCGCTCCCTGCAGCCGGTTCCCCGCGAAGGCGCCCACTCCGCTTGCACACCCGCTGCTCGCCGCGAGGCAGCGCAGTGCTGCGCCGCACCCCGATCTCTAGGCCGGCGTGGACGAGAGTGGTGGCTGGGTGAAAATCAGCCTTGCAAAAGGTGGGGAGTCCCTCGGCGCGTTGAACCGCGTGGCGTTGCGCGACAGTGCCGCATGCCCCGGTGCGCTGGCGCCATTCAAAATGTTGAGGGCAGCGTTTCGAAGATTGGGCTCAAACTCAATTAGACTAGCGGTCGCCAATGGCCGAGAACCTTGCTTCTTGAACTGGTCGGCGGGAACTAGCAAAGAGCGCCGTAACGGGCATCCGACACTGAACGCCAGAGCGGACGTTGACTCTGTTCTCGCTACATCAACCCCACCAATCTACCGCCCACCGGGCTATGTCGAAGACGAGCGGTGGAGATCGACTCGCGCCACGGCGTAGGCGTCAAGAGAGATGAATTGGTCATCCAACCGTCTTCCGGGACTTTCCATGAAGTTCGGATCGGCTGCCGCCCGCTCGAACTGATCGGCAGCAAGAAGAGCGATGCGGGCGCTGATCGGCGTATCCGAAAGCTGCACTGATTGCTCTTTGGCAGTGAGATTCGAGAGCCACAGCGTCGTGCGCCCGTCTTTTTCGGCCGCGATCGCCGCGATGCTGTCAGCTCCGGAAGTTCCCACGGACAGCAGGGTGGCGCCGCTGAGTTTTGAGAGGCCTGCCATGACATGGAAAGCGGGATACACCATTCGGCCATCCTGTTCGTCAAACCACGGCTGCACGAAATCGGCCTTCCTGTGGACGTATCCGAACGGGCCGGTGAAGTCGCCGAATGCGACGGCCTCGATTCCCTCGCGCGCGCAGGCCGCGAAATAGCCGACTGTCCAAGCCGCATTGAACAGGCCGCGCTGCCGAGGATCGATGCGGCTCAGACAGACCCGACCGTTCGCTTCATTAGGCGCAGTGGACTTGCCGTAGGGGTTCTCGCGGCAGCCGAGCTGACTGGGACCTATACGCAGGGGCAAGCGGTCGCCCATGAAAGCACAGCCTGAGCGGATCAGATGGGGGATAGCCTGAAGCGTCTCCATCACGGAGACATCATCTGCTGCGTGCACGTTTGGACAGGTGGTGAAGGTTGCGTAGTCGAGCGCTCCGGTTGGCGGACGCTTGCGGTTTAGCTCGGTGAAGTATGCGGCCATGCCGCCGCCCAGCGGCACCCCGGGGAAAGCCCGGCGGGCGGCGGCGTAGTTTTGCTCGAAGCTGGGCATCGCCGGCCACGGTGCTCCCGGCTGCACCGACTTCATGTCCTGCGCGGGAAAGACCGAGACAGCTTCTGGATTGAGGCGAAGGTTTTGGACAGCATCCGCGAGAGGCACCAATTCGCCGAAGGGATCGAGCGTGCCCTTGGTGATGATCTCAAGTACGACGCCAGCGCCGGTCAACTGAGCCAGGGCGGTGTAACTTTCAAGCTCATCCTGGCCGTGCCCGAACCGGAGATCGACTTGGCAGACCATCCACTGCGGAGCCAATCGTCGAACGAGCTCGGGGACTTCAAGCGCGTGCTTCGCCTCGTCGGCAGCGACGCCGATGCCAATGCGGGGCACTCGACCGATGGCTCTGCCGATCGTCAGGTTGATGGATGGATAGGGGTTTTTGGAAGACCCGGCAGGGAGCGTTCCCAACAGCTGAAGTCGGACGGCCTGCGTGAATTTCTCGCCTTTCGGCAATCTGTAGGGCCACGGGCGACGCAGGGGACGGACATAGGTTTTGTAGGAGGCGTCGGACCAATTGCGCTGATCCTCCATCTCAAAGGCGTCACCTTCCATGGTGCATGTGGCCCAGGTTCCAGGCACGATCTCGTGCGAGAGCGCGCGAATGTCGGTGAACGGACATTTAGGATCGATGTAGTCCGGAAAAAGCGAGAGTTTTTCGCGACCGTCCTCGTGCAGCACCTTTACCGGCTTGCCGGCCAAACCCTCGATCGGATGCAGCACGACGAAGCCGGTTCTGTTGGTCAACACGTCAGTTTCGGGCTCTGCCTCCACCACAAACGACAGGGCACCGTCGCTCCCGCCTGCGATTCGCGCCTGGTAGACCAGCCGACCGCACGCACCGGCGCATGTTCCACGGTAGGCGACGCTGAACGCATCCGGCTTTTCATCGATCTGGAGGTCATCGAGAACGGGCGTCTCGGTTCCCCATTTCTCGTCCCGTACGAGAAATGAGATCCCGCGCAGAACCTCGACCCCGCCGATACGCACATAGCGTATCGCCCCATTGTCAAACTCGACCGACAAGGGTCCCGCGCGCAGTGTCCGCAACTGCGGATCGACCTGTTCGGTCCCACATAAGCGGATTGCTCGAGATGCTGCCGTGGTCAAATCGCTCTCTCGGTCTTGGCGTCGAAAATCGAGGCCCGGTTCATGTTGATGTCGATCGGCAGCCTCTCGCCGGGACGACTGACGTCGTGCGCCTGCAGTTCCGCCATCACCGGCGCGCCGGCCAGGCGGAAGGTCGCATAGCTGCGCGAGCCGGTCGGCTGCAGCAGGTCGATCGTTGCGTCGTAGCGAAACGTGCCCTGCGCAGGTGTCGCAGCATGCGCGCGCGTCAGATGTTCTGGCCGCAGTCCAAGCAGCACCGCCTGTCCGTCAACGGCGCCATTCAGGCTCCGGCCGGGGGCGACCGGAAGCAGCGCCTCGGAGAGCCGGATGGCGGCAGCGCTGCCGTCCAACTTCAGCGTGCCCGGCAGGAAGCTCATGCGCGGCGAACCGAGAAAGCCAGCGACGAAGGTCGAGGCGGGGCGCTCGAACAGGTCGAGCGGCGCGCCCTGTTGCTCGATCAACCCGTCGCGCATCAGCACGATGCGGTCAGCCAGAGTCATCGCTTCGATCTGGTCATGGGTGACGTAGATCATCGTTGTGGCAATGTCCTGGTGAAGGCGCTTGATCTCGCCGCGCATCTCGTCGCGAAGCTGCGCGTCGAGGTTGGACAGCGGCTCGTCGAACAGGAAAATGCGCGGGCTGCGGACGATGGCGCGGCCGATGGCGACGCGCTGGCGCTGCCCGCCGGACAATTGGCGCGGAAAGCGCCCGAGCAGCGGGGTGATGCCAAGCATGCGCGCGGCCTCGGCGACGCGCGCCTCCACCTCCGATTTCGGCATTTTTCGCGCCTTCAGGCCGAAGCCAATGTTTTTCGCCACGTTCATGTGGGGATAAAGCGCATAGTCCTGGAACACCATCGCCACGTCACGGTCGCGCGGTCGGAAATCGTTGACCACTTCGCCGCCGATCTCGATCGTGCCTTCCGAACTCTCCTCCAGCCCTGCGATGGTCCTCAGCAGCGTACTCTTGCCACAGCCGGACGGGCCGACCAGCACGGTGAACTCGCCGTCGCGAATGTCCAGGTCTATGCCGCGCACGGCATGGAAGGCGCCGTAGCGCTTGTGCAAGCCGGTGATCCTGACTTCGGCCATGCCGACCCTTTCTATCCGCGAACAGCGCCGAGCGTGAGCCCGCGCACGAGATGTCGTTGGGCAAGTACTCCCAGCGCGATCGACGGCACGAGGGAGACGATGGCCAGGGCTGCCGCCTCGCCATATTGCGCACCCTGGAAACCGATGAAGGCGCGAAACACCGTTGGCAGCGTGAAAGCAGTGCGGCTGGTCAGAATCAGCGCGAAGAAGAACTCCGTCCAGCAGGCGATGAAGGCGAAGACGGCCGCCGCGACGATGCCGGGCGCGGCGAGCGGCACGGCGACGCGCCAGAACGCCTCCCAGCGCGTGCAGCCGTCGACAAGGGCCGCCTCCTCCATCGATTTCGGCATGCCGCGGAAATAGGCGAACATCATCCATACCGACACCGGCAGCGTGAACACCGTATAGGCGATGATCAGGCCGATATGCGTGTCGTAGAGGCCAACGCCGCGGTAGATCAGGAACACCGGCAGCACGATGCCGATGGGCGGCAGGAAGCGCTGCGACAGCACCCAGAACGACAGATGCTGGCCGCCGGTGTTGTAGCGCGCCAGGCTGTAGGCCATCAGCGTGCCGAACAGGGCCGAGAGCACCGTTGCCGACAGCGAGATGATCAGGCTGTTGATCAGTCCGTCGAGGCCGCGATAGGCGAACAGCGCAGCTTCATAGTGGACAAGGGTGGGTGCGGTTGGGAACCAGACGGGCGGCACGGTGAGATAGTCGTCGCTCGGCTTGATCGAGGTGTTGAACATCCAGTAGAGCGGCCACAACACGAAGGCCAGGAAGAAGCCGAGCAGCAGGATGCGGCCGACCGGTATCGACCGGCGTTTCGGGCGACGGACAGGCGCGACGGCCGCCATCAGACCGGCTCCGTCTTCAAAAGCCGCCGCACCAGCAGCATCACTACGAGCGCGGTGAAGATGAGGAACAACCAGCTTCCGGCGGTCGCCTGCGACAGATGGAACTGGGTGAAGCCGACGGTGTAGAGATAGTACGACGCGGTGTAGGTCCGCGTGCCTGGCCCGCCGCCGGTCATGATGAAAATAGTATCGAACATGCGGATTGCATCGAGCAGCCGAAAGGTCAGCGCCAGCAGCATCATTGGCGCGAGATGCGGCAGGGTTATCGCCCAGAACGCTTGCCAGGCATTGACCCCGTCGAGTTCCGCCGCCTCGTAAAGGTTCGGGGGAATGGCGGTAAGCCCGGCGAGCAGGATGACGAACATGAACGGTGTCCACTGCCAAACATCGGCGATAATCAGCGAAACATAGAGCCATGGCGATTCGGTCATCCAGCCGATCGTCACCTCCTGCCCCAGAAGTTGCGTCAAAATGTAGTTGGTCGGCCCGAAAGGCCGCTGCAGCAGCAGCGTCCAGGCCTGGCCGACGATGACCGGGCTGATGAACAGCGGCACGATCAGGATCGACATGATCACGCCGCGGCCCGGAAAGCTGCGAACCATGGTCAGCGCCACCAGAAGGCCGAGAACGAATTCGATAGCGACGCTAATCCCCGACAGCCACGCTGTCAGCAAAAGCGACCAGCGCGCGACGGGATCGAACACGACGCGCTCGAAATTCTTCAATCCGACAAAGGCGTGGCCCGGCACCTGGAAATCATAGTTGATGAAGGACACGACCAGCGAGAACAGCAGCGGATAGACCGACAGCGCCAGGATCAGCAGTACTGCTGGCGCCACCAGCAGCCATTTGAAGTGGCGGTCCGCCCATTGTGCGAAGCCCGACAGTCGTGGCGGGGCGCCAGCTGCCTTCAAGCGACTGATGGTTGCGGTATGCTGCATCGATTACATCCCAAAACCTGCCTGGCGGTTGCGACGAGGTGTTGCGGACCAAGCGCCCGCAACACCGATTTTGGTCAAGAATGCCGGCCGGCGTCCCTGATGCAGGCCGAGCTCAGAGGGTGACCGACATGCCGAGCTTCTCCACCGTGTTGTCGGCGGTAGCGCCCGGCAGTTTCAGGAACTCGGTGTAGAATGCCTTCTGCGAATCCACGCCGAGCCGGTCGGTCGTCTCATTCCACTCGGCCGCCGCTGTTTCCAGCGACGCCTTCGGATCCGCACCGGCCCACACAGCCGTGCACATGCGGTCGATGCTCAGGAAATAGTCCTGCGCGCCGGGCATGATCGGGTCGAGAAGGCCGACATTGGCCGAGTTGTTAAGATTGCTCAGATACTCCTTGGCGCTCGGGAACAGCGCGCCGTAAAGCTCGGATTTGAAGTGGGAGATGCGGTAGGGATCGCGCAGGGCGTAGGGCAGCATGCAGCGCGCAAGCGAGACCGGCGGCGAGCAGGCCCATTGCATGAACAGGTAGGCCGCTTCGGGGTTCGCCGAATCCGCCGACAGCGCCTTGTTGTAGCCGGTTGCATGTTCAGGATTGCCGGGCACGACCGCGTAGCCGACCTTGCCGGCGATCTGTGATTGCGGGATGAAGTTGATTGCGGTGGCCGATTGCGAATAGTTCGCGGCCATGCGGCCAGATGGCGGCCAGGAGTAGATCATTGCTACCTTGCCGGTCAGGAACGCCGCCCACAGCGAGACGGCGTCGAGTTCATTGTTGCCGGGAATCGACGCCGCATTGGCTGCAATCATGTTCTGCAGCGTCTTCACGCCGGCATCCGAAACCAAGCCGGCCTTCATGTCGTCGCCGAACAGTTTTCCACCGTTGGCGCGGTACTGTTGCAGAAAGTCGAACTGGTTGCCGGGACTGCCCGCCTTGCGGAAATGGCCTGCGCCATAAACGTTCGGTGCCATCTGGTCGGTGATGAACTGGGCGATCTGGGCATATTCCTCCCAGGTCTTCGGCGGCGCCAGCTTGGCGTTGAACTTGGCCTGGTAGGCCTCCACCATCTTGGGATCCTCGAAGATGTCCTTGCGGTAGTAGAGAGCGAACATGTCGCCGTCGTCGAAGAAGCCCCAGATCTTGCCCTTGTAGGTCGGCAGCGCCTTGTAGAGCGGATGATAGTCCTCAAGGTCGGCCGGGTTCATATATTTGGCGATGTAATCGTCGAGGGGTGCGATGACGCCGCCATCGGCTAGCGACGGCGTCCAGGCTGGCGAGATGTCGAGGACGTCATAGGCGCCTGAGCCGGCAATGTGCTCGGCAACGGCCTTGGAGTACTGGTCCGGGTTCGACAGTTCGACCACGTTCGACTTCATGCCCGTAAGCTGCTCCCACATCGGTCCACTGAAATTGCGCGGGTCGAGAGCCTGCAGGCCTGCCTCGTAGGTCATGTTCAGCGTGACGCCCGAATGCGCCTTGGCCGCCTCGACGGCGCGGAAGGCGGAACCATCCGCCGGGCCTTCCATCGACGCCTTCATGGCCGCTGCCTGCGCCTGGCCGAGCGGTGAAGCGGCGTCTGCCAGTTCGAGCTTCTGCTGCGCCAGCGCCCAATCCGTCATCATGGCGAGGATCGGTCCGGACGCCGCCAGCATGCCGGTCATCTGGCCGAAGCGGGTTATGAAAGTTCGGCGGGTGGTTTCGCCGCGCATGAAGGCGTCGACCTCTGCTTCGAGGCCTGCCTGAAAGTCACGTTTTTCATGATGGTTCATAGTGCTTGGTCCTCCCATTCTCGTTTGCCTTCACTCGTCCGCGGGCGCGGCGGTCGAGCATTCCTCTCGTGAAGCCGCCGCGAAGGCGCGGCGGCGCGCCGAATGCTCGTACTCCTATGTCCCGAAGCGGGCGGCGAAACCGGCCAGCCGATTCTTCCATGCCTCGCTTGAAAGCACCTCGCGATTGACCACGCCGCGCGGCTCGCGGCCGTGCTGCACCTCGATGACCGCCTTGACGTCCGCAGCACCGTTTCCGGCAAAACACTGGTCGGTCCAGCAGAGCGCGTGCGGCGTCAGGATAACGTTGTCGAGCTTGAGGATCGGATCGTCGGCATCCGGCGGCTCCTGCTCCAGCACGTCGAGCCCCGCGCCGGCGATGCGGCGCTCCTGCAGCACTTTCGTCAGCGCCTCCTGGTCGACGATCGGACCGCGCGCGGTGTTGATCAGGTAAGCCGTCGGCTTCATCAGGGCGAGCCGCTCGGCATTGACGATGTGGTGGGTCTGAGGCGTTAGCGGACAGCTCACCGACAGCACATCGGCGCGGCGGAACAGATCCTCCAGCCCGACCAGTTCGATGCCCAGTTCGGCAGCGACCTTGCTGTCGGCGAATGGGTCATGGGCGATGAATTTCATGTCGAAGGGCCTGGCCAAGCGAAAGACCTCGGCGCCTATATTGCCGATGCCGAGCGACCCCAACGTACGCCCGACGAGACCAACGCCCATATGTTCCGAACGCTGATTGAACCCGGCACGCCCCTTGCGGGTCAGCGCGTCCTTGGTGAGCAGCTTGCCGGTCAGTGCCAACATGAAGGTGATGACGGATACGGCGACCGGCCGCCGCACCCCATCGGGCGTGATGACCAGGGCGATGCCGGCGGCGGTGCAGGCCTCGACGTCGACGGTATCGTAGCCGACTCCGAAACGGGCAACGACGGCCAGGCGGCCGCTCTTAGGGACACTGACCGCATCGAAGCGATGGGTGAGCAGGATCAGTGCATCGAAGTCCTCAAGCTGATCGCCGCGCAGCGGATTGTTCGATTCTAGGAACGCCATCTCGATGCCGGGCGCATTGCGCAGCGGCTCCAGGTCGAAGTCGGGATAGGTCGGCGCGCCGTCCGGCTTGCGGAAATCACCGGAGAGCGCCACCCTGAACATTGCGTTGGCCATCGTCTCCTCCGCCTCACTCGCACCCGGCCCGGATCTTTGAGACCGCGTCGGCCAGCGCATCGTGCAGGACCCAGACGTCACCCGAATAACAGATGAAATCGAAGCCTTGCGCGTAGAACTCGTGACCCTGCTGGACGCTGGGTACCAGGCGTCCAAGCGATTTGTTGTGCTTCTTGGCGGCGGCAACGATCTTGTCCATCGCCGCGGTGAAGGTGGGATGGGCGAAGTCGCCGGGAACGCCGAGTGAGACCGACAGATCGAAATGTCCGACCCACAGACAGTCGACCCCGTCCAGTCCCGCGATGCCGTCGATGTTCTTGACGCCGTCGGCGGTCTCGATCAGGCAGATGAACACCGAGCGCCGGTTGGCCGTTTCGAATTTATCTGTGACCGAGCCCGGACGGTAGCGGTCATGCGCGATCTGAAGCGCTACGCCGCGAGCGCCAGCAGGATGGTACTTCATCGAATTGATGATGTGCTGCGCCTGTTCGACCGTACTCACCATCGGCGCGATCAGACCTTCAGCCCCCATGTCCATGGCGCGGGCGAGGAAATGATAGTCCTGCGACGGCACACGCACCATAACCGGCAGGTCGGCCGCCTCGAAATAGCGGATCGCGCTCTTCACCGTTTCCAGGCTGAAGCCCGAATGCTCCATATCGAAGAAGACGAAGTCGCAGCCGGCGGATTTCAGAATGTGCCCGATTCCCGGCGTCGCGAATTCGGCGACGAGCGTGCCGAGCTTGACCCGTCGGTGCGCAGCCAACCCCTTGAGACTAGACTCTGACATACGCTTCCCTCCCCTTCGCCCCGAAGGGCGCAATGTTCAAGGCGTTGCCTCGAGAACGAGGTCGCAGATCGTCACCAATTTGATGTCAACGAGCGGCGCGCTTTGCGTGTTGAATTCATCGAAATGCGCCGTCCGGCAGTGTTCGTCGAAGGCGGCCTCGCTCTCGTAAATCTCGTAGAGCACGACCCGGTCCGGTTCGTCGCGCGCCTCCGTCACGTCAAAGCGGCGGCAGCCGGCCTCGTTGCGAGCCGACGCGGTTGCATTGGCATCGACGAGCTTTCGGAAGCTGTCTCGGGCGCCCGGCTTGAGGCGGAAATCGACCCAGACGACGAAGCCGGTCATTGCTTGGGCCTCGCAATTTCCAGATAGCGCTTAGACACGTATTCCAGATGTCTGCGCATCGCCGCTTCGGACCGGTCCGGATCGCGCGCGGCGATCGCCTCGAAAATTTCGTGATGAGCCTCGTAGGCCTTGCGGTCTTCACCTTCGGCCAAAGTCGTCCGCCGCTGTTCGAGCAGCCATTCGGCCAACGCCGCATGGATAGCTGTGAAGATTCGATTGCGGGTGATCATAGCCAGCACGTAGTGGAAGTCCACGTCAGTGCGTTCGAAGCGCGTGAGGTCGCCGATCGACTGCCGGTTCATCTCTAGCGCGGCCTTGAGGCTCTCAATGTCCTCTGGCGTGGCATTCACAGCGGCGTTGCGGGCAAGCCCGACCTCGAAAAACAAACGTGCGCTCTGGAAGTCATGAACCCCGCCCGGGGCCGAAATCATGTGTCGCGCCGGGCCTGAGAGGGCGTCGAGTACGAATTGGGGTGTGGGGCGGGTGACGCGGGCACGCTCGCCGGACCTCACCTCGACAAGGCCCATCTTGCTCAGATGCAGCAGCGCCTCACGGATTGAGGGGCGCCCGACCCCGAATTGCCGCATGAGTTCCCGTTCCGACGGCAGCCGCTCGGCTTCGGCCAGTTCTCCCTTGCGGATCATCCGCTCGAGGTGTTCTGCGACCTCGTCAGAAAGCTTCCGCTGCTTGATCTGAACACCAATCACTTGGCATACCTTTGATACCAGTTAAGCACGCTATTGCCAAAGTGCCCCCCGTGTCAAACACAACTCAATTCGACAGACGCCCGCAAACAAGGAGCGAGGCTTTGGCTCTTTTTCTACAAGCAACTCGGATCGGCTCGTCGGAACCGATGAGGACGATCAGCTCATCGCGCTTGACGGCAATGACGTGATCTGGGGTCGCGGCGGTGATGACCAGATCGAGGCCGGCGGCGGCAACGATCGCGCCTATCGCGGCGCCGGCGATGACGAGATCTCCGGCGAGGAGGGGCACGACCGGCTGTTCGGCGGCGATGGCGACGACGAGCTCAAGGGCGGTGAAGGCGAGGGCCGGCGGCGACGGCGCGCGGATGTCCGGCGGCGCGGACGACGATACCTTCTTTGGCGAGGCCGGCGCCGAGGACGTCTTTGTCTTCGACCTGATACCTTTCGGCAGTGACCTGATCCGGGGCTTCGAGAACGGCGCCGATCGCATCGAGATCGCGACCTATACGGGCGTCGAGAGCTTCGAGGACGTCGCCGTCACGCAGGACGGACATTCGACCGTGCTGAGCTTCGCGGAGGGAACCGTAGAGATCGCCAATTTCGACTCCGCGCGGATCAATGCCTCCGATTTCTTCTTCGTCTGACGCGCGGGCGGGGCGCGGTCTCCCTGGCCGCGCCCTTGTCTCGCCGATTGGTCAGACGGAACTTGCTCTGCAGCCATTGGCGTTAACCCTGCGACACTTCACCCGAAAATGAATCCTGTGGCCGAAGGGCCTGCAGCACGATGGCAGGCGGCGCCAATGAGCAGCCTTTTCCCGAGGAATCTCATGACGCGCAAGCGCACGCAGTTCCAGCCGCCCAACCAGAAGCAGCCGGTGCGGCCACGCCAACGCATGACAAACGTCAGCTCACGACCCCATTCCGGACCACTACGCATGCGACAGCCAATGTCGCGTACGGGTCATGGAGCGCCGCTTCGAGATAACGGCGCTCTGCATTCCTCTTCAATTCGACTTGTTCGGAAATGCCAATGCATCGTTCACTTCGGTGCCGAGATAGCGGACGGTGCTTTCAAGCTTGGTGTGCCCAAGCAGCAGTTGCACAGCGCGGATGTTGCCGATCTTCTTGTAAATCTGGGCAGCCTTCGTGCGTCTCATCGAATGAGTGCCGGAGCGCGACATCGCCGACCGTCACGGTGACCAGGTCGCAACCTCGAAGCTTGCTGTCGATGGCGAGATTGAATAGTGCCAGATCCCGTTCTGCGCCTGACACCTGCAGTCGTGTTCGGATGCTCCCAGACTTCGCGCGGCTTGAGGGGTGGCTTCTGACCAACAAGGTGGCCTCTATTCCAGCTGGACATGGTTCTTCTCCCATGCGGCCCTCCGCAGCCACAGCGCTCGACCCGAACAGACAATCCTAGAACGAACATAGAGCCTCGCGCACGTTCGCTCGAAGGGGTTGTAGGATTGTCAGACGCAGGCAGCAGCTTGATCAATGGACGCGGTCGCGCCATCTCCGGACACTCGCGAACACCGACACGAAGGCCCGACTCGACCGGAAGCGAAAGTTCAGGCGAACTTTGGAGCACTGTTATAGTTCGAGATGGCTTGGTTGAATCTCCAACATCCTCCTGACCTGGACGAGAGCAACTACCAGCAGCGGGCGGATTGCCCTTTGAGCCCCAGCTCAGAGCGTCTTGCTCATCATCAGGATCGGCACCGGAGCGCCGCCACGGTCGTCGAAGAATTTCTCGGCGGGGTGATAGCCGCAGGCTCGATACAGCGGCTCACCTGCCATGGTTGCTGCCAGTTCGACACGAGCAAAGCCTTCGGTCTTGGCTGCATTTTCACAAAGCGAAAGGATCAGACGACCGACACCGCGTCGGACAAAGGCCGGATGGGTATAGATGGCTCTGACACGCGCCGCGTCCTTGGCGGGGTCAAGCAACGCCGCGTTACGCCCGGGCGACTGATCCCCACCATACATGGTCGCGCGCCGGCTCCAGCCCCCGCAACCTGCCAGGGCGCCGTCGTACTCCACGACTAAATAGGTGCCTTCGCAGGCCCGAAACCTATCGCACAACATCGCGCCGCATCCTTGCGGCGAGCCTGGCACAACTCGGGCGTCTTGAGGAGGCGCGCCGGGAGGCACAAATGTTCATGATGAGCAATCCGAATTTCACAATCCGGCATTGGTCCGCCTCGCAACCTTTCCGTGATGAAAACGTGCGGCGGCATTTTGTGGAAGGCTATCGCATGGCCGGGCTGCCAGAATGAGCGGTTGGCGGGGCCGCCTTGACATGGCCAACGGAGACTTGCGGCACCGGATCGCGCGACGCGAGGATCTCGCGGCCATCACCGTGCTTATGGATGCGGCGATCGCCGAACTCCAGAAGCCCTTTCTTGACGACGCCCAGATCCGATCCAGCCGTTCAATCATGGGGCTGGACACGCAGCTTGTCGATGACGTGTTCGACGGCATCGGCCGGTTGGCCCTTTAGCCGTAATCAGATCCGAGCGCATGGCCCATGCGTTGGGATCCAGTTTCACGGTATCAGTGTCTGGACCGCGGACTCGTAGTCGCGAAGTGCATATTGGGCCTGGCCCAACATCCAGTAATACCAACCGGGTGGGTGCGGATTGAGCCGGAGCGCCTTGCGTACATCGAACTCAGCATCCGATTCCGGCCAGCGACGTTCATGTCCGAGGATGATTCCCAATACCCAGTGGTTTCCGGCATCGTTAGGATCGAGCGTCACGGCCTGTTGTGCTTCCGCCAACGCTCTTGCCCTATTGGGATCCATCGGCTCGTCCCAGAACTCCCAGCCCAACCAAAGGTTCAGCGCCAACCAGCGATGCGCCTCAGCATATTCCGGATCAAGCGCGATCGCCGCTTCCAGCAGGAAAATGGCCTCTTTCGCGGCAAGTGCCGTTTGCAAGCCCAATGCCCGCGCACGTACACAGAGGTCATAAGCCTCCAGGTTAGCAGGTCTGTTGCGCGCTGGTTGGGTCGTCAAACGGCCGGCTAAGGCCTCGACGATCTTGCCCGTCACCTCGTCCTGGACGGCGAAAATATCCTCCAAGCTGCGGTCGAACCGTTCGGCCCACAGGTGGTCCCCTCCGATTGAGTCGATCAATTGGGCGTTGATGCGAACGCGTCCCGCAGCCCGCCGGGCGCTACCCTCCAGGAGATAGCGCACACCAAGCTCCCGAGCGATGCGGCGCACGTCCACATGCCTACCTTTGTAAGCAAAGACAGAGTTGCTGGCGATGACAAACAATCCGCTGGTTCTCGATAGGTCCGTGATCAGGTCTTCGGTCAGGCCATCGACAAACGCCTCTTGTTCCGGGTCGTTGCTCATGTTTGTGAACGGAAGGACGGCGATGGAAGGCTTGGCGGGCAACGGCAGTGGGGCCTTCTCCGCCGGCCCCTGATACTCCGAGATGGTCGATGACACGATGCGATAAACGGCCACCGGCTCGGCGATGTTCTTGATCGCTTGCGGGCCAAGTTCGTCGAAACTGAAATCAAGCTTGCGCTTAACCTGGTCGTAGACGCTGCCAGAGATGCAGATGTCTCCCGGCCCGGCTATCGCCTGAAGCCGCACGGCGACAATCACGCCATCACCGAAAAGGTCGCCGCCTTCGACAACGACATCACCCAGATTAATCCCGATGCGTAGAACAACGTGACGGTCGTCAGCGCGTCCTTGATTCGCGGCGATCATCCCATTCTGGAATTCGACTGCGCAAGTCACGGCGTTCACCGCACTGGCGAACTCGACCAGAACGCCGTCACCCATCACCTTCACGATACGGCCGTGATGCTCGCGAACGAGTGGCTCCAGGATTCCCCTGCGCCGCTCCTTAAAGTGGCCAGGGTGCCCTGCTCGTCCAGTTCCACTAGCCGACTGTAGCCAACCACATCGGCAGCCATTATGGCTGCAAGACGGCGTTGGGCGCGTTCTTCGGCCATTTTGCATTTGCTTTCATAGAAAGCAGGGCATCGGATTGTATTGACGCCCATTTCAAAAGTCTATCGGATTGGACTTCGAAACTGGTTTGCCAGCATCTAAATTGGGTGATTTCCCACCCAATCTGGTCGTTCATCGGCCCCAATTAGAACGTCACAGACGGGTCAACTTGCGTCATCCCGGCTATCGGCTTCAAATGTCCGAGGAGCGTCCGAACTCGATCGCTGACCGTGGGTTCCGATCCGAGAGCGTCCCGCGTCCAATGGAAGCGCAAAGGAGGCTCTTTGAACTTTGCGCATGATCCTTTCCGGACCGAAGGTCAGCACAGCAAAAGCCGGTGCCGGTTTCCCGCGTCAGGCGCCAGGCAGTCGGAACCGGTATTCCGTCACATGATGGTAGATCTGGCCCGGCCATAGCGTGGCCTGCGGGAAATACGGCCGGTTCGGCGCGTCCGGCCAGACCTGCGGCTCCAGGCAGAAGCCCGAAAATGCCTTGTAATGGCGTCTCCCAAGTCCCGGCGAAGCTGGCGCCAGATACTGGCCGGTATAAAGCTGGACGCCTGGTTCCGTGGTCCATAGCTCCATCTCGACGCCGGAAGCCGCGCCTTGCGCCCATGACGCCAGCTTGAGCGGCCCGCGCGTCGAGGCAAGGCAGAAATTCTGGTCGTAGGGGAGTTGCTTGCCCTCGCTCTCCATGCGCAGCAGCCGCGCCTGACGGAAATCGAACGGCGTGCCGTCGACCGGCTTCACGACGCCGGTCGGGATCAGGTCGCCATCGACCGGAAGATAGGCGCCGGCGTTCAGCATCAGCCGGTGATCGAGGACATCGCCGGCCCCGCCATCGTCCAGGTTGAAATAGGAATGCTGGGTGAGATTGCACAGCGTCGGCTCCTCGCAGGTGGCGGTCAGCTCGACGCTGAGCGTGCCTGGGATCTTCAACCTGTAGGTGCAGGTCAGGTCGAGCGCGCCGGGAAAGCCCATCGTGCCGTCGGGATCATGCAGCGTCAGCGTGACAAAATCCCTGCCATGCAGCGAAACCTCCCATGGCCGGTGCGAAAAACCTTGCGAGCCGCCATGCAGCGCGTGCTTGTCGAGGAAGTTGCGCTCGGTCTGGTAGCGCTGGCCGGCGATGGTGAAGCGGCCATCGCGGATACGGTTGGCATAGCGCCCGACGACGGCACCGAAGAAGGCCGTATCCGTTTCATAGGGCTCAAATCTGTCATAGCCGAGCACCAGCGGCGCATCGTGGCCGGCCAGGCGCAGATCCTGGATGATGGCGCCCAGCCCGATGATGTTGGCGGTGAGACCGCCGCCGCGGATGCTGAAGCGACGGATGGCGTCACCCGCTTGCGTCGTGCCAAAAACCTCGCCGTCCTTCATCGCCATGTCCGAAACGCCAGTTGGTTGATCGATCCCGGCTGGCCTCTGGGCCGGCTTGGTCTGTTGATAGTCGACAGCCCCAACGATCAGAGGCCGAGGCCGCCGATGCAGACATATTTGGTGTCGAGATAGTCCTCGATGCCCTGATGTCCGCCTTCCTTGCCAAGGCCCGATTCCTTGACGCCGCCGAACGGCGCCTCAGGCGTGGTGATGAGGCCTTCGTTGACGCCGACCATGCCGTATTTCAGCCCTTCCATGACCCGGAAGGCGCGACCGAGATCGCCGGTGTAGAAATAGCAGGCGAGGCCGAACTCGGTATCGTTGGCGAGTGCGATCGCCTCCTCTTCGGTTTCGAACTTGAACACGGGTGCTACCGGACCAAAGATCTCTTCCTTCATGAAGCGCATCTTCGGCGTTGCGTCGGCGATCACCGTCGGCTGGAAGAACGAACCGCCGAGCGCATGGCGTTTGCCGCCGGCGACGACCTTGCCGCCCTTGGCGGTGGCGTCGGCGATCAGTTCCTCGACCTTTTCCACCGCCTTCTCGTCGATCAGCGGCCCCTGCTGCACGCCGTCATCGAGGCCGGAACCGACCTTCAGCCCGTTGCTGGCGGCGGCGAGCTTTTCGACGAACTTGTCGTAGACGCCGGCCTGAACCAGGAAGCGATTGGTGCAGACGCAGGTCTGGCCGGAATTGCGGTATTTGGCGGTGATCGCGCCGGCGACGGCGCGCTCGATATCGGCGTCGTCGAAGACCAGGAACGGAGCGTTGCCGCCGAGTTCCATCGATACCTTCTTGACGGTGACGGACGACTTCTGGATCAGGATCTTGCCGACCTCGGTCGAGCCGGTGAAGGTGATCTTCTTGACCAGCGGGTTGGCGCAGATCTCGTCGCCGATCTCACCGGCAGCGCCCGTCAGGATGTTGATGACGCCTTTGGGGAAGCCGACTTCCTCGGCGAGCGCGCCCCAGGCGAGGCCGGAATAAGGCGTCTGCGATGCAGGTTTGACGACCGCGGTGCAGCCGGCGGCAAGTGCCGGGCCGAGCTTGCGGGCCAGCATCGAGGACGGGAAATTCCACGGCGTGATGGCGGCGATGACGCCGACCGGCTCCTTGGTCACCAGGATGCGGCGGTCCGCCCAGGGCGATGGCACGACATCGCCATAGGTGCGGCGGCCTTCCTCGGCGAACCACAATATGTAGGACGCCGCCGAACCGATCTCGCCCTTCGATTCGAACAGCGACTTGCCCTGCTCGATGGTCAGCAGCTCGGCCAGCACATCCTGATTGTCCATCATCGCATCATGCAGCTTGCGCAACAGCTTCGAGCGCTCGAGCGCGGTGGTCTTGCGCCACGTCTGGAAGGCGGCGTCGGCAGCTTCGATGGCGCGGCGCGTCTCGACCTTGCCCGATTTCGGCACGGTGCCGATCTTGAGGCCGGTGGCCGGATTGTTGACGTCGACCGTCTGGCCGCTGTCGGCCTGCACCCACTCGCCATTGATGAGATTGGCCTGGCGCATGAAATGGCTGGTTTTCTGAAGCATGGTCTAGCCTCCGTTCGGCGCGCTGACGGGCCGGTATCTGGATTTCCTTGACGGGCGTGCGCATCGATGCCGGCACGCCTGGAGCCACTGCTCTTTACCTAGGGCAAGCCCCGCAATCAATCGCAAGATGCATATAGGGTTTGGGCCAGCCACAGCGAGGCCGATTTGCACCCAAGTTGCTATCCAAACACCTGAACCACCACCGTCAGCCAGAACGCCGTCGTGACGACTGCACAGGCGGTGGCGATGGTCATCTGGTTCGATGCCAATGCCTGGCCGGTGTTGAACTGCGTCGCGATCAGGTAGGAATTCACCCCGGATGGCAGCGCGGCAGCCACAACCGCCACCTTCGCCGACAGCGGCGGCAGCCCGAACAGCCAGACCAGGCCGAGCGCGACGGCCGGCATCAGCATCAGCTTCAGCGCCGCCAGCGCCAGCGCCGGCCGCACATTGCCGGAGATGCCGAAACGGCACAGGCCCAGCCCCATGGCAAACAGCGCGACCGGTCCTGCGATGTCGGCCAACGCATCGACCAGCCGGACGGCCAGCGCCGGCAATGGCAGGCCGGTGATACGCCACACCCATCCAGCCAGGATGCCCACGATCAGCGGATTGGAAAGCATCTTGTAAAGGAAGCGGCGGAGGATGCGCAGCGGATGCACATGCTCGTCACCGCGGCCAAAGATTTCAAACAGGATGATCGATGCCATGATCATCGTCGGCAGATGCACGGAAATCAGCAGCGACAGAACCTCGAACCCGCTTGGCCCGAACGTGCCGAGGACGAACGGGATGCCGAGCAGGACGAGATTGGAAAAAGCCGACGACACGCCGCCGACGACCCCGGCACGCGCGTCGCGCCCGAACACCCGGGTGATGACAAGGTGGCCGGCGGCCCAGGTCACTGCGGCGGCCGCGAAATACGCGGCCCAGAACAACCAGGGTGCGGTGCCGTGGAAATCGGCGTTGACCATGGTGCGGAACAGAAGCAGCGGCATCGCCACTCCGACGGCGAATTCGGCGATGGCCTCGCCCGCCTCGGCTTTCAGATAGCCGGTGAGCCCGGCCAGATAGCCGAGCGCGACAAGGCCGAAGACGAAAAGGACGGTTTCGATGAGTGGAGACATTTTTCTCCTGATAGGCGAGCCGGGGTTGCAGCGCAATCGCCCACCTTCGGAAGCGGGCCTGTGTTCGCAGACAACCAGGGCTAGGTCCTTGTCTTTCAACTGAGTTTGCCGTCCCTATATGCCGATCACCGGAAGCCACCTGCCGGTCACCGGAAAAGGACGTTTGATGATTCGATCTGCCCTGGCTCTGTTTCTGCTCGTCATCCCCGCCGCGGCGCATGCGACTGAGGCCGGCTGGGCGCTGTTGCGCGACGGCGGACACGTGGTGATGCTTCGCCATGCCATGGTCACCGGCACCACCGACCCGGCGAATTTCGACATCGAGAAGTGCGCGACGCAGGTCAATTTGTCGGTGCGCGGCAAGCAGCAGGCGCGCAAGATCGGCGCGCTGTTCGCCGCCCGCGCGGCACCGGTCGAGCGCGTGCTGTCCAGCCGCTATTGCCGCGCCCTCGACACGGCTCGCACCGCTTTCAGGGAAGAGCCCGAGCCCTTCGCCCCGCTTGACCTGCTGAAGACCGGCGCGAGCGCGAAAGCCGCCCAACTCGAGGCGGTCATGAACGAGATCCGCGCCTATTCCGGCTCCGACAATGTCGTCATGGTCACCCATCTGGAGAACATAATGGCCCTCACCGGCATCTCGCCGCGCGAAGGCGAAGCCGTGATCGTCGAGCCGCAAGGCGATCGCCTGCGCGTGCTCGGCCGTGTCACCTTCTGAGATTCATTGCCTGATAAGAGGCCAGCCAACGGCTCTTCTTGCGTTTACGAAATGGGTATCCCATCTGCGCCCGGCGTTCAGGCCTTTTCCTGCCCGGAAAAACCGATTAGACAGCGCGCAAACACATGCGGACAGATTCCGCCCGCCACCGAAGGAAAAGCCCTTGTCCACCACGTTCGACAAAGTCGCCAAGATCATCGCCGACACCAGTGAGATCGATATCGACACGATCACCCCTGAAAGCCACACCATCGACGATCTCGGCATCGACAGCCTCGACTTCCTCGACATCGTCTTTGCGATCGACAAGGAATTCGGCATCAAGGTGCCGCTGGAGAAGTGGACGCAAGAGGTCAATGACGGCAAGGCCTCGACCGACGATTACTTCGTCATGAAGAACCTGTGCGCCAAGATCGACGCGCTGGTCGTGGCCAAGAACGCCTGAATGGTTCGTTTTCAAGCCTGACCACAACAGCCGCCCCATGAACCCTCGCCCATGAGCCCCCACGACGTCGTCATCTCAGGCATCGGCCTTGTCTCTTCGCTGGGAGAAGGCCCGGATGCGCATTGGCGCAAGCTCGTCCAGCCCGGCCTGGAGCCGGTGCTCGAAGCCGCGCGCTTCTCGCCCTACACCGTCCACCCGCTGCCGGAGATCGACTGGAACCTGCAGATCGCCAAGCGCGGCGACCAGCGGCAGATGGAAACCTGGCAGCGGCTCGGCACCTACGCCGCCGGCATGGCGCTGGACGATGCCGGCATCAAGGGCAATGACGATCTCTGCACGACCATGGACATGGTGGTGGCTGCCGGCGGTGGCGAGCGCGACGAGGCGGTCGACGCCGACATTCTCGCCGCTTCCGAAAGCCGTAACGACCGCGACGTGCTGCTCAACGAGAAACTGACCACCGAATTGCGGCCGACGCTGTTTCTGGCGCAGCTTTCCAACCTGCTCGCCGGCAACATCTCGATCGTCCACAAGGTGACCGGCTCGTCGCGCACCTTCATGGGCGAGGAAGGTGCCGGCGTCGCCGCCGTCGAGACAGCCGCCGCGCGCATCCGCTCCGGCCAGTCGACGCATATACTGGTCGGCGGCGCCTTCCAGACCGAGCATTCCGACATGCTGCTTGGCTATGAGCTGGCCGGCTACCTGCATCGCGGCCCCTGGAAACCGGTCTGGCAGAGACAGGGCGCTGAAGGGGGCGGCGTGGTGACTGGATCCGGCGGCGCGTTTCTGGTCCTGGAACAGCGCGAACACGCGATCAGCCGCGGGCGGAAGATCTATGCCGAACTCGGCCCGGTGGTATCCGGACGCGCAAAACGCCGGCAGGGCGAGCTCGATGCCGAGATCGCCGCGCTGCTCAGCCAGGCGGCATTGCCGAACGGCGAGTTGCTGACGATTTCAGGCGCTTCGGGTGCCCATGCCGCGACTGCTGCCGAGAAATCGGCGCTCGACGCCAATCCGGCGATTACCGCACGCGGTTTTTCGACGCTGACCGGCCACATGAAGGAAGCGCAGTTTCCTTTCGCCGTGGCGCTGGCGGCACTGGCTGTCGAACGCAAGGCCGCCTACCCGGCTTTTGACGCCGCCACCGAGAAGCCGTTTAACGGCGTTCCCAGGACCGTGCTTGCAACGGCGATCGGCTATCACCAATTCGAGGGCATGGCGTTGGTCAACGCCGCCTAAAACGTCGGACTCCACCTCAAAGAAACGGTCGAGGGTTTCGGGACAACAACATGGCCAATCTGAACGACCACATGGGCAGGCCGATCGTCGCCGTCACCGGCATCGGCGTGGTGACGTCGCTGGGCGTCGGCAAGGCCGACAATTGGGCAGCGCTCACCGCGGGCACGTCCGGCATCCATCCGATCACCCGCTTTCCGGTCGACCATCTGAACACCCGCATCTCCGGCATGGTCGATTTCCTGCCGTCGAGCTCCAAGGGCGCTTCCCTTCTTACCTACGACCTCGCCGAGATCGCCGCGCAGGAAGCCGTGGCCGAAGCCGGCCTCGATTGGGGCGATTTCGGCGGGCCGCTTTTCCTCGCCTCGCCGCCGGTCGAGCTCGACTGGAGCGAGCGCTTTTCGCTGTACAATTCCGACAAGCATGACATCGGCGCCGAACGGCTGCTTCGCGTGGCGCGCTGCTTGAAGGGGCTCGACGTTTTCGAGACCACCCAGTTCGGTTCGATCGCCGACCGGCTCGCCGACCGTTTTGGCACGCGCGGCCTGCCGATCACGCTGTCGACGGCCTGCGCCTCGGGCGCCACCTCGATCCAGCTCGGTGTCGAGGCGATCCGCCGCGGCGAATGCGACCGGGCGCTGTCGATCGGCGCCGACGGCTCGGCGACGGCCGAGGCGCTGATCCGTTTCTCGCTGCTTTCGGCGCTCTCCACGCACAACGACATCCCCGAAAAAGCGTCAAAGCCGTTTTCCAGGGATCGCGACGGTTTTGTCCTCGCTGAGGGTTCTGGCGCGCTGGTATTGGAATCGCTGGAGGCCGCACTCGCCCGTGGCGCGACCATTCTCGGCATCCTGCGCGGCTGCGGCGAGAAGGCCGACGATTTCCACCGCACCCGCTCGAAGCCGGACGGCTCGCCGGCGATCGCCGCGGTTCGCGCCGCACTCGCCGATGCCGGCTTGGGCGAAGACAAGATCGATTATGTCAACGCCCATGGCACCTCGACGCCGGAAAACGACAAGATGGAGCATCTGTCGCTGTCGACCGTGTTCGGCGAGCGGATCGGCTCGATGCCGATCTCGTCGAACAAGTCGATGATCGGCCACACGCTGTCGGCCGCCGGCGCCGTCGAGGCCGCATTTTCGTTGATGACCATGCGCGAAGGCGTCATCCCCCCGACCATCAATTACGACAATCCCGATCCGGCAATCGTGCTCGACGTGGTGCCGAACCAGAAGCGCAGCGCCGAGGTCGGCACGGTGCTGTCGAACTCCTTCGGCTTCGGCGGCCAGAACACCTGCCTTGTCATGGCGCGGGAACCAGTCTAATGCATGTCGCCCAAAAGTGCGAAGCGGTTTTGGGACAACGACATGCATAAAAACAAAAGCTTAAAGCGCGTCGGCTGAATCCTTTTCAACGCGGTGCGCTTTAAGCGACCGTTCTTCGCAACAGAACCGACAGGCCTAATGCGCGCATTGCAACTTATCGAGGACCGCCGCCTTGAAACGGTGGACCTGCCGCCTCCGCCGCAGCCCGCGTTGGGCGAAGTGACGCTGCGCATCAAGGCGGTGGCGCTCAATCATATCGACGTCTGGGGCTGGCGCGGCATGGCCTTCGCCAAGCGCAAGCTGCCGCTGGTCGTCGGCGCCGAAGCTTCGGGCGAGGTCGAGGCGGTCGGCCCCGGCGTCTCCAGCCTTGTGCCCGGGCAGCTCGTATCGATCTACGGCGCGCGCACCTGCGGGCTCTGCCGCGCCTGTCGCGAAGGCCGCGACAATTTGTGCGAACACGTCTCGGGCGTTCACGGCTTCCATCTCGACGGCTTTGCGCAAGAGAAGATTAACCTGCCGGCGCGCCTGCTGGTCCCTGCCCCGCCCGGCGTGACCGACATCGGCGCCGCCGTCGCGCCCGTAACCTTCGGTACGGTCGAGCACATGCTGTTCGACAATGCCAGGCTGCAGCCCGGCGAGACCATCCTGATCCATGCCGGCGGCTCGGGCATCGGCTCCGCCGCGATCCAACTGGCGAAGAAAATGGGCTGCACCGTGATCACCACGGTTGGCTCGAACGACAAGATCGACAAGGCGAAGGCGCTTGGCGCCGATCACGTCATCAACTATCGCGACGACCGTTTCGAAGGCGTCGTGCGCAAGCTGACGAAGAAGAAGGGCGTCGACGTCGTCTTCGAGCATGTCGGCGCCGACACCTTTGCCGCCTCGATGCTGTGCCTGAAACGCGGCGGCCGCCTGGTGACCTGCGGCTCGACCTCGGGCGTGTCGACGCAGATCAATCTGATGCAATTGTTCCAGCAGCAGCTGAAGTTGCTCGGCTCGTTCGGCTGTCGCATGCAAAACATGGCCGACGCCATGCAGAAAATGGCGGCGGGGCTAGTTTCTCCGGTTATCGACACCGAAGTCGGCTTCGACGGCATCGACGCCGCGCTGAAGCGCATGGAAGGCCGCGACGTGTTCGGCAAGATCATCCTGCGCGTCTAGGAATGGTTGGCACCGCCTTCAAAAAACTCCGCCGGGACCTGGCGTTCCGCTATGGCAGGCGGCTGCGCCAGTTCAACTACTGGCTGCTGGCGCGCCTCGCGATGACGATGATTTGGCTGCTGCGTCTGCTGCCGGTCGACAGCGCGCTCAATTTCGCCGACCGCGCCGCCCGCCGCATTGGTCCGTGGGTGGGGCGCCACAACGTCGCCATCGCCAATCTGCGCAAGGCTTATCCGGAAAAGAGCGACAAGGAGATCCAGGCCATCGCTTCCGACATGTGGGGCAACATGGCTCGCCTTGCCGCGGAATACATTTTTCTCGATGCCCTGTTCGACTACGATCCCGCCGCGACAAAACCAGGCCGCGTCGAGGTCCGCGGCGTCGATCATTTCGTCGAGATCGCCGGCGAGCAAAAACCGCATATCATCTTCACCGGGCATCTCGGCAATTTCGAGCTGCTTCCGGTGGCGGCAGCCACTTTCGGCATGAACATCACGGCGTTATTTCGCCCGCCCAACAACCCCTACCTTGCCGACTACATCCTCTCGACTCGCCGCTCGACCATGGGGTCGCTCCTGCCTTCCGCGACCGGCGCCTCATTCGCGCTGGCGGCCATCCTGGAGAAAGGCGGCAATATCGGCGTGCTCGTCGACCAGAAATTCTCGAGCGGGCTCGAAACGACATTCTTCGGCCGCCCATGCGAGAGCAACCGGGTCCTGGGCACCCTGGCACGGCACTATGACTGCGATGTCTATCCGGCGCGCTGCGTGCGCCTGCCAGGCAACCGCTTCCGGCTCGAGATCGAGGACAGACTGAACTTGCCGCGCACCGCCGGCGGCAGTGTCGACGTCCACGGCACCACCCAGTTGCTCAACGACGTGGTCGAGCGCTGGGTGCGCGAGGATCCCGGCCAGTGGATGTGGTTCCACAAAAGATGGGAAATCAGCGGCCCGCGCAGGAAGCGCAAGCGGGCGAGGAACCGCGGCGAAGCCTGAGCGGCGGGACGAGAGGCAGCGCCAGCGTGAAGCGATTGCCCTGCAACTGTAGGTAGTTTCGACTTGACAAATGACGGCAGCTATGCTAGGAATTTAAGCACAATATTGATCTGCGCCCGCCCACTGAGGCGGGTTTTTTGTTTCGGCCGGATCGCTCGACCGTCGCCCCTCCGTGACCCATCGGTTATCTTCGCTGTGCGGGTGACGAGTGGCAACAATGCACAGCGTCGGAACCGTAGAACTGAGTTTTGCCCGAAAGCAGACATCGCCGGAGCACGCTATAGGTCGCGGTTGTCAACGGCCTTGTAGCTTGCATATGGCGCCAGCGAGCGCACCACTCGATGACTCGAGGCGATGGCAGCCTGGCCGCCGATCGTCCGGAGCGCGCCGCCTCCCAAGGCCCTCTCATTTCGATAAGGCTACACGTCAGAGCCAACCGAAGGGGCGCAATAGCGAAGCCCATCCACCAGTAAGCCAACCATGCGTCGTGCTTGGTCGGGGCCGCCACCATAGTGGTCTGGTGAGCAGAGCCTGGCAATCGCGAACAATAATTCTTTAGCATCAACGTCCGAGCGAACATCGCCCGCTTCGGTCGCGGCATCCAGCAAGGTCTGCAGCGCGGGCCGAAGTTTCTCAAGAAAATACAGCGGCAAGGACTCATATGCCGGATCGCCTGAGGAGAAGGCCGCGGCGAGTCCACGCTTGGCAGCGATAAAGTCCACGTAACGCTGCATCCATCGGGCGAGCGCTGGCCCGGGTTGATATTCGGCCGCAATGGCAGATGCAGCATTTGCGCAGGCATCCACTTCGTTACGGAAGACCGCCACGATCAGGTCCGAGCGCTGCGGGAAATGCCGATAGAGCGTACCCACGCCAACGCCGGCTTTATCGGCGATCTCTCGCACCGGAGCATCGACTCCCGAAGCTGCAAACACTGCCATTGCTGCTTCGAGCAGCGCCTTGGAGTTGCGTTGCGCGTCCGCGCGCACGCGCCGATCCGTCGAGTTTAGGGGCTCCAGGCCACCACCCCGCTCCTCCGATTTGTCGTCCATGCTTTTTTCCACTTGATAAACGGAACAATGTTCCGTATAAAACGGAATGAGGTTCCGATTGGGAGAATTAGCACAGCATGGCGCCGTTGCCTACACGTCAATGCAAAAAGAGGAGATCACCATGCGGGTCAAACCCATTGCCCTAGTCACTGCAGCCACCAAGGGAATCGGTCTCCAAATCGCCAAGGATCTTGCGACGCACGGCCTCACCGTGCTCGTAGGGTCGCGCAACCTCGAGCATGCGGAGACGGCTGCAAAGAGCATCGGCGCGCATGCCCGCGCCTTCCAACTCGATGTCACGAACCAAGCCTCGATCGCCGCAGCGGCAAAGCGCATCCGTAACGAGTTCGGTCGCCTCGACGTCCTGGTGAACAATGCGGGCATGTCCCATGCGGGAAAGCAGGGCATCTCGCATGCGGCGTCCCTCGACGAGCTACGCTCGGTGTTCGAGACCAACGTGTTCGGCGTCGTCGCCGTCACGCAGGCGATGTTGCGGCTCCTTGGTGAAGCGCCAGCGGCACGCATCGTCAGCGTCGACCCGTCCAATCCACAGCGCGCATTGTTCGGCTCTGTTTGCAGCCCTTCGAAGACTGCCCTCGATGCGCCGACGCTCGCCTTCGCCATCGAATTTGAGGACGCTGGCGCCAACGCTGCCTGCCCCGGCTTCACTTCGACGAACCTCAACAACTTCGAGGGCACCCGCACGGCCGGACGCGCCGCGTGAGCCCTGCGCCTCGCGGTCCTCGACGCCAACGGTGCGATGGGCACGTTCCCGAACCAGGACGGGCCGTTTCCGCGGCGGTCTCGTCCCGACTGCGTGAAGTCTGACCAGGCAGCGCACTGACCGCCATTCACCGCCCGCGTAAAGCTGCGCTCCCGAGCGACCTCAGGGAAGGCTCGCATCTCGCTGAACTCGTCACGCGGCATTGGTGAGCTCCGTTCACTACGACATGCAGATTATAGCTGCTAGTCGGACAAGACCTGCCCGGCTACCTAGTCTGGCAACGGACAGGAGCGCACGGAATGGCCATCGACCTGACACTGGATGACACGCTGGCGGCTGAAGGGGCGGTAACGCCATGGGCCGCCGTCACCTGCCTCTCGCTTTTGACCTTTCTCCTGGTCGGCTTGGAATTCATGCCGGTGAGCCTGTTGACTCCGATTGCGCAGGACCTGGCCATCTCGGAAGGCCAAGCCGGACAGGCGATCGCCGTGTCGGGGCTCTTTGCCGTGATCACGAGCCTGTTCGGCAACTCGCTCCTCGCCAAGCTCGACCGGAGAACGGTCGTCCTGCTCTACACGACAGTGCTGGTCGCATCGAGTTTGGCCGTTGCCCTCGCTCCCAACTTCTTGGTTTTTCTGGCCGGACGGGCCCTGGTCGGCATCGCGATCGGCGGCTTCTGGTCGCTCTCCACGGCAATTTTGGCGCGCCTGGCCTCAGGCTCCGACCTGCCCAAGGCGATTGCCCTGCTGCAGGGTGGAACGGCATTCGCGATCGTCATCGCCGCGCCGCTCGGAAGCTTCCTCGGCGAACTGATCGGGTGGCGGGGCACTTTCTTCGTCACAGTCCCAATCGGCCTCGCGGCGCTCATCTGGCAGTTCGCCGTTCTGCCGAAGATGCTGCCGATGGAGGCCGTTTCGGTATCCAGCATGTTCCGTCTGCTGCGCAATCGGACATTCACCATCGGCATGGCCGCAACTGGGCTCGCATTCATGGGAATGAATTCGCTGTCGATTTACCTGCGCCCATTCCTGGAAGGGGTCACGGGCCTCGACGTGAACGTCCTGTCGCTGGTGCTCCTTGGCCTGGGCTTAGGAGGCCTGGCGGGACTGTCCATCGCCGGCTTCGTTCTCCGGCGAAACCTCACCGCCGCGCTGATCGGGCTGCCGAGCGCGCTTGCGCTCCTCGCCCTGCTCCTGATCGCAGTGGGACCGGTGCTTTGGGCCACGGCTGCGCTTCTGGTTCTTTGGGGGCTGTTTAACACCCCGATTCCGGCGGCGTGGGGTACATGGATGGCTCAGATCATTCCCGACGATCTTGAAGCTGGAGGCGGGCTGCAGGTCGCATTGATCCAGTTCGCCATCGCCGGCGGCGCTTCCGCGGGCGGCATGCTGTTCGACGCTGCCGGCTGGTGCAGCGCCTTCCTTTTCGCCGCCGTCCTGCTGGCGGGCTCCGCCCTGCTCGCCGCTGCCGCCAGCCCTCGCGCTGCTGCGGTGCAGAACCTTTTGATCGCGGAGGGACAGCGCCCAGGACAGCGCCCCCCTCTGTCCTGCCCTCTTTGCCAAGACTCGGCATCTCCCCCACAAGGAGGGAGATTGGCCTTCATCACTGATTTCGCCGACCACCAGCCTTGCAAAAAGGACGCTGTCCGCGAAGCTGCCGATCTCCCCCCAAGTGGGGGAGATGTCCGGCAGGACAGAGGGGGCGAAGGATCACTACAGAGCGCTTTTATTCTGAACCGCCGCATTCTTGGCTGGGCTGGGCATTGCTGCGCTGCCCGACTTCCTTACCGACCTGCCGATCGCGGAGGGTACATTGAGACAAGTGATGGCGGATTATCCCTCGCCCGAGGCGGGGATCTATGTGGTGCGGCCATCTGGCGGGATTGCACCCAGAAAGGTGCGTGCGCTGATTGACATCCTCATCGAATGGTTCGGCGCTCGTTGAGCGCAATCATTGCGACGTTCGGGTGGTGATCACGGGCAACGGCGAAAAAGCGCAGCCAACACCGGTCCCTTCGCCATCTCGGGCCACAATCTCGATGGACTTAGAGCGGGTGGTTTTAGCCGCATTTCTGCGACGCCAGGAGAAAAGTGATCCTGATCGGTCAAAGCATTGCCTCATCGGCCGTAAGTGCATGCTCTCGCGTGCCGGAGACGATGATCTCCAGGACCTCATGCTCGTCGGTGTTTTTGATGTAGCGATCGCCGACGTTCTCGCCGCGCTTAAGCACCATCACGCGGTCGCCCACAGCGAAGATGTCAACGAGGCGGTGGGAGATGATGATCTGGGCAACGCCCTGCTTTTTCAGTTCCAGCATGGTTTCGAGCAGCCGCTCGGTCGCCATCACTGAGAGATTGGCGGTCGGCTCGTCGAGTATCACCACGCGCGGCTGAAAGGAGATAGCGCGGGCAATCGCCACAGATTGCTGGCGGCCGCCCGAAAGGCTCTCGACCTTTTGATAGACGGAGTTCACGTCGACCTTGAGCCGCTTCAGCACACTGTCGGCTTCCGCGTACATTTTCCGCCGATTGACGAAAAGGCCCCTGCGCGGCCAACGGCCAAGAAAGATATTCTGACCGACATCCATATTCCCGCAAAGAGCGAAATCCTGGTAGATCATCTCGATGCCGGCGTCGCGGCTTTCGTGCGGGCTCTTGAAGTGCACCGGCTGCCCGGCGACGAAGATCTCCCCGCCTGCGTCGCGCTGGTAGGCGCCGGTCAGGATCTTCATCAGCGTCGACTTGCCGGCCGAGTTGTCGCCGACGAGGCCCAGGATCTCGCCGGGATAGAGCACGAGGTCGACGTTGCGGAGCGCCTGCACCGCACCGAAGGCTTTTTCGATGCCCCGCATTTCTACGATCGGTGCAGGCCTGGTCGCGTCACGCATGGGTAGTTTCCGCCGTTCTTGTGCGCCGCGCGAGGCGCGCGCGCAGGCGGCCGAAGATGTTGGCCTGGCGCACCCAGATGTCGATCAGCACCGCCACGATCAGGATGCCACCGATGAAGACGTTGATCCAGTGCTGCGGCATGGTAAAGCCCTGGACGTTGAGCTGCAGCAGCGCCCGGATCAGGGTGATCACCGCCGCCCCGGCGAGCGCCCCGATCACGGTGCCGTAGCCGCCGAAGATCGAACCGCCGCCGATGATCACCGAAGCGATGGCGTCGAGCTCGCGGAACTGGCCGGCTACCGGGTTGAAGCTGCGGAAGTAGGCGACGTTGATGATCCCGGCCATTGTCGCGCAGAGCGCCGCCAGCATGAGCGCTAAGAACCGCACCCGGTTGGTGTTGATCCCGGCATAAGCGGCGGCGCGAATGTTGCCGCCGGTCGCATAGACCTTCTGCCCGAACGGCATGTAGGCGAGCACGACGCCGGCAATGAGGGCGACCAACAGCATCCAGATGGTCTGGACGCTCACCACCTCGGCGATCGAGCGCAGCAGCCCGTCCGGCAGCGAGATGCGGTAGTGCAGCAGGATGTCGTTCACCTTGCGGCCAAGCAGGTTGTAGCCCTCGGGCCAGCCGGTGAGCTGCTGCCCGGCGACGAACCAGGCGGCGAGGCCGCGGGCGATGTAGAACATGCCGAGCGTGGCGATGAAGGCCGGCAGCTTGAAGCCGACGGTGACGATCGCGTTGACGAGGCCGGCGCACATGCCCGCGAGCAGGCCCATTGCCACGGCGGTCACGGGGTCGGCGCCAAGGACCTTGAGGAAATAGGCGGCGGTGCTGCCGGCGAGAGCGAGCACCGCCCCGACGGAGAGATCGATATCGCCGGCGGCGATGACGTAGGTGAGTCCGATGGTGATCAGCGCAAGCTCGGTGTAGTTGAGCAAGATCGCGAAGCTGTTGGACAGGTTCCACCAGTAGTCCGGCCGGAGCGCGAGGCCGGTCAGCCACAGGAGCGCGGTCAGGATGATGGCGAGCGCGTCGCGCCGGGCGAGGAACTTGCCGAACCCGGTGGCCGACAACGCCATGTCGGTCGCCATCGCGCCCTTGGTCTGCACCCCCTCGATCGCGATGCCGCCGATTTCGTAGGCCGGTGGCGGCGGCCGGCCGCGGAGCCAGGCCCAGAGGCGCCCTGCCACCTGGCGGCGGATAAGATAGGGCTCGATGAGCACCGCGACGACGAGCAGCAGCCCGAGGAACACCGGCACCGCGCCGACCGGTAGCGAGAAAACGGCATTGACCGTGATCTCCTCGTCGCCGATCTTGATGATGCGCGTGATCGGCCAGCCCTCGCGCAACACCTTGTCGAGCAGCACCACCAGCAGGGCGCCAAGGCAGGATCCGGCGACCCGGCCGCGGCCGCCGAGGATCGAGGCGCCGCCGATGATCACGGCGGCAATGGCGGTCAGCTCACCGCTGACGCCGTAGAGGGGCGTCACGCCCTTGTCCTGGGCAGCTGACATCAAGCCGGCCAGCGCCGCGCAGAGCGAGGAGATCAGGAAGGCTCGGATGCGCACCCAGTTGGTCGGGATGCCGGCATAGGACGCCGCCTGCTCGTTGCCGCCGGTGGCGAAGGTCTCGTAGCCCCAGCGCGTCTTAGCAAGCACATAGGCGCCGATCACGGCGACAACGAGGAAGATCACGATCTGGTTGTTGAAGCCGAGGAGGTTGGTCTCGCCGAGGTGAAAAAAACCCGGATAGCCGGTCGCCTTGGCAGGATAATAGATCGCCTGGCCGTGAGTGAGCGCCAGCACGAAGCCGCGGCCGATGAAAAGTATCGTCAGCGTGGCGATGAACGCCGGCACCTTCAGAATGGTGACGAGCACGCCGTTAATCAGCCCGATCAGCGTGCCGAGCAGCAGGCAGAGGATCACCGACGTGACGACGCCGAGGTCAAGGAAGTTCGGCGCGAACAGCCTGGCGAAGACGACGGCGACTAGGCCGTAAGTTGAACCGACCGAAAGATCGAGGTCCTTGTTGACGATGACGAAGGTCACTCCGACCGCGATGATGGCAACCCGCGAGGTGTCGCGGAGCAGCGAGTGAAACGCTCCTGTTGAGCCGAAGAACGCGGGATTGACGAGAGCGCCGCCGAGATAGAGCAGCAAAAGCAAGGCAACGAGCCCCACCTCCCAGCCGCCGACAATCTGGGACGGCGCACGGCCGAGCGATGTGGTCGCGGTAAGCGCCATGGTCTCTTCTGGTCGATTTCCTGCTGCCGCATTGCGGGAGAGCCTGCGCCCTCCCGCAATGATGTCAGACGTTCCGAGCGGGCTCAGTTCTCGAAGCGCTTGCCGACGTTCTCGACGGTCTCCTTCGTCACCAGTTGGGCGCGTGTATCGAGGTTGGACGCCGCGATGCCGCGATCAATCTCCAGATAGAGCTGCATGACCGGCCAGAAGCCCTGCAAGAAGGGCTGTTGCCCGAGCGCGCCGGTCAGATCGCCGCTCTTCATCGCATCCTGCTGGGCCGGGCCGAGGTCGAAACCGTAGGCGCAGATCTTGCCGGTCAGTCCAGTCTGAGCGACGGCCTTGGCAAGCGCCGGCGTGAACACGTTGTTGCCGGCGAACGCGCCAACGACGTCGCCTCGCGATTCAAACAGCGTCACGATGCCGTTCACCGGATCATTCGGATTGGTGTCGATACCGGTGTTCTCCGGACCCGCGTCGACCTTGAAGGCATCAAGCTTGCCGGCATCCCTCAAGCCCTTGACGATGGCGTTGAAAGCCGAAGTGACGCGGTTGTTCACCTCGATGTTGCCCATTGCGGTCGACGACGGCAGGACGATCGAACCCTTCTCGATACCCTTGTCCGCGAGGCACTTGACGAGCGCCTCGCCGGCGATTGCGGCAGCGGAGGCGTCCTGGCCGGTGTGGCCGATGCCGCTCCGGTTGAGGATCGTTCCGTCAAAGGAATTGGTCGTAGCGACCGGAATGCCCTTCGCCTCGGCGGCCTTGACGATGTCGTTATAGGCGCCGACCTGGGGCGTTGTCATGATCAGCCCGTCGATCGTCGGATCCTGCACGATCTGGTTCAGGATTTCGATCTCGCGGGCAGGGTCGTCGGTCGGCGATTCCGAGCCGAGCAGCAGGACCTTGGCGCCGATCAGGTTGCCGGCGACGGTCGCGCCGACGTAGACCGGATCGAAGAAGCCATTGCCGGCAGTGTGTGTCACGATAGCGAAAGTGAGGTGACCATCGGCCGAATGGAAGTCCTTGGTACCAGGGGCCTCCTTTGCGGCTTCTTCGAAGCTGTAGCCGCCAACCGCCTTATCGACGCCGCCCGATTGTGCGTAGGCGTTCGATACGCCGAGCGATAACGCCGCGGCACCCGCCGCGAGCGAGAAAATACGTTTCATGATTTTCCTCCCTTGCAACCAACGGTCGGAAGCCGTTCGGGCGCATTTATTCAGTAGATTCCGAATGCTTCCTCCCACCCCGTATATTCTGCCCAAAGCCTGCCCACGTAAATAGTGCTCCCACTTTCACCGACGAATTGGTTCAGAGCGGAAAGCCGTCGTCGCCTCACAAGAAGCGCCCGTTCTGACTTCTTGTAGGAACCGCGAGCTTGCAACCACCTACAGTTAGTTGGTCACGACGATCCGCGTGTTGCGGAAGCCGGCTTGCCGCACCATTGCATAGAAGGCGGCGGCATTGGACGGGTGCAGCCGCACGCAGCCATGCGACGCCGGGCGCCCGAGAGATTTTACCGCGCCGGTGCCATGGATGGCATAGCCGCCGCGGTAGAACACCGAATGCGGCATCGGCGACATGTCGTATTTGCGCGAATACCACATCCGCGCCGTTCGTTGCGGCCGAAAACTGCCGCGCGGCGTGATGTAACCTTTGCGCGCCGTCGATACGCGCCATCGGTAAACCGCCTGGCCGTATCTTACAGTCATCGTCTGCGATGAGACGTCGATTCTTGCAACCAGCTTGGCTGCCCAGCCCTCGACCGAAGAACCGAACAGCATCGTTGCCAGTAACGCTGCCATGAGAACGGTCTTTTTCATGCGATCAGACCCCTTTGATTGCCCTTGCCTGCCTTCACGCTATCCTTCATCTTTTAATCGCAAGTGAATGAGGTAACTACACACCTCTGAGCAATTCACCAATCCAAAGCAGCCAATTTGAACGATTACCCGCGAAAATTGCCGTGACGAGACGTAACCACGTAACTAGGGCGCGACCCGCAAACAGGCTTGCCAAAACGCACCGTTGGCTGCTCAATTCGTCGAATGAACGAGCTCCTGCTGAAAGCGGTCGATGATCGGGTCGACGAACTGGTCGCATTGACCGCCGACCTGATCCGCTTTCCGACCATCAATCCGCCCGGCGAGGCCTATCGGCCGTGCGCCGAATACGTCGGAGCGCGGCTGAAGAAGCGCGGTTTCGAAGTCGAATTCATCCGCGCCGAAGGCACGCCGGGCGACACCGACCGCTACCCGCGCGTCAACGTCGTCGCCCGCTTCGATGGCCGCTCGCCCGGCGCATGTGTGCATTTCAACTCGCATATCGACGTTGTCGAAGCCGGCGACGGCTGGAGCCTCGATCCCTTCGCCGGCATCGTCAGGGATGGCAAGGTCTATGGCCGCGGCGCCTGCGACATGAAGGGCGGCCTGGCCTCCTCGATCATCGCCACCGAAGCCTTCATGGAGGTGTTCCCCGACTTTCCCGGCGCCATCGAGATTTCGGGCACGGTCGACGAGGAGTCGGGCGGCTTCGGCGGCGTCGCCCATCTGGCCAGGCTCGGCTATTTTTCCAAGCCGAGAGTCGATCACGTCATCATTCCCGAACCGTTGAACAAGGACCGCATCTGCCTTGGCCATCGCGGCGTGTGGTGGGCGGAGATCGAGACCAAGGGCGAGATCGCGCACGGCTCGATGCCGTTCCTCGGCGACAATGCGGTGCGCCATATGGGCGCCGTGCTAAGGGCTTTCGAGGACGAGCTGTTCCCGGCGCTCGACCGCAAGGTGACGCGCATGCCGGTCGTGCCCGAGGGGGCAAAGCGCTCGACCATGAACATCAACTCGATCCATGGCGGCCAGACGGAGGATTTCCGGCCCGGCCTGCCCTCGCCCAATGTCCCCGATTCCTGCCGGCTGACCATCGACCGCCGCTTCCTGCTCGAGGAGGACCTCGGCACGGTCAAGAGCGAGGTGACCGATATCCTCGACCGGCTGAAGCGCGAGCGCAAGAAATTCGACTACGAGATCCGCGATCTCATGGAGGTGCTGCCGCTGATGACCGAGCGCGATGCGCCGGTGGTCACGGCGGTGGCGCAGGGCATCATGGAGATATTCGACCGCGAGCCCGACTACGTGATCTCGCCCGGCACCTACGACCAGAAGCACATTGCCGGCATCGGCCACATCTACGACTGCATCGCCTATGGCCCGGGCATTCTCGACCTCGCCCACAGACCCGACGAATGGGTGGGGATATCAGACATGGTCGAATCGGCCAAGGTGATGGCGATCGGGCTGAACGTGCTGCTTAGGGGCGCGGGCGCTCGGTAGTCGGTGATGGGCGGTCATTCCTGCCGGCGCTGCCGGAAACGCGAAACGCAATTTACTCCTTGGTGAAATCACGCTTCTATCCACCGAGTTTTGAGCATGTTTTTGAGCATATCGGGAGTTGCACGATGAAATTGTGGAAAACCATTCTCACAGCTGCGGCCCTGGTGCTGGCCAACGGCGCTTCGGCGCTTGCCGCGCGCGATCTGGTCATCGGCATCACGCTCGAACCTCCGCATCTCGATCCGACCGCAGGCGCTGCGGCGGCGATCGACGAAGTGCTTTACGCCAATGTGTTCGAGGGGCTGACCCGCATCGGTGCGGACGGCGAGGTGCTGCCGGCTCTGGCCGAAAGCTGGACCATTTCCGACGACGGCAAGGTCTACACTTTCAAGCTGCATAGCGGCGTGAAATTCCATGACGGCACCGACTTCAATGCCGACGACGTCAAATTCTCGCTCGACCGCGCCCGAGCCGACAACTCCGTCAACGCACAAAAGGGCCTGTTCGCCGCCATCGATACCGTCGAGGTGGTCGATCCGGCAACAGTCAGGATCACGCTGAAGAACCCGCAAAGTTCCTTCCTCTACAATATGGGCTGGGGCGACGCGGTCATCGTCGCGCCGGAGACAGCCGAAATCAACAAGGAAAAGCCTGTCGGCACCGGCCCGTTCAAGTTCCAGAACTGGGCCAAGGGCTCGTCGATCACCCTGATCAGGTCCGACGCTTACTGGGGTGCCCCGGTGTCCCTCGACAAGGCCGAGTTCCGCATCGTCACGGATGCCGCAGCCGCCGTGCCGGCGCTGCTTTCCGGCGATGTTCAGGCCTTCCCCTTCTTCGATCCCGACAGCGTCGCCCAGATCCAGGGCGACCCGCGCTTCAAGGTGGTGATCGGCGCGACCGAGGGTGAGACCATCCTCTCGATGAACAACAAGAAGCCGCCTTTCGATAGGCTGCAGGTCAGGCAGGCGATCTCGTTTGCGCTCGACCGCAAGGCGATCATCGACGGCGCCTCGGCCGGCCTTGGCGTGCCGATCGGCTCGCATATGTCGCCCGCCAACAAGGCTTATGTCGACCTCACCGGCCTGTACCCGCACAATGTCGACAAGGCCAGGGAACTCTTGAAGGAAGCCGGCCTGGAGAACGGTTTCAAGGCGACGCTGAAACTGCCGCCGCCGCCCTATGCGCGGCTTGGCGGCGAGATCATCGCGTCGCAGCTTCGCGATGTCGGCATCGATCTGCAGATCGTGCCGGTGGAATGGGCGCAGTGGCTGGACCAGGTCTTCACCAAGAAGGACTACGACCTGACCATCGTCTCCCACACCGAGCCCAACGACATCGATGTCTATTCGCGCAAGGATTATTACTTCAACTACGACAACTCGACCTTCGACAAGATCATCGCCGATCTGAACCTCACCTCCGATGAGGCCAAGCGCATGACGCTGCTCGGCGAGGCGCAGAAGATACTGGCCGATGATGCCGTGGTCGGCTTCCTCTACGAACTGCCGAAAGTCGGCGTCTGGGACGCCAAGCTCGAAGGTTTTTGGGAAAATGCGCCGATCCAGGCCAATGATTTGACCAAGGTGAAGTGGACGGAGTGAGGGGCGAAGCTTGCGTTCCCGCCCACCCCCCTCTGGCCTGCCGGGACGCCTGGCCCAAGCCGCAGGACAATCGCTTTCGTTCTGCGCTGCCCCTCATCGCCCTGCCGGGCACTTCTCCCCGTATAGTGACGGGGAGAAGGACGCCTTCGCAAAGGATTTCGCTAACCTCCAGCGTTGCAAAAGGCGTGCGAAGGGTGCGGCCAGCCCCCTTCTCCCCGTCACTATACGGGGAGAAGGTGCCGGCAGTCGGATGAGGGGCGGCGCCGGCATTAACAGAGCGGTCCTCCCCCCATGACCGCCTATCTCCTCAAGCGTCTTGCCATTGCCCTCATCACGCTGGTTCTTGCCTCGATGGTGGTCTTCGCCGTGCTGGAGATCATTCCCGGCGACCCGGCGCGGCTGATGCTGGGCATGAACGCCAGCGCCGACCAGGTCGAGTTGCTGCGCAACCAGATGGGCCTCAACGCGCCCGTTGCGCTGCGCTATCTGCACTGGGCCGGCGGCTTGCTGAGCCTCGATTTCGGCCGTTCCTACACCTATTCGGTGCCGGTCATCGACCTGGTGCGCGAGCGCATCGTCGTCTCTTTGCCGCTGGCGCTGATCGCGCTGGCGCTGTCGACCATCATTGCCATTCCGGTCGGGCTGTTTTCCGCCGGTCGGCACGGACGGGCCGGCGACACGATCGCGATGGGCGCCGCCCAGCTTGGTGTTGCCGTGCCGAACTTCTGGTTTGCGCTGATGCTGATCTACCTGTTTGCCGTCTGGCTGCGGCTGGTGCCGGCCGGCGGCTTTCCGGGCTGGAGCGCCGGCGTCTGGCCGGCGCTGAAATCGCTGGTCCTGCCGGCGATCGCGCTCGCTCTGCCGCAAGCGGCGATCCTTGCCCGCGTCACCCGTTCGGCGCTAATCGAGGTGCTGAACGAGGACTATATCCGCACTGCCCGCGCTAAGGGCCTGCCCTATCGCGCCGTTCTGTGGCGGCACGCGCTGCGCAACGCGATGATCCCGGTGCTGACCATTCTCGGCCTGCAATTCGCCTTCCTGCTCGCCGGCACCATCATCATCGAGAACGTCTTTTACCTGCCCGGCCTCGGCCGGCTGATGTTCCAGGCAATCACCCAGCGCGACCTGATCGTCGTCGAAAGCGTCGTCATGCTGCTGGTCGCCGCCGTCATCGCCGTCAACCTGCTTGTCGATCTCTCCTATGCGGTCGTCGATCCGCGCCTGAGAAGCCGCCAATGACGTCGCGCTTCGACATCCCAGAGGAAAATTTTGCCGACATCCTCGTCAAGGCTTTCACCAACCGCTCGTTCCTCACCGGCTTCGTCATCACTGCATTGGTGGCAGCGGTCGCCATCGTCTCGTTCTTCTGGACGCCTTTTGACGTCACCAGGCTGATCATCGCCGACAAGACCCAGGCACCCTCGCCGGCGCACTGGTTCGGCACCGATCATTTCGGCCGCGACATTTTTTCCATGATCATGGTCGGGGCCCGCAATTCGATCGCCGTGGCGCTGGTGGCGGTCAGTATCGGCATGGGCGTCGGCGTGCCGCTCGGCGCCCTTGCCGCGGCGCGCGGCGGCATCGTCGACGAAGCGGTGATGCGGCTCAACGATCTCGTCTTCGCCTTCCCTGCCCTGCTGTCGGCGATCATGATCACCGCCATCTTCGGCCCGGGCGCGCTCAACGCCATCATCGCCATCGGCATTTTCAACATCCCGGTCTTCGCCCGCGTCGCCCGGGCCGGCGCGCTGGCGATCTGGCCGCGCGAATTCATCCTCGCCGCGCGCGCAGCCGGCAAGGGCAAAACGCTGATCACGCTGGAGCATGTGCTGCCCAACATCGTTACCTTGCTCCTCGTGCAAGGCACCATCCAGTTCGCGCTCGGCATCCTGGCCGAAGCCGGGCTTTCCTATGTCGGGCTCGGCACACAGCCACCGATGCCGAGCTGGGGCCGGATGCTGTTCGATGCGCAGACGCGCATGGTGGCGGCGCCGTGGATGGCGATCTTTCCAGGCATGGCGATCGTCGTCACCGTGCTTGGCCTGAACCTGCTCGGCGACGGTATTGCCGACATCCTCGACCCGAAATCGCGGCGGCAGCGATGAGCCTGCTCGAAATCGAGAAATTGTCGCTGACGATCGGAGACACGCCGATCCTGAGGGATGTCGAGCTCTCCGTCGCGCCCGGCGAGGTGATGGGACTGGTCGGCGAATCCGGCTCGGGCAAATCGATCACGGCATTGACGGTGATGCGGCTTCTGCCTTGGGCAGCGCGCGCCAGCGGGCGCGTCGCCTTCGACGGCATCGACATCCTTGCGGCCAGCGAAGACCAGATGTGCGCGCTGCGCGGCGACGATATCGGCATGGTTTTCCAGGAGCCGATGACGGCGCTGAACCCGGTCAAGACCATTGGCGAGCAGGTCGCCGAAGGCATCCGCTGGCACACCAGGGCAAGCCGCGCCGACGCGGAGGACCGCGCCCGAAAAATGCTCGACCGGGTCGGACTGCCCTCAGCGCAGTTCCCGCTGTCGCGCTATCCACACGAGCTTTCCGGCGGCCAGCGCCAGCGTGTCGTCATCGCCATTGCCTGTGCGCTGAAACCAAAACTGCTGATCGCCGACGAGCCGACGACGGCGCTCGACGTCGTGCTGCAGGCGCAGATCCTCGACCTGCTGCGTGACCTGGTCGCGGAAAACCGCATGGGTCTGCTGTTGATCTCGCACGACCTCGCGGTGGTGACCGAAATGGCGGGGCGCATCACCATCCTGCGCCACGGCGAAGTGATGGAGGCCGGCGACACGGCGCGCACTTTGTCCGAGCAGCTTCATCCCTACACGCGGCAGCTGGCGCAGGCCTCGATGCATGTGCCCGCGCGTGCCAGGACGCACGAAGTCGGCCAAGACCACCCCCAGCGCCAGGCTGCGAACCCTCTTCTTCAGGTGGCCAAACCTCTTCTTCAGGTCGACAGCGTGACGCGGGACTATCCGGGACGGCGCAAATCGCTGCTGAAGCGGGTGGCCCCGATCCGCGCCGTCGACGATGTCTCGTTCTCGATTGATCCCAGGCAGTCGGTGGCGCTGGTCGGGCGTTCCGGTTGCGGCAAGTCCACGCTTGCCCGCATGGTCCTGGCGCTGGACGGGCCGACATCGGGAACGATCCGGTTTCGCGGCGAAGTCATCACCGGCAACAGCGAGGCTGAGCTCAAGCCGGCGCGCCGCGACATGCAGGTGGTGTTCCAGGACCCATACGGCTCCTTCGATCCGCGCCAGAAGGTCGAAAAACTGGTCGCCGAGCCACTGCATGTCCTGGAGAAAAGGCCGACGACTGCAGAGCGGCGCGAGATGGTGGCAAAGGCCTTGCACGAGGTCGGTCTCAGCCCACGCGACATGGACAAATATCCGCACGAATTTTCAGGCGGCCAGCGCCAGCGCCTGTCGATCGCCCGCGCGATCATCACCCGCCCCAAACTGGTCGTCGCCGACGAGCCGGTCTCGGCGCTCGACGTCTCGATCCGCGCCCAGATTCTCGATCTGTTCGCCGAGCTCAACCAGAAGCTCGGCGTTGCCTATCTGTTCATCACCCACGATCTGACCGTTGCCCGCGCCATTACCGACCAGGTGATGATCATGCATGACGGCAAGATCGTCGAGCGCGGCAGGACGAGCGCGGTTCTCGACCATCCGCAGTCCGAAGCCGCGAAGGCGCTGGTCGCTGCCGCCCCGGACCTGCACCGCGCGATTGCCCGGCGGTTACAGGAACAGGGGTGAACAGCCGACCGTTGGGACAGGCTTACTCTTCGGCCTTCACCACATCGGCTGGACTGATGTCGAGCAAGTCGAGCGTGCGGCGCAAGAGCTGCATCTCGGTCCCGGCAAGTTGCGCATCAGCCTTGGCAATCTCGGCCATATGGCGGGCAAGCAGGCTGCGCCGCTCGACGTCGAGGTCACGGAACTGGGCGATGGCCTGCGAGCCGTTGGTCTCGTAGCCGAACTCGTTGAGGTATTCGATGACGCTGTCGATGCTGGCTTCCGGAATGCCGAAGGCTTCCCGGCAGATGCGCCTGAACGCGGCCATTTCGCTCTCGCTGACCGTGCCGTCGGCGAGGATCATGCGAAACAGCATCAGCAGTTCCGCCGACAGCACAGGATCGTCCGCGACCTTGCGCACGCCGGGGTCGCCTTCGAAGATCGAACGTATCTGGTCCAGCAATGCGAATGCCATCAGCGTCCCTTTCCGATTCGTTGCAAAATAGGTAGCGCGGAATCGGCCTTGCGCAAACGGTCGGCTGTGGTTCGAACGGGGCAAATCGCTTCTGGTTTTTGAATTCGGCTCCTCAGCCTTTTCCGGGCGTTGGCGCCGCCCCTCACCTGCCTGCCGGCATCCTCTCCCCGTATAGGGACGGGGAGAGCGGCGCTGTCATCGACGGTTTCGCCAATCACCAGCGTTTACACAGGAAGAGCGCCAACGTTGAGGCCAGCCTCTTCTCCCCGTCACTATACGGGGAGAAGGTGCCGGCAGGCGGATGAGGGGCAGCGCCAACCTCGACAATTGACGGTCTCCGCCACAATCTTCCGGCGAACCCGCTGCGCCCCGCTGATTGGTGTGTGAACGGCGCGCCTGATAGGATGCGGTTGTACGAATCATGTCGGAGGAGCCACACATGAATCTCAGTGCGCCTACGCAGCTTATTTTCATCATATCCCTTGTTATCGCCATCATCGGCCTTCTCGCCGCTCTCGGCGTTTTTGCGTTCATTCCCCTGGCCTCGGTGTGGATCGTCCTCATCGCTTATATCGTGCTTGCCGGCGGCTGCCTGGTTCGCGGCGCTTAAGCCCTCGCATCTCAGGTAATTCGGAGCGCCCGGCCACAAGCCGGGCGCTTTTGATTCTGAGGGCTGGTCTGCTAGACTCCTTGGGCGGAAGGAAAGCACTCATGCCCGCCAAGTGCGAAGACGGCAGCCGACGTGAAAATCCTGGCCTCGACCGGTTCGAGATGGTGCGGCGTGCGCCCGGCCCTTGGCTCCAGGGTTCAGTCACCGACATCTGCTTCTACCGCGAAACGATGCCCGGCCGTTTCCGCAACGTCGAATATGCATCGCTGACCGTGCCGCTGGTTATCAGTTTTGCCGAACCTTTCGCCATCGGGCTCGGCAAGGAGCCGGGCGACAACGACCGCTTCGCCAGTTTCGCCGCCGGCCTCTATGCCGGTCCGGTGGTGATCGAATCCCTCGGCGGCGCCTGCTGCATCCAGGTCAATTTCACCCCGCTCGGCGCCCGACGCTTCTTCGGCCTTGCGATGAGCGAACTGACCGACCGCATGGTCGGCCTCGACGATGTGCTCGGGATTGAAGGCGTCGCGCTGCGCGAAAGACTTGGCAATGCGCACGGCTGGAGCGCACGTTTTGCCATCGTCGAGACGTTCGTCGCCGCGCGGCTGACTGAGGCCCGCGAAACGCAGGCCGAAATCGCCTGGGCCTATGACCGGATCATCGTCTCGGGCGGCCGCATTCGCGTCTCATCGCTGGCCGACAGGCTGGGCTGGAGCCGCAAGCATCTTGCGGGAAAATTTTCCGATACGATCGGCGTCGGCCCCAAGACGCTGTCACGCATCGTCCGCTTTAACCGGGCGCTCGCCCTGTCAAGGCAGGGCAAATCCGATTGGGCTGATATCGCCGCCGATTGCGGCTATGCCGATCAGGCGCATCTGGTGCGCGAATTCCGCGACCTTGCCGGCGAAACGCCGACGGCGCTAGCCGCCCAGGCGTAGACGCGCAGGGCTCTTTTCAGGCGCACAAGTAACATTTCTTCAAGACGTGGGAACAGCCTTCGCCCAGACTGGATTATCGTCCAATCCAATTGAAGGAGATCGTCATGACCATGTCAGTCGAACCGCCCAGGCTCTATCCCACCTTGCGCTACCGCAATGCCGCGAAAATGATCGACTGGCTGGGTGAAGCCTTCGGCTTTGGCGTTCATGCCCGCTACGGCGAAGGCGACATTGTCCAACACGCCGAACTGACTTTCGGCTCCTCGATGATCATGCTGGGCACTGCACGCGACGACAAGTTTGGCCAAATGATCGGCGCACCGGGCCCGGGTGGCGGCAAATCGATCTATGTTGCCGTCGACGATGCCGATGCCGCTTATGCCAGAGCCAAGAAGGCCGGCGCCGAAATACTGGAAGAGCTCACCGACCGCGACTATGGCAGCCGTGAGTTCATCTGCAGCGATCCGGAAGGCAATGTCTGGTCGTTCGGCACCTATTGGCCGAAGGTTGGCGAAAAGGCGTGAACTGGTAACGCTGCACAGGAGTGGACCATAGACGTTCGGAATTGGCCGAAGCCTCCCAACTTCGTCTTCCCTGGGCGAAGCAGGAGCGAAGCTCCGTCGCGGAGACCCTGGGATCCATGCCGTAGCCTTAACCGAAGAGTGCAGCGGAGCAGAATTCTGCACTGCTGCAGCGCTCTGAAGTCGCGGCATGGATCCTGGGGTCTGCGCCGCGTCGCTTCGCTCCTTGCTCCGCCCCAGGATGACGAAGCGGTGGGCGTTTCCGCTAATCGCCAAGGTATGCAGTCAGTCAACGCCAGCACATCTGGCCTGTCAAAACTCCTTCGCCGAGGAGCTACCGCGCCAAACCAAAAATCGCGTCGCAGTCGAGGTGGGTTTCCAGCTCGGCTGCGATCTCGTCGAGCGCCCGTTCTACCTCGGCGCGATAATTGATGCCGCCGCCTTTGACGCCGAGATTTTCCAGGAATTTCGCCCGAAAAGCGTCGGCGGAAAACAGCCCGTGCAGATAGGTGCCCGACACCTTGCCGTCGGCCGAGACGGCGCCGTCGTCGGCGCCGTTGATGACGGCGGATGGCCGCAGCGTGTCCGGACCGGTGGTGCGGCCGAGATGGATCTCGTAGCCTTCGAGCGGCAGGTCGAACTGCAGCGAGCGCGCGCTGACATTGCGCACCGTCTTTTCCGGCTCCATCACCGTTTCGACGTCGAGCAGGCCGAGCCCGTCGGTCTCGGTAACGCTGCCTTCGATGCCGTCGGGATCGCGCACGACACGGCCGAGCATCTGGAAGCCGCCGCAGATGCCGACGACATGGCCGCCGCGCTTGCGATGGGCAAGCAGGTCGCGATCCCAGCCATTGTCGCGAAATTTCAGGAGATCGCCGACCGTCGACTTGGAGCCGGGAATGATCACCAGCCCGGCGTCCTCGGGCAAGTGCTGGCCGGGGGGCACGAAGACGACCTCGACCTGCGGCTCGGCCTTGAGCGGGTCGAGGTCGTCGAAATTGGCGATGCGCGAAAGCATCGGCACGGCGACCTTCAACGCGCGCTTCTCGCCTGACGCCAGGCGTTCGAGGACCACGGAATCTTCCGAGGGCAGCCGCGCCGCTGCTTTCAACCACGGCACGACGCCGAAGCAGCGCCAGCCCGTGAATGTCTCGATCGCCTTGATGCCGTCGTCGAACAGCGAGACATCGCCGCGGAACTTGTTGATGAGATAGCCGACGATCATGCGCCGGTCCTCTTCCGGCAGGATCAGATGGGTGCCGGCGACCGAGGCGATGACGCCGCCGCGATCGATGTCGCCGACGAGGATCACCGGCACGTCAGCGCGCGTCGCAAAGCCCATATTGGCAATGTCGCGGCTCCTGAGATTGATCTCGGCCGGCGAGCCGGCGCCCTCGACGATGACGAGGTCGGCACCCTCGCCGACCTTGGCCCAGGAGTCGAGCACGGCATCCATCAGCCGGGCTTTCAGCCCCTGGTAGTCGCGTGCCCGCGCCTCGCCGAACACCTTGCCCTGCACCACCACTTGCGCGCCGATATCGGTCTGCGGCTTGAGCAGCACCGGGTTCATATGGACGGTGGGCACAACGCCACAGGCGATCGCCTGCAGCCATTGGGCGCGGCCGATCTCGCCGGCGAGTTTGTCGCCCGGTATATTGGCGACGGCGGCGTTGTTCGACATGTTCTGCGGCTTGAACGGCCGCACGCTCAGCCCACGCTTTTTCGCCGCGCGACAGAGGCCCGCGACCAGCACCGTCTTGCCGACATCGGAGCCTGTGCCCTGCAGCATGATCGCCTTGGCGGCCATTAATTCCTGTCCTGTGAAACGGTGCCGCTGATCGTGGATTTCGCGGCCAATGGTCCGCCGCGCCAGATGTAGAGCGCCAGCAGAGGCTCCTTGCCGGTGCGCATAGCGTGGCTGACATCAGAGGCATGGTGGATCACCTCACCCGCCTCCCGCCTGCGAAAATCGCCTTCGCCCATGCGCCAATCCGTGCCGCCGGTCAGCGGAATGTATATCTCCTCGGCGACATGATGGTGGTCGGGATAGACGATTTCGGGCCCGAGGATCAGCAGACCGGCCGCAACCTCGTCGTTGACGAAATGGCCGCGCGTGCCGAAGACCTCCAGCCAGCCGTAATTGTCGATGAATGTCTTGCCGAAATCCGCCTCGCTGTAGGTCTGCCCCCAGCGCAGATCGCCGCGACGCTCCGCAAGCAGCCGCGCCAGCGGCTGAGCGTCGGCCGGAGCGAGCTCGACGATGCGGTCGAGCTGGCGCAGGCAGGCCAGCGGGTGCGGCTCGAGCGGACGCGCCGGCATGGCCCAGCCGATCCGGGCCACGGCATCGCGCACCAGCGCACCATCGAATGTTTCGAGAGTGGCGTGGAACCGCTCGAGCAGTTCATCGAAATTTGTCGTCACTTTTTGCCCCAGACACGCATTCTCACACAGCCGCTGCCCAGATGGTTGGATGGAGATGGTCGGCTTGCGCGGCGGCATCATTGGTCTAGATTGAACCGCGCGCAAAGCCAAAAACGACAGGCCAGCAGGCCGAAGAACATCAGGGAGGACGCCATGGACGCCGCTGTCAATGCGGGCAGCAGCCAGTTCGAACTCAACGAGGACCAGCGCGCCATCCAGCAAATGGCCGAGGCCTTCGCTGCCGATCGCGTTGCGCCGAACGCGCTCGACTGGGACCGCAACAAGCATTTTCCGGCAGACGTGATCCGCGAGACAGGCCCGCTCGGCCTCGGCGGCATCTATGTCAGTGACGATGTCGGCGGCTCAGCGCTCGGCCGGCTCGACGCAGTGCTGATCTTCGAGGCGCTTTCGCGCGCCGATCCGGCCTTTTCCTCCTTCATCTCGATCCACAATATGGTGGCGTCGATGATCGATCGCTTCGGCAATGACGAGCAGCGCCAGCACTTCCTGCCGAAGCTGACTTCGATGGAGTGGCTGGCGAGCTATTGCCTGACCGAGCCGGGTTCGGGATCGGATGCGGCGGCGCTGAAGACGCGCGCGATGAAGAGCGGCGGCGACTACGTGCTGAACGGCGTCAAGCAGTTCATCTCGGGCGCCGGCGACAGCGACCTCTATGTCGTCATGGCGCGCACCGGCGCCGACGGGCCGAAGGGCATTTCGACCTTCGTCGTGCCGAAAGATGCGCCCGGCCTGTCTTTCGGCGCCAACGAGCAAAAGATGGGCTGGCACATGCAGTCGACCCGTCAGGTCGTCTTCGAGGACTGCAAGGTGCCGGCGCAAAACCTGCTCTCGGACGAAGGTGCCGGCTTCGGCATAGCCATGGCCGGGCTCGACGGCGGCCGGCTCAACATCGCCGCCTGTTCGCTGGGCGGCGCGCAATCGGCGCTCGACAAGGCGCTGTCCTACACCGCCGAACGCAAGGCCTTCGGAGCCAAGATCAACCAGTTCCAGGCGCTGCAATTCAAGCTGGCCGACATGGAGACCGAGCTGCAGGCTGCACGGATATTTCTCTACGCCGCTGCCTCGAAGCTCGACCGCAAGGCCCCGGATGCCTCAAAATGGTCGGCTATGGCCAAGCGCTTCGTCACCGACATCGGCTTCAACGTTGCCAACGACGCGCTGCAACTGCATGGCGGCTATGGGTATCTGCACGATTACGGCATCGAGAAGCTAGTGCGGGATCTGCGCGTCCACCAGATTCTTGAAGGCACCAACGAGATCATGCGAGTCATCATCGCACGCGCCCTGATCGGGCGGTAGGCGGTAGGCAGTAGGCAGTAGGCAGTAGGCAGTAGGCAGTAGCAGTAGCAGTAGCAGTAGCAGTAGCAGTAGCAGTAGCAGTAGCAGAAAAATGACCGGCAGGATCAATTCGTACAAGGATCTTATCGTATGGCAGCAGGCGATAGATCTGGCGCATGATCAAGCTTATCAGGTGCTGTTAGCGACCTAGGGCACGGAAAATGCTTCGCCAACTTATCAGCAAACTAGCGCCCGATTAGGCTGCCTACTGCCTAACTGCTGCCTACTGCCTTACCCAAACCACGGAGTGCCATTATGACCACCATCGCCTTCATCGGCCTCGGCAATATGGGCAATCCGATGGCAGCCAACCTCGTCAAGGCGGGATATGCCGTTCACGGCTTCGACCTGATGCCGGAAAATCTCGTCATCGCCAAGGAGCATGGGGTCGTCGTCATGGCCAATGCCGTTGCCGCGGTGAAGGAGGCCGATGTGGTTATCACCATGCTGCCGGCCGGCAAACACGTTCTGTCGGTCTATGAGGACATCGCGCCAAAGGCGAAAAAAGGCGCGCTGTTCGTCGATTCCTCGACCATCGACGTCGAATCGGCACGAAAAGCCCACGCCATTGCCGCCAGACATAAGCTTCTGTCGATCGACGCGCCGGTTTCCGGCGGCACCGGCGGCGCCACCGCCGGCACGCTGACCTTCATGGCCGGTGGCTCGAAGGAAGCCTTCGCCAAGGCCGAACCAATCCTCAAGCCGATGGCCGGCCGCATCGTCCATTGCGGCGACGACGGCGCCGGACAGGCGGCGAAGATCTGCAACAACATGATTTTGGGCATTTCGATGATCGGCGTCGCCGAAGCCTTCGTTCTGGCGGAAAAGCTCGGCCTGTCGCATCAGGCGCTGTTCGACGTCGCCTCGACCTCCTCCGGCCAGTGCTGGTCGCTGACCACCTACTGCCCGGTCCCCGGCCCGGTGCCGACATCGCCGGCCAACAATGGCTACAGGCCGGGGTTTGCCGCGGCACTGATGCTGAAAGACCTGAAACTGTCGCAGGAAGCCGCGCAAAGCGCCGGTGCGGTGACGCCGCTCGGCGCCGAGGCCGCCCAGCTTTATGCGCTGTTCAACGCTCAGGGACATGCCGGCGCCGACTTCTCCGGCATCATAAATTTCCTGCGCGGTACCCCGGCGTAATGCAGGTCGCCCAAAGGCTTGGGCTTAACCCCCCAAGGGTGCGCAAAGCGTGCGCAGCAGACGCGACCCGCTTTAAGTCTCGAACTCGACCGGCTTTCGGTTTCCGGCAAAGAAACATCGAAATTTAGATTTGATTAAACTATCGATAACCACCCGGTAACGATGTCCCTGTAGAACGGAGTGCGAGGCGGCATATCGCATCCGCCCGGCGCTCCGGATCAGGTCTCGCGTCCCGGAGCCCGTAAGTTTCGCCAAGTGTTCAGTCAGCGAAGCGCCATGCGTATCTGGCAAAGCCGCGTTCCCGATGGAGCGCGGTTTTTGCGTTTCTGCACCACGCGTCCGCATCGAAGGTCAGGACTTGGTCGACAGCCGGCGAAAATTGGCCTTTACGGCACGGCTGGCCGGCTTTAGTGCCGCGCTGATCGACCGCTCCACCGCAATACCGTTGAACAGGGACGGCGTGCGGCCGGAAAAAACCTCAGGCCAAAAGCGCGATGCCGACTGCAGCAGCGCCAGTTGGGCCGCAAACGCGCCCTCGACCATAGCGACGGTCTTCTCGTTCACCGCCTGTGTGGCCTCGACGCCCCAGCTCTGACCCTTTCGTGCGTCCGCTGCCATCAGCGGCAAACGCATCATCGCCACCAATGGTGCCAGCATCAGATCACGACCTATCGCCGCCGCTCGACGGCTCTTGACAGTCTTTTTCATTGAAATCCAAACCCCATTGTGGCCGGTATGGCCGGCACCAGAATATTACGCGCGGCGAGGCTATTTGTTCCTTCGACACAATCGCATTGCATTTGGGGGGCGCCCTTTCCGAAAGGCGCCCCGCCATTTGCCTTACCGCTTGCGCAAATCGGCTTTTGCCAGATCAAGTGCCTTGGCGATGCGGCCGCAGGCCATGTCGATCGTCTCGCGCGTCCAGATCAGCGGCGGCGACAGGATCATCGTGTCGCCGGTGGCGCGCAGCATCATGCCCTGGGCAATTGCGTGGTCGCGGACAAGCACCGCCGCGCTCCCGGCCGGCAGGAAGCGCTCCTTGGTCGCCTTGTCCCGAACGATCTCGATCGCCGCCATCAGCCCGATCGAGCGCACCTCGCCGACCAGATCGTGCCCGCCGATATGCTCCTGCAGCGCCTTGGCGAAATAGGGTCCGGTGTCGTTCCTGACCCGATCGACCAAACCTTCCCGCTCGATGATCTCGAGGTTCTTCAGCGCCACGGCGCAGGCCACGGGGTGGCCGGCATAAGTATAGCCGTGATTGAACTCGCCGCCCTTCTCGACCAGCGTCGCGGCGATGCGGTCACCGACCAGCAGCGCCGACAGCGGCTGATAGCCGGAGGTCAGCGCCTTGGCGGTGGTGATCGTATCGGGCTCGATGTCGAATGTCTGCGCCGCGAACCACTCGCCGGTGCGGCCATAGCCGGTGATGACCTCGTCGAGCATCAGCAGGATATCGTATTTGCGACAGATCCGCTGCACTTCCGGCCAATAGCTCATCGGCGGTATCTTCACGCCGCCTGCTCCCATCACCGGCTCGCCGATGAACGCGGCGACCTTGTCGGCGCCGGCTTCGAGGATGGCATCCTCGACGGCCTTGGCCGCGCGCAGGCCGAAATCATGGTCGCTTTCGCCGGGCAGAGCCAGCTCATAGGCATAAGGCATCATCACATGGACGATATTGGGAACCGCGCCGTTGAGCTGCTTGTGCATCGGCTCCATGCCGCCCAGCGACGTGCCGGCGATGGTCGAGCCGTGATAGGCGCTCTTGCGCGAGATGATGCGGTTCTTCTCCGGCTGGCCTTCCAATGCCCAATAGTGGCGGACGAGGCGCAGCGCAGTGTCGTTGGCCTCCGAGCCGGACGAGCCGTAGATGACCTGGTTGACGTGCTTCGGCGCCAGCTCCGCCAGCTTTTTGGCCAGCAGCACCGGTGTCGGGGCCGAGCATTTGAAGAAGGAATTGTAATAGGGCAGTTCCTTCATCTGGGCGTAGGCCGCTTCGGCCAGCTCATCGCGGCCGTAACCGATGTTGACGCACCATAGCCCGGCCATGCCGTCGAGGATTTCCGTGCCTTCGGAATCGTAGATGAACGGCCCGTTGGCGTGGGTGATGATGCGTGAGCCGGCCTCGCGCATCTCCTTGTGGTCGGTGAACGGATGCAGGTGATGCGCAGCATCGATCTGCTGAAGCTGCTTCAGCGAATAATTCTGATAGGTCATGTCCGATGTTTCCTCTTGAACCAATCCGGCGTTTTGCTGCCGGGGCGGATTCGTCAGAGGAAGGCGGGCGGCGAATAGCCGATGCGGGCGCAAAGCCGCAAAAGCTCGGCGCGAAGCGTGCGCGGCGACGGCGTCACCGCCACCCCAAGCGCGCGACATATCTGCATCCGAGCCATGGCAGCATCTTAGGCGGTTCGATGCGACCAGTTCAAGCCGTTACGTTCAAGTCGTTCCATTCAAGCAACGCCGGTCAGGGCCCGTTGCAGAAAAACATATTTCATCGCCGCCTGTGCCGCTTGTGGCCGGCGATCGCCGCGCCCGCCATGGCCGCCCTCGGTCTCCTCGAAGAACAGCGTCTTCGCGTGGCCGGCAGCCTGCAGCCGCGCCGCCATCTTGCGCGCATGGCCGGGATGGACGCGGTCGTCGGCGGTCGATGTCGTCAGCAGCACCGGCGGATAGGCGGTGTCGGGCTCGACATGCTGATAAGGCGAGTAAGCCGCCAGCCACGCGGCCTCTTCAGGCTTCGCCGGATCGCCATATTCGGCCATCCAGGATGCGCCGGGCGGCAGCTCGGTATAGCGCAGCATGTCGAGCAGCGGCACGTCGATGATCACCGCGCCGAAAAGCTCGGGATGCTGGGTCAGCGAAACGCCGGTCAGCAGGCCGCCATTCGAGCCGCCCTGGATGCCGAGCGTCGGCGGCGCGGCGATGCCGCGTTTCACCAGGTCTTGCGCGACCGCTACAAAATCGTCGAAGGCGTTCTGGCGATTGGCCTTGAGCGCGGCCTGGTGCCAGTTCGGGCCGAACTCGCCGCCGCCGCGGATATTGGCCTGCACATAGGCATTGCCTTTTTCCAGCCACAGCTGGCCGCGCACGCCGGCATAGCCTGGCAGCAACGGCACTTCGAAGCCGCCATAACCGTAAAGCAGCGTCGGCACCGGCCCGTCCTGGTCGCGCCGCCTGACGACGAAATAAGGAATTTTGGTGCCGTCCTTCGAGCGTGCCTCGAACTGTTCCGAGACCAGCGACGACGCGTCGAAACGCGCCGGCTGCGATTTCACCGTTGCCAGCGTCGCAGCATTGTCGTCCGACCAGATGATCGAGCTCGGCGTCAGGAAATCGGTGAAGGAGAAGGACACGCTGGAGCCGAAACGCTCGGCGTGGCTGATGCCGACACTGCCGTTTTCGGGCAGCGCCACCGGATGCAGCGACCAGCCGCTGCCGCTGCGATCGCAGGCGACGACCTTGCCGCGCACATTGTCCATCAGGCTGATGAACAACCGGTCCCGCGTGCGGGCAATGCCGGCGATCGAGACACGATCCGCCGGCGCGAGCACGGTCTCGACAGGTCCGAGCGCATTGGTCTCGATCCAGCCAACGAAGTCCAGCGAATAGAGGCCATCAGGCTTGCACAGCGTGCCGTCCGGCGCCGTCCACGGGCTGCGCACCCCAAAGACGAGCTGATCCCTGAACAGCACTGTGTCAGTCACATCTTCCGGCAACGGGATGCGCCTGTTTTCACCGGAGGGCAGACGCAGAAAACTGTGCGAGGCAAAGAAATCGAGCGTCCTGCTCAGCAACAGATGACGCTTGTCGCCGTCGAATTCGAGGGAACCGCCGGCGGCGAGATCCTGCTTCTGCGCCTCGAAGATCGGCGTCGCATCCTCCAGCCGGGTGCCGCGCTGCCACAGCTTGACGATGCGCGGATAACCAGACTGGGTCTTTTCGTCCTCTTCGAAGGCAGCCGAGACGATGACCGTGTCCTTGTCCAACCAGTTGAAGCTCGACTTCGAGGCGGGCGCGCAAAAACCGCCCTCGACGAAGGACTTGCTGTCGATGTCGAATTCGCGCATTTCGCTGGCGTCGCCGCCATCCGGCGACAGGCTGAGCAGGCAGCGGCTGAAATCAGGGTAAAGCCGGTTGGCGCCGCTGAATACCCATTTCACGCCCTCTTTCGCGGACAGGCTGTCGAAGTCGATGATCGTCTGCCAATCCGGCTTCTCGGTCTTGTAGGAAGCGACCGCAGTGCGCCGCCAGAGGCCGAGCACGTTGGTCTTGTCCTGCCAGAAATTATAGACGTGGCGGTTGAGCGCAGACCCGACCGCAATGTTGTCTTCTGCGGTCATCAGGTCGAGCGCGGTTTGGAAATAGGTCTGGTAAGACGGATCGCCCTGCAACTCGTCGACCGTGATCTCGTTCTGACGGTGAACCCAGTCGAGCGTTTCCTTGCCCGTTCTGTCCTCCAGCCAGAGAAAGGGATCGTCAGTCGCCGAATTCGGCCGCGTCTTTGTGCTCGACTTGGTCATGTGGTCTCCGGTTGAATCAGGCGTCGGCCCGCCAACATCGATATGGCGGCGCCAATGTTCAAGGCACCCAATGTTCAAAGATTCGGGCCTCTTTTAGGATTACGCCATCCGCCCCCGCAAGACGGTTGTAAGCGCCAGCGCCAGGCAAATGGCGCCAAGCGTGATCGGCAGGCCGTTCGCGCCGAACACATCCATGGCGCCGCCCGCCAACGGCGGCACGGCGATGCCGCCGACGCCCCACATCAGCGAGAAGGCGGCGTTGCCGGCGACCAGCGCCGAGCCGGTGAACCGCTCGCCGAGCTCGACGATCGACATCGTGTAGATGCCGTAGGAGACCGCGCCCCAGACAAACACGCACGGCCAGATCAGCGGCGTCTCGATGAGAACCGGCAACAGCACGCATCCGAGCACCGTTAGCGATACACAGATAAATCGGACCAGACGCGCTGTCAGCCGTTCCGCCAGCAGACCGAGGGGCACCTGCATGGCGATGTTGCCGGCGATCATCATCGACAGCAGCGCCGACATGCGGGTTTCCTCAATGCTGTAATACGCTCCGTAGACCGGCAGCAGCGCCAGCACCCCCTGTTCGAAACCGGCCGCCACCACGACCGCCGACAGCAGCAGCCATGCCATCGGCATGAACCCCATCACCGAAACCCGGTGCCCGGCTTCATCGACCTTTGGCAGCCGTCCCAGCACCAGCGCCAGGCAGGCGCCGCAAAACACGAATGCGGCGATGCCGACGAGAAACGGCGGCCACCCGTCGGTGCCGACGGCAAGCAGGCACAGCGGGCCGGCGGCAAAACCGGCCGAAATGACTGTGGAATAGATCCCCATCAGGCGACCACGGCGCGCCGGCGGCGCCAGCGCGATCACCCAGACCTCGCTCAGCACATAGAGCGGATTGGTCACCACGCCGATCAGGAAGCGCAGTGGAAACCACAGATAGACATTTTGCGTCCAGCCGATCAGCGCCAGCATGATCGCGGAAAGGGCCGCGCAGGTGAGCGCCGTGCGCCCTGCCCCGAACCGGCGCGCCAGTGCCGGGATGAGCGGCGACGAGACGATAAAGCCGACCGGCGTCATTGCCGCCGACAGGCCGATCATGGCCGGCGAGACGCCCTGGCGCTGCAGGATGAAGCTCAGCAGCGGGTAGCTCAGCCCTTGCGCGATGGCGAACACCGAAACGGTGGCGATCACGCCGGTGATCGCCGCCCACTGCATTGTCCCATCACTGTTCTGTTCCGCCAGGTCCATGATCCGCACCAAAGGGAAGCTGCACGATTAGCGTTTCGGGAGCGTGCCGGGAAGCACCGGCGGCAAGAACCGCTTGCGCCAGCCAGGGGATGCCTTGTTCAAGGGTCCGCGGCGCCATTCAGGCCACTACGGAAAATACCGGGCAATCGCCCCCTTCCTGCCGTCGGCGTAAGGCTTCAGCCACTTGTCGTCGATGGCAAGCCCGTCATTGTCCGACGGCCCTTCACCAATCGTTCTGCGCCAGGCGCGGAACTTGTAGTGGTCGAACACGTCGAGCATATGCACCGCAAAGGCCGCAGCGAAGGTCCTGTCGCCTTCGACGATCACCATGTTCTCGTCGTTTTCATAGGACGCCTTGTAGCCAAGGTTGTGGCTGCCGGCGATGACGGTCGCATTGTCGGCCATCGGATCGATGATGACGATCTTGTCGTGCACGATCGCATGGCCGACGGTCAGCACTTCCGCCTGGAAATCGCGCGCAACGGAGGCCCCCGTCAGGTTGGCCGCCCTGACGATGGAGACGTTCGGCGTCTCCCAGACCTTCTCCGGAAAGACGAATGGCGATTTGCCGTCCCTGTTCGATTTTTTGGTGACTGGATCCCGGGTCGGGGCAACGTAGTTGGGCATGGCGGTGTGATCGCTGATTGCGCCTTGCACGATCAGCTTTGGATTCGCTGTCGCCGCCGCGACCGCCTGATCGATGACCGAATTGTTGCCAAGCCGCGACGGATTGAACACCAGAAACAGCACCGCCTCCTTTGCCGCCTTGATCCGTGCGAAAACGTCTTCGAGATCGACAGGCCGCACCGAGATGTCCTTTTTGCTGCGGTCGGGATCGTTTGGCGAGAACCAGATGGTGGTGCCATCGACATGGTTCGGTGTGCGATTCTTCAGGCGAAACGGCCTGCCTTGCTTCTGCGCCACACGTCCGGCAGCACTTTCGCTTGCCGGCGGCGGGAACAAATCGGCCTTCATCCGCTCCCAATAAGCATCGAACACTTCGGCCATGGCAGGGTCGTCGCGGATGAAGGCGTTGTTGGACTGTCCGCAAATCCCGGTCGACGTCCAGTTGGTGCTGCCGGTCATGACCGCTTGCGGATTGCCCTGGGCATCGCGGTAGACGGCAAACTTGTTGTGGCCGATATGGTTGTTGTTGAACAGACGGTTCGTCAGCACGACGCCGGCGTCACGCAGCCGCTTTCTGAACGGCGCGTTGCCCGCGTCCCACGCCTTCGTTTGTTCATCCCTGCCCGAATTCGACAGAATGACTTCGACGACATCCCTGGCGTCGATGATCGCGTCGCAAAGTTCGTCATCGCCAAGCTCATACAGGGCAAGCCTGACAGTGCCGCCCTCGGCCTTGGCCCGTTTCATCAGGCTGGTGAGCACGTCCGGAACCTCGCCGTGAAGATAGGCGCGTATCTTGCTGCCGGGACGCTGAAGCTCGGCCCTGATCTTATCGCGTTGCCCGACCTTGATGCCGGCGTCTTCCAGGGCGCGCGACAGCCATTGCGTCGAGAGCACGCCGTTGGTGAAGGCGAGCCGCGCCTTGCCGAACATCGATCCCAGGAAGATGGTCGGGCTGACGGCGCCTTGTCCGAGATAGCCGAGCGGCCGCACCGCTCCGGTATAGGCTTTCTCGGGCCGCACCGGCACCGGATCGAGGCCGGGCCGCATGTCGCCGACCGGACGCACCCGGTAGGCGACCATTTCGCCATCCGGCCTGATTTCAACGCTGTCGCGGCGCCGCCGCACCGTAAGATCGCGCCAGAATGTCTTCTGCACCGGCCAGACGCCGGTATCCTGCGGAATCCAGTCCTTGTTGCGTTGCCCCTTGAAAGGAACCCAGGACGCCAGGCAGCGTTCCTCGCCAGTGCCGGGATAGATGCGGACGATCTCGAAGCCGAGGCAGCCGTCGATCATTCCGTCAATATCCCAGGCAATGAAGGCGACTTCGTTGTTGGTCGCTGCACGCACGCTGACAACATCAGACACGGAAATAGTCTCCCCCAGGACGGTTTGTATTCAATGTACTTACTCAATATGACGTGATCGCAACGTGACATATTTCACAGTTCGGGCACAGATCTGGTTTCGCCCTGGTGCGTCTGGGGGCGAACGTCCATGTCGCTTCCCTCGCCCTAGTGGTCGCCGCCTCCGCAATGGCCGGGCGGCGGTCGGTCCATTATGCCGCCGCACTGTCGCAGCGTACGAGGCCTGTCATGACCGCCGCCCTTCATCCCGCCGAACCGGCATTGGCAAACCCCCGTCGCGGCGGCCGCGCAGGCAAGCGCGCCGGCGCAGCGGCGGCATTCGAGCAGCCGCCTTTCCGTCAGCTGAAAATCCCGCTGACGCCGACCAGGCTGGTCTCCGACGACGAGCTGGAATCGATCCACCTCGCCTCGCTGCGCGTGCTCAGGGAAATCGGCGTCGACGTGCTGCACGACGAGGCAAGGCGGATCATGAAGGCGCATGGCGCGGATGTCCGCGAGGGCAGCGAGCGGGTGCGCTTCGACAGCGACATGATCCTCGAGCTGGTTTCGCACTGCCCGTCGGAATTCACCATCCATGCCCGTAATCCGGCGCACAATATCCGCTTCGGCGGCGACAACCTGATCATCTCGATGATGGCGTCGGCGCCCAATTGTTCCGACATCGACCGCGGCCGCCGGCCGGGCAACCAGCAGGACTACCGCAACTTCCTCAAGCTTGCGCAGATGCACAACATCCTGAACTGCACGGGCGGCTATCCGGTCGAGCCGATCGACATCCATCCGTCGGTCCGGCACCTCGAATGCATCCGCGATTTGAGCGTGCTCACCGACAAGGTGTTCCACATCTATTCGCTCGGCAAGGAGCGCAATGTCGACGGCATCGAGATCACCAGGATTGCGCGCGGCATCAGCGACGAACAGCTTCTCGAACAGCCGTCGGTGTTCACCATCATCAACACCAATTCGCCGCTCAAGCTCGACGTGCCGATGATGGAAGGCATCATCCAGATGTCGAGCAAGGGCCAGGTCGTCATCGTGACGCCGTTCACCCTGTCGGGCGCCATGGCGCCGGTGACCATCGCCGGCGCGCTGGTGCAGCAGAATGCCGAAGCGCTGTCCGGCATTGCCTTCGCCCAGATGGTGCGCAAGGGCGCGCCCGTCGGCTATGGCGGCTTCACCTCCAACGTCGACATGAAGTCCGGCGCGCCAGCCTTCGGCACGCCGGAATACATGAAGGCGCAATTGGTCGGCGGCCAGCTCGCCCGCCGCTACAACATCCCCTACCGCACTTCCAACACCTGCGCCGCCAACACGGTCGACGCACAGGCCGCCTATGAAAGCGTGTTCTCGCTGTGGGGCGCCATCCAGGGCGGCGGCAACTTGATGATGCATGCGGCCGGCTGGCTGGAAGGCGGCCTGCGCTGCTCCTACGAGAAGACCATCCTGGACATCGATCTGCTGCAGATGGTGGCCGAATTTTTGACCCCGCTCGACCTTTCGGAGGAAGCACTGGCTATCGACGCCATCCGCGACGTCGGTCCGGGCGGCCATTTCTTCGGCACCCAGCATACCCAGGACCGCTACAAGACCGCGTTCTATTCGCCTGTCATCTCCGACTGGCGCAATTTCGAGACCTGGGCGGAAGCCGGATCGCCGACAGCTATCGAAAAGGCCAATCGGGTGTGGAAGGAGCGGCTGGCCTCCTACGAAGAGCCCTACATGGACCCGGCTATCCGCGAGGAGCTCAACGCCTTCGTCGACAAACGTCGGTCCGAAGGCGGCGCGCCGACTGATTTTTGATCATTTGATGAACAGTCGACCCCCACTCCGTCGAGCTTCGCTCGACACCTCTCCCCCGATCGACGGGGCAGAGGAAGGGCGTGAGATTATTCCAGCCGGAGCGCTTCTCCACTTTGCTTTCACGCCCCGCTCACTCGATTCAATCTCTTCAAAAACGGAACTATCTTCATGAAATCTCATGCAAAAGCGGTTGTCATCGGTGGCGGTGTCGTCGGCTGCTCGGTGCTTTACCATCTGGCCAAGGCCGGCTGGACCGACATCATGCTGATCGAGCGTTCGGAGCTCACCTCCGGTTCGTCCTGGCATGCGGCGGGCGGCTTCCATACGCTCAACGGCGATCCCAATGTCGCCAAGCTGCAGGCCTACACGGTGCAGCTCTACAGGGAGATCGAAGAGCTTTCCGGCCAGTCCTGCTCGCTGCACCTGACCGGCGGCGTGATGATGGCCGACACGCCCGAACGCATGGACTTCCTGCGCCTTGCCCACGCCAAAGGCCGCTATCTCGGCATGGACACCGAGCTGATCACGCCGTCAGAGGCCAAGGCGATGTTCCCGCTGATGGACGAGACGAACTTCGTCGGCGCCATGTGGGATCCGGTCGAAGGCCATCTCGATCCTTCCGGCACCACCCACGCCTACGCCAAGGCCGCCAGGAAGCTCGGCGCCGAAATCGTGCTGCGCAACCGCGTCGTCGAGCTGACGCAGGAGGTCGACGGCACCTGGAACGTCGTTACCGAGCAAGGCACGGTCAAGGCCGAGCATGTCGTCAACTGCGGCGGCCTATGGGCGCGCGAGATCGGCCGCATGGTCGGCGTCGAGCTGCCGCTGCTGGCCATGGAGCATATGTACCTTTTGACCGAGCCGATGCCGGAGGTCGAGGAATTCAACAAGTCGACCGGCCGTGAGATGATTGGCGTCATGGACTTCAAGGGCGAGATCTACACCCGCCAGGAACGCAACGGCATCCTGCTTGGCACTTATGAAAAAGCCTGCAAGCCGTGGTCTCCGGTCAACACGCCGTGGGATTTCGGCCATGAGCTGCTGCAGCCCGACATCGACCGCATCGCGCCGTCGCTGGAAATCGGCTTCAAGCATTTTCCCGGTATCGAGAAGGCCGGCATCAAGCAGATCATCAACGGTCCCTTCACCTTCGCGCTCGACGGCAATCCGCTGGTCGGCCCGGTGCAGGGCCTGACCAATTTCTGGTGCGCCTGCGCCGTCATGGCCGGTTTCTCGCAGGGCGGCGGCGTCGGGTTGGCGCTGTCGAACTGGATGGTCCATGGCGATCCCGGCTTCGACGTCTGGGGCATGGACGTCGCGCGTTTCGGCGAATGGGCGACGCTGCGCTACACCAACGCCAAGGTGCGCGAAAACTATTCGCGCCGTTTTTCCATCCGCTTTCCCAACGAGGAACTGCCGGCGGCACGCCCGGCCCAGACAACCCCGCTTTACGACACGATGCAGGCCAACAACGCCGTCATGGGCGATAGCTGGGGCCTCGAAACCCCGCTCTGGTTCGCACCGAAAGGCACCGAGCCGAAGGACATCGTTTCCTTCCATCGCTCCAACGATTTCGGGCCGATCGGCGAGGAAGTGCGCGCCACCCGCGAAAAGGTCGGCGTCACCGAGATCGCCAACTTCGCCAAATACGAAGTCTCCGGGCCGGGATCGGAAGATTTCCTCAACCGGCTGATGACCAACCGCATGCCGAAGACCGGCCGCATTGTGCTGACGCCGATGCTGAACGAGTTCGGCAGGCTGATCGGCGACTTCACCATCGCCAACGCGGGTGAAGAGCGCTTCATGATCTGGAGCTCGTCGGCGGCGCAGAAATATCATATGCGCTGGTTCGAAAAGCACCTGCCGAAGGATGGTCCAGGGGCGTCACAGGTCCTCATCCACCGCTTCGACCAGACTCTGGTCGGCTTGTCGATCGCCGGGCCGAAATCACGCGACCTGCTGCAGAAACTGGTTGATATCGATATCTCGACCAAGGCCTTCCGCTTCATGGATTTCCGCGAGATGGCGGTCGGCGGCGCGCCTTGCATGGTCAATCGCATCACCTATACCGGTGATCTCGGCTACGAAATCTGGATGGCGCCGGCCTATCAGCGTCTCGTCTACAAGGCGATCAAGGATGCCGGCGAAGAGTTCGGCCTGGTCGATTTCGGCATGCGCGCCCTGCTCTCGATGCGCCTGGAGAAGAATTTTCCGACCTGGTTCCGCGAGCTGCGCCCGATCTACGGGCCGTTCGAAGGGGCAATGGACCGCTTCGTCAAGCTGGAGAAGAACGACTTCATCGGACGCGAAGCGGCAGCCAGGGAGCAGGCAGAAGGGCCAAAACTGCGTCGAGTCTCCTTCATCGTCGATGCCGCGGGTGCCGATGTGATGGGCGACGAACCAATCTGGGCCAAGGTCGGCGGCAAGGACTACGGCACGGTGGAAAAGCCGCATGGCTATGGCGCGCCGCGTTTCGACACGGACGGCAAGGAAGTGCGCGGCTCCCGGGCCGCGGAAAGCGCATCGGCCGTGCGCGGCATCGTCGACGGCGAGTGGCGCGTGGTCGGCTGGGTCACCTCCGGCGGCTATGCCCATTACGTCCAGAAATCGATGGCGCAAGGCTATGTGCCGGCGGCCCTGGCCGGGGACGAAAGCGCCGGACTGTTCGAGATCGAAATCCTCGGAAGCCGACGACCGGCCTGCATCAATGTCGAGCCGCCTTTCGACCCGAGCGGCGAGAAGATGCGGACCTAAAGCGCCGGACCCAAAGGCCGGCCTCGCGCTTGACCCGGGCGCGACCGATTTCGGGAAATCCGATGTCCAGACAAGAAGACAGGGTGGCGGCCACGACTTCAAGCCCGCCGCTCCGGCAGCGATCAGGCGACGTTGCGCGGGGCATGGTCTTCATGCTAGCGGAGCCGGCGGCAACCGGCACCGGCGATGAGAACGCGTTGAGATATTCGATGAAATGGGCCGAATGGCTTGCCGAGGGCAGGATCGGCCCCTTCCCGGCGGCGATCGTCATGGTCGCAACCTATTTGGCGTTGCAAACCGTCATATTGTCCGTTCTGGCCAGTTGGGCAGGAACCGGCGTCGGCATCGATGACGCGGAGCAACTGATTTATCTGCCATATCTTTGGGCTGGATATGGCGGCTCGCAACCGCCTCTCTACACATGGATCAACTGGCTGGCCGCGCAAGTTTTCGGCACCAATATTTTCACGCTGAAGCTCGTCAAATACTCAGTGCTGTTCCTCGCCGCCTGCAGTGTGTTCGCCGCCATGCGGCGGTTCGGCTACACGAAAGCGACGGCCGCAGCAGCCACGCTCGGACTTTTCACAATCCCGCAAATCGCCTGGGAATCGCAGCGGGCCCTGTCGCATTCGGTCGCCGTTGTCGGCTTCTGCGCGCTGCTGCTGCTGGCAATGGCTAATTTGATCAAACGGCGAAGCGTCATCGCCTATGCGATGTTTGGCTTGGCAACAGCTGCGGCAATTCTTGCCAAATACAACGATTTATTCCTGGTGGCAGCGCTTGTTGCGGCGGTGCTGTCGCTGCGCGAGCTGCGCAGCGCGATCCTCGATCCGAAATTCGCAATCAGCGTTGCCGTCGCGATATTAGTGCTGGCGCCAACCGCATATTGGAGCCTGATGCATCCTGCCGATTTGCTGGCGAGAGGCGAAAAATTCGGAATAGACCTGCAGCAGGAGCGCATGATGGCCGCAGCCACCGGCGCCGGCAAGTTTATCATGGGGACTTTCAATTTCGCTGTCTTGCCGGTGCTCGTTTGCGCGCTGGCTTTCGCGCTGACCGGATTCCGTTTCTCCGATCGTCAACCCAAGGCTCCGGCCAGGGAAGTTCTCGTGTGGCGTACCTTGGCGATCGGCTTGGCCATGCTGGCGATAATTGTGCTGGCCACCGGCGTGACCGAGGTCAAGGCCCGTTGGCTGGTGCCGGTCATGGTCCTCTTGCCGCTGGCGATGGCCGCCTATATGGAACGGCGCGCACCGCGCGGCAGGGACGCCCAGCTGCTGGTGATCGCGGCCGGAGCGATCATCGCCGTTCTGCTGGCGCCCGCCACCTGGTACTTCCAGATAAACGGGACCAGTGGTCTCTCGCGGATGATCAGGGTGGATTACCCGGCCTTGTATCGCCAGCTGACTGCTGACGGGCCGGTGAAAACCGCAATATCCGACGGTGCATGGGTCGGCAATCTGCGGCTGGTCGACGAAAAATTGGTCGCGCTTAATCAGGAAGTGCCAAATTTCGACAGGCTGGTGCAAGAGCCGGCCGTACTCGTCTGGCTCGACCGCGACGATCCGCGGCCGGTCATTGTGGAGCAGCTTAGAAAAGCCGGCTATGAGCTGGAAGGCCAACCAAGGCAAATCATGGTTCCGCTAGTGCCTGGCACCAACGAGCCCGCCCGGCCCGGCGCATATGCAAGATTGAAGAGAACGGCTGCGGAAAAAGCCACAGCGCCCGGCGAAGGCCTCAGCAAAGGAGCCGAGGGTGGACAGGAACCCGGCTGATCGGCCTCCTCGTCATCGCAAGATCATGCCGTTCGAGCCGGACCAAGCAGGCTCAATCGATGCGCTGCGCCTGAAGTCGCGGCAGAAGGCCGCTGAGCTCAACCAGCATGTGCTTGGCTACGGCGCACTGGCGGAAGCCGAGTGGCAAGCCGCCGGCATTGCTGCTCCCGACCTGCCCGCCATGCGCCAATACCGGCTCGACCGCATCCGCGCCGAGTTGAAGCGCCGCGGCTACGCGGGAGCTTTGCTCTACGATCCGATCAACATCCGCTATGCGACCGACTCGACCAATATGCAGCTCTGGGTCGCGCACAATCCGACAAGGCATTGTTTCGTTGCCACCGAAGGCCCGGTGGTATTGTTCGACTATTTTTCCTGCGAGCACCTTTCCGACCACTCCGGCGTCGTCGACGAGGTGCGGCCGGCAGTGTCGTGGATCTATCTCTACAGCGGCGAACTCACCGAGCAAAAGGTCCGCCGCTGGGCCGCCGGGATCGCCGATCTGGTCAAGGAGCATGGCGGTGGCATCAGCCGCATCGCCGTCGATCACATCAATCCCGAGGGCGTCGAAGAACTTGCCCGCCTCGGCATCTCGATCGGCAATGGCGAAGCGCTGATGGAAAATGCGCGTCTGATCAAATCGCCCGACGAAATCCTGGCCATGCGCCGGTCGATCATCGCCTGCCAGGCAGCGATGGGCGAGATGGAAGCAGCATTGAGGCCAGGAATTTCCGAAAACGAATTGTGGGCCGAACTCCACCGCGGCAACATCGCGCGTGGCGGCGAATGGGTCGAAACCCGGCTCTTGACGTCTGGCCCGCGCACCAATCCCTGGTTCCAGGAATGTTCGTCGCGAGCGATCGCAGCCGGCGATCTCGTCGCTTTCGATACCGATCTGATCGGCCCTTACGGTTTCTGCGCCGACCTGTCGCGCACCTGGCTCTGCGGCGACACCGAGCCGTCCAACGAGCAACGCGAGCTGTTTCGCATCGCCGCCGATCAGATCGCCCACAATATCGGCCTGATGCAGCCGGGCACATCGTTCCGCGATCTTGTCGAACGCTCGGCGGTGCCGCCCGGAGATTGTTTCCCGACACGTTACGGCGTGCTCTACCACGGCGTCGGCCTGGCCGACGAATATCCGACGCTGCCGCATGCGATCGACTGGACCGAAGACACGCCCGACGGCGTGCTTGTGTCGGGCATGGTGCTTTGCGTCGAGAGCTATATCGGCCGGCTTGGCGGACGCGAGGGCGTCAAGATCGAAGAGCAGGTCCTGATCACCGAAACCGGCAACGAGCAGCTTTCGACCTATCCGCTCGACGAGCGGCTGCTCGGCGGCTGACCGTTTTATGCGATCGCCGCGACCGCCTCGCGCAGCGCCACCACGATCTTTTCCGGTGTCGTCCTGGCGGTGATGAACGGCAGGCCCTTGCGCCGCCTTGTCCAGCCGACGACCGTGACCGCTTCCGCTGCCGGCTCGAAGCGCCGCGCCTTGGCCCAGCTCTGGCAGTCGATGGCCGCGACATCGGCCTTGCCCTCGGCAATGGCGACGATCGAGGCGCGGTGGCCACCGCTTTCGCTGCGCTCAGAGAAGATGTCCAGGCTTTCGCCCAGCGCCTCCAGGTCACGCGTCAGCGCGATAATGCCCGACATGGAATCGAGGCTGTTGAAGGTAAAATGCTTGCCACGCAGGACATCGAGCGGGATGAGCGGGCTGCCATCGGACGGTGAGGTAACCGTTGGCGCCTCACCTGCACGCATCACGAGCGCGCTCGAATAGAGTTCATCCTGCCCGCCCTCGAACGCGTCATAGCGCGGCTGGCCGATCACCTGGACATGTTCCAATAGGCCGAGTTCCAGCGGACCCCAGCAGGCCTGTGCGAACAGCAGCGCTGGATGCAGCCAGAGGCCGTGAAAATCCAGTTCGTCGGGCGGCAGCGTCGCCGGATCGGGCGCGATCACCTTTCCGGCGGCGTCGCGGATGCCGCCTTCGACAGGCCGCAGATCGGCATTGACGCGAGCGACGGTTTGCGGCGCGTCGATGCCTTTTTGCCGGAAGGCATCACGCAGCCGCGCCCATTGGGCATCGACCTCGTTCTTCTCTTCAGGCCAGTCATACATCGGCAAGGCGGCAATGAAATCGCTCATGCCGGGATTTTGATCGTTCCGCTGAGAAATTGACAAGGCCATTGACGCGCACCTGGGCATCGCCGCCGGCGATGCCGCAAAGTTCATTCTTTCGGCGGCTCGGCCGGCACCGGCGCGCTGCCAAGCCCATTGAGGCTGCGCGCCCTGACGCGTGGCTTGAACGCGCGGCCTGGTTCCGGCGTGCGCCGCAGCACCGGGTGGACGATCGGCTCCTTCGCCTTGAAGGCATATGCCCTAAGCAGCGCGAAATAGTTCGGATAGGCATAGCCATTGTTCATCCGCAGCCACTCGTCACGGCGCTCGGCAAACAGCTTCGGCAGCCGGTACCAGGCCACCGTCGGGCTCTTGTGATGGACGAAATGCAGATTGTTGTTGAGGAACAGGAAAGACAGCGGCGAACGCTCGACGATCACGGTGCGGCCTTCCGGATGCTCCGACCACTGATGCTCGGCGAAGGTGCGGATCGAGATCAGCGACTGGCCCAGCCACACCGGCACCAGGACGTAGAGCCATAGCGGGATGCCGAAGCTGAACTGCACGACCGCCAGCACCACGGCGAGGCCGATGGCGTGCAGCAGCCATGCCTTGCGGATCACCTTGTCGCCGGCGAGCACCTGCCTGGCATCGTCGATGAAGAAGCCGATGCATGACAGCCACGGGCCGAGAATGAGCCGACCGATCATGGTGTTGTTGATCTTCAGCAGGAACTTCATCGCCGCCGGCAATTCGTCATGGCGCCACAGCGCCTTGTAGTAGCTTTCAGGATCGTCAAGCGGATCGGTCAGCCGTTCGTCGGCATGATGGCGCAGATGAATGGTCTTGAACCGCCGGAACGGCCAGACGAGACCAATCGGCAGGAAGACGAAAGCTTCGTTGAGCTGGGCATTGCGGGTCGGATGGCCGTGCAGGACTTCGTGCGCCAGCGAGGACTGCAGCGCCGCCATCAAGGCCAGAACGACGAGCGCCAGCAGCGGATAGGACGGCCACAGGAACAGGCCAGCTGCAAGCCAGGTGCCGTAACAGAAAAACGCGAGGAAGATGGTCGGCCATTCGATGGCCGGTGCATTGCTTCGTCTGTTATTCCTGCTTGTCATGGATCGACCACTGCCCTTCCAGTCGCCGGAACCGTTTTGATTCCTGACAGCATTGTGTCAGGAGCACTGTGATGCTGCAACGCGACAAAGCGAACAAAATGTTGCGATTGCGCATTTTCAGCCGCATGTGTTATCTATTGTAAACAACCTGGAGGATTCATTTACGCTCAAAGTGCCACGTTGGCGGATTCGGCGGATTTTTTTCCTCTTAATGGCGGGAATGACGATATGGACAAACGCGACCTATCGACGGTCTTTCGGGAGCGCTTGAAAATGCTCCTGACACGGTCCGATTTGAAACAGTCCGCTTTCGCGACGGCGGTGGGCATCGACCGCTCGGCGCTTTCGCAGCTGCTGTCCGGCGCCTCGACGCGCCTTCCCCGCGCCGAAACGCTGCTCAACATCGCCGCCGAATTCAAAGTGTCGCTCGACTGGCTGCTCGGCCTCAGCCAGGACGAAGGCGTCACCGGTGAAATCCGCGAGAGCCTGGAGATCGAGGAAGCGCCTGATGGCTTCGACCGCACGCTGCTGGCCAGATGGCATGCCGAGGCCGCGGGCACGAAAATCCGTTACGTGCCGGCCGGCATTCCCGATCTTCTGCGCACCGAAGCGCTCGTCGACTACGAGGCCGGTATCGCCAACAAGAGCCGTGAGGCCCAGGCCGGCGAGACGCAGTACCGCATCGACTACAACCGGCGGCCGGAAACCGACATGGAAGTCTGCATGCCGCGCCACACGCTGGAGATCTTTGCGCGCGGCCTGGGCGTCTGGGACCGTTTCCCTGAGGCCGCCCGCCACCAGCAGCTTCTTCACATGGCGACGCTGCTCGACGACCTTTATCCCACCTTCCGCCTGTTTCTCTATGACGGACGGATGCGTTATTCGATCCCCTACACCATCTTCGGGCCCTATCGCGCCGCCATCTATGTCGGCGACATGTATCTGGTGCTGAACGCGACCCAGCCGGTCCGCACGCTGACCAGCCATTTCGACAATCTGATCCGCGCCGCCGATATCAATGCGCACGAAGCAGCCAGCTTCACCCAAAGGCTGGCGGAAATGCGATTTTGACGACTTGCTTCCTGCACCAACATTGACGCGATATAAAGATTTCTTTATATCCTTATCTCGACCAGCAGGTTCCGCAAAAGTGCCTCGCGGTTTTGCGACGAGAACCTGCGGCAATACAAAAACCTAAGCAGACGTAGCGGGCGAGCGAAGTCCGCTTGGAATCCCGGAAGGCGTAATTTCCAATGACCAATCCAATTGACGCTTTGCTTGCCGAAAAGGGCGTTCTGCTCTCCGATGGCGCCACCGGCACCAATCTGTTCGCCATGGGGCTCGAGGCCGGCGAGGCTCCAGAGTTGCTGAACGAGACGGCGCCTGACATCATCACCAGTCTGCACCAGAACTTCGTCGATGCCGGCGCCGACATCATCCTGACCAATTCCTTCGGCGGCACCCGCCACCGGCTGAAGCTGCACCATGCGCAAGACCGCGTGCATGCGCTGAACCAGCGCGCCGCCGAGATCGCCCGCGCTGTCGCCGATAAAGCCGGCCGCAAGGTCATCGTCGCCGGCTCGGTCGGCCCGACCGGCGAGTTGCTGGTGCCGCTCGGCGCCATGACCTATGACGAGGCGGTCGAGGCCTTTGCCGAACAGATCGAAGGCCTGAAGGCCGGTGGCGCCGAAGTCGCCTGGATCGAGACCATGTCGGCGCCGGACGAAATCCGCGCCGCAGCCGAAGCCGCAATCCGCGTCGGCCTGCCCTATACCTACACCGGCTCCTTCGACACGGCCGGCCGCACCATGATGGGGCTGTTGCCGAAGGACATCCACGGCGTCGCCGATGGACTGTCGCAGCCGCCGCTCGGTGTCGGCGCCAATTGCGGTGTCGGCGCCTCCGACATCCTCGCCTCGCTGCTCGACATGACCGAGGCGAAGCCGGAGGCGACGGTAATCGTCAAGGGCAATTGCGGCATTCCGGAATTCCGCGGCGCCGAGATCCACTATTCCGGCACGCCCGAATTGATGGCTGACTATGTCAGGCTGGCCGTCGATGCCGGCGCAAAGATCGTCGGCGGCTGCTGCGGCACCTCGTTCGCCCACCTCGCCGCCATGCGCAAGGCGCTCGATGCGCATACAAGGTCGGATCGCCCGAGCATCGAGAGAATTGTCGAGCGCATCGGCCCGATGCGCAACAAGCAAGCCACAGTCAACACCGTCGAGACCAGCGAAGCCCGCCGCGAGCGCCGGCGCAGCCGCGCCTGACGTAATGTTGAAATAGGCCGGCAAGGTTTCCCCTGCCGGCCTGCCTCACCCGCCCGTAGGTCGGTTTCCCGTATCAGGCGATCCCATCTGAGGAAAACCGGCCGTCACACCCACTACCGGTTACCGCCGAGTGCTGAGGCGAGGCGCACCAGCGAGAGGAACTCGGACCGGTAGCCAAACGGGTCGGCTCCCCGGGCGGCAGTGGCAATCTCCATGATCTTGTCGTAGCCGAACTTCGCGGTCGCATCCTCGTCGCGCAGCTTCTGGCCGAAGGCCGCGACGGCAACGGAGAAACGCTGGTCAGTGCTGGCCTGGTCGAAATCAGCCACTTCATTGGCCGATGTCACCGGCGTGGCGATCAGCTTCGAGCCATCCTCATTTGGCAACTTGTAGCGGACCTTGACGAACGCATATTCGTCGGCATTGGCGATGCCGCCATTGTTCACTGCGGCCTGGCCGTAGCGCAGCGGATCGATTTGCTCGCCGCCGCTGCCTTTCGGCGTGATCTCGTAGATCGCGGTGACCGAATGGCCGGAGCCGATCTCGCCGGCGTCGACGCGGTCGTTGTTGAAATCCTCGCGGTTCAAGGCGCGGGTCTCGTAGCCGATCAGCCGGTATTCCGAGACTTTTTGCGGGTTGAACTCGACCTGGATCTTCACGTCCTTGGCGATGGTGAACAGCGTCGAGGACGCATCCTCGACCAGCACCTTCTCCGCCTCGGCCAAAGTATCGATATAGGCGGCGGTGCCGTTGCCGTTCTGGGCGATGGTCTGCATCATCTGATCGTTCAGATTGCCGCGACCGAAACCGAACACCGACAGGAATACCCCGGTCTTACGCTCCTTTTCGATCAATCGCTTCAGTTCGTCGTCGTCGGTCTGGCCGACATTGAAGTCGCCGTCCGTGGCGAGCATCACCCGATTGATCCCGTCGTTGACAAAGGATTTCTGCGCCAGCCGATAGGCTTGCCTGATACCCGCCTCGCCGGCCGTGCTGCCGCCGGGCGCCAACGTGTCGATGGCATTGAGAATCTTGTCCTTCTCCGAAACCTTCGTCGGCTCCAGGACAGTGCCGGCATCGCCCGCATAGGTGACGATGGAGACGGTGTCGTCGGGCTTCAACTTGTTGACCAGCAGCCGGAAGGCCGACCGCAGGAGCGGCAACTTATCCTGCTCGTTCATCGAGCCCGACACGTCGATCAGGAAGACCAGATTGGCCTTGGGCTGCTCAGCCGGCTTGGCGTCGAAACCCTTGATGGCGAAATGCATCAGCCTGGTGTGCTCGTTCCACGGCGTCGGCATGACGCTGACGGTCGAGTTGAACGGGATCGAGGCAGAGTCCGGTCCTTTCCAGTCATAGGGGAAGTAGTTGATCATCTCCTCGACGCGGACCGTGTCGGCCTGCGGCACAACACCTTCCCTGAGCGAACGCCGCACGAAGGTATAGGAGGCCGTGTCGACATCGATCGAGAAGGTCGACACCGGGTCTTCGAGCGCGGCACGCACCGGATTGCTCTTGAAGTCCTCGACGCGGTCGCGGTTTTGCTCTTGCGGCAGCATCTGGTCGGCCGGCATAGCGGCAGGCGGCTGCACCATGAGTTTGGATTCGGCTGTTGTGCCGGCCATACCCTTGACCGCTGGGGCGCTTGCGCCGCCGTCCTGTGCGAACTCGGCGCTCGCCGCCGGCGGAGGCGCATTGCCGGTCGGCGCACCCTGCCTTGCCAAGCCGCCGGCGGCAGCTGATTGTGGCTTCGGCGATGCCGGGGCAAGCGCCTCGGCTGCGTCGCGGCTTTCGGCGTCGGCATCGGCTTTCTTCGGTTTGTCGGCCTCGGCCACGGTGAGCGGCCTCACCGTGGCCGGATCTTTAGCCAGCGGTCTATCGGCCAGCGTTTCGGTGATCTTCTCGTCCCCACCGGAAGGGAACGGCTGCTCCTGCAGCATGTAGATCGTGGCGTATCCGGCGATCGGCAGGGCGACGAGCCCGGCAATGGCCGGGGTGGCGAAGTGTTTCTTTTGCATGATCTCGCTCCAGAGCTTTTGTGCTCGCTCTGTGAGACGAAGCCCTTTCGCAGTTCCTTGGGCGGCAGGTGAAGTTATTTCGTCCAGGTCGTAAGCCCGCATGGCGGCCTCGAAGGCACGCGTCTTCGCGTCGGTGCCCGGTGCCGGTGCTGCGATGCCGCGCAGCCTGTTGAGTTCGTTGTCTTCGACCATGATCACACTTCCCCGGCTGAAAGCATAAGCGTCTTCAACCGTTTCTTCGCTTCATGGATGTGCCAGGAAACCGTCGTCTCCGAGATGCCCATCGCCTCGGAAGCGAGTGCGTGGCTCAGCCCTTCGCCATAGACGAGCAGCACCGCGTCGCGCTGCTTGTCCGGTAGCATCCGCACCGCCGCCCAAAGCGCCTCGGCTGGATCTTCGGGCTCGGCCGGGGCCTCTCCCCAGATCAGCTCGTAGGCCCCGTAGGCTTCGGTCTTGATCGCCTCGCGGACGGTCTTGCGCATCATGTCGCGTGCCGCATTCAGCGTCATGGTGTAGAGCCAGGTGGTGAAGGCGCCGCTGCCATGATAGTCGCGGATCGCCCGGCCGAGCCGGACGCAGACTTCCTGGGCGATATCCTCGGCGTCGGCCTTTTTCCCGCACCAGCGATAGGCGGCGCGATAGATGAAGTCATAGTGCCTTTCGAGCAATTTGCCGAAAGCCCCCCTGTCCCCGCCCTGCGCCCGCCCGATCAGCTCGGCGTCGGAGGCTTCGCTTTCGTCCAGCATCATCGCCATCATTTGCCTGTTGGACGAAGGCTAGTGGCGATTCCTTGGGCAATGGAAAGAATTTTTTGTCGACCGTCAGACGACGACCACGGTCGCGCAGGCCAACAGGGCAAGTCGCAATGAGGCAACCCGCAAATTCGTGCGCCATTTGGCGACGCTACAGGCCCGCGAACGCGGCCATGTGGAAGGCTTGAACCTGTGGCGGATAGCGATAGGCCGCACCGTAAGGACAGGCGTTGCGGTCGAGACAACCGCCGGTTCGGCAAGGCGCGCCGTTTTGCCCGCGCACATGCGCCAGACAGGCTTTGTGCGCGAAACCGTCAACAGAATAGGCGTTGACCGGGCAGGTTTTCAGGCAAGGTTTGTCGACACATGCATCGCAAAGGTGAATCACGCCGCGGGGTTCGTGAAGCGCTATTTCGACCTCGAACAGCAGCGCGCCGCGATAGGCGTGCCAGAGTCCGTATTGCGGATGCATGAGGATGCCGAGCGGCGACGGCTTCAGCCCCTCCGCCCGCATCGCCCATTGCTGGAACGGCAGATACGGCCTGTCGGACGGTGACACGGCACGCGCGCCGAAGTCGTTCGCCACTGCGCCGATCACTTCGCGCGACCATGTGTCGAGCGGATTGGCGATGAGCCCCGATTGGCCTTCCCGCCAGCGCAGGAAATGCGGCCATGGCGCGGCGCCCGCCTGCCCCACCAGCAGCACGGATCCGGCAGAAGCACCGGAGAGACCGGAGGGTGTTTCATCACCGCCTGCAAAATTGAAGCCGCCGCGCAGGATGAGGCCATGAGCGGAAAGCGCCTTCGCTATATCTTCGACCATGCTGGGCGCAGGAGTCACCCCTTCCTGTCCGGCTCGGAGAAGGCGCTCCGCCAGACTTCCTTGTGGATGATGTTGGCGACTTTAGCCCCGCCTGACTCGGGCTCCTTTCAGGTGAAGGCGTCGGCCATCGACGCCTTCTTGCTGGCGATGAAGTCCTTCAGCCCATCGTCGATGCCCTGATCGAGGTGCGGCGCCTCGTAGCTTTCCAGCCAGCGGCGGGCGAGTTCGTTGGCGCGCTGCGGCGCGGTTTTTTCGCCCTCGGCCAGCCACTGCTCGTAGGAATTGTTGTCGGCGATGTTGGAACGGTAGAAGGCCGTCTGGAAATTGGCCTGCGTATGATCGCAGCCGAGATAGTGGCTGCCCGGGCCGACCTGGCGGATGGCATCCATCGCCTGGCCGTTTTCCGACAGGTCGACGCCTTCGGAGAACTTCTGCGTCATGCCGAGTTGGTCGATGTCCATCATGAACTTTTCGTAGCAGGAGGCGAGCCCGCCCTCGAGCCAGCCGGCCGAATGCAGCACGAAATTGGTGCCGGCGAGGATCGTCGAGTTCAGCGTGTTGGCGCTCTCATAGGCCGCCTGCGCGTCCGGGATTTTCGAGGCGCAGAGCGAGCCGCCGGTGCGGAACGGCAGGCCAAGCCGGCGGGCGAGCTGCGCCGCGCCATAGGAAACCAGCGACGGTTCCGGCGTGCCGAAGGTCGGCGCGCCCGACTGCATCGAGATCGACGAGGCGAAGGTGCCGAACAGCACCGGTGCGCCCGGCCGGATCAGCTGCGTGAACGACGCGCCAGCCAGCACTTCGGCCAGAACCTGGGTCAGCGTGCCAGCGACCGTCACCGGGCTCATCGCGCCGGCGAGGATGAACGGCGTCACGATACAGGCCTGGTTGTGGCGCGAATAGACTTTCAGCGCCCCCAGCATGGTCTCGTCGAACACCATCGGCGAATTGGCGTTGATCAGGCTGGTCAGCACCGTGTTGTTCTCGACGAAATCGTCGCCGAACACGATCTTGGCCATCGCCACCGTGTCTTCGGCGCGCTCCGGCGCGGTGACCGAGCCCATGAACGGCTTGTCCGAATATTTGATGTGGCTGTAGATCATGTCGAGATGGCGCTTGTTGACCGGCACGTCGACCGGCTCGCACACCGTGCCGCCCGAATGGTGGATCGACGGTGCCATATAGGCGAGCTTCACGAAATTCTGGAAATCCTCGATCGTCGCATAGCGCCTGACGCCGTCGAGGTCGCGCACGAAGGGCGGGCCGTAGACCGGTGCGAACACCGTGGCGTTACCACCGATGTGCACCGAGCGTTCGGCATTGCGGGCATGCTGGGTATAGACGGACGGCGCGGTTTTCAAAAGTGAGCGGCAGAGCCCCTTCGGAAAGTGCACGTGCTCGCCCTTGACGTCGGCGCCGGCCTCTTTCCACAGCTGCAGCGCCTCGGCGTCGTCGCGAAAGATGATGCCGATCTCTTCGAGCACCGTGTCGGTGTTCTGCTCGATCAGTGCCAGCCCTTCCTCGTCCAGCACCTCATAGACGTTGATCTTGCGCTTGATGTAGGTCAGCTGGGTGCCGGGGCCGCCACCTGAGCGCGCCGCCCGCCGGGCAGCGGCGCCACCGCTGGCGGCGCGTCCGCGCCGCGCGTTTGACGCTTCCTGGTCGACCGGCGCGTTCTCACTCATGATCGTTCTTCCCTGACTTTGTTCTGGCGCAATTATTACGGCCGCATATCGCGGCTTCTGGCCGGATCGTAGTCATGCACCCTATTCGAAACGGCCCGCCAGCGCCAACGCCTGTCGCAAAATCGACAAGAATTCCAATAGATTTGCAGTCGCTTTCCTTTTGCGGGAAGTCGCAAATCAGCTATGGACGCAAGCCTGTAGCGGGTTAGGTATTGACGTGATATTTGAGGCCCCGCAATTGCATCTGTGCGGCAAGGAGCTGGATTAAAAATGGCCGACGACGAGATCATCCTTTCCGAGCTTTCCGACGACGAACTCGTGCAGCAGATGCATGACGACCTTTATGACGGGCTGAAGGAAGAGATCGAGGAAGGCACCAACATCCTTCTCGAGCGCGGCTGGGCGCCTTACAAGGTGCTGACCGAGGCACTGGTCGAAGGCATGCGCATCGTCGGCGAGGATTTTCGCGACGGCATCCTGTTCGTGCCGGAAGTGCTGTTGTCGGCCAACGCGATGAAGGCGGGCATGTTCATCCTGCGTCCGTTGCTTGTAGCCACCGGCGCGCCGAAGCAGGGCAAGATGGTGATCGGCACCGTCAAGGGCGACATCCACGACATCGGCAAGAACCTTGTCGGCATGATGATGGAGGGCGCCGGCTTCGACGTCATCGACCTCGGCATCAACAATGCGGTGGAAAAATATCTCGACGCCATCGAACAGCACCAGCCCGACATCATCGGCATGTCGGCGCTGCTGACGACGACGATGCCCTACATGAAGGTCGTCATCGACACGATGAAGGAAAAGGGCATCCGCGACGACTACGTCGTGCTGGTCGGCGGCGCCCCGCTCAACGAGGAATTCGGCAAAGCCGTCGGCGCCGACGCCTATTGCCGCGACGCAGCCGTGGCAGTCGAGACCGCCAAAGACTTCATGAAGCGCAAGCACAACGTCCGCGCTTCGGCCTGAGCTGACGAGGAGAAGAACAGGAGCATAAGTACGGAAGCCCGTACTTATGCTATGACGCAGGCCGATGCGGCTCGTGACGCCGGCATGTCGCAACCTTTGAACGGGAAGTTGAGCACGGCAAGCCTGGCTCGGAGCGTTTAGGCGATAGAAGCGGCTATTCTGATTCTTTCGCCTCTTCCTTCAGGATCGGCGTGTCGGCGGTTGTATTCGCGACGCTTGCGACCTTGGTTTGCTGATCTACGCTTGCGACCTTGGTTTGCTGATCTACGCTTGCCGCTTTGGTTTGCTGATCTACGGAAGCCGTCGTTTTGTTGTGGCCAACACATTCCGCTGCGGCGCCGGACACCGAAAGGCCCAGAGCGGCGACAACTAAGAGAGCGGTCTTCATCCTATGCTCCTATCTTCGTTGTTGAGGTACAGGGAAAGATTACCGGCATGTCCCGAATTCGAGAAGTCAACTTTTCGTGCCTCCCGTAGGTGGACACCAAGCCCGCGCTTCAGCCTCTCATCTCCGTGAATTCGGCATGGACAACAGGCCGAAGCGTGCCTTGCGGCGCGGCTTTGTTGTTCCAATACAAGGACTAACGCGCATCGCTTGAACTATCTGTAGCGATGCGCCTTGTTGATGTCGCGGGATCAGGGATTTTCGACCGTATCCTCGACCGCGTTGGCTGTCGATTTGACGTCCCTGCCGACGCCGCGGACGGTGTTGGCGCAGGCCGAAAGTGCCAGGGCGCAAGCGAGAATGGCGATGGGTGTTAGGCGCAACAGTTTCATGGACGGTGTCTCCCTTGTTCGATAGATTCGAATCCAATAGCAACGAAACCCGCTTCTATGGGCGCCATGCGAAAACTACAACCCGATCAAGGCGACAGGCTGCTTGTCATCGCTTGCGGGATGATTGCGCGCGAAGTTCTGGCCGTCAAGGCGCAGCTCGGGCTCGACCATATCGACCTGACCTGCCTGCCGGCGGAGTTCCATTTCTACCCGGACCGCATCGCGCCGGCCATGGACAAGGCGATCGAAAAGGCCAAGGCGGACGGCTACAGAAACATCTTCGTCGGCTACGCCGATTGCGGCACCGGCGGCCTGCTTGACCGTGTCTGCGAGAAGCATGGCGTCGAGCGCATGGCCGGCCCGCATTGCTTTGCCTTCTACCAGGGTATGGATGCCTATGCGAAGATCGCCGACGACGACATGATGTCGTTCTACATGACCGACTTCCTGTGCCGGCAGTTCGACGCCTTCTTCATGAAGCCGCTCGGCCTCGATCGGCATCCGGAGCTCATCAAGGACTATTTCGGCAATTACCAGAAGCTGGTCTATATCGCCCAGACCGATGATCCGGAACTCGACAAGGTCGCCGCGAAAGCCGCGAAAATGCTCGGCCTCGCCTATGAGCGCCGCTCGACCGGCTATGGCGACCTGACGACGGAGCTGGCCAGCGCCGCCGGACACGGCTGACCGTTCGATCAGGCGGCTCCTTCTTCCGCTGCAAGCCCGGCGAGCACAGCGGCAAAGCTCGTCTTGCAGACGAAGCCCAGCCTGTCCCGCGCCCGTGAGGCGTCGTAGACACGATCGATCGAGGAAAACATCGTCCAGCCTTTTCGCGCATAGAGCGCCGGGAACTCCGGAAAATAACGCGCCACGACTGACGGGGCGTCGGCGATCAATGCCTCGCAATCATTGGGCTGGAACGGCGTTGGCGCCGAGACGATGAAGATATCGAAGCCCAGTTGCGGCGCCTTCTCCAGTGCCGCGACATGGGCCTCGGCGGCATCCTCCACGGTCAGCCGGCGGAACAACAGCTCATTGGCCTTGGTGTTGGCGTCCGACTGCTCGATCGCATGCGCCATGTCGTCTGCTTCGGGAAAGAACCGGGCGGTGCGCAGCACGATCGCCGGCAGTCCGGACTGGATGTGATAGAGGCGGCAAAGATGTTCGGCCGAAAGCTTGGTTACGCCGTAGATGTTGCGCGGCTCGGGCGACATGTCTTCCGTCAGCCAGGCGGCCTTGCGCGCACCGCCGGTGAGGCCGGCGCGTATGGCTTTCGAGATCATCAGCGAGGTCGTCGACGTGAAGACGAAGCGCTGAACGCCTGACACCACCGCCGCGTCGAGCAGGTTGAGCGTGCCGCGCACATTCGTCTCGATGAAATCCTCATTGCGGTGGAGTTCGATATCAGGTTTGTGCAGTGCGCCGCTGTGGACGATCGCCTCGATGCGGTTTTCCCCGACCGTCCGCATCACCAGATCACGGTCGGCGACCGAGCCGATCATCTGCGTTTGCGCCGACGGGACCGGATCTAGCCCGATGACGTCATGGCCAAGGGCCCGCAGGCGCGGCGCGAGCGCGCTGCCCAGCCAGCCTGACGACCCGTAAGCAAGATCCGCATCGGTGAAACCACGAGTTTTAACCTGATCGCTGTTAAGCACGGATGACAGGCGGCCGCGAACGGGTAAGTTGTATGCCAAACGAGAAAACAGGCTGTTCCAGCCGTCGACCGGGAAACGCACCGATGATCGCTCGCCTCTTGATTGCCGCAGGCGTTTTCTGCTTCGCCCTGCCCGCGCTCGCCGATGGCGAGGTGCAGAAGCTGATCACGCCCGCCGACAAGGTGCGGCTCGACAAATATGACGAGACGCGCAAGGCAGCCCTTGACGAAGCCAGGGCTGGCGACGCCGCCGATGTCAAGCGGCTCGACGCCTTGCTGGCAAAGCCGTTGGTCTCGTTTTCCGACAAGGACCTGACCGGCAACTGGCAGTGCCGTACCATCAAGGCCGGCGGGCTGAGCCCGCTCGTCATCTATGGCTGGTTCAAGTGCAAAGTGAGCGACGATGGTTCGGGCTGAATGCTGGAAAAAATCGCCGGTTCGCAGCGCACCGAGGGGCGTTTCTTCGACGACGGCGAACAGCGCTCGATCTATCTCGGCTCGCTTTCCGTCAATGACGATCCCGCAAAACCCTATGGTAGCGGCCCGCAAAGCGACCAGATCGGCTATGCCTTTGCAACAGCGTCAATGAATGGCGCATCGAGTTCCCGGCCCCCTACTACGAATCGAAGCTCGACATCCTCGAATTCAAACGCTGAGCCCGCGATTCCTAGCTTGCGGCGTGCTGCGGCAGGTGCGCGGCAAGCCTGAGGCAGGCCGATACGATTTCAAGCTACGCGCTGCGGCAGGCGGCATTCTCACGCGACATCTGCATCGAGGCGTTCAGGGATGCGCAGCCGCAAGCTTGCCATATCATATCCCGGCCTGGCCTCGAAACAGTGGTATCATCCGACGATCTGTTTCTAACTCTGGACCGGCGTAAAAACCGGCGTCTGGCAACGAGCGCCGATTTACCGGACAGCGCCCCGGCGATAAGCTTGGCCATTATGAGCGAAATCGACCACCGCACCATCATCGCCAGCCTTTCGGTCGAGGATCGTCGCGACCTCACCGCCAAACTGGACAGGCCCGGCATTGTCCGGCTGGCTGTTCACGGCGGGCTGGTTGTCGTGCTGGGTGCGCTGATCGCCTCCCGCATTCCGTTCTGGCCGGTTCTCATGCTGCCGCTGGGAATCCTGATCGTCTTTTTCTTCACGCTGTTGCACGAGACCGTCCACGAAACGGCCTTCAGGACGCCGTGGCTCAATCGCGCCATCGCCACCGTGACCGGCTTCCTGATCCTGCTGCCGCCGGCATGGTTCCGTTATTTCCATTTCGCGCACCACCGCCACACACACGATCCGGACAACGACCCCGAACTGATGGCCCCAAAACCGGAGTCCATAGCTCAGTACCTGCGCTATCTCTCCGGGATCCCTTACTGGACCGGCATGGCGCGCGTCGTCGTTACCAACGCCGCCGGCCGCAACCGCGACGGCTTCGTGCCGGAAAAGGGCCGCGACAAGGTGATTTCGGAAGCACGTTGGTTCCTGATCGTTTATGCAGTGCTGCTGGCGGCCTCGCTGGCCGTGCAGTGGGCGCTGTTGCTGTGGGTGTGGATCGTACCGGTGCTGGTCGGCCAGCCCTTCTTGCGGGCCTATCTGCTGGCCGAGCACGCGCTCTGCCCGCATGTCGCCAACATGCTCGAAAACACCCGCACCACCTTTACCACAAGACTAGTGCGCTTCGTGGCGTGGAACATGCCCTACCATTCCGAACATCACTCCTATCCGGCCGTTCCCTTTCACCGCCTGCCGCGTTTCCATCAGATTGTCGCCGAACATCTGCGCACGACCGAGCGAGGCTATGTCCGCTTCCACAGGAAGCTTGTCGGCAGCTTCGATCGTCGCGCCGGCTGATCGTAACCAAGCCAAGCATCGAAAATTCTCGCGTTTCCTTTTGCGGCCTCCAATTTCGTCGCTTTTGAATGCGCGCGCGTCGTCCCATAACAAGCAGCCCAACAGCGCTTCCGGCAATGCTCGGAACCACTGCATCGGCCCGAAGATCGACTCCGGAAAGCACGGTGCAGCTGAGTCAAAGTGGTAGAGCGTCCTTTGTCCATCCGATTGGACGCAGAGCGCTCTACGGGAGCAGGAATTCATGGCCGATCTGATCGTCGTCTACTGGCGCGACATCCCCGCCCAGGTCATCGTTAGGAAAGGCCGGCAGAACGCCAAGCGCGAACTGCCGCTGCGCTTTACCGAGGCGATCGACATGAGCGCGATGCGCACCGGCGCCGGCGGCACCGACGACTACCTGGCCGAATGGCGCAAGGCCGACCCGGTGCCGGTCAGCGACGATCTTGAAGCCGAGGCGGAAAAGGCCCTTCAGGACATCGACGCGAAATACGACCGCGAACGGCTGGTCGCTCTGGTCAAGGCGGGCGGAAAAGAAGATGTCTGAAACGACCCCGGCGATTACCCAGGCCACTCTGGTCAAGAAGGCAGCGCCAAAATCCGACTACAAGCCGGCCGACGTGTCGCCGCAGCGGCGCGTGCAGCGTTCGTTCGCGGTCAGGCTGTGGTCCGTCCGCCACTCGCGACTGCTCGAATGGTTCTACGCCAGATTCTCCGACACGTTTTTGCTCCTCCATCCGCTGTGGAAGCGCATCGGTTACGGCCGCGTCGAAGGTCCGATCAAATTCGTCGAAAGACGCGTCAAGGGCTTTATGTTCGACTGCCGCATGTGCGGTCAGTGCATCCTTTCTTCGACCGGCATGTCGTGCCCGATGAATTGCCCCAAGCAATTGCGCAACGGCCCTTGCGGCGGCGTGCGCGCCAACGGCAATTGCGAGGTCGAGCCTGATATGCCGTGCGTCTGGGTCAAGGCCTGGGAAGGTTCGCGAAACATGGTGCATGGCGACAAGATCCTCGACGTGCAGAAGCCGGTCGACCAGTCGCTGCGCGAGACCTCGGCATGGCTGCGGGTGACCGCACAGGCCGCCGCCGCCCGTGAAGCCGCGCGCAACTCTGCTAACCCCGGCGCACTGGCATGATCGGCCGCCAGCCCGACGAGAACCCGGCCGGCATCCATCTGCCGCTCGACCCGCTGCCCGGCCACACCTCGCGCGGCCGGCTGGAGCGCGTCCTGAGGCGCGGCGAGTTCGCGGTGACGACCGAGCTCAACCCGCCCGACAGCGCCGATCCGGAAGACGTCTACAACCGCGCCAAAATCTTCGACGGCTGGGTCGACGCCATCAACGCCGTCGACGCCTCGGGCGCCAACTGCCACATGTCGTCGGTCGGCATCTGTGCGCTGCTGACCCGCATGGGCTATGCCCCGATCATGCAGATCGCCTGCCGCGACAGGAACCGCATCGCCATCCAGGGCGACGTGCTGGGCGGGGCGGCGATGGGCGTCGCCAACATGCTGTGCCTGACCGGCGACGGCGTGCAGGCCGGCGACCAGCCAGGCGCCAAGCCGGTATTCGATCTCGACTGCATGTCGCTCCTGGAAACCTGCCGCATCATGCGCGACAACGGCAAGTTCCTGTCCGGCCGCAAGCTGACGACGCCGCCTCAGCTTTTCCTCGGCGCGGCGATCAACCCTTTCGCGCCACCGATCGATTTCCGCCCCTACCGGCTGGGCAAGAAGATCGCCGCCGGCGCGCAGTTCGTGCAGAGCCAGTACTGCTTCGACGTGCCGATGTTCCGCACCTACATGCAGCAGGTCCGCGATCTCGGTTTTACGGAAAAATGCTTCATCCTGTGTGGCGTCGGGCCGCTGGCCTCGGCCAAGACGGCCAAATGGATCCGCTCCAACGTGCCGGGCATCCATATCCCCGATTCGATCGTCAAGCGGCTGGAAGGCGCCCAGGACCAGAAGAAGGAAGGCAAGCAGCTCTGCATCGACATCATCAACGAGGTGAAAGAAATTCCCGGCGTCTCCGGCGTCCATGTGATGGCTTATCGGCAGGAGGAATACGTCGCCGAGATCGTCGATGAATCGGGCGTGCTGAAGGGCCGCCAGCCCTGGAAACGCGAAATCCGCCGCGACGACCAGCTCGTCGCCGAGCGGCTCGACCACATATTGCACGACGAGATCACCGAAACGCAGGTCGACATGGTCAAGACCGCGCATTGATGGCGCGGACGGGTCACCATTCGCTTGATCGAAATCAGAAACGATATAAAGAAGTCTTTATATCATGAGGGAGAGATTTCATGACCCGGACGATCGTCGCCTCGGCGACACGAGAAATCATTATCGGCTTCGATCAGCCCTTCTGCGTGATCGGTGAGCGCATCAATCCAACCGGGCGAAAGAAGCTCGCCGCCGAGATGATCGCGGGTAATTTTGAGACAGTCATAAAAGACGCGCTGGAACAGGCCGCCTGCGGCGCGACCATGCTCGACGTCAATGCCGGAGTCACCGCCGTCGATCCCAACGCCACCGAGCCGGCGCTGCTGGTGCAGACGCTGGAGATCGTGCAGGGCCTGGTCGACCTGCCGCTGTCGATCGACAGTTCGGTGACCGCGGCGATCGAGGCGGCGCTCAAGGTCGCCAAAGGCCGGCCGCTGGTCAACTCCGTCACCGGCGAGGAAGAAAAGCTCGAAGCCATCCTGCCGCTGGTCAAGAAATACAATGTTCCGGTTGTCGCCATCTCCAATGACGAGACAGGCATTTCGATGGATCCGGATGTGCGCTTCGCCGTCGCCAAGAAGATCGTCGAGCGCTGCGCCGATTTCGGCATTCCGGCGCATGACGTCGTTGTCGATCCGCTGGTCATGCCGATCGGCGCGCTGGGCGACGCCGGCCGCCAGGTCTTTGCGCTGCTGCGCCGGCTGCGTGAAGAGCTCAAGGTCAACACCACCTGCGGCCTCTCAAACATCTCGTTCGGCCTGCCGCACCGCCACGGCATCAATGCTGCCTTCATCCCGATGGTGATCGGCGCCGGCATGACCTCGGCGATCATGAACCCGGTGCGGCCGCAGGAGATGGAAGCGGTGCGCGGCGCCAACGTGCTGAACGGCACCGACGAGAACTGCACCAACTGGATCAGGACCTACAAGGACTACAAGCCGGCCGAAGGCGGCCAGGCGATCGCAGCGCCCACGCAAGTCAATGCGCCGGGCGAAGGCAATGGCAATGGCGGCCGCCGGCGCGGTGGCCGTGAAGCCCGTATGGCTCGAGGATAAGCGCGCAATCGTGAACTCTCCTGCCAACATCACCGATCCGCTCGTGCTGTTCATGCCGTCCGGCAAGCGCGGGCGGTTTCCGGTCGGCACGCCGGTGCTCGATGCCGCGCGCCAGCTCGGCGTCTATGTCGAGAGCGTGTGCGGCGGACGCGCCACTTGCGGGCGCTGCCAGGTCGAGGTGCAGGAAGGCAATTTCGCCAAACACAAGATCGTCTCTTCCAACGACCACATCTCGCCCAAGGGCGCCAAGGAGGAGCGCTACGAACGCGTTCGCGGCCTTCCCGAACGGCGCCGCCTGTCCTGCTCGGCGCAGATCCTCGGCGATCTCGTGGTCGACGTGCCGCAGGATACGGTCATCAACGCACAGACCATTCGCAAGGACGCCGACACCAGGGTCATTGCCCGCGATTCGGCAATCCACATGTGCTATGTCGAGATCGAAGAGCCCGACATGCACAATCCATCCGGCGATCTCGATCGCCTGAAGATCGCGCTGATGAAGGACTGGGGGCTCAAGAGCCTCGATTTCGATTTCCATCTACTGCCGCAGGTGCAAGGCATCTTGCGCAAAGGCAACTGGACCGCGACCGCCGCCATCCACAAGGATGCCGAAAGCGAGACCGCGCGGGTCATCTCGTTGTGGCCCGGCCTCAAGAACGAGGCCTACGGGCTTGCCTGCGATATCGGTTCGACCACCATCGCCATGCATCTGGTGTCGCTGCTGTCGGGCCGCGTCGCCGCCTCGTCGGGTACGTCGAACCCGCAGATCCGCTTCGGCGAGGATCTGATGAGCCGCGTTTCCTATGTGATGATGAACCCGGACGGCCGCGAAGGCATGACGGTCGCGGTGCGCGAGGCGATCTCGGGTCTTGTCGACAAGGTTTGCGCGGAGGGCAGCGTCCAGCGCAACGACATCCTGGATTCCGTCTTCGTCGGCAATCCGATCATGCACCATCTGTTCCTCGGCATCGACCCGACCGAACTCGGCGGCGCACCTTTCGCGCTGGCCGTCTCGGGTGCCGTGCACATAAAGGCGTCGGACATCGGCCTCAAGCTCAACCAGGGTGCTAGGCTCTACATGCTGCCCTGCATCGCCGGCCACGTCGGCGCCGACGCGGCGGCGGTGACGCTGTCGGAAGGTCCGCACCGCCAGGACGAGATGATGCTGATCGTCGACGTCGGCACCAACGCCGAGATCGTGCTCGGCAATCGCCAGCGGGTCGTGGCGGCCTCCTCGCCCACCGGTCCGGCCTTTGAGGGCGCGGAAATCTCCGGCGGCCAGCGCGCCGCGCCCGGCGCCATCGAGCGCGTCCGCATCGATCCCGACACGCTGGAGCCGAAATACCGCGTCATCGGCTCGGAACTGTGGTCCGACGAGCCCGGCTTCCTCGACAGCGTGCAGGCGACCGGGGTCACCGGTATCTGCGGCTCCGGCATCATCGAAGTGGTCGCCGAGATGTACCTGGCCGGCATTATCTCCGAGGACGGCGTCGTCGATGGTGGGCTCTCCGCCCGCTCGCCGCGCGTCACAGCCATTGGCCGCACCTTCTCCTACGTGCTGAAGGAGGGTGAGCCGAGGATCACCATCACCCAGACCGACGTGCGCGCCATCCAACTCGCCAAAGCCGCACTCTATGCCGGCACCAAGCTGTTGATGGAAAAGCAGCACACCGATCATGTCGACCGCATCCACTTCGCCGGCGCCTTCGGCTCGTTCATCGATCCGAAATACGCCATGGTGCTGGGATTGATCCCCGACTGCGATCTCGACAAGGTCTCGGCCGTCGGCAACGCCGCCGGCGCCGGTGCACGCATGGCGCTGCTCAATCGCGGTTATCGCCGCGAGATCGAGGAAACGGTGAGCCGGATCGAGAAGATCGAGACGGCGCTGGAGCCAAAATTCCAGGAGCACTTCGTCTACGCCATGGCGCTGCCGAACAAGGTCGACCCGTTCCCGAAACTATCGGCGGCGGTGAAACTGCCACCGCGCAAGACCGTCAGCGAGGACGGCATTGCCGGCGATGCCGCCCCACGGCGTCGTTCGCGCGAGGGCCACGCCGCCCGGCGCGGCCGGGGGTAGCCCCCACTGCTAAAAAGCTGCACTTCGCCCTCATTCTCGTTTGCATGCAAATGTTTCCGGATCAGCCAAAGTGAAACAAGGCGCTGTTTTTCGTGAAATCCACCAGATACACGCGCGGCGCATTTAACCGGCATCGAAAGGCAGGCAGATAATAACTTTCAGCCGCCGCAGCACTCCAAGGGAGATGAAGATGTCGATGTTCGAAAGTCTCGGCCGCTTTGGTACGGCCATCAAGCACGCGCACAGCAGGAACAGGTCGGTCCGGGCCCTCAAAAGCCTGCCGCCCGAAATTCAGAGGGACATCGGCTGGCCCGTGTCGCCGCGCAACGACCCCCAGGTCGCCTTCTCGACCCTGCTTCTCGGTTCGGCGCGCTGATGACCTTCGCCGACAAATGCAAGCTGCTGGCCAAGCGCCGGAGCCGTCATCCGGCTCCGGCGGCAAGCGACCGTCGGCTGCGCGCCGTACTGCTGCCCCGACGCTGATCGCTGCGGCGAACCATGACCAGATGCTGCCTTGATTGCCAGCCAGATCACAGGGCCGTGTTGAGACTGCGCAAATCTTGACATTCTGGGCGAAGGCACGATCTTCGATAGCAAGGGTTCTCTTAGTCGGCTCAGCCGAAGTCCGTGTGTCCGCATGCCCAGTATCAAAAGCCACGTCGTGTCCTTCGTGCTCAGGTATAGCCGCAAGAAAGCCTTCTCCAGCCCGGAGAACCTGCAGCGCTGGATTGCCTACGCGCGCACGACGGAGAACCATCGGCCGCCCGCATCGCTGCATCAGCGTTTCGAGATCGCGACGCACAGCGTCGACGGCTTTCCCGTGTACGAGATCGCGCCAAAGACCGGCGAGCGAAGGCGGATCCTTTACCTGCATGGCGGCGCCTATGTCTTTCAAATCACGTCCTATCACTGGGGATTGATCGCCGACATGGCGGCCCGGCTGGGCTTCGGCATCACCGTGCCGATCTATCCTATTGCTCCCGAACACGATTTCCACGCCATGTTCGGCATGGTCGGAAAGGTCTACCGTCAGATGCTCGACGAAACGGAAGCGCAGGACATCGTCTTCATGGGCGATTCCGCCGGCGGCAACATGGCCGTGGTGCTGACCATGATGGCCGCGGAAGCCGCCCTGCCCTTGCCGTGGCGTCATGTGCTGATTTCGCCCGGGCTCGATGTGTCGCTCGCCAATCCCGAAGTGTTCGAGGCGGAACGCTACGATCCGTGGCTGGGAATTCCTGGCGGGCTGGAGGCAGTCCGGCTCTACAGTGCCGGCATAGATCCCAGCGACTGGCGCATCAGTCCGCTTTACGGTGACCTCTCGGTGTTGCCGAAAACGCTGCTTCTGACCGGTTCGCGCGACATGCTGACCCCCGACAATCTGATCTTCGCGCAAAAGGCCCGTGCCGCCGGTGTCGAGATCGAGGTCGTGCACGAGCAAGGCATGTTCCACGTCTGGCCGCTGATCGACATGCCGGAAGCGCGGCGCGCGCGGGACAGCATCGTGACGTTTTTAGCCAGCGCCACCGAAAGCTATCATGCCAAAGCCGGCGAATTGGCGCTGCAAAGGACGGATCGCGGCGTCACCGCTCACAACCTGGCTACGCCGTTGAGGTCCTAAGTCAAAATTTCCCGGTTTCCCTGAACACTTCGAAAGTCGCACGGATGTGGTCGGCAACGGCTTTCACTGGCGCGCTGGCGTCCGGCGCCACCACCATGGCCAGATTGTAGGTGCCGATGTCAGGCATGCCGTCCTTCGGGCAAAGCTCGACCATATCGCTGCCGAGGAACGATTTCGGCAGCGGCGCCACCGCGAGGTCGGACATGATTGCGGCGCGCTGGCCGGCCGTGTGCGCACTCATATAGGCGACGCGGTAGTTGCGGCCCTCACGCCCAAGCGCCTCGAGCGCACCGGCCCGCCAGGCGCAGCCCTCTTCCCACAATGACACCGGCAGCGGCTCGCGCAGATGTGCGCAGCCGCCCTTGGCGCCGGCCCAGACGATCGGTTCGGTGAGCAGCACTTCGGCGCCGAGCGCGCTGGTCTTGTAGGAATTGGTGAGAAGCGTGATGTCGAGCGCCCGGTCGTCCATGCGCCGGCGCAGATTGATGCTCTGGTCGATGGTGACGTCGACCGCGATCGAAGGATGCGACTGCGCAAAACGCTTCAGCACATGCGGCAGCACGCGCTCGCCATAGTCGTCGGGCGAGCCGAGCCGCACCACCCCGACAATGTCGGGGATAATGAACTTCGACACCACCTCGCGGTTGATCGACAACAGCCGGCGGGCGTAGCCGAGCAGCATCTCGCCATCCGTGGTCAGCGTCACCGAGCGGGCGTCGCGCGCAAACACGGAGCGGCCGAGAATGTCCTCCAGCTTCTTGATCTGCATAGAAACAGCCGACGGTGTGCGGAAGACGGCATTGGCCGCGGTGGTGAAACTGCCGGTCTCGGCGATCGCCACGAAGGTGCGCAAGACGTCGAGATCGAGCAGCGGCAACGGATGATTGAGTGGGGCGTTCATTGGGATCGACCTTCAATTTTTCTGATGCAAACTATCATTCCATTTCGTTTGATTGAACATCATTTTGGGAGGATAGTCAACTCCATCGAACGCAGACGCATCGAAGGCGGCGTTGAAACGCCGGTGACACTGATCTGCAATCGACACGAAATGAAGCTGAAACAAATCGGATGTAGCGCTTGGTCCGCCGAGCGACCGGCACCCGACCCAACCTGAAGGAGATTTAAAAATGTCTATCCTGTCATCCATCGGCCGCATCGCGACCGAATTCAGCGCGGCCCGCGCCCGCTACCAGACCGAACGCGCCATCCGCTCTCTGCCGATCGAACTGCAAAAGGATATCGGCTGGCCCGAAGCCGCCGACACCAAGACCGGCACTCGCTATGGCGTTGGATCCTGGGCTGGCGGAGTAAAATAGATCGTGTGCATCAAAGCTGAAGGCCTGCCGCGCAGATCATGTCCGGCGGGCTTTTTTGTTTGCAGCCATTTCCGAGCCATGCCGTCGTCGCATGGTGCCTTTGAACAGGCCGCATAGCAGCTCAAATTTTGAACTAACGCCTTGTAAGTGATCATAAATCTGGGCGGAATGCCCAAATACGTCGCATTCCGTGTCGCTTTTCATATCAAGTGCTTCGCATTTGCGATTTAGTTTCCCCTCACGTAAGCCTATATCAGCGCTAGCCAACGAGCTGCCCCACTCCATCACGCGAAGGCGACCCGTCTGAGCAACCGAATGGAGATGATGATGAAGCTTTTTGCCCGCCTTTTTGCTCGCCGTGAAATGAGCCTGACGACCGCGCTCGAGCGCCAGCGCCTTGCCAACACCATGCCGGGTCAGACCGGCGCCGTGGCCGCCGCGCGCCTCGGCTTCGTCGCCTGATCTGCCAAGCTCGCAAGCGGCGCTCGCTGCTGTTGCTTCGAAGTTGATCACAGCGCCGCTTCGGTCTGCCGAGGCGGCGTGCTTGGTTATGCCCCGACCACATGCGGCCTACGCTCAATCCGGCAGCATGTTGGGTCCATCATCACATAGCGATTGCCCATTTGCGACCCATGTCGCAAATAAAGTCTTTCCGTTGCCGCCTAGCCGATTGACAGGAAAGCTTTTTCCTGATGTCGCTATGCTGATCGCGACATCCTGTTCGCGCCATTGCAGCGTGAGGGTTACCCTGTGAACGTCGTAAATCATCAGATCAGGCGATCGTTTGTATTCTTCCTGGTCCCCGATTTCACCATGATCGCCTTTGCAACGGCGCTCGATCCGTTGCGCTCGGCCAACCGGATGCTCGGCTACGAGGCCTACCGCTGGCGGCTCGCCAGCATCGACGGCAAGCCTGTGCGCGCCTCGAATGGCGTCGAATGCGCCGTCAACACCTCGCTGGAGGACGAACGCAAGAAGATGTCCGGCCCCGAACGGCCGAACATGGCGGTCGTTTGCAGCGGCATCAATGTCGAGCGCTACCAGAACAGATCGGCCTTCGCCTGGCTGCGCGAGGAATACAACCGCGGCGTCGCCCTCGGCGGCCTGTGCACCGGCGCACATATACTGGCCGCCGCCGGCCTGTTGTCCAACAAGCGCTGCGCCATTCATTGGGAGAACCTGCCCGGCTTTTCCGAAGCGTTCCCCAAGGCCAATGTCTTTGCCGACCTCTTCGAGATCGACCAGAACATCTACACCTGCGCCGGCGGCACCGCGGCGCTCGACATGATGCTGAAGCTGATCGGCGACGATTTCGACGACAATCTCGTTAATCGGGTCTGCGAGCAGGTCTTGACTGACCGCGTGCGCAGCCCGACCGATCGCCAGCGCCTGCCGCTGCGCGCACGCCTTGGCGTACAGAACTCCAAGGTGCTGACCATCATCGAATTGATGGAAGCAAACCTGTCCGAGCCGCTGTCGTTGATCGAGATCGCCGACCATGTCGATCTGTCACGCCGGCAGATCGAGCGCCTGTTCCGCACCGAGATGGGACGATCCCCTGCCCGCTACTATCTGGAGATCCGCCTCGACCGGGCCCGGCACTTGCTGATCCAATCATCGCTGCCGGTGGTCGAAGTGGCGGTCGCTTGCGGCTTCGTCTCCGCCTCGCATTTCTCCAAATGCTATCGCGAGCTCTATGCGCGCTCGCCGCAGCAGGAGCGCGTCGATCGCAAGCAGTTGCTGGCCGCGTAGACAAGCCAACATCTTGCACGCGTACTTCTGGCGGGCAGCACTTGAAGTCAAGCTAGCTAGCGGCTGTCGAACATCCAGCTTCGGTCGCGCCACATTTTCTCGCCGACCTGGCAGTCGGTGGCCGGCTTGTCTTGCGCCAGCACCACCGGCGGATGCGCCGCTTCTTCCACCGCCCATTGCGGTGAGGCAGGCCCGGCAAGCTCAAGCACCAGCTTGCGGCGGATCGCTTCGGGAAACTGCGTCCACTCATTGACCGGAATCATGAACGCGCCGGGCCCGCCGATGACGCAGTCGGTGTAATAGCGGTCGAGATAGTTGACGTCGTAGACGCTCGTGAAGCCGCCCCGGGTCATCAGCGGCAGGCCATTGATGGTGATGCCTTGCTTGACCAGTTCGTCACGGATGATGTCGACGGGAGCACCTTGATTGTTGGGGCCATCGCCTGAAATGTCGATGACCCGCTTGACGCCCTGAAAGCCGCTTTCGGCGAAGAGATCATTGCCGAATTGCAAGGCACCGGAAATCGAGGTGCGCCGGGCGCTGTTGGGCGCATGGGCGGAGAGCTGTTCGACCACCCGCTCGGCGTCGGCACGATTGGCGATCACCGTCCACGGCACGATGACGTGCTGCCAGGTCGTGCCGGCCCATTCGACATAGGTGACGGCAATCTTGCCATAGGCGCCCTCAGCGATGGCCTGCAGCACAGTGTCGTGCGTCAGCGCCGCGACATAGCCGCGACGCTGGATTTCGAGTTCGGCCGGCGACATCGACAGCGAAACGTCGACCGCCAGCACCAGTTCGATATCGACAGGTTCGGCGGCGCGGGATTTCGGCGCCTGAACGAGCATCAGCGCCAGCACGGCGGCGCCTGAGAGGAGATGTCCTGCGTGAGGAAAAGCAGACATGCCGCAAGGTAAGCGAAGATCATCGCGCCACAAAGCGAAAAGCCCAGCGCCGGTCTAACTAATCGGGCTTGAACCGAGGGTGCGCAGCGGTTTTGGGTAACGACATGCATAAAAACGAGAACTTAAAGCGCGTCGCATGACTCCCGTCAGACGCGACGCGCCTTAAGTCTTTGCGTTCACGTTTTGCGAGTCCAACCCCTCACCGTCTATTGAGGAAGGCTCAACTGCGTGGCTTGAGGTTCTCCGGGTCGTAGAGCGGCCTGTAGCCGACTGCGGCCACTTCGACCGGGTATGTCTCGCCAAAATATTCGACGTTCAGATTGCGGCCCTCCTGGCAGTACGCCCAGGGCAGATAGGCAAGCGCGATGTTCTTGCCGATGGTCGGGCCGTAGGCGATCGAAGTCGTGAAAGATCGGCGGCCGAGTTCGTCGACCAGCGTCTCGCCCGTTTGCGGATCCATCACCGGCATCGTGCCGACGGGATAGCGGGCAACGCCCTTGGAATCGACATTATTCGTCATGACAAGCGTGCAAAGCATGGCCGGCTGATGTGCGCGGGCGCGATAGTCCAGATGCTTCGCCTTGCCGCTGAAATCAGCCTCCTTGACCTTCGGACGGGCAAGATCGGCCTCCAGCAGATTGTACTCGGTCAGAAGATCCGCGTTCTGCAGGCGCAGGCTCTTCTCCATGCGGCGGCTGTTGGCATAGGTTTCGACGCCAAAAGCCATCACCCCGGTCGAACGCAACGCGTCCCAGACGGCCAGGCCGTCTTCGTATCGCATGTGCAGTTCCCAGCCCTGCTCGCCGACATAGGAGATGCGGAAAGCGGTCACGTCCTTGCCGGCGATCCGGACAGGCTTGATCGCCGCGAAGGGGAAATTCTCCGGCGTCAGGCCGTCCGGGTCTTCCACGACCTTGCTCAATGTTGCCCGGGCGTTTGGGCCCCAGATGCCGACGGTCACATACTTTTCGGTCACGTCGGTGATGGTGACGTCGAAACCTTTGTCTTCTGCCATCCGCCGCATGTAGTGGAAGTCGCGCGGGCCGGCATCTGCGCCGTCGATAACGCGGCAGCGGTCGGCCATGCGGATGACGGTCAGGTCGGCGCGCACCATGCCCTCATCGTCGAGGAAATGGGTGTAGATGCCTTTGCCGATATTGCCGTCGCCGCCGATCTTTGCGGCGCATAGCCATTCCATCAGCGCGACATGATCCGGGCCTTCCACGTCGTACATCGCGAAATGCGACAGGTTGACGATGCCGCAATCCTCGCTCATGGCGAGATGCTCGGCATTGGAGACGCGGCAGAAATGGCGGTTGTCCCACTCGTTTTCGCGCACCGGCACCCGGTTGCCGTATTTCTCGAGCAGGTGCTCGTTGGCGGCATAGCCATGGGCGCGCTCCCAGCCGCCGAGTTCCATGAAATAGCCACCGAGTTCCTTCTCGCGCTCCCAGAAGGGCGAGCGGCGCATATTACGGCCTTTTGAGAACGGCTCGCGCGGATGGACGGCCGGATTGTAGACCTTCATCGCTGTTTCCGTGCAGCGGTCCCAGATGAACTGCTCTTGCGTCTGGTGCGGATAGAAGCGCGAATAATCGATGGCGTGATGGTCGATCGACGTCCGGCCGTCCGTCATCCAGTCGGCGATGAGCTTGCCCATGCCGGGGCCGTCCTTGACCCAGATCGCGACGGCATACCAGAGGCCCCGCACCTTCTGGCTCTCGCCCATGGAGGGGCCGCCGTCTGCCGTCACCTGCAGAAGCCCATTGAAGGAATGGCTCTCATTGTAGCCCAGTTCGCCCAGAATCGGCGTCAGTTCCATGGCGCGCTCGAGCGGCGCGAGGATCTGTTCCATGTCGAGGTCGCGCTGCGAGGGCGAAAGACGGGCCTGGTCCTTCTCCAGCAGGTCGCGCGGATGGCAAAGGCGCGGATTGGTCTCTTCGTAATAGCCCCACTCGATCTGCCCGCCTTCGGCGGTCTTGGGATCGCCAGTGTCGCGCATGTAAGCCGAGTTGCCCTGGTCGCGCAGCAGCGGCCAGCCGATCTCCTTGCCGGTGCCGGCGAACTCGGTATAGGGCCCGAAGAAGGTGAGCGGATGATCGATCGGCATGATCGGCAGGTCCTCGCCCACCATTTCCGCGATCAACCGGCCCCAGATACCCGCGCAAACAATCACATAGTCGGCTTCGATGGTGCCGCGATCGGTCACCACGCCCTTGATGCGACCGTTCTCGACGACAAGCGACCTGGCCGGCGTGTTGGCGAAGGATTTGAGTTTGCTGGAGGCTTCCGCCTGGTCGACCAGCTTGCCGGCGACTGTTTGCGAGCGCGGGATGACGAGACCGGCATCGGGATCCCACAGGCCGCCCTGCACCATCTCTTCTTCGATCAGCGGGAATTTTTGCTTGATCTCAGCCGGTTCGATTAAGCGCGCGCGCGTGCCAAAAGCCTTTGCCGAGGCGATCTTGCGCTTGATCTCCGCCATACGATCGTCGTCGCCGACGCGGGCAACCTCGAGGCCGCCGATGCGGGCGTAATGGCCCACCTTTTCGTAGAAGTCGATGGAGTAGAGCGTGGTCCAGCATGACAGGAAATCATGGCTGGTGGTGTAGCAGAAGTCGGAAGCATGCGCTGTCGAGCCGATATCGGTCGGGATGCCTGACTTGTCGATGCCGACGATGTCGTCCCATCCGCGCTCGATCAGGTGATGGGCGACCGATGCACCGACAATACCGCCCAGCCCGACGATGACGACCTTCGCCTTTTCCGGAAACCCTGCCATTGCCCGCGACTCCAAAAGTGCTGCTGCAGGCGCCAGGCGCCCGCTTGATCGGCGCACAATATGCAGGCGACAGCCGCCATGCTACCGCCTGTTTGCGACACGCTGCAGGTGCGACGCGACCCGAAAAAATCAGGTGCTTTCGGGCCCGGGGCTACCCTCAGGCGAAGGCCCAGATGTCCTCGGCCTGGAAGCCGACCTGGTAGCCGGCGGTCTTCAACTTGACCACGACCTGGCCGATCTCGGCCGCCGGCAACGCACCAACCTCGACCTTGATCATGCCGGGACGGTAGCGCTCGAGGTCGAGCTGCTCGAAGACGATCCAGTCGGCGCCTTCGCAATCGACAAGGAAGGCGTCGATATGGGTGATGCCGTTGCGGTCGAGCAGCGTCTGCAAAGTCTCCGACGGCACTTCGATATCCCTGAGGTGCGGCGCGAATTTGTTGAAGTTGGCATCGGCCTCGCCCCAGGCATTTTTGCCCGACATCAGATTGGTGTCGGTCACCGACGAGCAGCCGATGAACTCGATCGGCAGCGTGCCAGCCTCGAGTGCGGCGGCATCGAAGGTGTGGACCGTGATCGTTCCCTTGGTCTTCGTCACCGCGACCGGCTCGATGATGAAGCGGCCCGTATCAGGATAGTTGGCGCGCAACCGTTTCTGGTTGTATGGAATCGGCTCGACCAGTACGGCGCGAGCGTGCGGGATGTGGTGCAGCCACGGCGTTACATCGTCGAACAACGCGCCATCGCAGGCCCCGACATTGACCATTTGGAACCGCCTTTTTGCCCCACTGAGGCGCGCCTTCAGAGCGGCCTTCGCCAGAAACTTGGTACCGCGCAGCGACGGCCCGCGATCGAGGATGCCAGCGGGGAGGCCGAGCGACAGCGCGATGCGCGCCAGGCTGGAAACGGAACTCATGGCTTGTCTCCAGGAATGACGTGCAATGGCGCGGCGTCGCGCCCTTTGGTGCTCGCTGATGCCCACAACGCCATGAATGGCCCGGCGAGCAGCAGGAACGGCGGGATCAGATTGGGAAAATAGATGCGGGTGTCGTGGATCGGGAAGACGGTGAACTTCGCCAGGACGCCAAGCACCAATGCCGCAAACAGAATGCCGGCGCGGCGGTCGAGCTTGAAGCCTGCACGGCTTAAGGCATACCACCCCGCCAGCGCCAGCACGGAGACGCCGACCCAGTTGTTCAGGCTGACGGCACGGATCAGGGAGACGGCAAAAGCCCTGAGGTAAGCGACAGCCGAGAACGGCGGATCGAAGCCGGCCATATTGTAATGCTGCTCGATCGAGGAGAACCACAGATGCGGCCACCAGCCGGGATGCTGCGCCCAATGCGAGATGGCAAAGTAGGCGACCAGGGAGGCGGCAAAGCCGGTCAGCGCGCCCCACGCCTTCTGCCGGAAGACCAACAGCAGCACGGCAAAAATTGCAAGGAAGACAATATTGTCGGGCCGCGCCATGAAAGCGAGGATGAGCAGGATCGCGGTGGCCACTTCACGACCGCGGATATAGGCAAAGAGCCCGCCGAGGAACAGCGCCGAGCACAGCAGATCAGGCGTCGACGCCCGCGCCGCGTCGCCGAAATCTGCCATCATCAGCACCGCGCCGAGAACCGGCGCCAGCGCCAGCGCGCCTTCGGACCGCAGCCAGAGCAGCGCGATCGCACCGAACAGCAGCACTGACAATACCGAGACCGCGCGCATCGCCTCGACCGGCGACATCACAGAACTCATCGTCGAAAGAATCTCGGCGTAGAGGAACTTGATCCGGTACATGCCGAGCAGCGAATGGAAATCGGCGGCGTTGCCGGCCATATGACTGCGGAAGCCGCCGCCATCATCGATCAGTGTCTTATAGTCGCCCGCCGACACGCCGTCCCTAACCGTGCCATAGGCATAATCATGCAGCGCCTGCACATCGCGATAGGTGCCCTCCTCGGCGATCGCAAGATAGGGCAGCATGTCCCAATTGGCGTCAGGCATGAACCATGCGGTGACGGCGGTTAGCAGAATGTAGAGCGCGAAGGCAGCCGCCCCGATCGGTGCGGCAAGACGCGCATAGGTGCCCTCGCCCCACGCCAGACCGGCCTCGGTGAACCGGTCGAGCGGGTTTGTCGGAGCGGGAGACTTGGTCAGCATGGTCTCGCTCGGCGCACCTGGCTAACGGACCTGGCTTTTGACGAAATCCTTCACGATCGACACGATGCCGCGCGACAACAGGCTGTCGAGCGCCTCGACAAAGCGGTCGACATGGTCGCGCTGGCAGATCAGCGGCGGTTCGAGACGGATGACGTTGCGGTTGTATTCGGTGAAGGCGACGAGCACATCGTAGTCGCGCAGCAGCAAAGCACCAACAAAGCCGGACAAGGATCCCTTCAGCTTGTCGTCAAGCACGCTGATCACAGGCCGCAGTACCATCGGCAAGGTCTGCGAAAAGTCGTGGAATTCCAGCCCGACCATAAGGCCTTTACCGCGGACCTCCTTGATGATCTTCGGGTATTTTTCCCGCAACGCCTGCAGGCGTTGCAGCAGATAGTCGCCGGTGACCGCGGCGTTGTCGATCAGCCCCTCATCGTAAAGCACGTTGAGCGCCTCGATCGAAGTGACGCAGGCCTCGCCCATGCCGCCGAAAGTGGCCATGGCGTGGATCATCGCCATCTTCGGCGTGCCATAGGCCTTCATATAGACCTCGCGCCTGGCGATCATCGCGCCGACCGCCGCCTTGCCGCCACCGAGCGACTTTGCCAGCGCCGTCACATCCGGAACGACGCCGTAGTGCTCGAAGGCATAAAAGCGGCCGGAGCGCCCATAGCCGCACTGCACCTCGTCGGCGACCCACAGAACACCGTAGTGGTCGCATAGCGCACGCAGCTTCTGCCAGTATTCGGCAGGCGCCTGGATGATGCCGCCGCCGCCCTGGATGGTTTCGAGCACGATGACGCCGACCTCGGGATCGGAGCGGAACGTGCGCTCGACCGCTTCGATGTCGGCAAACGGGATGCGCACTACATTGTCGGCCATCTTGAAGTCGGCGCGATAGAGCGAACCGTCGGTGATTGCCAGCACGCCCTTCGTCTTGCCGTGGAAGGAATTCTCGGCATAGACGATTTTCGGCCGCTTCGGGCCGGCGGCGCGCTCGGCGAGCTTCACCGCCGCCTCCATGGCTTCCGAGCCGGAAGAGCCCAAAAACACCATGTCGAGGTCGCCGGGCGAGCATTTGGCGAGATTGTGCGCCAGCGCCGCCGCGTATTGCGACATGAAGGCGATGGCGATCTCCTGCCGCTTCTCCTCCTGGAACTTTTTGCGCGCCTCGAGAAGGCGCGGATGATTGTGGCCGAAGGCCAGCGAGCCGAAGCCGCCGAAGAAATCCAGGATCTTGCGGCCGTTCTGATCGATGTAGAACATGCCTTCGGCGCGCTCGACCTTGATCTTGTGGAAGCCGAGCAGCTTCATGAAATGCAGCTGGCCGGGATTAAGATGCGCCTTGAACAGGTCGGTCATGCGCGCGACGTCCATCGCCTTGGCCTGCTCGACGCTGATCAGATCGGGCTTGGCTGTGGTGGCGGGCGAAAGCGCCGGTGCGCGGACCGTGGCGCGCGCAGTCGTGTGGTCTGGCTTGGTCATGACGGTCATCTCAAGAGTCTCCTGCTGGCCCTTCACTCGGCGGGCACATGTTTGGCGGCGACGGCATGGCCGTCTTTCTTGGCGCGGTATTCGCTGTAGGCGGCGATCAGCATGTCCTCGTCGCGATATTGCGGTACCCAGCCGAGCTGGCGTTCGGCCTTGGACACATCGAGCACGCAATCCTCGTCGGCGATCAGATACTGCTCCGGATCCATGATCGGCATGTTCAAGAGGTCGAGCAGGTCGAGCGTGCGCTTGACCGCCCAGCCCGGTGTCGGGATCAGGATCGATTTCGAACCGGCATGCCTGATCAGGTCGCCGAGCAGTTTCCGGACCGGCGGCGGGTTGAGCGAGCCGAGATTATAAGCCTCATCAGGCACGCCGGCTCTCCAGGCGGCGCGCGCCGCCTCGGCGCAGTCGAACACCGAGATGAACTGATACGGGTTCTTGCCCGAGCCGATCATCGGCACCGGAAGGTTCCAGTCGATCAGCTTGAACAGTTTCTCGAGGATGCCGAGGCGGCCGGGGCCGATGATCAGGCGCGGTCGAAACAGCGAGATCGACATGCCGCGCTTGCGCCATTCTGCGGCCAGTTCCTCGGTCTTCTGCTTCGACCAGCCATATTCGCCGAGCGGCGCGACCGGGTGCTCCTCGGTCATCGGCTGCGTGACCGTATGGCCGTAGATCATGTCAGTCGTGTAATGGACAAGCTTGGGCGCGCCGGCTCTGTCCATCGCCTGCATGATGTGCTCGGTGCCGTGGAAATTCACCGGGAAGAAGAATTCGTGGCGCTTGGCGCGCACCTGGATCGGCGACAGCATTTTCGCCGACAGATTGTAGACCATGTCGTCGGCCTTCAGTCCGACCGAAGCGACCGAGGCCGGATCGGTGACGTTGCAGCTGACATATCGGGCGGAGCGGTAATGCGGCAGATCGCTCCTGGCGATGTCGGCGACGACCACCTCCTCGCCGTCGGCCAGAAGTTTCGGGGCAAGATGGCGGCCGACGAAACCGTCGCCGCCGAAGATCACATGTCTCATCGAACGATCCCACTGTGAATCTTGTCGGACGAAAGGGAGGCCGTTTCCTCGTCATGCCCGTGACCGCTCAAATCCCGGCCACCCAAATCCCGACCACTTTGGGCGATCAGCACCGTGCCGATGCAGATGAAAGCGATGCCGGCGATACGCCAGCCATTGAGATCTTCGCGGAAAATGAAATAGGCGAAGATCGCAACGGCGACATAGGCGAGACTGAGGAACGGATAGGCGAAGCTGAGCTCTACCTTGGACAGCACGTAGAGGTGCGACGCCATCGAGATGACGAAGGTGCACAGGCCGAGGAAAACCCATGGGCTGAAGACGATCTGCAACAGCTTCAGCAACGGATTGGTGCCCTCGAAGGAAATCGGACCGAGTGACATCATGCCCTGCTTCAGCATGAGTTGGGCGGCGGCGTTGGTCATGACCGTGAACAGAATGAAGACAATGTATTTCATGCTTTTTCCATCAACCTTTCCCGTTCTATTGAAAACTTCCAAACATTTCGTGAAGCACAAAAAAGTTCGAGGAAAGCTTGAGTTATCGATCCGTTAACCACGAACTATTCGAATGTATTTATTCCGCGGCTTCAGCGGTTCCGAGTCGCGCCTCTAGCTTTTTCGCCGTTCGCGCCCAGAAACTCGACATGAAGACGGGATCGCGGATCGCTTCGAGGCGTTGCCATTCCGGATAGGAGGCGGCGAAAACGTCGGCGCCCATGCGGGCGTCCTTGTAAGGATTGACCGCGCCACCGGCCTCGACTGTGATTTGGTCGAGCTCCTTCAGCAGCGCCAGCGTCGCCCGGCCACGGTTGGGGAAATCCAGCGTCAACGTGAAACCCGGCCGCGGGAACGACAGCAGTGCCGGCGAGCGGACCCCGCCGAAGCGCTTCAGGACTGTGAGGAACGAGCCCTGCCTGGCCCGTTTTGCCGCTGCAAGCAACGCCGGCACCACTCGGCGCGCGACGTCTTCCGGCATCACGCTCTGGTGCTGGAAAAGCCCATTCGGTCCATAGAGCCGGTTCCAGTTGCCGACGCCGTCGAGCGGAAAGAAGAAACCCTGGTAGCCCACCTGGCGCGGCGCCGTGGACCGGCCTTTCTTCCACCGGTAGGCGGCATTGAAGGCGGTCAGGAACGGCCGGTTGAGCACGTTGAACGGCGGCTGGAACGGCACTGAAAGATTTCCACCGGCACGCAAGGCGACATGGGAGCCATGCTCGGCGTGATTGCCGGTGAACAGCAGCCCGCGCCCGCGTCTGTGGCCGCCGGCAAGCTGGTCGATCCAGGCGACGACGTATTCGTTGGCCTGATCGGCCGCTTCTGCAAGTTCGAAGAACTCGCCGAGATCACGGAACGGCGTTGTCTTCTCGACGATGTCGAGCGATGGCACCCGCATCAGCCGGATCGATGCGGACAGTATCAGGCCAGTCAGCCCCACCCCGCCGATCGTCGCCGCGAACAGCCGTTCATTCTCCGTGGCCGAGCAGTAATGGGCCTGTCCGTCCGATCTGAGCAGCATGAAGGATTCGACATGGCAGCCGAAGGTGCCGCGCCGGTGATGGTTCTTGCCGTGAACGTCGTTGGCGATGGCGCCGCCGAGCGTGACGAACTGCGTGCCCGGAACGACGGCCGGAAAGAAGCCGTATGGCGCTGCATGGGCGATGATGTCGGACAGAAGCACGCCGGCCTCGGCCTCGATCAGGCCGGTCTCGGCATTGAAGGCGCGGATCCTGTTCAGCGGCCGCATATCGACGATCATGCCGGCCCCATTCTGGCAGGAATCGCCATAGGAGCGGCCATTGCCGTAGGCGAGCAAAGCGTTTCTTGTCGCCTTGCCGCTCTTCAGCAGCGCAACAGCGTCATCCGCCGGGATCACTTTGTGTGCCGGTGGCGTGGCAAGACCGAAGCTCTGGAGCCGCTCCTTCCCCACGCCTACCAGCCTCCGGCGACCAGAAACACGGCGCCGATGAGCACGACGATCTGGCTGCGCCAGTCGCGGATGATAAAGACGACTGGATCGTCATGCATCTGGTCGCGGCGAGCGAGAATCCAGACGCGCATCGTCAGATACAGCACGATCGGCGCCAGCGGCCAGACCAGCCAAGGATGCGGATAAAGTTCGCGCACCGCAACGCTGTCCATATAGAGCGCCAGCACCAGCGCCGAGGAAAAAGCCGAGGCCATCCCCGCCTGGGCGACGATCTCCTGGTCTTCGGTGCGGTAGCCGCGGCCGGCGATGCGCTCGCCGGCCGGAATGACAGTCGTGCGCAGCTCGACAAACCGCTTTACCAGCGCCAGCGACAGAAAAAAGAAGATCGAGAAGGCCAGCAGCCAGAACGAGACGTCGACGCCGGTCGCCGCGGCGCCTGCCAGAACGCGGATCGTGTAGAGACCTGCCAATGTCAGCACGTCGATCAGAAGCATGCGCTTGAACGATAGCGAATAGCCGGTGGTGATGACCATGTAGCCGCCGAGCACGCCGAGGAATTCGATCGGCAGCAGAAGCCCTGCACCAACGCCTATTGCGAGCAGCACCATCATTGAACCGAGGCCGAACGGGATCGACAGCGCGCCGCTGGCGAATGGCCGGTTGCGCTTGGTCAGGTGTTTGCGGTCGAGCGCGAGATCGAAGAAATCATTGAGAATGTAGATGGCGGAAGCGACTGCGCTGAACGAGACGAATGCCAGCAGGCATTCCCAGATCATGTCGGCGTTGAAGTATTCGTGCGACAGCACCATCGGCACCGCGATCAGCGAGTTTTTCAGCCACTGATGAACGCGCAGCATCTTGACGATGGTTCTGAATGTCGGCTTCGGCGCCGGCATCATTTCGGCGCTGTGCGCGGCCTGCCAGCGCGCGGCATGGCGGTCGGGCGCGACGACGATTGCCGTGCGCGCGGCGTCAAATACCCTAAGGTCGTGCCGGCTGTTGCCGGCATAGTCGAAGCCGCCATCGCCATAGGCGGCGACAAGCGAGGCGCGCTTTCTGCCCGACGTCATGTTGTGGGGGCCGTCGGTCGCCAGGACGCGATCGAATATCCCGAGATGTGCGGCGATCGCCTCGGCGAATTTGCGCGGCGTCCCGGTCGCCAGCACGATCTTGCGGCCGTCTCCATGTTCGGTGCGAAGGCGCTGAAGCAGCGCCTCGCGGTAGGGCAGCGACGCAGGATCGATGTCGATGCGTTGGGCGATGGCCTGCTTCAACCGCGCCGGCCCGCCGGCGAGCCACAACGGCACCAGGAAAATATAGAGCGGATTCTTCTTGAGAAGGATGAACAGGCCTTCCCACAACAGGTCCGTCGCGATCAGCGTGCCGTCGAGATCGACGGCAAGCGGGATTGCGTTCCTGTCCGACCGCGCATCCATTCTTCGTTGCCCCTGCCTAAAAGCGCATGATCCCCGAAACTCGATCTTTCGGAGAGGATCAGGCGCCGATCCAAACCCGCCCGTGCTTCGGCGTCTTCGGCCCGATATAGCGGGCAACAGCGCAGCGATCGTTAAAACGCCCAACCCGGCCGGGTTCGCGTCACGGTATTTCCCTTTTCATCGTTAAGTTTCGATAACCCGAAACGATCAAAGGCCGGGCAATTTGCCCGGCCTTCGAAAAACAAGTCGTCAACGTTTTTTGACGCGGTTACTTGATACGGGCGACGCCGCCCGAGATTTCGATCGTTTCCGAACCGGTCAGCGCTTCGAGGTCGCCGTTCGGCATCGTAACGAAACAGCCGGTCGGGCAGAATTCCGCGGTTTCGCCGGCGGCCAGCGCCAGCTCCGTCTTGCCACCGCCTTCGGTCACGACGAGTGTGCGGGTCTCGGCGTCCTTGTTGGTCGCGCTGGCGGCAAGGGCTGGACCGCCCACGGCAAGAATAGCGATGGCGGCGACGAGAGACTTCCACATTTGCAGTATCGGTGTTGCCACCGCCTCTGTTGCATTTCGCAAGGCATTCCTGCCCTTTGCATGTGAGCTTATATGAGATGCAAGGTGAACGGCAACTGAATGCCGCATTCATGCCGCAATTGCTTTGCTGCGCCGAAAGCCGGATTTGAGGGTATGTTGAGATTCAGGTCAGGCCTTGCCGGAGTCCCGGAAGCGCAGGAAACCGCCGTTCGCAGGCCGGCATCACGTGTTATCAATAGACCCTAATCGGGATCCGGCTTGCGGGTCCTGCGCCCGGATCTGGCCAGGCGTTTCGTCTCGGCCACGGCTTCCGCCTTCGCTTGCTCGTGTTCGGCAAAATCGACTTCGATCTTGTCGTCATCGATCGGCCACGCCTCATGCTTCTTGGTCTCGACGACGGCGCGCGGCGCCGACGGAATTTCGATATGCTGGTCGGCGAACTCATCGAGGACGGCAAACCGGATGTCGTTCTGCACGATGTTGCCGTTCATCACGTCGGCCAGGAACACTCGGATTTCGAATTCGAGAGCGGCCGCCCCGAAATTGGTGAACAGCACGAAGGGTTCCGGATTTTTCAGCACCAGCGGATGGCCGCGCGCAATCTCCAACAGCACAGCATGGGCCTGCTTGACGTCGCTGCCGTAGGCGACGCCGACCTTGATGTCGATGCGACCGAGCTTGTTGCGGTGCGTCCAGTTGCCGACGGCATTGTTGATCAGGTTTGAATTGGGCAGGATCACCGACTGGCGCTGGAACGTCTCGATCTCGGTAGCGCGCACGCTGATCTTCTTGACCGTGCCGCTGATGTCACCGGCGACGATCCAGTCGCCGACCTTGAACGGCCGCTCGGCCAGAAGGATCAGGCCGGAGACGAAGTTGGAGACGACATTCTGCAGGCCAAAGCCGATTCCGAGCGACAGGGCGCCGGCGACAAGCGCCAGGTTGGAGAGATCGATTCCCGCCGCCGAGACGCCGACGAGTGCTGCGAGCGCGACGCCGGCATAGCCGACCGCCAGCCGGATCGAGTTGCGCACGCCGGTATCGACCTTGCCGCGCGCCATCACCGAGCCGTCGAGCCAGCCCTGGAACCAGCGCGTCAGGAAATAGCCGATGATGAAGACTATGATGCCGGTGAGGATGCCGGTCACCGAGATCGTCACCGAGCCGATGGTGAGGCCCGTCGCCAGCTTGTAGCCCCAGGCCTGGATGTCGCCGGGCTGGAAGCCCCACATCAACAGGATCAGCGGCAGGAACACCAGCACGATCATCAGGTTGATGGCGACGCTGACGACCAGGCCGAGTTGGTCGAGCGCGGACTCCTCATAACTGGAATTGGTCGATAGCCAGCGCCCGATCGATGTGTTGGCAAAACCGCCTTCCTCGCTGATCGCCCGCGCTGACAGGAAGCCGATATAGGCGGTCACCAGAATCGTGCCGGTGACCACGACTTGTAGCGAGACGAAGATGGCAAGGCCGATATAGCCGAGCAGCGCAGTGGCAATGGTGAAAAGGCCGATCGCGACTGCCGTGTAGCGCAGCCAGGCCGGCCAGGGACGCCAGCTTCCGTCGGCAGCCTTGAACGGTTTCAGCAGCCCCATCAGGATCAGGATGATGCCGACGACGATGGTGGCGACAAAACTTCTGGCGATGGTCAGCGACAGCGGCGAGCCCATCTTGTCGTTGACGACCGACAGGAAATTGTTGACGCCGATCACCACCGCCATGGCGGTCGTCAGCCGCACCAGCCAGCGTGCCGGGCCGGTTTCAACGGGGATGAGCCGCCAGTTCGGCAGCCGCGGCTCCAGCGCCGCATTGGCCAGCCGGTTGACGCAGAACACCACCGCGATGAGCGCAACCAGCGCATTCAGGAAAACGCCAATGTCGCCGCGCAACACGTTGTAGTAGTTGAAAAAGAACACCGTCGAGACGAGGAAGGCGCCGACCGCCAGCGTCGGCAGCAATGTCGACCAGAACGCCACCGACAGCCGGCTGAGATAGGACGGATCTTCGATCGAAGGGTCTGCTTCGAAGACACGCCCGAACAGACGCCGTCCACCGACAAAAAGCACCGCCGCCAGCGAAAGCGCCATCAAGGTCGCGGCCAGCACGGCCTGAAACTTGAACCTGAAGGCGAAGGCCAGCCACGACGACACCGCCTTGTAAAAGCCGGTAAATTCATCGTTGGCATCGGAAATGACCTCAGGGCTCAACGCGTCGGACAGCACGTAGCGCTTGGTGAGCAGGTTGCGAAACAACTCGCTGCGCATATTGGCGATCTTGGCGATGAGGCCGCTGATGCGGATCGACAGGTTTTGCGCCGCGGCGATGACAGCATTGATCTCGGCCTTTTCGGACGCCAGCGCCTGGCGTTCGCTGGTCACGATGTCGGGTTCGGGCGGCTGGCCCGCGGCCGGAGGCGCCCCGAGCTGATCGAGCCTCGCGTTGATCTCCGAAAGGCGCGGGCGGAAGGCAAGCGCGCTGTTCAGCGCACCTCGCGACATTTCCTCGAGTTGCAGGCGGATATCGACAAGACTGGCGTCGTCGTCACCGTCCTCCTGGATTTTCTTTTCGAGATTGTCGGTCCTTGTCGTCAAGTCCTGCAGGATTTTCTGCTGGTCGGCGACCACTCCAGAGACAGCTTGGTCAAGCCCCTGCGCCGCCGCATCAATCGACAGCGGCGCCGAGGCGACGATCGCCAGGACCAGAACGAAGTGGAGCAGTCGGAAAAGCATGATCGTTTGGCGACTCACAGGCGGTAAGGCGTTCTAAAGCTCGCCCTTGATAAAGACGCTCATACCGGGGAGCAAGCCGTCCCGCTCTGCCCGCCATTTCGGAGTCGGCCAGTCGAAAAGCGATGGCGCAATCTTGGCTTTGCGGCAGCGGCCTGCTCTATAATGTGCCGCATTGCCCAGAACGGATGATGAAAAGCCAGAACGGACAACAAAAAGCCAGAACGGATAACAAAAGAATGGCGGAATATTCGGCCTTCTCGCTTCTCAAAAATGCGCTGACCGGCAACAAGGACTGGAAACCGGCTTGGCGCAAGCCGAACCCGAAGGCGTCCTACGACGTGATTGTCATCGGCGGCGGCGGCCATGGCCTGTCGACCGCCTATTATCTCGCCAAGGAGCACGGCATCACCAACGTCGCGGTGCTGGAAAAGGGCTGGCTCGGCTCCGGCAATGTCGGCCGCAACACAACGGCCGTCCGCTCCAACTACCTGCTGCCTGCCAACACGCGCTTCTACGAACATTCGATGAAGCTGTGGGAGAACCTGTCGCACGATCTGAACTACAACGTCATGTTCTCGCAGCGCGGCTGCCTCAACCTCGCGCACACGCCGGCCCAGTTCGACGAATTTGCCCGCCGCGGCAACGCCATGCGCCATCTCGGCGTCGACGCCGAACTGATGACCACGGCCGAGATCGCGCGCCTGGTGCCGGCGCTGGACGTCTCCGCCACGGCGCGTTTCCCAATCGTCGGCGGCCTGATGCAGCGGCGCGCCGGCACCGCCCGCCACGATGCCGTCGCCTGGGGCTATGCGCGCGGCGCCGACCGTCGCGGCGTCGACATCATCGAGAATTGCGAGGTCACCGGCTTCCTGCGCGACGGCGACCGCATATCAGGCGTCACGACCTCGCGCGGCGAGGTCCGCGCCAGCAAGGTGGCGGTCGCGGTGGCCGGCAGCACCGGGCAAGTCATGCGGCTCGCCGGCATCGATACGATGCCGATCGAGAGCCACGTGCTGCAGGCTTTCGTGACGGAATCGCTGAAGCCGTTCATCAACACGGTCCTGACTTTCGGCATGGGCCATTTCTACATGTCGCAGTCGGACAAGGGCGGCCTTGTCTATGGCGGCGATCTCGACGGCTACAACAGCTACGCCCAGCGCGGCAGTTTGCCTGTTGTCGACGAGGTGATGAGCGAGATGCTGGCGCTGTTTCCGGGTCTCGCCCGCGTTCGTATGCTGCGCAACTGGGGCGGCGTCTGCGACATGTCGATGGACGGCTCGCCGATCATCACCACCGGCCCGCTGCGGGGCATGTATCTCAACTGCGGCTGGTGCTACGGCGGCTTCAAGGCGACGCCGGCCTCCGGCTGGTGCTTTGCCTGGACCATCGCCAAGGATGAACCGCATGACATCAACGCGCCCTTTACGCTGGATCGCTTCCATCGCGGCCTGGTGATCGACGACAAGGGCCAGGGCGCGATGCCGCGGCTGCATTAGACCATGATCCCGAACCGCCGGTCGGTGTAACAAAGAGTGGAAACCGGTTTTCGGCCAAGATCATGGTCAAACGAGAAGATACAATCGCATGCTGATTACCTGCCCCTATTGCGGCCCGCGCGACGTCATCGAGTTCACCTATCAGGGTGACGGCAACCGCGAGCGCCCTCAACCTGCCTCGCAGGACCTCGATGCCTGGAACGCCTATGTCTATGACCGATTGAATCCGGCGGGTGACCACAACGAGATCTGGCAGCATTCCGGCGGCTGCCGCGCCCATCTCAGGGTCGTTCGCAACACGCTGACACACGAGATCTCCAGCGTCGCGTTCACGCGCGGCCACCACAAAGTCGCTGCTCGGCACAAGGCGGAGGGCAAGATATGAGCCCGCGCCGCACCGATGCCGGTGGCCGGATCGACCGGCTGCGGACCATCCGGTTCACCTTCGACGGCGCGGCTTACACCGGCCATGCCGGCGACACCCTTGCCTCGGCGCTGCTGGCCAATGGCGTCACCCTGTTCGGGCGCTCGTTCAAATATCACCGTCCGCGCGGCGTGCTGACGTCAGGCGTCGAGGAACCAAACGCACTGGTGACGGTGTTGCGGGGCGAGGTTCGCGAGCCGAACATCGCCGCGACCATGGTCGAGATCTATGATGGGCTGACCGCTGTCAGCCAGAACCGCTTTCCATCGCTGGCCTGGGATATCAGCGCCGCCAACCAGCTCGGCGGCAAGCTTCTGTCCGCCGGCTTCTATTACAAGACCTTCATGGGGCCCGCGATCGGCCCGCTGAAGAGCACGCGTTTCTGGATGTTCTGCGAGCATTTCATTCGCCGCGCCGCCGGTCTCGGCCGCGCCGGGACCGCTGCCGACACGGCGCGTTACGAGCGCATGAACGCCTTCTGCGATGTGCTGGTGGTCGGTTCCGGTCCGGCCGGACTGATGGCCGCCAGGGCAGCCGCCGATCAGGGCGCGCGTGTCATCCTCAGCGAGCTCGAACCGCGTTTCGGCGGCTCGGCCAATTGGTCGGCTGAGACGATCGACGGGATGCCCGGGGCGGACTGGGCAGCGCGAGCCGCCGGCCAGCTCGAAGGCTATGACAATGTCCGCCTGCTGCCGCGCACCACGGTCTGGGGCTATTACGACGGCAACACGCTCGCCGCACTCGAACGGGTCACCGATCATAAGGAGAGGCCCGGCAAGGGCGAACCACGCCATCGCTACTGGATCATCCGCGCCAAATCGGTGGTGCTGGCCACCGGCTCCTTCGAGCGGCCGCTGGTGTTTCCGGGCAACGACCGGCCGGGTGTGATGCTGGCGCATGCCGCCGAGCGCTACGCCAACGAGTATGGCGTGCTGCCCGGCCACAGGATCGCGCTTTTCACTAACAATGACAGCGCCTATCGCTCCGCCCTCGCACTGAAGAAGGCCGGTGCGGCGATTGTCGCCATCGTCGACGTGCGACCGGAGCTTTCGAGCGAGATGCGCGAGCTCGCCGATGAAGCGGAGGCCAAGAGCCTTGCCGGTCACGCCGTGGTCGCCACCGAAGGCGGCAAGGCGCTGTCCGGCATCAAGGTGCAGCGCTTCGACATGGTCAACGGCGCGCTTGCCGGCGATCAACGCAGCATTCAAGCCGACTGCCTGCTGATGTCGGGAGGCTGGTCGCCGACCATCCATCTGGCCAGCCAGGCCGGCGCCAAGGCGGAATGGAATGCCGCCCGACAAGCTTTCCTGCCGCCAAAGCCGACGCAGCAGTGGCCAACCCGGCGATGGATTGGCGCCGGCGCCTTCACCGGCAGCTTTTCCACCGCCGAGGCAATCGCCGAAGGCCGCGCCGCTGGCCTGTCCGCGGCGGGCGGAACCGGCACGCCGGCGGCCTTGCCGGTCGTCGAAGCCGCACCCGGCGATCCCGATCCGGCGCCGGTGTTCGAGATCAGGGCTGATGGAAAAAGCTTCGTCGATTTCCAGCACGACGTGACCGCGGAGGATGTGCGGCTGGCGCATCGCGAAGGCTTCATCTCGGTCGAGCATCTGAAGCGATACACCACGCTCGGCATGGCGACCGATCAGGGCAAGAGCTCCAACATACCCGGCCTCGCCATCATGGCCGAAGCATTGGGCAAGCCGATCCCTGAGGTCGGTACGACCCGTTTTCGTCCGCCCTTTTCGGCCGTGTCGATCGGCTCACTTGCCGCCGAACGGTTCGGCGACCTGAAGGCCGAGCGGCTGACGCCGATGCATGACTGGCACGTCGCCAACGGCGCGACCATGTATTCGGCCGGCCTCTGGTATCGACCGATGATTTATGGCCATCCCGGCGAGACGATTGAGCAGGCCTATGTGCGCGAAGCCAGGGCGACGCGCGAGAGCGCCGGCATCGTCGATGTCTCGACGCTGGGCAAGATCGCCGTGCAGGGCCCGGACGCGGCGGGATTCCTCGACCGGGTTTACACCAACATGTTCTCGACGCTGGCCGTCGGCAAGGCCCGCTACGGGCTGATGCTGCGTGAGGACGGCCTCGCCTTCGACGACGGCACGACATGGCGGCTCGGCGAACAGGACTTCTTGATGACCACCACCACCGCCAATGCCGGCAAGGTGATGCAGCACCTGGAATATTTCCTCGACGTCATCTGGCCGGAGCTGAAGGTCCACGTCACCTCGGTGACCGACCAATGGGCGGGTGCGGCGATCGGCGGGCCAAAGGCACGAGCCATTCTTGCTGCTTGCATCACCGGCACTGCCGTCGACAACGCCGCACTGCCCTTCATGGGCATCGTGCATGGCAAGATATCAGGCGTGCCGGTGATGATCTGCCGGCTTTCCTTCTCCGGCGAAATGGCCTTCGAAGTTTACTCCGGCGCCGGCTACGGCACCCATGTCTGGGAAGCATTGATCGATGCCGGCAAGCCGTTCGGACTGGTGGCTTACGGTCTTGAGGCGCTGGGCACGATGCGCATCGAGAAAGGCCACGTCACCGGCGCCGAGATCGATGGCCGCACCACGGCGCGCGACCTGCATCTCGACTGGATGCTGTCCAAGAAGAAGCCCTTCATCGGCTCGGCGATGATGGATCGCGAGGGCCTGATCGCGCCCAGCCGCCTGGAACTTGTCGGCCTGATTTCGCTGGACAACCAGCCGCTCAGCGGCGGCGCGCACATCGTCGAGGCGCTTGACCAAGCCAATCCGCACGATTCCATCGGCCACATCACCGCTTGCTGCTATTCGCCGGCGCTCGGCAAGTACATCGCGCTCGCTTTGGTCAAGGACGGCAAGGCACGGCGCGGCACGCGCGCCCATATCTCCGATCCCCTGCGCAACCGGTTCGGCCCGGTCGAGATCGTCTCCAACCACTTCTTTGATCCGGACGGGAGCCGCATGCATGGTTGAGCGCCAATCACCGCTTGAGCCGGCCCCGCTTGAGCCGGAACTGCGCACCGGCTCGCACGGCGATTTCGAACACGGCATCGAGGTCATCCTCTCCGAAACCAGGCCGGGGTCGATCCTGCAGCTCGCTGCCTGGCGTGGCCAGGAGAAGGAATTGATCGCCGGTATCCGCAACGTGACCGGCCTTACTCCGCCCGATGGCGCCGGCGCCGGCAGCACCGACGGCGTGAGATCGGTGTTCGGCTTTGCGCCGAGAAAATTCACCGTGGTCGATGAGGCCGAGGGCCTGGCATCGGCCTTCGCCGGTGTCGTCACCCCGGCGGTCGGCACGGTGACCGACCTGTCGCATGGCCGCACCGCGATCCGCATCGCCGGACCGAAGGCCGAATGGGTGCTGGCGAAATTCTTCGCCATCGACTTCGCGCTGCCGGCCTTCCCGGTCGGTGCCGGCCGCTCGACCATGCATCATGACGTCTTCGCCCAGATCCAGCGCACCGGCGCCGACCAGTTCGACATCTATGTATTCCGCTCGTTTGCGCGCTCGTTCTGGAAGGCGCTCTGTCACGCCAGCGAGGAAGTCGGCTACGAAGTGCAGTAGGCCGAGACGGCGCGTCGTCACCTCACGTGGCGCCACCTCATTTGGCGAACGTCACCCATTCTTCCAGCGGCGCGCGGTCGGTGCGGAACTCGTTTTCGGGCTTGGATGTGTCCTCATGGCCGAGCGCCATGCCGCAGACGACGATCTCCTCGTCAGGGATGTTGAGCACCGGCCTGATCTGCTTGTGATAAGGTGCAAAGGCCGCCTGCGGGCAAGTGTGCAGGCCCCTGCCCCGTGCCGCCACCATGATGTTCTGCAGGAACATGCCGTAATCGATCCACGACCCCTTGTTCAGCCGCCGGTCGACGGTGAAGATCATGCCGACCGGCGCGTCGAAGAAGACGAAGTTGCGGTCGTGCTGCGCGCGCATCCTGTCGACCTCACGCCGGCCGATGCCGAGCACGCTGTAGAGGCCGAAGCCGTTGGCCCGCCGCCGGGTGAGATAGGGTTCGAAGAACTGGTCGGGATAGTAGCGATACTCGTCCCACTCAGCCTTTTCGGCACGGATGCCGGAGTTGAGGATGGCGTCAGTGATCCGCTGCTTGACCTCGGCCTTGGTCACGTAGACCCGCCAGGGCTGCATATTGGTGCCCGAAGGCGCGCGCGCGGCAACCGAGAGAATGGCGCGGATCGTCTCGTCGTCGACCATATCGGGCAGAAAGGCGCGCACCGAACGGCGCGACGTGATCGCCTCGTCTACGACCGCTGCACCATCTGTAATTGTAGTCCTGTTTTCCAGCATGGGCGTCCCTTTGCGCGTGACCCGGAAACCGGAATCGATTCCGGAAAGGATCATGCGCCGTCCAGAAAATGAGAGAGCACCATTACGGGTCTAATTTGACGCGTGGCGCTCTATCGCAAGCCTCGACCGGGCGCCCTCACTCGCCGTTCGTGGCCGAGCCTTTGCCTGAACCGCCAAAATGGCGCAAGCAAATCTTGCGGCTCGTGAAAATCCTCTTGATTTTTTCACAAACCTGACCTGTCATGAAATTTGTCCCCAATTTTTCACCAATGGGTAATTTTTCACCTTCACCAGAGAAATTTCACCAAGAGAAATGGCTTTGCCCTCCACCGCCGTCAGATCGGAGCAGGAAAACCGCGAGCGGCTGCTGGCCGGCGATATCAGGGCGCTGCGCAGGGCGCGCGGTCTGACGCTTGCCGAGATCGCCCTGAAGCTCGGCCGCTCCGTCGGCTGGGTCAGTCAGGTCGAGCGCGGCCTGTCGATACCATCGCTCAGCGATCTCAGAGCCTTCGCGGAATTGTTCGGCGTGCCGGTCAGTCTGTTCTTCAGCCACGACGTGCCCGTTGAGAACGAGCGCGGCGTGGTCGTGCGCGCCGGCAGCCGCCGCACGCTTGGCACAAGCGATTCCGGCCTGGTGGAGGAGCTTCTTTCGCCCGATCTTGGCGGTAGCTTCGAGATGCTGCGTTCGGTCTTCGCGCCGGGTGCTGAGCTGAAGACCGAGGCGCGCCGGCCGACGGAGGAAGCCGGGTATGTCGCTTCCGGCAGCTTCGACATCGAGATATCAGGCGTCTGGCACCGGCTTGGTGAGGGCGACTCCTTTCGCTTCGACGGCAAGCCGTTCCGCTGGCGCAATCCTGGAGCGGAGCCGGCCGTGGTCATCTGGGTGGTTTCGCCACCTGTTTACTAGAGGTTTGGAGAAGAATATGGCCGGTTTGCCGACCACGGCACGTGTGGTGATCATCGGAGGCGGTGTCGTCGGCGCCTCCTCGCTCTACCATCTCGCCAAGGCGGGCTGGACCGACTGCGTGCTCCTGGAAAAGAACGAGCTCACCTCCGGCTCGACCTGGCATGCAGCCGGCAACGTGCCGACCTTCTCCTCGTCATGGTCGCTGATGAACATGCAGCGCTATTCGACGGAGCTCTATCGCGGGCTGGCCGACGAAGTCGACTATCCCATGAACTATCATGTCACCGGCTCGCTGCGTCTTGCCCATACGCAGGAGCGCATGCAGGAGTTCCAGCGCGCCAAGGGCATGGGCCGCTATCAGGGCATGGACATCGATGTGGTCGGGCTCGACGAGATCAGACGCCGCTACCCGTTCATAGAAACGCATGAGCTGAGGGGCGCGCTCTACGATCCCAGCGACGGCGACATCGACCCGGCGCAGCTTACCCAGGCGCTGGCCAAGGGCGCCCGCGACATGGGTGCGAAGATCATTCGCTTCTGTCCGGTCACCGGCTTGCGCCGCGAGAAGGACGAGTGGGTGGTCGAGACCGCGCAGGGCGAGATCCGCTGCGAGATCGTCGTCAATGCCGCCGGCTACCGTGCGGCCGAAGTCGGCAGGATGTTCGGCCGCGACGTGCCGATGATGGTGATGAGCCATCAATATATCCTGTTCGAGGAAATCCCCGAACTGGCCGCATGGTCGAAGGAGCAAGGCAAGAAACTGCCGCTGCTGCGCGACGTCGACACCTCCTATTATCTGCGCCAGGAAAAGAACGGCATGAATCTCGGCCCCTACGAGCGCAATTGCCGTGCGCATTGGGTCGGCCACAACGACCCGATGCCAGACGATTTTTCATTCCAGCTATTCCCCGACGATCTCGACCGGCTGGAGGATTATCTGGCCGATGCCGTTGCCCGCGTGCCGATTCTCGGCACTGCCGGACTGTCCAAGGTCATCAACGGCCCGATCCCTTACGCGCCGGACGGCAATCCGCTGATCGGCCCGATGCCCGGCGTGCCGAACGCCTTCGAGGCCTGCGTCTTCACCTTCGGCATCGCCCAGGGCGGCGGCGCCGGCAAGGTGCTGGCCGAATGGGTGACGGAGGGCCAGACGGAATGGGACATGTGGTCCTGCGACCCGCGTCGCTTCACCAGCTTTGCTTCGGCCCCGGATTACTGCGTCGCCAAGGGCATGGAAATCTACGGCAACGAATATGCCATCCAGTTCCCGCGTCATGCCTGGCCGGCTGGGCGCGACCGCAAACTGTCGCCGATCCATGATCGCATTAAGGCGCTCGGCGCCCGGTTCGACGCCTACAATGGCTGGGAGCGCGCCACCTGGTATGCGCAAGCCGGCGACGATGTTTCGGAAGCCGCGACGCTGACCTTCCGCCGTGACGGGCCCTGGCATCATCGCGTCCGCGAAGAATGCCTCGCCGTGCGCGACGCCGCCGGCATTCTGGACCTGCCTGGTTTTTCCCGCTTCAACCTAGACGGTCCGGGCGCTGCGGAATGGTTGAGGCAGCAGGTCACCGGGCTGGTGCCGAAACCCGGCCGCATCGGCCTCGTCTACTTTGCCGACGACAAGGGCCGCATCGTCACCGAGATGTCGGTGGTGCGTCACGACGAAGATCACATGACGCTGATCAGCGCCGCGGTGGCGCAGTGGCACGATTTCGAATGGCTGAAATGGCGCATGCCCAAGGACGCTTCATTCAAGCTGGTAGACCGGACCGAGGAATACTCCACGCAGATCCTCGCCGGGCCCAACTCGCGAAAAATCCTCGCCGATGTCTGCGCCGCAGACCTTGCTCTGCCCTGGCTGACGCACCAGGAGACAACAATCGTCGGCCGTTGGGCAAGGCTGGTGCGCGTGTCCTTCGCCGGCGAACTCGGCTGGGAAATCCACACCAAGGTCGACGACACCGCCGCCGTCTTCGACGCCGTCTGGGCGGCCGGGCAAAAGCATGGCTTGAAGCCGTTCGGCATGTATGCGCTGGATTCGCTGCGGCTTGAAAAGGGCTACCGCGCCTGGAAGGGCGACCTGTCGACTGACTATTCGATCCTGCAGGGTGGGCTGGAGCGCTTTGTGAAATGGGACAAGCCCGACTTCCGCGGCAAGACAGCGTTGCAGAACGAGAAGCAGCAGGGCGTGAAGAAGCGTTTCGTCACGCTGGTCGTCGAAAATCCCGGCGACTGCGACGCCCCCTCCATGTCGACGCTGTGGCATGACGGCCGGATCGTCGGCGAGACGACGTCCGGCCGTTGGGGTCATCGCATCGACAAGTCGATTGCGCTAGGCATGCTGCGCGCCGACCTCACCGAGCCGGGAACCGCGGTCGAGGTCGAGATCTTCGGCGAGCGTTTCAAGGCGGTCGTGCAGAACGATGAACCGCTGTGGGATCCAAAGAACGAGAGACTGAGAGCATGAAGACTGTTATTCTCACTGACGGCGGCATGGGTCAGGAACTGGTACGCCGCAGCAAGTCCGAGCCCACCCCGCTGTGGTCGGCCAGGGTACTAATCGACGAACCGGACCTGGTGCGCGACCTGCATGCGGAGTTCATCCGGGCCGGCGCCCGTGTCATCACCATCAACACCTATTCCGCAACCCCCGAGCGGCTGGCGCGCGAGGGCGCGGAAGAGTTGTTCAAGCCGCTGCAGAAGCGCGGCATAGAACTGGCAAAGCAAGCTCGCGACCAGGCCGGCGACGCGGCGATCGCCGGCTGCCTGTCTCCCCTGTTCGGCAGCTACGCCCCGGCACTGACGATATCCTTCCAGCATACGCTCGACATCTACCGCCGCATCGTTGCCGAGCAGGCTGACGGCGTCGATCTGTTCCTGTGCGAGACCATGGCGTCGGCCGAGGAGGCGCGCGCGGCTGTCACCGCGGCGTCGGAAAGCGGCAAGCCTGTATGGGTGTCGTGGACGCTCGCCGATCACGGCGCACCGCGGCTGCGCAGCGGCGAAACCCTAGCGGCGGCAGCGAGCGCTCTCGACAGCCTGCCGGTCGCAGCTAGACTGATCAATTGCTGCCGGCCCGAAGCGATTGCTGCAGCGCTGCCCGAACTGATCGGCCTCGGCGGCCCGGTTGGCGCCTATGCCAATGGCTTCACCTCGGTCGAGGCACTTAAGCACGGCGGTACCGTGGAAGTGCTGCACGCCCGCCATGACCTTGATCCGGATGCCTATGCCGGCCAGGCGGTCGGCTGGGTCGAGGCCGGCGCCGACATCGTCGGCGGCTGCTGCGAAGTCGGGCCGCCCCATATTGCCACCTTGAGCGACCGGCTCGAACAGGCCGGCTACGAAATTTCGGGAGTAGCATAGTGCCCAGACCATCATCGCGCATTTCCGGCATCGTGCCTTCCGGCAAGGATGGCTGGGAGGTCCATTTCGCTGCCTGGACACGCAAGGAGGCCGGCGAGGACATCATCATGCTGTCGGTCGGCGACCACGATTTCGACACGCCGGCGCAAACGATCGAAGCCTGCGTGACCGCAGTTCGCGCCAGCAACCACCACTATACCCCGCTTCCTGGCATTCCGCGCCTGCGCAAGGCCATGGCGGCGGCCTCGACCGCGTGCACTGGCGTTGCGACCAACCCCGACCAAGTCATCGCCACGCCGGGCGGGCAGGCTGCACTTTACGCGGCGGTGCAGGCCGTTCTCGACCAGGGCAACCATGCCATCGTGGTCGCGCCCTATTACGCGACCTACCCCAACACGTTCAGTGCAGCGGGCGCCGATTTCACCGTGGTCGAGACACCCGCCGAGGATGGGTTTCAGCCGCGAGCCGCCGACATTCGCGCAGCTCTTCGGCCGAACACGCGCGCCGTCCTCATCAACACGCCGAACAATCCGACGGGTGCCGTCTATTCGCGCCAGCGGCTGGAGGAGCTGGCGCAGATCTGCCGGGAGCATGACCTCTGGCTGCTGTCGGACGAGGTCTATTGGACGCTGGGCGGCGGCGAGCATATCTCGCCGCGTTCGCTGCCCGGCATGGCGGAACGCACGCTGGTCATCAATTCCATGTCCAAGAGCCACGGCATGACCGGCTGGCGCATGGGCTGGCTGACCGGGCCCGAACAGATGATCTTACTGCTGACCAGCCTCAATCTGGTGACGACTTACGGCCTGCCGGCCTTCATTAGCCTCGCTTGCGCCGAGGCACTCGAAAACGGCTACGGCGTCAAGGAGATCGCCGAACGCTATGCTGCCAGGCGCACCGTAGTCCTCGATGCCATGCGCGGCATGAACAACGTCACCGTGCGCGGTTCGGAGGGCGGCATGTATGTAATGCTCGACATATCAGCCATCGAGCCGGACGACGAGAAATTCGCCTGGGCGTTTCTCGACAAGGAAAAGGTCGGCGTGATGCCCGGCTCGAGCTTCGGCGAGGCGGCCGCCGGTCATATTCGCGTCAGCCTCTGCCAGCCCGAGGCGATACTTTTGAAAGCAGCCCTTCGCCTGCGCCGGTTTGCTTCCACCTATCGCCGTGAGGCCGCATGAGCGCCCTGCACCCCAAAACCATTCCGGCCAAGGCAAGGGCTGTCATTATCGGCGGCGGCGTCTCTGGTTGTTCGGTCGCCTATCATCTGGCCAAGCTCGGCTGGACCGATATCGTATTGCTCGAGCGCAAGCAGCTGACATCGGGCACGACATGGCATGCCGCCGGCCTGATCGGCCAGTTGCGCGGTTCGCAGAACATGACGCGGCTGGCGAAATATTCGGCCGACCTCTACGTCAAGCTGGAGGCCGAGACCGATGTCGGCACCGGCATGCGCCAGGTCGGTTCGATCACCGTGGCGCTGACCGAGGAACGCAAGCACGAAATTTATAGGCAGGCGTCGCTCGCCCGCGCGTTCGATATCGACGTGCGCGAGATTTCGCCACACGAAATCAAGCAGATGTACCCGCATCTCAATGTTTCCGATGTGGTCGGCGCCGTGCATCTGCCGCTCGACGGCCAATGCGACCCGGCCAATATCGCCATGGCGCTGGCAAAGGGTGCGCGCCAGCGCGATGCGACGATCGTCGAGAATGTGAAGGTCACCAAAGTCCATGCCAGGGCTGGCCGCGTTACTGGCGTTTCCTGGACGCAAGGCGACGAGCAAGGCTTCATCGAGGCCGATGTCGTCGTCAATTGCGCCGGCATGTGGGCGCGCGAGCTCGGGCGCCAGAACGGCGTCACCATCCCGCTGCATGCCTGCGAGCATTTTTATCTCGTTACCGAGCCGATCCCCGGGCTGACCCGCCTGCCGGTGCTGCGCGTGCCGGACGAATGCGCCTACTACAAGGAAGACGCCGGCAAGATGATGCTCGGCGCCTTCGAGCCGGTGGCCAAGCCGTGGGGCATGGAGGGCATTCGCGAGGATTTCTGTTTCGACCAGCTGCCCGAGGACATGGATCATTTCGAGCCGATCCTGGAAATGGGCGTCAACCGCATGCCGATGCTGGCGACTGCCGGCATCCATACCTTCTTCAACGGTCCCGAAAGCTTCACGCCTGACGATCGCTACTATCTCGGCGAGGCACCGGAGCTTTCCGGCTACTGGATGGCGACCGGCTACAATTCGATCGGCATCGTCTCTTCCGGCGGCGCCGGCATGGCCCTGGCGCAATGGATTAATGACGGCGAAGCACCCTTCGACCTCTGGGAGGTCGACATCCGCCGGGCCCAGCCATTCCAGAAGAACCGCCGTTACCTGAAGGAGCGCGTCTCCGAGACGCTCGGCCTGCTCTACGCCGACCATTTCCCGTACCGGCAGATGGCGACCTCGCGGAACATCAGGCGCTCGCCTCTGCACGAACATCTGAAGGCGCGCGGCGCGGTGTTCGGCGAGGTTGCCGGCTGGGAGCGCGCCAACTGGTTCGCCAGGCCCGGCCAGGAGCGCGAATACCGCTATTCGTGGAAACGGCAGAACTGGTTCGACAACCAACGCGACGAACATCTGGCGGTCCGAAACGGCGTCGGGCTGTTCGACATGACCTCGTTCGGCAAGATCCGCGTAGAGGGCCGCGATGCCTGTGCCTTTCTGCAAAAGCTTTGCGCCAACGACATGGACGTGGCGCCGGGCAAGATCGTCTATACCCAGATGCTCAACCAGCGCGGCGGCATCGAGAGCGACCTCACCGTCTCGCGGCTGTCCGAAACGGCTTACTTCCTCGTCGTGCCCGGTGCGACGCTGCAGCGTGATCTCGCGTGGCTGCGCAAGCATCTCGCCGATGAATTCGTCGTCGTCACCGATGTGACCGCTGCCGAAGCCGTGCTCTGCCTGATGGGCCCGGATTCGAGGACCCTGATTCAAAAGCTGAGCCCGAACGATTTCTCCAACGAAACCAATCCGTTCGGGACGTTTCAGGAGATAGAAATCGGCATGGGGCTGGCCCGCGCCCACCGTGTGACCTATGTCGGCGAGCTCGGCTGGGAGCTTTATATCTCGACCGACCAAGCAGCACACGCCTTCGAGGCGATCGAGGAGGCCGGCGCCGATGTCAGCCTGAAACTCTGCGGTCTGCACACGCTGGATTCCTGCCGTATCGAAAAGGCGTTCCGGCATTTCGGCCACGACATCACCGACGAGGACAATGTGCTGGAAGCCGGCCTGGGCTTCGCAGTGAAGACTGCCAAGGACGATTTCCTTGGCCGCGATGCCGTGCTGAGGAAAAAAGAAAGCGGGTTGGACCGGCGGCTGGTGCAGTTCCGCCTGAAAGACACGCAACCCCTGCTCTTCCACAATGAAGCGATCGTGCGCGACGGCAAGATTGTCGGCCCGATCACCTCGGGCAATTACGGCCATCATCTCGGCGGCGCCGTCGGCCTCGGCTACGTGCCTTGCAAAGGCGAGAGCGAGGCGGATGTGCTGTCGTCTTCCTACGAGATCGAGATCGCCGGCCAGCGCTTCGCCGCGGAAGTGTCGCTGAAGCCGATGTATGATCCGAAGGCAGAACGGGTGCGGATGTAGCTCAAAACCGCTCCAGCTTCGTTCGCACTTTCTCCAGAAATGCCGCCCTCGTTTTTGGCGTCGACGCGTCCATCAGGTAGTGCGCCAGAAAGAACGTCCTGCAGCGGGTGGCGCAGAGTGCCCGCATGCCGCGCAGGATTGTCTTTCGTCCCGGCTGGCCGACGACGATGCTCCACCAGGTCGGTGCGCCGCAGGTCGTGATCACCCCGATCTTCGTCACATGCCTCATCAGCGACTGGATCCGTCCCTTGCCGGCCGGCAGCCGGAAGGCGACGTCGGTCGCCCAGACCCGGTCGAGCCAGCCCTTCAGCATTGCCGGCAGCCCGTACCACCATGTCGGATAGATGAAGAGGATTGCCTGAGCCCAGTTGAGATTCTCGATATGCGACTTGAGCGCCGGGTCCTGCGGGGCGTGCTCATTGTAGGAGCGTCGCTCGCCGCAGCCCATGACCGGATCGAAATTTTCCGCATAGAGGTCGAGCAGCCGCACCTCCCAGCCTCTCGCCTTCAGCACCTCGATGGCACTATCCCGGATCGCGGCGCAAAAGCTTTCCGGAACCGGATGGCAATAAACCACCAGGACCCGCATCAGAAGGCATCCATGCAGGCTGCGACTTTCGCCGTAAATCTCTTCCGCGTTTCATCGGTCGACAGGTTCATCGAATAATGCGCGAGATAGGACACGGAGGCACCTGGCTTGAGGGTGGCGCGCAACACGCGCTTGACCAGCTTGCGCGGCGGGTCGCCCATCAGCATGGCGTGGAGCCGGCTGCCGCCATAGGTGGTGACCGCCGCCAGCTTGCGGATGTTGTGCAGCGAAGGCTGCACCTTGCCATTGACCAGCTTGAACGAGACGCCGGGCAGGAAGACGCGGTCGAAAAAACCTTTCAGGATGGCCGGATAGCCGTAATTCCACACCGGAAACGACAGCACCAGCGCCTCTGCCCTCAGCAGGCGCTCGACATAGGGCGCTGCCGGATCACCGGCGCCGCGCTCGTCGTGATAACCGAGCCGCTCGGCCCGCGTCAGCCGCGGGTCGAAATCCTCGGCATAAAGATCGCAGTCGTCGACGGCGTGGCCGGCGACCGTCAGCCGCTCGACGATCGTCCGGTGCAAACCGGCGTTGAAGCTGTTTTCGACCGGGTGAGCGTAGAGCACGAGGATGTTCACCGAAGTCCTCGCAGGTCAGCGCGACAGCACCGTACGCTCGTCATCGTTCATTCCGCCTTCTGCAACCCCTTGAACAGGAACGACTTGCCCGAGCGATAGTCGTACTCAGGGTTTTCCCAGGCGATCATCTTGCCGGGATTGAGCAGCCCTTGCGGATCGGTCTCGCGCTTGAAGGCGAGCTGCACCTCGTCCGTCTGCTTCATGCCGCCCTCTTCCAGCGTGTAGCGGTGCGGATTGAAGACCCAGCAGCCATTGTCTTCATGGATGCGGATGATCTCGTCGAGCCGCTCCGCCGTTGTGAAGCGGACCAGCGGCAGTCCGGCCACGCCGATCGCCCCGTCGAAGCGAATGAATTCGAGATGAACCGGCACCTCGTCGCCGAAGCGGTCGATCATGGCCTTGACGTAAGCGAGGTGATCCGGCGAGGGATAGCGGGTCTGCAGATAGGTAATATCAGGGTCGACCCTGATGGCGCGCAGCGTCGTGTGGTTCCAGGTCAGCTCATAGGCCGGCGGCAAGCCCCTAAGATCGGCCTCCTTGTCGGCGCGGAAGACGATCTCGCCCTTGCTGCGCGCCGTGAGGGCGACAAAGGCGTCCATCGCATGCGGCGCGATCATGCAGACGACGATGCTTTGCTCGCGCCGGAAGTATTTCTGGTGCCGCTTGAAATAATCGTAAGGGATCGGCGCGGCGATCGGCGTAATCAGCTTCACCAGAATGCCGTCCTGAATGGCGAGATCGTTGCCGAAGCCGGCCGCATCCATGAACTCGTCGAAGCCGACGATGACATCGATCCAGTCGTAGGATGCGGTCAGCGGCATCTCGACCTCGGTGATGATGCCGTTGGTGCCGTAGGCATGCATCACCTTCAGCACCTCCTCGCCGCTAAGATCCATGATGCGAGGCTCCGCCTCCATGGTCACCGTCCTGAGCCGGATGACATTGCCGAGGTCGCGCAGCCCGCCCCAGCGGATCGAGCCGATGCCGCCCGAGCCGCCGGCAACGAAACCGCCGATCGACGCGGTGTTATAGGTCGATGGCGACATCCGAAGCTCCTGGCCGGAATGGGCGCGCGTCGCCCTGTCGATGTCGGCGAGGACGGCACCCGGTCCGGTCACGACGCGGCCGGGCGCGATCGTCCTGACTGCGTTCATCTCGGCGAGATTGAGCACGACGCCGCCGGACAAAGGCATCGCCTGCCCGTAATTGCCGGTGCCGCTGCCGCGCGGTGTCACCGGAATGCCATGCCGATGGCACGCGGCAAGCACGCGGATCACCTCGTCTTCCGTCTTCGGCGCCACGATCAGGTCGCCGGTGACATGGTCGAGCTGTTGCTTCAGCACCGGGCTGTACCAGTAGAAATCGCGGCTCTTCTGCTGGACGATCGCCAGATGATCGTCGATCTTCAGACCGTCGAGGTCGCGCTTCAGCGCCGAAATGTCCATCATCGCACCATCAGATCGTCGAGTTCGGCATAGTCGGGCAATTGGCGCTCGATGGCGCGACCATCACGCACCACGATGCGATCCGATTCGGGCCGCGACAGCATTTCCGTCCAGCTGCGTCCCCTAAAGACGACGAAGTCGGCGGCGCCGCCTGCGGCAAGCGTGCCGAAACCATCGAGCCGCATCACCTTGGCCGGCGTCGAAGTCACCGCTTGCGGCCAGTCGCCGATCGGGTGATCGAAATGCAGGACACGCGTCGCCATCCGATAGACCTCCAGCATATCGAGATCGCCATAGGCGTAGAACGGATCGCGGGTGTTGTCGGAGGCGACGGCGACTGGAATGCCGCGCGCCTTCATCTCGTGCAGCAGCGTCACGCCACGCCAGCGCGGCGTGGTGTTGTCGCCGCGCCGGTCCTGCAGATAGAGATTGCACATCGGCAGCGACACCACGGTGCACACCGCCTTCGCCACCTTGTCCAGCGTGTCGAGCACGTCGAGATCGGGCTGGCGTGCCAGCGAGCAGCAGTGGCCGACGAGGATGTTTCCCTCAAAACCATTCCACAGGGCCGCCTCGGCGATCTTCTTCAGCGAGATCGCCGAGATGTCGTCGGTCTCGTCGGCGTGGAAATCGAGGTCGAGGCCATGCTTGATCGCCTGCGCGAATACCCGATCGAGAAGCTCTTCCAGGTCCGGCAGCATATAGGTGACGACGCCAAGCACGCCGTTGGCCGCAGCTACGCGTTTGGCCAGGCTTTCGAACCATTTCTTGTCGCGCACGCCTTCGATGCCGAGCAGGCAGGCGGCCTGCAGCTCGATGCGGCCACGCCATTTCTCCCGTACCGCCTCGAACACCGGCCAGGAGATCTCTTCCTGCGGTGCGACGCTGTCGAGATGGGTGCGCAAAGCCCTGGTGCCGTGCGCGTAGGCGCAACGCAGCGAAAAATCCATGCGGCGAGCGACGTCCTCGGCGCTCCAACGTGCAGCACGGTCGGCGCCGGTGGCGTTCAGCGCGCCCATGAAGGTGCCGTCGGGATTGGGTTTGCGAGGCCAGATATGGCCTTTGTCGATATGCGTGTGGCAGTCGACGAAGCATGGCATGACGATACGGCCGCCAAGGTCGAGGGCGCCTGCGGGCGAATCGGAACGGCCGCGCGCGGTAATGCTGTAGATCTTGCTGTCGGCGACAGCGATGTCGGCGAGCGCAAAGCCGTCCGTATCGAAGGCTGCGGCAAGACCTCGCGTCAGGGACGCATGAAGCCGGACGTTGGTGAGATGATAAGAACCAGACGCCGGTATCAAGCCCTACCCCCCTCTGTCCTGCCGGACATCTTCCCCTCAAGGGGGGAGATTGGATGCCATCTAGGATTTCGCCAATCACCAACGTTGCAAGACGAGCGCCATGGGCGAACCTGCCCATCTCCCCCCTTGAGGGGGAGATGTCCGGCAGGACAGAGGGGGGTGCCTTGCTCCAACATTTCATCGCTCCTGCTTCAGCGCACTCTCATGCCAGCGTCGCAGGATCAGATGCGAGATCAGCGACAGCACCAGGAAGATCAGAATGCCGGTGAACGAGATCAGGATCAGCGCCGCGAACAGCCGCGGTGCGTTGAGCCGGTAACCGGCCTCGATGATGCGCGAGGCCAGCCCCGACGACTGTCCCTGGGCCCCGGCGACGAACTCCGCCACCACCGCGCCGATCAGCGACAGGCCGCCGGCGATCTTCAGCCCGCCGAGGAAATAGGGCATCGCCGCCGGCAGGCGCAGGTAGCGCAATTGCTGCCAGCGGCTCGCGCCGTTAAGCCTGAACATGTCGCGCAGATTGCGGTCGACCGAGTTGAGGCCGAGCGTCGTGTTGGACAGGATCGGGAAGAAGGCGACGATCCAGGCACACAGCAGAAGCTTCGTCGTCTGGTTGTCGACATAGATGTTGATCAGCGGAAAGATCGCGACGATCGGCGTCACCTGCAGGACGATGGCGAAAGGGAAGAACGACATCTCCACCCATTTCGATTGCGCGAACAGCACCGCTAGCCCGACGCCGCCGATGACGGCCAGAAGCAGGCTGAGGAAGGTGATCCTGAGCGTCACCAGCAGGGAGGAGAACAGCAACCCGGCATCGTCGAACAGCGTCTGCAGCACCACACCGGGGCGCGGCAGGATATATTTCGGGATGTCGTTCCAGATGCAGATGCGGTCCCACAGCCAGATCGCCAGGACCATGATCGCCAGCGGCAGCAGCCATCTGCCGATCCGCTCGAGCCGCTCCTGGCGCACGCGACGCGCCTCCTCTGGATCGAGCGTCAGCGCGTGCTCTTCAATGGCCGTCATAATGCGGTCCGGCGGTTGAGTTGATGGCGCCGATCAGCACATCGGATGCTTGGCGGCAGAGCGCGGCATAGTTGGGCGAAGTGCGGAAGGCCTCGTTGCGCGGATAGGAGGCATCGATGGCGAGCTCTTTGAAGACCCGGCCCGGTCGCGCCGCCATGACGACGACGCGATTGGAGAGAAAAACGCTTTCGAAGACGCTGTGGGTCACGAAGACGACGGTGAAACGCTCGTCCTGCCACAGTTCCAGAAGATCGTTGTTGAGTTTGAAGCGGGTGATCTCGTCCAATGCCGCAAATGGCTCGTCCATCAAAAGCACGCGCGGCTTGGTCACCATGGCGCGGGCGATCGAGACGCGCATCTTCATGCCGCCGGACAATTCGCGCGGCACAGCTTTCTCGAAGCCGCTCAGGTGAACTCGCGCCAGCATCTGCATCACGACAGGCGCAGCCTTGGCCCGCGACACGCCCCTCAGCCGCAGCGGCAGCCAGACATTGTCGAAGACCTCGGCCCACGGCAGCAACGTCGGTTCCTGAAAGACGAAGCCGATGTCAGAGCGATCGGCGGCGCTGCTGCCGCGCCAGTCGAGCAAGCCGGAGGTCGGCGTTGCAAGACCGGCGATGAGGCGCAAGGCCGTCGACTTGCCACAGCCGGACGGGCCAAGAAGGCTGAGGAAGTCGCCTTCCCGGATCGTCAGGTCGACGTCGCTGAGCGCTGTCACGCCGTTGGAAAAGACCTTGCCGACGCCGCGCAGCGCCAGCAGCATCGGACCTTTGCCCGATGCGCTTGCCGGCGCTTGCGCCAATTTCTCCTGCATCATGCCCGGGTGCTATTTCTTCAGGTCGATACCGACGCCCTTGTTGACGAAGGCCAGCGTGTAGGACTTCTTGATGTCGACGTCGGCCGGCACGACCTTAGCCTTCACCATCTTGTCATAGAAGCTCTGGATGCGCGCGTCGGTCATCGCGCCGATGCCGAGTTTTTCCGTGTCGCCGGAATCAACGATGCCGAATTTCTTCATCTGCTCGATCGAAAACGCGATCTGCTCGTCGCTGATGTCGGGGTTATCTTTCTTGATCGCCGCGTTGGCGGCAGCGTTGTCGCCGTAGAGATAGTTGTACCAGCCCTTGGCCGAGCCATCGACGAAGCACTGAACCACCTCCGGCCGCTTGTCGATTGTCGCCTGCATGGTCTCGATCGTCGTCGCATAGGTGTCGAAGCCGTACTCGGCGAGCAGGAACAGATTGGGCTGGAAGCCGCCTTCCTTGGCGACGGCGAAGGGCTCCGAGGTCACGTAACCCTGCTGGATCGACTTCGGATTGGCGATGAAAGGTGCGGGGTTGAACGTATAGGGCACGCGCTTGGCCGGATCGAAGCCGAACTCCGTGATCATCCACTGGAAGTAGCTCTGTGCACCTTCGTCGCCAATGATGTACTGATCCGCGTTCTTCAGATCCTCCCATCTGTCGAGCCCCTGACCAGGATGGCTCATGATCACCTGCGGCTCTTTCTGGAACGAGGCGGCGACGACGCGCAGCGGAATCTCCTGCTGCACGGCGTCGAAGGCCTGCAGCATGTTGCCGCCCATGTAGAAGTCGATCTTGCCGGCAAGCAGCAGCGGCCGCCCGCTGACCTGCGGGCCACCTTGCATGATCGTCACGTCGAGCCCGCAAGCGGCATAGGTGCCATCAGCGACCGCCTGATAATAGCCGCCGTGCTCGGCCTGGGCGAGCCAGTTGGTGCCGAAGGTGACTTTTTCGGTTGCTGCCGCACTCAGCGTGCTTGCGGTAAGCAGCACGATCGCGCCAGCCGAAATCTTGAGTTTTCCGTCCATCCACACCACCCTCAGTTGGCTCCGGCGCGCCGCGCGCCGGCTCGACACCATCGATTCAAGCACCATCAATTCAAGATGCAAGACACATGCCATCACCCGGACCGCCCGCCTGCGCAACGGTGGCGCGCCAAGGCCGGACGGGTCCTACTGAACCGAAGGCATCGTGCCTATTTTTTGAACGCCTGTCCAGAATCGCCCTGATAGTATGCACTGCATCTTGAGGGCTCGCCTAATCCGGCTTTACGCTGGCAGTAGACTGGAGATTTTCATGTTCAAATTCCTGACGCCGAAGTCGATCAAGCCGCCCTTTGCCCGCTACAGCCATGGCGTCGAGGTGCCGCCCGGCAAGCGGCTGGTGCTGTGTTCTGGCCAGGTCGCCATCACTCCGGACGATCAGATCCCGGAGGATGCCGGCGCGCAGGCCGAGCTCTGTTTTCAAAACACCGCGGCGATTCTCGGCGACGCCGGGCTTGGACTTTCCGACATCGTCCGCATCAACGCCTATGTCACCGACCGCGCCTTCCTGAAACCCTATATGGACGTTCGCGATCGCCTGTTCACCAGCCCAGCGCCGGCTTCGACGCTGATGATCGTATCCGGTTTCGCGCGGCCGGAATTCAAGATCGAGATCGAGGTCATCGCGGCTGGGTGAGGAGCGCTGGCCGAAGGCTGAGAATCGACAGGCCAGCGATCTCAAGTTAAACGAAATCAGGTTGGCGCTGCCCCTCATCCGCCTGCCGGCACCTTCTCCCCGTATAGTGACGGGGAGAAGGGACAAGCTCCAACGCCGGCGATCCTCCTCTCCCCGTTCTTTACGGGGAGAGGGTAAGGGTGAGGGGCAGCGCCAACGCCGCCAGTTCCTCGAGGTTCAAAATGGCCGGAACAACGAAACGCGTGTGGTGGGGCGACTACCGGACCACCGAATACGCCACCATCGATCCGGAGGCGACGATCGCGGTTCTGCCGGTGGCGGCGATCGAACAGCACGGGCCGCATCTGCCGGTTTCCACCGACACCTCGATCATGACCGGCATGCTCGAGACCGTAATCGCGCGCCTGCCAGGCGATCTCGACATCCGCATCCTGCCCGTCCAGGCAGTGGGCAAGTCGAACGAACACCTGCATGCGCCGGGAACCCTCACCTTGCCGGCGGCTACCTTGATCGAGGCCTGGACCGAGCTTGGCCTGTCGATCGCGCGCGCCGGCGTCAGGAAACTGATCGTCGTCAACTCGCATGGCGGCAACGAGGAGATCATGGGCATCATCACCCGCGAATTGCGCGTGCGTGCAAAGATGCTGACGGTGAAGACGAGCTGGCAGCGCTTTGGCCGGCCGGCCGGCATGTATACCGAGCTTGAGGATCGCCAAGGAATCCATGGCGGCGATGTCGAGACCTCGCTGATGCTGCATTTCCGGCCGGATCTCGTCGACATGGCAAAGGCCGACAATTTCGTGTCCAACGTCGCCCGCGCCGAAAAGGAATTTGCGCTGCTGCGCCACACCGGAACGCACGCCTTCGCCTGGATCGCCACCGACCTCAACCCGAACGGCGTGGTCGGCGACGCCAGCATTGCAACGGCCGAAAAGGGCCGGCTCACCGCCAACCATCAGGCCGACGGCTTCATCAGCCTGTTGAAAGATGTGCGCAAAGCGAAGCTTGCAGATTGGTTGGCTTAAAACCCTAGACCAGGGTGTGTTGAGATTCAGGTCAGGCCGAGCCGAGAATGATGGGTTTCGAGAACCGGAGCGCAGCGTACATTTTGGTACGTGAGCACCGGAAGCGCAGAAAACCGTCTTTCGCAGGCCGGCATCACCTGAATATCAACACGCGCTAGCCGTCGATCTTCAGCTCAAAAGGCGTGCCTTCGAAGGCCTCGGCGCCGCGCCCGATCACCTGGATCGCACGGGTCATGCGGCCGTTGCGATCGAGCAACGCGTCGGCGACCGCGATCAGCCGCGGATTGGGTGTTGCGGTGGGCGACAGTGCACGCAGCGTCTCAGCCAACTCGACCTCGCAGCGCTGCGGCGCCAATGCCGCCGCGATGATGTAGGCCGAGGCTGTCGACCGGCTGATACCGGCATAGCAATGCACGACCAGCGGCCTTGCACGATCCCATCGGCGCGCGAAATCGAGCAGGTTGCGGACATGCTCCTCACCCGGCATGGTCATGCCCTCCTGCGCCACCGCGATATCGTGCATGACCAGGTGCAGATGGTTCTCCCGGGCGATCGACGCCGGCCGCGTCACCTCGGTGCCGGCGGCCAGCAGCGAAAGCAACCGCTCGGCCCCGGTCTTCGCGACAGTTTCCTCGACTTTTGAAAGCGAACAGACATGGATCATTGCTTGATCTCCCAATGCATGTCGCGCAAAAGTGCGCAGCGGTTTTGCGATAACGACATGCATAAAAACAAGTGCTTAAAGCGCGTCGCATGAGTCCGTCCAATTGCGACGCGCTTTAGGCATCATCGTCGCGCTGTTGCACCCAGGCGGCAAGAGCCGATTCGAGCCGCTGCCATTCCTCGTCCGGTCCCGGAAGCCCGGCGCGCAGCACCTCCGGCCGGCCGGAAAAATGCCGAAGCAGGATGCCGCGCTCGCCAAGCACCGAAAACAGACCGGCGGCGTCCCTCAGCCTGATATAGCGGAACAGCGTGGTGCCGCCGGCCACAGCGACGCCGAAGCGGCCGAACAGCGTATCGAGCCGTGCCGCATCCCTGGCCAGACGGCGACGTATTTCGGCCTGCCAGCCGCTGTCGGCAAGCGCGCGGATGCCATATTCGAGCGCCGGACCGGCAACCGCCCACGGCCCGAACTGCGCCTCAAGCCGTTCGACGGTTAGCGCATCGGCCAGTGCAAAGCCGAGCCGCAGGCCGGCAAGGCCAAAAAACTTGCCGAAGGAGCGCAGCACGACGATGCCGCCTTGCTCGACATCGCCGGCCAGGCTTTCGCCAAGCGGGCCGACATCCATGAACGCCTCGTCGACGACCAGCAACCCGCCTCTGGCGCGCAATTTTTCGGCAAGCGCAAGCAGCTTCTTGCGTTCGACGATGCGACCGTCCGGATTGTTGGGGTTGACGACGATGGCAAGGTCGGCTCCTGCCAGGGCCTCGAAATCATCGATCTCCGTCACCGCATGACCGCCGATTGCCGCTGCCCGCTGATGTTCGGCATAGGTCGGCCCGAGTACCAGCGCCTTGCCGGGGCTGACCAGCGAAGCGACACGCGGCAACAGGATCTGCGTGCCCGGCGCTGCCACCACATTGGCCGCCGATGGCGCGCCATAGGCGCTTGCCGCGACATCAGCCAGATCACGGACCCGCGCGGCTTCCGGCAATCTCGACAGGGCGGTGGCGGGCAGCTCGAAAAACGGATAGGAGTGCGGATTGATACCGGTCGAGAGGTCGACGAAGGGCTGAGGCGCATGCGGAAAAAGCGCCCTCGCCCGGCCAAGGCTTCCGCCGTGATCCACCACTGCCGCCGCTCCATCAAGAGACTTCATGTCGATCCTGATCGCTTTCCTGTCACTGCTTGTTGAATTGGCTGTCGGCTATCCCAGCTGGCTGCTTGGCGCCGTCGGCCATCCCGTCACCTGGTTCGGCAGGCTGATATCCTTTCTCGACCGGAGGCTCAACCGCGATACTAATTCCGACGCCCGGCGTCGTCGGCGCGGTGTTCATGCGCTGCTGATCATCGTGCTGGTGCCAGCCACCATCGCTTTCGCGGTGGAAACCATGCTTGCGGGCATTCCAGCCGGATTGATCCTCACCGCGCTCCTGGCGACATCGCTGCTGTCGCAGAAGAGCCTGGCCGAGCATGTCGAGGCGGTGGCCGACGGACTCGACAATGGCGGACTCGACATCGGCCGTGTTGCCGTCTCGCAGATCGTCGGCCGCGATCCGGAAAAGCTCGACAGAGCCGGCGTCTGCCGCGCGGCGATCGAAAGCCTTGCCGAGAATTTCTCCGACGGCGTCGTCGCGCCCGTCTTCTGGATAGGCGTCGGCGGGCTGGCCGGCGGCGTCGCCTACAAGGCCGCCAACACCGCCGATTCGATGATCGGCCACCGCACGCGGCGTCACGAGGCCTTCGGCCGGGCGGCGGCGCGCTTCGACGATCTGATCAACCTGCCGGCGTCGCGGCTGACCGCACTGCTCATCGTGCTGGCCGCCTTCCTCGTCAAAGACGCCGATGCCGGCAACGCCTGGCGCACCATGCGGCGCGACGCGAAAAAGCACCGCTCGCCCAATGCCGGCTGGCCGGAAGCGGCGATGGCCGGCGCCCTCGGCCTGGCGCTGGCCGGGCCACGCTCCTACGACGGCGTCATGGTCGACGACGCGTTCATGGGCGAAGGCGGCCGCCGCGATGTCGAGAGCATGGACATCAGGCGAGCGCTAAGACTCTATCGGGTTGCCGACTTTCTGCTGATAGCGCTGTTCGGTCTGCTGTCGGTGACCGTCATCGTTGCGTGACGTGCAGCCCAGATCTGCGCCGGTCGAGATCCGCTAAAATAAAAAACCCGCCTCAAGGAGCGGGGTCGCTGGCGCAAATCAGCACCATGCAGAAATCACTAGCACAACTGCCGGCACAAAGCAAGAACAAAGTAGCCGTGGCAGGCAGAGGGGTGTGCCGGAGCACGGCTTCATTCCAGCTTGGGTTCCTCGCCCCACGAATGTGGGGAGAGGTGGCTCGGCGAAGCCGAGACGGAGAGGGGAACCGCGCTCTACGAAGGCCCCCTCTCCGGCCGCTTCGCGGCCACCTCTCCCCCGCTTCGCGGTGGGCGAGGAACCCAAGTCTTGAGAGTGCCGGGGACAGCACCCCCGCTGGCCTGCCGGCCATCTCCTCCGCAAGGGGGAGATCAGCAGCTTGGCACGCTCCTCGCATATCCAATGGCTCAGAACTCTATGCCTTGCTGCGCCTTCACGCCTGCGGAAAAGTGATGCTTGGTCACGCCCATCTCGGTGACCAGATCGGCGGCATCGACCAGCGCCGGCTTGGCGTTACGACCGGTGACGACGATATGCAGGTTTTCGCGCCGGCCTTTCAGCGCCGCCACCACCTTGTCCAAATCGAGGTACTCATAGCGCAGCGCGATGTTCAACTCGTCGAGCACCAGAAGGCTGATCGATGGATCGGCCATCAACTCGAGCGCTTTGGCCCAGGCGGCCTCGGCGGCGGCGATGTCGCGCCTCAGATCCTGCGTCTCCCAGGTGAAACCCTCGCCCATCGTGTACCAGACGACCCGGTCGCCGAAAGCGGCAAAGGCGTCCTTCTCGCCGGTATGCCATTTGCCCTTGATGAACTGGACGACGCCGACGCGCCTGCCGTAGCCGAGCATCCTCAGCGCCAGCCCGAAAGCGGCAGTGGTCTTGCCCTTGCCGGGGCCGGTGTTGACGATCAGCAGTCCCTTCTCGACCGTCTTGGCCGCGACCTCGGCGTCCTGCACCGCCTTGCGCTTGGCCATTTTGGCGCGGTGGCGTTCCTCGTCCCTGTCGTCGATATCGGTCATATCACTTCACCTTGAGCGGCAATCCCGCCACCATCAGCAGCACCGTTTCGGCCACGGCGGCGACCTGCTGGTTGAGCCGGCCCGCGGCATCGCGAAACCGGCGGGCAAGCGCATTGTCGGGCACGATGCCCTGCCCGACTTCGTTGCAAACCACGAACCACGGCCCGCGCGGCCGCGACAGCACATCCGCCAGGCCTCGGCATTCGGCCTCAATGTCGCGTTCGGCCAGCATATGGTTGGTCAGCCACAGCGTCAGGCAGTCGATCAGGACGGGCCGGCCGTCAGGCAGCGCCTCGATCGCGCCGACGAGATCGAGCGGCGCGTCGATGGTCGTCCAGCCGTCGCCGCGCCGCGCCCGGTGCAGCGCGATGCGTTCGCGCATCTCGTCGTCATAGGCTTGCGCCGTGGCGATATAGGCCCACGGCGCCGGGGAGGCCATCGCCAATCTTTCGGCATGCGCGCTCTTGCCCGAGCGTGCACCGCCGATGACCAGCGTCAGCTTGCTGCCTGGAGCAGCGCGATCAGGCAAGGCTATCGCGCAGGCCGGTTGCGGTGCCGCTCAAGCGGCCGCGCACCAAGCCGACGACAGCGCCGAGCACCAGCCAGAACGCCAGATTGGTCAGCGTCACCGCCACCACGAACTGGTGGTGCAGGCGTTCCGGGATCGGCGATTCGAAACTGTCGGGCTGCGGCGCGCCGACAATATGCGGCGCCACGATCAACGCCACGGCAATCACCGCCAGCGGCAGCGACTTGCGGAAGGCGAGCAGGCCGAGACCGGCCGCGGTCACCACCACCGTCGCCGTCCACCAGATCTGGCGCTGGCTGAGATCGGCCGCCGGCATCGCCGGCAGTTCGGGCGGCAGGCCAAGGTTCGGCGCCAGCGTGAACACGGCAAAGCCGGCAAAGCCCCAGAACACGCCCTGACGCCAATTGCCGATGCCGCCGGCGAACTCCGAAGCGGCGACCAGGATCAGCGCAAAGCCGATGCCGGTGACGACATTGGCAACGACGTTGAAGGTGAAGCGCTCGAAACCGTCGGCCGGCGCCCAGCCTTCGTCTTCCGGGACGGCAGCTTCGCCCGGTTCGGCGCGGCTCATGGCATTGGCGTCCGTGGTGTTCGCCGCGATATGGTCATGCGTGTGACCACCGCCGGCCTGTTCGTAGACTTCCGCCTTGAGGATGAGCGGCACCGTGGCAAAGGCCTGCATGCAGGCGAGAACGACGCCGGCCACAAGCCCTGCGATCGCCGCGATGAACACGACGTTGCGAAACAGTGTCATTGTGTCAGCCCTCGTCAGTGGCAGGGAAAGCCCATCGAATGGCGGTAGTCGTGGGCGGCATTGTGGACCGCATCGATATGCGAGAAGCCGACAAAACCCATGACGAAAACGCCGAGAAATGCAGCGAGCGCCAACTGCACGAAACGCGACTGCGAGGAGACGGAAGCGCCGAGCGAGACGGAAGCGGTATTCATGTCTTGTCCTTTCGCCCTCCACCCGAGGGCATAGAAGTCAGTTCTCCTGTCGCCGGCAGGTCTCCTGGCTCGCGGATCAGCGCCCTTCCCCACCTTCCCGAAGAGATCTTCGAAGAGACTCTTCAGTGGCATATGGAGAGGACTACCGCACACAGTTGCGGGGGCAGCCACGGCATTGGGCAAACAATTCGCCCTCACCGCATTCCCTCTTGGTTCCAAAACGGAACCGACGACGGCCGCGACTATAGGCAGAATCGTGCCGCCCGGCAAACCAAATTCCGCCAGCTACCAGCGCGAATGCGCCGTTCGGCAAACCGGCCGCCCGGCGCCGCAATTGACAATTTTTGCGGCCGGGTGTCGGCTGGCGTGTCACAGGAGCCGGTCATGCAGCCCAGCCCGAGCGAGCGCGATCGCTATAATGGTTTGACGCGAGTTGAACCGACGCTGCCGTCGTCAGCCTACTGGGACGTCGAGGCCTATCAGCGCGATCTCGACGCCATCTGGTATCGAAGCTGGCTGGTCGTCTGCCGCGAGACCGACCTCGCCCAGCCGCTGGCGTTCAGGACGTTCCGTATCGGCACCCAGGAGATCGTCGTGCTGCGCGACGAGACCGGCGCGCTTCGCGCCTTCCACAACACCTGCCGACACCGCGGCTCGCAGCTCTGCCGGGAGAGCGAAGGACGGCTGAAGGCGCGGCTCATCACCTGCCCCTATCACGCCTGGTCCTATTCGCTGCGCGGCGATCTCGTACGCGTGCCGTCGAAATCGCTGCCTGAAGGCTTCGACAAGGCCGATCATCCACTCTACCGCGTGGCGCTGTCGGTGTGGCGTGGTTTTGTCTTCGTCAATCTGGCGGAAGATGCCGCCGGTACGGCCGAAACATCCTTCGATCCCGCATCCGGCAATCTCGCCAACTGGCCGCTGGAAACGCTGGTGACCGGCCATGTGCTGCGCACGGTGATGAACTGCAACTGGAAGATCTTCTGGGAGAACTTCAACGAGTGCCTGCATTGCCCAGGTGTCCACAAGGACCTGTCGAGGCTGGTGCCGATCTATGGCCGCGGCCTGATGGAGCGGCACGACGACCCCGAATGGGCCCGTCACGCCGACAATGATGCGCCGGAGTTTTCCGGCGGCCTGCGGGCCGGAGCCGAGACCTGGTCGCGCGACGGCCGCGTCCACGGCCCTGTCTTTCCCGACCTGACTTCGCCTGAGCGTGCCGCCGGACAGACTTATGCCACCAACCTGCCGTCGATATTCATCGTCGGCCACGTCGACTATGTCAGGACCGTGCGGCTGGTGCCGCTCGGCCCGGAGCAGACCGAACTGACCGCCGAATGGCTTTTTTCGCGAGGCGCTCGCCGATCCAACGGTGGACGTCGATAACATCGTCGCCTTCGGCCGGCAGCTGCTGGGAGGAGGACGCTGATATGCGCGATCAACCAGAAGGGCCTGCGCTCGATGCGCCACAAGGCGGGCGTGCTGATGCCGAGGAACATGATTTGCACCGCTTCCACAACTGGCTGCGTCAGCGCCACGAAGCGCTTCAGCCTAAGCCCTGACCATCGAAGGGGTTTGGCCCGCCTTCTTTTGTCCGGGGCAACCATGATAGTCGTCTTGCAGCACTGAATCAGAATTGCGAGACCATGAACATTCCTACGCCGGCCGTTCAAGACCGATCCAGGCGCATCATCACCATCGACGTCGCGCGCGGCATCGCCTTGCTTGCCATGGCGAGCTACCATTTCACCTGGGATCTCGAATTCTTCGGCTACACCGATCCCGGCCTGACAGCCGTCGGTTGGTGGAAGTTCTACGCGCGCTGCATCGCTTCGACCTTCCTGTTCCTCGTCGGCGTCAGCCTGTTCCTCGCCCATGGCAAACAAATCCGCTGGAACGGCTTTTGGAAACGCTTCGCCATGGTCGCCGGGGCTGCGCTCGCCATATCGGCCGCCACAAGATTTTTCACGCCCGACAGCTTCATCTTCTTCGGCATCCTGCACGAGATCGCGCTGGCCAGCCTGCTCGGCCTGGCGTTTCTGCGGCTGCCCGCGCTGCTGACGCTGGTTGTCGCAGCTTTCGTCATCACCGCGCCGCTCTACCTCAGGTCTGAGATCTTCGATCATCCGGCCCTGTGGTGGGTCGGCCTGTCGGCAACCAACCCGCGCTCCAACGACTATGTCCCGCTGCTTCCGTGGTTCGGCGCTGTGCTTGTCGGCATCGCAGCGGCAAAACTCGCCTCCGCTTCCGGCGTGCTGACGCGGCTGGCGGGCCTGACGCCCGGCCGCTGGACCAATCCGCTGGTCTTTATCGGCCGGCACAGCCTCGCCTTCTATCTGATCCACCAGCCGGTGCTGATCGGCTCGGTCTGGCTGCTTTCGCAAGTCATGCCGGCACCGGTCGAAACCAGGCAAGTGACGTTCCTGAAAGAGTGCCAGACATCGTGCGAGCAATCGCGCGACACGGAGTTCTGCACCAGCTATTGTGTGTGCATGCTCGATACGCTCGAGGGCGAAGCCACGCTTGATCGGCTCTACAGCAACGATCAGGCTGCACAATGGAAGGCGCATCTCGGCGAGCTTGCCGGCATCTGCACGGCCAAAGCCGACAGCACTTTGATGGAGGGAGGAGCACAGTGACCGACCATCAACAGAAATCTGGGCAACTGAAACCGCGGCAGCCAAGACCCGGGCTCATACCATGGCCGCCGCTGATCTATGTCGCGGCCATCGCCGTCAGCATCGCGCTTGGCTTGCTCTATCCGCTGCCGTGGATCGGAGGCCTTTTGGGCGACATCCTGTTCGCGGCCGGCTGGGTGGCATTGTTCGGCGTCGTCTCACTCTGGTACACGGCGATCCGCACCATGATCCGGGCAAAGACGACGCTTCACCCAAACGCCGTGCCGGACCACCTGGTGACGACGGGCCCCTTCGCCGTCAGCCGCAATCCGATCTATCTGGCCAACACGCTGCTGATGATCGGCGTCGCCCTTATCTCGGGGATCGTATGGTTCCTGCCGCTGGCGATCATCGCGGCCTTCGCAACGCAGAAAATGGCGATCGAGGGCGAGGAAAAAGTCCTGACGGCGAAATTCGGCAAGAAATACCGGGATTACGCAAAAAAGGTGCGGCGCTGGATTTGAGCTTCAGGTGTTGACGCCGAGCTCCACCAACCGCTCGACGCAGGATTCCTCGGCCTGGTCGAGTTCGGCCAGGGTCTCTTCGAGGTCGCGGCGCTTCTGGCGCAGATCCTCGCGCTTTTCCTCGATGCGCTTGATCATCAGGTTGAGTTGACCGACCTCCCCCGGCGGCTCCTTGTACATCTGGATGATTTCGCGGATTTCGTTGATCGAAAAGCCGAGCCTCTTGCCGCGCATGATCTGGCGGATGAGGTGCCGGTCCGACGGGCGAAACAGCCGCGTGCGGCCGCGCCGTACCGGCTGCACCAGCCCCTCGTCCTCGTAGAAGCGCAGCGTCCGCGTCGAAACATCGAATTCGCGGGTCAGTTCGGTTATCGAATAATATTCCCGCATCATCACCCCAAATGCCCGGCCACGCTGCGAGTTCCACCATGCGGCCTCGTTATCGTCCGCGCGCTTGTCAGAATCGGCCGATGGGCAGTTCCAAAATCTCGCATGGCATTTACGTAAAAGTCAATTGAGCGGCGTCGCTCACACGCCGAACCACCAGGTGGCGAGGCCGAGAAAGGCAAAGAAGCCGACGACGTCGGTGACCGTCGTGACGAAAACCGCCGAAGCCACGGCCGGATCGATCTTGAACCGGTCGAGCAGCAGCGGGATCAGGATGCCGGCCAGTGCGGCCACGAACATGTTGATGATCATCGCCGCGGCGATGATGCCGCCCAGGTTGGGATCGCGGAACCAGGCGGCCGCGACGATGCCGATCAGGATGGCAAAGATGATGCCGTTGATGAAGCCCACCCCCATCTCGCGGCGGATGATGCGGCCGGCATTGTAGATATCAAGGTCCCTGGTCGCCAGCGCCCGCACCGTGACCGTCATGGTCTGCGAGCCGGCATTGCCGCCCATGCCCGCGACGATCGGCATCAGCACGGCCAGCGCCACGATGTGCTCGATCGTGCGGTCGAACAGGCCGATCACCGAGGCCGCCAGGAACGCCGTCAGCAGGTTGACGAGCAGCCACGGAACGCGCGAGCGCGAGGTCGAGAGGATGCTGTCCGACAGTTCTTCGTCGCCGACACCGCCCATGCGCAGCAGATCCTCCTCGGCTTCCTGCTGGATGACGTCAACCACGTCGTCGATGGTCAGCACGCCGACCAGCCGCTCGTTCTCGTCGACGACAGCAGCGGAGAGAAGGTCGTATTGTTCGAATTCGCGCGCCGCCTCTTCCTGGTCCATCGTCGCCGGAATAGCGTGCCTGGTCTCATGCATCACCTCTTCGACCTTGATCGAGCGCTTGGTGCGCAGGATCTGGTCGAGGTCGATGGCGCCGAGCAGCTTGAAGCTCGGATCAATGACGAAAATCTGGCTGAAGCGGTCGGGAAGGTTGTTGTCCTCGCGCATGTAGTCGATGGTCTGGCCGATCGTCCAGAATGGCGGCACCGCGACGAACTCCGTCTGCATGCGGCGGCCGGCGGTCTCTTCGGGATAGTCGAGCGAGCGGCGCAGCCTGATCCGCTCGGTGAACGGCAGTTGCGACAGGATCTCGTCCTGGTCTTCCTTTTCGAGATCCTCGAGGATGTAGACCGCGTCGTCGGAATCTAGGTCCTGCACCCCCTGGGCAATCTGGGCGTTGGGCAGGCTGTCGACGATGTCGCGGCGGATCGCCTCATCGACCTCGGTCAGCGCGGAAAAGTCGAAGTCGGCGCCCAACAATTCGACCAGCGCGCGGCGCTGTTCGGGATGAAGCGCCTCGATCAGGTCGCCGAGTTCCGATTGGTGCAGGTCGTCGACTTCACGCTTCAGCGTCAGCGTGTCGCGATCGGCGATCGCGGCGCCGATCGCGGCAAGGAACGATGACAGAATGGCGCCGTCCTCGCCATAAATGTCGGCGTGGCTGTCCTCAGCGGCCCTGGCGCCGGTCGTCTGTTCGTCCTGGCCTTCCACCAGCGCCTCCCGCCATCGGTATTCCGGAAAAGGTGCCTGTCACGTCTAGAGCATCGAGCCCAAAAGTGGAAACCGGTTTTGGGGAAAATCCGATGCTCAAACACAAAGATAGGGCGGCGACACGATTCCGACTTGGGAGTCCGCCACTCCGATGGCGCAACGCGCGGAAATATCAGACGAAAATGCGTCCTGTCCTGTGGGGAGGCGAAGGCCGATGCAACTTGGATTAGCGGACGGGAGATCGCTTACTCCTGATCGTCCGAAGCGGGAACGGATCGATCATCTGGCATCATCGCTCTCTCGTAGAGACGCCAAGATGAAACCACGATTGCGCAACAAAACTTAACATCACTTCACGCATGCGGCCACTTTCATCTGAAATGGTGAGAGCATCGGAGGCTTATCGCCTCGCTATACTGGAGCACGCATGTTCGCCAAAATGGACTCTGGAAAGTTTGCCGGCCGGGCATCCCTTGCAGCGATGGCCATCCTGTTTTCAACGCCTCCGGGAATAGCACTTGCCGCCGACGCTATTGCCGTGAATTCGGATGATTTCAGCCTGCCGCCGCCTGAACCTTCTCGTTTCGCCCGTTTCGAGCAAAAACTGTCCGACTGGCATGTCGACTTGGGCGGCGGCGCGATCATCGTTCCAAAGTACGAGGGCAGTGACGAGTTCAAGATCATGCCGGTGCCCTTTGTCACGGCGACATTCCGCGATGTGGTAACGATTGATCCGACAGGCGCCGACATTGCCATCTATAAACAAGACCGGTTCGAATTCAGCGCGCGGCTTGGTTATGAAATGGGCCGCGATGAAGACGATGGCGACCGTCTGCGCGGGCTGGGAGACATCGGCATGGGCGCCACCGTCGGAGCGAAGGCCGCCGTGAATTTCGGCCCGGCTGAAATCTTCGCGCAAGTGGACAAGACCATCGGCGGCAGCGATGGCCTGGTGGGTGAGGTCGGGATCGAGGTCAGACAGCCACTGTCCCAATCATTGATGATCAGCGCCAGCGCTTCCGCCGTTTTCGCCGACGAAAATCATATGCAGGCCTGTTTCGGCGTCACGCCGGAACAATCGGCTCGCTCTGGACTGGCGCGCTACGATGCCGGCGCCGGGTTGAAGCGCGCCGATTTTTCGGTCTCCGCCACATATCTGCTCAACCAGAACTGGATGCTTCGTGGCGAAGCGGGAATCGGCGTTCTCGTGGGTGACGCCGCCGACAGTCCGATCGTCGTCGAAAAGATTCAGCCTTCAGGCATGCTTCTCGTCGGCTATCGGATCTGACCGCACACAGGTACCAGTCCAGGCAATGGCAAACGTCGCACGACAACAAGGCGATTTGAACGCCGAGTCCAAATCGACAAGGCAAGTTTGGCGTATCCTCATTGTCGAAGACGATGTCGAGATCGCGCGCATGCTGGGCGAAACGCTCACTGAAAACAGCATGATCGTGGAAATAGCCGAGAGCGGCGTCCGCATGGACGCCGCGCTTCGCAAGCAGAAATTCGATCTCATCGTGCTCGATGTCATGCTCCCCGGTGAAAACGGCCTCAGCATCTGCCGCCGTCTTCGCGCGCGAATGAACGTACCGATCCTGATGCTGACCGCGCTTGGCGAGGAAATCGACCGTATCTTCGGATTGGAGAGCGGCGCGGACGACTACGTGACGAAACCGTTCAGCGCGCGCGAACTAACGGCCAGGATACGCGCGCTGCTGCGCCGCACGGCCTACATTCCCGACGAGCGGGATTGGTCGCGGGTGCTTTGCTTCAACGGCTGGCGCCTCGACCCCATCCGTCGGCAATTGCATGATCCGAGCAATGCGCGGGTTTCAACCACGATGCATGAATTCGACCTGCTGCTCGCATTCTGCCGCAATGCAGGCCGGGTTCTCTCACGCGAGGAGCTGCTCGGCGTGACTCATGCCGGGCTGCCGGCCCGATCAAGCGAAGCGTCGATGTCCATGTCAGCCGGATCCGCCAGAAGATCGAAAAGGATGCGCGCGATCCGGTGCTTCTCAAGACTGTTCGGCTGGGTGGCTACATCTTCACCGCGACGTGGAGGAAGCATGAGGGATTTCATCCGCCGCAGCCTGCCGCAGTCAGTGCGTGGGCAACTCACGGCGATCATTCTCATCGCGGTGTTTGTGATCATGTCCACCGGATCGGTGATCGAAAGTTTTACGAGGAATATCGACCTGCCGGCCATCAACGACAGTGTCGTACGAGCCAGCGTGATTGCCGGCGTGTTGCGCGAAGCACCAGCGGAAGCTCGTAACGAGATCCTCGCAGCGACGGCTCGTGCGGGCCTGGATTTCAAGATACTTTCGAAGGAGCAGATCGACGGTACTCCATTTTCTTATGTGCAGTGGCGAAATATCGAACGGTTTCTCGGATTCGGAAAAAGATCGATTGAGGGGCGATGGCTGATTGTCGATGGTCAATCCGCGTTTGCCATCGGCCTGGATCGGCACACCATCCTGGCTCATTTCGGAGTACCCGATACCTTACTCACGACAGACCTCGTCCGCTCCTTATTCTACAAGTTTATGGGTTTCATCGCCTTGCCCACCTTGATCTGGCTCTTTGCGGTATGGACGGTAACGGAGCCATTGAAACGCATCTCGGCGGCCGTCGGCTCGGCCGAGATCGAGAATGGCGACGAGCTTTTCGTCGAACGCGGCTCTATCGAGATGGTCGGCCTGGCGCACGCTCTGAATAGGATGAGAACACGCATCCGGACTATGATCGAAAACCGCACGTCAGCCACGATCTGCGCACGCCTTTTACGCGGCTGCGGCTTCGCGCCGAGCGCATGGATGATGGGCTCATCCGAACCGCGATGCTGTCCGATATCCAGCATATTGAAGATCTGATCGACGAGACCTTGACCTATCTGCGCAACGACGTCTCGACGGAAAAGCTGCAACGCGCCGACATTGCCAGCGTGCTGCAAACCGTCTGCGCCGAATTTTCGGATGTCGGGTTTCCGGTCTCATATTCTGGGCCGGATCGGCTTTTGGGCTGGTGCAAACCCAATGCGTTGGCGCGTGCGATCACCAATCTCTGCGACAATGGGGTCAGGTTCGCCGGCAACGTCACCGTCGCATTGACGCAGACTGATACAGTGGCGCGCATCGCGGTCGTCGATGATGGGCCGGGCATTCCGACACCCGCGCGCGCTCGTGTCTTCGAACCGTTCTTCAAAGAGGACACGTCGCGCGGTGGTACGTCGAAGCATGGCTTCGGTCTGGGCTCTCGATCGTTGCGGACATTATCCAGGGCCACGGCGGCAAGATCGAATTGCAAGACAACAAGCCAACCGGACTCGTCGTTACCGTCGATCTGCCGAATGGACCAAGTGTCCAGCCGTCATAAAACGGCCCGCACGAGAGGATATGGTGTGTTTGGAGCAGGCAGCAAAATTGGGCCTCTCAATATTTGCCGATGGAGCCTGGAATCCTTATATAGTTGAACCTGCGCTTGCTTCGACTGCGGGCGTGCGGAGATCAATCGTAGAGAAGGATACAGATGCCGGACGTCAACTCGGATGCGGCGATACCTCGAATTGCACTCATTTCAACCCATGGCTACGTAGCAGCCAACCCACCGCTGGGCGCGGCCGATACCGGCGGACAGGTGGTCTATGTCCTGGAACTTGCCAAAAAGGTCGCCCAGTTGGGTTATGCCGTCGATATCTGGACGCGACGATTTGAAGACCAGCCTCCTGTCGATGAAGTGGCCGACGGGGTTCGCGTCCTGCGTGTCGCCTGTGGCGGACCCGATTTTATTCCGAAGGAATATCTCCACCGCCACCTTCTCGAGTGGTGTGAAAGCGCGCTGCGCCTGATTCGCCGCGAAAATCTCTCCTATGACTTCATCAACAGTCACTACTGGGATGCTGGTGTGGCGGGGCAGCGACTGTCGGAAGCACTCAATATCCCGCACATCCATACGCCGCATTCGCTTGGCATATGGAAGCAGCGCCAGATGAAGACGGACTACCCGGACAAGGCCGATACATTCGAGGCCGAGTTCAATTTCACCGAGCGCATAAAGCACGAGACGATCATCTATCGAAGCTGCGCCATGGTGATCGCAACAACGCCGCCGCAGGTCGACATGCTGGTCGAGGACTACAGCCTCGAGCGCGACCGCGTGCACATGATCCCGCCCGGTTACGACGACAACCGGTTCTTCCCCGTCAGCGAGGCGTCTCGCCGGTTGATCCGCCATCGGCTCGGCTTCGAAGGGCGAACGGTCCTGGCGCTCGGCCGGCTCGCCACCAACAAAGGCTACGACCTGCTGATCGATGCGTTTTCCGTGGTGGCGCCGCGTGTGCCGGATGCGGTCCTGAGGCTCGCTGTCGGCGGCGAGAACATGGACGAGCAGGAACAGAAGATCCTGAACCAGCTCAAGCAACAGGTTGAACAGCTAGGCCTGCAGGATCGTGTCGTCTTTTCAGGCTATGTTGCCGATGAGGATCTGGCCGACACCTATCGGGCGGCGGACATGTTCGTCCTGTCGAGCCGCTACGAGCCGTTCGGCATGACCGCGATCGAGGCAATGGCCTGCGGAACGCCGACCGTGGTTACGATCCATGGCGGCCTCTATCGCGGGATCAGCTATGGCCGGCACGCGCTTTTTGGCGATCCGTTCGACAAGGAAGATCTCGGCATCACCATCGTCAAGCCGATGAAGCACCAGCGCCTCTACGGCCGCCTGGGCCGCATGGGTGCGCACAAGGCGCGCAGCCTGTTCACCTGGACAGGCATCGCGCAGCAGTTGGTCAGCCTTGTCGAAGGCCGTCCGGTGCTGAAGGCGGTCGACGATCATGACTGGGACGAGCCGTGGAACGACGGCGATTGAAACCGATCGCGCTTTTGTCGAGTGATCTCGACGGGACTCTGGCGGGCGATGCGCCGGCGACGTCACGCTTTCGGTTGAAATGGGAAGCGCTCGATCCCGAGCACCGGCCGGTTCTCGTCTACAACAGCGGTCGGCTGGCCGACGATATTTTGAACTTCGTCGACGAAGTCGGCCTGCCAGCGCCGGACTACGTGATCGGCGGTGTCGGCACGATGCTCGCCGGTCCGCGGCACACCTCACGTCCCGCACATTTTACCGATTTGGGCCATTTTACCCAGAGGTTTTCGGAAGGCTGGTCGCTTGAAAAGATCGATGCGGTGCTCGGGTCGCTCAAAGACACCGTGCGCCAGCCCGACGGCTATCAACACGCCTTCAAATCGAGTTGGTACCTGCTCGACGCAAGTCCGGAAGCCCTTGCCAGCATCGAGCGTGCTCTGGCCGAGGCCGGCCTGTCGGTGACGATGGTTTATTCGAGCGGACGCGATCTCGACATCCTGCCGCGCTCAGCAGACAAGGGCCAGGCGCTGGCCTGGCTCTGCAATGAACTCGGCATCGGCCTGGATGAGGTTGTCGTCGCCGGCGATACCAACAACGATCGCAGTATGTTCGAGTTGCCGGGGGCGCGTGGAATTGTCGTCGGCAATGCCCTTCCCGAACTGCTTGACATGGCTCGGGACAACCCGCTGATTTACAGCGCGAAGGAACAGTTTGCCCTTGGCGTCGTCGAAGGCCTCGTTCATTGGTCGGTGTTTGCGGACGCCCGGTCCTGAACTGGAAATCCAATCCTGAACTGGAAACAGGATCTCCCTGTCACGGTTTGAGCGCCCATACCGTCGCGTGTAGAACGGCGCCCGCTTCGGCGATGAGACGTGCCGATTGTACCGGATCAAAACCGCTGATCCGTTTCGTGCCAGCCCAACGACCGCGATCCGCGAAGACCTCGATCGATCCGTAGTCGAGGAATATCCGCAGCCGCTTTGGACGGGCTCCCTTGGCAATATAGTGGGGGGATTCCGCTGCGTCGTCTCCATGACGAATGGCAAGCCCCTCGTCGTCGACAACAACCTCGAGGCGAACTGTTGGATGTTGCAGCTTCAGGCGGAAATGGGCACCCGGCTTTTCGAGCTCGAACAGGATTTCGACGGCGCCATTGATAAAGCTTACCTGCTCTCCGGCTGCGAGGCGTGTCCGGTCCAGAATATGGCTCCGCAGGCTCTCGGCAGCTCCGATGGGCGGGGTGTGCAACTCGCCTGCAGACAGATGGATGTTGCGAGGCAACGTCATGGCTGTGGGGAAATCGATCGCCGGTCCGGTATCGGCCCAGTTGGCAAGCCACCCTATGCCGACAATGGCATCACCGTCGACGAAGGCCTGGAAGGCGTAATTATCCGTCCCGAAGTCCAGTTCCTGTTCGAATTCCTTGGCAAAGGTCCGACCATCGAACCAGCCGACAATGGCCATTGTCAGGTTCTTGCGCCGGGTGGACTGGTCTTCACTATTCATCAGCCCGAGAATCAGAACCCAGCGCGTCGCGGGATCGGTCGCAGGCCCGTCGAGCGGCAGCAGACAGGGACATTCGATCGCCGTCGTCCGATAGTGTTTCTCGACCAGAAGCTTGCCGACATACGTCCAGCCGGTGGCGGCCGTATAGTCACGGGTTTCGTAGAGCAGGACAACGCCGCCTTCATCGCTCTGGCTGCCCAGCAGCATTTTCCAAAGGCCATCCGGTCCCCTAAAGACGTATGGGTCACGAAAATCCGCTGTCAATCCCTGGTCAAGCGGGCGGTATGGCAGGATGACGTGCGCATCTCCGGCCATGATGAGGTCGCTGGAAGTGGCCGTGAGTTGGATCTGCTGTTCCGGGATACGGTCCTGTACCTGCTCGGTGAAAAAGACGCGAATGCCCGGGCCATCGGCAAGCGGGATGGCCGAGCCGGAATACGCGCCGCCCCGTTTGTCAGGCCTTGCGGTGAGATCTTCCGATGGGAACAGGAAGATGGGCATGTGGCGCCACCGCAAATAATCCGAAGATACGGCGTGCCCCCAATGCATCGTGTTCCACCGAAGCCCATGGGAATAATGCTGATAGAACAGATGTGGGCGGCCTCCAAACCGGCCAAATCCGTTTGGATCGTTCATCCAACCGAACGGCGGGCGAAAATGATAGCTGTCAGGGATCTTCGGCGGGGCATTTCCCGGATTGGTGTGGAGAACTGTGATGCCGGTCTCCAGCACGTCGGCCAATGCGAACCAGTAGGCGACCGACACCGATGTTCGATCCGTGTCGTAGTCGAGTTCGACACTGCCGCCGCCGAAGACGTGAAAAATCCTGAATTCATGCTCTTCGGCGTTCGTAACACTCACCTCGCCGAACTTGCCACGGACATTGGAAAAGGACAGCGAGCCCGAGACGTCTGGCTTGGTCGCCTTGAGCCAGATATGGAAGGTGGCGTTGACTGGCAGCTCGGCATGGAGGCTTCGAATGGTGTTCCCGGCCGCAATCCTTACCTGGCTGTCACTCATAAATATGGCTCCGTTGCGTGCGGCTTTCCCAGGCAAAACCGGATGCTCGACCTGGAATGCGTTGCGGAAGGTTAGAGCTGGATTTTCACTTTGGCAAAGTCATTCCCCAGGATCGACAGCCCTTGACGTCAATCGCCGCACAGATCGCCGCCTGCAGCTGCTGAACTCGCGGCCGAAGAAGGTTGACGGCTCGGAGAGCATTACTGCATTGTCCGACGGCGCAAGACCTTCTCTTTTCCGCGGGCTTCGACCCACGGCGCAATCCCGTGCAGCCATTATCCAGAGCGGCTAACCGGTTGTCCGCATAGAATGGAACGACGGCCGGGACCCGCCCGCCCGGACCGACTGCCGGGTTGGATCGGACCGTCGGTCCTGCGTTATGACCGAAAGCTGAATTTAGGAGGATCTCATGGCCATCGGTCCTGATACCAAAGGTGTCTACACCATTGCCCCGACACCGTTCGAGGCGGATGGCAAGATCGACTGGGAATCACTTGATTCGATGGTCGAATTCTACGAGCGCTGCGGCGTCGATGGAATGACAATCCTCGGCATCATGGGTGAGGCCCCGAAGCTCGACGCCGGCGAATCGCTCGAGATCGTCAAACGTATCGTGGCGCGCACCAGGCTGCCGGTCATCGTCGGCGTCTCTGCCCCTGGCTTCGCCGCCATGCGCAGCCTTGCGCGCGCCTCGATGGAAGCTGGCGCGCAGGGGGTGATGATTGCGCCGCCGCCGGCGCTGCGCACCGACGACCAGATCGTCACCTATTTCCGCAACGCATCCGAAGCGGTCGGCGAGGATGTTCCTTTCGTCCTGCAGGATTATCCACTGACCCTCTCGGTCACCATGACGCCGGCCGTCATCTGCCGCATCGTCACCGACAATCCGGCCTGCTTCATGCTCAAGCACGAGGACTGGCCAGGCCTGGAGAAGATCAGCGCGCTGCGAGGCTTCCAAAAGGACGGCTCGCTGCGGCCGCTGTCCATCCTCACCGGTAATGGCGGCCTCTTTCTCGACTTCGAGATGGAGCGCGGTGCCGACGGCGCGATGACAGGCTATGCCTTCCCCGATATGCTGGTCGAAATGGTGAAACTGTCTGCCGCCGGCGAGCGCGACAAGGCGCACGATCTTTTCGACGCCCACCTGCCCTATCTGCGCTATGAGCAGCAACCAGGAGTGGGACTTGCAGTACGCAAATATGTGATGATGAAGCGCGGCGCCATCGCGTCCGACGCCCAGCGCAAGCCGGGCAGTGCATTGTCGGCGGCGGCCAGACAAGAGGTCGACTATTTGCTTATGCGGCTGGAAAGTCGTGTCCGCAAATAAGCCTTGAGATAATGCACTAGCGGGCTATTTGCCGCGCAATCACATCAATATATAGCCGCTTGCGTGGAAAGCGCATTTTTCGCCGAGCACTCCCAAATGTCCGTTTCGCGGCACGGTTCGGTCTTTGAAGCAGCTGGCATATGATGGCGGGTCAAACCACGCGGTTATTGCGCGGCATCCGCCCCAACCAGCGGCAGGTTCGTGCAGTGTTTCAGCTTGCACAAACAGTCTTGGGAAGACCTGCAGGGAAACGGAAAATCGCACAATAAAGCTTATTGGATAAAGCTGGTGCGGTCGAGAAGACTCGAACTTCCACGGGTTGCCCCACAGCGACCTCAACGCTGCGCGTCTACCAATTCCGCCACGACCGCACGTGGTAGGAGCCGGAACGAACCGGCTCGCGGCGTGTAGCAAATCGTTTCCGGCGAAACAAGGGCGCGTCGCGCAATAATTGCCCGGGCTTCGGCATAACCCTCCAAAGAGCTGAAACGCGCTCACAACTGGACGTTTCAGCCGATTGCCGCCATATGTGAGGCGAATGCATGTCGCCCAAAAACATGCTCTCGGGCTTGAGCCGAGGGTGTGCAGGTTTTGGGACAACGACATGCATAAAACAAAAATCTAAGGCGTGCCCACGGGTCCCTTCAAACGCGGCGCGCTTTAGACGAGACACACCATGACAGAACGCAGCCAGATCGCCACGTCCTTCCTGCCCCTGCCCGGTTCGGCGCCGGTCGAATGGCGGATCGAACCCGGCCTCACCGCCTATCCGAATGCGCTTGCCGTGATGGAGGCGCGTGCCGAAGCGATCCGAGGCGGCGCCGCCGGCGAGATGGTCTGGCTTGTCGAGCACCCGCCGCTCTACACCGCCGGCACCAGCGCCCGCATCGAAGACCTGATCGAGCCCGACCGTTTCCCGGTGTTCGCGGCGGGACGCGGCGGCGAATACACCTATCATGGGCCAGGCCAGCGGGTCGCTTATGTGATGCTCGACCTGAAGCGGCGGCGCGAGGATGTCCGCGCCTTCGTCGCGGCACTTGAACAATGGATCATCGGCACGCTCGCCGCCTTCAACGTGCGCGGCGAACGGCGCGAGAACCGCGTCGGCGTCTGGGTGGTGCGGCCGGATCGCCCCGCCCTGCCCGACGGATCGCTCGCCGAGGACAAGATCGCCGCCATCGGCATCAGGCTGAGGCGCTGGGTGAGCTTTCACGGCATCGCCATCAATGTCGAGCCGGATCTCAGCCACTTCAGCGGCATCGTGCCGTGCGGCGTGCAGGACCACGGCGTCACCAGCCTCGTCGACCTCGGCCTTCCCCTGGGAATGGCCGATCTCGATCTCGCGCTGAAATCCGCCTTCGAGGATGTCTTCGGACCCGCGGCACCTTTGCTTGTCGAGTTGGCCCGCAAGGCCGGCTGACAAAGCGGCGCTGACCACAGAGCTCCGACGCAGCCCCTCACCCCGTGAAGGACGGAGCGCGCTGCCTCACATCGCTCCGATCCAGATCGCCATGGAAATGAGAAACGTGCTCATGCACACCAGTGACACGACATCCTGAACAAGACCAGTCATAACGCTCTCCTGTTTTCAGTATGTTCGTATTTTGTTCTAATTCTGTTCGAGTGTCAACGACCTCAATCAGAGTGTGTCGCGAAATTCGGGCGCTCAGTTCGGCAGGGTTAAGCAAAGGTTGACAGGCGGATTTCCACGCTTCCACGGTGGCTGCGTGTGGGAAATGGCAAGACGGCACGCTGAGGATCAGCCCGTTAGGTGTGTCGAGATTCAGGTCAGGCCGCGCCGAGAACGGTGGGCTCCGAGAACCGGAACGGAGCGTACGTTTGGGTGCTTGAGTACCGGACGCGCAGGAAACCGCCGTTCGCAGGCCGGCATCACCTGAATATCGATACACCTAAAGCGGAACAACCTTGCCGTCGGCCAGCGTGACGCGACGGTCCATGCGCGAGGCAAGCTCGTGATTGTGGGTGGCGATCAGCGCCGCCAGCCCCGACTGCCGGACCAGCGCCCCCAGTGCCTCGAACACATAGGAGGCGGTGACCGGGTCGAGGTTGCCGGTCGGCTCGTCGGCGAGCAGCACCAGCGGCGCATTGGCGACGGCGCGCGCGATGGCGACGCGCTGTTGCTCGCCGCCGGACAGTTCGGATGGCCGATGCTGCGCGCGTTTGCCGATCTGCATGTAGTCGAGCAGTTGCGCCGACCGCTCGGCAGCCTCCTTGCGCGTCAGCCCTTTTATCAATTGCGGCATCATGATGTTTTCCAGCGCCGTGAACTCTGGCAGCAGGTGATGGAACTGATAGACGAAGCCGACATCGTTGCGGCGGATCGCCGTGCGCTCGTCGTCGGAAAGCCGCCCGCAGGCGCGGCCGGCCAGAATGACATCGCCGGCGTCCGGCCGCTCCAGCAGTCCGGCGGTGTGCAACAGCGTCGATTTGCCGGTGCCCGAAGGCGCCACCAGCGCCACGATCTCACCGCGCTTCAACGAAAAATCGGCGCCGTTGAGGATGGTCAGCTTGCGCGGCCCCTGGACATAGTGGCGCTCGACGCTCTTCAGTTCGATAATGGCCTCGGCCATCATTCGTACCTCAGCGCTTCGACCGGATCGAGTCTGGCCGCGCGCCATGCCGGAAACAGCGTCGCCAGGAACGACAGCACCAGCGCCATCAGCACCACCGAGATCGTCTCGCTGGCGTCCATGCGGGCAGGCAACTGGCTCAGGAAGTAGAGCTCGGGATTGAACAACCTTTCGCCGGCCAGCCAGGAGAAGAACTGGCGGATGCGCTCGACGTTCAGGCAGATTACAACGCCGAGGAGGACGCCGGCGATGGTGCCCACCACGCCGATCGCCGCCCCCGTCATCAGGAAGATGCGCAGGATCGCGCCGCGCGTGGCGCCCATGGTGCGCAGGATGGCGATATCGTGGCCCTTGTCCTTCACCAGCATGATCAGCCCCGAGATGATGTTGAGTGCCGCCACCAGCACGATCAGCGTCAGGATCATAAACATGACGTTGCGCTCCACTTGCAGCGCATCGAAGAATGTCCGGTTGCGTTCTCGCCAGTCGACCATGGTGATCGGCCGCTGTGACGCCTCCTCGACCTTGGGTTTCAGCGCGTCGACATTGTCGGGATTGTCGACATAGATCTCGATCGCCTGAGCCCGGCCATCCATGTTGAAATAGAGCTGCGCTTCCGAAAACGGCATGTAGACGATGGAACTGTCATATTCCGACATGCCGACTTCGAAGATCGCCGTGACCGGATAGCCCTTCATGCGCGGGGTCGTGCCGAGCGGCGTCACATCGCCGTCGGGCGCGATCAGCGTGATCGTGTCGCCGAGCACAAGACCGAGATTGTCAGCCATGCGGCTGCCGATGGCGACGCCCTCGCCTGTGTCGAAGCCGGCGATCGAGCCCTGCTTGATATTGTTGGCGACGATCGAAATCTTGCCCAGATCCTCGCCGCGTATGCCGCGAACCAGCGCCCCCGACCCGCCGCCGATATTGCCTTGCGCCAGGACCTGCCCGTCGATCAGAGGAATGGCGTATTGGACGCCGGGCACGCCATTGATGCGGCCGGCAACCTGCGCATAGTCCTCCAGCGGCATGTCGAGCGGCTGCACGATCAGATGACCGTTGACACCGAGGATGCGCGTCAGGAGCTCGGCGCGAAAGCCGTTCATGACAGCCATCACGACGATCAGCGTGGCGACGCCCAGCATGATGCCGAGGAAGGAAATCGAGGCGATGACGGAGATCACCGTCTCCTTGCGGCGCGAGCGCAGATAGCGCCACGCGACCATGCGTTCGAACACGGAAAAAGCTCCGGCGGCCGGGGTTTTCACTACTGCCGCTTCGCTCATGCGGCAGAACCGAAGCGTTTTTTCACGTCCGCAATTGGCAGCGTCTCACGCTCGCCGGTTTTGCGATTCTTGATCTCGACCTCGCCGGCGGCCACGCCGCGCGGCCCGACGATCACCTGCCACGGCAGTCCGATCAGGTCGGCGGTGGCGAACTTGCCGCCCGGCCGCTGATCGGTGTCGTCGTAGAGCACGTCCTTGCCGACGGCGACAAACGCCGCATTGAGGTCATCGCAGACGCGGTCGCAGTCGGCGTCGCCAGCTTTCATATTGATCAGGCCGATGTCGAAAGGCGCCACCGCCTCCGGCCAGATGATGCCGTTATCGTCGTGGCTGGCCTCGATGATCGCCGCGACCAGCCGCGTCGGGCCGATGCCGTAGGAACCTCCGGAAGCAAAATGATCCTTGCCGTCGGGCCCGGTCACCTTGGCGCCCATCGGCTTCGAATATTTGTCGCCGAAATGGAAGATGTGGCCGACCTCGATGCCGCGCGCCGAGACCCGGTCGCTTGTCGCAACCTTCTCCCACGCCGCCTCGTCGTGCATCTCGTCGGTCGCCGCATAGGGCGTGGTCCATTCCTTGACGATGTCGCCGATCTCGGCATCGTTGGAGAAGTCGGTGTCCGCCCCCGGCACATCAAGTGCGAGATAGTCGCGATGGCAATAGACCTGGCTCTCGCCGGTGTCGGCCAGGATGATGAATTCGTGGCTGAGGTCGCCGCCGATCGGCCCGGTGTCGGCACGCATCGGGATTGCCTGCAGCCCCATGCGCGTGAACGTCCTGAGATAGGACACGAACATCCTGTTATAGGCCGCCTTGGCGCCTGCAAAGTCGAGATCGAAGGAATAGGCGTCCTTCATCAGGAACTCTCTGCTGCGCATGACGCCGAAGCGCGGCCGCACCTCGTCGCGGAATTTCCACTGGATGTGATAGAGATTGAGCGGCAAATCCTTATAGGATTTCACATAGGCGCGGAAAATCTCGGTCACCACCTCCTCGTTGGTCGGCCCATAGAGCATGTCCCGATCCTGCCGGTCCTTGATGCGCAGCATCTCCTTGCCATAGTCATCATAGCGGCCGCTTTCGCGCCACAGCTCGGCGGACTGAATGGTCGGCATCAGGATCTCGAGCGCGCCGGCCCGGTCCTGCTCCTCGCGAACGATCCGGCAGACCTTGTCCAGCACCCTCTTGCCGAGCGGCAGCCAGGAAAAACTGCCTTGCCCCTGCTGGCGGATCATGCCGGCGCGCAGCATCAGCCGGTGCGAGACGATTTCGGCCTCGCGCGGATTTTCTTTAAGGATAGGCAGGAAATAGCGCGACAAACGCATGGACTGGTCCGTGAGAGAGAGGATTGCCGCACCGGAATCGGCGCAGCGCAGGCTTGCTTGCTCCGGCTTCATAGCCATTTCATGACGGAATGGAAACCCGCCCCCTGGGGGTCAACTGGGCCCCCCACTGGGCGTCGCAAAGGCGCCGCAGTGCCGCGTTCGCCTTGCTGGTCGTTTCGCAAGCAACGCCTGCCATACTATTGTGCAGTGCAGCACGAGATTGCTTATTTCCGGGCAAAATTCTGCGTGACATTTTCACCCGGCTTGGTCTAATGTGCGCCGATAACCGAGAGGGCGGAAAGAAATCTGCTCTCCTACGCGGTCAAAGTCTTGGGAGGATGCGATCTAGGCGCGGTTACTCGCTGCCGCCGAATACCGGAAACAGATCGGACGCGTTTAAATTGCAAGGCCTCGTGCCTTGCATTTTTTTTGTGCAATCATTTGGTTAGCACGACAAATTGCCAAATCACTTACGCAACGTCAGCACAGCGGGTTCGAAAACAACCGGCATCGGTTCTTCCGGCCTGGAATTCTAGTTTTCGGGACTTTGGCTGAAATCCGGTACGATGTGCGGGATGTCGTCGATGCCGAGGCCGAGCCCCCTCGTAATGCCATAAAAGATGCCAAGCAGAACCAGCGTGACGATCGTTGTCCGCAGCACCGCGCGCAGCATATGCGGTCCGCGCGGCGCGCTGGATACCGTGCCCAGCGTCACATCCTCATCCTCGTCCTGCGTCCTCAGGCTGAACGGCAGGATGGCGAACAGCACCACCCACCATGTGATGAAGAACAGGGCGAGAAATGAAACCCAGCTCATGCTTGCTCCAGTTCGACCAGCGTGCCGAAGAAATCCTTGGGATGCAGGAACAGCACCGGCTTGCCGTGCGCGCCGGTCTTCGGATTGCCGTCACCCAGGACGCGGGCGCCCCTGGCCTTGAGGTGATCACGCGCAGCAAGAATGTCGTCGACCTCATAGCACAGATGATGCATGCCGCCCGAGGGGTTCTTCTCGAGGAATGCCGCGATCGGCGAACCCTCGCCAAGCGGCTCCAGCAATTCGATCTTGGTGTTGCCGACATCGACGAACACCACCGTCACGCCATGCTCCGGCAGCGCCTGCGGCGCGGTCACCCGAGCGCCGAGCGTGTCGCGATAAGCCGCTGTCGCCGCGGCCAGATCAGGCACGGCAAGCGCGACATGGTTAAGGCGTCCAAGCATTGGAACTCCGTGGAAAGTTAGGGAGTAGGGAATAAGGCAGTAGGGGAGTAGGGGAAAACAAGTCCGCAGGTTAACCGCAAAGCTATTTGCTCTTCCCTACTCCCTTACTGCCCTACTCCCCTACTCCCTTGTTCGTCACCTGGTGACGAACACTGTCACCAGCGGCTTCTTGCCCCAGGCTTCATTGGCGGCGCCACGGACGGCGCGGCGCACTGCCTCCTGCACGAGATCGAGGTCTTTTCGGCGCTGACGGGGGATGGAGTCCACCGCGCCGATTGCCGCATCGATCATCAGGTCTTCTAGGCTCTCGCCGCGGCCATCGGCCTCGGCGACGCCGATGGCGACCAGATCGGGATCGCCGGCCAGCTCATATTTGTCATCGAGCACGACATTGACCGCGACATGGCCGGCGAAAGACAGCTTGCGCCGGTCGCGAATGCCCATCGCCTGATCGGTGCCGATCAGCCTGCCGTCCTTGTAGATGCGGCCGAACGGCACCTGGTCGATGATCGTCGCCGCACCGGGATAGAGCCGCAGCATGTCGCCGTCGCGCACCTGCGCCACCTGGCCGATGCCGGACACCGACATAAGCGATCCCTGCGCCACCAGGTGCGCCGCCTCGCCATGCACGGGGACGCCGATCTGCGGGCGCACCCATTCATACATCTGGCGCAACTCGCTGCGGCGCGGATGGCCCGAGACATGCACCAGCGCATCGCCGTCCTCGATGATCTTGATGCCGAGATCGATCAGACGGTTCTTGATCTCGAGGATACCCTTCTCGTTGCCGGGAATGGTGCGCGAGGAAAACACCACCGTGTCGCCTGCCGTCAGCGACACCGATTTCATCTCCTCGCGCGACAGTTTCGCCAGTGCCGCAAGCGGCTCGCCCTGGCTGCCGGTGCAGATGATGACGAGGTTTTCGCGCGGGATGAAGCCAAAGTCCTCCTCGGCGATGAATTCGGGCAGCCCATCCATGTAACCGAGCTCGCCGGCAACATCGATGACGCGCTTCAGCGAGCGGCCGAGCACCAGGCACTGCCGGCCGGCATCGCGTGCCGCCTTGGCAATGGAGACGATGCGTCCGACATTGGAGGAAAACGTGGTGACCGCAACGCGGCCCTTGGCGCTTTGGATGACGCCCTTGAGGCCCTCGCCAACCGCGACTTCCGACGGCGACACCCCTTCCCGCAGCGCATTGGTGGAATCGCAGATCAGCGCCAGCACGCCCTTGTCGCCGTAGGCGCGGAAGCGCGCTTCGTCGGTCAGCGGCCCGATCGTCGGCGCCGGATCGATCTTCCAGTCGCCGGTGTGGATGACGGTGCCGGCCGGCGAGGTGATCGCCAGCGACATCGGTTCGGGAATTGAATGCGCGACCGGGATGGCCTCGATCTCGAACGGGCCGACGCTGAACTTTTCGCCGGCGCGGTAGATCGTCACCGGGATCTTTGGTGCGCCCTGCTCGCCCTGCCGCTTGGCTTCCAGCAATCCAGCGCCGAACGGCGTCATCCAGACCGGCGCCTTGAGCCTCGGCCATGTGTCGAGCAGCGCGCCGTAATGGTCCTCATGCGCGTGCGTGATGACGATGCCGCGCAGGTTGGCGACGTTCTCCTCGATGAAGCGCGTGTCGGGCAGCACCAGGTCGACTCCAGGCAGGCTGGCATCGGGAAAGGTCACGCCGACATCGATGACGATCCATTCGCGTGCATTGGCCGGGCCGTAGCCATAGAGGGCGAAGTTCATGCCGATCTCGCCGACGCCGCCAAGCGGCACGAAAACGAGTTCGGCGTTTTCCGCTGTCGCCATGATCATTCCTTTCCTGGCCGGTCAACCCAAGCCCGTCAAAACCTCGGGCCAGTCAAACCTGAACCCGTCAAAAACCTTGGCCTGTTAAACATGGGCCGACGCGACCGCACCGAAATGCACGTCGCCGGCGGCGATCGTCAGAACCGAACCTTCATCGTCGCGGATCACGAAACGGCAGTCCTCGTCAATGGTCTCGAACGTGCCGCGCACCACATTACCGTCAATTCTGACAGCAACCTGCCCACCAAGCCCTGCCGCGCGCGCTAGCCAGCGCCGCCTGACGGCGGACAGCCCGCGCCCATCGTTCCACAGCCGCGCATTCTCGCTCCAGGCATCCGACAGCGCCAGAAACAATGTCTCGGCATCGCAAGCAGCGCCCAGCGCGCTAAGCGATGTCGCGGGATAAGGCAAATCCTTGGGGTATGCCACAACATTGACACCGATGCCCACCGCCACCGCAAAGCGATCGCCTTCGAGTACCGCCGATTCCAGCAGGATGCCGGCAAGCTTGGCGCCGGAGGCGAGCACATCGTTCGGCCATTTCAGCTCGAAACGGTTTTTTCCATCGCTGCCGCCGTCGAGGCCGATCGCGATCCTGCCCTTCGGCACGACGGCGTCGAGCGCATCGGCCAGCGCCAGCCCGGCGACGAAGCCGAGCGTCGCGGCCAGGCGAAGCTCGGCATTGGTGACCACCAGCAGCGTCGCCGCCAGATTGCCCTCGGGCGTCGCCCAGACCCGGCCGCGCCGGCCACGCCCGCTTTCCTGCTTTTTCGAAACGACCCAGAGCTTGCCCGGATCTCCCGCCCGCGCATGGTCGAGCGCCAGCGCATTGGTGGAACCGACCGTGTCATGTGCCTCGAGCCGGAACCCTTCCGAGGCCGCTGTTGGAGCCAGCCGAAATGCCATCCCGTCAGAAGAATGTCTTGGCGGCGGCTTCGGCATAGGTGCCGATCGGCCCGCCGATCAGCACATAGAACAGCACGAAGGCGCCGCAGACGCCAAGCACGACGCGAAGCTCGGTCGCCATCGGCACGAAGCCGCCGACCGGTTCGTCGAACCACATGATCTTGATGATCCGCAGATAATAATAAGCGCCCACCACCGAGGCCAGCACGCCAATGATCGCCAGCGCGTAGAGGTTGGCGTTGATGGCGGCAAGGAACACGTACCACTTCCCCCAGAAGCCGGCGAGCGGCGGAATGCCGGCCAGCGAGAACATCAGGATGGTCAGGATCGTCGCCATGATCGGATTGGTCGACGACAGGCCGGCGAGATCGCTGATCTGTTCGACATTGCCTTCCTTGCGCCGCATGGCGAGGATGAAGGCGAAGGTGCCGAGCGTCATCACCAGATAGATCAGCATGTAGATGGCGACGCCGCGCACGCCGGCCTGGCTGTTGGCGGCGAGGCCGACCAGGGCGTAGCCCATATGGCCGATCGAAGAATAGGCCATCAGCCGCTTGATGTTGGTCTGGCCGATCGCCGCGAAGGCGCCGAGCAGCATCGAGGCAATCGAGATGAAGACGATGATCTGCTGCCAGTCGGCGGCGATTGGCTTGAAGGCGTCCATGGTGACGCGCACGATCAGCGCCATTGCCGCCATCTTCGGCGCCGCGGCGAGGAAGGCCGTCACCGGCGTCGGCGCGCCTTCATAGACGTCGGGCGTCCACATGTGGAACGGCACCGCCGATATCTTGAAGGCGAGGCCGGCCAGCACGAAGACCAGGCCGAAGACCAGGCCAAGCTGCCGCTCGCCGCCGCCCAGCGCCGTGGCGATCTCCTGGAAACCGGTGTTGCCGGTGTAGCCGTAGACGAGGCTGATGCCGTAAAGCAGCATGCCCGACGACAGCGCGCCGAGGACGAAATATTTCAACCCCGCCTCGGTCGAGCGCAGATTGTCCCGGTTGATCGCCGCCAGCACGTAGATTGCCAGCGACTGCAGTTCGAGGCCGAGATAAAGCCCGATCATGCCGTTGGCCGAGATCATCAGCATCATGCCGAGCGTGCACAGCAGGATCAGCACCGGATACTCGAAGTTGTCGAAATGCTCCGCCTTGGCGAAGCGCATCGACATGACCAGTGTCACCGCCGATCCGATCAGCGCCAGCACCTTCATGAAGCGGGCGAAGGGATCCTGGACGAAGGCTTCGCCGTAAGCGTTGCCCTGTCCGGTGGAAAAGATCGTCCAGACGCCGGCAATCACCAGGACGGCGACGGCAAGGCCGCTCACCGTGGTGGTGGTGTTGGCGCGCGAATAGGCGCCGAGCATCAGCAGCGCCAGGGCGCCGACGGCGAGGATCAGCTCTGGCGTCGACAGCGACAGGCTGGAGAGAAGGTCCGGCGTCATGGTTCGCAAACCTCCCGGGTCAGTTCGCCGCCGCGGTCTGCGCGGTGTCGATGGATGCGGTGACATTGGTGACGAGCGCCTTGACCGATGCGGCGGTCGCGTCGAAGACCGGCGCCGGGTAGACGCCGAAGAAGATGACCAGCGCGGCCAGCGGATAGATGATCACCTTCTCGCGCGTCGACAGGTCGAGCAGGCCTTTCAGGCTGTCCTTCGTCAGCGCGCCGAAGATCACCCGGCGATACAGCCAAAGCGCATAGGCCGCCGACAGAATAACGCCGGTGGCGGCGAAGAACGCCACCCAGGTGTTGACCCGGAACACGCCGAGCATGGTCAGGAACTCGCCGACGAAGCCGCTGGTGCCGGGCAGGCCGACATTGGCCATGGTGAAGATCATGAACACGGTGGCGTATTTCGGCATGTTGTTGACCAGCCCGCCATAGGCGTCGATGTCGCGCGTGTGCATGCGGTCGTAGATGACGCCGACGCAGAGGAACAGCGCGCCGGAGACCAGACCGTGCGACAGCATCTGGAAGATCGCCCCCTGGACGCCTTCCTGGTTCATCGCGAAGATCCCCATGGTGACGAAGCCCATGTGGGCGACCGACGAATAGGCGATCAGCTTCTTCATGTCCTCCTGCATCAACGCCACCAGCGAGGTGTAGATGATGGCGACGACGGACAGCGCGAAGACCAGCGGCGCAAACATCTCCGAGGCGATCGGAAACATCGGCAAGGAGAAGCGCAGGAAGCCATATCCGCCCATCTTGAGCAGGATGGCGGCCAGGATGACCGAACCGGCCGTCGGCGCCTCGACATGGGCGTCCGGCAGCCAGGTGTGCACCGGCCACATCGGCATCTTCACGGCGAAAGACGCGAAGAAGGCGAGCCATAGCCAAGTCTGCATGGAGGCTGGGAAGTTGTGCGTCAGTAGCGTCGGGATGTCGGTGGTGCCGGACTGGAAGAACATCGCCATGATGGCGAGCAGCATCAGCACCGAGCCGGCCAGCGTATAGAGGAAGAACTTGAACGAGGCGTAGACGCGCCGCTTGCCACCCCATACGCCGATGATGATGAACATTGGGATCAGACCGGCTTCGAAGAAGACGTAGAACAAAACGATGTCGAGCGCGCAGAACACGCCGATCATCAGCGTCTCCAGCAGCAGGAACGCGATCATGTAGGCCTTGACGCGCTTCTCGATAGATTCCCACGAAGCCAGGATGCAGAGCGGCATCAGGAAGGTGGTCAGGATGACGAACAGCATGGAGATGCCGTCGACGCCCATATGGTAGGAGATGCCGGAATCCAGCCAGGCAAACTTCTCGACGAACTGGAAGCCGGGCTCCGCATTGTCGAAGCCGGTCCAGATGAACAGCGAGATGATGAAAGTGATGCTCGTCGTCCACAACGCAATGGCGCGGATGTTGCGGCGGGCATTCTCGCTGTCGTCATTGATCACCAGAATGAACAGCACACCAACCAGCGGCAGGAAGGTGACCAGCGAGAGGATCGGCCAGGCGGTCATCAGAGCATCATCCAGGTGACGAATGCGGCAACGCCGATCAGCATGGCGAAGGCATAGTGATAGAGGTAGCCGGTCTGCAGTTTGACGACCCGGTTGGTGACGTCGACGACGCGCGCCGACACCCCGTCAGGACCAAGTCCGTCGATGACGGTGCCGTCGCCGGTCTTCCACAGAAAGTGGCCGAGGCGTTTTGCCGGCCGCACGAACAGGAAGTCGAAGAGTTCGTCGAAATACCACTTGTTGAGCAGGAAGGCGTACAGCCCGCGATGCTGCGCCGCGAGGTTCTTCGGCATCTCCGGCGCGCGGATGTAGAATTGCCAGGCAATCGCGAAGCCGATCAGCATGGCGACGAACGGCGACAGCTTCACCCAAAACGGCACTTCGTGGATGTCGTGCAGGATGTGGTTCTCCGGCAGCGTGAACAGCGACGCCTTCCAGAACTCGGCATAACCCTCGCCGATGAAGGCGCCATGGAAAATCACGCCGGCCAACAGCGCGCCCGCCGCCAGGATGTACAGCGGCACCAGCATGACCGGCGGCGATTCATGGACGTGGTGCATGACCTCGTGGCTCGCCCGCGGCTGGCCGTGGAAGGTCATGAAGATCAGCCGCCAGGAATAGAAGCTGGTGAAGCAGGCGGCGACGACCAGCAGCACGAAGGCAAGGCCGGCGACCGGATTATGCGCGGCAAAGGCGCTTTCGATGATCGCGTCCTTGGAGAAGAAGCCGGCGGTGCCGATGACCGTCACCGGAATGCCGACGCCGGTCAGCGCCAGCGTGCCGATCACCATCATCCAGTAGGTCTTCGGAATGAGCGTTCTGAGACCGCCCATCCTGCGCATGTCCTGTTCATCGGAGACGGCGTGGATCACCGAGCCCGAGCCGAGGAACAGCAGCGCCTTGAAGAAGGCATGCGTGAACAGATGGAAGATCGCCGCGCCATAGGCGCCGACGCCGAGCGCCACGAACATGTAGCCGAGCTGCGAGCAGGTCGAATAGGCGATGACGCGCTTGATGTCGTTCTGGACAAGGCCGACGGTCGCCGCGAAGAAGGCGGTGAAGGCGCCGATGAAGGTGACCACGATCAGCGCCGAATGCGACAACTCAAACAGCGGCGACAGCCGCGCCAGCATGAACACGCCGGCGGTCACCATGGTGGCGGCATGGATGAGCGCCGAGACCGGCGTCGGGCCTTCCATGGCGTCCGGCAGCCAGGTGTGCAGCGGCACCTGGGCCGACTTGCCCATGGCGCCCATGAACAACAGCAGGCAGACGACGGTCATCGCGGCCTGCTTGTCGAGCGCATAGCCGAGGAAGGTCAGCACGGCAGCGCCCTCGGGGGCGCCTTCGGCCGGAATGAACGTCGCTGCATTGGCGAATATGGTGCCGAGATTGACCGAGCCGAACAGGACGAACACACCGAAGATGCCGAGCGCGAAACCGAAATCGCCGACGCGGTTGACGACGAAGGCCTTGATTGCGGCGGCATTGGCCGACGGCTTCTTGTACCAGAAGCCGATCAGCAGGTAGGAGGCGAGACCGACGCCTTCCCAGCCAAAGAACATCTGCACGAGGTTGTCAGCGGTCACCAGCATCAGCATGGCGAAGGTGAACAGCGACAGATAGGCGAAGAAGCGCGGCCGGTTCGGGTCGTGATGCATGTAGCCGATCGAGTAGATGTGGACCAGCGCCGACACCGTGTTGACGACGACCAGCATCACCACCGTCAGCGTATCGATGCGCAGCGCCCAAGCGGCCTCCAACCCGCCCGACTGGATCCAGCGCATCACCGGCACGGTGAACACCTCGCCCTCGCCGAAACCGACGGCGAAGAAGGCGACCCACGACAGCACGGCCGATATCACCAGGAAGCCGGAGGTGATGTATTCGGACGCCTTGGCGCCGAGCGACGTGCCGAACAGGCCGACGATCAGGAAGCCGAGCAGCGGAAGGAAGACGATGGCCTGATACATGGTGGTTTCCGTCAACCCTTCATCATGTTCACGTCTTCGACCGCGATCGAGCCGCGGTTGCGGAAGAAGACGACGAGAATGGCGAGGCCGATCGCCGCTTCGGCCGCTGCGACCGTCAGCACGAACAGCGCGAACACCTGTCCGACGAGATCGCCGAGCGCTGCCGAGAAGGCGACGAAATTGATGTTGACCGCGAGCAGGATCAGCTCGATCGACATCAGGATGACAATGATGTTCCTGCGGTTGAGGAAGATGCCGAACACGCCGAGCGTGAACAGGATCGCCGATACGGTCAGATAATGTGCGATGCCGACGACCATCTCAGATTCCCTCGCCCGTCTTGACCTTGCGGATTTCCATTCCCGTTGCCGGCGTGCGGCCGACCTGGGCAGCGATTGACTGCCTCTTGATGCCCGGCTTGTGGCGCAGCGTCAGCACAATGGCGCCGATCATGGCGACCAGCAGCACAAGGCCCGCAATCTGGAAATAGTAGAGGTAGTCCGTATAGAGGATGTCGCCGAGTGCTGCCGTGTTCGAGCGCGCGGCAAGGTCCGGAATGGGTTTTGCAACCGTCGCCGCCAGTTGCGGCGCGAACGTATAGCCGCCGAGCACGACGATCAGCTCAGCCGCCAGGATCAGCCCGACCAGCGCGCCGATCGGCGCGTATTGCAGGGCGCCTTCCTTCATTTCGGCGAAATCGACGTCGAGCATCATGACGACGAACAGGAACAACACCATGACCGCGCCGACATAGACGACGAGCAGGATCATCGCCAGGAACTCTGCGCCGGTCAGCATGAACAGGCCGGCGGCATTGAAGAAGGTCAGGATCAGGAACAGCACCGAATGCACGGGATTGCGCGCCGAAATGACCATGAACGCCGACGCGACCGCGACAAAGGCGAAGAGGTAGAAAAAGGCCGCCTCTAGTCCATTCAGCATGGGTTCCCCCGGGTTCCTGTCCAAACAGGACGTTCGTCCTGTTTGATGTGTGGCTTCGTTCCGCCTCCGGTGCCGAAGCCGCGTTGTCCATAAACGAGGCCTCTCGCCCCGTCCATGCGTCATTCCGTTTCCTTTTCCCCGTTTACGGGAGAAGGTGGCCCGAACGGCCGGATGAGGGGCAGGCTGAATTTTGCGACGTCGGCGCCGCCCCTCATCTGCCTGCCGGCATCTTCTCCCCGTGAACGGGGAGAAGAAAGCTGTCTTATCGGTACGGCGCGTCCAGCGAGATGTTGCGCGCCAGTTCGCGCTCCCAGCGGTCGCCATTGGCCAAGAGCTTGTCCTTGTCGTAATAAAGTTCCTCGCGCGTCTCGGTCGCGAATTCGAAATTCGGCCCTTCGACGATGGCGTCGACCGGGCAGGCTTCCTGGCAGAAGCCGCAATAGATGCACTTCACCATGTCGATATCGTAGCGCACCGTGCGGCGGGTGCCGTCGTTGCGGCGCGGGCCGGCCTCGATTGTGATCGCCTGCGCCGGGCAGATCGCCTCGCACAGTTTGCAGGCGATGCAGCGTTCCTCGCCGTTCGGATAGCGGCGCAGCGCATGCTCGCCGCGGAAGCGCGGGCTGGTCGGCCCCTTCTCGTGCGGATAGTTGATCGTCTCCTTCGGCGCGAAGAACTGGCGCATCGACAGGAAGAAGGCGCTGACGAAATCCTGCAGCAGCAGCGACTTTGCGGCTTGGGCTAAAGCAGACATCACGCAAACCCCGTGATCTTGAGGAACGCGGCGACAATCACCACCATCGCCAGCGAGATCGGCAGGAAGACCTTCCAGCCGAGCCGCATCAGCTGGTCGTAGCGGTAGCGCGGCACGAAGGCCTTCACCATCGAGATCATGAAGAACACCAGGCAGACCTTGAGCACGAACCAGATCAGCCCCGGCACCCAGGTGAAGGGGGCGAAGTCGAAGGGCGGCAGCCAGCCGCCGAGGAACAGGATGGTGGCCAGCGCGCACATCAGCACGATGGCGACATATTCGCCGAGGAAGAACAGCAAGAACGGCGTCGACGAATATTCGACCATGTGGCCGGCGACGAGTTCCGATTCGGCTTCCACAAGGTCGAAGGGCGGGCGGTTCGTTTCGGCCAGCGCCGAGATGAAGAAGATGACGAACATCGGGAACAGCGACAGCCAATGCCAGTCGAGGAAAGTGTTGGGCAGGCCAATCCGCGTGCCCAGCCCATCCTGCTGCGACAGCACGATATCGGACAGGTTGAGCGAGCCGACGCAAAGCAGCACTGTGACGATGACGAAACCGATCGAGACCTCGTAGGACACCATCTGCGCCGCCGAGCGCAGCGCGCCGAGGAACGGATATTTCGAGTTGGACGCCCAGCCGCCCATGATCACGCCATAGACCTCGAGCGAGGAGATGGCGAAGACATAGAGGATGCCGACATTGACGTTGGCGATCGCCCAGCCCTCATTGACCGGAATGACTGCCCAGGCCGAGATCGCCAGCACCGCCGAAACCAGCGGCGCCAGCAGAAAAACGCCCTTGTTGGCGCCGGACGGGATCACCGGCTCCTTGAACACGAACTTCAGAAGGTCGGCGAAAGCCTGCAGCGTGCCCCATGGGCCGACGACGTTGGGGCCGCGGCGCAGCTGCACCGCCGCCCAGATCTTGCGGTCCGCGTACAGGATGTAGGCGACAAAGATCAACAGCACGACGATCAGCACGACCGACTTCAACAGGATGAGCAGCGCCGGCAACACGTAGAAGGAGACGAAGGTGTCCATGATTATTCCGCCGCCTGCCTAAAACCGTTTTTCGCCAGCGCCGAGCATTCCGCCATCACTGCGGAGGCCCGCGCGATCGGGTTGGTCAGGTAGAAATCCTTGACCGGCGAGGTGAAGCTGCCCTTGTCCAGCCGCCCACCGAGCTTCGCCACCTCAGTGATATCGTCAGCATTGCCGGCCGCGACCTGGTCGATGCGGGCAAGATGCGGGTATTCCGAATAGAGTTTCGCGCGCAGCTGCGGCAAAGAATCGAACGGCAATCTCTTGCCCAGCACATCCGACAGCGCCCGCAGGATCGCCCAGTCCTCGCGCGCATCGCCCGGCGCGAAGCCGGCACGGTTGGTCTGCTGAACCCGGCCCTCGGTGTTGACGAAGGTGCCCGATTTTTCGGTATAGGCGGCGCCCGGCAGGATGACGTCGGCGCGATGCGCGCCGTGGTCGCCATGCGTGCCGATATAAACGACGAAGGCGCCGCCGGTCCTGGTCATGTCGATCTCGTCGGCGCCGAGGAAGAACAGCACCTCCATGGCGCCCAGCATGCCGGCGACGCTCTTGCCGCCCTCGCCCGGCACGAAGCCGACATCGAGACCGCCGACACGCGCCGCCGCAGTGTGCAGCACGGCAAAGCCGTTCCAGTCGGCTCTCGCGGCATTGACGGCCAGGCTGAGCTTCGCCGCCTGGCCGAGCACGGCCGCGCCGTCCGAGCGCGACAGCGCGCCCTGACCGACGATCACAAGCGGATGCGTCGCATTCTTCAGCACCTGGAAGAATTTGCCGTTGCCGTCGGCCAAATCCTTCAGCGATTCCGTTCCGGCGCCGAGCTGCTCATAGTCGTAGCGCGTATCGCCGACATCGCCGATGACGCCGACCGGCAGGTTGCCGACCCTCCACCGTTTGCGAATGCGGGCGTTGAGCAAGGACGCCTCGAAGCGCGGATTGGCGCCGATGATCAGCACCGCGTCGGCCTGCTCGATGCCCTCGATGGTCGGGTTGAAGATATAGCCTGCCCGGCCAAGCGACGGATCGAGCGCGGCGCCATCCTGGCGGCAGTCGGTGTTCTTCGAGCCGAGCGAGGCCATCAGCAGCTTCAGCGCATAGATCTCCTCGACGGCGGCGAGATCGCCTGATATGGCGCCGATCTTGTCGGGCGCGGTGCTCGACACCGCTTCCTTGATCGCGGAAAAAGCCTCGGCCCAGCTTGCCGGGGCCAGCTTGCCGTTCTTGCGGACATATGGCCGGTCGAGGCGCTGGGTGCGCAAGCCGTCCCAGATGAAGCGGGTCTTGTCTGAAATCCACTCCTCGTTCACCGCCTCGTTGGTGCGCGGCAGGATGCGCATCACCTCGCGGCCTCTGGAATCGACGCGGATCGCCGAGCCGACAGCGTCCATGACATCGATGGATTCGGTCTTGGTCAGTTCCCACGGCCGCGCCTGGAAGGCGTAGGGCCTGGAGGTCAGCGCGCCGACCGGGCAAAGGTCGATGACGTTGCCCTGCAGTTCCGATGTCATCGCGCTTTCGAGATAGGTGGTGATTTCGGCGTCCTCGCCGCGGCCGATCAGGCCGAGCTCGGAAATGCCGGCAATTTCGGTGGTGAAGCGGACGCAGCGCGTGCAATGGATGCAGCGGTTCATGATCGTCTTGACCAGCGGCCCGATATACTTGTCTTCGACCGCCCGCTTGTTCTCGTGATAGCGCGACGAATCGACGCCGAACGCCATCGCCTGGTCCTGCAGGTCGCACTCGCCGCCCTGGTCGCAGATCGGGCAATCGAGCGGATGGTTGATCAGCAGGAATTCCATCACGCCTTCCCGGGCCTTCTTGACCATCGGCGTGTTGGTGAAAATTTCCGGCGTTTCGCCATTTGGTCCCGGGCGCAGATCGCGAACGCCCATGGCGCAGGACGCCTGCGGCTTGGGCGGCCCGCCCTTCACCTCGATCAGGCACATGCGGCAATTGCCGGCGATCGACAGCCGCTCATGGAAGCAGAAGCGCGGCACTTCGGCGCCGGCGTCCTCGGCTGCCTGCAGCAGCGTGTAGTGGTCGGGTACAGTAATCTCTTTCCCGTCGACCTTGAGCTTTGCCATCAATTGCCCCCGGCGGTCTTCGCCGTCTCATATGCCTGGAACACGTCGTCAAGGCTGATGCCGTTGATCATCATGCCCGCGACCTGCGCGTTTTCTATCTTCACATTGCTCATGTTCACATTGGTGAAATACGCATTCGAAAGTTTGGCGTCTTCCACCCTGGTGTTGCTCAGGTTGGTGCGGTGGATCCTGGCCGCCGACAGGTTGACGTCGTGAAACCGCGTGTACGACATGTTGACGTCATCGAAATTGGAATTGCTGACGATGGCGTTGCGCACGTCGAGAACATCGCGCCTGTCATGGACCTCCATCTCGTCCCCTACCTCTCGGCCTTGGCGGCTAGCGCCGCCGCCTGGCGAAGCCAGTTATCGCGACCGATGCGGCCCTTGAACGACAGATAATCGTCGACCCAGGCGATCTCTTCCGGCGTCCATGCCGCGATCTGGCCGTAGGTCCAGATGCCCAAGCCGTTCAGCACCTGTTCCAGCTTCGGCCCGATGCCCGATATCGCCTTGAGGTCGGCCGGGTTTGCCGGACGATTCATTGCCTTGGGCTGCTTGAAGTCCTCCGGCATCAACCCGGCCGGTGCGGCAGCCGCATCCACTACGCTGGGTGCAGCGTCCATGCTGTTCGCCGCTATGTCATTCACGTTCCGGGCGAAGGACTGCGCCTCGGCGATCAAGGTTTTCGTCGCCGCGCGCGCCTTGGTCGAGGAGCTTGCTCCTGTCTGCGAAAGGCGTTCGACCCTGGCATCCAAATCGTCGACGATCGGTTGGAAGAGCCGCTGCGAGGCCTCGGCGGCACCCGAGAGCACGCCCATCCACACCCCGAAGGCATGATTGGCAAGCCCGATGCCGAGCGCCGACATCGCTGCCGCACCCGCGACAGGGTGCGCCAGGAGATTGACAGCGCTGGCCATCTCCTTCGGCATCATCCTGGTCAGGTCCTGGCTCATCTTCTCGAACGGTTCCAAATCTGGCACAAAATGATCGGGTCTCGAATTCAGCGACATGGGTGGTCTCCTGGTCGTCTCTTCCGTATGCCCCGGCCTGTTTCCTCAAATCGGGCGTTCGCCCGTATTTCAAATCGGGCATTTGCCCGTATTTCAAATCGGGCATTCGCCCGCTTCAAATTCTTCTCTATTCCGCCGCCACCATCACCGGCTCTGCCCGGTGCGCATTGCGCGAAAACTCGTCGATGCGCCGCTCCACCTCGCCGCGGAAATGCCGCATCAGGCCCTGGATCGGCCACGCCGCCGCATCACCCAGCGCGCAGATCGTGTGGCCTTCGACCTGTTTGGTCACGTCGAGCAGCATGTCGATCTCGCGCTTCTGAGCCTCGCCCCGCACCAACCGCTCCATCACCCGCCACATCCAGCCGGTGCCTTCGCGGCACGGCGTGCACTGGCCGCAGCTCTCGTGCTTGTAGAAGTAGGAAAGCCGGGCAATCGCCTTCACGATATCGGTCGATTTGTCCATGACGATAACAGCCGCCGTGCCGAGACCCGATTTCAGGTCGCGCAACGCATCGAAATCCATCGGCGCGTCGATGATCTGTTCCGCCGGCACCAGCGGCACCGAAGCGCCGCCCGGAATGACCGCCAGCAGATTGTCCCAGCCGCCGCGAATGCCGCCGCAATGCGTCTCGATCAGTTCGCGGAACGGGATCGACATCGCCTCTTCGACGGTGCACGGATTGTTGACGTGGCCGGAAATGCAGAACAGCTTGGTGCCGACATTGTTGGGCCGGCCGAAGGACGAGAACCAGGCAGCGCCGCGGCGCAAAATGGTTGGCGCCACCGCAATCGACTCGACATTGTTGACCGTCGTCGGGCAGCCATAGAGGCCGACATTGGCCGGAAACGGCGGCTTCAGCCGCGGCTGGCCCTTCTTGCCTTCGAGGCTTTCGAGCAGCGCCGTTTCCTCGCCGCAGATATAGGCGCCGGCGCCATGATGCATGTAGATGTCGAAATCGTAGCCGGAAATGTTGTTCTTGCCGATCAGCTTGGCCGCATAGGCCTCACCGATGGCGCGCTGCAGCGCCTCGCGCTCGCGGATGAACTCGCCGCGCACATAGATGTAGGCCGCAACCGCGCCCATGGCGAAGCCGGCGATCAGGCAGCCTTCGACCAGCGTGTGCGGGTCATGGCGCAAAATGTCGCGGTCCTTGCAGGTGCCGGGTTCGGATTCGTCGGCATTGACGACGAGATAGCTCGGCCGGCCGTCGCTCTGCTTGGGCATGAACGACCATTTCAGCCCGGTCGGGAAGCCGGCGCCGCCGCGGCCGCGCAGGCCTGATGCCTTCATCTCATTGACGATCCAGTCGCGCCCCTTGGCGATGATGCCTGGCGTGTTGTCCCAGGCGCCGCGCGCCATTGCGCCGGCCAGCGACTTGTCGAAGCGGCCGTAGATGTTGTTGAAGATGCGGTCTCTGTCCTGAAGCATTGTTCGTCCCTCAGACCGGCTTCTTGCCGAAGACGCGGATATATTCGGCGACCCCGCCCTTGGCCAGCGCCTTGGCCTGCTTGACCCAGTCTTCGCGCTCGATGCGGCCCCGCAGACTGAGATAACCGTCGACCCACTCGCGCTCGGCCTTGGTCCATGACGCGACTTGCGCGTAGGTGAAGATGCCAAGCGAATGCAGTATGCCTTCGGTTCTCGGGCCGACCCCCGAGACCAGCTTGAGATCGTCGACCAGTGCCGGCCTCGCGATGCCGGCCGGACGGTTCTTGTCCTCGAGCGAAGGCTTGGCAGGCTTGACGGTTTTTTTGCCGGCAGCGCCGATCGGCGCTTCCTTAAACTCCGGCGCCTTGAAAGCAGCCGCCGGCTCAGCCTTGACGATCGGGCCGCTGCGCTGTTTCAAAACCTTTTCGACTTCCGGCGCGGCCTTGTTGGCATTGGCGGCCGAATGCCGCGGTGCTCTGACGCTCGCCGCCTTTTCCGTCTCTGGCGCGACCTTTGCCGGAGAAGGCGTCTCCAGCGCCGGGCTGGTTTCGGGCGCATCGGTCTTCGGCTTGCTGGCCTTCGACGGCGCGGCAGGGGCCGCCGGCTCCTGTACGGCCGGAGCCGCCGGCGTCGCGACAATTGCCGCTGGTGCTGCCTGCCTGGCGGCCCTCGCAGCCGCCTTGGCTTCCCTGTCGCGGGTCGTCTTCAGGATTGCCTTTTCGCTCTTCAGCGTCGTCAGACCGCTGATCGGCTCGGAGGTGATGCGGCCGTTCTGCGGCCCGGGCGTCACCGAGGCGCCCTTGCCGGCATCATAGAGGTCGATGATCTCGGCAAGCCGCTCCGGCGTCAGATCCTCGAAAGTGTCCTTGAAGATCATCACCATCGGCGCGTTGACGCAGGCGCCAAGGCATTCGACCTCTTCCCACGACAGCGTGCCCTTGTCGTTGGTGTGGAACTGGTCGTGATGGATCTTCGAGCGGCACACGTCCATCAGCGCTTCCGAACCGCGCAGCATGCAGGGCGTGGTGCCGCAGACCTGGATATGCGCGCGGGTGCCGACAGGATTGAGCTGGTATTGCGTGTAGAAGGTCGCGACTTCGAGCCCTCTGATGTAGGGCATGCCGAGCATGTCGGAGATCGTCTCGATCGCCGCCTTGGTCACCCAGCCATCCTGCTCCTGCGCCAGCATCAGCAACGGGATGATCGCCGACTGCTCGCGGCCCTTGGGATATTTCTTGATCCATTGCTTCGCCGCTGCCGCATTCGCCCGGTTGAAGGCGAAGGAGGCTGGCTGGAGGCTGGCTTCTGCGAGACGGCGGACTGACATTTATCGATCGACCTCACCAAACACGATGTCGAGGGAGCCGAGAACGGCGGTGACGTCGGCCAGCATGTGGCCGCGGCACAAAAAATCCATGGCCTGCAGATGCGCGAAGCCGGGCGCGCGCAGCTTGCAGCGGTACGGCTTGTTGGTGCCGTCCGAGACCAGGTAGACGCCAAACTCGCCTTTTGGGGCTTCGACCGCCGCATAAACCTCGCCGGCCGGCACACGGTAGCCCTCGGTGTACAGCTTGAAGTGATGGATCAGCGCCTCCATCGAACGCTTCATCGCCGCGCGCTTCGGCGGCACCACCTTGCCGTCGAGGTTCGACACCGGCCCGCTGCCTTCCTTGCCGAGCAGCAGGTCGACGCATTGGCGCATGATGTTCGCCGACTGGCGCATCTCTTCCATGCGCACGAGATAACGGTCGTAGCAGTCGCCGTTCTTGCCGATTGGAATGTCGAAATCCATCTCGGCATAGCATTCATAAGGCTGCGACTTGCGCAGGTCCCAGGCGACGCCGGATCCACGCACCATGACGCCCGAAAAGCCCCACGCCCAGGCATCGTCCAGCGAGACGGTGCCGATGTCGACATTGCGCTGCTTGAAGATGCGGTTGCCGGTGAGCAGTGCGTCGAGATCGTCGAGCGATTTCAGGAACGGATCAATCCAGTTGCCGATATCCTCGACCAGCTGCTGCGGCAGGTCCTGGTGGACGCCGCCGGGCCGGAAATAGGCCGCATGCATACGCGAGCCGCTGGCCCGCTCGTAGAACACCATCAGCTTTTCGCGCTCGACGAAGCCCCAAAGCGGCGGCGTCAACGCGCCGACATCCATCGCCTGCGTCGTCACATTGAGGATGTGCGACATGATGCGGCCGATCTCGCAATAAAGCACGCGGATCAGCTGGCCGCGCTTCGGCACCTCGATGCCGAGCAGCCGCTCTGCGGCCAGTGCAAAGGCATGCTCCTGGTTCATCGGCGCGCAGTAGTCGAGCCGGTCCAGATAGGGCACGGCCTGCAAATATGTCTTCGCCTCGATCAGCTTTTCAGTGCCGCGATGCAACAGCCCGATATGCGGATCGACGCGATCGACGACTTCGCCGTCCAACTCAAGAACCAGCCTCAAAACACCATGCGCTGCAGGGTGTTGAGGTCCAAAGTTGATGTTAAAATTGCGGACGGAGGTTTCAGCCATTCTGGCGTCTCAATTCGTCTTGGCTTTCTCGTCGCCGGGCAAGACGTAGTCCGTCCCTTCCCATGGCGAGAGAAAATCGAAATTGCGGAATTCCTGTTTCAATTCCACCGGCTCGTAGATGACCCGCTTGGCCTCGTCGTCGTAGCGCACCTCGACGAAACCGGTCAGCGGGAAATCCTTGCGCAGCGGATGACCCTCGAAGCCGTAATCGGTCAGAATCCGCCTGAGATCGGGATGGCCCGAAAACAGCACGCCATAGAGATCGTAGGCCTCGCGCTCGAACCAGTCGGCGCCGGGATAAACGCCGGTGATCGACGGCACCACCGTCTCTTCGTCGGCCTGGACCTTGATGCGGATGCGAATATTCTGCTTCGGCGACAGCAGGTGGTAGACAACGTCGAAGCGCTTGGCCCGCGATGGATAATCGGCGCCGCAGACGTCGATGATCGAGATGAACTGGCATTTTGGATCGTCGCGCAGGAAGCTCACCACCTCGATCAGATCCTGCGGCTCGACCGAGATGGTGAGTTCGCCATAGGCAAACACCGCATCGCCGATCCGGCCGCTCAGCTTCTCGCCGAGATAGGTCGAGAGTTCATTCAGGCTCATCATCCCGCTCACCGCTCGATCGTGCCGGTGCGGCGGATCTTCTTTTGCAACAGAAGGATGCCGTAGAGCAGCGCTTCCGCACTGGGCGGACAGCCGGGCACATAAATGTCGACAGGCACGACGCGATCGCAGCCGCGCACCACCGAATAGGAATAGTGGTAGTAGCCGCCGCCATTGGCGCAGGAGCCCATCGAGATGACGTAGCGCGGCTCCGGCATCTGGTCGTAGACCTTGCGCAGCGCCGGCGCCATCTTGTTGGTCAGCGTGCCGGCGACGATCATGATGTCGGACTGGCGAGGCGACGCGCGCGGCGCTACGCCGAACCTCTCCGAGTCGTAGCGCGGCATCGAGGTGTGGATCATCTCGACCGCGCAGCAGGCAAGACCGAAAGTCATGAACATCAGCGAGCCGCTGCGCGCCCAGGTGATCAGCGCCTCGGTCGAGGTGACGAGAAAGCCCTTGTCAGCAAGCTCGTTGTTGATCTCGAGGAAGAAAGGATCATTCGCCTCCAGCGGCTTTCCGGTGCTGGGGTCGAGAATGCCTTTCGGCTTCGGCGCGACGAGCGTGCCGGAATTGTCGCTCAATCCCATTCCAGCGCTCCTTTCTTCCATTCATAGGCAAAGCCGATGGTCAGCACCGCCAGAAACACCATCATCGACCAGAAACCGAGCATGCCGATCTGGCTGAAGGACACTGCCCACGGAAACAGGAAGGCCACCTCAAGATCGAAGATGATGAACAGGATCGACACCAGGTAGAAGCGGATGTCGAACTTCATGCGGGCATCGTCGAAGGAGTTGAAGCCGCATTCATAGGCGGAAAGCTTTTCCGGATCGGGATTGCGGTAGGCCACCAGAAAGGGTGCGGCAAGCAGCGCCAGGCCGACGACCAGCGCCACGCCGATGAACAGGACGATGGGCAGGTACGAACTCAATAATGCGTTCATGCTGCAGCTTTCCGTTGGCGGCCAATCCACTCTGATTACAGCACCGGACCCACTTGCGGAAGCGTGACAGTTTAACCACTGAACCGTTTTAGGGGCTCTATGCTGCAACGCGGCGAGGGTTAGCGCAGGGCTTTCGGCGAAGCAAGTCAAACCTTGTTCAAAACACGATGCTGGAGGGCATATCCGGATAAACTGGTCCGATCCGCTCCTGTTTGTTTTCCTTCATGTTTCACTCCAGTTTTCTCTCCTGACATAGATGCCGCCAAAACCCTGCTAGCATGACGCGGAATCATTCGCCCCAACCTTGGTCGAAAGCCAACAGAGTGCCGTCTGCATGAAGGAAAAAATCTCGCTCGCCATGGCCCGGCGCATCGCGCTTGCCGCACAGGGGTTTGCCGATCCTCGCCCCAGCAGCACGCCTGACCGCCGTCATCTGGCCCGTGTGCTTGGCCGCACCGGCCTGCTGCAGATCGATTCCGTCAGCGCGGTGGTGCGCGCTCACTATATGCCACTCTATTCGCGGCTTGGCCCCTACCCGCTTGCCCTGCTCGACAACGCCGCCGTGACGCGTAAGCGCAAACTCTTCGAATATTGGGCGCACGAAGCCTCCTTTCTGCCGGTCGAAACCTATCCGCTGATGCGCTGGCGCATGGAGCGGGCCGAACGCGGCGAGGAAATGTATAATGGGCTGGCCAAGTGGGGCCGCGAGCGCGCCACTTATATCGAAGACATTTACCGCGAGGTAGTGTCGCGCGGCCCGATCGCCGCATCGGCTCTCGAAGGCCAGAAAGGCTCCGGCGGCTGGTGGGGTTGGAGCGACGCCAAGCACGCTTTCGAATGGCTGTTCTGGGCCGGCCGCATCACCACCGCGTCGCGTCGTGGCTTCGAGCGGCTTTATGATCTGCCGGAGCGCGTGCTGCCGCCGGCAGTACTTGCCCTGCCTGTGCCCTCGCCTGAGGATGCGCACCGCGAATTGCTGCGCATCTCAGCCCGCGCCCACGGCGTCGCGACAGCGGGCGATCTGCGCGACTATTTCCGCCTCTCTCCGGCCGACATCAAGGGCCGCATCGAGGAACTGGTCGACGCCGGCGACCTCTTGCCGGTGACCGTCGAAGGCTGGAGCAAGCCCGCCTATCTCCACAAGGACGCCCGTTTTCCGCGTAAGATCAAGGCGCGCACCTTACTCGCTCCGTTCGATCCCGTCGTCTTCGAGCGAGCGCGCACGGAAAGACTGTTCGACTTCCGCTATCGCATCGAGATCTACACCCCGGCCGAAAAGCGCCAATACGGCTATTACGTGCTGCCGTTCCTGCTCGGCGACAGGATCGTGGCGCGCATCGACCTTCGGGCTGACCGCCCCGCCGGCGTGCTGCGCGTCCATGCCGCCTATGCCGAGCCCGGCGCGCCGCCGCAAACCGCCGCCGAGCTTTTCGAGGAATTGAAGCTGATGCAGGGTTGGCTCGGCCTGGAACGCATCGAGGTGACGCCGGCCGGCGATCTGGGTTCGGCTCTCGCCGACATTGCCGCGTAGACGTCCGTTGACACGACTACCTCCACAAGCCTAAATCCGGTTCAGACGGTCTCCTCTCGGCAAAGGGAGGAGCCAAGAGGGAATGCGGTGCGAAATCTCGATTTCAAATCCGCGGCTGTCCCCGCAACTGTAAGCGACGAGCCAAGGCCGATAACCACTGGGAAAATCCCGGGAAGGCGGCACCAAGGCGATGACCCGCGAGCCAGGAGACCTGCCGTCTAGGACATAAAAATCCGATCGCCTGGCGGGTTTTCCGGGCAAGGAGCCTGATTTGGAACGCGACAGCAGTTTTTCGGCTGAGACAGCGGATTTATTATCCCGCGATAATGACGCTTTGGCCGGTGTCACCGTCGTCGTCTGCGCCTCCTGCCGTGACGAGACCGGCTCCGATGGCCATCCCCGCGCCGGCGAATTGTTGGCCGAAGACACGCGCCGCGCCGCCTCTGGCGAAAACATCCGTATCCGCAGCGTCGAATGCCTCGGCAACTGCAAGCGCCGCCTCAGCGCCGCTATCCTGCGCGACGGCTGCTGGAGCTATGTCTTTGGCGACCTGACCACGACCAGCGGCGCCGATCTCATCACCGGCGCAAAACTCTTCGCTACTTCGACCGACGGCCTGATTCCATGGCGCGGCCGCCCCGATTGCCTGAAGCGCGGCCTCGTTGCCCGCATCCCTCCCCTCGACCTTTTGAAGGACCAGATATGACCGCTCCAGAGTCGTCCGCTAATTTCTCCCGCGTACCCTGCACCGTCGTCACCGGCTTCCTCGGCGCCGGCAAGACGACGCTGATCCGCCATCTGCTCGAAAACGCTGGCGGCAAGCGGCTGGCCATTATCGTCAACGAGTTCGGCGACATCGGCATCGACGGCGAGATCCTTAGGGGATGCGGCATCGACACCTGCCCTGAGGAAAACATCGTCGAACTGGCCAATGGCTGTATCTGCTGCACCGTCGCCGACGATTTCGTCCCGGCGCTCGACCGGATCCTGTCGCTGACGCCCAGGGTCGACCATATCCTGATCGAAACCTCCGGGCTGGCCCTGCCCAAGCCGCTGGTCCAGGCCTTCCAGTGGCCGACGGTGAAAAGCCGGGTGACGGTCGACAGCGTCATTGCCGTGGTCGACGGACCGGCGCTGGCCGAAGGCCGCGTTGCCAACGACATGGACGCCCTGCAGGCGCAGCGCGCGCAGGACGAAACGCTCGACCACGACGATCCGGTCGAGGAGGTGTTCGAGGACCAGCTCGCCTGCGCCGACCTGATCATATTGTCGAAGAGCGACCTGATGGACGTCGCCGGCTCGGCCCGCGCCAATGCCGTCATCGGTGAGCACGCCGCCCGCGCCGTCAAGATCGTGCCGGCCTCGCAGGGCAAGGTCGATCCGTCTGTGCTGCTCGGGCTCGGCCTTGCCGTCGAGGACGACATCGAGAATCGCAAGACCCACCACGATGACGAGCTCGATCACGAGCATGACGATTTCGACTCGTTCGTCATTGACATTCCGTCGATCGCCAATCCCGATGAGCTGGCTTTGCGTGTCGCCACCGCGGCGGAAGAAGAAAACGTGCTGCGCGTAAAAGGGTTCGTCGACGTCGGCGGAAAGCCGATGCGGCTGTTGCTGCAGGCTGTCGGGCCGCGCGTTAATCACTATTACGACCGCGCCTGGACTGCTGAAGACGACCGCCGCTCGCGCCTCGTCGTCATCGGCCTGAAAGGGCTGAACCGCCCGGCCATCGAGCGTATTCTCGCCGGCTGACCTCAGGCACGAGCCGCGATGCACATCCTCACCACCACGTCCGCCTCGCTCGACGATCTCGCCGAGCCTGTCGATCTCAGGCAGACGCCTGCGGATGTCGTGGCGCTGTCCTTCACCGACAGCGATCTGGCCGGGCTGGCAGCGGCGTGGAAAGCAGACGCGGATCGCCTGCCCTCGATGCGGCTGGCGGCCTTGCGCGATCTGCGCCATCCGATGTCCGTCGATCTGTGGATCGACAGCGTCGCTCGGCACGCCAGGGTTGTTCTGGTTCGCATCCTCGGCGGTTACGACTGGTGGCGCTACGGCTGCGACCAGCTCGCCTCGACCGCCCGCGCGCACGGCATAAAACTGGCGCTGCTGCCCGGCGAATGCCGCGACGAGGATCTGCGGCTGATCAAATGCTCAACGCTGCCGCGCCAAGAGCTCGACGGCCTGCTCGGCTATTTCCGCGAGGGCGGCCCGGCGAACATGACGGCGCTGGTGCAGAGACTGGCGCGGCTGGCGGGCCGGGATGCGGCGGTCGTGGAGCCGGTTGTCGTGCCGAGGGCGGGGTTTTATGAGCCGGGGCTGGGGGTTGTGGAAAAGCCGGACCTTTCGAATGTCGGCGTCGTGCCAATCCTCTTCTACCGCTCGATGCTGCTCGCCGCCGATGTCGCGCCCATCGACGCGCTTTTTGAAGCGCTGCGGCAGCGTGGCATGATCCCTGTCCCCATTTTCGTCTCCAGCCTCAAGGACCCGGCCTCGCTCGCCTTTGTCGAAACCGCGCTTGCCGCGCTACACCCTGCCGCGATCATCACCGCGACCGCCTTCGCCTCGGGCGCTGAGCCCTGCGTCGAAACCCTGTTCGACCGCGCCGGCGTTCCTGTCTTCCAGGTCATCGTCGCGACGACACGACGTGACATCTGGCAAGACAATCAGCGCGGCCTGGCGCCTGCCGATCTTGCCATGCATGTCGTCCTCCCCGAACTCGACGGCCGCATCCTTGCCGGCGCCGTTTCCTTCAAGGGCGAAAGCGAGGTCGATCCGGCATTGGCTTTCCGCGCGTTCTCCAACCGGCCGGAGCCGGACCGCGTGGCGCAGGTTGCGAACCGTGTCGAGGCGTTCGTGCGCCTGCAGCGCACGCCGCGCGTAAAACGCAAGCTCGCCATCCTGATCCCCGACTATCCGAGCGCCCCCGGCCGCACCGGCTATGCCGTCGGCCTCGACGTGCCGTCCAGCGTGCTGGCGATGCTGCACGACCTGAGCGAACGGGGCTACACCGTTGAAGGGATTCCGCAAACGCCGCGTGAGTTGCTGGAGATGCTGGAGTCGGCCGATCAAGGGTTAGCCTTGAAGGAATATCTGACCTTCTCGAAGGAATTGCCGCCGGCGGCCATCGCTGCCGTGACGACCGCATGGGGGAATGCAGAAGATGAGACGGGTTTGTGCCAGGCACCCCCCTCTGTCCTGCCGGACATGTCCGGCGGGACAGAGGGGGGTGTTCAAGCGCCTACCGCGGCAAATTTCCCCTTCCGCGCCGCCACCTTCGGCAACATCACCGTAGCACTTGCCCCCGATCGCGGGCGTTCAGTCGACCGCCGCGCCGACTATCACGACCCGACCTTGCCGCCGCGCCATGCGCTGATCGCTTTTGGCCTGTGGCTGCGCAAGTCGCTCGATATCCATGCCCTCGTCCATGTCGGCGCCCACGGCACGATGGAATGGCTGCCCGGCAAGACCGTGGCGCTGAGCGAAAACTGCTTTCCCGAGATCGTCACCGGGTCCCTGCCCGTCATTTATCCATTCATCGTCTCCAACCCGGGAGAGGCGGCACAAGCCAAGCGGCGCATTGCCGCCGTCACCCTCGGCCATTTGCCGCCACCGCTGACCGGCGCCGGACTTGACGACAACCAGCAGCAGCTCGAGCGGCTGGTCGACGAATATGCCCAGGCTGACGGGCTCGACCGCCGCCGCCGCGATCGCCTGGCGAGGCTGATCGTCGAAACCGCTGAAAAGACCGGGCTCGCCTCCGAGGCCGGCGTCGCCGGAACCGACGCGCCAGACGAAGCGCTGCGCCGCATCGACACCTGGCTGTGCGACCTGAAGGACTTCGCCATCAAGGACGGGCTGCACATCTTTGGCCGCTCAGCCGAGGGCGAGACCGATCCGCTGCGCCAGCAAAGTGCGACCGCCGAGAAGGCAGCACTGATCGCAACCCTCGACGGCCGCCATGTCGCTGCCGGGCCGGCCGGCGCGCCGGCGCGAGGCCGGCGCGATGTGCTGCCGACCGGCCGCAACCTGTTCACATCAGATCCGCGCACCATGCCGACGCCGATATCCTTCGAGCTCGGCAGGGCGGCGTCCGACGAAGTCTTGCGCAGCTACATGCAATCGCATGGCGACTGGCCGCGCTCGCTGGTCATCGATCTCTGGGGCTCGGCCTCGCTGCGCACCGGCGGCGAAGAGATTGCGCAAGGCCTGGCGCTGATGGGCTGCCGACCGCAATGGGATTGCGCCACCGGCCGCGTCACCGGCATCGAGGTGCTGCCGCCGGCCACCCTTGGCCGCCCGCGCGTCGACGTCACCTGGCGCATGTCTGGTCTGTTCCGCGACATGTTCCCGGCCCAGATCGCCCTCATCGACGCTGCCGCCAACGCCGTCGCCGCGCGCGACGAGGACGCTTCCGAAAACCCGCTCGCCGCAAAAACCCGCGCCGATGGCAAGGTCAGCCCGCGCATTTTCGGCACCTCGCCTGGCACCTACGGCGCCGGTATCGAGGATTTATTGTCGAGCGGCGACTGGGCCGCGCGCGAAGCGATCGGTCGCGCCTATCTCGACGCCACCTCGCATGCCTATGGCGGCGCCGAAGGCGAAGGGATTTCAGCGCCCGGCGCGTTCGAGGATCGTGTCGCCGAGGCCGACCTTCTCGTCCATACCGGAGACGACCCCGGCCGCGACATCCTCGAAGGTTCCGCCGATGTCGCGTTCATCGGCGGTTTTTCAGCGGCGCTTGCTGCCCTCGGCAAGAACGCCGACGTCATCGTCCTCGACACCACGGATCCGCAAAAGCCGAAGCCGCGATCGGTTGTAGAAGCCGTATCTCGGGTAGTTCGCGCACGCGCGGTCAACCCGCGCTTCATTGCCGGCCAGATGCGGCACGGGCCGCGCGGCGCTTCGGAATTCGCCGAGACCGTCGACCGTCTCGTCGGTTTCGCCGAGACCACCCATGCCGTACCGGGCACGCTGATCGAGGCCGTGCACGACGCCTATCTCGGAAATCCCGAGGTGCGCGCCTTCATCCTGCGCGAAAACCCGGCGGCCGCGAAAATCATCGCCGAGCGTTTATTGTCGGCACGGCGGCGCGGTCTCTGGCATCCGCTGCGCAATTCCGTCGACGACGACCTCGCCGCACTGATCGCCGAGGCCCAGGGAGTGGCGGCATGAACGCCTTCTCCCGACGCGGCGCCTGCCCCGCTTTGTCCGCGCCGATGCAGACCGGTGACGGCCTTCTGGTGCGGCTCAACCCGATGACTGGAGGACTCTCGCCGAAGTCGTTGGTCGGACTCGGTGAATCCGCCTTGCGGCACGGCAACGGCGTCATGGAGGTGACCGCGCGCGGCAGCCTGCAGATACGCGGCCTGACGCCGGCAAGCGCCCGGCTGCTGGCAATGGAGGTCGACGCGCTCGGCATCGCCGTGCGCACCGGCGTGCCGGTGGAGACCGGTCCGCTTGCGGGGCTGGATCCAGAAGAAGTTGCTGACCCGCGCCCATTGGCCGAACGCATTCGTGCGGCGATCGAAGAAGCCGGGCTGGCAAAGCGCCTTGGCCCGAAGATTTCGGTGATCGTCGACGGCGGCGGACGGCTGACCATGGATGCGGTGACGGCCGATATCAGGCTGGCTGCGATCAGAACCGACGCGGGCGTCCGTTGGCTGTTAGCCGTTGCTGGCGACAGGGAAAATGCGGCGCTACTCGTCACGGTCGAGGAAGATGCGGCCCGTGATATCGCCGTCGCTGTTCTAAGGATGGTCGCAGAAAAAGGCCGTGAAGCCCATGCAAGGGATTTGACGGCGAGGCAGCTAAGATCTCTCGCCAGTTGGCATTCCTTCGCGCCCCCCTCTGTCCTGCCGGACATCTCCCCCACTTGGGGGGAGATCGGCAGCTTCGCCGGCGGCTCCCCCTTAGCACCTCGGGTGATTGGCGAAAGCGGAGATGGGAGCGCAATCCCCCCCCTCGTGGGGGAGATGTCCGGCAGGACAGAGGGGGGCACCGTAGAGCGCCTTCCTGTGCCGGCTCGCTTACCCATCGGCATTTTCGATCTGGCCGCGGCCGGTACCGCCCTCGGCATCGGGCTGCCCTTCGGCAGCATGCCAGCGCAAAAACTCACCGGCCTCACGCAACACGCCCTTACCTTGGGCGTCACCGAAATCCGCCTCGCGCCACGCCGCGCGCTGCTTTTCATTGGCCCCTCTCCGACCGCCTGCCACTCGCTTCCGCAGGCCGCCGCCACGCTCGGCTTCGTTACCGACCCATCCGACCCGCGCACGAAAATCGCCGCTTGCCCCGGTGCGCCGGCCTGCGCCTCCGGCCGGATCGCGACGCGCGACATCGCCGAAACCATCGCCGCAGAAAACCGCGACCTCCTCGATTCCACGCTCACGTTACATATTTCAGGCTGTGCCAAGGGCTGCGCCCATCCCGGCCGGGCGGCGCTGACACTGGTCGGCGGCGATAACGGAGCCGGGCTTGTCGTGGACGGGACGGCAAAGGCCCTTCCTACCGGATACAGGCCAGGCTATGACGCCGCGCGCGGCATTGGCCGCATTGCCGCAGCGATCCGCGAAGCAGGATTTCGAGGCGAGACCACCGCCGCCTGCATGACAAGGCTTGGCGCGGCCGGTGTCACCGAACTCTACCGACAGGAATGAACATGCCCGCCCCCTACGACTACATCCATGACGGCACGGCGATCTATGAGCGCTCCTTCGCCATCATTCGCGCCGAGGCCGACCTGTCGCGGTTTTCCGACGCCGAGGCCGATGTCGCCATCCGCATGATCCATGCCTGCGGCCAGGTCGAGGCCGCGCAGACCTTTGTTTTTTCCAGCGATTTTGTTGCCGCCGCGCGGATGGCGCTGGCGGCCGGCGCGCCGATCTTCTGCGACGCGGAGATGGTCTCGCACGGCGTCACCCGCGCCCGGTTGCCGGCCGGTAACGAGGTGATCTGCACGCTGCGCGACCCGCAAACCTCCGACATAGCGAAAAAGATCGGCAACACCCGTTCGGCCGCAGCCATCGACCTGTGGGGCGAGCGCATGGCCGGTTCGGTCGTCGCCGTTGGCAATGCGCCGACCGCACTTTTCTACCTGCTGGAAAGGCTGCGCGACGGCGCGCCGAAACCGGCTGTTATCATCGGCATGCCGGTCGGTTTCGTCGGTGCTGCCGAATCGAAGGAGGCGCTGGCCGAGAATTCCTACGGCGTTCCCTACGCGATCGTGCGCGGCAGGCTGGGCGGCAGCGCCATGACCGCCGCCGCCCTCAACGCATTGGCGAGGCCGGGCCTGTGAACGCGATTGCAAAAGGCAGGCTTGTTGGCATCGGCACCGGTCCCGGCGACCCCGAGCTGCTGACGCTCAAGGCCGTGCGCGCGCTGGCCGAGGCCGACGTGGTGGCGCATTTCGCCAAGCGCGGCAACAACAGCAATGCGCGCGCCATTGTCGGCGCGCATTTTCGTCCTGATTTTATCGAGTTGCCGCTGCTCTATCCCGTGACCACCGAAATCGACAAGGATCACAGCGATTATCGGTCGCAGATAGCGGATTTCTACGAAGAGTCCGCCGAAAAGGTCGCCGAGCATCTCAGCGCCGGCAGGACCGTCGCGGTGCTCTCGGAAGGCGACCCGCTGTTCTACGGCTCCTATATGCATCTGCATGTCCGCCTGGCGCACCGCTATCCAACAGAGGTCATTCCCGGCGTCACCGCCATGTCCGGCTGCTGGTCGGCGACCGGAACGCCGATCGTCCAGGGCGACGATGTATTGACCGTGCTGCCGGGCACGATGAGCGAATTCGAGCTGACGCGCCGCCTCGCCGACACCGATGCCGCCGTCATCATGAAGGTTGGCCGCAACCTGCCCAAGATCAGGCGCGCGCTGGAGGCGACCGACAAGCTGGCGCGTGCCGTCTATGTCGAGCGCGGCACCATGCCGGGCGGCATTTCGATGCGGCTGGCCGACAAGCAGGACGACAACGCGCCATACTTCGCCATCGTGCTGGTCGCCGGCTGGTCCGGCCGGCCCGCCGCACTGGGAGTCGAAGCATGAGTGGCCGCCTGACCGTCATCGGCCTTGGACCCGGCAATGCCAACCAGGTGACGCCGGAAGCGAGCCGCGCCGTCGCCGAGGCAAGATTCTTCTACGGCTACAAACCGTATCTCGACCGGCTCGACCTGCGCTTAGACCAGGCCCGCGTCGCCTCCGACAATCGTGAGGAGTTGTCCCGCGCCAAGGACGCGTTGACAATGGCTGCGCAAGGCCACGATGTCGCCGTCGTCTCGGGCGGCGACCCCGGCGTCTTTGCCATGGCGGCAGCCGTCTGCGAGGCGATCGAGGCCGGCCCGGACGAATGGCGTGCCGTCGACGTGGCGATGCTGCCCGGCATCACCGCAATGCTTGCGGTCGCTGCCCGGATCGGCGCGCCGCTTGGCCATGATTTCTGCGCCATCTCGCTGTCCGACAATCTGAAGCCGTGGGAGCTCATCGAATTGCGACTGCTTGCGGCGGCCGGCGCCGGCTTCGTCATCGCGCTCTACAATCCGATCAGCAAGGCGCGCCCTTGGCAGCTTGGCCGCGCCTTCGAATGCCTCACGGCGATCCTTCCGGGCACCACGCCGGTCGTCTTCGGCCGCGCTGCTGGCCGTCCCGACGAGCGCATCGAGGTTTTTCTACTGGCGCACGCCGATGCGGAAAAGGCTGACATGGCGACCTGCATCATCATCGGCTCGCCGGAAACCAGGATCATCAAGCGCGGCGAAAAACCAGCGCTGGTCTACACGCCGCGTTCGGCGGCGGGTCCAAGAAAATGACCGACCAGAAGATGATCGACCATCGCAGCAAGGGCCTCGACGGTTTCAGCCGACGCAACGTCCGGCAGCGTCGGCCTGCGGATCATGACCACCTCGATGCCGAGCGCCCGCGCTGCGGCGATCTTGCCGTAGGTCGCCTCGCCGCCGCTGTTCTTGGACACGACGATATCGATGTAGTGTTCCCGAAGAAGTACCTGTTCGTCGGCTTCCCGGAACGGTCCGCGCGCCAAGAGATAGGTCACGTCGGGCACAGCGAGCCTTGGCTCGACCGGATCGACGCTGCGGATCAGATAGTGATGCTGGGGTGCGGCCTCGAAGGCGGCGACCTCCTGCCGTCCGAGCGCCAGGAAAACGCGGCGCGGCGCAGCGGCCAGCGCCGTCACCGCGCTGGCAACGCTGTCGACCAGCGTCCAGCGGTCACCTTCGGCAAGCTCCCAGCCTGGGCGCCTGAGCGCGACGATCGGCACACCGGCCTCATGCGCCGCTGCCGCGGCATTGGCGGAGATCTGCGCCGCATAGGGATGCGTGGCGTCAACCAGCAAGTCGATGTGGGTCTCGCGAAGAAACGACGCCAACCCGTCGGCGCCGCCGAAACCGCCTACCCTCGTCGGTACACCTTGCGCGACAGGATTTTCGGTGCGGCCGGCCAGCGACAATGTGATCGCGAGATCGGCGCGCGCGGCCAGCTTTCCCGCCAAGCGCCGGGCTTCGGTGGTTCCGCCGAGGATCAGAATGCGCTTCATTGGCACCACAATCGGCTACGCCGAGCAGCCCCTCACCCTCACCCTCTCCCCGTGAATGACGGGGGGACGCCGGCGTTGCGACCGGTTCCCTTCTGCCCGTCACTATACGGGGAGAAGGTGCCGGCAGGCGGATGAGGGGCGGCGCGGCATGTCAAATAAACAGCCAACACCCAAATGGCTCACAATCGTCGGCATCGGCGAGGACGGTGTAGCGGGTCTCAGCGAAGAGGCCAAGCGGCTGATCGCCGAGGCCGAATTCGTCTTCGGCGGCACGCGCCACATTGCGCTCGTCGCGTCGCTCGTCAAAGGCGAGGCACGTGCCTGGCCGACCCCTTTCGATGCCGAGTTGCGCGACGTGCTGGCGCTTTCCGGCAGGCGCGTCTGCGTGCTGGCTTCAGGCGATCCGTTCTTCCATGGGGTCGGCGTCACCCTTGCGCGCAAAATTCCTCCCCAGGAGATGCAGGTGATTCCCGCCCCTTCTGCCTTCTCGCTGGCCGCCGCCCGCCTCGGCTGGGCGCTGCAGGATATCGAGACTATTTCGCTGCACGGCCGCTCGCTCGATCTGATCCGGCCGCTGCTGCATCCAGGCAGCCGCATCCTTGCGCTGACCTCGGACGGCGATGCGCCAGTAGCGATTGCGCGCCTGTTGACCGAACTCGGCTTTGGCGCGTCGCGTCTGACCATCCTGGAGGCGCTGGGCGGCCCGAGCGATAGGCTGAGCTCGGCGCGAGCGGACGCCCTCGACCTGGAAAAGATCAATCCGCTCAACGTTCTGGCAGTCGAAGTTGACTCAACATTGGAAGCACGCATCCTGCCGCTGACATCCGGCCTTGCCGATCATTTGTTCGAGCATGACGGCCAGATCACCAAGCGCGAAGTGCGCGCCATCACCCTGTCCGCCCTCGCCCCCAGGCGGGGCGAATTGCTGTGGGACATCGGCGCCGGCTCGGGTTCGGTCGGCATCGAATGGATGCTGGCCCATCCCACGATGCGCGCCGTTGCCATCGAGGCCGATCCGGCCCGCGCCGCCCGCATCCGCCGCAACGGTTCCGCCTGCGGCGTGCCCGGTCTTGCCGTCGTCGAGGGTTCGGCACCGCAGGCGCTCGCCGGATTGGAGACGCCGGGCGCGATCTTCATCGGCGGTGGCGGCAGCGATACCGGCGTGCTGGAAACGGCCATCGAGGCCCTGCGTGTTGGCGGCCGGCTGGTCGCCAATGCGGTGACGCTGGAGATGGAGGCGCTGCTTCTCGACCGTCACGCGTCGCTCGGCGGCGATCTCACCCGCATCGCACTATCCCGCGCTTCGCCGGTCGGCTCTATGCAGGCCTGGCGGCCGGCCATGCCGGTCACCCAATGGAGCTGGGTCAAGCCATGATGGTCGCGGGCATCGGCAGCCGCAAGGGCGTCAGCGCAAGAGACGTGCTTGCCGCGGTAGAAACCGCACTGGAAGCGCATGGTCTGGCGATGACGGCGCTTTCGGCGCTCGCCACCGCTTCGCTGAAGCAGGACGAGCAGGCAATCTTCTCCGCCGGCCGCGAACTCGCCCTTCCAGTGATCATAGTCGAGGACGCTGCGCTCGAGGCCGCGTCGCCGCGCGCAATCAGCCGTTCCGATCTGTCGCAGGCGCGCGCCGGCACGCCGTCGGTTTCCGAAGCGTCGGCGCTTGCTGCCGCGGGCAAAGGGGCAAAACTGCTTGGGCCGCGCACCGTGCTCGGCCCGGTCACCTGCGCCATCGCCATCAGCGGAGACTCGGCATGACCGTCCACTTCATCGGCGCCGGACCGGGCGCGGCCGACCTCATCACCTTGCGCGGCAGCAGACTGCTGGCAAGCTGCCCGGTCTGCCTCTATGCCGGCTCGATCGTCGCCCCGGAATTGTTGCAGCACTGCGCGCCCGGCACGAAGCTGATCGACACCGCGCCAATGTCGCTCGACGAGATCGAGGCCGAGTACCTGGCGGCTCACCAGGCCGGCCACGATGTCGCCCGCCTGCATTCCGGCGACCTGTCGGTGTGGAGCGCTGTCGCCGAGCAGATTCGCCGGCTGGAGAAGCACGGCATCGCCTATACGCTGACGCCGGGCGTGCCCTCCTTCGCTGCTGCTGCGGCAGCGCTGCGCCGCGAGCTGACCATTCCCGGAGTCGCGCAAAGCCTGGTGCTGACCCGCATCTCCGGCCGCGCGTCCAAAATGCCGCCTGGTGAGACTCTGGCCGGCTTCGGCCGTACCGGCGCGACGCTCGCCATCCACCTTGCCATCCATGCCATCGACCGGATCGTCGCCGAGCTGACGCCGTTCTATGGCGCCGATTGCCCGGTTGCGGTCGTCTTCCGTGCCTCCTGGCCGGACGAGCGCGTGCTGACGGGGAAGCTGGCGACGATCGAGGCGCAACTGGCCGCCGACCCGATGGAGCGCACGGCCATCATCTTCGTCGGCCGCTCGCTGGCAGCGGAAGGCTTTGGCGAGAGCTCACTTTACGACGCCCACTACCAGCGGCGTTTTCGCGGACGGGACGGACTGTGAACGACGGCACCGGAAACAACAGCGGAAACACCACAATCGAACAGGCTTTGGCCCGGCTGAACTTCAAGCCGCGCCAGCTGGAGCCGGGCCATGTCTGGCTGGCCGGCGCCGGCCCCGGTGATCCCGGCTGCCTGACGCTGGAAGTGCTGGCCGCACTTGGGCAGTGCGATGCCCTCGTCTACGACGCGCTGGTCTCTCCCGATATCATGGCAGTGGCGTCGGGCGCCGAGCTTTTTTACGCCGGCAAGCGCGGCGGCCAGCCGTCGATGAAACAGGACGACATCACCGCTTTGCTGGTGCGGCTGGCGCGCGAGGGCCGCCGTGTCGTCAGGCTGAAAGGCGGCGATCCCTATATTTTCGGCCGCGGCGGCGAAGAGGCGCTGGCGCTGGCGCGCGAAAACATCCCGTTCCGCGTCCTGTCAGGCTTGACTTCGGGCCTCAGCGCGCTTGCCGGTGCCGGCATCCCGGCCACCATGCGCGGCATCAACAAGGCGGTGATCCTGGCGACCGGCCACGCCGCCGGCACCGACGACGACCTCGACTGGAAAGCAATCGCCCGAACCGGCCAGCCAGTCGTCGTCTATATGGGCATGGCCAATCTGCCGCTGATATCAGCCTCTCTGCTTGGGGGCGGCCTGCCGCCTTCCACGCCTGCTGCGGTGATCGTCGCCGCGACGACGCCGCAGGAGCGCATCGTCGTCGCCACCCTCGCCACCATTGCCGAGGAGGCGGCCGCCGCCGGGTTGACCGCGCCGGCGCTGATCGTGGTCGGCGGCATCGTCGCGATGCGCGCGGCATTGGCGGGCGAGCCATGACCCGCGCGATCATCATCGGCGCGCCGCGCTCAGGCTCGGGCAAGACCAGCGTCACCATCGGTATTTTGCGCGCGCTCGCCCGGCGCGGCCTCAAGGTGCGCGGCGCCAAATCCGGCCCCGACTATATCGACCCAGGCTTCCACACCGCCGCGACAGGCCTTTCCGGCGTCAATCTCGACAGCTGGGCGATGCCGCCTGATTTGCTCAACGCGTTGGCCGGTGACGCAACTGAAGATGCCGATTTCATCTTCCTCGAAAGCGCCATGGGCCTGTTCGACGGGATTCCCGCTGCTCCAGGCCGCACCGGCTCGGCGGCCGATCTTGCCCGGCTCTACGGCCTGCCGGTGCTGCTGGTACTCGACGTTTCCGGACAGTCGACCACGGCGGCAGCCGTCGCCAAGGGTTTTGCCACCTACGACCGTGGTGTGCGCATGGCCGGCGTCGTGCTCAACCGGCTGGGCAGCGAACGTCACCGCCGTCTCTGCGGCGACGCCATCGAGGCGATCGGCCTGCCGGTGGTCGGCGCGATCCTGCGCGATCCCTCGCTCAACCTGCCGGAGCGCCATCTCGGCCTCGTTCAGGCCGGCGAATATGAGAATTTGATGGCGCATCTCGACCGGCTGGCCGACATGGTCGAACGCTCGCTCGACCTCAACGCCATCATGGCGCTGGCGGCGCCATTCGCACCCGCTTCCGGCAGTTTCGACGACGCGCTACCACCGCCCGGACAACGCATCGCATTGGCAGAGGACGCCGCCTTCACCTTCCTCTATCCGCATGTCGCCGCGCATTGGCGCAAGGCCGGCGCGGAAATCGTCGCCTTCTCGCCGCTGGCCGACGAAGCGCCCAGCGACAATTGCGATGTCTGCTGGCTGCCCGGCGGCTATCCCGAGCTTCACGCCGGCCGCCTTGCGGAGGCTGCGAATTTCAGGGCCGGCATCGAGGCGTTTTCGGCAACACGGCCGGTGCATGGCGAGTGCGGCGGCTTCATGGTGCTTGGCAAAGCGCTGGAGGACGCATCGGGAGAGACGCACGCGATGCTCGGCCTGCTCGGTCACTCGACCAGTTTTGCCCAGCGAAAGATGAATCTCGGCTACCGCGAGGCGCGGCTGCGCGCCGATTGCCCGCTGGGAGCCCAAGGCGCGCTGATCCGCGGCCACGAATTCCACTACGCGCAGATGATTGCCACCGGCAGTGACGAACCGCTGGCCGACCTCGCTGACGGCCAAGGCAATCCGCTCGGCGCCTCCGGTTACCGGCGCGGCCATGTCAGCGGCACGTTCTTCCATGCCATTGCGAGAGGCGAATGACCCTCTCGACTCGGCAAATCCTCGATGACATCGCGCTCTGCGTCGTCTTTTTCACACGGCTGCCGCTGCCGGTCGTCGATTTTCGCGACCGCAGCCTTGCTGCCGCGATCTGGGCGGCGCCCGTCGCCGGCCTCGCCGTCGCTCTGATTGGCGCCTTGGTCTACGCGGTCGGGATCTGGCTCGGCGTTGCCGCCGGCCCGGCAGCGGCACTTACCCTTTCCGCAACCTTGCTCGCCACCGGCTGCATGCATGAAGACGGACTTTCGGATGTCGCCGACGGCTTTGGCGGCGGCAGGACACGCGAGAAAAAACTGGAGATCATGCGCGACAGCCGCATCGGCGCCTATGGCGCCTCCGCGCTCGCTCTGTCGCTGCTTATCCGCTGGAGCGTGCTTTCGGAATTCGCCAGCCCGGCGCATGTTTTCGCCGCTCTCATAGCCGCGCATGCCGCCTCGCGCGGCTTGTTCGGCGCTTTCATGCATCTTTTGCCGGCGGCGCGCAGCGACGGCCTCTCGGCCGATGCAGGCACCGTCTCGGCCGAAACCGCCATTGCCGGCGCCGTGCTCGGCGCCGTGGCGCTGCTGGTGCTAGGGTTCGGTGGCGCGGTCGCCGCGCTTGTCCTGCTCGGCCTGTTGTTTGCCGCCTTCCGCGAGCTGTGCCGCAACCAGATCGGCGGCCAGACCGGCGACACGGTCGGCGCGCTGCAGCAGTTTGACGAAATCGCAATCCTGCTCGTCGCTTCCGCTTCCCTTTCCTGACTCTGTTTCGGAGATTTTTTCCCCATGTCTTTCAAATCGCTCGATGAATTGCGCGCGGCCTGCCTCGATCTGCCTGCCGGCAGCGACGCCGCGGCAGATGCTGTCGTCCGCCGCCAGGACACGCTGACCAAGCCGAAAGGCAGCCTTGGCCGGCTGGAATCCATAGCGGCTTGGCTTGCCCGCTGGCAGGGCCGCGACATACCGCAGCTCGATCGCGTAAAAGTCCTGGTCTTTGCCGGCAACCACGGCGTCACCGCACAGGGCGTCTCGGCCTTCCCGTCGGAGGTCACCGTGCAGATGGTGGCGAATTTCGCCGGCGGCGGCGCCGCCATCAACCAGCTCGCCCGCATCGCCGGCGCGGAACTCGACGTCATTCCGCTCGACCTCGACCGTCCGACCGGCGATTTTACGCAAGGGCCGGCAATGGACGGCGAAGCCTTCCTCGCCGCCGTCTCGGCCGGCTACGGGGCGGTGACGAAAGACCTCGACCTCGTCTGTTTCGGCGAGATGGGCATCGGCAACACCACGCCGGCGGCGGCCATTTCGGCCGCCCTGTTCGGCGGCGGCGCGGAAAAATGGACCGGGCGCGGCACCGGCGTCGACGATGCCGGCCTGGTGCGCAAGATCACCGCCATCGAGGCCGGCCTGAAGCGCCACGCCGCGGCCGTTGCCGACCCGCTGGGGATCGCAGCAGCCCTCGGCGGGCGCGAACTCGCCGCCATCCTTGGCGCGACGCTGGCGGCGCGCCACCACGGCGTGCCGGTGCTGCTCGACGGCTTCGTCTGCACCGCCGCCGCCGCACCGCTGGCAAGATTGCACCCCGCCGGCCTCGCCCACACGCTTGCCGCCCATGTCTCGGCCGAATCCGGCCATCGCCGGCTGCTCGAGGCGCTCCGCCTGCCGCCGCTGCTCGATCTCGGCATGCGGCTCGGCGAAGGCTCAGGCGCCTGCCTCGCCGTCAACATCGTCCGCTCGGCGCTCGAATGCCATGCCCGCATGGCAAGCTTTGCCGAGGCTGGCGTTTCGGAGAAGTAAATCTCGTCAACTTGGAATCAAATCTTGCCCTGGGGAACCTGGCCGGCCCGAGCACGTTGTGGCCGGTCAGCCCGGGTAACGCATGCAACAGCTTTTACAGGAATTCGGCCATCCGACATACGTCCCGTTCCCCGTTATTGCGGCGAGGCTTCTACTGGCGTCGATCTTCGGTGCGGCGATCGGTTTCGAACGCGAATGGCGAAATCGGCCTGCCGGGCTTCGCACCCATATCCTGGTCTGCGTGGCAGCGGCCACCTTCGGTATTCTGACGATTGAAATCATTCACGCGCCGATGTTTCAGCAGGATTCCGTGAGGGTCGATCCGATTCGTGTTGTCGAAGCGGTTACCGCCGGCGTCGCGTTCCTTGCTGCCGGAACGATTTTGTTTTCGAAAGGCGAGGTTCAAGGGCTGACGACCGGTGCAGGCATGTGGCTGTCTGGGGCAATTGGCGTGGCCTGCGGGCTCGGTCTGTGGCAAGTGGCGGCACTCGGCACGCTTTTGGTGCTTGTCGTGGCAGGCCTTCTCTACAGTTTTGCCGCCAAGTCCGGTATTGGCGAGAACACCGGACAACAAAAGCCCATGTCGGAAGAAGACGTGCCCAAGCCGCCCAAAGGCTGAGGAAAACGCCCCCCCCGTGCTAGGGCAGAACGGCGTGCGTGGCGGACCCCAAAGTGGCGCGGCCAACTTTGCGTGACGCAGCACTGCGCTTGATCACAATTCAGGCCATTCGCGAGATCGATACGGCCGACTCGATGTCCAGATCAGGCAGGAACTAAGTCCTAAAGCTTCGGCCTCAGATCATGACTCAACAGGCGCGCTTCTCTAAGGATCGAAGCACGATCGAACCCGATCAGCGATGCGATGTCGCGTATTTGCTGCTCAGTAGCACCTGACTCTATCGCAAGCGCGCGTACATGGTCGTCCGTCAGGCCGGCCTGCTTTGGTTCTTCTGCCATCACACGAATGCCTCGCATTTGGGGCAGGAGTGCGGTGGTCTCTCCTAAGCATCAGCGCCCATTGCATGCCTGACGATGTAGTCTTGTACGCTTTCGGACAAATTTTGAACAGTCGCCTTCCCTTACCGATCGCGATCCCCCGCCGGAACTGTGGTGTCGTCCGGATCTCGATAGACGCCTCGGCATTGCCGAGAAGCCGACCGGGATGGAAGGACGGTTCGTTGGCGCGATGGCCGCGTTTGCAGTCCCGCTGGGCCGAGGTAAAACAGCCCGCGCTGCAACTGGAACAGAACGCGAATTGGAAACCAACCGTCAGGATTGGAAACCGCTATGTTCGCAACACTCGTTCCAAGTAGCAAAAAGCGGGCAATATCAACGGACTAAATGGTGGGTGCGACAGGGATCGAACCTGTGACCCGCTGATTAAGAGTCAGCTGCTCTACCAACTGAGCTACGCACCCACTCGCCGGTAAAACCAGCGTCGGCGGGCATATAGCCGCCGCCATCCGCCATGTCCAGCCCTGCCGGATTCATTTCCCGACAAATCGCGCCGGGTTTCGTCATCCTAGGGCGAGCGAACGCGAAGCGGAGCAGAGACCCTAGGATCCATGCCGTAACAGTCGCCCAAAATGCAGCGGTGTAGAATGCGGTCATGCGCACAAGAGCCGCACGGTTTCGATCTAAGAGCCCACCCACTCCAGAAGACGGACGGCTGCATGGCAACCTAGCTCGCACCGCCGGAGCACGGCCGCTTGGTTACGGCATGGATCCTTGGGTCTCCGCGACGTCGCTTCGCTCCTGCTACGCCCCAGGATGACGAAGCATGGTATGTCAGACGAACAGCTTGCCTTCCGCCACCTTGACGGCATGGCCGCCGATGCGGGCCGCAGCCAGTTTGCCGCCTTCGACATTCAGTTCGAGGCGTATGCGCGAAGGCCGGCCCATCTCCAGGCCTTGCTCGATCCAGAGTTGGGAAACACCCTCCCTCGGGCCATCGTAGTGCATGATCGCGCCGGCGAAGGCGGCGGCCGCCGAACCGGTCGCCGGATCTTCATAGGAAGGATTGCCCGGCACGATCATGCGGACATGGAAGGCGCTGTCGTGGTTCACCGTCTCGCGGCAATAGACATACGGGCTGGCAAGGGCCCATACGCTCTTTCGGGGTGCCAATTCCGACCACGCCTGGTTGTCCAGCCTGATCCGGGCCGCGGCCTCCAGATCGGCGACCGGAATGGTCACGTAGGGCACACCGGCCGACCAGAACGAGACGCGGTGGTTTTCGAAGCCGATTTCATGCGGCCCCAGGCCAAGTGCCGCCCCGATCGCCTCCGGGTCGGCGGACAATTCCAGCTGCTCCGGCAGTTTGGCCAGGTCGAACTCGGCAAAGGTGGCGCCATCGTGCTTGCTGACGGCGCAGCGCACCGGGCCGATATTCTCCTCCAGGACGAAGATGCCGGCGGTGTCGCCGTCACCAGCCATTTCGGTAAGCGCAATCGCAGCGCCCACCGTCGGATGGCCGGCGAACGGCATCTCATAATCGGGCGTGAAGATGCGGATGCGGGCGCGGTGCTTGGGATTGTCAGGCGGCAGCACGAAAACGGTTTCCGACAGGTTGAACTCGCGCGCGATGGCCTGCATCGCCGCCGTGTCCAACCCTCTGCTGTCCAGCACGACGGCCAGCGGATTGCCGGCCAGCCGCTCGGTGGTGAACACGTCGTAAAGTAAGTAATTCCGGGTCAGCATTGTAGAAAGCCTTCTGCCTCAATCCCAAGATGGGCCCCAACATGGGCGAAATTTAATTTGATATTTGAACCATTCGGCCTGATCAGTGCACCGATTGGGACATCACTGGTATTATAGGGGTCCGGCGTGGACCAGATTGTCAATCTGCCAAAGACGGAATCCGCTTCCGACATAGAGACGGCACTCGGGCTTGACCACCTGGGTCTGAAGAAGAAGCGGCGTCGCGGCTGGCTTTATGGCCTGCTTGTGCTGGTCATCGTCGCCGCAAGCCTCGCCGGCTACCAATGGTATGCCGCGTCTCCCGCCAAGATCGACTATACCACTGTGCCGGCCGCTGTCGCCGATCTCACGGTCGAAGTATCGGCGACCGGCACGCTGCAGCCGCTCACCCAGGTCGACATTTCGAGCGAACTGTCCGGCGTCGTCCGCTCGGTCGCGGTCAACGAGAACCAGCAGGTGAAGAAGGGCGATGTGCTGGCGGCGCTCGATACGGCCAAGCTGGAGGTGCAGATCGAGCGCGCCGAGGCTTCCGCCAAGGCGGCGGCCGCCAATGTCGAAACCGCCACCGTGACCCTCACCGAAAACGAACGGGCGCTTGCGCGCGCGGCGGCGCTCACCAAGCGCGGCATGGCGACGGACCAGTCGCTTGAAGCGGCGACAGCGACGCGCGACCGCTCCAAGGCAGCGCTTGACAGCGCCAAAGCCAGTCTTGCCATCGCCAATGCCGATCTCAAGGCGCAGCAGACGGACTTCGCCAAGAGCACCATCTATACACCCATCGACGGCATCGTTCTGACGCGCTCGGTCGATCCCGGCCAGACGGTTGCCTCCTCGCTGCAGGCGCCGGTGCTGTTCGTCATCGCCGCCGACCTCAGGAACATGGAGTTGAAGGCAGCGGTCGACGAGGCCGACATCGGCGCAGTCAAGCCCGGCCAGCATGCCCGCTTCACCGTCGACGCCTTTCCCGAGCGGCCGTTCGATGCCGAGATCCGCGACATTTCCTATGCCTCGGTCACCACCGACGGCGTCGTCACCTACGACGCGCGGTTCGAGGTCGACAACAACGAGCTTCTGTTGCGGCCTGGCATGACCGCCACCGTTTCGGTCGTCACCAGAGAGGCCAAGGGCGTGCTCACCGTGCCGTCGACAGCTTTCCGTTACCGGCCGGCGGCATCTACTGCCCGAGCGTGGAGCCTGAGCGACCTGTTCACGGGCCGCATGGGCCGTCCAGGCGGCAACCGCCAGCGCCAGGCGATGGCGCAGCCCACCGACGGCTCGCGCACGCTCTACGTGCTGGAGAATGGCCGGCCTCGGCCGGTCAACGTCAAAGTCGGCTCCACCGATGGCGAACTGACCGAGATCACCTCCGGTCTCGCAGAAGGTGCGCAAATTATCACCGCAGCGCAGCAGCGGGGCTGAAATCATGTCAGGCTCGCTGCTCATCACCTTCGACAAGATCTGGAAAAGCTATGGCCAGGGCGAGGCCACGGTCCATGCGCTGGCTGGTGTCGATCTTGCCATCCGCAGCGGTGAATTCGTCGCCATCATGGGTCCGTCCGGCTCGGGCAAGTCGACGGCGATGAACATCATCGGCTGCCTCGACACGCCGACGGCCGGAACGTACAGCTTCATGGGCATCGATGCTGGCCGCCTCGACCGCAACCGCCGCGCCATGCTGCGCAATCTCTATGTCGGCTTCGTCTTCCAGGGCTACAATCTCCTGCCGCGCACCACCGCGGTGGAAAATGTCGAACTGCCGCTGATCTATCGCGGCGTCGCCGCCCGCGAGCGTCACGACCTCGCGATGAAGGCGCTGGCCGAGGTCGGGCTTGTCGGCCGCGAGCACCACACGCCGGCCGAGCTCTCCGGCGGCCAGCAGCAGCGCGTGGCGATCGCGCGCGCCATCGTCACCAGGCCGACCCTGCTCGTCGCCGACGAACCGACCGGCAATCTCGACACCGCACGCACGCACGAGATCATGGAGCTCCTGACGCGGCTGAACACCGAGCTTGGCCTGACCATCGCCATGGTCACACACGAGGCCGATGTCGCGTTCTATGCCGGGCGCACGATCCGCTTCCTCGACGGCCACGTCGCCTCCGACGCTGTGAATCTCGAGGTGGTGTAACCATGATCTGGGAAACCGTCCGCCTCTCGCTGCTTTCGGTCCGCCGCAACGTGCTGCGCTCGTTTCTGACGCTGCTCGGCATCGTCATCGGCGTTGCCGCCGTCATCGCCATGCTCACCATTGGCTCGGGCACCACCGAAAAGGTAAAGGCCGACATTTCCAAGCTCGGCAGCAATTTGCTCGTTATCCGTCCCGGCCGCCCGGCCGGGCCCGGCGGACCGGGAGGGCTCGACCAGGCCACACGTCCGCTCGGCAGCAAGGAACTTGCCGCGCTCGTCGCACACCTGAGCGGCGCCCGCGCCATCTCGCCAGCCTCGCAAAAGCAGGTCCGCGTCATCTTCGGCACCGAAAGCCTGACGTCGGGTGTCACCGGCACCGACAGCGCCTATCTCGACGCGCGCGACTGGAAGCTGGATTCGGGCCGCCCGTTCAGCGATTCGGAAAACCGCTCGGGTACCGGCGTCTGCCTGATCGGCGAAACCGTGCGCCAGCAGTTCTTCGGCGCCGGCGACCCCGAAGGCGAGATCATTCGCGTCAACCGCACCTCGTGCAAGATCATCGGCCTGCTCGAGCCGAAGGGCTATACCGGCTTCGGCCAGGACCAGGACAATGTCGTGCTGATGCCGCTCGCCGCCTACCAGCGCCGCATCGCCGGCAACCGCGACATCGACTCGATCTACGTCGCCGCCGACGACAGGACGCCGACCACCGAGCTGCTGCCGCGCGTCGAGGACATTTTGCGCGATGCACGCCGCATTCCGCCGGACCGCGAAGACGACTTCTCGATACGCGACATGACGCAGATCGCCGACGCCATGGCGAGCGCCACCACGACGATGACCGGCATGCTGGGGGCGGTCGCCGGCGTCAGTCTGTTGGTCGGCGGCATCGGCATCATGAACATCATGCTGGTGTCGGTCACCGAGCGCACCCGCGAGATTGGCATAAGGCTGGCTATCGGCGCGCATGAAAAGCACATCCTCATCCAGTTTCTGGTCGAGGCGACCGTGCTGTCGCTGCTCGGCGGTATCATCGGCATCCTGATCGGCCTGACGCTTGCCGGCCTCGCCTCGCTGACGCTGGCCATCCCGTTCGCTCCAAGCCCGGCGGTAATCCTGCTCGCCGTCGGCTTCTCGGCGCTGATCGGCATGGTGTTCGGCTTCTTCCCGGCACTGCGCGGCGCGCGGCTCGATCCGATCGACGCGCTGAGGCATGAATAGCGCGGCGGAGCGTGCGTCGCCTTCAACCTGCGCATCGTGCTTTCCGAAAATCGATTCAGGTTTTCGGGCCGATGCGTTAGTCCTTGCCGGCAAAATGCCACTCGATCAGTGGCTTCATATGCGGCATCAGCCCGTCCGGCAGGTCATCGGCACTGCGGATGATGACAGGCCCTTCGATTTCCGGCTCTGCCTCGGTGGCGACAAAGGCGCTGATGCGCTGCGCGATCTCGTCGGCGGATGCCGTCTCGCGATAGCGGCGAAAGATCACCGTGCCGGTTGCCGTCGACAGGGCATAGTAGCGCCTGCCGCGTGTCGCGCCGGCAAGGTCGAGGCCGGTTTCTTCCCGCACCTCGCGGATCATGTTGAAGTCGACATCGACAAGGCCATCGCGGAAATCGGTTGGCTCGAACGAGCCGGCGGCGAAATAGACACGCCCGGCATTGACGGTGTGCGACGCCATGCGGATCGCCACCAGCGCATTGTCGCCGGCGACCAGCATGGCATGGGCATAGGCGTGCTCGGCCCCAACCACCTGGCGATTGCCGCGCCAAAGCATGAAGGTCGAGTAGCGCACCGCATGGCAGCGGCCGACGAGGCTGCTGTCGCGATAGCGGAGCGCCGAAAGCAGCACCACGGTGCCGTCGAACAACGCCGGGTTGGCTGCGGTTTCGCGTCGCCAGTTCTCGGCGATCGCTTGCGCATTATCGCGTTCGAACGGATGCGGGCCGGGGTCGAGCCTGACGTCGACGGCGTCGACCGGCAGGATGATGTTGCGCGGCAGGTCGAAGCTCAACGAACACGATCCTCAGGCCGTTTCAAGGGTGATCGCCACAGGACAATGGTCCGACGCCTTCGGCCGGTCCCAGCCGCAACGCGGAAAGCGGTCCACTTCCTGGCCTGCCGGAAACATCGTGCGCCAGGGCTGGCCGTTGCGGATGATGTCGGGAACGGCGGTCGCGTTCCTGGCTGCCAGTGCCTTCGACAACAGGATGTAGTCGAGCTGACATAGATGCCGCTCTTGCGGCCCGCGCGTATGGTATAAGGTCCAACGGTCCATTTCCGGGCGCCGCTCGACCGCATTCTCGCAAAAGCCGCCGGCGGTGAGCACGTTGAGGCAGGACTGGCTCTCGTCGATCACCTCGAAGCGGTAGCCGTCAAAGGCATCGCCGGAGATCTTCACGCGCTGCCGATAGTCGTTCATGTCGCCGCAGATCGCCCAGTACTTGTCGGCGGCGTGATCCCCACCGAAACGCTCCTCGATGATCCGGCGCACCGCTTGCGCCTCGGCGATGCGCAGCGGCATCGTCGCCTGGCGTCCGTCAAGGCCGTTGCGGGGCGAGCCCATCGACTTGAAATGCACCAGGTAGAGCGTCAGCGGCACGCCGCCGACGGTCAGGTCGATTTCCAGGCAGTCGCGCCGGAAGATGCGCTGGTTGGCCTGATGCCCGAACGCTGCCAGCTCCGGCGTGTGCAGGCCGAACTGCTCGAACGTGACATAGGCGTGGCTTGTCATGCGCACGAATTCGATCGGCTGGCCCTGCGCGGTCTCGTTGCGCATCATCACGGCGACGTCGATGCCGCGCGAATCGTTGCCGGCGGTGGTGTATTTCTGGCGGTAGCCATGCCCGACCATCTTGAACAGATAGCCGTATTCGAAAGCCTTCAGCGCCTCGATATTGTCGACCTCCTGCATGCAGATGATGTCGGCGCGGGTGGCCGCGATGGCCAATGCCGTCAGCTGGCGCGTATCGTCTGATTGCGCGATCGCCCGCGCCTGCTCCAGCATCTTGTATTCGGCCTCGCTCTGGATGTCGAAGAGCGCCAGCGTGCGATCTTCGTTGAGCTGGTTGCGGTATCCGGAAAAATCGAACCTGTTCATCAGGTTTTCGACATTGAAGGTGGCGAGGCGCAGGGACATGGCGGTGACCTTTGCCCACAAGCGCACCCGAAAACAAGGGGGCTGGGCGATGCCCATTCATGGTTAATGGAACCTTTCCGTTCATCTTCCGTTCAGACGCAAAGGTCCATGATTAGGGTTACTCTGAGCGTGGGGCCTGAATCTTCGGAGAGTGAAATGAAACCGCTCTTTTTGACTACCATTCGATCGAGCATGTTGGCCTTGGGTCTTGTTTCCGGCATCACCGCACCGTCCACCGCCGGCCCGATCATGCAGCCGGATCTGTCGGTTCCCGCCAGCACCGCTGCCCCGAATATCACACCTGTCCGCGACAGCTGGGCGGGCGGCAATGACCGGCGGTTCAACAGCAACTGGCAATGGCGTCGCCATGACGGGCGTCGTTTCGCAAGGTCGGGCAATTGGAACCGTGGCAATTGGAACCGTGGCAACTGGAACCGTGGCAACTGGAACGGTGGGCGGCACTGGCGCCAGAATCGTGGCCGGTACGGTGGCGGCTATTACGGCCGTTATTACGACGACGACAACGGCGCCGCCGCGCTTCTCGGATTGGGCCTTGGGTTCGGCCTTGGCAGCCTGTACCAGGGCTACTACAACCAGGGCTACTACAACCGGGGCTACTACAACAACGGTTACTATGCGCCGCGCCGCTATTATCGTGCCGGGCGGCTTTCCAGCGCTCACGTCCGGTGGTGCTACAATCGTTACCGGTCGTATCGCACCTGGGACAACACGTTCCAACCCTATAACGGCCCGCGCCAGCAGTGCTGGTCGCCCTATAGATGAGCGGAGCACCTGAAGAACTCCAGACGGCGCGGCACCTCGCGGCGCCGTTTTTCATCTGGCCTCACTTCTTCTGAAGCCGTCTTTTTCTGAACGACGATAACGCTATGTTTATCCGGCAGGCCTAGTTATCTTGCCGATCGCACCACATGAAATGCGACGATCGCCGGGATTGGCGCGCGATGGCTGAAGACGAACACCGGGACAAACGCAGGCAGCGCGTCTTCAAGGGCGCGACGATCCTGACCGGCATGACCAGGTCCGAGGTCACGTGCACGGTGCGCAACATGCATGACGGCGGCGCCGAACTGAAGGTCTCGATCGACGCTCGCGTGCCCGACGAATTCCTGCTCTATGTGCCGACCGACGGCATCGCCTACAAGGCAGTGGTCCGCTGGCGCCGCGAGGACCGCATCGGCATCATGTTCACCGGCACCGAGCCAAAGCCCCACTGGCACTACGGCTGATTGCTTGCGGAATCCATTCGGACCAACAGAACCAGGACACGAAAAAACCGGCGGGGCGCCTCGCCGGTTTTCCTCGCGCATTGACAAAATTGTGAATTAATTCTTAGCCTTGTCGACCAGCTTGTTCTTAGAAATCCACGGCATCATGGCGCGCAGCTTGGCGCCGACTTCCTCGATCTGATGGCTGTCATTGTTGCGGCGGATGCCCTTGAAGCGCGACATGCCGGCGCGATACTCCTGCATCCATTCCGAGGTGAATTTGCCGGTCTGGATATCCTTCAGCACGCGCTTCATCTCGGCCTTGGTCTCGGCGGTGATGATGCGCGGGCCCGAAACATATTCGCCCCATTCGGCGGTGTTCGAGATCGAGTAGTTCATGTTGGCGATGCCGCCTTCATATATCAGGTCGACGATCAGCTTGACCTCGTGCAGACATTCGAAATAGGCCATTTCCGGCGCATAGCCGGCTTCCACCAGCGTCTCGAAACCGGCGCGGATCAGCTCGACCAGACCGCCGCACAGGACAACCTGCTCGCCGAACAGGTCGGTCTCGCATTCCTCGCGGAAATTGGTTTCGATGATACCCGAACGGCCGCCGCCAACGCCGCAGGCGTAGGACAGAGCGAGATCAAGTGCATTGCCCGAAGCGTCCTGGTTGACCGCGACCAGGCACGGCACACCGCCGCCCTTCTGGTATTCGCCGCGCACCGTGTGGCCGGGTCCCTTCGGCGCGATCATGACGACGTCGACCGAGGCCTTCGGCTCGATCAGGCCGAAATGCACGTTGAGGCCGTGGGCAAAGGCGATCGCCGCGCCATCGCGGATGTTCGGCGCGATTTCGGACTTGTAGATGTCGGCCTGCAGCTCGTCCGGCGTCGCCATCATCATCAGGTCGGCCCATTTGGCGGCGTCCGCCACGCTCATCACCTTGAGCCCATCGGCCTCGACCTTCTGGGCGGTGGCCGAGCCGGCCTTGAGGCCGATGGCGATTTCCTTGACGCCGGAATCCTTGAGATTGAGCGCATGCGCCCGGCCCTGGCTGCCATAGCCGATGATGGCGACCTTCTTGCCCTTGATCAGGTTGAGATCGGCGTCGCGATCGTAATAGACACGCATTTTTCTTCCTTCCCGTTTTTGAATTCAGAGCATGATGCCGAAGAGTGTGAAGCGGTTTTCGGACGACATCATGCTCTATCTCTTTGATTTAGAGCCGGATTCAGATTTCAGGTCGACTTGACCTGAAATCATCCGGCTCTAGGGGCCTTGCAGCCCGGCTTTTGCTCCGTAAAGAGCGAGAAACTGCTGCGTTGCCCGGACGGCGTCGCCGCCGATCGCCGCATCAGTCAATTCCAGCCGGTCGCCGAGCAGCAGGCGAATCTGCACGTCACGGGCGACCAGCCCGAAGAAGGTGCGGAATGCCGCTTCGGCATCCGAGAACTCGAGAAGCCCGGCCTGCCGACCGGCCTCCAGCACCGGCTTCAGGCGCCGGGCCAGCGCGAAGCGGCCGTTCTCCAGCACGATGGCGCCGAGGTCGTCATTCCCCGAGCCGGCACGGCCAATGGCGACGCGGTTCAGCGCGATCGATGTGTCGCTCGAAATCACCTTGAGCCAGTCCGAAGCGAAGCGTGCGAGGCTCACCGTCAGCGAAGCAAGGGTAAGCCCCTTGCCGTCGACCGGCACCACCCGCACCTTGGAGGCCTGCCATTGCACCGTTGCCGTCAACAGCCCGTCGCGATCGCCGAACCATTTGTAGAGCGTTTCCTTGGAACAGCTCGCCCGCCGCGCCACGGCGGTCATGGTCAACTGATCGCCCTCCTCGACAAGCAGGCGAAGTGCGGCGTCGAGCACGGCTTTCTGCCGCTCCGTCAGCGCTCCGCTGGTGTCGATGTCGACGCTTGCCTGCAACAAACTCTTTTCCTGCTCGATAACGGCGGCGGCCAGGACAGTACCGTACGTTACGGTTCGGCGCGTCTATGACGTATTGTCGGACCCGGTGCAAGCCCTATCTCACCCCCGACTATCCACAGCGCCTTCATGCATTCCTGCAAGCGAAGGGTTCGCACCTTTCGAAACTCATCCGCCGCAACGAGGCGGCCACTGCGCTTCCGTAATACCGATCGGCCTGAACGGATCGACCACGGTTCCAGCCACCGTCCATCCTTCTGGGAGTTGGTTAAGCGTCGGCAGCGTCGAAAGCGGTGCGCGCGGCGCGCACCGCGCCATGATTGAGCTCGGCCCATTGGAGCAGCTGATGCAGGGGCCCGAACATCGAGCGTCCGAGATCGGTCAGACTGTATTCGACGCTCGGCGGCTTGGTCGGGAAGACCTCGCGATGGACATAACCGTCGCGCTGCAAATCGTGCAGCGTCTGGGTGAGCATGCGCTGTGAAATGTCGGGCACCAGCCGCCGCAATTCGCCGAACCGGTACGGCTTTTCGGCCAGCGCCATCATCAGCAGCGAACTCCATTTGTTGCTGATGCCCTGGATCACATCGCGCACCGGACAGTCCGCTATGTTGCCCCCGCCGCTGTTCGCTTTGTAAATCTCGAGCTTCGATCTCAGACTGACGACTTTGCTGTCCATCGCTGGTTCCCTGCGCCTGCCTACCTCCCGCAAAACTGCCTTCTTTACGAGGGTCGGTCAATTCCTATTTTAGTGCTGGTCTCTTTTTGAGACTTATATAAGCACCCGCCGCTCCGGCGCAACGACAGGACTTCCCATGACCGAAACCCTTCTCGTCACCGGCGCCTCCGGCCAGCTCGGCCGCGGCGTCATCCATCATCTGCTGGACACGCTCAAGGTTCCGCCCGCACGCATCATCGCCACCACTCGCAATCCGGAAAACCTCGCCGAGCTGGCGGCGCGCGGCGTCATCATCAGGCAAGCCGATTTCGACGACACCGCGTCGCTCGTCGAGGCATTCAAGGACGCCGACAGGGTCCTGATCATCTCAACCGACGAGCTCGCACTTCAGGGCAAACGCCTGAAGCAGCACCAGACCGCTGTCGCAGCCGCGAGGCAAGCCGGCGTTTCGCATCTGCTCTACACCTCGATGCCCAATCCTGAGCCGGGATCGCCGGTGCTGTTTGCGGGCGATCACTACGGGACCGAGCAGGCGATCAAGGCGAGCGGCATCCCCTACACGATTTTCCGCAACAGCTGGTATCAGGAGAACCTGTTCATGTCGCTGCCGCAGGCGATTGCCTCGGGGCAGTGGTACACATCGGCGGCCGACGGCCGTATCGCCCACGGCGCTCGCGACGACATGGCCGCGGCGATCGCTGCCGACCTTGCCTCGGGCGCCACCGAAAGCACGACATACACGCTGACGGGTCCGCAGGCCCATACCGTCGCCGAGATCGCAGCCCTGGTGACCGACGTCACCGGCAAGCCCATCGAGGTCGTCCAGCTTTCGGACGAAGCGTTGACCGAGGGCCTGAAAGCCGCCGGCGTTCCCGAGGGCTTTGCCCCAATCGTCACTTCCTTCGACACCAACACGCGCACCGGCCGCATCGGCATGGTGACGGACGCGGTCGAGACACTTTCGGGCAGGAAGCCGCAATCGCTGAAGCAGTTTCTTGAAGCGAACAAGGCAGCGCTAGCCGGCTGAAGTCGGACGTGGTCAGGGCATGTCGAGATTCAGGTCAGGCTGAGTCGAGAATGGTGGGTTCCGAGAACCGGAGCGGAGCGTACTTTCGGGCACGTGAGCCCGCGCATGACCCCGAAATCGAGATCGATTTCGGAAAGGTCATGCGCAAATCAAAGTTCTACAGCGTCCTTTGCGCGCCCAAGGGGGCGCGCGGCGCTGTAGGAAGCGCAGGAACCCGCTGTTCGCAGGCCGGCCTCACCTGAACATCGGCATGCCCTAGATTGCCACCTGCGTTCCGATCTCAACAACACGTCCGGTCGGAATCTGGAAATACTCCGTCGCATCGGCTGCCGTGCGCGCCAAGCCGATGAACAGCTTGTCCTGCCATACTGGCATGCCGGAATTGGGTGACGCCTTGAGCGAGCGCCGCGACAGGAAGAAAGACGTCGTCATGATGTCGAACTTCCAGCCCTGCTTGCGGCAGATCGCCAGCGCGCGCGGAATGTTGGGCTGCTCCATGTAGCCGAAGGTCAGCGTCACCCGCATGAACAGCTCGTTGATCGGCTCCATCTTGACCCGCTCGCTATCGGGCACCATGGGCTGCTGCGCCGTCACCACCGAGAGGATGACGTTCTGTTCGTGCAGCACCTTGTAGTGCTTCAGGCTGTGCATCAGCGCGGTTGGCGCGCTGACGGGATCGCTGGTCAGGAACACGGCCGTGCCGGACACCAGCTGCGGTTTCTTCTTCAACAGATTGGCGGCAAGGAAATCGAGCGGAATCTCGTTCCTGCGCGTCTTGTCGAACAGATAGCGACTGCCGCGAATCCAGGTTCCCATGATCAGCCCCATGAGGCAGGCAACAGCGATTGAGACCCATCCGCCTTCCAAGAATTTCACGATATTTGCCAGGAAGAAGCCGGTGTCTATCGTGCCAAAGAGCAGCGCCAGCGCCGCAGCGAGCGCGGTCTGCCATTTCCATTGCCACCGCATCACCACGAACAGCAAAATCGTCGTCATCAGCATCTCGCCTGTCACCGAAATTCCATAGGCGGAAGCCAGCGAACTCGAACTGCCAAAGCCGACGACCAGCAGCATCACGCCGAGCGCGAGAATGAGGTTCACGCGCGGCATGTAAATCTGGCCAAGCTGCATCTCGGAAGTATGCTGAACTTCGATCCTGGGCAGAAGATTGAGCTGCACCGCTTGCCGGGTCAGCGAAAACGCCCCGGAGATAACGGCTTGACTGGCGATGACAGTCGCTGCTGTTGCGAGCCCGACCATCGGTATCAGTGCCCAATCCGGCAGCATCTGGAAGAACGGATTATCGGGCACTCCGCCATGAGCAAGAACGAATGCGCCTTGCCCAAAATAGCTGAGCAGCAGGCAGGGAAAGACGATCCAGAACCAGGCCAGCACGATCGGACGGCGACCGAAGTGTCCGAGATCGACGTAAAGCGCTTCGGCACCGGTAACTGCCAGAAAAACCGCGCCGACGGTGAGAAACGCGCCCGCTTTGGCCTCGGCAAGGTAGACGACTGCATAATAGGGGTTGATTGCCAAAAGCACCGACGGGTCGTCGTGGATGTGCAGCAATCCGGCAACGCCGATCGCCAGAAACCAGAGCGCCGTCACCGGCCCGAAAACCGAGGCCACCCTGCCGGTCCCGAAGCGCTGCACGGCAAACAAGACGGCAAGAATCACCAAAGTGATGGGAACCACGTATGGATCGAACGCCGGGGTCACGACGCTCAGCCCTTCCACCGCTGAAAGCACCGAAATGGCCGGCGTTATGATCGCGTCGCCGAAAAACAGTGCGGCTCCGCACAGACCGATGGCAAGAATGATGCCCGAACCAGCCGGATAGGCTTTCCGGGCCAGCGCCATGAGCGACAGGGTACCGCCTTCACCCTTGTTATCCGCGCGAAGCACGAAGGCGACATACTTTATGGTCACGATAATCGTCAGTGCCCAGACGATCAGCGACAGAATGCCGAGAACGGCACTGCGCGGATCGGTGCCGGACGAAGCATGCAGTGCCTCGCGAAGCGCATAGATAGGGCTGGTGCCGATATCGCCATAGACCACGCCGAGAGCGCCCAGCATCAACACCTTGGTGCTGTGCTTTTCGACCTCAGGATGGCTGGATTGTTCGACTGGTTCTGCCTCACTACCACTGTTGGTAAGGGCCATGGACGACACTCCGATAAGCGCGCGGTGCTCTACGCTTGCTGCAATGCAATATCAAGTGCCCCGACGTGATGGCTGCCATGTCCGCAAAGCGAGGCTTCCATCTCTACCACCCACAGGCCTTCAGAAATCTTTTGACCGTGCCGGCCATGCCATACTCCAACGCATCGGCTGTCAACCCATGTCCGATCGACACTTCGGCCAATTCCGGGATGCGCTTTGCCAATGCCGGCAGGTTGCTCACCACCAGATCGTGGCCGGCATTGACCTGAAGCCCGGCGGCAATCGCTGCATCCGCGGTTTTCCCCAATCTTTCCAGTTCATTCGCCGCTTTTGCCGAATCGGAATGATAGCTGCCATATGGACCGGTGTAGAGCTCGATCCGGTCGGCGCCGGTGTCGCGGGCGGCGTTCATGCCTGCCGGATCCGGGTCGGAAAACAACGACACGCGAAAGCCCCCCTTTTTCAGCCGTTTGACGATCGGTGTCAGGAACGCCGCCTCGGCGGCAAAGTTCCAGCCATGGTCGGAGGTGGCCTGGGCAGGGTCGTCGGGCACCAGCGTCACCTGCTCCGGCTGCTGCTTTTCCACAAGCGCCAGGAATTCCTCGCTCGGATAGCCCTCGATGTTGAACTCTGCCTTGGGGAATTCGTCGTCGATCAGAGCCCTGATCTCCGGCAGGTCGGAATGCCTGGTGTGCCGCTCGTCGGGCCTCGGATGCACTGTCAGGCCATGCGCGCCCGCGGCCAGCGCCAGGCGCCCGAGCCCGATGACGCTTGGCCACGGCAGGTCGCGCCGATTGCGCAGCATGGCGATGGCATTGAGATTGACGGAGAGTCTTGCAGGCATGGGTCCTCGGGTCCGGATGTATTTGCGGCCATCTATACCGCCTTTGGCGGGAACAGACAGGGGGTTTCCGGTGTTCCAGAGGGACGTATAATAACCAGCAAGAGGAAGACCCGTGAATTATCTTGAAGCCGTGCCGGCGGTTCGCCGCATCGACACCGACCGCGACGACCTGTTCGCCATCGACGTCGTCGGCCATGTCACGGCGGCCGATGCGGAAAACCTGTTCGGATTGCTGGAGGCAGCCTACGCGCTGCACCCAAAAATCGACGTGCTGGTGCGCCTGATCGACCATGATGGCGTCGATTGGATCGATGTGTCGGACGAAACGCTTGAACAGGGCACGGCCCGTGCCGTGGAGCATGTCGGCCGCTGCGCTGCGGTCGGCGAGCCGAACTGGGTACCCAGCGCACAGAGCTTGCTGCCTGCTTCCTCGCCCGTCGAGCTCAGGCATTTCGAGGCAAAGGACGAAGCATCCGCCTGGGAATGGCTCGGCGCCAGACCGCTCGCGCCACGCTGACGCAGCTACAGTCCTGGCTCGATCCGCCTATCTGACAATCGTCAGCCGTTCCGCCGCGCGCGTGATTGCCGTGTAGAGCCAGCGCTGGCGGGTTTCCTTGAACGCCCAGCTTTCGTCGAAGAGCACGATCTCGTTCCACTGCGAGCCTTGCGCCTTGTGCACGGTCAGCGCGTAGCCATAGTCGAAATCGTCGAAGCGCTTCTTCTGCTGCCAGGGAATATCGGCGTCCGAATCCTCGAACGCCGCTTTGAGCAGCTTGATCTTGGCAACGCCGCGGTCCGGATCGTCCTCCTCCGGTGAGACCAGCAGATTGATGCCGGGTTTCACCGTCTCGCGCGACGAGGTCATCACCTTCCACAGCGAACCGTTGAGCAATCCCTTAGCCGGGTCGTTGCGCAGGCAGACGAGCTTGTCGCCCGCTTGCGGAAAGTCGGCATTGAACCCCTTTAACTCCCGCAGCCGCTGATTATAGCGACGCCGCGTCCTGTTGGTGCCGACCAGCACCTGGTCCGCCTTCAGCACCAGCTCCTGGGTGACGTCTTCCCTGCCGATCACCTGCGCCGCGCCATAGTCGCCGCGCATGAATTCGCGTCCCTCGCGCACGTCGAGCGCCAGCCGGATGATCGGGTTGTCGCGCGCCTGCCGGTGGATCTCGGTGAGCAGAATATCCGGTTCATGCTCGGTGAAGAAGCCGCCGCCCGAGATCGGCGGCAACTGGCCGGGATCGCCGAGAACCAAGATTGGCGTGCCGAAACTCAAGAGGTCGCGGCCAAGCTGCTCGTCGACCATCGAACACTCGTCGATGACGACGAGCTTGGCCCGCGAGATCGGGCTCTGCCGGTTGAGCGAAAAGGTCGGCGACATCGAAGTCTTGCCGGTCACCTCGTCCGCAACCGTCTCCTCGCCCTTCGGCCGATAGATCAGCGAATGGATGGTGCGGGCATTGACCGCGCCCTTGGAACGCAGCACCTGCGCCGCCTTGCCGGTGAAGGCGGCGAACTGCACCTGGCCGTCGACATGCTCGGCAAAATAGCGCGCCAGCGTCGTCTTGCCGGTGCCGGCATAGCCGAACAGCCGGAACAACTGCGGCTTTCCGGTCTTGAGCCAGGTGGCGACCGCCTTCAGCGCATCGTCCTGTTGAGGAGAGAATTCCATCAGCGCGAGAGACCGGATTCGCGGGGGAAAGACAAGGCCGACGGCACTAACCAAGTTCGTCGGCAACGGGCCGCACCGCCAATGACAAGTTATCAGGCAAAGATCGGAACGTAAAGAGAACGAAGTCGAGCCGCCACGACCTAGCCGGTCGGGCCGCCACGACCTTCGGTCGGGCTGGGATCGTTCTCGAGCAGGATCGGCTTGCCGTGCGGCGTTGCAAGCGCGGCGCGTCCCCAGGCGGCAGCGAGCGCATCGATGTCGCCCTTGCCGGCAACCCCTTTCGCCGACAGCAAATTTTCCAGCGCTGCCAGCCAGTGCTCGTAATAATCGTGGCCATCGCTTGCGGCACCAGGCTGCTTGACCTCGGCGGACAAGGCGCCCGCCCATTCGCTCCAGGAAAACAGGCCCTTGTCGTGCAGCGCAACCGTCATGGCAAAGGCTTCCGCCTGCCATGGCTCGGCGAATATCGGCGCCTCGACGCCCGTCGGCAGCGTGGCGGTGACTGACTTCGCCTCACGCCGGCTCAAGATAGCTCTCCCAGGCGTCGATCGACACGGTCATCGTCGGGTCGGCGCCCTCGCCCCAGATCTCCGCGCCGTCGAAAACCACCGTATAGACCCATTGCGGGTTTTCGCCTTGCCCATGAGCATTGGTGTCTGGGAAGACAAATCCATCGCGCACCGCTTCGACGGCGCCCTGCTTGCCGCGTGCGTATCGCGGCAGCCTTGTGTGGCCGGCCGGATGGAAATTCTTCGTCCGCACCAGGTCGCCTGCCTTGAACCGCGCCGGCGTGGCGATCGCCCGGTCGCATGGGCCGCCCTTGGCCAACACATCAGGCACGTTTTCGGCCTTCATCACCCGCTTTGGCTTCGCGGCAGGGTCGACCGCCTTGCCCGCGGCTAGATCGCGGTCGCTGACGAAGCCGTGCCGCTTCAGCAAGGTTTCGAGCGCCTTGATCCAGATCTCGTAGTAGCTGGAGCCATAATAATCGGCGGGATGCAGCGATTCCCGCGCATGACGGCTCTCGTCGATGGTCCAGGCGCCCATGGCGCCGGCGCACAAGGTCACGCCAAGCGCCCGCCTTTCCCACGTGGCATGGAAACAGGGTTCGTCCTTTTCGGGTGCGACCGGCCCGAACCCCATCTGTCCGCCGAGATCCTGCGGCCCGTTCATGCCGGCTCCCGCGCCAGTCCGGTGCCGATCATCGCGTCGCGCGTCACCAGATCCGCCAGCCGCTCCTCGCTCCAGCCGTCGGTGCCCTTCGGCCGCATCGGCACGACCAGATAACGCAGCTCGGCGGTAGAATCCCACACCCGGATCTTTGTCGTTGCCGGCAAGGTCAGCCCGAATTCCTCGAGCACGCCGCGCGGATCGATGACCGCGCGCGAACGATAGGGCGGCGCCTTGTACCAGACCGGCGGCAGGCCAAGCACCGACCACGGGTAGCAGGAGCACAGCGTGCAGACGACGAGGTTGTGCGTGTCCGCCGTATTGAACACGGCCTGCATGTGCTCGCCCTGCCGGCCGGTGTAGCCGAGCGAGCCGATCGCCGCCGTCGCGTCGCGTTTCAGCCAGGCGGCAAAGTCCGGCTCGAGCCACGCCTTCGCCACCACCTTGGCGCCGTTGCGCGGACCGATTTTTGTCTCATAGCTGTCGACGATCACGTCGATCGCGGCCGGATCGATCAGCCCTTTCTGGGTCAGGATCGTCTCCAGCGCGCGCACCCGGGCGGCAAAGGGATCAAGCTCGTTATCGTGGTCGTGATCATGGTCGTGGGACATGGCCGTAAATTTACGGCTGCAAGCGTTCCACCGCAAGCGCCGCGGCTTGGGCCAGCCGGTCGGCTTCTATTCGGCTGCCGTCTTCTGCGGCGCGCCCTGCGACGCTTCTCCGCCCTCGTACGGCGAAGGCCGGTCGACGGCTTCGACCGGTATCTGCTCGTCCCGGCGCTTCGGCCACAGCCTGACAAGCCAGCCCGAAAAATGCTCCATGTAGACAAAGATGACCGGCGTGACGAACAGCGTCAGCGATTGCGAAGCGACGAGGCCGCCGACCACCGCCACGCCGAGCGGCTGGCGCAGTTCGGCGCTGGCGCCGGTGCCGAGCGCGATCGGGATCGTGCCCATCAGTGCCGCCAGTGTCGTCATCATGATCGGCCGGAAGCGCATCAGGCAGGCCTTGTGAATGGACTCGAGCGGCGACATCCCCTCGCGCCTGAGTTCGAGCGCGACGTCGATCATCATGATGCCGTTCTTCTTGACGATGCCGATCAGCATCAGGATGCCGATAACCGCGATCACCGACAGGTCCATCCCCGCAAGCCGCAATGCAACAAGCGCGCCGAGCACCGCCGACGGCAGTCCGGTCAGGATGGTGAGCGGATGGATGAAGCTCTCGTAGAGGATGCCGAGGACGATGTAGATGGTAAGGATCGCGCCGCTGATCAGCAGGCCCTGGTTGGCAAGCGAATCCTGAAAAGTTTTCGCCGTGCCCGAAAAATTGGTCGAGATCGTCGCCGGCATGCCGATCTTTTCCTTCAGCACATCGATGTGGCTCACGCTGTCGCCGAGCGCGACGCCCTGCGGCAGATTGTAGGAGATGGTTACCGCCGGAAGCTGGCCGAGCTGATTGACAGTCAAGGCGCCAGCGGTCCGATCGACGCGGGCAAAGGCGCCGAGCGGCACCAGGCTGCCGCTGGCCGTCCTCACCTTGATCGCCAGCATCCTTTCTGGCGACCACTCGATCCTCGGGTCGAGTTCCATGATCACCTCGTAGCAGTCGGCCGAACCGAAGATGGTCGAGACCTGCTCGGTGCCGAAACCGCCATAGAGGCTGGAGCGCAATGTATCGGTGTCGACGCCGAGCGTCGCCCCTTGTCGCGGTCGACCACCAGCGACGCCTGCAGGGCGTTGTTCTGCAAATCATTGTTGACATCTGTGAAGGCGGCGTGGTCGGCGGCCATCGCGTCGGTGAGCTTCTGCGCCCAGTTGTCCGCCGCGGCGGTGTCGAGGCCCTGCACGACGAGCTGGTAGGCGCTGGCCGAAGCGCGCGCGCCGAGCCGCAGATTCTGCACCGGTTGCATGAAGGTTTCGATGCCGGCGACATTGGCCAGCTGTCGCCGCAGATCCGAAAGCACCTTGTCGATGTCAGGGCGCTGGCTCTTGTCCTTCAACTGCACAAAGAGCTGGCCCTGGTTCAGCGCATTGTTGCCGCTGCCCGCCGACCAGGCTACATGCGCGACATAGGGCGAACGGGTGAAGACATCGGCCACTTGCCCCTGCAGCTTTACCATGGCGTCGAACGAAATGTCCTGGCGCGCGGTGGTCGTCACCGAAATCTGGCCGATATCCTCTTGCGGGAAGAAGCCCTTCGGCGAGGTCTGGATCAGCCAGACCGACAGTGCGGCCGTCCCAACGAAGACGAGAAAAACCAGAAAACTGTGCCGCAGGCAGAAGGTCAGCAGCCAGTCATAACCCCAGATGAAGGCATTGTGCCTCTGACCTTCACTATGCGCCGCTTCGCGCTCGGCCTTCACAGACAAAAGCCGCGAGCACAGCATCGGCGTCAGCGTCAGCGACACGAACATCGACGCCAGGATGGCGACCGTCACCACCACCGCGAACTCGTTGAAGATGCGGCCGATCACTCCGCCCATCAAAAGCACGGGGATGAACACCGCCACCAGCGAGATCGAGATCGAGATGATGGTAAAGCCGATTTCGCGCGCGCCCTTCAGCGCCGCGTCCAAGGCCGAGAGCCCATCCTCCTCCATGTGGCGAAAAATGTCCTCCAGCATGACGATCGCGTCGTCGACGACAAGGCCGACAGCCAGAGTCAGGCCCATCAGTGAGATGTTGTCGATTGAAAAGCCGAACAGAAACATGGCGCCGAGCGTAGCGACGAGCGAGATCGGCACCGCCACCGCCGGGATGATCGTCGCCGTTGCCCGGCGCAGGAACAGGAAGATCACCATCACCACCAGAGCGATGGTCAGCAGCAGCGTGAACTGCACGTCGTCGACCGCCTCACGGATCGACGTCGAGCGGTCGTTGAGCAACTGGATGCTGGCCGCCGCCGGCATTTGATCCTGGAAGGACGGCAGCATTGCCTTGACGCGGTCGACGACGTCGACGGTGTTGGCATCGGGCTGGCGGTCCGACGCGCCGTCGTGCGGTGGTCATGTCTTGGCATAACTCGCAGCCTCGTGCCGCGGGTTTCACCAGAATAGATAGAAGGCGCCGAAGGCGGAAAAGGGCCAAAAACCCCGGATTACGCAGATTTAATGTGCAGTACACAATAAAGCGGCAGCTACCCCAGCATCGGCCACAGCGTCGCCGCCAACAGCACGCCCATGGCGATGTTGAACCATTTCAGCCGCAGCGGATCCGAGAGAAAACCGCGCAGCGCCGTGCCGAAACCTGCCCACACAGAAACACTCGGCAGGTTGACGACGGTGAAGGCTATCGAAACCAGCGCCACCGACAGATACGGATGCTCCGGAACGGCGTAGACGGCCATGGCGGTGATCGCCATCACCCACGCCTTGGGATTGACCCACTGGAACGCTGCCGCATCGGTGAAGCGCATCGGTTGCGCCTTGGTCTCGCCCTTGCTGCTGAGCGAACGCGACATGGCGATCTTCCAGGCGAGATAGAGCAGATAGACGCCGCCAGCGATCTTCAATGCGGTGTGGAGAACCGGAAACGCAGTCAGCACCGCGCCAAGACCGAAGCCGACGGCAAGCAACAGCACGAGGAAGCCGATGCTGATGCCCAGCACGTGCGGAATGGTTTTGGCAAAACCGAAATTCACGCCGGAAGCCAGAAGCATGAAGTTGTTCGGACCCGGCGTGATCGAAGTCACGACGGCATAGACCAGCAGGGCAAGGAATGCATCGAGGGTCATGGTTTCCTCCCAAGCAGGTCAGCAATATTGTCTTTTTAGTTCCGGCGCACAAAGGCCGCCCCACGTCGGCAGCCGGGCCAGAGGATCAGCACCAAAAGCAACAAACAGGCGGCGACAGAGCGTTGCAGCCATAGCGTCGGACGGTTTTACATCCCTTGCGGGCCGCGATTCATCGCCGCCACGCCGGTGCGGCAGATCTCGACCAGGCCAAGCGGCTTCATGATGGCGATGAACTGGTCGATCTTGGAGCCCTTGCCGGTGATCTCGAAAATGAAATGCTCGGTGTTGGCGTCGATGACACTGGCGCGGAAGGCATCGGCCAGCCTCAGCGCCTCGACGCGGCCCTCGCCGGTGCCGGCCACTTTCACCAGCGCCAGTTCCCGCTCCAGCGGCCGTTCCTGGCCGAGCTCGTGCGAGCGCACGGTGAGATCGACGACACGGTGTACCGGCACGATGCGCTCGAGCTGGTGCTTGATCTGCTCCAGCACATGCGGCGTGCCGCGCGTCACGATGGTGATGCGCGACAGATGCTTCTCGTGCTCGGTTTCGGAAACGGTCAGGCTCTCGATATTGTAGCCGCGTCCGGAAAACAGGCCGATGACCCGGGCAAGCACGCCCGGCTCATTGTCGACCAGCACGGAAAGCGTGTGAGTCTCCGGCTTTTCAGTTTCCTTGGCGATGAAGTAGGCCGAGCCGGTCGGTTGAAGCTGTGCGTTCATGACATGAATCTCGATTTCAAACTTTTGAACTGTTTTTCTGTTTCCACACGGCTTCTTCCGACAGCCCTGCCTCGGCTCGGGCGTTAGGCGTTACACCAGTTCCCTGCCCTTGGCGTCGATGGCGTTGGCCACCGCCTCGTCGGTCGCCTCGTCCGGCAGAAGCATCTCGTTATGCGCCTTGCCCGACGGGATCATCGGGAAGCAGTTGGCAAGTGTGGCGACCCGACAGTCGAAGATGACCGGCTTTTTCACCGAGATCATCTCCCTGATCGCGTCGTCCAGCTCGTCCGGTTTCTCGCAGCGGATGCCGTGGCCGCCATAGGCTTCGGCAAGCTTGACGAAATCCGGCATCGCTTCGGTGTAGGAATGCGACAGCCGGTTGCCGTGCAGAAGCTGCTGCCACTGCCGCACCATGCCCATATACTGGTTGTTGAGGATGAAGATCTTGATCGGCGCCTCGTGCTGCACCGCGGCACTCATCTCCTGCATCGTCATCTGCACCGAGGCGTCGCCAGCAATGTCGATGACCAGCGCATCCGGGTGCGCGATCTGCACGCCGAGCGCCGCCGGCAGGCCGTAGCCCATCGTGCCGAGCCCGCCGGAGGTCATCCAGCGGTTCGGCTTCTCGAAATGATAGTGCTGTGCCGCCCACATCTGGTGCTGGCCGACCTCGGTGGTGATGTAGGTGTCCATGTCCTTGGTCAGCGCATAGAGCCGCTGGACGGCATATTGCGGCATGATCACGTCGTGGTTCATCTTGTAGGCGAGCGAATCCCGCGCCCGCCATTTCGCGATCTGCTCCCACCATGGATGCAGCGCCTTCTTGTCGGCCCTGGCGGTCGCCCGCCACAGCCGCACCAGATCCTCCAGCACCCGGCCGACATCGCCGATAATGGGCACATCGGTGTGGACGTTCTTGTTGATCGACGACGGATCGATGTCGATATGGATTTTTTTCGAGTTCGGCGAGAACGCGGTGAGCCGGCCGGTGATGCGGTCGTCGAAGCGCGCGCCGATGCAGACCATGACGTCGCAATCATGCATCGCCATGTTGGCTTCATAGGTGCCGTGCATGCCGAGCATGCCCATCCAGTTCTTGCCCGATGCCGGATAGGCGCCAAGCCCCATCAGCGTCGAGGTGATCGGAAAGCCGGTCAGATCGACCAGTTCGCGCAGCAAATGGCTGGCTTCCGGGCCGGAATTGATGACACCGCCGCCCGTATAGAGGATCGGCCTTTTCGCGTTGGCCATCAGCTCGACCGCGGCCTTGATCTTTTCCAGGTCACCCTGGACCTTGGGCTGATAGCTCGTGCGCGGCGCCGTCTGCGGCGGCACATAGATGCCCTTGGCGAACTGCACGTCCTTCGGGATATCGACGACGACCGGACCGGGGCGTCCTGTCGTCGCGACGTGAAAGGCCTCGTGGATGATCGCCGCGAGCTCGTTGACGTCCTTTACCAGCCAATTGTGCTTGGTGCAGGGTCGCGTGATGCCGATCGTGTCGCACTCCTGAAACGCATCTGAGCCGATCAGCGAGGTCGGGACCTGACCGGTCAGGCAGACCAGCGGGATCGAATCCATCAGCGCATCCTGCAGCGGCGTCACCGCGTTGGTGGCGCCCGGCCCCGATGTCACCAGCATGACGCCGGCCTTGCCGGTCGAGCGAGCATAGCCCTCCGCCGCATGACCGGCGCCCTGCTCGTGACGGACGAGGATGTGCTCGACCTCGTCCTGTTGGAAGATTTCATCATAGATCGGGAGAACCGCGCCGCCCGGATAGCCGAAAACATGCTTGACGCCGTTGTCCTTCAACGCTTGCACCACCATTTCGGCACCGGTCATTTCGCGCCGTTCGTTCTGTCCACTGCTCATCGGTCTGGTCCCGTACTGTCCGCCATCGGGCGATTGCTGGTCGTTTAGTCGTGTTTCGGGCAATAAAAAAGGCCCCGAGGGAGCCTGTGTCTGCGCATGGGAGGTTCTCGCCCGGCGGTTACACCGCCTTGCCCACGCGCTTTCCTACTACGAGAATGAGTGCCGTTTTCATGGTGGCGGACAATAGAATTGGTTTTGCGCCGCTGTCAACGGCGAATATGAAAGACGCCAAAAGGCTTTGAACCCGGCCAACTCAGACGCGCCGGTTGTCCATCATCGCGTCGAGCAGCTATTTCCGCCACAAGACACCGCTGCGGTTCGATCGCCGGCAGTACAAAGGTCCGCAGTCATCCCGATAAGCCATTGAAACGCGCCAAACTATTTGACGACGTGACGCGGCGCACAGTTTGCCGCGATACTCCGGACAACCGGGCCGGGAGGGTCCGGCAAGCCGCGATGACGACCAGCACTTCACGGGAGGAATTTGATGCTCGACAAGGCCCCAGCCAAGAAACTATCCGACGTGCTCGACCAATTCAGCGCAACGCTCGCCGCCGGCGACATCGACAAGGCGGTCGGGTGCTTTCAGGAAGACTGCTACTGGCGCGATCTGGTGACCTTCACCTGGAACATCAAGACCATGGAAGGTCGCGACCAGGTGCGCGATATGCTGATGAGCCAGTTGGCGAAGATAAAGCCATCGAACTGGGCGCTTGCGAAAGGCGAACACGCCACAGAGAGCGACGGGCTGCTCGAAAGTTGGATCAGTTTTGAAACGGAGGTTGCGCGCGGCTTTGGCCATATCAGGCTGAAGAACGGCAAGATATGGACGCTGCTCACCGCCATGGTCGAGCTGAAGGGCCATGAGGAACCCGCCGGCTTCGCCCGGCCGTTGGGCGCCAAGCACGGTCACGGCAAAAACCGGCCGACCTGGAAGGAGGAGCGAGAGAAGGAGGCGACCGAACTCGGCTTTATCAGTCAGCCCAACACGCTGATCATCGGCGGCGGCCAAGGCGGCATCGCGCTCGGTGCCCGGCTGAGGCAGCTCGGCGTGCCGACCATCATCGTCGAGAAGAACGAGCGTGCCGACGATTCATGGCGCAAGCGTTACAAGTCGCTCTGTCTGCACGATCCGGTCTGGTACGACCATCTACCCTATATCGATTTTCCGAAGAACTGGCCGGTCTTCTCGCCCAAGGACAAGATCGGCGACTGGCTGGAAATGTACACCAAGGTCATGGAGCTGAACTATTGGTCCTCCACGCAGGCCAAGAGCGCCACCTATGACGATCAGAAGAAGGAATGGACGGTCGTCGTCCATCGCGACGGCAAGGACATCACGCTGAAGCCGAAGCAGCTGGTGCTGGCCACCGGCATGTCGGGCCGGCCCAACATCCCACAGTTCAAAGGCATGGAGAATTTCAAGGGCGATCAGCACCATTCCTCGAAACATCCCGGTCCAGACAGCTACGTTGGCAAGAAAGCCGTCGTCATTGGGTCGAACAATTCCGCGCATGATATCTGCGCCGCACTCTGGGAAGCTGGCGTCGACGTCACCATGGTGCAGCGCTCGACCACGCACATCGTCAAATCCGACACGCTGATGGATATCGGGCTCGGAGCCCTCTATTCGGAGCAGGCCGTGCAAAACGGCATGACCACGGCCAAGGCCGATCTCATCTTCGCCTCGCTGCCCTACAAGATCCTGCACGAATTCCAGATTCCGCTCTACGAGAAGATGAAGGAGCGTGATGCCGCCTTCTACGAGGGCCTGGGAAGAGCCGGCTTCATGCTCGACTGGGGTGACGACGGCTCCGGCCTGTTCATGAAGTACCTCAGGCGCGGTTCCGGCTACTATATCGATATCGGCGCCTCCCAGCTGATCATCGACGGCGCCATCAAGCTGAACAGCGGCGTCGACGTGACCGAGATCAAGGAACATTCGGTGCTGCTTAGCGACGGCACCGAGCTGCCGGCCGATGTCGTCGTCTATGCCACCGGCTACGGTTCAATGAACGGCTGGGCGGCGGAGCTGATCTCGAAAGAGGTCGCCGACAAAGTCGGGAAGTGCTGGGGCCTCGGCTCGAACACCACCAAGGATCCCGGTCCTTGGGAAGGCGAACAGCGCAACATGTGGAAGCCGACGCAACAGGAAGCGCTCTGGTTCCACGGCGGCAATCTGCACCAGTCACGCCACTATTCGCAGTTCCTGTCGCTGCAGTTGAAAGCTCGGCACGAAGGCATAGCGACGCCGGTCTACGGGCTGCAGCAGGTCCATCACACAGGATAGAGATTCGAGGCTGTCGCCGGGACTGGCCGATACCGGTCGGTTCAATTTTCGCGACCGGCTTAATGGTCCCTACACCATCCGACCTCACCCCACCTTAACCCCGTCGGCGTAAGGTCGATCCCCTGGGGAAAATGGAAAAGGGAAATGGGGAACAGCCTGTCCGTGTTCGTCGACCGCGACGCGTCCGTTGGAGAGCCGACATTGCAGGAGCGCCGCAAGGCGGAGCAGAGCGACAAGCGCGTTCTGGGCAATGTCGTCCAGTGCGACGGCGCGCGCGCCACCATCAGCGCCCATGCCGCCGATATCGTAGGCACTGTGACCGGCCACTGGAGCGTCGGCAAGATGATCTCCATAAACCTTGGCAACACGCGAACCGTCGGGCTGGTCTACGCGGTCGGCAAGGCGGATCGCGCCTGGCACGATGAGGGCCAGAACCCGATCGAGGTCAGTATCGAGCTCATCGGCGAGGTGCGCGACGGCACCGAGCCCGGCGCCAAACCGATTTTCGACCGCGGTATCACCGCCTATCCGCATATCGGCGCCATCGCCCACCGCATCCGCAGCCGCGACCTGCAGGCGGTCTATGACCTCGCCGGGCGTCACTCGATCACCATTGGCACGCTGTCACAGGATGAGGCGATCGACGCCAACATCGCTATCGACGACACGCTGGCGCGCCATTTCGCCATTGTCGGCACCACCGGCGTCGGCAAATCCACCGCCGTCTCGCTGCTTTTGCGCAAGTCGCTCGCCGCTCGACCCGATCTGCGCGTTCTCATCCTCGATCCGCACAACGAGTTCGCCGCGTCCTTGCCAGAGCACTGCGTCAGGGTCGACTCGACGACCCTGGACCTGCCCTTCTGGATGTTCAAGCTCGAGGAGTTTGCTGAAGTGCTGTTTCGCGGTCGCGAGACCGTGCTGGAAGAGGTGGACGCCTTGCGCGATCTCATTCCGGCGGCCAAGAACCTGTATCGCAACCCGAATTCGGGCACGTATCTCAGGCGCGGCAGCGATGCGCTGACCGCGGACTCGCCGGTGCCCTATCGCATTGTCGATCTCATCAAGCAGATCGATGAGCGCATGGGACTGCTGGAAAGCAAGAACGACCGCCCCACCCTCAAATCGCTGAAGACGCGCATCGAATCGGCAGCATCCGATCCGCGCTACCGCTTCATGTTCAACTCGCGGCTGATCGAGGACACCATCCACGAGACGATCGGCAACATTTTCCGCGTGCCGCATCACGGCCGCCCGGTGACCTGCTTCGAGATGGCCGGCATGCCGTCGGAAGTGGTCAATTCCGTCTGTTCGGTGCTGGCGCGTCTGGCCTTCGACCTGGCGCTGTGGAGCGAGGGCCGGCTGCGGCTGCTTTTGCTGTGCGAGGAAGCGCACCGCTACATGCCGGCCGATCCGCGCCTTGGTTTCGCGCCGACCCGGCACGCGCTGTCGCGCATCGCCAAGGAAGGCCGCAAATATGGTTGTTATCTCGGCATCGTCACCCAGCGCCCGGGCGAACTCGATCCCACCATCCTGTCGCAGTGCTCGACCTTTTTTGCCATGCGGCTGGCCAACGAGCAGGACCAGGCGATCATCCGCTCGGCGATCGCCGATTCCTCGGCCTCGACACTGGCATTCCTGTCTTCGATGGGCCAGCGCGAGGCCATTGCCTTTGGTGAAGGCGTGGCGACGACCATGCGAATGAAATTCGAAAAACTGTCCGAGGGTCTGATCCCGGGCACGGCCAAGCGCGAGGAAGCCTTGCCGTCCAAGTTTGGCAATGATGTCGATCTGGTGGCGATCGTCGAAAGGCTTCGCAACGTGCCAAAACCGCAGCAGGCGATGGCCTTCGCCGAAGTCGTCGATTCGAGCCGGCAGGCCGGCGATCCCGACTATCGCAAGCCGCCCGTCCCGCGCGTCCAACCCGACGACGATTTCGACATGCGCTATGGCCTGAGGCCGACAACCTTCGGCCTGCGCCCGCAGAACGATTGAGCCGGGCGGCTTTAGCCTGTGAGGCTAAGGCGCTTCCAAAGTTAAAACTTTGTCACCCTAGGAAACCAGGGCAAATCCCGGAAGGGAATTCATCAGGCCGGATCGAATGACGTGGCTTTCGAGAACCCGGAGCGGAGTGGACATTTGAGTCCATGAGCACCGGAAGTCGAGAAAAGCTGCGTCAGTCGGCCGGCCTCATGAATTCTTCTCCGGGATTTCAGGCGCAGACGCGGTTTCGGCCTTGCCTCTTGGCTTCATACAGTTGGCGGTCGGCGCGGCGATAGAATTCTTCGGCCGTTTCCTTGCGATCCCAGACGGCAAGACCGACGCTGGTGGTGATCTTCAGCCGGACATTGCCCGATAGTATCGACATGCTGGCGATCGCCTTGCGGATGCGCTCGGCGAACTTGGACAGCAGTTCGGCATCCATGTTGGGCGTGACCACTGCGAACTCCTCGCCACCCAGGCGCGCCACCACGTCGTGATAACGCGTCATGTCCTTGAGACAATTGGCGACCGCCCGCAACACCTCGTCGCCGACGTCATGACCGTGGGTATCGTTGACCTGCTTGAAATGGTCGAGATCAAGGATCATCAGCCCGACCGGCTTGTCGATGCGACGGAATTCCTCGAGATATTCCTTCAGTGCATCGTCGAAATAACGCCGGTTCTGCATGCCGGTCAGGCCGTCGGTCAGCGCCGCATGCTCCAGCGTTTCCGAACGGGCGCTGAGCGAAACCGTCATGGCGCGCAGCTTGCCTTCTTCCGTCGCCTGCTTGCGGATCAGCGGGTAGATGAAGAAAATCCCGAAGAACAGGGCAGTCGCCAAAAGAACGCCGGTCCCAAACAACAGCTTGTTGAGATAGATGATCTCGTCGACCCTGGCGGGTGTAACACCCTCTTCGGCGAAGGCTTGCAGAAGCCCATAGGCGTGAAGCGTCACCAGGCCGGCGGCCAGGATCACGAAGATGAAGACGAAAAAGGCTGATTCCGCCTTGTGAAAACGCATCTGCTCCCCGTTGGAAAACCCAAAGACGTTTATCGCATCGACGGCCTTACGGAGGGTTAATTAGGACAACTTCAACGGGAAGTCTTCCCTCAAAGTAAACTTTTCAGGTTGCACTGGAAAGGCGATCCAAGATCGTGGATTCGACACGATCACCAGGGCCCAATCTCAGCCATTCCGGACCCAATTGATGCCTGAACCAGGTCGCCTGGCGCTTGGCATACTGTCGCGTCGCGATCTTCGCGCGATCGATCGCTTCGGGAAAACTCAGCTCGCCAGCCATTGCCGCCTGGAGTTCGCGAACGCCGATCGCTTTCATCGCCGGCAAGTCGGGATCTAGGCCAAGCTCGGCCAGCCGCCTGACCTCGTCGAGAGCGCCCTTCTCCAGCATGCGGTCGAATCGCGCCTCGATCCGCTTCACCAGCTCCGCTCGGTCGGGCTCGATCACAAAGAAGCGCGTGCTGGCCCTGTCTATCAACGGACGGCCGTGCGCCGCCTGCCATTCCAGGATCGAACGGCCCGATGCGTCGAGCACCTCCAGCGCCCGCGCGATGCGCTGGCCGTCGGTCGGCTTCAGCATCATGCCGGCTGCAGAATCCTCGCGCAGCAGGATGCGGTGCAGCTTGGCTGCGCCCTGCTCCTGGAGTTCGTAGCGCCAGCGATCACGGATCGACTGCGGAATGGCGGGCATTTCCGAAATGCCTTCCGCAAGCGCCCGGAAATAAAGCCCGGTACCGCCGACGAAAATCACCGGCCGTTCGACGGACGTGCCGACCGGCCGTTCGAAGAACGTGCCGTCGTCGATGAGCTTCATCACGTCGCGCAGCCAGGCGCCGGTGGAATAGGCGGTGGAGGGATGGACATGTCCGTAGAGGAAATGCGGGACGCGGGCGAGTTCGGCAGCAGTCGGGCGCGCCGTCAGCACGTCGAGCACCGAATAGACTTGCATGGAATCGGTGTTGACGATGACGCCGCCGTTGCGCTCGGCGAGGGCGAGCGCAAGGGCGGACTTGCCGCTGGCGGTCGGCCCGGCTATCAGGATCGCGTTCTTAACGAGGCCCTCGCCCGCCTGCCCGCCGGATTTTTTTATGCCGCTGATCGCCACTCTTGTGTCCCATCCCGCCGGCCGCGCATTGTCGCCGATGCTTGCGAATATGGCGTCAGGGTCGGTCGGCGCAAGCACTGTTCGCTGGCTGGCCGAAGGCATCGCTTGTGAATTCGCTCTGCCCGAGACGGCCGAAGCCGCTGAAGCGACCGCCAGCCTGCGCGCCGTGCTTGCACCCGAACCGGTTGACGTGATCGTTCAGCGGCCCGAGGGAAGGCGGAAGAAAATCCTTATCGCCGATATGGATTCCACCGTTATCGACCAGGAGTGCATCGACGAGCTTGCCGACGAGATCGGCGTCAAGGATTACGTCGCCGCCATCACGGCGCGATCGATGAATGGCGAGATCGCTTTCGAGCCGGCCTTGCGCGAGCGGGTGGCGCTGCTGAAAGGCCTCGACACTGCCGTGGTCGACCGCATCATCGCCAATCGCCTGACGCTGGCTTCCGGTGGCCGCGCGCTTGTCCAGACCATGCGGGCCAACGGCGCGTGGACTGCACTTGTGTCGGGTGGCTTCAACGTCTTCACCTCACGCATCGCCGCCATGCTCGGCTTTCAGGAGAACCGCGCCAACCGTCTGATCGAGCAGGATGGCCGCTTTACCGGGCTGGTCGCCGAGCCGATCCTGGGGCGTGCCGCCAAGGCCGATGCGCTGCTCGAGATTTCGGCGCGCCTCGGGCTGACAACAGCCGAGGCCATTGCTGTCGGCGATGGCGCCAACGACCTCGACATGATCCGCCTTGCCGGCACCGGTGTGGCGCTTCATGCCAAGCAGGTCGTGGCGGCGGAGGCAAAATACCGCATCGACCATGGCGACCTGACCGCGCTTCTCTATCTGCAGGGCTACCGCCGGGAGGAATTTGTGGAGTGACGCCGATCCGCACCGAACGCCTGATCCTGCGCAACTGGGAGGATCGCGACCGCGACCTCTTCTACCGCATCAACTCCGACGAACGCGTCATGGAATTCTTTCCGTTTCGCCGCCACCGCGCTGCCGCGGACGCCAAAATGGCCGAGTTCCGCGCCTGGATTGCCGAGGATGGCTACGGTTTCGCGGCCGCCGAGATAATTGAAACGCGCCAATGCATCGGCTTCGTCGGCCTCCTCGACACCGATCATTTGCCGTTCCTGCCGGCCGGCACCGTCGAGATCGGCTGGCGCCTGGCGCCCGAATTCTGGGGCCACGGCTATGTCACCGAGGCAGCCGAAGCCTGGCTCGCCTATGGCTTCGAAACGCTTGGCCTCGAGGAAATCGTATCCTTCGCCGTCAGGGATAACAGCCGGTCCACCGCCGTCATGGAACGCCTGGGCATGACCGCCGACCCAGCCAGCGATTTCGACCACCCCGGCATTCCGGACAGCCACGCCAGGCTCAAGCGGCATGTGTTCTACAGGCTGACAGCCAAGGATTGGCAAAGAAACCGGCCTTGATCAGTGCCGGCCTTGATCAGTGCTTGTCAAACGGCAGCTCGTCGCCGGGTTGCGGCGGTTTGACGCCGACGCGATCGAGCACTTTCGCGAAATCATCGCCCGATGCATCACCAGCCCGTCGACGTAGGAAATCGGCCGCTGTCTCCATGGCTCCAACCTTTTGCGCCACGACTCAATCCATCCGGATCGTCACAAACCGCAATTCGCCGGTCTTCGACGCCAGCATCAGCAGCGCGTTCTTGCGTCCCTGCTCCTTCAACGCAGCAATCCGGTCCATGACATCCTTGGGCGTGGCAACCGATTCCTGCGCGATCTCGGTGATCACCTCGCCGGCCTGGATGCCGCGCTCGGCGGCGGCCGAATCCTTGGCGACTTCGGTGATGACGACGCCGGAGACTTCGGCGGCGATGCCGAATTTCGTTCGCGTCTCGTCGTTGAGCTCGCCAACGGTCATGCCGAGCACGGAAGCCGTCGAGACGGCAGGCGCCTTGTCGCCGGTGTCCTGGTCGGTATTGCCGTTCTCGCCGCTGGCAAGCTTTTCGCCATCTTCAAGCCGGCCAAGCGTCACCTTCACGGTCTGCTCGACGCCCTTGCGCACGATGACCACGTCGACAGCCTTGCCGACCGTGCTCTCCGCGACGACGCGCGGCAGGTCGCGCATTTCATTGACGTCCCTGCCGTCGAACTTGATGATGACGTCGCCGGCCAGGATGGTGCCGTTGTCGACAGGCCCGCCCTTGATGACGCCGGCAACCAGCGCGCCCTTGGCGGTCGCCATGCCGAGGCTTTCGGCAATGTCGTCCGTCACCGGCTGGATGCGCACGCCGAGCCAGCCGCGCCGCGTCTCGCCGAACTGGCGGAGTTGGTCGACGACGCCCAACGCCAGCTGCGAGGGAATGGAAAACCCGATGCCGATCGAGCCGCCGGACGGCGAGATGATCGCCGTGTTGATGCCGATCACCTCGCCGGCGCTGTTGAAAAGCGGCCCGCCGGAATTGCCGCGGTTGATCGCGGCATCGGTCTGGATGAAATCGTCATAGGGGCCGGAATTGATGTCGCGGTTGCGGGCCGAGACGATGCCGACCGTCACGGTGCCGCCGAGGCCGAACGGATTGCCGATCGCCATCACCCAGTCACCGACGCGCATCTTGCTGGAATCGCCGAATTTCACCGCCGTCAGTTTGTGCCCTTTCGGATCGACCTTCAGCACCGCCACGTCGGTCTTGGTGTCGGTGCCGACCAGCGTCGCCTTCAGCGTCACGCCGTCGGAGAAATTCACCTCGATGTCGTCGGCATCGGCGATTACGTGGTTATTCGTCACCACGATGCCTTGCTCGGCGTCGACCACGAAGCCTGAGCCCAGCGACTGCACCTTTTGCGAGGGGTTGCCCTGTTCGCCGGGACGGTTCTTGAAGAAATCGTCGAAGAAGTCCTGGAAAGGCGAGCCCTCTGGAAGCTGCGGCATCGGCACCGCGCCCGGGCCCTCCGTGCCCTTCACCCTCTGTGAGGTCGATATATTGACCACGGCGCCGAGCAAGCCCTGCGCAAGATCGGCGACCGAAGCCGGGCCGTCGGCGGCGGCCGCTGGCGTCACCAGCGGCGGGACGGTAGCGGCGCCGATAAGAAGTGCTGCAGCACCCGCGGTGAACGTCCGCCTCGCCGCGCGCAAAAAGCTGTTGAATGTCATCGAGAAGTCTCCCGGTGTCTCTGAGAAGAAAAGCGCTCGCCGAAGACGCTGCGTCGAGCCATGTTGGCAAGAAATACGGCACGTTTGCGGCTATGGCTATCGGCGGAGGATAAATCCTCCGTTATTCCGAAATCATCGTCATCCACCACGCACCAGCCAGACGAGGCCGACACCAACGGCGATTGCAATCAGCCCAGCGATCCGCAGCGTATTCTCCGGCATCGACAGGACTTCGCCGGCAAGTTTTTTGGCGAGGCCGGGAAAGCCGCCATAGACCAGGCCCTCGACGACGAGAACCAGGCCTATTGCCGCCAGAAAGTCCTGCACCGGCCGCTACTGGCCGGTGCCTGGCTGCGCTGCCGGTGCACCGGGTGCACGGGGCGCCGCTGCTGCACCAGGCGCTGCTGGTGTGGCCGGCGCTGCCGGCGTGTCCGCGCCGGCGGGATTGCGGAAGAAACGGAAGAAATCCGAATTCGGCGACAGCACCATCGTCGTCCCAGTATTGTCCAGCGCCGTGCCGTAGGCATTCATCGACCGGTAAAAGTCGAAGAAGGCTGGATCGCGCTGGTAGGCGTTCGCGAAGGTGGCGCTGCGTTGAGCTTCGCCCTCACCGCGCAGGATTTCAGACTCCCTCCGTGCCTCGGCGACGATCTCCACCACTTCGCGGTCGGCGCGCGCCCTGATGCGCTGCGCCGCCTCGTTGCCGCGCGCCCGCAGCCGCTCGGCTTCGGCCAGACGCTCAGCCTTCATGCGGTCATATGTCTGTTGCGAGACTTCCGCCGTCAAATCGGTCCGGCGAATGCGGACATCCTCGATCTGCAGTCCGAGCGACGTGGCGTCAGGCCTCAGCTGATCGCGCACTTCGCGCATCATCACGGCTCGCTCTTCCGAGAGCGCCGCCTCGAAGTCGCGCAGACCGTAAACACGGCGCAAGGCGGCGTCGAGACGCGTCCTCAAGCGTGCCTCGGCCAGCTCGATCTGGCCGGACACCGCGGAGCGAAACACGCGCGGATCCGATATCCGATAAGCGATGAAGGCGTCGACCTCGTAGAACTTGCCGCCCGAAACCTGGACGCGGATGTTGTCGAGGTCGAAGCGCAGCACCCTGTTTTCGATCAACTGCACACTATCGGCATCGAAGAAGGCGAACGGCGCCTTGAAATAAATGCCCGGCTGGCTCTTGACGTCGACGATCTCGCCGAACCTGAGCACCAGTGCCTGCTGGCGCGCATTGACAACGAAGACCGACGAATAGAGCAGGAACAGGACGACCGCGGCGATGACCGCGATGATGGGAAGACGGTTGGCCATCACTGGTTTCCTCCCAGCACCGGCGCCGGCGCCTTCTGCTGCAATGCCGGCAGCGGCAGATAGGGGACGACCCCTGGTCCGCTGCCTTGCTCGATAATGACCTTGCTGGAGTCCTTCAGAACCCTCTCCATCGTTTCCAGGTAAAGCCGCTGGCGCGTCACATCCGGCGCCTTGGCGTATTCGTCATAGATCGAGATAAAGCGCTGCGCCTCGCCTTCGGCCTCCTGCACGACCCGGTTCTTGTAACCGGCCGCCTCCTCGCGGATCTGTGCGGCCTCGCCGCGCGCCTGGCCGAGCTTCTGGTTGGAATACTGGTTGGCCTGCTCCACGAACTTGTCCTCGTCCTGTTCCGCGCGCTGCACCTCATCAAAGGCGTCGGCCACTTCGCGCGGCGGTGCGGCATCCTCGATCGAGATCGCGTTGACGTTCAGGCCGGCCTTATAGCCGTCCAGCGTCGTCTGGATGATTTCGCGCACGGACGCAGCAATGCCCTCGCGATCGTCACGGAAAATGTCCTGCGCCGGCCGCCGGCCGACCGCTTCGCGCATGGCGCTTTCGGCGACCTGGCGCAGCATGCCGTCGGGATCGGACACGTCGAACAGATAGGCTCTTGGATCGGAGACCTGATAGGCCACCGAGAACTGCACGTTGACGATGTTCTGGTCGCCCGAAAGCATCAGACCTGAACCGTTGCCGGAGGCCGTGCCGCCGCCGATGTTGACGAGTTGTTCGGCGATGTTGGCCGTCTCGACTGTCTCGATGGGCCACCAATGGAAATGCAGGCCGGGCTGGGAGAGCTCCGCTTTTGGCACGCCGAATCTGAGTTCGACCGCAACCTCGTCGGGCTGCACGGTATAGACCGCCTTGAACGCCCACAGCGCTATAAGCGCTGCCGCGATCAATCCGAACACGGCTGGGCTGGCGCCACCGCCACCCGGCAAAGCACGCCGCAACCTGTCCTGGCCGCGCCGGATGATGTCTTCGAGATCGGGAGGCGAGCCCTGCGGACCGCTAGGCCCCTTTGGTCCCTGCCCCCAGGGTCCTGGATTGTTGCCGCCGCCCCACGGGCCGCCGCCTCCGCCGCTTTTGTCATTCCAGGGCATGAATGTCCTTTCGCTCCCTCACGCGCCGGCCTGACGACGCAAAATCCAGTGTTGTCCTTCTATAGGGATGCGACGGCGCGCTTTCAACGCGATCGGTCGTCGTCACCGTCCGTTTTGGACCGTCGCGACCCTTTACCGTCCCTCAATGCACGTCGCGGCGTCGCTCGTAAACCGAATAGCGTGTCGCATGACTATCCTTTTCACCGGCCGGAACGTCCTGAGAGCGGCCGATGCGCCACAAGTCCGGGTCGATCGGCGGGAAATGCGCGTCGCCGTCGACCGCGGCAAGGACGTGGGTGACATGCAAGCGGTCGGCCAGCGACAGCGCCTGGGCATAGATCTCGCCGCCGCCGACGATGCAGATTTCGTCGGCGCCGGCCATGCAGCGCCCGCGCGCTTTGGCCAGGCGGATCGCCTCGTCGAGCGAATGCACGACTTCGACGCCCTCGGCGCGCCAGGCCTTGTCGCGGGTCACCACGATATTGAGCCTGCCAGGCAGAGGCCGGCCGATGCCTTCATAGGTCTTGCGACCCATGATGATAGGTTTGCCCATCGTGTCGGCCTTGAACCGCCTGAGATCGCTGGAAAGCCGCCACGGCAAACCGCCATCGCGCCCGATCACACCGTTTTCGGCGATGGCGACATAGATCGCGACGTCCATCAGCCGCCGCTCCCGCCATCGCCCGAAGGTGTCAGCAGCAATATGTCGATGTCGTGCTCAGGGTAGAAATTCTCTGCCGTCATCTCGAAACGCGTCGGCCCGACTTTCCTGACGTTTTCGCCACAGAACGAGACCAGGTTCTTCGGATCGCCCTTGTCGACGGTCAGCTTGAACTTGCCGATCGAGCCCGTCGCCCAGTTGCCGCCGGTGGTCAGGACATAGGCGATGCGGTTCTCGAAATATCTCGGAGTGCCGTCGGGATTGCCCTTTGCTGCCTTGCGGATGGCGTTCTCGAACGTGCCGTCCATGCAGTAACGGGTCTTGTAGGCGGCGTATTGGCCCTGGAACTGGCCGTCATAGAAGAAGCTGACCGAGGACGTGCCGCCGACGCTGGGCTTGTAGCGATGGGCGACGCGGACTGCCTTGTTGGCTGGAAAGGTCGAGCGCCACCAATAGGTCGAGCGCAATTGCCAGAACGGCACGTAGACGGTTTTCATACCCGAACCGTCGTCGGCGGTGTCCTCGATGATGAGGCCGCGGTCGACCCAGTCGTCGGCAACCGCTTGCGGCAGCTTCGCCAATGCCGCCCTGGCCGCATCGCCGAACGGGTAGAACGGCACGTTCTGCGCCTTGAGATCGGCGCTGATGTCAATGCCGAGCGCAAACGCCTTCTGCTCGAGCTGCGGCTTTGCCGCCACGCCGTCTATCGTCACCTCGAAGCCGAGGAAATTGTCGCTCTGGCCGGCGGGAATTGCCGGCATCTCGTTCGGATCGCCTTCGAGGTCAGGCATCGGAAAGGCGACGATCGCGTCGACATCCTTGTCGGTGTTGTTGCGGAAGACGTAGTCGACCGTCACCTTTTCCGGCGAGATGTAGAGGTCCTCACTCTCCATGGCGACCGCGTCGCTGCGCGACAGGATCAGGCCGCCTGTCCCCAATTCGGCGATTGAATCATTGGCGAACACGGGCGTGGCCGAAAGCGCCAGCGCGGCGGTCAGGACATAACGGAACATGGAAGCTCCCTTGGCGAGATGCCGCTATGAGTCTATCGCATCGGCCCGAAAATCGGAATCGATTTTCGGAAAGCACGATGCGAGGATTTAAGGTGCTAGAGCGTACTTTGTGCGTCCAAGTGGACGCACGTCGCTCTAGCTGTTTCAATGTGGAGTTTCAAAGCCCTTCCGCGCTTGCGCACACGCCATGCCCACCTGCCGGGCCGTCTGGACAGCGACGTTCCGATCGGGCAGGAGATCGCTCATGCGCAAGCTTCTCGTCATCGGCATCGGCGCCGGCAATCCCGATCACATGACCGTGCAGGCCGTCGACGGCTTGAACCGCGCCGACGTGCTGTTCATTCCCGACAAGGGCGCAATAAAGAACGATCTCGCAGAACTGCGCCGCCAGATCTGCGACCGATTCGTCACCAATCCAACCTCGCGCCGCGTCGAATTCGACGTGCCGGTGCGGGCCGAGTCAGCGCCCTCCTATCGCTCGACCGTCGATGACTGGCACGAGGCGATCGCCGCGATCTATGAAAGCCTGATCCGCGACGAGCTTTCGCAAGACGGCTGCGGCGCCTTCCTGATCTGGGGCGATCCTTCGCTCTACGACAGCGCGCTACGCATCCTGGAGCGGGTGCGCATGAGAGGCAATGTCGAGTTCGAGCTCGAGGTGATCCCCGGCATCACTGCCGTCCAGGCGCTCGCCGCCAGCCATAAGATGGCGCTGAACCGCATCGGCGATGCGGTTCAGATCACCACCGGCCGCCGGCTCACCGAGGAAGGCTTGCCCGACAATGCCGGCAGCACCGTCGTCATGCTCGACGGCAAATGCGCCTTCAACACGCTGGACGACAACGACCTCGTCATCCACTGGGGCGCTTATCTCGGCACGCCCGACGAGATCCTCATTTCCGGCCGCCTTGGCGACGTTGGCGACGAGATCGTCAGGACCCGCGACGAGGCCCGCCGGAAAAAAGGCTGGATCATGGACATCTATCTGCTGCGCAAGCCCGGCGAGCCGGAGGAGTAGGCTCGGCCGGTACAGGTTCCACCGACCTCACCCGGCATCGATCTCTGCTTGTAATGCTTCCAAATGCGCCGCCGCCGCGGAAGCGGCGGCCCGTTCGATGGCGCGAAAGCGGCTGACCACCGCAAGCCCCGCCGGAGTCAACTGGGCGCCGCCGCCCTTTTTCCCACCGGTCTGCGCCGCGACCAGCGGCTTGCCGAACACCCGGTTCATGTCCTCGACCAGATCCCAGGCGTGTTTGTACGACATTTCCATGCCGCGCGCCGCCGCCGAAATCGAGCCGAAGGCGGCGATCTGCTCCAGAAGCTCGATCTTGCCCGGCCCGATGCGCCCTTCTGGATCGAGGTTTATCCGCAAGCTCAGCGACGGCATTTGCTCCTCCGCAGTCTCGCCATCCATCCTAGAAGCTCTCCGGCGATACCGCTATTCCAAAATGATATAGCGACAATCATCCGCGGGTCATCCATCCGCATCGACTGGCAGGCCGGCGCTCATATTCGCCGGTCGAAGCTAACCGTCTTGACCACCGCGTAGACCTCTCGACCAAGCCGGAGTTTCAGCGTCTGTCGCGATTGCTCGGTGATCCGGGCAAGCACGGTTGCGCCATTGCAGTCTATGCCGATCTCGACCGCAGGACCCTCGCCCGGCGCTATCGTCAGGATCGTGCCCGGCAGGATGTTGAGCGCGCTGAGACCCCTCGGCTGTTCGGTGGCGATCATCACATCGCGGGCACGGATGCGAATGCGCATCGGCGCGCCGACCGGCACTGCCAGAAGCGGCACGCGGATCTCGCCCGCCACCGAGCCGAGCACGGTCATGCCAAAGACATCGTCGTGGCGCAGCACCGCGGCATCCAGCACCGCGCCGCCTTCGCCGCGCTCCTCCGCCGGCAACAGGTCGGGCCGCTGCATGATCGCTCCGGTCGGGCCGCAAGCAGCGACTTTGCCTTGCGCCAGCACAACGACGTCGCTTGCCAGCCGCGCGACCTCTGAGATCGAATGGCTGACATAGACGATCGGAATTTTCGTCTCGTCGCGCAGCCGCTCGATATAAGGCAGGATTTCTGCCTTGCGGGCGTCGTCGAGCGAAGCCAGCGGCTCGTCCATCAGCAACAATTTCGGGCTGGCGAGCAGCGCCCGGCCGATCGCCACGCGCTGTTTCTCGCCGCCGGAAAGGCTTGCCGGCCGCCGGTCGAGCAAAGGACCGATGCCGAGAAGGTCGACCACCGCATCGATGTCCGCATAGCGTTCCGCCGACGGCGTGAACCAGCGGCCGTAGCGCAGATTGCTGGCCACGCTCATATGCGGAAACAGCCGCGCATCCTGGAACACCATGCCGATGCGGCGCTTGTGCTTGGGCACGAACAGCCCCGCATCGGTATCGACCAGCACGCGGCCGTCGGCCTCGATCCGCCCCTTGTCCGGCCGGATCAGTCCGGCGATCATGTTGATCAGCGTCGTCTTCCCGGAGCCCGAAGGCCCGAACAGCGCGGTCAGCCGCCCGGCGCTCTCGAAGCAGGCGTCGACCTCGAAGTCGCCAAGCCGATGCCTGATGTCGACGACGACCGTCATTCGATATCCATCCGCCTGCCGACGCGCCGCGCCAGCACCTCCGATGCGACAAGTGCTGCCATCGAAATGGCGATCGAGATCAGCGTCAGCCTGAGCGCGCCGGCATCGCCGCCCGGCACTTGCGTGAACGTGTAGATCGCCGACGGCAGCGTCTGCGTCTCGTTGGGGATGTTGGAAACGAAAGTGATCGTTGCGCCGAATTCGCCCATCGCCTTGGCGAAAGACAGAATAGCGCCGGTAATCAGGCCGGGCAGGATCAGCGGCAGCGTGATCGTCCCGAACACCCACAGCGGATTGGCGCCAAGCGTTCCGGCCGCCGCCTCGATTCTGCGGTCGACCGCCTCGATCGACAGCCGGATCGCCCGCACCATCAGGGGAAAGCCCATGACAGCGCAGGCCAATGCGGCACCTGTCCAGCGAAAAGAAAAAACGATGCCGAAACGCTCGGCCAGAAACGCCCCGACCGGTCCGCGCCTGCCGAAGGAGAGCAGCAGCAGATAGCCGATAACCACCGGCGGCAGGATCAACGGCAGATGCACCAGCCCGTTGAGCAGCGCTTTGCCCCAGAATTGGCCACGGGCAAGCACAAGCGCGATCAATATGCCGGGCGGCAGGCTGGCGACCATCGCCACTGTCGCCACCTTGATCGACAGCCGGACCGCGTTCCATTCGTCGGGAGTGAGGTCCAGCAGCCAGTTCATCTTTTGGCGCGCCTCAGTTGCTCGGCGTGAGGACCGTAAAGCCTTGCGCCTTGAAGAGCTCGCCTGCCTTGGCGGATTGCAGGCATTTCAGGAATGCCGGCGCATCCTTGTCCTTCGAATCCGTCATCTGGGCAACCGGATAGACGATCGGCGGGTGCGAATCTTGCGGGAAGGTGCCGATCACTTTGACGCCGGGCTCGGCATGCGCGTCGGTGGCATAGACGATGCCGAGCGCTGCCTCGCTGGTCGAGACCAGCTTGAGCGCTGCGCGCACGTTCTCGGCCTGCGCCAACTTGCCTTGGACGGAGGACCAGACGCCGAGCGATTCAAGCGCCGCCTTGCCATATTTGCCGGCCGGCACCGCTTTGAAATCGCCCATGGCAAGCCTGCCGTCACCGATCAGCCCGGCAAGATCAAAACCCTTTTCGATCCTGGCTTCGACCGTCGAATCCTTCGGCGCCACCAGCACGATCTGGTTGCCGAGCAATTTCACTTCGGAACCCGGCTTGGTCAGTTTCTTGTCGGACAGATAGTTCATCCAGTCGAGATCGGCCGAGATGAAGACATCGGCCGGCGCGCCGCCCTCGATCTGCTTGGCCAATGCGGAGCTTGCCGCATAGGAAATGGTCGCCGCCTCGCCGACATCGGCCGCGCAGGCGGTGTTCACGGCATCTAGTGCGTTCTTCATGCTTGCCGCGGCGAAGACGATCAGCCTGTCATCCGCATGGGCAACCGGCATGGCGGCGATCAATATCGTCGTAAGACCGCCAACGGCGGCCGCCTTCAATCCGAAACCTTTGCGCACCGGCATGAAACTCTCCTGGGCTTGAAATCCGATCGGCGTGACCCTGCTAGTCGATATATCCGCCTGAATATAACAAGGGAAGGTTTTTTGCCAGACTTAGCCCGGATAGTGGCCCACCGACGGCATTGCAGGTGCCGCCACCACTCTTGATCAATTGGGATGGATACAGCGCGTCGTTGCAGGCCTATGTCATTGGTCAAGGAACCGGCTGTCGTGGTCGCGGGCGGACGGCCCAGCACCGGCGAGCACATTTGAGCCAAGGTAAAGCAAAAAGCCCGATGTTTGCGGCTCACACCGCGATCGGCGCCTTGATCGTCGCATCGGCGAGGTAGTTTTCCAGCCGGAAATCTTCGAAGCGGAAGGCAAAGAGGTCCTTCACCTCCGGATTGATCCATAGCGTTGGGAGCGCCTTGGGCGTGCGCTGCAACTGTTCGCGCGCCTGCTCGAAATGGTTTGCATAAAGATGCGCATCGCCCAGCGTATGGACGAAATCGCCGGGCTTCAGCCCCGTCACCTGCGCCACCATCAAGGTGAGCAGCGCATAGGAAGCGATGTTGAACGGCACGCCGAGAAAGATATCGCCGGACCGCTGGTAGAGCTGGCAGGAGAGCCTGCCTTCCGAGACATAGAACTGGAACAGGCAATGACAGGGTGGCAGCGCCATGGCTTCCACTTCGGCCGGGTTCCACGCCGAAACGATCAGCCGCCGGGAATTAGGATTCTTGCGTATCTCCTTCAAGAGATTGGCAATCTGGTCGATGGCACCGCCATGGCCGTCCGGCCAGGAGCGCCATTGCTTGCCATAGACCGGGCCGAGGTTGCCATTCTCGTCAGCCCATTCGTCCCAGATCGAGACGCCGTGGTCGTTGAGATATCTAGTGTTGGTGTCGCCTGCCAGGAACCACAGAAGTTCATGCACGATCGACTTCAGGTGAAGCTTCTTGGTGGTGGTGACCGGAAAGCCGCGCGCTAGGTCGAAGCGCATCTGGTAGCCGAACACCGAGCGCGTTCCGGTGCCGGTGCGGTCACCGCGATCGGCGCCGTTTTCCAGCACGTGCTTCAACAGGTCGAGATATTGGCGCATCAGCTTCTGCTCGATTCGGTGGCTTCGGGGTACCGGCAATCATAACCGACTGGCTGCCGGCCGAACATGTCAAATTGCAGAATGTCCGAGCAGGCGGCTGCATAATGGCCGGCGCGGAAATCGCGCCAGCATTCCGCCTGATGCAGGATGCCTGATGCAGGATGATTGTCAGAGGCTGGCGAGCTTGCCCAGATCCTTGGCGACCAGGTAATAAAAGGTCACGCGGCTTTTGGTGTTGTCGGCCTCCATCGCCTTGCAAGCCTTTTCGATGGCCGCGTCCGCCTTGCTGCCGTCGTCGACGCCGAGCTTTTTGGCAACCCAGTTGGCCTTGACGCGATCGAGTTCGTCGGGATCCGTGCAGGACACCAGCGAGGAATCCCGATTCCTGAGCGCAATGCCCAAATGCTTCACGATCTTGGCGACCGCGTCGGCATCCGCCGCGGCGTCGTACTTCTTCACGTCTGCGAGATAATCGGCCATCAGATTTTCCCCTCGTCGCGCCATGGATCCAGTCGATGAGGGTTGTGGCGCGCTGCCGCAACAATGTGCGCTAAGCCGGTAACTCCTCACCGCCGCAAGCTTCGGTTGAGACAGTTGACAAGTCAACCCTTTCGCCATGCTGTTTGACACAGCGGATAAGCATCATTGAGGCCTTTCATTTTCCACGATCCGTCCCTATATCTGTTTCGTCGGCTCGACCGACTATGGCGATAAACAGGCGATGAAATAAGCCGTTCGGACCCGGGGGCGGTACCCGGCGCCTCCACCAAAAACCGCTCTGCAAAGGGCGGCTTTTGCTGGGGGCGAAATAGGATCGACGAAGGTGTAAAGATCGTACTTTTGCCCGGCATTGTACCACCGTTATCGGGCTAAACTTATAGTTGCCAACGACAACTATGCGGAAGCACGTCTCGCCGCGTAAGCGGTGCGATAGCTTCAATTCAAGCCCTAGTGGTTCGCACTTCTAGGCGGGGTTCGGAGGTACCTGGCAACAGAAACCTCCACTTCTCCCCTTCGATCCCACCTCCCCCTTCGATAACCGTAACGGAAGTAGGCTTGCTGGCCGCGGCTCTTGCGCTACGCCCCCTTCGCGACGCTGTCTGCCCAATCGGGTAGGAGGGAGCCTTGCG
>NZ_CAKXZS010000025.1 GCF_935822925.1 Mesorhizobium ventifaucium
ATGATGTGTGAATCCGATAGGTCACTATACGGGGAGAAATGCCCGGCAGGGCAATGAGGGGCAGCGCAAACCTGAATTGGTTGCTTGCACGTTTCAAGGCGCTTCGTGGCGCCTGCCGCCATTTTGGCTTTCGCGCAACAGTGCGATGACTGTCGCGCGGTGCTGAGCGCATTTCGGCGGGAAACGACTTACTTCTGCCGCACTTCGGCTGTCCGGGAGGGTTCGCGGAGGTTGGATCAAGCCTTTCGGCCGGAGTGGAATTCTAGAGTTGAAGAAGATTTGCATCCTTGTCCTTGCCTTGCTCGTTGCCGGCTGTGGCGGCCGGCAGACCGAGGAACTGCTCGGCAGCGCCATGGTGTCCGCGCCGGTGACCGAAATCGCCGGCAACCACAGCATCTTCATCGCCACGACGCGCAAGCGCTCCGACGATCCCAGCAAGGTTTTCGACCGCGAGCGCTCGGCCACGCTGAACTATGCCCGCGTCAACGTCACCGTGCCGGGAACCCACGAAGCCGGTCGGATCGAGCGGCGCTCGCGCGGCAAGTCGAACGATCCGGCCAAATACTTCATGGCCTCCGACGTCGTTGGCTACGACACCGCGCCGAAATTCTCCAGCGCGCTCAGTGCCGACATCGCCGCGCGCGGCGGCCGCGTGATGGTCTTCGTCCATGGCTACAACACCGGCTTCGACGCCGCCGTCTACCGCGTCACCCAGATCGCCCATGATTCCGGCTACCCGGGCACGCCGGTGCTGTTTTCCTGGGCGTCGGGCGCCAAAACCAGGGACTATGTCTACGACAGGGAAAGCGCCAGTGCTGCCCGCGACCAGCTGGAAGTGACGCTGAGAATGCTCGCGCAGACCGGCGCGCGACGCATCGACATCGTCGCCCATTCGCTAGGAACCTGGGTTACCATGGAAGCGCTGCGCCAGCTCGCCATCAATGGCGACCGCGATCTCGGCGGCAAGCTCGGCGACGTCGTGCTGGCCTCGCCCGACATCGATGTCGATGTGTTCAAGAGCCAGATGCGCCGCTACGGCAAGCCGAACAAGCCCTTCATCCTGCTTTTGTCCGACGACGACCGGGCGCTGCGGCTCTCCGGCCTGATCGCCGGCTCGCGGCCGCGCGTCGGCGATTACAAGGACGCCGCCGACCTCGCCGACTATGGCGTGAGGGTCGTCGATCTCTCCAGCGTCAAGGGATCGGACCGCTTCAACCACACCAAATTCGCCGACAACCCCGAGCTGGTGAAGATGATCGGCCAGCGGCTGCGCGAGGATGACGGATTTGCCAGCGACCTCGAGGTGACGGACCGCATCAGCCTGCTCGGGCAGTGAGGTGCGTTCCACGCCCTGTTGCGCAGGCTTTCGTCGTGCGTGTTCATGGTTGCGGCACCTTCATATCACTTCAACTGGACCACGCTGGCCGCTGGCTTTATCGAAATGGCGAGCGACGTCACCAGCTTGACGTCCCTCCTGCGGGAGCCTGCGTGACCGTGCGTTCGAAGATTTTCTCGTCGTAGCGCTTGCGCTCGCCGTCACCGGCTGCGCCGGCCGCAAGACACACGACCTTCTCAACATGACGACCGTGACGGTGCCTGCCTCCGACATCGCCGCCACGCATGCGATCTTCGTCGCCACCACCCGGAAAAGAGCACGAAAGATCCGCGGCAGGTGTTCGACGGTGACCGTTCACCGACCACCAGTTTTGCCAGTGTCGAGGTCACCGTTCCATCAGGTCGGCGCCATCGAACGGGTCAGGGGCTCCGCCAACAGCAATCCGGCCAAGGATTTCACGGCAACCGAGGTCGAATTCTACGAAGGCGCCCCGCAATTCGCCAAGGCGGTCGGCGCCGACATCGCCACGCGCGGCGACCGCGCGCTGGTTTTCGTGCACGGCTTCAACAACGGTTTCGACGACGGCATCTACCGGCTGACGCAGATCGCGCACGACACAAAATACTCCGGCACGCCGGTGCTGTTCTCATGGGCGTCGAGCGGCAAGACCACCGGCTATATCTACGACAAGGAAAGCGCCAACGCGGCGCGCGACGATCTCGAAGAGACGTTGCGGATGCTGGCCAAGACGAAGGCCAAGAGCATCGACATCGTCGCCCATTCGATTGGCACCTGGGTGACGATGGAGGCGCTGCGCCAGCTTGCCATCACCGGCGACCGTGATCTCAGCGACAAGCTCGGCTATGTCATCCTGGCCTCGCCCGACATCGATGTCGATGTGTTCAAGAAGCAGATGATCCGTTACGGCAAGCCCGACAAGCCCTTCGCCATCCTGCTTTCGGGCGACGATCGCGCCCTGAGACTCTCCTCCCTGATCTCCGGCGACAAGCCGCGCGTCGGCGACTATGGCGACGCGGCTGACCTCGCCAGCTATGGCGCGTTTCGGTGGTCGACCTGAGCAAGACCAAAGGCGGCGACCGCCTGAACCACGCCAAATTCGCCGACAATCCGTTCCTGGTGCAGTTGCTCGGCGACCGGCTGCGTGCGCCTGCCGGCCTGGCATCGGAGGAAGCCGATCCGGCGCAGCCGATCGACAATCTCGGCCAGGGCATCGGCAAGGCGGTCGGCTCCGTCGCCGAGATCGTCATCACCACGCCATTCAAGGTGCTGACCATCGCCACCGGCGGATGAAGAGCGGACAACAGGACCAAGCTGTGCCGCCTTGCCGGCTCAGTAGGATATCTCGCCATCGACAATCTCTGCTTCACGGTAAGGGTCCGGTTTGAAAACCCGTTCGCCGCCAACTACAGACATTGGAGCCACAACTGCCGCTCGCGCTGCGGAACCGGCGAGACTGGCCGTCCTGGTCGCCGCCATCCTCACTCGACCTGCGAAGGTGGCCTGCCCCCCTTCCAAAGACTGGCCGGCCAAGCCCCGCCCGAGAAAGCGAATCATTTCGGGGCTGTCCGCGAACGCATTGTGACCGAGCGGATCATGTTGATCGACGGCGCTGGCGTCGATCACGGTTATCCCGAGCCGCTTGATATCAGCGGAGTAAGGAGCGAGACCGACGTCGCCGACAGCTCCGACGCGATTGACGCCGCCCGATATCATTCTCGAAACCTCCAGCGCCTTGTCCTCAGTCGAGGTGAAGATCGTGAAATGCGGCAGCTTTGGCCCCATCTCAATAACTTGGCGACGAAATACGTCCACATCGATGTCCGGTGAGGCCAGGATGACATTGTTGATTTTGGCTGGAATTGTCCCATTGCGCATGCCGACGCCACGCAGCGCCTCCGCTGTAAGCCAGGCTCCCATGGAATGGGCGAGTATCGTGACTTCGCCTATGTCGGGGCTTCCGGCGGCTTGAAGGATCATGTCTTCCAAAGCCCGACGCGAATAGTTGGTGCTTTCCTTGTCGTAGAGATAGCCGGACACGCTGGCGCGCGAAGGCCAGGTGAAGAGTATCGGCGCTGCATCCGTTCCGGAATCATGAACGATCTGGGCAAAGCGGAAGACCGCATCAGAATAGCTGCTGTTGAAACCGTGGACGAAGATGACGGCCTGCCGTTTGGCGTTCCGGTTCTTGCGAAACCACCGCAGGACATTCTGTTCCGATGCGACTTTGCCGACCTTCAGGACCGCAAAGTCCTTCTCGGGATTGGCCGGCACGTGCGAGGGCCACTGGACCTCGCCTATTTTGCGATTTCGATCTGGGGGAATGGAGACAACGATGCTGTTGAATGAGATCGCCGTTCCTCTGTCGCCAGAATAGAGCCGCCCGGGATCCTCGATCGGCTTGCGGGTCGTCGCGATAAGCATGTCCACCTGAGCGGCATCGCCGCCGGGGGCGAGCGCAAGCGGCTTGAGCACGCTCTCCGGCCGCGTCGCGCAGGCAGCCAGGACGCACAGGATAATCGGCGGCAAAAGGAATGCACGGCACCAGGAGCGAAATGCCGTCACTTCATTGCTCCCCGGCTTCGGGGCGAATCCGGAACCATACGACGTAGAGCGAAGGCAGAAAGAGCAGGGTCAGCACTGTTCCGACGATGATGCCGCCCATCATTGAATAAGCCATCGGACCCCAGAAGATCTGCCGCGATATCGGGATCAGGGCAAGCGTGGCGGCTGCGGCCGTCAGCATGATCGGCCTCATACGGTGTTCCGTTGCCTCCACGACTGCTTGCCATGGAGACATTCCAGACCCACGCAATTCCTCGATTTGCACGACAAGAATAACCGAATTGCGGATGAGAATGCCGATCAGGGCCAGCACACCCAGCAGCGCGACGAAGCCGAGCGGCGCGTTGCTGAGCAGCAACGCTGCGACAACGCCGATCAAGGCAAGCGGCGCGACGGAAAAGACGAGGAACAGCCGATGGAAGCTCTGGAGTTGGATCATCAGGAGCGTTGCCATGGCAAACAGCATGACCGGCGCCACTGCCAGGATTGGACCTTGGGACTTGGCGCTTTCCTCCACAGACCCGCCGACCTCGACGGCGTATCCGACGGGCAATGTCGTCTTGAAGGCCTCGACCTTTTCGGCAAGCGCCGCCACAATGGTTGCTGCCTGCGTCGCATCCTTGATGCCGGCCTTGATCGTGATGGTCGGGATCCGGTCGCGCCGCCAGATCGTCGGCTGTTCGAGTTCGTAGCGGAACGTCGCCACGGATGACAGCGGGATGACCTTGCCACTGCTGCTCGATAGTTGAAGATCGAGCAACGTGTCGACGGATCCGCGCTCCTCTGCTTCGGCACGGCCGGTCACGTTCACGAGATAGATGTCATCCCTGACCTGCGTCGCGGTTGCTCCCTCGACGATGCTGTTCAGCGCCGTGGCGATATCCTCCGAGGAAACGCCCAACTGTCGCGCCTTGTCCTGCAAGACAGCGATCTTCACCACGCGCGCCGGTTCGTTCCAGTCGAAGGCAAGATTGGTCAGCGATGATTGGGTATCGACGATGGAGCCCAGCTTGCCCGCGAGATCGCGAACCGTCTGGATATCAGGGCCCGATACCCGATATTGAACCGGCTTGCCGACTGGAGGACCGATATCGAGCAGTTTCACGTAGGCGTCGGTGCCCGGAAACGTCTGATGCAGGTAATCCTGCAGGTCCTTTCTAAGCTTGTCGCGGACGTCCAGTCCCTTGGTCACAATGATGGTCTGCCCGAAGGTGATGTCGTTCGGCTGCGGATCGAAGGAGAGGATGAAGCGCGGTGCGCCCCTTCCGACATAGGTCGACCAATGATCGATATCGGGATTGCGGGCGAGCTTCTCCTGTTCGAACCGTGCCATCTGCCGGCTGGTTTCGCTGATCGAGCTGTTGTGCGGAAGGTTCCAGTCGACAATCAGTTCCGGCCGATCGGAACTGGGGAAGAACTGCTGCTGGACCAGCGACATGCCTGCAACGGACAAGGCGAAGACAGCGACCGTCACGGCGATCGTCACCCATCGCCAGCGCAGGCAAAGATGAAGAATGCGGGCAAAGGCGGCTGCAAACCAGCCCTTGTGATCCGCATGTTTTTTCATGGTTTTCGGCAGAATCGTCACTCCGAGCAACGGCGTGAACAGAACCGCGACCACCCAGGAAACGATGAGCGACACGGCAATAACGACAAAAAGCGAGAAGACAAACTCGCCCGCGCTGCTGCTGTTGAAGCCGACCGGGATGAAGCTCGCGACAGTGACAAGCGTACCGGTCAGCATCGGGAAGGCGGTCGAGGTGTAGACGTGGGTAGCGGCTTTTTCGAGACTGTCGCCGACCTCGAGCCGGGCTACCATCATCTCCACGGCGATCATGGCGTCGTCGACGAGAAGACCAAGGGCGATGATCAGCGCCCCAAGCGAGATTCGCTGCAGCGAGATGCCTGTGTATTGCATCACCAGGAACGTAATGGCGAGAACCAGCGGAATTGAAATCGCCACCACCAGTCCAGCCCTCATCCCGAGGCTGACGAAGCTTATGGCAAGCACGATGGCAATCGCTTCGAACAAGGCATGCGTGAAGCTCGATACCGCTTCATCGACGACTGCCGGCTGATCGGACACGCGCTCTACCGCGGCGCCGACCGGAAGATCCTGGGTAATTTCGGCGATCATCTTTTCCAGCGCCTTGCCGAAGTCGACGAGATTGCCGCCGGCCTTCATCCCGACAGTCAGAGCGATCGCCGGCTTGCCGTTGAAACGAAACAGGGAGGTCGGCGGATCGACATAGCCGCGGGTGATGGTTGCGACGTCGGTCAGCGGAAAGAACCTGTCATTGACCCGCAGATTGATCGCTCGCAGGCTCTCCTCGGAGATGAAGCGGCCGCCGACACGCAGGGCGATACGTTCCGGTCCCGCCTCTATGAATCCTGATTGGGCGACGGCGTTCTGCGCCTGAAGAGTGGAAATGATCGAGGATCGGTCGATGCCGAGGGCAGCCATTTTGCGGGTCGAGAATTCGAGAAAGATCGCTTCATTCTGCGCCCCTACGATCTCGACCTTGCCGACATCTGGAACCGTCAGAATCTTCGTGCGGGCGCCCTCGACGAGATCGCGCAATTGCCTCTGGCTCAGCCCATCACCGGTGAAGGCGAAGATGTTGCCGTAGACGTCGCCGAAGCGGTCGTTGAAGAAAGGTCCGACGACACCCGAAGGAAAATCAGCCTGGATATCGGCGATCATGTTGCGGACGCGCAGCCAGGTTGGCGCGACATCCTTTGCCTTCGTCGATGGCAGGAGATCGACGAAGACAATCGTCTGGCCGGCGGTGGTCAGGCTGCGGGTATGCTCGACAGATTCGAGTTCTTGCAGCTTCTTTTCGATACGGTCGCTAACCTGCTGCGTTACTTCCTGGGCCGATGCACCCGGCCATTGCGCCTGGATCACCATGGTCTTGATGGTGAAGGATGGATCTTCCTCGCGGCCGAGCCCGACATAGGCAAGGATGCCCGCCAACGCAAAGGCAATCATAAAATACCAGACAAGGGAGCGATGCTCGAGCGCCCAGTCAGAAAGGTTGAACTTGTTCACTGGGGTAGCTCCTGTGCGGGTCTTATCCTTTGGCCGTCCGCGAGTTCATTGGCGCCGGCGACGGCAACTTCTTCTCCGTTTTGCAGTCCCGACAGGACCCGGACACGAGCGGCCCCGGCGGGCCGGGCTTCGAGCCGGACCGGTCTCACGGAGATTGTGAGTTTGGCCCGGTCGATCACCCAGACATGGTCGGCGCCATCCCGCTCAAGGATCGCGGAGGCCGGTAGCGCGATCGCGCTGGTCGACGCTTGGCTTGCCGCCGTAGCCGTGACGACGGTACCGAGACGGAAAACCTCGGGTGCCTCGTTCAAGGCGATCTTCAACCTGTGGGTGCGGGTATTGGCGTCGGCTTCCGGGCCGATCTCTCGCAGAACGCCCGCCGTCCGAAGCGTGTCGTCAAGCTGAAGAGCGATGTCGAAGCGCATCCCAAGGCGTAATGAACCGACCTGGGCTTCGGGCACATCGATCACTACATCACGACGATCGAGGCCGGCGAGTCTCAGAACCGTCTGACCGGCCGTGACCGTTTGTCCGACCTGGACCGAAGTGGCGGTCACCACGCCATCGAATTCGGCTTTCAACCGCGTGTATCCAAGCTGCTCGCGTGCCTTGTCGAGACGAGCCTGCGCCTGTCCCACATCGGCCTCGGCCGACTTGAGGCCCTGCTCCGCGACTTCGGAATCGGCAACGCTGCCGGTATTTGCAGACGCGAGGTTGCGCTTGCGCTTTTCAGTGGCTGTGGCGTTCTCGTGCTGCGCCTGGGCATTGCGCAGATCAGCCTCGGCGCTCGTCACAGCAAGCTGCAGCGCCAGAGGATCGAGCTCGGCCACAACATCGCCCCTGTGCACCAGATCGCCGACATCGACGCTGCGCGATATGACGCGGCCCAATGCCCGGAATGCCAGATCTGTTTCAACCCGCGCCTGGACGACGCCGGCGAAACTCAAAACAGGGGGCTGCTCCGGTTTTGCCGTGATGACGTTGACCGGCCGTGGTGGAGCCGCTTTCGCGGCTGGGCTTTGGTCGCAGCCCGAAACAAGCAACAGCACCAGAACGGCCTGAAGCAAGATAAGAATCGTTATCACCTGAACGAACCGACTTGAGATGCGTGAACGGAAGTTGGTCATGTCACTTCTCCTGCCAGGCCACAGGCTGGCCTTGCTTGAGGAATTTTCCGCCGTCGGTGACGATCAGCTCCTGTGGCGCGATCCCACCGGTCACGATGAAATCGGCCGTTCGATAGCGGGCGACCGCGACCTTCCGCAGCGAGACAGATTTGCTTGCCGCGTCGATGACCCATACGGCCGGCTCACCCCCGGCGGAGGCCATGGCGCTCCACGGCAGGATCACACCTTCACGAGACGGCGAATGGAATTCACCCACCACCGACGTTCCGAGCGACCATTGCGCCTCTTGCGGAAGCGCCACCTTGACGCTGATGGTCCCGGTGCTCGTATCGATGACTGGAGAGACTTCCCGGATGTTCCCCCGTGCCGTGCGCGCCCGATCACCCACCGGAGCAACCTCGACCTCACTCGTCGGTGAGCCTGGGAGGAAGAAGGCTTCGAACACGTCGAATGAGGCGTCCCGCGGGCCATCGCGAGCAAGCGTCAGCGCCGGCTGCGCCGCAGAGACCACTTGGCCTGCTTCGACGCTGCGCGAGGTGATGACGCCATCTGCGTCGGCTTTCAGCTCGGTATGGGAAAGAGTATCCAGCGCCGTTTCTAAACTCGCCTGGGCGACTTCCAGAAAGCCCTGTGCTGTCGTCAATGCCTCTCGCGCCCCATCATAGGTCGACTGAGCGATTGCCCGCGATTTCAGCAATGTCTTGTAGCGTTCGAAGGCAAGCGCCTTCTGCTTGACGGTGGCTTGTGCCGACCTCAGGCCCGCCCGGGCGGAATCGACATCGGCGCGTTGCTCCGTGTCGTCGATGCGCATCAGGACGTCGCCCGCATGGACCCGTGATCCGACATCCACGCGCCGTTCTCTCACCCTGCCGCCGGTTCGGAAAGACAACTCGGATTGAACCCGGGCCTTCACTTCCCCCGTGACCTCGGCGCCTGGTTGGTATTGAGCCAGCGAGGCGGGAATTGCTCGCACCGGCTGCGGTGCCGTATGGCTCGAGGTATGATCTTCGCAGCCGACCAGGGCGGCACAGGCGAAACCCAGAATGATCAGGCGAAATGTGTTCATTGCTCCAGGCACCGTTGCATCAGAGGAAACGGTGGGCTAGATATTGCTGACTGACGAGTTAGTCAATGGATTTTTTAGTTCAACGAAGGATGTCAGCTATGGAAAAGAAACTTTCTCGAGCAGAACAGAAAGCGAGGCGCCCGCACGAGATCCTCGATGCGGCCTTCGAGGAGTTTGTCGAAAAGGGATACGCAGCCACGCGCGTGGAAGACGTCGCCGCACGGCTTGGCGTCACAAAGGGCACCGTCTACCTGTATTTTCCGACGAAGGAGGCTTTGTTCGAGGCAACGATCGGACATGTCTCGGCGCCGTTCGAAGACGTTCGAGCTTCTATCGATGCTCTGCTAGGCCCTGATTCCGACCGGTTGCGCCAATTGCTTCTCCTGGGATACGACAAGCTCGCCGGCGACAGGAAGACGAGAGAATTGTTGCGCCTCCAATTGGCTGAAGGTTCGCGCTTCCCCAACATCATCGACCGGCATTACGGCGAGTTTATCGTACCCCTGCTCGACGCAGTTCGCGCGCTTGTCGAGCAAGGCGTGGCTTCGGGGGAGTTTCACCAGGGCGCCGCTGCAAGTATCCCGGAAGTGGTGATCAGCTCGGCCATTCACCTCACAATCTGGAAACTGATCTTCGCAGACAGAAACCCTATCGATGAGGCGGCCTTCATCGAGGCACATATCGATCTCGTCCTCAACGGCTTGCTGGCACGCCCCCGGTGAGGCGAGCTAGCGGCGCTGGCCCGCTCTTGGACTAAACGAACAGGTCGACTTTCTGGAACGTCGTCACGTCGATCAGGCCGACATCGGAAATCCTCAGTTCCGGGATGACGACCAGCGCCAGCAGCGAGTGCTGCATGTAGGCGTTGTTCAGCGAACAGCCCATCTGGCGCATCGCCTCGGTCATCTTGTCGGCCTTGGCCGCGACGATTTCGGCGCGCTCGTCGGACATCAGGCCGGCAATCGGCATTTCGACCAGCGCCAGTTCCTTGCCCTTTGAGAACAGCACGACACCACCGCCGACCTCGCCCAGCCGGTTGACCGCCAATGCCATGTCCGGCTTGCTGGTGCCGACGACGATGATGTGGTGCGCATCATGCGCCACGCTGGAGGCCATGGCGCAGTCGCTCATATAGCCAAAGCCGGAGACGAAGGCGTTGGTGACGCCGCCCGTGCCGCGGTGGCGCTCGACCAGCGCGATCTGGCAGACGTCATTGCGACGGTCCATGGCGACCAGCCCGTCCTCCACCGGAAGGTCGGCCTCGAGCGCCCGCGTCGGCGCTTGGTTCTCGATCACGCCGATGACCCGCACCCGAATTTCGTTGGCGCCGGTAGGCGCCACGATGTCGAAATCCCCCGGTTTGAGCTTCTTGCCGAGCTTGACGGTGTTCTTTGCCGTCTTCGGATAGTCATAGGGCGGAATGTCGATGTCGAGCTTGCCGCCCTTGGCCAGCCTGACGCCGCGGCCATAGACCTCGTCGATGGTCATTGCGGCCAGATCGGAAACGATCAGCAGATCGGCGAGCCGCCCCGGCGCGATCGACCCTAGCTCGCGCTCCAGCCTGAAATGCTGGGCGGTGTTGAGCGTCGCCATCTGGATCGCGGTTACCGGCTTCAACCCCTGGCTGATGGCGTGGCGGACCACCCGGTCCATATGGCCTTCATGGACGAGCGTCCCGGAATGGCTGTCGTCGGTGCACAGGATGAAGTTGCGCGGATCGAGCCCGCTCTCCGTCACCGCCTTGATCTGCGAGGCTACGTCGTACCAGGCCGAGCCCAGCCTCAGCATTGCCTTCATGCCCTGGCGGACGCGCGCGATGGCGTCCTCGGCGCGCGTGCCCTCGTGGTCGTCCTCGGGACCGCCGGCGACGTAGCCGTGGAACGGCAGGCCGAGATCGCGCGAGGCATAATGGCCGCCGACGGTCTTGCCCGCCCTCACCGTCGCGGCGATCTCGCCGGCCATCACCTGATCGTTGGCAGCCACACCGGGAAAGTTCATCACCTCGCCAAGTCCGATGATGTTTTCCCACGCCATCGCCTCGGCCACATCGGCGACCGTCAGCTCGGCGCCGGCATGCTCCAGCCCCGGCGCCGAAGGCACGCAGGACGGCATCTGCACAAGCACGTTGATCGGCATGGCGACGGCCTCGTCATGCATCAACCGCACACCCGGCAGGCCGAGCACATTGGCGATCTCGTGCGGGTCGATGAACATCGAGGTGGTGCCATGCGGGATGACTGCGCGGCAAAACTCCGTCACCGTCACCATGCCGCTCTCGACATGCATGTGCGCGTCGCAAAGGCCCGGCACCAGATAGCGCCCGCCGGCGTCGACCACCTTGGTGCCCTGGCCGATGGCGTGACCGGCATTCGGCCCGCAATAGGCAAAACGGCCGCCGGCAATGGCAATGTCGGTGCCGGCGATGATCTCGCCGGAATGAACGTTGACCCAGCGCCCGTTGCGGATGACGAGATCGGCGGGCCTCCTGCCCATGGCAACGTCGACCAGATACGTCGCCGCCTCGGCCCAGGGTTTTGGTTTCGTCGCACGCGCGGTCTTCGCCATGAGGAGGACTCCTGTTTTCCCGACTGTGCCAAGCCGATGGCGTTTTGACCAGCGAGGAACTGTGGGTCGTGTGCGGCTACGTCGTGTGCTGCTCTCGGTCTTCACCTCTCGTTGCCGGAGTCTCCGAAGTAGGCGCCGTCGGCGAAGCTGCCGATCTCCCCCCTTGCGGGGGAGATGCCTGGCAAGGCAGAGGGGGGTGCTGTCCCTCCGACTTCTCAAGACCTGAGCTTCCTCGCCCACCACTTTCGTGGGGATAGGAACCCAAGCTGGAATGAGCCTGCGATCCTTCCCACCCCCCTCTGTCCTGCCCCTCTTGCCAAAACTTGGCATCTCCCCCCGCAAGGGGGGAGATCGGATGTCGCGTCGGCTTTCGCCAACCGCCAGCGCTGGAACGCAGACGATGAGGGGCGGCCCAAACGACCCGCCGCCGAGGCGGGTTTCTGATTCAGGTGCCATCCACGACAAAATGCCTGAACCGGAAGGCGAGTCCGTTTGCGGCAAATCAGCTTGTTCGGGAGTTTCGATCAGGGAAGCGGCCGTCAAGTATCCTGCCGCTGTTCCCTGTCGCGGCAGTTGAGAAGGTCGACCAGATCGTCGGCCTCTTCGATGGGCATGTCGATCAACGGGACTCCGACCTCGACAACCGGCTGCCCCGTGAACACATCGATGATGTCCCACGTGCCTTCAGGTGTCTTCTCAATGTCGTAGCGTTGCGTCATGGGGTGTAGGAGAAGATGCGGGTGCAGGAGAAGATTAGCGCGTTTCCCGGTTATCGCTCGTTTGGGCTCCGCGGAAACGGTTCCCGCCCGGCCTGATCAAGCGCCTCAACCAACGACGCAAGGGGGCTGGGCAGGCGCAGGTCGACGGCAAGATCCAGCGCGTCGTGTAAATACCGGCGATTGTCTTCGGAACGGATCAGTTGCCGTATGGCGTTGGCAACAGCCTTCCCTTGTCCTGTGTCAAACTCTGCCATGTTCGGGATTCCAGTAGCTTCCGTCCGAAACTCAGCCGTTGCGAAATGGTTCCGGCGATCTTGATCAAGTTTGAATCAGTGGATTGCCCCTCGCTGGCGAGGGTTGCCGCTGGTTCGACGACGGCAGCCACGCCGTCGATTTGGGCACTGTGCCGATTTTGCGCCCGACGACCCGCCGCCAAGGCGGGTTTTGGGTCCAGGTTTAGCGCCATCAAGAAGATGGCTTGACGGCCTTTGGTTGGCGTCTGAAAAGGACTGGCCTGCGGACGTGGCGGAATTGGTAGACGCAAGGGACTTAAAATCCCTCGATCTCTGATCGTACGGGTTCGATTCCCGTCGTCCGCACCATATTGAAATTAAACATCAAATTGGCTTTCTTGCCGGGAATCGGAGCTCTGCTGCAATGGGGTGGCAAACAATTCAATGACCATATGTGTTAGCGTCAAAACAAACGAGTGCATGGTCTTTGCTGCCGACAGCGCATCCTGGCGGCGGCGCCTTGGGGCTAAGGTTGCGAAAGATTGCGTCTAGCGCCGTTCCGCCTACCAGCTCAAAGCGATTATCTGGGATAGCTCGGCGACGTCGCCATAGATCATCGAACCTTTGACGAGAAAACACTTGTCACCGAGGACTTCGAACAGTGAGCTTGACCCGGTGCAAACCGGCAGGTTCTTCGAATTGGCGTAGGTCCCGAGGGTCGCGGTTTCGACCTTACGGTCCTTGGCTTCCGCATAGCCGACGGTGATCGCGAGGATGGCGATAGCAATGAGAGTCGTCTTGCTCATATCTAGCCCCTAGAGCCAACGGGCTTCTTGGGCAGCAAACCGGGTTGCCGCCCTTGGCGTTGCCATAGATGACGCAGGGGTAAGTCGCGCCATGCATCAAAGTAGCAGCGGCCCATGATGAGCTTCATCCATCGATTGGATGAAGCGGGCATATAAATTAGCTAGCGCTTGACTAAGGCGCCTGTTGTTCCAACCGTATTAAGCAGGCCGTGGCAAGAATGCAGGATTGGGCTTTGCCAAGCAGCGGCAGCCATCGCCCTGGTTCTGCTTCGAGCACCGCGCCGGCTCAAATCAGGCCCGAATCGGGTTCAGCTTCAGGTGCTGGATCAGGATGATCGTCTTGGCGTCGATGATGCTGCCGTCGTAGATGCCGGCCAGCGCCTCGTCGAGCGGCATTTCCAGAACCTCGATGTCTTCGCCTTCGCCCGGTGCGCCGCCGCCATCGGAGATGCGGTCGGTCGGTGAATAGCGCGCGACGAAGAACCAGAGCCGCTCGGTCACGCTGCCGGGACTCATAAAGGGCGAAAACAGCCGTTCGACGTCCTTCAGCCTATAGCCGAGTTCCTCTTCCGCCTCCTTGCGGATGCAGGTTTCGGGATCATGTTCATCGAGCAGGCCGGCGCAGGCCTCGATCAGCGGCTCGCGGTGGCCGGTGACGTAGGCCGCGTAGCGGAACTGCCGCACGAGCAAAACCGTCGAGCGCTCCGGGTCGTAAGGCAGGATCACCGCGCCGTCGCCGCGATCGTAGGTCTGGCGGATCTGCGTCTCCCACTGCCCGTCGCGCCGGCGATAGTCGAGGACGGTCTTTTTCAGGACGGCCCAGTCGTCGGAAAGGACTTCTTCCGAACGGATGCGAATGCGGTCTTCCATGGCGAACTCCGTGCTGCCGCGCGAGGGGTAGTCGCGAATCGGACTTCGCGCAATCCCGACAGCAATTGGTCAGACCCTATGGGGGCAATCACTTCAGGTCTGAATTCGCTCCTTGCCCGCTGGTGACTAGCGAAAGCCGAAGCAGCATCCAATCTCCCCCACGAGGGGGAGATCGGCAGCTTCGCCGACGGCGCCTGCTGCGCAATGTTTGAGGTACCCGGCAGGTAGATGGGCAGCGCTTCACCGCCTCGTGTATGGCGCAGGGGCAATCCATTGCCTAAATAGCGACAGCCCCTCCCCGGAGTTTCCTGATGACCCCTTCCCTCTTCCAGCCGATCACGCTTGATGGCCTGACCTTTCCCAACCGCATCGCGGTGGCGCCGATGTGCCAGTATTCCGCCGAAGACGGCTCGGCCAGCGACTGGCACCTGTATCACTGGATGAACCTGGCGATGTCGGGCGCCGGCATGGTCACCGTCGAGATGACCGACGTCGAGCGGCGCGGCCGCATCTCGCATGGCTGCCTCGGCCTTTATTCCGACGACAACGAGGCGGCCGCCCGGCGGGCGCTCGATGCCGCCAAGCGCGTTGCCGCCCCCGGCACTAGATTCGGCACGCAGCTTGCCCACGCCGGCCGCAAGGCCTCCAACCAAAAACCTTGGGAAGGCGGCGGGCCGCTGAACGCCGATCAGGACCCTTGGCCGATCGTGTCGGCCTCGGCAATCGCCTACGACACGGGCTGGCAGGTGCCGCGGGCGCTGGAGGATGAGGAGATCCTGCAGATCATCGAACGCTTCGCCGAGGCGGCAAGGCGGGCCGAGCGGGCCGGCTTCGACTTCATCGAATTGCACGCGGCGCACGGCTATCTGATCTTCCAGTTCCTGTCGCCGCTTTCCAACCAGCGCACCGACCGCTGGGGCGGCTCGCTGGAAAACCGCATGCGTTTTGTCGTCGAGATCGCCAAGGCGGTGAGAAAGGCAGTGCCCAGGCTGATGCTCGGGGCGCGTCTGTCGGTGAAGGAATGGGTCGATGGCGGCTTCGACATCGACGACGCAGTCGAAGTGGCCAAGGCGCTGAAATCAGCGGGCGTCGCCTATCTCTGCTGCTCGAGCGGCGGCAATTCGCCCCTGCAGAAACTGCCGACAGGTCGCGGCTACCAAGTGCATCTGGCGGAAGCCGTTCGCAACGGCGCCGACATCCCGACGCGGGCCGTCGGCCTGATCGACGATCCGAAGCAGGCCGAGGCGATCGTCGCCGACGGCCGTGCCGACATGGTGGCGCTGGCCCGCGCCTTCCTCGCCGATCCGCGCTGGGCGTGGCGCGCCGCGGCCACCTTCGGCGAAAAAATCCAGCCGGCGCCGCAGCTTGCCCGCTCGGTGACGACGATGCAGCACTGGATGAAGGCGGCCGGCTGACCGGCCCGATTGCATGGCTGCCGCCCCAACGGCCGCTACCCCCGAGACATTTACCCACGCCGGGGGGCGTGCAACCAAATTGGCCGCTCCGCGTTGCCGGCGATGATGGACAGCAAGCCTTTTGAAAAGCCGGTCGTGGTCGAACTTGGCCATGTCGGCAAATACCGCGAGATCCGCAGCACCCAGGAAGCTGCGGAGTGCCTGATGACCGACTGGCCACTCAATCGTGGCCCTCGGCATCGCGATGCTCTCGACACTTGCCTAAAAGTGCTGGAAGGTTATCGTTCGACAGCGGATGCGCGCCGGGCATTGGTCGAGGCCGCCAAGGAATCGGACGTTCTGGTTCCCGACGAGAGATTGCCCCAAGGCAAACTGCCCGAAGGCAAATTGCCCCAAGGCAAACCGCATTGAGCAAACCGAGCTTTTTCCACTGGAGGATTTCATGGCCAAGCTGACCTACAAGATCGTCGAGCATGACGGGGGCTGGGCCTATAAGGTCGGCGAGACATTTTCGGAGACGTTCCCTACTCACGAGGACGCGCTGCGCGCCGCCGAGATCGCTTCGGCCGAACAGCAGGTCGCCGGCACCACCGACGGTATCCAGTACGAGGACGCCGACGGCAAATGGCACGACGAGCTTGCCGACGGCCGGGACCGGCCGCAAACCGAAGTTTCCGATTAGGCTGGTGTCGTTACTGACGGCTTCTCGCACCTCCGGTTTTTAGAGCCGGGCCTAGGCAAATCACTCTCCTGCTACGACCCCGGACATGGCGAACTCCAATCCCATTTGGGACAAACACGATCAGGCGCGACGAAGAAGAGTGCTTGCCACGCAGCCGCTTTACAGGGCAGTCTGGTAGCGCTACCGTTTCATCATCGCGCGTGACCAGGGAGGAGCTTTGGGAACTGCCGCGGCCAGTCAGGAAAGCGGTTTCCTTCGAAGACGTCGCAGGAAGCATTCGGGAGGAAATCGATGGCGTCTGTCGCGATTGGCGATGTTTACAAATCATTCGGAACCGTCGAGATTCTTCACGGTGTCAGCGTCGACATAGAGGACGGCGAGTTCGTCACGCTGGTCGGGCCGTCGGGCTGCGGAAAATCGACCCTTCTCAGGATGATCGCCGGCCTGGAAAAGATTTCGCGCGGCCAGATCGCGATTGGCGAGCGCGTCGTCAACAACGTTGCGCCAAAAGAACGCGACGTCGCCATGGTCTTCCAGAACTACGCGCTCTACCCGCACATGACCGTCGCGGAGAACATGGCGTTCTCGCTGATGCTCAAGGGTGTTGCGAAAGCCGAAAGCGCTGCCAGCGTCAAGCGCGCCGCCGAAATCCTCGGGCTGGTGCCATTGCTGGAGCGCTATCCCAGGCAGCTTTCCGGCGGCCAGCGCCAGCGCGTCGCAATGGGCCGGGCGATCGTGCGCGATCCGGCAGTCTTCCTGTTCGACGAGCCGCTGTCCAATCTCGACGCCAAGCTCAGGGTGCAGATGCGCGCCGAGATCAAGGAACTGCACCAGCGCCTGAAGACGACCACGGTCTATGTCACCCACGACCAGATCGAGGCGATGACCATGGCCGACAAGATCGTGGTCATGCATGACGGCATCGTCGAGCAGATCGGGCCGCCATTGGAACTCTACGACCGGCCGAACAACCTTTTTGTCGCCAGCTTTATCGGCTCGCCCGCCATGAACATGCTGAGGGGCGAAATCGCGACGGATGGCGGCTCACCGTCTTTTCGCGGCTCCGGCGGGATTTCCCTGCCGCTGGCCGCAGTACCTTCGACCGGCAGCGGCGAGCAGGTGGTGCTGGGGATACGCCCCGAGCATCTGCGGCTATCCCAGGAAGAAGGCATTCCAGTCACCGTCGTGGTGGTCGAACCGACCGGGTCGGAAGTGCAGCTCATCGGCCGGACGGCCGGCGGTGACGAGATTGTCGCAAATTTCCGCGAGCGCCATTCCTTCACCCCGGGCGAGCCCGTACGGCTCACGGCCGAGCCGGGCCTCATCCATCTCTTTCATGGCGAAACCGGACAGCGCTTCGAAATGCGCGCCCGACAGTAAGAACCTAAGGCAAGGACAATAAACAGGAGGAAACGAGCATGAAATTCACCAGACGTGACGTGATCCGCACGACCGCCGGCGTGGCGGCGGGAGCCTTGGCAAGCCGCTTCGTCGGCTCTTCCGCCTTTGCCCAGGAGGGGTTGACTTACAAGCCCGAAGACGGCGCAAAGCTGCGCATGCTGCGCTGGTCGCCGTTCGTTCAGGGTGATGAAGACCAATGGCTGGCCAACACCAAGCGGTTCACCGAGGCGACAGGCGTCGAGGTCCGTGTCGACAAGGAAAGCTGGGAGGACATTCGCCCCAAGGCGGCGGTTGCCGCCAATGTCGGCTCCGGTCCAGATCTCATGTTGGTCTGGTTCGACGATCCGCACCAGTACCCCGACAAGCTGCACGACGTGACGGAACTGGGTGAGTATCTCGGCACGAAATATGGCGGCTGGCACGACGGACCAAAGCAATATGCGACGCGCGAGGGAAAATTCCTCGGCCTGCCCCTGGCCACCATCGGCAATGCCATCGTCTATCGGGAAAGCTGGGTGAAGGAGGCTGGCTTCTCCGAGTTTCCGAAGGACACCGCGGGCTTCCTCGAGCTTTGCAAGGCCTTGCAGGCGAAGGGCCATCCGGCCGGTTTCACACACGGCCATGGCGTCGGCGACGGCAACAACTATGCTCACTGGCTGCTTTGGAGCCATGGCGGCCAGATGGTCGACGAGAGCGGAAAGGTGATGATCAACAGCCCCGAGACGCTCAAGGCGATCGAATACGCGCAGGAACTCTACAAAACCTTCATCCCCGGCACCGAAAGCTGGCTCGACGTGAACAACAACCGCGCCTTCCTGGCCGGCGAACTGGGCGTCATCGCCAACGGCATTTCCGTGTATAACACGGCCAAGACCAACAAGGACAATGATCCGAAACTGGCTGAAATCGCCAAGGACATGCGCACGACCAGCCTGCCGATCGGTCCCGTCGGAAAATCGGTCGAGCTGTTCCAGGTGACCACGGCCGTGATCTTCGACTACACGCCCTACCCCAACGCGGCCAAGGCCTATCTGCAGTTCATGTTCGAGGAACAGCAAATGGCGGAGTGGATCACCTCCTCGGCCGGCTATTGCTGCCAGACACTCAAAGCCTTCGAGAACAATCCGGTGTGGACGGCCGACCCGAACAATGCCGCTTACGCCAAGGCCTCGGCGACGCTGCGTCCCAATGGCTATGCCGGGCCGCTCGGCTATGCCTCGGCGGCGACCATGGCCGACTACGTCCTGGTCGACATGTTCGCCAAGGCGGTGACGGGCCAGGCGACGCCGCAGGAGGCGATGGAAGAGGCGGAGAAACGCGCCAACCGCTACTATCGCGTTTGATCGCAGCGCAGCCCGGCAGCCGCGACCGCGCTGCCCGGTCTGTTCCCAGAATCGCGTGGCGGCCTCCCAGGCCACCATGCCACCAGACCTTATGAGGAGCCGTCCCATGGCCGTGTCGTCCGCTGCCGTTCAGCCGCGTCCGTCGATCCTGTCGCGGAGCCTGTCGCTCCTGGCCGACAGCCGCAACGCGCTTGGCTTCGGCTTCATGCTGCCGGCGGCAGCGCTGCTGCTGGTCTTCCTCACCTATCCGTTGGGGCTCGGCATCTGGCTCGGCTTCACGGATGCCCGCATCGGCCGCCCCGGTATCTTCATAGGCATCGAAAACTACCAATATCTGTCGGATGACGCCGTCTTCTGGCTCTCCGTCTTCAACACCTTGCTCTACACGATAAGCGCGTCGATCCTGAAATTCGCGCTCGGCCTCTGGCTGGCGCTTATCCTCAATCAGAACCTTCCCTTCAAATCGTTCTTCCGCGCGATCGTCCTGCTGCCGTGGGTGGTGCCGACGGTGCTGTCGGCCATCGCCTTCTGGTGGATCTACGATTCGCAGTTCTCCATCCTGTCCTGGGCGCTTATGGAAATGGGGCTGATCGACCATCGCATCAATTTCCTCGGCGATCCGGAGAACGCGCGCGCTTCGGTGATCGCGGCCAATGTGTGGCGCGGCATTCCGTTCGTCGCCATCACTCTGCTAGCCGGCTTGCAAACTATACCGCAGTCGCTTTACGAGGCCGCCACGCTCGACGGCGCCAGTCGCTGGCAATTGTTTCGTTTTGTGACGCTGCCGCTGCTGACGCCGATCATCGCCATCACCATGACGTTTTCGGTGTTGTTCACCTTCACCGATTTCCAGCTGATCTATGTGCTGACCCGCGGCGGACCGGTCAATGCCACCCATCTGATGGCGACATTGTCGTTTCAGCGCGGCATTTCGGGAGGCCAGCTTGGCGAGGGCGCCGCCATCGCGGTCGCCATGATCCCGTTCCTGCTTGCGGCGATCTTGTTCAGCTATTTCGGCCTGCAACGCCGCAAATGGCAGCAGGGCGGAGGAGACTGACATGGCCGAGATCAAGAGCGCCGCTATCAAAAAAACCAAACGGCCGGAACTCGACGAAGGCGGCATGGGCTATCTTCAGAGCCTGCCGCGGCGCGTGGTGACGGTCTATCTGCCGTTGCTGGTGTTCGTCATCGTGCTGTTGTTCCCGTTCTACTGGATGACGATCACGGCGATTAAGCCCAATCACGAGATGACGGACTACGCCAATTTCAATCCGTTCTGGGTCGTGCATCCGACCTTCGAGCACATCCGCTATCTCTTGTTCGACACGTCCTATCCGGGCTGGCTGCTCAACACGATCATCATCTCCACCGCCGCCACGTTCCTGTCGCTGCTGGCTGCGGTGTTCGCGGCCTATGCGATCGAACGGCTGCGGTTTTCCGGGGCGCGGCAGGTCGGGCTGGCGATCTTCCTCGCCTATCTCGTGCCGCCTTCGATCCTGTTCATCCCGCTGTCGGTGATGGTGTTCAACCTTGGGCTTTACGACACCCCCTTCGCGCTCATCCTCACCTACCCGACCTTCCTGGTGCCGTTCTGCACCTGGCTGCTGATGGGTTACTTCCGTTCCATCCCGTTCGAACTGGAAGAATGCGCGCTCATCGACGGGGCGAGCCGCTGGCAGATCCTCGTGAAGATCGTGCTGCCGCTGTCGGTGCCTGGCCTGATTTCGGCCGGCATATTCGCATTCACCCTGTCCTGGAACGAATTCATCTATGCGCTGACGTTCATCCAGTCGTCCGAAAACAAGACGGTGCCGGTCGGGGTGCTCACGGAGCTTGTCCGCTCCGACGTCTATGAGTGGGGAGCGCTGATGGCTGGAGCCCTGATCGGCTCGCTGCCGGTGGTGGTGCTCTATTCGTTCTTCGTCGAGCACTACGTTTCCTCGATGACCGGAGCGGTGAAGGAATAACGCCCTGCCGCAGTCGGCGCTCGACCCGCCGTTTGTCGAAGTCGGCGCCGCCCCTCATCCGCCTGCCGGCACCTTCTCCCCGTATAGTGACGGGGAGAAGCGGCTGGCTGCGGCCTCGGCACCCATTCTGCAACGCTGGAGATTGGCGAAATCCTTTGCGAAGGCATCTTTCTCCCCGTCACTATACGGGGAGAAATGCCCGGCAGGGCAATGAGGGGCGGCGCCGACCCGGTGCGATTGCTATGCTGCAGCAGCGTTATCAATACGGGCATTGCCGCCAACCATCCGCCGCGTTATCTCAGGCGACCTTGTCTGCCTCAACTGACCTTCTGCCGGAGCCTCCCAATGCCTGAAATCGTCACCGCCGCCATGCTCGTCATCGGCGATGAGATTCTGTCCGGCCGCACCAAGGACAAGAATATCGGCCACCTCGCCGACATCATGACGGCGATCGGCATCGACCTGAAGGAGGTGCGCATCGTTGCCGACGAGGAAGACGAGATCGTCGCCGCGGTGAATGCCCTGCGTGCTCGCTACACCTATGTTTTCACGACCGGCGGCATCGGTCCGACGCATGACGACATCACCGCGGATGCCATTGCCAGGGCCTTCGGCGTGCCCTGCGACTACGACGCCAAAGCCTATGCCATGCTCGAAGCGAGCTACGCCGCGCGTGGCATCGAATATACCGAGGCTCGCAAGCGCATGGCGCGGATGCCGCGCGGTGCCGACCATATCGACAATCCTGTGTCGATCGCGCCGGGCTTTCGCATCGGCAACGTCCATGTCATGGCCGGCGTGCCGGCGATTTTCCAGGCGATGCTCGACAATGTGGTGCCGACGCTCAAAGCCGGCACCAGAATGCTGTCGGCCACGGTGCACTGTCCGTTCGGCGAAGGCCTGGTCGGCGGACCGCTGGGCGACATCCAGAGGGCGCATCCGGACACGATCATCGGCTCCTACCCGAAATTTGGCGACGGCAAGTTCTGGACCGAGCTGGTCGTCCGTGCCCGCAGCCAGGAAGCGCTGGACGCCGCCCGCGCCGATGTCGAGGCGATGGTCGCGGGGCTCACCAGCGCAGCCAGTTGATCTAAAGCGCGTCGCGTCTAATAGGATTTCATGCGACACGCTTTAGGTTCTTGTCTTTATGCATGTCGTTATCCCAAAACCGCTGCGCACCCTCGTGCTCGCGGGCATGCTTTGGGGCGACATGCATTAGCCGGAACCAAGCATGGTGCTGTAACGTTTCGTGCGGGCGAGTTTCGCTCGCCCGTAAATTGAGGGGTTATCATGCGATTCAAGACCATCGTCGCCATACTGCAGAACGAACAGGACGCGGAGCGCGTGCTCGAATGCGCTGTCCCGCTTGCCGACAGGTTTGAGAGCCATCTCATCGGCATCCATGCCGAAGCGCTTCCCGTCCCCTACACCTCGGCCACCGGCTTTCCCGACACCGAGTTCCTGCAGGTTTCGACCGACATGAACAAGGAGCGCGCTGAAAAATTGCGGGCGGTTTTCCTCAGGCATGTCGAGGATTCCGGCCTGTCCTTCGAGTGGCGCAGCCTCGAGAGCTTTTCCGGAGACAGCGCGCTGACCGGCATCCCGACCGTTCGCACCGCGGACCTGATCATCGCCGCGCAGCGCGAGTCGGGCGCCGATCCGAGCGCCGACGTGGATACGCTGGTCTACGATGCCGGTCGGCCGGTGCTGGTCGTGCCGCATTCAGGCCCGCTCATCACCAGCTTCAAGCATGTGCTGCTCGCCTGGAACGGCAGCAAGGAAGCCGCGCGCGCCGCCTTTGACGCCCTGCCCTTCATCATCGAGGCCGAAAAAACCGATATCGTCGTCGTCGACCCGCCGGATTCGCTCGACGAGGCCCCGGAGGCAGCCGGCACCGAAATCGCCGCCGCCCTGTCCAGGCATGGCGCCACGGTCAGCGTCTCGGTGCTGCAATCGGCCGGCCTCTCGGTCGACGACGTGCTCCAGACCAGGGTTGCCGAAACCGGCGCCGACCTGCTCGTGCTCGGCGCCTACAGCCATTCCTGGCTGCGCCAGCTTCTGTTCGGCGGCGTCACCCGCACGGTGCTGCGCACCCTGCCGGTGGCAGCTTTCCTGTCACGGTAAGTCCACAAGGACTAAGTCCACAGGGATCGCCTGCCGCCGCCCTGTCTTGCATCGCCCTTGCCAAGGCCAAGGCTTTCCAGTTAATTCCGCGCGTTCCTTCAAGTGTCTGCGCGCGTTTTTGGCGCGCTGCGGAGTGCGCAAAAAATGTCCCTTCCCGAAAAGGCCTTTCCTGTTTCCTGGGATCAGTTCCACCGCGACGCGCGTGCGCTCGCCTGGCGGCTTGCCGGCGCCAACAAAGGCCAATGGAAGGCGATCGTCTGCATCACGCGCGGCGGCCTGGTTCCGGCCGCCATCATCTCGCGTGAACTCGGCATCCGGGTCATCGAGACGGTTTGCGTCGCCTCCTATCACGACTATGCCAGCCAGGGGCAGTTGCAGGTGCTGAAGGAGGTCACGCCGGCACTGCTCGCCGATGACGGCGCCGGCGTATTGATCATCGACGACCTGACAGACACCGGCAAGACCGCGGGCATCGTGCGCGCCATGATGCCCAAGGCGCATTTCGCCACCGTCTACGCCAAGCCGAAAGGCAGGCCGATGGTCGACACCTTCGTCACCGAGGTCAGCCAGGACACCTGGATCTATTTTCCGTGGGATATGGGCTTCACCTACCAGAAGCCGATCGCCGACGACCACGCCGGCTGATTTGCCGCAACTGCTTTTTCTTCCGGAACATGCCGGCGAACACTGCTTGCCGGCGAGCACTGCTTGCCGGCGATCACGTCTTGAAAGAGTGCCGTAGCGCACGATATTTCCTGAATCGGAACCTGGTGGTGTGGTTAACCCGTTCGTATGAGGTTTTTTACTTTTATTGCTTATGATTAGCCGTAAGATTCACGAGACGGCAAGTGATTCTGGAGGCTGGGGCAAGCTTCTCCGATGTTGACGAGGCCAGCAACGCACAACCATTTGGCCGAAAGGGTTCAGCGGCTCTTCGGCCCAGCACCGTGCCGCCTGCAGGTTGCAGCATTGCCCTGGCGCGACACCGGGCATGGCGTCGAGATCATGCTGATCACCAGCCGCGATACCGGCCGCTGGGTGCTTCCCAAGGGCTGGCCCGAGGCCAAGGAACTGCTTTGCGAAGCGGCGGCGCGCGAGGCCGGCGAGGAAGCCGGACTGCGCGGTACGATCTCCCACCACGAAGCCGGCCGCTACTTCTATGCCAAAGCATTGGCTTCCGGCGAGGAAGTGCCTTGCGAGGTTTTGGTGTTTCCGCTGCAGGTCGAAAAGGTCGCCGGCCGGTGGAAGGAAAAGCGGTCGCGCATCCGCAAATGGGTCAGCCCCGCCGAGGCCGTGCGCATGGTCAACGAGCCGGACCTCGGCCAGATCATCGCCTATTTCTGTGCCGACCCGTACCAATTCTCCTGAGCACGGCCTAAACCGCGACGCGCTTTAGGTTGTTGTTTATGCATGTCGTTATCGCAAAACCGCTGCACTCCCTCGGGTCAGGCCCGAGGGCATGCTTTTGCGCAACATGCATTAGACTCACCGGCCAAAGCCGCGCACCTGCCGCGCATCACCGGCGATGTTCTTTGGCGAAGGGAATCGATTTGGCCACTCCAGCTTGGCATGCGTTGTCCGGCTGATATGGCCTGCACGTGGGTGAAAATCGAAATCCTGCGGGCCTTTCTATCCCCGTTATCCACATATGTGACACACAAGATGTTGGGGTCACAAAAGCTGCGTAAACGAATCCTTGACGGCGCAAAACGAGTCGCCTTTTATAGGCCATGCGCTCCTGTTGAGAGCGCGACCGGAAAGTTCTGAGCCCGGTCTTTTTTCCCGGATTACGTGCGTTTGGCCGCATTTCCGCCTGGCTACGAGGCCGGCGGAAGCGTTGGGATTGTGGGGTTTTTGGGGGACGAAAGGGAAAAATGTCGGACTGGAATAAATTGTCTGTTAATACTATATTTAGTGTTTGCAGGTAGGTTCGACGCTAGATAGTGTGAAGTTCCCTCGATTGAGGGAGTCGCAAAAAAGTTTCAATTTTGAGGGACCCGCAGGGTCCGTCGGCGCGTTGGACGGCTACTTCGCAAGGAGTTCGACCAGCAGGGCGGGCGGAGCCTCGTGAAAAGGAGCCGGCCGTTTTCGAACGCCGGCAGACGGCGGACATGCGCGTTTCGCAATGGGGGCAGAAATCCCGTGGGAAAGGCGCTATATGTAGACAAGCAAGGGATAGGACCAATGCGCATCGAGCGTCGTTTCACCAAGCAGGGGCTAGCAGGTCAAGAAGGGGCGGCTTATGCGGAGATCGAATTCCGCAAGGCACTTTCGGAGATCAAGAATCCGGATGGCTCGGTGGTGTTCCGCTTGGACAATATCGATGTGCCGGCGCAGTTCAGCCAGGTGGCCGCCGACATCCTGGCGCAGAAATATTACCGCAAGGCCGGCGTGCCGGCACGGCTGAAGAAGGTCGAGGAGAACGACGTCCCCTCCTTCCTGTGGCGCTCCGTCGCCGACGAGGCCGAACTGGCAAAACTGCCCGAGGCTGAGCGCTACGGCTCCGAGATCGACGCCCGCCAGGTCTTCGACCGCCTCGCCGGCACCTGGACCTATTGGGGCTGGAAGGGCGGCTACTTCAAATCGGAGGAAGACGCGCGCGCCTTCCGCGACGAACTCGCCTATATGCTGGCCACCCAGCGTGTCGCGCCGAACTCGCCGCAATGGTTCAACACCGGCCTGCACTGGGCCTATGGCATCGACGGCCCGAGCCAGGGCCATTTCTATGTCGACCCGTTCACCGGCAAGCTGACCAAGTCGAAATCTTCCTACGAGCATCCGCAGCCGCATGCCTGCTTCATCCAGGGTGTGCAGGACGATCTCGTCAACGAAGGCGGCATCATGGATTTGTGGGTGCGTGAAGCGCGGCTGTTCAAATACGGCTCCGGCACCGGCTCCAACTTCTCGTTCCTGCGCGGCGAAGGCGAAAAACTGTCCGGCGGCGGCCGCTCGTCCGGCCTGATGAGCTTCCTCAAGATCGGTGACCGCGCGGCGGGCGCCATCAAGTCGGGCGGCACGACGCGCCGCGCCGCAAAGATGGTCATCGTCGACGCCGACCATCCCGATATCGAGGAATTCATCGACTGGAAGGTCAACGAGGAGCAGAAGGTCGCCTCGCTGGTTACCGGCTCCAAGATCGTCAAGAAGCACCTCGAAGCGATCATGAAGGCCTGCATCAACTGCGAAGGCCAGGACGATGATTGCTTCGACCCGGCGATCAACACCGCGCTGAAGCGCGAGATCAAGCTGGCCAAGAAGGACGGGGTGCCGGAGAACTACATCTACCGCGTCATCCAGTTCGCCAGGCAGGGCTACACCTCGATGTCGTTCAAGACCTACGACACCGACTGGGATTCGGACGCCTACCTCACCGTTTCGGGCCAGAACTCCAACAATTCGGTCTCGCTGAAAGACGATTTCCTGCGCGCCGTCGAAGAGGATGCCGACTGGCACCTCACCGCCCGCAAGGACGGCAAGGTGCTGAAGACGCTGAAGGCCAGGGATCTGTGGGAAAAGATCGGCTATGCCGCCTGGGCGTCGGCCGATCCGGGCCTGCACTTCAACACGACGATGAACGACTGGCACACCTGCGCCGCGGCCGGTGCGATCCGGGCGTCCAACCCGTGCTCGGAATACATGTTCCTCGACGACACCGCCTGCAACCTGGCCTCGATCAACCTGCTGCCCTACCGCAACGCGGACGGCACCATCGATATATCAGCCTACGAGCACACGGTTCGGCTGTGGACCATGGTGCTGGAAATTTCCGTCATGATGGCGCAGTTCCCGTCGAAGGAGATCGCCAAGCTCTCCTACGAATACCGCACGCTCGGCCTCGGCTACGCCAATATTGGCGGCCTGCTGATGACCTCGGGCATTCCCTATGATTCCGACGAGGGCCGCGCCATCTGCGCAGCACTCACCGCAATCATGACCGGCACGGCCTATGCCACCTCGGCCGAAATGGCCGCCGAGCTCGGCGCCTTCCCCGATTACGACCGCAATGCGCAGAACATGCTGCGCGTCATGCGCAACCATCGCCGCGCTGCCTATGGCGACAAGGACGGCTACGAGAAACTCGCCGTCAACCCGGTGCCGCTGGTCGCCTCCGACCTGAAGCAGCCGGAGCTTGCCGTCCATGCCAAGGCCGCCTGGGACCGCGCCATCGAGCTCGGCGAGGAGCATGGCTACCGCAATGCGCAGGCGACCGTGATCGCGCCGACCGGCACGATCGGCCTGGTCATGGATTGTGACACCACCGGCATCGAGCCTGACTTCGCGCTGGTCAAGTTCAAGAAGCTGGCCGGCGGCGGCTATTTCAAGATCATCAACCGCGCTGTGCCTGAAGCGCTGCGCACGCTCGGCTATTCGGAAAGCCAGATCGCCGAGATCGAGGCCTATGCGGTCGGCCACGGCAACCTCAACCAGGCGCCCGCCGTCAACCCCGGCTCGCTTAGGGCAAAGGGTTTTACCGACGACAAGATCGCGGCGCTTAACGCCGCGTTGAAATCAGCCTTCGACATCAAGTTCGTCTTCAACCAGTGGACGCTGGGTGCCGACTGGGTGAAGGAGACGTTTGGCTTCACCGACGAGCAGCTCAACGATTTCTCGTTCGAGATGCTGCCGGCGCTCGGCTTCTCGAAGAAGGACCTCGAGGCCGCCAACATCCATGTCTGCGGGGCGATGACGCTGGAAGGCGCGCCGTTCCTGAAAGCCGAACATCTGCCGGTGTTCGACTGCGCCAGCCCGTGCGGCAAGATCGGCAAGCGTTCGCTGTCGATCAACAGCCACATCCAGATGATGGCGGCGGCGCAGCCCTTTATCTCCGGCGCCATTTCCAAGACCATCAACATGCCGAACGACGCGACGGTGGAAGATGCCAAGGGCGCCTACATGCTGTCATGGAAGCTGGCGCTGAAGGCCAACGCGCTCTATCGCGACGGCTCGAAACTCTCGCAGCCGCTCAACGCCTCGCTGCTTGCCGACGTTGAAGACGACGATGACGATGCCGTCGAGCAGTTGATCGCAGCACCTGCTTCGCAGCGCGCGGTGCAGGTGACCGAAAAGATCGTCGAACGCGTCGTCGAACGCCTCTATCGCGACCGCGAAAAGCTGCCGAACCGCCGCAAGGGCTATACCCAGAAAGCGGTCGTCGGCGGCCACAAGGTCTATCTGCGCACCGGCGAATTCGACGACGGTCGCCTTGGCGAGATCTTCATCGACATGCACAAGGAAGGTGCCGCCTTCCGGGCGATGATGAACAACTTCGCCATCGCCATCTCGCTCGGCCTGCAATATGGCGTGCCGCTCGAGGAATATGTCGAAGCCTTCACCTTCACCAAATTCGAGCCGGCCGGCATGGTGCAGGGCAACGACGCCATCAAGAACGCCACGTCGATCCTCGACTACGTGTTCCGCGAGCTTGCCGTGTCCTATCTTGCCCGCCACGACCTCGCCCATGTCGACCAGTCGGATTTCGACAAGACCGCACTCGGCCGCGGCATCAACGAAGGCAAGGCGACGCCGTTCTCGAAGGGGCTGACCCGCGGCGTCTCGCCGGTCAAGCTGGTATCGGGCATGGGTGCCGAACCCAAGGGGTTTGGCGGTTCAAATCCCTCTCCCGCTCCCACTCGTTCGGCGCCGACGGCGTTCTCAGGCTCCAATGTGCTGGCGCTGAAGCCGGCCAGCGACGAAGCGATCGCCTATAAGCGGGACTATGAGGAGCGGGCGAAGGAACTGGTCGAGGACATTGCCTATGAGGAAGCAACCGACCCGACCGGGCTGTTCACCGACGATGCCGCGAAAGAAGCGGCCGAGGCCAAGGCGCTTGCCGCGACAAGGCGTCAGCAATCCTTGATGCAGGGCTACACCGGCAACGAATGCTCGGAATGCCACAACTTCACCATGGTGCGGAACGGCACGTGTGAGAAGTGCGATACCTGTGGGGCTACGAGCGGGTGCAGCTGAGGACCGATGCCGCTGAGGTGGACCTTAAGGAATGTCCCTATGGGCGTATTCGTTTCCGCGAGGGGAGTTAAGGTTTGTCCTCGTAAATGTGCCGGACCCTGTCCTTACTGATGGTGATGGGGAACTCAAGGTCAGTACCTGGGCGCAGCGTACGGTGCCGCCCACAAGAAGCGGAGACATCGTATTGGAGCATGAATATACCGTGTTGGGTGGGGTGAACCGCGCCCGGATCGGGCACTACCTGGGCATCATATCCAGCGCTGTTTCGGCCGGCGTCGTGTTTGTCTTCCTATCAGCAATCGATCTTGCGAGTAAATTCGGCATTTCGGCAAACCTGCCCCCCTCGGTCCTGTCTTTAGCAGGTGCCGGCACCGTCTTCCTTGTTCTCTATTGGATTCTCGATCGGTTTGCTTGGAAGTGGATCGGCCTTTCAAGGCTGCTCAAGGTACCTGACCTGTCGGGGAATTGGGACTGTAAGGGCCAGACAATCAATCCTGATGGCACGACCGAGTACCAGTGGAAGGCAGTGATCACGATTGTTCAGAGTTGGGACCGCATACGGGTCCGGCTCAAGACGGATCAATCTGGTTCCAACAGCACCAGCGCCGCCTTAATTTGCGATGAAGCTGACGGGTACAGGCTTTTCTACAGCTACAAGAACGACCCGAGCATTGGCGAGACTGAATTGAGGAGCCACCGCGGGTCGGCAGAGATCACATTCGCCAAGGATCTGCAGTCCGGCAACGGCGAATATTTCAATGGACACGGCCGCTATACTTTCGGCCAGATGAGCCTAAACAGGTTGCAAGATGGCCACCGACATTGAGAAGCGTCTTAAACAGTTGAGTACTCGTCGCAGAGGGATCGATCGCCTCGGACGCCTTAGCACGGCCGCGCAGACCGACATCTTGCAGAAAAGTTTCCTCAACGAGAGTTGGCAGAAGCGGGCCCCGGCCCAGCCGAACACGCGGTATGCGTTGGGTGCAATGCAAGAAGTCGGCCCGGACTACACCCGTATCAGCATCGAGACGGCGGAGCGGGTCGGCAAACAACTCAAGGAAAAGCTTGAGGCCGCGGGTTGGTCCGTCGAATTCGGCTGCAAGGATCGGTGCCGCTCAACGTTCACATCAGAGGTGTCAGCGACGTTGACCTTTTGAACCTCGAAGCCAATTTCCTCACCTACCTGCCTTCAGGGCTTAAGGCCCGTCTTGGCCATTATACAAGTCCGACAAGCGAGAGTTCTGTGGACCGATTGATGCGGCTACGCAAAGAATGCGAAAATGCTCTGATCAACGCATACCCTGCCGCTGACGTCGACACATCAGGAGGCAAGGCAATTGCAATTTCGGGAGGTTCGCTGGCGAGGCCAGTCGACGTCGTGCCTTCGCACTGGAACGACACTGTTGAATACCAATCTTCGGACCTCGAGCGCGATCGCGGCGTCACCATCTTGAACAAAAAGGTGCCCGAAACGATCGATAACTTGCCTTTCCTGCATATCGGTCGAGTGCACGATCGCGATCACAATGAGGCGCGGGGCGGGCTGAAAAAGGCGATCCGACTGTGCAAGAACGTCAAGAACGACGCGATCGAGGATGGAAAGACCATAAACCTGCCCAGCTTCGATATTGCTGCTATCATGTACCACGCTAATCAAGCCGCGCTGCGCGCCGGCGTCTTTTACGAGCTGGCGATTCTTGCCGAAACGCAGCGTTTTCTGGATCAACTGTGGCACAATAAGGAGCATGCGCGGACCCTGAATGTGCCCGACGGCTCGCGCCGCATATTTGACAATGAAGGGAAGTTTGGCGGTCTCCTAACCCTGTCGTCGGAATTGGACGACCTAGCACGTGAAGTAGCACGCGAACAGAACCAAGCTCTTCGTTATCAGCAGTCAATCCCGCTGGAGGAAAGCCGAAAAGCTATCTCAAACATCTTGGTTCCTGACTGAGGATACGCGTCGTCGGCGGCTAGTCCATAGTCTGGCCTCCTGCTGCTTGCAAATGGCAGTTTGAGTGTTGTGTGCGGCGGTCGTTTGAAGCGTTCCGGAGAAAGTCGACATCGAGGTCACAAACTTAATCGCGGCACGATCCACTCCGAGTAGCCATTTGAATCAGGCGCAAATTCTTGTACGAGCACCTCTCGATTCGGACCTGGAAGTCGGTTGAGTACTTGCCGAACTTCGTTTTCCAAATCACGGCGGCGGGTCCACACGCCCATAATTGCTTCAGGAGCTATCCGGTCCCGCACCTGGACTTCCGCGTCAGGATCGGTGGTCAGGAAAAGTGGAATGCCTGTCTCTGCCCGGTAAGACGTCCCGCCGAAATTTGTGGGGGCCATTTCAATTTCGTCAGAAAACATCTGATTTAACGCCCACGGGCCGTCTAAACGGCCTTGATGGTTTTTCATTTTATTTGTCGCCGCATTGCGGAAGCGGAAAGCGCAATCCTGTGTCCATAGGATTCTTGGATCGAGAACGAGCACGACCCATTCGGCTCCGGGGCAACCTTTCCTCTTTTTGGTGAAAATGCCTTGCTGACCGCTGAAATGGATAGGGAAACCACTTTATTATTGTCATCCATGCGGTAACGGCACCGACATAGGCGTCAAAATCGGCAGTGGAAAGAATTTCCCGCGATAAAATGCCATGCTCAACGATGTTGGGCAAATTGTCGACAATTGTAAAATGAAGCAGAAAACGGATGCCCTGACTCGCTGCTACACCTTTGATCCTATCAGGTACTGAGTCACGTCTTGCCAATTCGGTATCCCATGCTGCCGTTGTGATTGTCGCCATGGATAGCAAAGATCACGATGGGCCGTATAGCACCGATGAAATTGCACTCTCCTGCATGAGGCTTCCGTCTTAGGTTCCCGACCTGTGACTCCATCCTTATCCGGCAGGAAGTAGCACTGCACCTCACCTTTGGGCCGGACGCACGACCGCCCCCGATGTGGGCAGCGCGGCATTGTGCCCATCAGATTGTTGGCCATCGACCCCGCCGCGTGCTCTCATAAGAGTATCTCGGCTGGGTTTCATATCTGACTGAGGTGCTCGAACGGCGACTTTGACAAGATCTGCAGGTGCTCGGGAGCACCGCGCTATTACCGCCACGGCTGCAAACTCTGGTCGCCGACATAAGCGATTTGGCTCCCCTTCTCCCCTTGTGACAAGGGGAGAGGAAAGAACCAGCTTCAATTCACGGCGCTGATGTTGCCCAAGCGTAAAAACAGCGTTTCGCCGGAAGAATCGTCGACGCCGTCATTGTCGGTGGCGACGAAGATGTCGCCGTTCTTGTCGATGGTGAAACCTTCGACCTTGTCGACGACATAGCCGTTGGTGGCTGATTTCAGGTCGCCGACGATGTCGCGCACCAGCGTCTTTTCGACCAACGGCAGGTCGCCGCCGAGCTTGGCAGGTTTGAAGGCGTCGAGGGCCACCGAATAGATCCGCTTCACCTTGGCCAGGTCGCCGATCTGGTTGTCGCGTTCGAGGATGTAGAGCTTGCCGTCATGCGCGGTGATCTCCGACAGGCCCATCCAGCCAGCTTCGGTCGCTTCGAGCGGATAGCGCACCGCCGACCATTCCTTGGCCTTGGGCTTGTAGGCCAAGAGCTTGACCTGATTCTTCGGATCGTCGGCCCATTCGCGTTGCATGGCCATCACCAGCGTCAGGTCGTCGCCCTCGCCGACCGCAGTGATACCTTCGAGACCGAAGCGGGTCTGATGGGCGAGCAGTTCCATCGGGAAGCCGATTTCCTGCTTGATCTCGCCCTTGTCGTTGACGCGCAGGATGGCGTGCGGGACGAGCTTTGCCGGATCGCCTTCATTGGCCAGCCAAAAGCCGCCTTCACCGTCGGCGACAAGACCCTCGATATCGAGCTTCTGTGCAGGATGGCCATCACGCGTGACGATGGTCTTGCCGGTGATCAGCGCCGGCGTCTGGGTGGCATCGATCTCGAAGATCGAGGGCGCGTTGGCGTAGAACGAGTCCGAGGCAGCGAACAGCTTGCCGGCAGCATCGCTGGCCGCGAGCGCCGAAAGCGCACCCCAGCCGAGCGGCGTGCCGTCCGCCGTGAGCTTTGCCGTGATCATCGGGTAAGTGGCGGGACCCTCGGAGCGCTCGTAGATCATGACGTGCGAACGGGCGAGCCCGTCCTCGACCAGGTCGGCCTCGTTGGCGGTGACCAGGAGATTGCGCGACGGGATCGCGACCAGGCCTTCCGGGCCGATGCCGGATGGCAGGATCTGGACGAACCGAGGCTCCGCACCCGTGTCCTTGTAGACGCCGACAACGGAACCACGCTCCGAAGCGACGAAAATCAGTCCGTCTTCGCCGAACGTGCCGGTCTCGAGAGCTTCCGGCTCGACGCCCTTCTTGTTGCGGTCGTCGGGATAATGGCCGGCATTGGCGACCTGGTACTCGAAGGACGGACCGGATTCGTAGAGGACCTCGCCCTTCTTGCTGAAGATTGTGAAGCCGCGCGAGCCGCCCTTGTAGTCGCCTTCGTTGGCGACGACGAGACGGTCATTGTCGAGCCATTTCACGGCGTCGGGCTCGCGCGCGACGTTTTCCATTTTGCCATCGAAGGACAAGGCGCCGTTCTTCTTGGTGTCGATCTTGTCCAGCGCGACTGAGCCTGCGGTGAAGTGAGTGACGATCGCGCCGGTTTCGGCGTTGACTATGGCAATGTGGTTGTTTTCCTGCAGCGTGACCGCGATCTCGCCGGCCTCGTTGAAGGCGACGAATTCCGGCTCCGGATCTTCCGCCACGACTTCGGCAATACCCGCCAGGTTGACGGTCTTCATCGTCGCGCAATCAGGCTGGCCTTCGGCAAGCGTAAAGATCTTGAGGTCGCCCGCCGGCATCTGCGGAATTTCTCCGTCGTTCAGCTCCTCGTCGCGCTCGTTCTCGATGGCAATGGCCAGGAACTTGCCGTCCTTGCTGAACGCCAGCGAGTCCGGCTGGCCGCCGAGGTCGCAGGTGCTTTCGATTGCCTTGGAGGCGAGGTCGATGACGGTGAGGTTGCCCGAAGGCTTGGCTTTGCTCTGGGACGTGTTGACGCCGGCCAGAACCTGGCCGCCGATGACCACGACCGAGGTTGGCTCGCCGTCGATCTTGACGATGCCGCCGGCCTTGGGCGCCTTGGGATCGGCGATGTCGATGAAGCCGACCGCACCGAGCGGGCTATCGGAATAAACCAGCGTCATGCCGTCTTCGCTCGCCGTGATGATCTCGGACGAAGTCGGCGTGGTCTTCTCGACATCCGCCGGGAGGTTTCCGGCGACCGCGAAGCTCGCGACCCGGTTGAACATCATGTCGGCATGGGCCGGCAGCGAAACGGAGGCAGCAAGCGCTGCCGTCAGGACGAAAAGCGCGGAATGGCGGGGCACGGGCGGCGTCTCCTGTTCGAATGGAAGCCACCTGATTTGCGGGAACCACATTTCAAAGCGATGACGGATCGATGACACTTCCGCGACAGGCGGTCAGGGTCCATCGATATTCACCTCATGCTGGCCTGCAAATGGCGGCTTTCTGCGGCCGCGATCAGCACCCCCGGGCGCGAGCAGCAAGAACTTCCAGCCCCGGACCGGATCCCCTACTCCGCCTCGGCCACCATCTGACGCCCACCAACCCAGTTCCGCCAGGCTCTCTCGTCGCCGTGGAACACGTTGAGGTCGATGCGCCCCCTCACCCCATGCGACAGGCCGGAGCCGGAATACTGCCAGAACACCCATTTGCGGCCGGGATAGACCTTTGAAGGGTGCTGTGCCACCGCGCGCAGCCAGAACGGATAGTCCAGAAATGCGCCTCTGAGATTATCGCGGTAGAAATCAGGCGCGGTGTAGATGATCGGCCGCTGGCCGTAGTGGCGCTCAAGCTTGTCCATGAACACCTGCATCTTCTCCAGCACCTTCTGCCGCGACGGCCGCCGCTTGCAGCTGGATTCGCCGTTCCACTCGACATCGATCACCGGCGGCAAGGCGCCCTCGACCCTCGGGACGTTGCGGATGAACCAGTCGGCCTGCTCGCCGGCGGTGCGGCACCAGTAGAAGAAATGGTAGGCGCCGCGCTTGAGGCCGGCGGCGTCGGCATTGCGCCAGTTCTTCCTGAACATAGGGTCGAGATGATCGCCGCCGTCGGTCGCCTTGATGTAGGCAAAGTTCGCTCCCTGCGCGCGCAGCTTGTCCCAGTTCACGTTGCCCTGCCAGCGCGAGACATCGACGCCGTGAACGGCGAGGTGTCTGGGCGAGGCCCTGCCGAAATTGATCGGCTTGGCGTCACGAAAACGATAGCGCTGGACCGGCTCGGCGAGGATCGGTGCCGCCCGTGCCAGCCGCTTCGGCGCCACCAGGGCAATCGGCTCGACGGGTGGTTCGATGCTTTCGGCAGGCTCCGGAGTGGCCATTGCCACAGTCTGCTCCGTCGCCTCCTCCTGCGCGAAGTCGGGTTCGGCATCGGCAGCGCCGACCGACGCCACCGGCGCGGGCGGCCGCACAACCGAGCTGGTCGTCTCGCTGGACGGCACTTGCAGCGCGTCAACGCCGGACGTGGATGTGCAGCCGGCAAGGCAAAGTGACGCGATCGAGAAGATGACGACGCCTGATAACCGCATCTGGACCTGTACGCAGAACACAACAGACCGAGGGCAAGACAACGCCGCCGGACAAACCAGTCCGGATTACTAACGAGAAATTGCCAACAAAGTTTGAATCAAATCGTTAGGGCAGATGGGCTGGGCAAACAGAATACATGGCGGGCTCGCTAATCACCGTAGCGGTGAGAGCCTGGAAACGCCGCAGGAAGGCGCGAAGGATCGCCGACGCCTGCAGGCCCGCTGCCTAGCCGCACAACCATAGCTTGTGGCAGCTCTCGGCTACCATATGAGCGGGAGGGATGGAGCGGTCGGTGCCGAGGCGATCGGAGTTGGGGCGATCGGTGGCGGGATTGACCGACGCATCATCATCCCGACGAACCTTTTCTTCAAGCAGCGAGCGAAGCTCGGCCGGCTGCACGCGGTCACGCTCCATCACGAGCCTAACCATCGGATCGCTCAAAAGCTCATCCAGGGTGTTGATTCTGTCATTCATCCGTCGCCTCCTTCGACTGCCGACCCGCAGGCAATAGATAGGCGGCAATGATGGCTCGCCAATGACGCTTTGCCGACTATCTCGTGTCCCGGACGAAAAAATCTGGGCACGCCCTGTGCTTGAGTTCGCCTGTACTTCGGTTCGCCTGTGCTTCAGTTCGCCTGTGCTTCAATTCGGGGGTGGCGCGCCTTCATATTGCGGCAGCCCGTCGTCGAGCTGTACCCAGGGCTGCTTCGAGGCGGTCCAGATATGCATCTGCGGCTTAAACATGGAAGGATCGTCGAGCGAGCCTGAGGTGACGCCGATGATGCCGGCGGAATCGTGCCGGGAAAACAGCGTCGTGCCGCAACATGAGCAAAAGCCGCGCTTGAGATCGGGCGAGGAATTCACCAGCGCCACCGGCCCGTCGATGGTCACATCGTCGATGCGGAACAGCACGCGGGCGTTGAAGGCCGCGCCCAGCGCCTTCTGGCAGAGCCGGCAATGGCATACGCGCTCGTTGATCGGCGCGGCATCGGTGCTGTAGCGCACAGGCAGCCACCCTGATATTTCGCCATTGCCTGCGCCCCTCTTTCTGAAGATTGGCGGCAAGGTAGCTGCCGTCATAGCAGCGTCAATTGAAAAGCCTTGATAGGGCCATCTATGGCTGTGATGCGGGAGATGTCATTGGGGCCCAGCGACGTGTGCCGGATACCAAAGGCTTATAGCCGGCTTCAGAGGGATAAGTCTGTCCGGCCATCTCGCGGGATATGGGCCGGACAGGCCGTTGTCAGGTGGTTATTCCGTTTCGCTGACAATCTCGTCCCAGGTCTTCACCTTGGTCTCGCCATTGAGGAAGGGCAGCGTGACTGCTGTCAGTTCCGGCGCGAAAAACACGTCGTAGTGGGTGCGGTTCGGCAGGATGGCCAGGCGGTTCTGCGCCAGGTTCTCGCGCATCCAGCCGGCGTCCTTCAACCCGCCGCCGAGCATCTGATAGAACTTGATCTCATGCTCGGGCCGATACATGTCGCTGTCGCCGAACACCAGCATGACAGGCATCTTCAGCTTCGGCACGTCGGCGGAGTAATCGTAATCCTTGCGCATGTGGGCGCCGAGCTGATCGAGCAATTTCGGAAAATCCTGCGGGCGCGGCGCGACCGCCACGTAGGATTTGTACATCGGCGTGTCCTTCATCATGTCGGCCATCGCCGCGCCGACCTGCGCCTGCTGAGTGCGCATGTCGGCATAGAAGCCGTCCGAGGCATAGCCGGTCGAGACCAGCACCAGCCGGCCCACTGTCTCGGGATGCTGGACGGCCATGCGGAAGGCGACGCCGCCGCCCAGCGAATAACCCATGACGTCGACTTTGTCGTAGCCGAGCGCCTTGACGATCGCCGCCATGTCGTCGCCCATTGCCTCCAGGCTCAACGCCCGGTCGCCGAGCGCGGTGCGGCCGTGACCATGCAGGTCGACGCCGATGACGGTGCGGTTCTCGGCAAGCTTCGGCAGGATCGGCGCGAACATGTCGGTGGTGCCGAGCCCACCATGCAGCAGAAGCAGCGGCTCGCCCCGGCCAAAGACGGCGTAATAATAATTCAGGCCGTTGATCGGCAGCAGGCCGGATTTCGCTGGCTTCGGCATTGCTTTCGTTTCGGAGGTCATGGGGGGCTTTGCCTCCTCGGCTTTGGTGGCTCCCGGCGCGGCGAAGAGCGCTGCGGCCGAGGCGAGAATGGCGAAAAACATCGATCTGGACATGTCGGTCTCCTTGCGTCCCGCCGATATCAAAGCCGCTTGGCGACTTCTTCGAGCTGGTCGGCGCACTGGCCCCAGCCCTCGTGAAAGCCCATCTTCTCGTGCTGTTCGCGGTCAGTGACCGACCAATGCGCAACCCGGGCGATGTAGCGGGTCTTGCCCTCGCCCTCATCCTCGAAGGTCAGCACGACCGTCATGAACGGCTTTTCGGACGGCTCCCAGGCCTTTGTGTAGGCGTCGGTGAGAACAATCTTTTTGCCGGGCACGACTTCGAGGAAAACGCCGGGATTCGGGAATTCGTTGCCGTCGGGTCCGGCCATGACAACCAGGCTGGAGCCGCCGGTGCGCACGTCCATTTCGGCGCGCGGCGTCGTCCAGGGCTTTGGCGCGAACCATTGCGTCACGAGTTTCGGCTCGGTCCAGCAACGATAGACGTTCTCGCGCGGCGCATCGATGATGCGGGCAAGGACCAGTTCACGGTCGGAGTTGGGGGCGATGTCGAGCTTGGTCGTCATGATGGTCTCCTCACTGTTGATTGGCTTCGTGCCAAGGACGAGCCACGAGAGCGCGGGCCGACACCGCCAACGAAATAATGTCGACAACATCCGTACTTTACGTCGATCTGCCAGTAGGCGCTGCAGGGATCTGACGGGTCGGAAGTATTCCTTCGTTCACTTCGGCGGGCCATCATAAACATTCTGGATTGGCCAAGCCTCCAACTTCGTCATCCCTGGGCGAAGCAGGAGCGAAGCTCCGTCGCGGAGACCCTGGGATCCATTCCGTGACCACGGCCGAAGAATGCAGCGGTGCACAATTCAGCACCGTAGCAGCGCTCCGAAGTCGCGGCATGATGGGGTGGACGGCGCCCGACGGCATCGGATGTGCCAGAGTGGCGAGTCATACCGTTGCGGCCTGGCGGGCAGGGTGGCGCCTTCGTCGCCGCCGTCAAGGCCGCTTCGCGCCGCCTGCGGCGGTGACCTGCGGCCAGCCTTGACCGCCGGCTCAGCGCGGCGCCGACATGCCCGCATAGGCCGCAACGGAGAAACACCCAACACAAGCTCTTGCAACGGAAGGAAGATGGGCGTGATCGATCGATCTGTGGCGCGCGAAACTCCGAAGGATCCATTGGCCAACGGAAACCGCTGGCATGACTGGAACGGGCGTCGCGAACCCCACCTTGGCCAGCGGTCGCAAGGACCGCATTCAAAGGCCGGACATATGGACGCAAGCGATCGAAAATACCCCAGAACGACCGTTGCAGGCAGGGCGCCGTCCACATGGATCCTGGGGTCTGCGCCGCGTCGCTTCGCTCCTTGCTCCGCCCCAGGATGACGAAAAGACCGACGCTTCAGCTAATCGCCGAGGCACGCGTCACATCAGCACGCGACCAAAGCCTTCCGCGCCGAGGACCATATCGCTCCGTGACCGTCAGTGGCGCTTGGCTTGCACCAGATAGGCGTCGACCTCGGTCTCGCCGAGCCACTTTGCCGCTTCCAGCCGGTGCAGGCCTTCGACCAGGATATGGCGCTTGCCGTCGTGGCGCACCTGGATCGGCGTCTTCATGCCGTTTTCCAGAATGTCCTCGGCCAGATGCCGGACGGTCTCGGGATGCAGCGTCTTCCTGCGCGCGGTCGGCACGTAGATGTCGTCCACCTTGACCTTTTGTACTCTCAGCATGTCGGCTCCCGTGGCGGAAAAGGCCGCCCTTTGTGAAATAATCTGTTTGGCAGGCAAGGCCAAGGCCGGCTGTGAGCTATCGCTGGCCTGATCGTTTCCGATTGACGCTTGCCGAGCAGATGGCCGAAATGGCGATCTTCGATCATGCCGGTATCCATGACTGACTTGCCGACCGAATTCCCCGATTTCGGACTGACGCCTCACCAGCGCCGGCAAGCGGTGCGCGGCCACTACTGGGAATGGCCGGGCATGGATGGCGAATGCGGCGAGATCTGGTGCTACAGCGACCGTTTCTCATACCGTCGGGGCGAGACGGTGGTGCTGCATGTCAGCTCGACAGCCTCCAGCTTCAGCATGTCGATCGTCCGCGACGGCGGCGCCGAGACGCAGCTGTTCGAGAAGGCTGGGATCGCGGCACGCTGGCAGGATACACCCGACCAATGTTCGGTCGTGGGCTGCGGCTGGGACGCGTCGTTTGAATTCCGCGTCGGCGACGACTGGCCGTCCGGGGCCTACCGCGCCACGCTGACGGCGGATGGCCGCGACGGCAAGCCGATCCGCTGCCATCATCTTTTCATCGTTAGCCCGCAGCCCGGCAAGAAACGCGGTCGTGTACTGCAGGTTGCAGCCAGCGGCACCTGGCTTGCCTACAATACCTGGGGCGGCTCCAATCATTACGAAGGCATCACCGGCCCGAACCGCGACCAGTATGCCCCAAGGGTGTCGACGCAGCGGCCGTGGTGCCGCGGCTTTGTTGTTCTGCCGAAGGAGGCGCCGCGCGTGCCGCTCGAGGTCGCCGTGCCGCCGAAGACCGTGCCGCGCTATCCACATATGGAATGGGCCTTCGCCACCGGCCATTCGAAGAAATATGCCTCGTCCGGCTGGGCAAGCTACGACAGTCACTTCTTTCGTTTTGCCGAGCGCGCCGGCTATGGGGTCGATCTCGCCAGCCAGCACGAATTGCATTTCTCGCCCGAAATCCTCGACGGCTATGACTGCGTCGTCTTCGTTGGCCATGACGAATATTGGACGTGGGAGATGCGCGACGCGGTCGACGCCTATGTCGAGCGCGGCGGCCACGCGGCACGCTTCGCCGGCAATTTCATGTGGCAGACCAGGCTGGAGGACGAGGGCCGCCGGCAGGTCTGCTACAAATACCGCGCCCGTGCCGAGGACCCGGTCTATCGGGGCGGCGACGTGACCCGCGCCACCAACTCCTGGGAAGCACCGGAAATCGGCCGGCCGGGTGCGACGACCTTCGGGCTCAATGCGACCAGGGGCCTCTACGCCGGCTGGGGCGGTTGCGCGCCGCGCGGCGTGCGCGGCTTTCCGGTCTACCGGCCCGACCATTGGGCGTTCGCCGGCACAGGCATCTATTACGGCGACCTGCTCGGCGCCGACAGCCATGTCTATGGCTATGAGGTCGACGGGCTCGACCACGAGATCCGCCGCGGACTGCCCTACCCGACGCCCGACAGCGGCGCACCGGATGGGCTGCAAATTCTCGCCGTCGGCATGGCTGCCCAAGTCGAGGAGAGCGCCGATATCCCGTTCGAAGACCAGTTCCTCGGCGACGAGGACGGACGCTTCACCGCCGAAACGCTGTTCGGCGAGGCGAGCGAAGCCAATCTAGACAAGGTCAAGCGCGGCAACGGCATGATCGTCAATTTCCCGCGCGGCAAGGGCGAGGTGTTCCACGCCGGAAGCTGCGAATGGGTCGCCGGCCTGCTAAGGCAGGACGCGATGGTCGAGCGCGTCACCAAGAATGTACTCGACCGCTATCTCGGAAAGTCCTGACATGCTGAAGTCCCAGAACCCTGCCCCGGACACCGAGACGCGCCTGCCGTCGAATCTGTTCTATCTGTCCGGCCTGCGCCGGCCGCTGGTCGACCGCGCCGAAGGCATCTACATCTGGACGCAGGACGGCCGCCGCTTCATCGACGGATCGAGCGGACCGATGGTCGCCAATATCGGTCATTCCAACCGCAACGTGCTCGATGCGATGAAGCGGCAGATGGATCGCGCCACCTTCGCCTACCGGTTGCATTTCGAGAACGAGCCGGCCGAGGACCTGGCACGGGAATTGGCCGGAAAGCTGCCCGAAGGCCTGGACCGGATCTTCTTTGTCTCGGGCGGTTCGGAAGCGACGGAATCCTGCATCAAGCTTGCCCGGCAGTGGGCTCTCGCCACCGGACAGGCCAGCCGCTGGAAGGTGATCACACGCTTTCCCTCCTATCATGGCGGCACCCTCGGGGCGCTCGCCGTCACCGGCGACGATGCGCTGGCCGAGACCTTTGCGCCGATGATGCAGGTCATGCCGACGGTGCCGGCACCCGTCGCCTGGCGCGACCGCGATAATTTCTCGATGGAACAGCGCGGCATCCGCTACGCCGACATGGTGGAGGAGAAAATCCTCGCCGAGGGACCGGAAAGCGTGCTCGCCTTCATCATGGAGCCGGTCGGCGGCGCTGCCACCGCGGCGCTGGTGGCGCCGGACAGCTATTATCCGCGCATCCGCGAAATCTGCGACCGCTACGGCATCCTGCTCATCCACGACGAAGTGATGAGTGGTGCGGGCCGCACCGGCAAATTCCTCGGCGGCGACCATTTTGACTGCAAGCCCGACATTGTCGCGCTGTCGAAGGGACTGGGCTCGGGCTATGCGCCGCTCGGCGCGCTGGCTGCACCACTGCGGCTGGTGCAGCCGTTGCTCGCCTCCGGCGGCTTCCAGCATGGCCATACCTACGCCGGCAATCCGCTCGCCTGCGCCGCCGGGCTCGCCGTGCTCGGCGAGATGGATCGTCTCGACCTGATCGCCAACGCGGCTGAGATGGGCGATATTTTGATGGCCGAGTTGAAGGGGTTGGCCAAGCGGTTTCCGTTTATCGCCGACGTCCGTGGCAAGGGCCTGCTCCTAGGTGCCGAGATGGTCGCCGACCCCGACACGCTGAGGCCGATCGCACCGGCGAAGAAGGCCACCCAGCGCCTGCTCGACCTCGCCTATGAACGAGGGCTGATCATCTATGGGCGAAAGGTCAAAGGCGGCGTCGACGGCGACAATTTCATGGTGGCGCCGCCGATGATCGTCACCCGAGAACAGATTAGCGAGATCGTCGCCATCATCGGCGACTCGCTGCAGGTGCTGGCCGGCGAGCTCGACCTGCCGGTCGAAGGCTGAAAAAATGGCGCCGCGGAAAGTCATCATCACCTGCGCCGTCACCGGGTCGGTGCACACGCCGTCGATGTCGCCGCATCTGCCGGTAACGCCGGACCAGATCGCCGCAGACGCGATCGCTGCTGCCGAAGCCGGCGCCTCAATCCTGCATCTTCACGCCCGTGATCCCGGGGATGGGCGGCCGACCGCGATCCCGATGTGTTCATGCAGTTCCTGCCGCGCATAAAGCAGGCGACCGATGCGGTGATCAACATCACCACCGGCGGCTCCTCGCTGATGACGCTCGACCAGCGGCTGGCCGCACCGCTCAGGGCCGAGCCCGAAATGTGCTCGCTCAATATGGGCTCGATGAATTTCGCGCTGTTCCCGATGCTCGACCGGCCAAGGCAATGGCAGTCCGAGTGGGAGCCGAAACTGCTGGAAGCGACACGCGACACGATCTTCAAAAACACCTTTGCCGATATGGAGACCGTGCTCGAAAGACTTGGAAAGGGCTGCGGCACACGCTTCGAATTTGAATGCTACGATGTCGGCCACCTCTACTCACTGGCGCATTTTCGCGATCGAGGTCTGGTGTCGCGACCTCTGTTCATCCAGTTCGTGTTCGGCATTCTCGGCGGTATCGGTGCCGATCCCGACAATCTGGTCCATATGAAGCGCATCGCCGACAAACTGTTCGGCGACAGCTACCAGTTTTCGGTGCTGGCCGCCGGGCGCCACCAGATGCCGATGATCTCGATTGCGGCGGCCATGGGCGGCAATGTCCGCGTCGGGCTGGAAGACAGCCTTTACGACGGCCGCCAGCTGGCAAAGTCCAATGCCGACCAGGTGCGCCGCATCCGCAGCGTGCTCGACGGGCTGTCGCTGGACGTCGCCACGCCGAGTGAGGCGCGTGAGATGCTGGCGCTCAAGGGCGGCGATCGGGTAGCGTTCTGAGATGATGATTTGAGATGCTTGCGTTCCGTCCCACCCCCCTCTGTCCTGCCCTCTTTGCCACCACTTGGCATCTCCCCCTCAAGGGGGGAGATCGGATGTCACGAATGGTTTCGCCAATTGCCAACGTCAGAGAGGTGGGCACAGCGGCGAAGCTGCCAATCTCCCCCCTTGAGGGGGAGATGTCCGGCAGGACAGAGGGGGGTGCCTGGGCGCCCCATTTATCGTGACCGATCCAGCAAACGACATTCTCATCCGCCCCGGCACCGTCGAGGACGTCGAAACCATCCATGCCGCGATCCTGCGGCTTGGCGCGCATACAGGCGCACACCAGGAGATCACCTCCACAGCCAACGATCTGCGCACCTATGGCTTTGGCGAAAACCCTGCCTTCTCGACCCTGATTGCGGAAGTCGGCGGCGAGTTCGCCGGCCTGTGCCTGCATTTCCCGATCTTCTCGACCTGGATGGGGCGGCCCGGCGTCTATGTGCAGGACCTCTATGTCGAAGAGCGGTTTCGCGGCCGCAGGATCGGCGAACGCCTGCTGCGGCGTGTTGCCCGAGAATGCCGAAAGGACGGCGGCGTCTATCTCAGACTGTCCGTCGACACCGACAATGAAACCGCCAAGGCCTTCTACGAAAGGCTGGGCATTGGCTGGTCGAGCTACGAGCAGGTTCAGAAGATCGTCGGCGACGCGTTCTTTGCCTTCGCCGATGCGCCAGAGGAATGAGGGAATTATGAAGGCCTTTTATGCCGACGAACAGAAGCGCCACGATCCCAAGGCGTTCCTCTCCAGCGGCGCCCAAAAGCCCAATCCGGAGAAACCGGAACGGGTCGAACGGCTGCTCGCCGGCGCAAAGGCCGCCGGCTGCACGATCGAACGGCCGAGAAATCACGGGCTTGGTCCGGTTGCCGCGGTGCATACGCCCGAATATCTCGATTTTCTCGAGCACATCTTTGGGCGCTGGGAGCGCATTGAAGGCGCTTCGGCTGAAGTGATCCCCAACATCCACCCGATCGCGCGGAACGGCTCATATCCGGCCTCGGCGGTCGGCCAGGCCGGCTACCACATGGCCGACACCGCTTGCCCGATCTCCGGCGAGACCTGGCAGAGCGCGCTGTGGAGCGCCTGGAGCGCGGTCGAGGCCGCCGACGCGGTGATGTCGGGCGCACCGGCTGCCTATGCGCTGTGCCGTCCGCCCGGCCATCACGCCTTTGCCGACGTCGCCGGCGGCTTCTGCTTCATCAACAATTCGGCGGTCGCGGCGCAGACGATGCGCAAGCAAGCTGCGCGGGTGGCGATCCTCGACGTCGACCTGCATCATGGCAACGGCACGCAAGGCATTTTCTATGCTCGGTCGGACGTGCTCACCGTCTCGCTGCATGCCGATCCGGTGCGCTTCTATCCGTTCTTCTGGGGTCATGCAGACGAGCGCGGCGAAGGGCCTGGTCTCGGCTACAATTTCAACCTGCCGCTGGTGCGTAAATCCGGCGATGCCGCGTTCCTCGAAGCACTCGACGTGGCTTTCCAGCGCATCCGCGCCTTTGCGCCGGAGGCGCTGGTGGTGGCGCTCGGCCTCGACGCCTTCGAGGGCGATCCGTTCGGTGGGCTAACGGTAACGACGCCAGGCTTCTCGCGCATCGGCGAGGCCATCGCCGGCCTCGGCCTGCCAACGGTGATCGTGCAGGAAGGCGGCTATCTCTGCGACGAGCTCGGCGACAATCTTACCGCGTTCCTCACCGGCTTCGGCGGTGGCAGGAAGCAGTGATTTCAGCCGGATGTCGCGTCAGGATCGCTCCTGCCGCAGCATGGCGATGACACGGTGCACGCTCTCCAGCGTCTCGTCGATTTCGGCCGCCGTATTGTAGTGGGCGATGCCGATGCGCACGACGCCCTGCTCGGCCGGAATGCCGAGCTGGTGGACGACCTCCCAGGCGTAGTTGTGGCCGGACCACAGGAAGATGTTTTCCGCATTCATCTGCCGTACGATCGTCTCCGGAACGTTGCCGTCGACAATGAACGAGACCGTCGGCACGCGCTCTCCGACACGCGCCGGATCGGTGATGCCGTGGATGGCCAGGCCTGAAATAGCCGACAGGCCGTCGATCAACCTTTGCGTCAACGGATTTTCGTAAGCGGTGGATATTTCGAACGCCTTGGCGATCTTGGCGGCGCGACGCGTTCTCGCCTGCCGTTCCGCCCAGCTCCGCAAAGTAATTGATCGCGGCCGTCAGTCCGGCCATCAGTTCGATCTGCGGCGTGCCGAGTTCGAACCGCTCCGGCAAAGCATTGGACGAACAGCGGCATTTGTACGGCTTCAGCGCGTCGATGACATCCAGCCTGCCCCACAATATGCCCATATGCGGCCCGAAGAATTTATAGGCCGAGCAGACCAGGAAATCGCAGCCAATGTCCTGCACGTCGATCAGGCCTTGCGGCGCGAACTGCACGGCGTCGACATAGACCAGCGCGCCGGCCTGCTTGGCGATGCGGGTCAGCGCCCTCACCCGGTTGATCGAGCCGGTCAGATTGCTGGCGTAGTTCAAGGCGATCAGCCGCGTCCTGTCGGTAAGCAGCGCAGCCAGCGCCGCCTCCTCGATCTGCCAGCTCTGCTCGTCAAAAGCGAGCCAGCGCACGACGAGGCCAAGATCTTCGGCGAGCTGCAGCCACGGCGAAACGTTGCCTTCGTGGTCCATGCGGGTGAGGACGATCTCGTCACCCGGTTTCATCGTGCGACCGAGGGTGCGCGACATGTGATAGGTCAGCGTCGTCATATTGGCGCCGATGACGATCTCCTGCGGGCTCGCAGCACCGAGGAAATCGGCCATCGCCGCATGGGCGTCGTCGACGATCTGTTGCGCCGCGATCGTGGTTTCGAAGAAGCCGCCGAGATTGGCATTGGTGGTCAGCAGGCAGCGTGACACCGCGTCGGCGACCGCTTGCGGCACCTGCGTGCCGGCAGGGTTGTCGAGATAGATGCGGCGACGGCCCTTGTCGGTCAGCGACAGTGCCGGAAATTTCTCGCGCACGACCTCAATCGGAAAATTCACTTTTTCTCCCTCTCTGTTGTAATCGTTCAGCAATCGGTACCTTGCAGCGCCGGGAAGCAGCTCACGGGCACGGGTTGCCGACACGCTGGTGGATTGCATCGACCGCCTTCTGCATGTCTTCGCTCCAGACGACATCGGCGGACGACAGCGCCATTTCGAGCTGCGGAAGGGTCGTCGCACCGATGATGCTCGAGGTGACGAACGGCCGGCTCGTGACATAGGCGTTGGCAAACAATGCCGGCTCCATGCCGAAAGAGCACGCCAGCTCGTTATACTCGAGCTGCGCCTCTGCGGCATTGGGCGTCTCGTAGCGCTGGCCGCGGTTGAAAAGCTGAGAACGCGAGCCTAGCGGCCGCGCGCCATGGTCGTATTTGCCGGTCAGGTAGCCTTGCGCCAGCGGCGAATAGGCGAGCAGGGAAACCTGTTCTCGCTCGCACACCTCGGCAAGGTTAACCTCGAAGCCGCGGTTGACGAAATTATAGGCGTTCTGCAGCGACGCCAGGCGCGGGCCGACGCCTTTGTCGGCTTCGGCGATGAACCGCATGACGCCCCACGAACTCTCGTTCGACAGGCCGAAATGGCGGATTTTTCCGGCCTTCACCAACTCGTGGAAGACCGCGAGCGTCTCGGTGATCGGCGTCTCGCCGCCCGGTGCATCGGCGGAATCGGCCCGCAGCGGCACGGCACCGACGCGGTTCGGGTTGGCGCCCCACGGCACAGCGCGCTCCGGCCAATGGATCTGGTAGAGATCGAGATAGTCGGTGTTGAGCCTGGTCAGCGATTTTTCGACGGCATCGAAGATGTCGGCGCGCACCAGCTTCGACGGGCGGTTCCCGCGAAACCATGTGTTGGCGGTGCGGCCAACCACTTTCGAGGCGAGGATCACCTGATCGCGGTTGCCCCTCGCTTTGATCCAGCTGCCGATGATCTTTTCGGTCCAGCCTTGCGTCTCCGCCTTGGGCGGGATCGGGTAAAGCTCGGCAGTGTCGATGAAGTTGACGCCGCACGAAAATGCCAGATCCATCTGGGCGTGGCCATCCGCTTCGGTGTTCTGCTGCCCCCAGGTCATCGATCCCAGGCAAATCTGGGAAACAAGAAGATCGGTCCGACCGAGGCGGCGTTTTTGCATGGAATTTTCTCCGGCGGGAACTCTTTTTGCGCGGCTGCGCAGGAAGGAAGCCGCAGCATACAGGAATGCGCGGGCCGTCTCCTAGCCCGCCGCCAATCGCCAGCGATTTTTCCGCGAAATCCCGCCAACGGCTCCGCGACTGCAATAAAAAGCCGGACTGCATTTTCATGCAGCCCGGAATTTCGCCAGGAATGGCGAGGAAAAACCGGCCCTGTGCCGGCGTTCAGATATACGGCCAACCCGCGCTAGAAGTTTCACCGGTCAAGTCGATTGTGATCAAAAAAGCCTGCGCCGCATGGCTCCCATGCAAATGCTGCACTGCACAATTGTCATGATTTGCCTATATTGCGACTCGGGGAGGACCAACCAGGGGCTTGAACCATGGGTTTTCTCACTGAAATGTTCGCTCGTCCGCGTCCGCAGGAACATCTGCGCTACCGCACGGCTCTGGCGCTGCTTCATTCGATGAGCAATGCCGACCGTGCCGACATCGGCATCAAACCAGCCGATTTTCCGCGCGTCGCCCGCGAAATGTCCTCCCGTTAGTCAGGGCGTACGGATATCCCGGCCCGACCGGGATATCTCCTCGCCAATTCTTCAACGTGAACCGATGAAAATCGCCTTGCCCAGCGGCACGCCATTGTGGCGCAGGATGTCGTAGGCAGTGGTCACGTGAAAATAGAAATTGGGCATGGCGAGATGCAGCAGATACTGCATGCCGGCCATCGAGAATTCGCGCTGGCCAAGCTTCAGCTCGATCATCCTGTCATCGGAGCCGTCCATATCGGCAGCCGAGAATGTCGCCAGAAGGTCGACGGTCTTGGCGATGCGCGCCCGGAGATCAGCAAAGCTCGCCTCGTTGTCTTCGTATTTCGGCACCTCGCGACCGGCAAGCCGCGACGGCGCGCCCTTGGCGTGGTCGGTGGCGATCTGCACCTGCCTGGTCAACGCATACATGTCCGGCGCCAGCCTCGACGCCAAAAACACCTGCGGATCGATCTTGCGGTCGAGCGCATTCTGCTCGGCGAGGTTCAGCACGTTGGATAGCGCCTTCAACCTGGCCGAAAACACCGGCACGGACGCTTCGTATATCGATATAGTCACGAGACTCTCCTATCCCGGCGGGAACGCCGACGGCGGTGACCTAGCGCCTCCGCCGGCGATTCTTCAAGCGTCACCGCGTCGCCGCAATCGCTATGATAGGGTTTTCCCATCCGGTGGAGATTCCCGATGAGAAGCGCCCTTCTTGCAGCGACCGCTTTTTTCTCCCTTGCCGTAATGGACCAGCCAGCGCTCGCCGCCGAAGCGCCTTATGTCGACGACAGGTCGGACGCCGAAGCGGTCATCCGCTCGTTCTACAGCGCCGTCAACCGGCAAGAATTCGCGCGCGCCTGGGACTATTTCGGCGAAACCAGGCCGGCCAAGGATTTCGACGCCTTCGTCAAGGGCTATGACGGCACCGAAAGGGTCGAGGTCAAAACCGGTGGCGTGTCCGAAGACGGTGCGGCCGGCAGCATCTATTACAATGTTCCGGTCGCCATCCGGGCGACAGCCAGGGACGGCAGCGAAAATGTCTTTGCCGGCTGCTACACGCTGCGCCAGGTCAACGCCTCGATCCAGGAACCGCCATTCCGCCCGATCTTCATCGACAAGGGCGCGCTGAAGCCGACCAAGGCTGAATTCGAGGACGCCGTGCCGGAAAGCTGCGGCGACGCACCGCCGCCGCCGAAGAAGGATGCGGCACTGGAGCAGGCCAAGAAGGCGTTTGCAGCCACCTATGGCGAACAATGCGACAAGGAAATGCCTGGCGGCGAGCCCTTGGCAGAGCCGGACGCCTACTCCCTCCGCTACAAGGATGCCGGCGCCGAGGCCGATCAGCCCGAACGCGAGACGCGGCTGTTTCGCTTCTTCTGTTCGATGGCTGCCTACAATGAGAGTGCCGTCTACTATGTCTACGACGATGTGTCAGGCGTCCGGCAGCTGCAGTTCGCCTCGCCGGCACTCGATATCCACTATGAGAACAACGATAGCGAAGGCAAGGTCGAGGCGATCAACGTCACCGGCTTCCAGACCGACGACCAGCTGGTCAATTCCGAGTATGACGACGCTACCAAGACGATCTCGTCGCTCAACAAGTGGCGCGGTGTCGGCGATGCCTCGTCAGCCGGCACCTATCTGTTTCGCAACGGCAATTTCTCGCTGGTGCAGTACGATGTCGACGCCTCCTACGACGGCGAGATCAACCCGCAAACGGTGGTGGACTACAACACCGCACCTTAAGGGGCCTCCGACAGCATCCAGTTGAGCGTTCCGCGCCAGTCGGTCATGCGGATCGGGGTGCCGTGCGTGCCGGTCTCGAAGCGGACAAAGCGGGTCGGATAGGTTTTCGTTTTGGCCAGGATCGAACGGAAGAAGGCTTCCTGTTTCTCGACTGGAAACACAGGGTCCTTGCTGCCTTGGCCAAAGAAGACCGGAACACGGCGCTTGAAGGCCGGGCTCGAGAAGAAACTTTCATCCCACAGCGAACCGAGCAGCAGCAGCCCGTCGATGCGGCCGCCAGTATCCTTGCGGGCGGCTAGCTTCCAGCACAATGCGCCGCCCATCGAGCCGCAGGCAACGAAGATCTTCGCGCCCGGCGACCGTTCGGCATAGTGGCTGATAAGCGCGGCGATCTGGGCCGCGCCGGTGTCGCCGAAATCAGAAAAGTCCGGCGACAGATAGAGGCCGCCATTGCCGGCCATCAGGTTCTTGATGCGGTTGAAATTGCCGCCGAAGGTGAAGTCGTCAACGCCCTGCTTGCGGCTGCCGCCCTGCCCGTGCAGATAGAGCACGATGATGCCGGCGGCTTGCATGCGGCCGACTGCGATGTGGCGGATATTGCCGGCGCCGCTCTTCGGCAGCAGATCCTGCTGCACCTTGCGCACACCGGTGTCGACGTACTGCGCCTGCGCGCGGCGCTCCGGCACCTTGTCGCGAGCGTTGATATCGCGCAGCTCACGGTAGTCGACGACCGTATAAGCGCCCTCGGACGAGAGGATGGTCGGATAGGCGAACAGGTCGTCCTTGAAGGGCTTTAGCGTGAGGACGTCGGCGTAAGCGGCGCAAGAAAACAAGAAAAATATTGAAGTCAGAAGGGCGCATAGGACGGTACGAACAGCCATCCCTCAGGCATGCGTTTTTCGGCCCCGGTTTGTCAATCCTGCAGCACGCCGCCGGCGCCTTCCAGCGCCTCACGGGTGTCGACATCGATGGACGCTGCCTTGCCGATCTCGACATCGAGGACATCGAGCCCCTCGGCCTCGACCAGATGGCGCGCGCCGGTATCGCCTTCGAGATGAGCGATCGCCGCAAACAGTGAGCGTGGCAACAGCACCGGGTTGCCTCGCTTTCCCTCATGCGAGGCGCGCACGACCAATCGGCCCTCGGATTTGCGGAATGCATCGATCAGCCTGTTGAGGTCGGCTGACGCGATGCCAGGCATGTCGCCAAGCACGATCATGGCGCCGGCAGCATCGCCAGCAAGCCGCGCGATGCCGGCCTTCAGCGATGAAGACAGGCCCTCGGCGAAAAGCGGATTGTCGGCGAAAGTCACATCCAGTCCAGACAACGCAGCCCGTACACGCTCGCGCTGATGCCCGGTGACGACGATGGTATCAGAAGCTTTAGAGCCGAGCGCGCGTTCGGCGCTGCGGCGCACCAGCGGTTTTCCGTCGAACAGCGCCAGCAGCTTGTTCGGGCCGCCCATGCGGCTGGAGCGGCCGGCGGCCAGCAGGATGACATCGACCTTCAACTCGGCACTCTCCGACTTCGGCGCCGGCAGTGGCTCGCGCGGCTGTGGCCGGGTCGGGATTTCCATCAACAGACCGCCGACACCCATGCCGGCAATATCCTTGGCTTTCACTTCGAGGCCGGCGATCAACCGGTCGAGGACCCAGTCGAAGCCGTTCTCCTTGGGGCTGCGGGCGCAGCCAGGTGCACCGATGACGTGCTTGCCAGCAAGCGTGCCGAGCACCAGCAGATTGCCAGGATCGACCGGCATACCGGCGCGGATGACGGTGCCGCCGGCCTTCTCGATCGCCGCCGGGACGACGTCGCCAAAATCGCTCATCGCCGATGCGCCGAAGATCACCACCATATCGTTGTCGCGCGCCAGCGAGCCCGCAGCCTCCGCAACGGCGCCAATTTCGTGCGGCGTGCGGCGCTCGGCCGTCAGCCGGCCACCTGAGCGCGCCAGACGGGCTTCGGTGACCCGCATGGTCTTGTCGAGCACACTCGGCTTGATGCCGGGTAGCACCGTCTGGATGAGGCCGACGCGCACCGGCTGATAGGCATTGACGGCAAAGATCTCGCCGCTGGCGCAGATCCTTGCCACCGCATCGACGAGGGCGGAAGCAACGGCGAAGGGAATGATCTTCACGGTTGCGACCATCTGGCCTTTTTCGACCGGTGCGTGCTGCGCCAGAGTGGCGATGGTGATCGTCGGTTCGACGGCGTTGATGGCGTTGATCATCGCGGCATCGACGGTGAAGATACCGGCGGCCTGGGCGTGTAGATTAACCCGGCCGGTCGCGGCGGCCTTCGCCTCGACGTTGCGGTGGATCATGCTTTCGGCGATCTTTTCGGCGGCAGCGTCCTCGCTCAAATCATCGGGAGCAAGAACAGCCGCGACAACCTCCGAAATCCCTGCTGATTTGAGCAAAGACACATCGTCGGCGCTCAGCCTGTGTGCCTTGCGCAAGCGCCGTTCTCCGGCCGTGGTGGCATGTGCCAGCACTGCGCCTTCGGCAGTATCAACGGGGATTGGCCCAAACTTCACGCCGCCGCTTCCTTGGATTCGAGGCCACGCGAACGAAAGGCCTGGATCGCCTGCGCTATAATAGCGACCGCGATCTCGGCCGGGCTCGCGGCGCCAATGTCCAAGCCGATCGGCGCGTGGATGCGGGCGATCTGGTCGGCGGTCGCGCCCATTGCCAGCAGGCGCTCGACCCGCTTGGCATGGGTCTTGCGGCTGCCGAGCGCCCCGACATAGAAGCAGTTGGCGTCGAGCGCCGCCTTCAGCGCGAAATCGTCGATCTTTGGATCATGGGTGACGGCTGCCAGCGCCGTATAGCTGTCCAGCGGCTGGCGCGAAAGCACGTCCTCCGGCCATTCGGCATGCAGCACGACATCGGGAAAGCGGTCTGCGGTGGCAAAGGCCGTGCGCGGATCGACGATTTCGACGGGATAGCCGGCGATCTTGGCCATCGGCGCCAGTGCCTGGCTGATATGGACTGCGCCGATCACCAAAAGGCGCGGCTGCGGCAGATAGACGTTGAGGAAGAAGGTTCCCCCTTCCGCCTCGACCGACCCGGAATTGCCTGATCGAAACGCCTTGGCGATCGCAGCGCCCAATTCGCCGGCGACCTGATCGCCCTCCCGCACGATACGATCGCGGCCATCGCCGAGATCGGTGACCAGGATTACCGCGCGGCGGGCGCGGCGTTCGGCGTTCAGCGTCTTCAGCGCATAAGGATCCATCGAAATATCTCTTGCTTAAGCATGATTCTTGTCCGCAAACCGCTTCCCACTTTGCGGGATCATGCTCTCTAACCCAACCGCTCGACGTAGACTTTGATGCGGCCACCGCAAGACAGGCCGACCTGCCAGGCGGTGTCGTCGGCGACGCCGAACTCCAGCATCTTAGCCTTGCCGCTGTCGATGACGTCGACCGCCTCGGTCACCACCGCGCCTTCGACGCAACCACCAGAGACCGAGCCGTGGAAATTGCCTTCCGCGTCGATGACAAGGTGGCTGCCGACCGGGCGCGGCGCCGAGCCCCAGGTCTCGACCACGGTGGCAATGGCGACATCCTTGCCGTCTTTCATCCAGCCTTCGGCGATGATCAGCGGATCGCGGGCCTCGTCGAGATAGATACTATTTTCCATCACCGTTTCTCCCGGAGAAAACATATGGCTACGCGGCGCTTCTCCCGCCACCCTCAATCCATCTGCGTGGGTCGACGGAGCGCGCCGAATTCTTGTCCAGCGACGCGCACAGATCGGCGAGCGCATCGAGATTGTGCACCGAGCGGAATTCGTCGACATGCGGCAGCATCGCCTTGACGCCGCGAGCCCGAGCCTCGAAGCCGTCGAAGCGCAGCAGCGGGTTCAGCCAGATCAGCCGCCGGCAGGATTTGTGCAGGCGCTCCATTTCCTCCGACAGGCCGGCGATGTCGTCGCGCTCCAGCCCGTCGGTGATCAGCAGCACTACCGCGCCCTGGCCCAGCACGCGCCGCGACCACAGCCGGTTGAATTCGGCCAACGTATCGCCGATGCGGGTTCCGCCCGACCAGTCCATCACCGCCGCCGAGCAATCGGCGAGTGCTGCGTCAGGATCGCGATGGCGCATCTGCCGCGTCAGATTTGTCAGCCTGGTGCCGAAGACAAAGGCATGCACGCGCCGGCGCTTTTCGGTCAGCGCATGCAGGAAATGCAGGAAGATGCGCGTGTACTGGCTCATCGAACCGGAAATATCGGCAAGCACGACCAGCGGCGGGTGAACCTCGCGCGGTGACCGGAATTTCGGCAGGATCAGTTCGGCGCCGGTGCGCGCGGCCGAGCGCATCATCGCGCGGGGATCGATACGTCGGCCATGCGCATTGGATTTGAAGCGCCGTGTCCTGACCATGTCGAAGGGCAGCCGCAACCCGGCGATCGCCTTCTTGGCGTCGGCCATCTCGGCGGCGTTCATTTGGGCAAAATCCTTGCCCCTCAGCACCTCGTGGCCGGAAAATGTGAAGCGGGCGTCGACCTCGATCTCGGGGATTTCCTGCGCCGGCTGGTTCTTCTGGTGGCCCTCGAACATCGCCTGGCTGACGCGGTTTTCCGCAGCGCGCGGCTTTTGCTTCTCTCTGAAATCAGGCGCCACCGGCGAAAACATCGCCAGCATCTTTTCGATCAGCTCGTGCGATTTCCAGAACAGCCGGAACGTCTCGTCGAAGGTGGGATGATCCTCGTGCCGCGACACCAGCACGGCATGCAGCGTCCAGTAGAAATCGTCGCGGGAACCGATGCCGGCGGCCAGCACCGCCTCGATCGCATCCTTGACCGAGGCCGGGCCGACCCGCATGCCGGCCTTGCGCAAGGTGCGGGCGAAATAAACAATGTTGTCGGCGATCCGCCCACCCGGCGTGGCCTCTTTCGGTTCGGGATGCAGCGTCGCCATCGCCCTACTCCGCCGCCGAAAGCTCGGCCTTCACCTCGTTGAGGATGCGCCGGCCTTCGCCCTGTTCGATACGGGCAATGTCGTCCTGGTATTTCAACAGCACGCCGATCGTGTCGGAAACGGTTTCCGGATCAAGCGCCACCTTATCGAGCTCGGTCAGCGCGCCGGCCCAGTCGATGGTCTCGGCAACACCCGGCACCTTGAACAGCTCGATCTGGCGCAGCTTCTGGATGAACGAAACCACCTCGGCCGACAGCCGGCTGTTGGCCTGCGGCACTTTCCGGCGCACGATTTCCAGCTCGCGCTCGGCATTCGGATAGTCGACCCAGTGATAGAGACAGCGCCGCTTCAGCGCGTCGTGGATCTCGCGGGTGCGGTTGGTGGTGATGATGACGATCGGCGGTTCCTGCGCCTTGATCGTGCCGAGCTCGGGCACCGTCACCTGGAAGTCGGAGAGGATTTCGAGCAGGAACGCCTCGAAGGCCTCATCGGTGCGGTCGAGCTCGTCGATCAGGAAGACCGGGGCGGCGCCCGCCTTGCCGGTCAGCGCGTCGAGCACCGGGCGGCGGATCAGGTATTTTTCGGAAAAGACGTTGCGCTCCATATCGGAGCGGTCGACCTTGCCGGCCGCCTCCTCCATGCGGATCTCGATCATCTGCGCGGCGTAATTCCACTCGTAGACGGCCGAAGAGACATCGAGGCCTTCATAGCATTGCAGGCGAATCAACCGGCGGCCGAGCGCTTGCGCCAGCACCTTGGCGATCTCGGTCTTGCCGACGCCGGCCTCGCCCTCGAGGAACAGCGGCCGTTTCATGCGCAGCGACAAGAACAGCACGGTCGCCAGCGACCGGTCCGCCACATAGTCCGCACCGGTCAGGAGATCGAGCGTCTCGTCGATCGTCCGCGGCGTTGGGCGCGGTTTCAACCCGGTCATTCTCTCTCCGTGGGTGCGGCCGCCCATCCAGAGCCTCTACAGAGCGTGATAGCCGCGGTCGTGATAGATCAGCGGCCGCAAATTATCGCCCATACGCAGGCCTGTCACCTTGCCAAAAAGCACACGGTGGGTGGCCAGATCCTTGGTATCGATCAGTTCGCAGTCGAACACAGCGAGCGCGCCCTTCAGCGTCGGCGCGCCGGTCGAGATCGTATCCCACGCGCCGAGCGCGAAGCGTTCCTCGACGGGCAGGCCGGTGAGGCCGGAAAAGCCGACCGACAGCGCCTCCTGGTCCGAAGCCAGCGTGTTCAAGGCGAACTTGCCGTTTTGCACGAACGGCTCGTTCTTGGGATTTTCGCGATTGAGACAAACCAGGATGGTCGGCGGCGTGTCCGACACCGAACAGGCTGCAATGACAGTCGCACCGCGCCTGCCAGCGGGACCGTCGGTGGTGACCACATGGACGTGGCCGGCAAAATGGGCCATCGCGTCGCGATAGGCCTGCGGCCCTATGTCGTTCTTCTTCAGCACCGGCGATTTCCATTGGTTTGAAGCGAGATGAACCCAACCGTTATATATGGCTGCATATTGCATGCCACAAGCGAAGTGGTTGACATGCATCCTGAATTTCGCGTGTTGCGTGAAAGCTGACCAGCCTTTAGGTCTTGGCAGGAAGTGGCGCCGGCAAACACGCGACCGGCGCGGAGGAATTCTTCGCTCGCATGCGACCCCGGACAACAGCCACGACAACGACAATAGCGGTGCTGGCCTGGCTGTCTCTCGCCGGTGATGCGAACGCTGAGACGCTGCTAGTCGGCGTCGCAGCACCACTATCCGGGCCGTCGGCGATCCTTGGCAAACAGATCGAGGCGGGCGCCGGCCTGGCGGCAGCGGCGAACGGTTCTCAACTCAAGGTTGTCAACGACGGCTGCACGGCCGATGGCGGGGCTGCCGCGGCGAGGGAATTCGTTGCGGCGAAAGTCGGCGTGGTCGTCGGCTTCCTCTGCACCGAGGCGATCGAGGCGGCACTGCCGATCCTGAAGGATGCCAACATGCCGGTCATCACCGTCGGCGTGCGCACGGAAAGCCTGACCGACCGGCGCGCCAAGACCGGCTGGCCGGTCTTTCGACTTGGGCCGCGCGGCGATGACGAGCGCAACGCCGTCGCCTCCAACCTCACCCGCCAATGGCAGAACGAGCTGTTCGCCATCGTCGACGACGGCACGATTTACGGCCGCGAAATCGCCGAGACGCTTCGGGCGGCAGCCGAGCAGTCGGCGCTGAAACCGGTGTTCGTCGACACATTCCGGCCGCAGCTCGACAACCAGATCGGGCTGATCGGGCGGCTGAGGAAAGCCGGTGCAACGCATGTCTTCGCCGGCGGCGACGGCGAAGACATCGCCATCATGGGCCGCGACGCCGGCCAGCTCGACGCCGGCATCACCTTTGCCGGCGGCGAAGCGTTGCGCACAGCGCCCGGCGACGTGCCTTATGCCACAGGCACGCTGATGATTGCGCCGCCCGAATGGGCCGATGTGGCCGACTCTAATGTGCTCGAAAGCTTTGCCGCACAAAAGATCGTGCCGGAGGGCTACACGCTGCCGGCCTATGCGGCGGTCGAGATCGCCAAGGCGGCGACGGCCCTGGCGGAAACCTCCGGCAAGCCACTGGCCGATGCGCTCACCGCGCAAGACTTTAGCACCGCGATCGGACCGATCCGCTTTGACGGCAAGGGCGACTTGACCGAAAACCTTTATCGGGTCTTCCGTTTCAACGGCGCAAATTTCGTGCCGGCGGAGGCCAAATGATGTTTCGCACAGGGCCGCGCAACCTCATCACCGATGTCGCCGGCCTGCGTGTCGGCAACGCTTCCGATGTGAGACTGAAATCCGGGGTGACCACCATCGTCTGCGACGAGCCGGCGGTGGCCGGTGTGCAGATCCTGGGCGGCGCGCCGGGCACCCGCGAGACCGACCTGCTCGAGCCGCACAATTCGATCGAGGCGATCCATGCCGTGGTGCTTTCGGGCGGCTCGGCCTTCGGTCTCGATGCTGCCTCCGGCGTGCAGGCGGCACTGCGCGAGAGGGGCATCGGCGTGGAGGTCGGCGGCGTTCGCGTGCCGATCGTGCCGGCGGCGATCCTGTTCGACCTGCGCAATGGCGGCGACAAGGACTGGGGCCGCTATCCGCCCTACCGCGATCTTGGCTATGCGGCGGCACAGGCTGTCAGCAGCGATTTTGCGCTGGGTACGGTCGGCGCGGGCACCGGTGCCCTGAGTTCCGGCCTCAAGGGCGGCCTCGGATCGGCCTCGGCGGAGCTCGACAGCGGCGTCACCATCGGCGCACTCGCCGCCGTCAATCCGACCGGCTCGGTGACGATCGCCCAAACCCGCCACTTCTGGGCAGCGCCCTTTGAGATCGGCGACGAGTTCGGCGGGCTTGGCTATCCCTCGCCGATGCCGGAGGACGCGAAAACGATCCTGCTGAAGTTTCGCGACAAGCATATCGGGAAACGGGCGAAGGTTGGCGGCAACACGACCATCGCGATCATCGCCACGGACGCCGTCCTCACCAAGGCTGCCGCCAAACGCCTGGCGATATCAGCGCATGACGGCTTCGTGCGCGCCATTTGGCCGACACACACGCCGGCCGACGGGGATCTGGTTTTCGCGCTGGCGACCGGCAGAAGCGGTATCGAGCTCGCGCCCAACGACGCCATCGACCTCTACGCAGCGGCAGGCGCCACCATGGCACGCGCCATCAGCCGCGGCGTCTTTGCCGCGACGCCTGCCAAAGGCGACCTGTTTCCGGTTTGGTCATCGCGCTGAATGCGCGCTGCCGCTATCAAATAGGCCCGTAATCAAAATGGCCCGTGATCAGGTGGGATCGGATTGTTCTTCCTCGAACGTGACCGCAACGTCCGAGTTCGCCGACAGCCGCACTTTCCGGCCCTCGACTTCGGCTACGAGGCTGAGCGGAATATAGTGATGATGCCCCCTGTGAGCGCCCTCGCCGCTGTCGCGCTTGGTCAGCTTGATTCGTTGTCCCTCAACTTTGTCGACGGTGCCGACATGGACGCCGTCGGCGCCGATCACTTCCATATGTTCGCGAATGCTGGCTGCATCGGTCATCGTGGGTTCTCCATATCAAGCTGCCAACATAAACAAATGGCGGCACGATTGGATGCATCGGGTTTGCGTTTCAGAGGGCACGACGTTTTGACGATGTCGTGATAGTGATCGAAACAACGCCGGCTGCTCAAACGGAAATCCGATGCGAATTCTTGTCCTGTTTGCCGTTTCCCTCCTTGCCCAGTTTGCAACTTCGCTCGACGCGCATGCCGGCGACGTCGCCGAGCTTGAAATCCTCGGCTTCACCGGGGATGGCGGCATCTTCGCCTTCGAGGAATATGGCGTCCAGGACGGATCGGGATTCCCCTATGCCAATCGCTATTACATCAACACCGCGGACGACAGTTTTCTCAAGAGCACACCGATCAGGGTGCGGCTTGACGACGAAAACGCAACGCTCGACGCGGCGCGCCTTGCAGCCCAGCAGAAAGGTGAAGCTATCATCAAACAAGCGGAATTGACCGCGAACCGAGGCATCACCGCCGGCTTCAACCCGGTGACCGAACTTTCGGCCGATCCGTTCCGCATGGTGGTCAACCCGCGGCCGATCTTTTCGCCGGTCGACGATCCGCTCGAGTTCCGGGTCGACGAGATCGGTATGAACGACACGGAAGCCTGCCAGAGCCTTGGCGAGATCAACGGCTTTCGCTTGCTGCGCATCGAGGCGAAAGACGGCGGCAAGACTGAGCTCCTGCACGAGGACAAGTCGATCCCCAAAAGCAGAGGCTGCCCGAACGGCTATCGGATCGGCGCGGTGCAGACATTTTCGTTGCAAGGCCTCAGCGCCTATGCCGTGCTGATCGCGGTGCGCCAGTACGGCTTCGAAGGGCCGGATTTTCGCTGGATCGCGGTGACCGGCCGGCTGTGACGCCGCTTCCCGGCATACGCAACCGAGTCCTGGATCGCATCCGCAACGCCTTGCCGTCGCCGTGCGCCGCGGTTTGCGGCGCCCTGCTATGGGCCGCAGCGATGGGCGCCAGCGCGCTTGTCAATCTGCTGCTGGACGACTGGGGGACCCCGGCAAATATCCGCTTCGTCTCGTTGCTCCATGCGGCGGCGGTGCCCTGGCCTTTCCGGTTGGCCTGTTCCTTGCGCGGCTCATCTCGCTCGGAAGGCATTGGCAAGTTGCCTTGGCGGCCGCGTTTGTCTGCCTTCTTGCCACCACGATCGGCCTCACCGGAGGGCTCTTTGCGCTGCAATACCGTTCCTACTAGGCCCAGTGGCATGAACCTGCACTGACCATTGCCTGGTCCATCCAGTTCGTGCACACAGTGGCAACAGCGTTCTATCAATTCATCGTGCTGGGCATCCGGCTTTATTTTCCGCTCGGTTTCATCGCGCTTGCTCTCGCCAGCATCTGGTTTGCGCGGCAGCAGCGTTGAGCATTTTGTCTGCCTCTGTTACGACGCGGGCGAACGCTCTCGCAAGTCAGGACTGACCGATGATCCCTCGCTACTCCCGGCCGGAAATGGTGGCCATCTGGTCGCCCGAAACCCGGTTCCGCATCTGGTTCGAGATCGAGGCCTACGCTTGCGACGCGCTGGCCGAGCTCGGCGTGATCCCGAAGGAGGCCGCCAAAACCATCTGGGAAAAAGGCGGGGCGGCGAAGTTCGACGTCGAGGCGATCGACGAGATCGAGCGCGTCACCAAGCACGACGTCATCGCCTTCCTCACCCACCTCAGCGAATTCGTCGGGCCGGACGCCCGCTTCATTCATCAGGGCATGACGTCCTCGGACGTTCTCGACACCTGCTTTGCCGTGCAGCTCACCCGCGCCAGCGACATCCTTCTGGCCGACATCGACGGCCTGCTTGCGGCGCTCAAGCGCCGCGCCTTTGAACACAAGGACACCGTCACCGTCGGCCGCAGCCACGGCATCCATGCCGAGCCGACCACCTTCGGCGTCAAGCTGGCGCAGGCCTATGCCGAGTTCTCGCGCTGCCGCGAGCGGCTGGTGCACGCGCGGGAGGATATTGCGACATGCGCCATATCAGGTGCTGTCGGCACCTTCGCCAACATCGATCCCTATGTCGAAGAACATGTGGCGAAGAAACTTGGATTGAAGCCGGAGCCGGTGTCGACGCAGGTGATCCCGCGCGACCGCCATGCGATGTTCTTTACGACGCTCGGTGTCATCGCCTCGTCGATCGAACGGCTGGCGACAGAAATCCGCCATCTGCAGCGCACAGAGGTACTGGAGGCTGAAGAGTATTTTTCGCCCGGGCAAAAGGGCTCGTCAGCGATGCCGCACAAGCGTAACCCGGTGCTGACCGAAAACCTTACCGGGCTTGCGCGCATGGTGCGTTCGTTCGCGCTGCCGGCGATGGAGAACGTGGCGCTCTGGCACGAGCGCGACATTTCGCATTCGTCGGTCGAGCGCATGATCGGCCCGGATGCGACGGTGACGCTCGATTTCGCGCTGTCGCGGCTGACCAGTGTCATCGACAGATTGCTCGTCTATCCCGACAACATGCTGAAGAACATGAACAAGTTCCGCGGCCTTGTGCATTCGCAGCGTGTGCTGCTGGCGCTGACCCAGGCCGGCGTCAGCCGTGAGGACGCCTACCGGCTGGTGCAGCGAAACGCCATGAAAGTATGGGAGCAAGGGGCTGATTTCCTTGAGGAACTTTTGGCCGACAGGGAGGTCACCTCAGCCTTGCCCGAGGCCGATATTCGTGAAAAATTCGACCTTGGCTATCATACCAAGCATGTCGACACGATCTTCAAGCGGGTGTTCGGAGAAGCGTGAGGCCACGCTGACCTTGTTTTGCGAGGCCACCTTCTCCTACAACAAGGGGAGAAGGTAAGACGGCGTCGACCTCGCCGCCAACCATCGAACTGCGAGATTTGCCGAGGCGCAAACGGCAGGCTCGCCCTTCTCCCCTTGTGTTAGAGGTGGAACGGCCCGCAGCGCCGAGGGGTGTTCCAGCCAGCGCAGCCTTCACCTGCTCAGCGCGCACCGTCAGATTCGAAGAATCAAGCCTTGCCGGGAACGGTCCTGATCACCGTTCCCCATGGATCCTCGCTGGTCGCTGCATCAGTCACATTGTCGGATCGCATTTCGACCCAAGCCAGGCCGGACCGGGAAGGATCGCGCCGGCCGGCGCCGGAACTCTGCCACGCATTGGCGCCGATGTGGTGGTGGTAGCCGCCTGACGACAGGAACACCGCCGCGCCACCATATTTCGCCACCGTGTCGAAGCCGAATTCCTGGTGCCACCAGGCTTCGGCGTCTTCCGGCCGACCGACGCGCAGATGGACGTGGCCGATGATGCTGTTGTCCGGCATGCCCTGCCAGCCGGCATCGCCGGCCGGCACTTCGGCGACGACCGACGAAATATTCAGCCGTTCGGTCGCCATCGCTATCTTGTCGCCATTCCATTTCCAGTCTTCATGGCGGCGGTCGGCATAGATCTCGATGCCGTTACCTTCAGGATCGGTCAGGTAGAGCGCCTCGCTGACCAGATGGTCGGAAGCACCGTCGATGCCGATATTGTTGGCGATGGCGTGGTTGATCCAGCGCCCGAGGTCGGCCCGGCTGGGCAGCAGGAAGGCTGTGTGGAAGAGGCCGGCGCTGCGCGGATCGTCGGGCTTCGCCGTTGCATCGGCCTCGATGTCGAGCAAGGGACGATTGGCGGCGCCCAGCGTGATCGTGCCGCCGGCGCGGCTCAGTTCCCGCAGACCGACGACGTCGTGATAATAGGCAGCGAGATTTTCGGCATCTCGCGCCCGCAACCCGACACGGGCAACGCTGACCGGGGTCGTGGCGGCAAAAGGCAATTCGCTCATCAAAGTCTCCGTTTGGGCGGCCTTCGACGAGATCCCCAAAGCCAGGAGCCCGGCGCCACCTACCATTGTACGTCGTGTCAGTTCCAAATCCTGGGTCTCATGCACACGGCTGTTTCTTTTCCCGATGAGAGATCGTCGTTCTCGATCGTTCACACAAGACGCCAAGAAGCGAACATGGTGTTCACTATTGTGAGCAATCGCAAATGATCAGACCCAGTTGCGCATGATCTTATACAAAAACCGCTTCACACTTTTGGGATCATGCGCGGTTGCACGAAACCGTGTCCCTCGCTACATGCGCGCCATGAAAGTCAGGGATGCAGACATTCTCATCGTGCCGGGCTACACCAATTCCGGCCCCGACCATTGGCAGAGCCGCTGGCAATCGAAATTGTCGACGGCGCGGCGCGTCGAGCAGGCGGAATGGTCGAAGCCAGTGCGCGAGGATTGGACGGCGAGCGTGGCGAAGGCGGTGAATGAGGCCGAGCGGCCGGTCGTCATCGTCGCGCACTCACTCGGCGTCGCCGCCGTGATCCAGGCAATGCCCCAGTTCCAACGCCCGGTCGCCGGAGCCTTCTTCGTGGCGCCGCCCGACGTCGCCAACCCCAAGATAAAACCCAGGCACCTGATGACCTTCGGCCCTTATCCGCGCGAGCCGCTGGCATTTCCCTCGGTGATGATCGCCAGCCGCAACGACCCGTTCTGCACGTTCGAGGTGGCCGAGGACATTGCCGGCGCCTGGGGTTCACTGTTCATCGACGCTGGCGAGGCCGGACATCTCAACGCCGATTCCGGCTTCGGCCCATGGCCGGAAGGCTCGATGACGTTCGCCAAATTCCTGACGGACCTTTAGTGCATGTCGCCCAAAAGCATGCCCTCGGGCCTGACCCGAGGGTGCGCAGCGGTTTTGGGACAACGACATGCATAAAAACAAAACTCTAGGATCCGATCGAGTCCCTCACGCTCTTCAGCAGAGTCTTTGCCCCCAGACCGATCAGCGCGTGCTCGGAGCCCATCGCCAGCAGCCGGTAGCCCATCGACACCACACGGCCGGCGATGGCCGGCTCGATGACGTAGATCGCGGCATGCTTGCCGGCCTTGCGTGTCCGCTCGGCGATCGAGGCAACTGTTTCCATCATGCTTTCGAGCGTCGAGTTGACGGCCGCGCCGTTCGACCAGGCAATCGAAAAATCCGATGGGCCGAGGAAGATGCCATCGATACCCGGCGTGTCGAGGATGCCGTCGAGCGCATCGAGCGCGGCGCGGGTCTCGACCATGGCGAAGGCCATGGTGCGCTCGTTGCTGTCGCGCAGCCAGTCGGCATAGTCGCCCTTGCCATGACGCGGAAAGGCATAAGTCGGACCCCAGGAGCGCTCGCCGAGCGGCGGGTACTTCATGGCGGCGGCAAACAGCCTGGCGTCCGCCACCGAATTCACCATCGGCGCAATCACCGCTTCTGCTCCGAAATCGACCGCGCGGCTGGCCATGTCGAAGCGGCCGACCGGAATGCGCACCAGCGCCGGTTTGTTGGCGGCCAGCACCGGCCCAAGGCCGCGCAACACGCTGTCCTCGTGATGTCCACCATGCTGCATGTCGAGCGTGACGGCATCGAAACCTTGTCTGGCAAGAATCTCGACCGTCAGGGCATCAGGTACGCCGGACCATGCGGTGCACAAGGTTTCATCGGCCGCAAGGCGTGACTTCAGGGACATGGGCGCCTTCCTTATTCGACCTCGCATCGGCCCGGAATCAGCCCGATGCGAGGAGTCAAAATTGAGCGTACTTGGTGCGTCCGAATGGATGCATGTCGCTCTAATGCAGTTCAGCCGGAAACAGCTGCAAAGGCAAAGAAAAACCGCCCGGAGGGGCGAGGCGGTCGATTGGTCCAGCGTGTCGACTGGCTCAGAGCAAGGATCAGGTGTTCTTGATCTGCTCGATTGCCTGCGCCATCAAATCGTCCATGGTGCGGCGAATCTGGTGGTCCGACTGGACGACCCCGGCTTCGTCGAAATCCTTGCGGATCTTGCGGAAAACGTCGTGGTCGCCGGCTTCCTCGATATCGGCGAGAACGACCTGGCTGGCATAGGCTTCGGCGTCGGCCCCGGCCTTGCCGAGCTTTTCGGCGGCCCACAGGCCGAGCGCCTTGTTGCGGCGGGCCGCGGCTTTGAACCGGAGTTCCTCGTCGATTACGAATTTTCGCTCGAAGCCCTCCTCGCGATCTTTCATGCTGCTCATGGCATCCCTCCGGTGAAATCCGATTTGGTTGGCGGTCGAAATGTGTGTATCGCCCTGCACAAACCAAAAGGCCGCGGGCCGGTCAATATGCTACGTCACTTGCTGCGCTGCGGCATTTCATTCCGGAAAGCGGTGATTGAAAGGATTTGCCGATTGAGCAAACAGTGCGATTGGGATAGACACCGGCATTGAACCCCTACCGTTGCCGCACTAATTTAGGCGGACGGACAGGAACTGGTCGCTTGCCGCCTGCCCGGAAATCCAGAGAAAAAATCAGATGAAAAATCGCCGCCGCATTTATGAAGGCAAGGCCAAGATCCTCTATGAGGGCCCTGAGCCGGGAACACTGATCCAATTCTTCAAGGACGACGCGACCGCTTTCAACAAGAAAAAGCACGAAATCGTCGATGGCAAGGGTGTGCTCAACAACCGCATTTCCGAGCACATCTTCAACCATCTCAACCGGATGGGCATTCCAACCCATTTCATCCGCCGGCTCAACATGCGCGAGCAGCTGATCAAGGAAGTCGAGATCATCCCGCTCGAGGTGGTCGTGCGCAACGTCGCCGCCGGCTCACTGGCCAAGCGTCTTGGCATCGAGGAAGGCACCGTGCTGCCGCGCTCGATCATCGAATTCTATTACAAGGCCGATGCGCTCGACGACCCGATGGTGTCTGAAGAGCACATCACCGCTTTCGGCTGGGCAAGCCCGCAGGAGATCGACGACGTCATGGCGCTGGCCATCCGCGTCAACGACTTCCTCTCCGGCCTATTCATGGGCGTTGGCATTCAGCTTGTCGACTTCAAGATCGAATGCGGCCGGCTGTTCGAAGGCGACATGATGCGCATCGTCGTTGCCGACGAGATCTCGCCGGACTCGTGCCGTCTATGGGACGTGGCGACCCAGGACAAGCTCGACAAGGATCGTTTCCGCCGCGACATGGGCGGCTTGGTCGAAGCCTATCAGGAAGTCGCCCGCCGCCTCGGCATCATGAACGAGAACGAGCCGCCGCGTCCCGCCGGACCAGTGCTCGTCGCCTCGACCGATGGCGTCAAAGGCAAGCCCCACTGAGATTTTTGCCGCTCAATACTGCGAACAGGAGATGTCCAGCGTGATCAAGGCCCGCATTACCGTCACCCTCAAGAACGGCGTGCTCGACCCGCAAGGCAAGGCGATCGAACACGCATTGTCCGGGATGGGCTTTGACGGCGTCGGCCAGGTGCGGCAGGGCAAGGTTTTCGATGTCGAGCTTGCTGAGAGCGACAAGGCCAAGGCCGAAGCCGATCTCAAAGCTATGTGTGACAAGCTTCTGGCGAATACGGTGATTGAGAACTATAGTGTGGCCATTACCTGAGGTTGTGCCGGAGGGTATATGACTGAAGCCACGAACGAGTTGATGTACGAGCTGCTGAAGCGTGTGCACCACGAAGTTGCTGAACTTCGACAAGATGTTTCCGAAGTGAAGCGGGAGTTGAACGTCGTTCGGAGTCCCATGGTCGCAACCCAAAGCGACATCCATAACATTTACGGCATTCTTGGCCGTCAAGACGATCGTCTCGAACGCATAGAACGCCGTCTCGAATTGCGCGAACTTGCCGAAGCCCAGAGGCCTTTCGAACCGAAATGAAATCAGCCGTCGTTCTTCTCCCGGGCCTCAACCGTGACCGCGACATGATCGCGGCGCTGACCAAGATTTCGGGAACACCACCGGTCACCGTCTGGCAGACCGACACCGAAATCCCCGATGTCGACCTGATCACCATTCCCGGCGGCTTCTCCTTCGGCGATTATCTGCGCTGCGGCGCCATTGCCGCGCGCATGCCGGTGATGCGGGCGGTCGCCGAAAAGGCGGCCAAAGGGGTCATGGTCATCGGCGTCTGCAACGGCTTCCAGATCCTGGTCGAGGCCGGCCTCTTGCCGGGCGCGTTGATGCGCAACACGTCGCTGAAATTCGTCTGCCGGCAAGTCAAGCTGCAGATCACCAACGCTAACACGATGTTCACCCGCCGCTATCAGCCAGGGCAGATCATTCGCTCGCCGGTGGCGCATCATGACGGCAATTACTTTGCCGACGCCGAGACGCTGGGCAGGCTCGAAGGCGAAGGCCAGGTCGTGTTTCGCTATGCCGAAGGCACCAATCCCAACGGCTCGATCAACGACATTGCCGGCATCATCAATGGCCAGGGCAATGTGCTCGGCTTGATGCCGCATCCCGAGAACCTGATCGAAGCGGCGCATGGCGGCAGCGACGGCCGGGCACTGTTCGAAAGTGCCCTCGGCATCGCCGCTTGATATCTTCAGCCTTCATCTTTTTTCCGAATTCGATATAGGCGCCGCATGAGCCCGAGACAGACGATCGCCCGCCTCGCACTCGTCGCCACCGCCGGCCTTGTGCTCGCCTCCTGCCAGTCGAAGCCGAAAAGCGCACCGGCGCCTTCTGGCAAGAGTGCGGCGCTGCTTGCCATGGAACAGGTGGCGATCGCCGCCCACAAATGCTGGATCGCCAGCAAGGATCCCGCTTTCAAGCCCTATCAGATGGCCAACGAGCTGAACTCGTTCACCGGCACGCCGCGCTTCCTGCTGGTCCCGGCCAAGCATTATGGCGCAAAGCCGTTGCTGGTCGTGCAGGCGCAAGGCAATTCACGCCGGGTGGACGTGTACGGTCCGCTGATGAACGAGCCGCTCGGCGCACGCGTCGGCTCGGACATTGCCCGCTGGCAGGCCGGCAACCCGGCCTGCGGTGCGGCTGCATAGCGTCATGGCTTGCTGCAGATCGCCGGCCTGGTCATAGGGCTGACCGGGCTTGTCCTGCAAATCTGCATCACCATTGCGGCTTCGATGGCGGCTTGAGACGGGGGCACGCGAGGCGTATTTTCAATCCCAGAACCGCCTCAGACCCTCACGGTGGGCGTCGGCACGCGAGATGCCGATATCCTTGAGCTGATCGTCGGTCATTTCCAGCAAGACCAGCCGGCTGCGCCGGCGATCCAGCAGGCTGTTGATCCGGTTTGCGAGTGAGCTGACCATTCGCACCACGCGACGGACGTAGCCTTGCCGGCCTGACGGGCGGGCTCCGGGCAATTCAGCTCTTTTGTAACGGATTGTATCGATTGCAGCCATTTTCATGCCACCGTAATTCGAGATTGTACCCTTTTGTCGCGCAGTTCATATGTATTGACTCTTAATTCGGTGCAATATAGAAAATTGTCACCATGACAAATTGGCTTCCCGATCTTACGTCTAGCTCCGGGCCCCTGTATCAGCGGCTTGCAAATTCCATCGAAACGGACATCGACCGTGGGGCGATCGCCGCGGGGGCGAAACTGCCGCCGCAGCGCGATCTGGCATACGACATCGGCACGACCGTCGGCACGGTCGGTCGGGCCTACCAATTGTTGCGCGAGCGGGGGCTGGTAAGCGGCGAAGTCGGACGCGGAACCTATGTCCTGGGCCGGCATGACACCAAAACCGATCTGCTGGCGCCCGACCCGCACGTGGAAGGCACGCGCTCTATCGATGCGCCTCGCGGCAAGCTGCGCTTCGACAGCACGGCCGCGCCTGATACTGGCCAGGGCGCCATTGTCGCCGATGTGCTGTCGCGCACGGCGCAGGACCATCCGTATGAGATTTCAAGCTATACGCGGGATTTTCCCGACCGCTGGTTCGAGGCCGGCTGCAGCTGGCTGTCGCGAAATTCGTTTCGCCCGAGCCGCGATGGCATCGTTCCGACGCTCGGCACCCATGCCGCGGTTATGGCGACGATTGCCGCGCTGACCACGCCCGGCGACTATATCGTCTTCGAGCACCTCACTTATTCGCAAATTTCACGCAGCGCCGGCCTGATCGGCCGCCGCACGGCGCTGGTGACGTCGGACGCGGAAGGGCTCGATCCAGAGGATTTCGAGCGCGTCTGCGCGCAAAAACACCCGAAAATGATGTTCCTGATGCCGACGGCCCAGAACCCTACACTTGTAACGCTGTCGGCAACGCGCCGCGAGGCCATCGCGCGCGTCGCACGCGAATACAATGTCATCCTGATCGAGGACGATCTCTATGGCGATCTGACCGACGACCCGACGCCGCTCCTGGCCGAATATGCCCCCGAACGGACCATCGTTGCCGGCGGCCTGTCGAAATCCGTTGCGGCGGGCGTTCGCGGCGGCTGGCTCGCCTGTCCGCCGGCCTATCGCCACCGGATCCGGGTCGCTCACAAGATGCTGACGGGCGGCCTCCCCTTCCTGCTGGCGGAAGTGTGTAGCCGGCTGGTTCTGTCCGGCCAAGCCAGCGAGATGCGCAAGCGCAGCATCGTCGAGATCAACGCGCGCATGGCGATCGTGCGCAAGACGTTGGCGGGATTCGACTTCAACGCACTAGACAATGTGCCCTTCGTCTGGCTCACCCTGCCCGATCCATGGCTTTCCGGCACGTTCAAGAATGCCTGTCTCGAACATGGCGTGCTCATCGACGATGAGGACGAGTTCAAGGCGGGCCGTTCCGCGCAGGTTTTTCACGGCGTGCGGTTTGGCGTTTCACAGCCGGAGCGACGAGAGGACATCGCGGGCGGCGTCGGCGTGATCCGGCGGCTGCTGGACGAGGGCCGCGCCGGTTACGACAGCTTCTCGTGAAGCGGCTTGAAACCGGCGGGCCGAGTGGCGATCTTTCGCTACTTGCTGCACCCTTTCCATCGTTTTTCGTCGCTTGATGGGTGTATCGGCTGCAAAGCTTGCGATAAGACGGGTTTCGATCCCAAGGATATAAATTGCCGCCCATGACCATTTCCAATTCCGTGCCGATCACTCCGGAACTCATTGCCGCGCACGGGCTGAAGCCCGACGAATATCAGCGCATCCTCGACCTGGTCGGGCGCGAGCCGAGCTTTACCGAGCTCGGCATCTTTTCGGCGATGTGGAACGAGCACTGCTCGTACAAATCCTCAAGAAAATGGCTGCGCACGCTGCCGACCACCGGGCCGCAGGTCATCCAGGGGCCGGGCGAGAATGCCGGTGTGGTCGATATCGGCGATGGCGACTGCCTCGTCTTCAAGATGGAGAGCCATAACCACCCCTCCTTCATCGAGCCTTATCAGGGTGCGGCGACCGGCGTCGGCGGCATCCTGCGCGATGTCTTCACCATGGGCGCCCGGCCGATCGCGGCAATGAACGCGCTGCGCTTCGGTGCGCCGGACCATCCCAAGACCAAGCATCTGGTTGCCGGCGTCGTTGCCGGCGTCGGCGGCTACGGCAATTCGTTCGGCGTGCCGACGGTCGGCGGCGAGGTCAATTTCGACGCGCGCTACAATGGCAATATCCTGGTCAACGCCTTCGCGGCGGGGCTCGCCAAGACCGACGCGATCTTCCTGTCGGAAGCCAAGGGCGTCGGCTTGCCGGTCGTCTATCTCGGCGCCAAGACCGGCCGCGACGGTGTCGGCGGCGCCACCATGGCCTCGGCCGAATTCGACGACAGGATCGACGAGAAACGGCCCACCGTTCAGGTCGGCGACCCGTTCACCGAAAAATGCCTGCTCGAAGCCTGCCTCGAACTGATGGCGTCCGGCGCCGTCATCGCCATCCAGGACATGGGTGCTGCCGGCCTCACCTGCTCGGCGGTCGAGATGGGCGCCAAGGGCGACCTCGGCATCGAGCTCGACCTCGACAAGGTGCCGGTGCGCGAGGAGCGCATGAGCGCCTATGAGATGATGCTGTCGGAGAGCCAGGAGCGCATGCTGATGGTGCTGCGCCCCGAAAAGGAAAAGCAGGCCGAGGCGATCTTCCACAAATGGGGCCTGGACTTCGCCATCGTTGGCAAAACAACCGACGATCTCCGCTTTCGCGTGCTGCACCAGGGCGACGAGGTCGCCAATCTGCCGATCAAGGACCTTGGCGACCAGGCGCCGGAATATGACCGTCCCTGGACCGAGCCGAAGAGGCCGGCGCCCCTGGTGGCCGGCGATGCACCGCAAGCCGATGTCGCCGAGGCGCTGCTGAAACTGCTTGGCGGACCCGACCTGTCCTCGCGCCGCTGGGTATGGGAACAATACGACACATTGATCCAAGGGAATTCGCTGCAGCTTCCGGGCGGCGATGCCGGCGTGGTGCGCGTCGAGGGTCATCCGACCAAGGCGCTTGCCTTCTCCTCCGACGTGACGCCGCGCTATTGCGAGGCCGACCCTTACGAGGGCGGCAAGCAGGCGGTGGCGGAATGCTGGCGCAATCTGACCGCCACCGGCGCCCTGCCGCTCGCGGCCACCGACAATCTCAATTTCGGCAATCCGGAACGACCCGAGATCATGGGCCAGTTGGTCGGCGCCGTGAAAGGCATCGGCGACGCCTGCCGCGCGCTCGGCTTTCCGATCGTCTCCGGCAATGTCTCGCTCTACAACGAAACCAACGGACGAGGCATCTTGCCGACGCCGACCATCGGCGGCGTCGGACTGATCGCCGACTGGTCCAGGATGGCGCGGATCGGCTTTGCCGCCGAGGGCCAGATGATCCTGCTGGTCGGCGCCCCGTCCATGTGGGGAACGCATCTCGCCCAGTCGGCCTATATGCGCGACATCCATGGCCGCACCGATGGCCCGCCGCCGCCGGTCGACCTCGACCATGAAAAGCGCGTCGGCGACCATGTACGCGCCTTGATCGCCTCCGGCGTCGTCACATCAGCACACGACGTTTCCGACGGCGGCATTGCCGTCGCGCTGGCCGAGATGGCGATGGCGTCCGGCATCGGCGCGACCGTCCCCGGCCTGGTCGGGACCGATCCGATCCCGGTCTGGTTCGGTGAGGATCAGAGCCGCTATCTCTTGACTCTGTCGATCGATCCGCAGAGCGACGAATGGGATGCAATTCGCGAACAGCAAAGCAAGCTCGGCATTTTCGCGCCGTGGATCGGCTCGACGGGCGGCCGTGAGTTGAAACTCGGCGAGGCGCGGGCGATCCCTGTCGGCGAATTGACCGCTGCCCACGAATCCTGGTTTCCTCGCTTCATGGCAAATGAGGTCGTGGACCCCTGATTTGATTGAGTGGGCCCGTTTCGGTGTGGTTCATCCGCCGTTTCGATCATATCTATGAGATCACGACCTGAACAAGGAATCCTCGCATGGCAATGGACGCGCACGACATCGAACGGTTGATCAAGGAAGGCATTCCGGACGCCAAGGTGACGATTCGCGACCTGGCCGGCGACGGCGATCATTATGCGGCCGAAGTGGTGGCCGAAAGCTTTCGCGGCAAAAGCCGCGTCCAGCAGCATCAGATGGTCTATGACGCGCTGAAGGGCAATATGGGCGGCGTGCTGCACGCGCTCGCTTTGCAGACCAGCGTGCCGGAGTAAGCTTTGAGGCTGAAGTGGCCTGGGTCGTGGATTTTGCGCCATTTGCGTGACGAGGCGGCAAACGTCTTGTTTCAGGCAACCTATGGGTTTATTTGAAAGGGATGTTTCGAGCCCGACTCTCGCGGGCATGAAAGGATTCTCTATGAGCGGTATCAACGACTACATCGACAGCGAAGTGAGGGGCAACGACGTCGTTCTCTTTATGAAGGGCACGCCGGGTTTCCCGCAATGCGGATTTTCCGGTCAGGTCGTGCAGATCCTCGACTATATCGGGGCCGACTACAAGGGCGTCGACGTGCTGACCTCGGCCGAGCTGCGGCAAGGTATCAAGGAATACTCCAACTGGCCGACGATCCCTCAGCTCTACGTCAAGGGTGAGTTCGTCGGCGGTTGCGACATCGTCCGCGAAATGTTCCAGGCTGGCGAACTGCAGACGTTCCTCGTCGAAAAGGGCGTCAGCGTCAAAGGCGCCGCCTGACGAACATTTAGGGCATTTCGCCAAGCTGATTATTTTCCCACTATCGGGGCACAAGACGAATGAATGCGCCGGTGCGCCGGCGCTTTTTCGTTTGAAGATCGGACTTTGCCGTGGACCAGCATGCACAAGCGCCGGAGGCAAGCACCTTGCCTATTCCGCGCTGGGAATTCATCGCGCTGTGCGCGGCGTTGATGGCGCTCAACTCGCTGGCCATCGACATCATGCTGCCGGCGCTGCAGCAGATCGGCGCCTCGCTGGGCGTGGAAAATGAAAACTACCGCCAATATGTGATTGCCGCCTATATTCTGGGCTTCGGCGGCGGACAGCTTTTCTTCGGGCCGATCTCGGACCGCTTCGGGCGCCGCGCGCCGCTGGTCGTCGGGCTGGTCATCTATGTCGCAGCGGCGGCTGCTGCGGCTATCGCCCCATCATTCGCCATTCTTCTTCTGTGCAGGCTGGTGCAAGGCATTGGCGCGGCGGCCACCCGCGTCATCGCCGTCTCGATCGTGCGCGACACGTTCGAAGGCCGGCGCATGGCCGAAGTCATGTCGCTGATCTTCATGGTGTTCATGGCCATTCCGGTGGTGGCGCCAGGTATTGGCCAGTTCATCATGCTGTTTGCCTCCTGGCACTGGATCTTCATCACCATGGCGGCCGGCGCGCTGATCGTCTCGGCCTGGTCGCTGCTGCGGCTGCCGGAAACGCTGCATCCCGAATATCGCCGGCCGCTGACGGCATCATCCGTCCTTGGCGGTTTCCGCATCGTGCTGACCAATCGCATGGCGCTCTGCTACGCCTTTGCCAGCACCTTTATCTTCGCGGCCATGTTCGGCTTCATCGCCTCGGCACAGCAGATCTACGTCGATGTGTTCAAAGTCGGCGAGATGTTCCCCGTCATTTTCGCAGGGATAGCCGGCGTTCTCTCCTTTTCGAGCTATCTGAATTCGCGCCTCGTCGGCCGTATTGGCATGCGCCGCCTGTCGCAAAGCGCGCTGCTCTTGTTTCTGGCCATCAGTCTCGCCTGGCTGGTCGTTTCCATCCAAGTGATGATGCCGCTCTGGCTTTTCATCACCTTCTTTGCCTGTGCGATGGTCCCGTTCGGCGCGCTCGGCGCGAATTTCAACGCGCTCGCCATGGAGCCGCTCGGCCAACTGGCCGGGACGGCGTCGTCCATTCTGGGTTTCATGCAGACCTTCCTCGGCGGCGTGCTCGGCACGCTGATCGGCCAGGCCTTCAACGGCACGGTGACGCCCTTGGCCGCCGGATTCTGCAGCGTGTCGCTTGGCGCATTGGTGATGGTGCTGATCGCCGAGCGCGGCAAATTGTTCCAGCCGCAGAACCCGCCGGTTTAATGCCGGACGCGCCTTAGGATTCACCCCCGCTTGCTGCGGTGAAGCGAGGGAACAGCAAACGCCCTGCGATCGCTCCACCCATGCTGTCCGAAACGGGCAGTGGCAGAGCCTTGTCGAGAGCCTCGAGGACGGAGGCGACGAAGGCCCGGTTGAGGCTGCCATCGTTCCCTAGACGGGAGAAGGTGGCGCGAGGCTTGCCGATAAGCGTGCCGTTTCGGCGAATTGAGAACTGCAGCGTCAGGGTCATGCCCGCGGTTCCGGGCGGCGGCTCCCAGCAGGCGACGATCGCGGAGAACATCTCGTTTATGGTGTCGACGGGATCGGGACTGCGACAGCCGCGTTCCTGCGATGTTGCCGCGTTAGGACCGGCAACCAGGGCAAGGGCAAGGCCGACAATTGCGGACCGAGGTTTCATCTCGGGTCTCCGGTTTCGCGCGGACAAACGTAATGTAGCGAATTTTTCGATGAAAACCTCCATCGATATCAGCGCGGCGGATGGATCCTTTCAGACGTCGGCGTCGATAACGGCCAGCGCCGCGTCGATGCCTTTGCCGACCGCGAATTTCTGGCCCAACGAATTCATCGCGCCGCCAAGTGCCGCCAGCGCCGCGATCGCATAGATCGGCTGGGCGGTCGGGCCCATATGGCCGATGCGCGTCAGCTTACCCAATGTTTCGCCGCGGCCAGACGAGAACACCACGCCGTAGCGGGCGCGCGCGGCCTGGCGAAGCGCCTTCTCGTCGATGCCTTCGGGCGTCCGGACGGCAGTCGTGGTTGGCGAAGCGAAGGTGTCGCTGGCGGCCCAGATCGACAGACCCATGGCGACGACGCCGGCGCGCATGGCCCTAGCGGTGAGCGCGTGGCGCGCCCATACCGCCGCCGGGCCCTCGTTGAGGTAGAGGTCGAGCGCGACGTCGAGCCCGTTCATCTCCGCGACTGACGGCGTGAATGGAAACGGCTTGTCCTTCGACCAAGCATGCTCCCAGTCGACGATGCTGAGCATCGATGCGCGCGGGGCCAGTGGATTTGCCTTCATCTTGGCCCAAGCGCGCTCGCTGACGCCCATCATCGTGAGGCCGGGAGGCGCGCCGAGGCATTTGTTCGGGCCGGTGACATAGATGTCGGCCTTGCAGTCCTCCGGATGCGTTTTCATGCCGCCGAAGGACGAAATGGCATCGACGATCAGATAGGGCCCATGCGCCGAAACCAGCGCGCCGATGGCGTCGATCGGATTGATGGTGCCCGACGGCGTGTCGTGGTGGCAGACGGAAACGATGCTAATTTCCGGATGCGCTTCCAGCATTGCCGCAACCGCCTGCGGATCGATCGCCTCGTTGTACGGCACCTCGATTTCGAGCAGATGCGGCGAATAGCGCTTCGCCCAATCGCCAAACCCCTTGCCGTACACACCGGAGGCAAGGTTGAGCACGACGTCGTCGGGCGTGATCAGGGAGGCTGCCGCCGCCTCCAGCCCAAGCACCGGCTCGCCATGCAGAATGACCGGCTTGTTCGACAGCCGCATCGCCTTCTGCGCCTTGTCGACCACACGCTCGTAAAAGAGCTGGAACGCCGGATCGTGATCGTAGAGCACGGTCCGGCCGACGCCGCGCAGCACATCGGGATAGGCGTTCACCGGCCCGGCAGTAAGCGTGATGACCGGTTCGGCGTGTTCGGGATAGCGCATGGTCTTTCTCCGCATCGGCGGCGATCAGCCGTAGAACTGCGTGTAAGTCTTGAAGTTCTCCATGTCGTGCGAATACATCAGCTCGGCGCCATAATCCTCGGCTAGCTTATCCGGGCCGATGCCAAACGGCCTATTCCGCCCAGAGTTCCCGGCGCAGTTCTCGCCAGCTTGCTTCGTCCGGTGCGACAAGAAGGCCGCCGCCGAGATGCGAAGGCCGATAGGCGCTGCCGTCGAAACGCGCCGCGTAACCACCGGCCTCGGCATGGATCAGCACACCGGCCAGATGATCCCACGGCATCAGCTTGTTGTAGACGACGAAGTGGGCGTGGCCGCTCGCCAGCAGGCGATATTCGTGAGCCGCGCAGCGATAGCCGAATTGCGAAAGACATTTCGTCTGGTTGCGCGCCAGCCGTGACCGTTCCGGCTCGGGCATGTACTGCCAGGAAACCGCGCCGGTCATTTGGGAGATCGGCGCAGGCTCGGCGACACGCACCTTCTCCAAAGTGCCATGCGCATGCCGTATGTGGCTGCCAGCACCCCTGGCGCCGATCAGCCAGTCCTTGCCGACGGGATCGTGAATGATGCCGGCGACGGTCTCGCCCTTCACCACGACGCCGAGCATGACGCCGAACAGCGGCACGCCTGAGGCGAAATTGAAAGTGCCGTCGACGGGATCGATGACGAAGGCGAGATCGGCTTCGCCGAGGCCCTGGAGCAACTCCGGGTCGTCGGAGCAGGCTTCCTCGCCGACGATCATCGCCTGGGGGTAGCGTTCACGCAGCCTGACGGTGATGAGCCGCTCGGCACTCACATCGGCCTCAGTCACCAGATCGGCCGCCGAGGTCTTCTGGCGGATGTCGCCCTCATCCAGCCGGCGAAAGCGCGGCATGATCTCGGCAATGGCAGCGTCGGACAGAAGCTGGGCCAGCCAGTCGATCGCGGTATCGTCAAATGTCATCGGGAACGTCTTGCCTTGCGGTCAGGGTTTCGTTGAGGGCGGCGAAATCGAACAGCTTTCTGTCGAGCAGATGCGAAGGCCGCACATTGGTCATGGCGTGGATCATCGTGTCCTTGCGGCCGGGCATGCGCTTTTCCAGGTCGTCGAGCATCGCCTTCATCGCATTGCGCTGCAAGCCGTCCTGGCTGCCGCACAGATCGCATGGGATGATCGGGAACTTCATGGCGCCGGCGAATTTTTCGAGATCGGCCTCGGCGCAATAGGCGAGCGGCCGCAATACCATGACGTCGCCGTCGTCGTTGAGCAGTTTTGGCGGCATGGCGGCGAGGCGCCCGCCATGCAACAGGTTCATGAAAAAGGTTTCGAGAATGTCTTCGCGGTGGTGGCCGAGCACCAAAGCCGAGCAGCCCTCCTCGCGCGCGATGCGGTAGAGATGGCCGCGCCTGAGCCGCGAGCACAGCGAACAATAGGTGCTGCCCTGGGGAAGCTTTTCGGTCACCACCGAATAGGTGTCCTGATATTCGATGCGGTGCGCAATGGCGTATGTGTTGAGATAATCGGGCAGAATGTGTTTCGGAAAGTTCGGCTGGCCCTGGTCGAGGTTGCAGGCCAACAGGTCAACCGGCAGCAGCCCGCGCCATTTGAGGTCGAGCAGCAACGCCAGCAGGCCGTAGGAATCCTTGCCGCCAGACAAGGCGATCAGCCAGCGATCGCCGGGCCTGATCATCGAAAAATCGTCGATCGCCTGGCGGGCGAGACGCAGCAGCCGCTTGCGCAGCTTGTTGAATTCGACGGAGGACGGCACATCGGCAAACAGCGGATGAAAGCCGCCTGGGGCGTCAGTGATCGGTTCGATTGTTTCTGGCAGCATGTTCATGGCGCGGCGGCCCCAAAGATCCTTGTTGCTGCCCGGAGTAGCGCATCGGCCCGAAAACCGAAATCGATTTTCAGAAGCCCAAAGAAAAGGCCGCCTCGAGAGCGGCCTTCGATGATGTCGAGATGAAGAAATCGATCAGCGTGAATAGAATTCGACGACCAGGTTCGGTTCCATCTGCACGGCGAAGGGAACATCCGACAGGCCGGGGATGCGCCCGAAGGTCGCGGTCATCTTGTTGTGGTCGACCTCGATGTAATCAGGCACGTCGCGCTCGGCCAGGCCTACCGATTCCAGGACGATCACCAGCTGCTTCGACTTTTCGCGCACTTCGATGACATCGCCCGGCTTGCAGCGGTATGAGCCGATGTTGACACGCTTGCCGTTGACGTTGATGTGGCCGTGATTGACGAACTGGCGAGCAGCAAAAATGGTCGGCACGAACTTGGCGCGGTAAACGACCGCGTCGAGACGCGACTCGAGCAGGCCGATCAGGTTCTCCGAGGTGTCGCCCTTGCGGCGGTTCGCCTCTTCATAGACCTTGCGGAACTGCTTTTCCGACACGTCGCCGTAGTGACCCTTCAGCTTCTGCTTGGCACGCAGCTGCAGGCCGAAATCGGAAAGCTTGCCCTTGCGGCGCTGGCCGTGCTGGCCGGGACCGTATTCGCGTTTGTTGACCGGGGACTTCGGGCGGCCCCAGATGTTTTCGCCGAGACGGCGGTCGATCTTGTATTTCGCGGATTCGCGCTTGCTCATCGCATTCCCTTTCAAAAAGACACACCCGGAACCTCATGGTCCGGGTGAAGGAAACGCGCCCTCCTCTGGCCCCCGTTTTCGAGACCTGACAGGGTTCTCCCACGCAACGCGGCGGAAAACCCACGGGACACGTCATTCTAGACAAAACTCCGGGAAGAATAGAGCGGCTTCCCAAATGTCTTGCGCACATAAAGAAACCACCGGACATTGCGGCCCGGTGTTGGTGGGCTGATTAGACGGAGATTTGACTGGTGTCAAGCTCGCGGCTGGCGTCGGTGATGGCAAGACCGCGGGCTGTGTGCTGGACCGCGGCTATCCAACCATGGGACCGGTGCCGACCTCGGGTGCGGACAAGCCGCTAGTGTTTCGATTTCTTCTCCGGCAGGCCCTTGCGCTTGGTCTCGGCGAACTCCTCAAGCTGCTTTTCGCTCATCGACTTGTACATTCCCTTCGAAGCGCCCTTGAGCTCGCTCTTCTTGGTTTCGCCTCGCTTGGCGGACAATGCCGCGCCGGCGGCTTTCTGCTGGGCTTTTGAAGTGGCTGGCATGATCGTTTCTCCCGTCTTGCGATAAGGGAAAAACGCACCGGTCGTGGTGATGTTCCCGGACATCAGGAAATCGCCAGCCCAAACCCCTGCATCAGGCGGCGAGTCGGAAAATCAACCCGCTTCGAGGTGAAGACAGCAAGGTCGGCGCCTTCCGGCAACGCCTCGCCGCGGTGGCTGGCCTCGGTGCCCGCGAGCAGCGAGAGGGCGCGTCGCGCGATCGCCTCGGCGGGATCGAGCCAATCGACCGGCCAAGGTGCCGTCTTGCGCATGCGATTGGCCAGAAAGGGATAATGGGTGCAGGCAAGCACGACGATGTCGGTCCGCAGTTCATCATGTTCGACGAAGCACGGCGCGATCTCGGCACGCACCGCCTCTTCATCGACAAAGCCATCGCGCATATAGACTTCGGCCAGTCCCGCCAGACTGTCGCTGCCAACCAGGCGGACATGGCATTTCTGCGCCCATTTGCCGATCAGGTCGCGGGTATACTGGCGCTTGACGGTGCCGGGCGTCGCCAGCACCGAAACCAGCCCCGAGCGCGTGCGTTCCGCCGCCGGCTTGATCGCCGGCACCGTGCCGACGAAAGGATGACGGGCAAATCTTTCGCGCAACGCGTCGATGACCAGCGTCGAGGCGGTGTTGCAGGCGATGACCGAAACGGCCGGCGAAAAACGGTCGAGCAGCTTGCCGAACAGCTCCAGTACATGTGACTTCAGTGCCGCTTCCTCCCAAGCCCCGTAAGGGAAAGCCGCATCGTCGGCGACATAGACGAAGCGGCGGTCAGGCATCAGCACCCGCGCTTCGCGCAGCACCGTCAGGCCGCCGATGCCGGAATCGAACATCAGGACAGGGCGGGCGCTTGAAGGATCGGTCATTGTCATCGTCTACAGGAGAAGGCCGCGGGCCCGCGGCGGGAAGATGGTCACAAATCCCTGATCCATCATTTTCGGGATGATGGACTACCACCAAATAACATTCGGTTACGGCGAGGGACTGTCTCTTAGGCCTGGTCCTTGTCTGTCGCCTTGGCGGCGCGCGCCGCCGCTGCCGGAAGCCGCCTTGGATCATCGCCCGGCGATCCGTCGCCGCGCGGCATGGCCGGCGAAAACCTGTCCAGCGATGATATTATGCCGCGCAGCACCTTGAGCTCCGGCTCGGCGAAGCCGGCGCGCGTCAGCACCGCGCGCAGATTGTCGACCATTTTCGGCTTCTTCGCCGCTGGGCGGAAATAGCCGCGCGCTTCGAGCGCGCCTTCCAGATAGGCGAACAGGCCGTGCAATTGTTCCTTGGTAGCCGGCATCATGTCGGGGCTGGAAAAATTGGTTTTCGTCTCATCCTCCAGGCCGGACTTCATCCATTCATAGGACATCAGCAGGGCGGCCTGGGCGATGTTGAGCGAGGAGAAGGCGGGATCGACCGGGAAGGTGACGATCTCGTCGGCGAGGCCGACCTCGTCATTGTAGAGCCCGAACCGCTCGCGGCCAAACAGGATGCCGGTGCGCTGTCCGGATCGCTGGCGCGCTCTCAGCGCCCTGCCCGCCTCGACCGGTCCGCGCACCGGCTTGAAATTATCGCGCGCGCGCGCCGTGGTGGCGAAGACGAAGTTCAGGTCGGCGACCGCCGAGGCAAGAACGTCATATACTCTAGCGGCATCGATGACGTGATCGGCGCGGCTCGCGGCAGCGCGCGCCTTTTCGCTCGGCCAGCTGTCGCGCGGATTGACGAGGCGCAGTTCGGACAAACCGAAATTCGCCATGGCACGCGCGACCATGCCGATATTCTCGCCGAGCTGCGGCTCGACCAGGATGATCGCCGGGCCTGTGGCAGGAAGGATGTCGTTGCTGGCTTGCATTCTCTCAATGAACTGCTGTTTGCGGTATTTCAGCGTTCCCTGCCATATCCGGCCGCGAAAATGAAGCTTTCGCAAGGAACGCCCGATGCCAGGGGCGAGCCCGCTGGCGCGGATCGCCGTTTGCGCGGCCAAAAATGCTTTGATATACGGGCCGCATCCCCGGCCAAAGCCATGCGGGCAAGGCCGTCCCGATCCCCAACAATGAGGCATTCTTTCCATGGCGAAGATCAAGGTGGCGAACCCGGTCGTCGAACTCGACGGCGACGAGATGACCCGCATCATCTGGCAGTTCATCAAGGACAAACTGATCCACCCCTATCTCGACCTCAAGCTTGAATATTACGACCTCAGCGTCGAGCACCGCGACGCCACCAACGACCAGGTGACCATTGATTCGGCCAATGCCATCAAGAAGCATGGCGTCGGCGTGAAATGCGCGACGATCACGCCCGACGAGCAGCGCGTCGAGGAATTCGGGCTGAAGAAGATGTGGAAGTCGCCGAACGGCACCATCCGCAACATCCTCGGCGGCACCATCTTTCGCGAGCCGATCATCATGAAGAACGTGCCGCGGCTGGTGCCCGGCTGGACCAAGCCGATCATCGTCGGCCGTCATGCCTTCGGCGACCAGTACCGCGCCACCGATTTCCGCTTCCCCGGCAAGGGCAAGCTGACGATCAAGTTTGTCGGCGAGGACGGCAAGGTGATCGAGCATGACGTGTTCGATGCGCCGGCCGCCGGCGTCGCCATGGCCATGTACAATCTCGACGACTCGATCCGCGAATTCGCCCGCGCCTCGCTCAATTACGGCCTGCTGCGCAACTACCCGGTCTACCTCTCGACCAAGAACACCATCCTCAAGGCCTATGACGGCCGCTTCAAGGACATTTTCCAGGAAGTCTACGAGGCGGAGTTCGAAGCCGAGTTCAAATCCAAGAAGCTCTGGTACGAGCACCGGCTGATCGACGACATGGTTGCCTCCAGCCTGAAATGGTCGGGCGGCTATATCTGGGCCTGCAAGAACTATGATGGCGACGTGCAGTCGGACACGGTGGCGCAAGGTTTTGGGTCGCTCGGCCTGATGACGTCGGTGCTGATGACGCCGGACGGCAAGACGGTGGAAGCGGAGGCCGCGCACGGCACCGTCACCCGTCATTATCGGCAGCACCAGAAGGGCGAGGAAACCTCGACCAATTCGATCGCCTCGATCTTCGCCTGGACGCGTGGCCTGGCGCACCGCGCCAAGCTCGACGACAATGCCGAGCTGATGCGTTTTGCCGAGACGCTGGAAAAAGTATGCATCCAGACTGTCGAGGCCGGCTTCATGACCAAGGATCTGTCGCTGCTGATCGGTCCCGACCAGCCATGGCTTTCGACCACCGGCTTCCTCGACAAGATCGACGAGAACCTGCAGAAGGCGATGGCCTGACCAGTCCAGCGTTGTGAGCAGGCCCGTCGTCTACGGGGCGGACTACAGCGTCTATGTGCGCATCGTCCGCCTCGCACTCGAGGAAAAAGGCATCGACTACGAACTTGTGCCGGTCGACATCTTTGCGGCCGACGGCATTCCGGGCTGGTATTTCGACCATCAGCCGTTCGGCCGCATCCCGGCCTTCGAGCATGACGGGTTCCGCCTCCACGAGACCAGCGCGATCACCCGCTATGTCGACGAAGCGTTCGACGGCCCGGCGTTGCAACCGATCGAAGCCCGGCCTCGCGCGCGTATGAACCAGATCATCGCCATGCTGGATGCCTATGCCTATCGGGCCATGGTCTGGGATGTCGCCGTCGAGCGGCTGGAAAAGACGACGCCTGACGAGGCTTTGATCGCCAATGGGCTTCGGCAGGCGAGAACGACACTACAGGCGCTCTCATCGCTGAAAGCCGAGGGGCCATGGCTGTTGGGAGCGGAACTGACGCTGGCCGACCTGCATGCAGCACCCATCATCCGCTATTTCGTCAAGGTCACTGAGGGGCGGAAGCTGCTGGCCGAGTTCGCCGATATCCAGGCCTGGTGGGCTCGCATCGCCGAGCGCCCGAGTTTTGCGAAGACCGAAAAGGCCGGGCGACAAAGTCCGAAAGGCCGAGGGACAGCGCCCCATAGGCGCTAACTTAGGGCACGAGCGTTATCCTTGCTGCGGCGGATTGGCTTTTTTCGTCGCCTCGGTGGATCG
>NZ_CAKXZS010000026.1 GCF_935822925.1 Mesorhizobium ventifaucium
ACCTGAGCGTCCGACGCTCTAGTTCATCGTCGGGATGACGAATTCGGCGCCGTCCTTGACGCCGGACGGCCAGCGCGAGGTCACCGTCTTGGTCTTGGTGTAGAACCGGAATGCGTCCGGTCCGTGCTGGTTGAGGTCGCCGAAGGAAGACGCTTTCCAGCCGCCGAACGTATAGTAGGCGATCGGCACCGGGATCGGCACGTTGATACCGACCATGCCGACCTGAACCCTCGAGGCGAAGTCGCGGGCGGCATCGCCGTCGCGGGTGAAGATGGCGACGCCATTGCCCATTTCATGGTCGTTGGCGAGCTTGATCGCGTTCTCGTAAGTCGGCGCGCGCACCACCGAGAGCACCGGCCCAAAGATCTCTTCCTTGTAGATGCGCATGTCAGCCGTCACGTTGTCGAACAGGCAGCCACCCATATAGTAGCCGTTCTCATAGCCCTGCATGGAAAAGCCGCGTCCGTCGACGACCAGCTTGGCGCCTTCCCTAACGCCGGTATCGACATAGGACTTGACCCGCTCCAGTGCCTGCGCCGTCACCAGCGGCCCGAAATCGGCGGACGAATCCGTCGACGGGCCGACCTTCAGGCTTTCGACACGTGGCACCAGCTTTTCCATCAGCCGGTTGGCGGTATCGTTGCCGACCGGGACCGCCACCGAGATCGCCATGCAGCGCTCGCCGGCCGAGCCGTAGCCGGCGCCGATCAGCGCGTCGACGGTCTGGTCCATGTCGGCGTCGGGCATGATGATCATGTGGTTTTTGGCGCCGCCGAAGCACTGCACACGCTTGCCGGCCGCGCAGCCGCGCGAATAGATGTACTGGGCAATCGGCGTCGAGCCGACGAAGCCGATGGCCTTGATGTCGGGATCATCGAGGATGGCGTCTACCGCCTCCTTGTCGCCGTTGACGACGTTGAGAATGCCCGCTGGCAGGCCGGCCTCGATGAACAGCTCGGCGATGCGCATCGGCACTCCTGGGTCGCGCTCCGAAGGCTTCAGGATGAAGGCGTTGCCGCAAGCGATGGCCGGCGCGATCTTCCACAATGGGATCATCGCCGGAAAATTGAACGGCGTGATGCCGGCAACGACGCCGAGCGGCTGGCGCATCGAATAGACATCGATGCCGGGGCCGGCGCCGTCGGTGAACTCGCCCTTCATCATGTGCGGCGCGCCGATGCAAACCTCGACCACTTCCAGGCCGCGCTGGATGTCGCCCTTGGCGTCGGCGATGGTCTTGCCGTGTTCGCGCGCCAGAATGTCGGCCAAGGCATCATACTCCCGGGCGACCAGTTCGAGGAACTTCATCAGGACGCGCACGCGCCGCTGCGGATTGGTCGCCGCCCAGCTGGGCTGCGCCGCCTTGGCGTTTTCCACCGCCGCACGCAGTTCCGCCTGCGAAGCCAGCGCCACGGTGCCGCGCACCGTTCCGTCCATCGGCTGCATCACGTCCTGTTTGCGGCCGCTGGTCCCAGCGACACGCTTGCCGCCGATGAAATGACCGTATTCGATCATGGTTTCTCTCCCTGTATTTGTGATGCGGCATTGTCCGCCTTTGCGCCGCCGATGGCAACGTGAGCGGAAACGCAACCGTTGTGCGGAAAATAGATAGCGGTTGACTTAGGAGCATCAATTCCCGCAAATGGTAGTGCCCCCTCAAGGAATGACAGGTTGAGTTCCTTCGCGCCCCCCTCTGTCCTGCCGGACATCTCCCCCACGAGGGGGAAGATTGGCTGTCATCCCCGCTTTCGCCGACCCGCAACGTTGCAAGAAAGTCGCCGCCGGAGGGGTCGGCCGATCTCCCCCCAAGTGGGGGAGATGTCCGGCAGGACAGAGGGGGGCGCCGTAGAGCGCTGCCGTAATCCTCGTCATCCGGACCATCCTCATGAACTGGGATGACGTCCGCATCTTTCTTGCGGTGGCGCGTGCCGGCCAGATTCTCGGCGCCGCAAAGCGGCTGGAGCTCAACCACGCGACCGTCTCGCGCCGCGTCGCCGCACTCGAGGATGCGCTGCGCACAAAACTCTTTCGCCGGCTGACCACCGGCAGCGAGCTGACACCGGCGGGCGAGCGCTTCCTCGACATCGCCGAGCGCATGGAAGGCGACATGATCGCCGCACGCTCGACCGTGGCGGGCGAAGGCGACGACGTCTCCGGCACCGTGCGCATCGGCGCGCCTGATGGTTTCGGCGTCGCCTTCCTGGCCAAACGCCTCGGCGCACTGACGGCGCTTCACCGCGAACTCACCATCCAGCTGGTGCCGGTGCCGCGTTCCTTCTCGTTGTCCAGGCGCGAGGCCGACATCGCCATCACCGTGGAGCGACCGACGGAAGGCAGGCTGGTGGCGGGAAAGCTGGTCGACTACACGCTCGGCCTGTTCGCGTCCCGCGCCTATGCCGACGCGCATGGCCTGCCCCATGCGCCGGCCGAGCTTGGCCGGCACACGCTGATCGGCTATGTCCCGGACCTCATCGTCAGCCCCTCGCTCGACTATGCGGCCGAGTTCAGCGCCGACTGGCGCACGAGCTTCGCCATCTCCTCAGCGCTCGGCCAGGCCGAAGCGGTGCGCTCCGGCGCCGGCATCGGCATCCTGCACACCTTCGTCGCCCGCTCGATGCCGGAACTGGTGGCTGTCGACATCGTCGCGCCCATTCGCCGTGCCTACTGGCTGGTCTATCACGAATCGGTCCGGCCGCTGCGCCGCGTCCAGATCGTCGCGAGCTTCATCACCAAGGCGGTGGAACGGGAGCGAAGCCTGTTCGTCTGACGATATTCATCTGCGCACTTTAATTGTCATTGTCCTCAAAAACCGCTGCGCGGTTTCGGGGAAGTGTGTTGAACCTTGATCCCAAATTACGCGGCAAGTTTCTCACCCGCTCACATGCGTGAAGGATCCTTCCGATCTTACCGCTGGTATCGCTCCGGTCCGAGATCGCGGACATTGATGTCCGGCACCCGGCTGGAAATGATGTCGGCCAGGACCCTGGCCGAGCCGCAGGCCATGGTCCAGCCAAGCGTGCCGTGGCCGGTGTTGAGATAGAGGTTGGAAAACTCGGTACGGCCGATCAGCGGCGGCCCGTCCGGCGTCATCGGCCGCAACCCGCACCAGAAGGTCGCCGACCGCATGTCGCTGCTGCCTGGAAAAAGGTGGCCGAGCGAATGTTCGAGCGTGCGCCGCCGCGATTCATGCAGCGTCAGGTCAAAGCCGGAAATCTCCGCGGTGCCACCGACCCGGATGCGATCGCCGAGCCTGGTGATCGCCACCTTGTAAGTCTCGTCCATCACCGTCGAGACCGGTGCTGCGGCAGCATCCTTGATCGGCACGGTGATCGAATAACCCTTGACCGGATAGACCGGGATGGGTCGTTTCAGGCTGCGCATGAATTTTGCCGAATAGCTGCCCATCGCCATCACATAGGCGTCGGCGGCCTTCCAGCCTTTGCTCGTATTGATGTTGGCGATATGGTTGCGCTTGCGGACGATGCGCCGTATCTCCGTGTCGTATTCGAAGGTGACGCTGCGCGCCACGCAGAGCTCGGCCAGACGGTCAGTGAACATCTTGCAGTCACCGGTTTCATCGCCCGGCAGCCGCAGGCCGCCGACGAACTTTTCACGCACGGCTGCCAAGCCAGGCTCGGCCGCGATGCAGCCGTCGCGATCGAGGATCTCGTAGGGAACGCCATATGTCTTCAGCACCTCGACATCGCCTGAAGTGCCGTCGAGCTGCTGTTGCGTACGAAAAAGCTGCAGCGTTCCCTTGGTGCGCTCGTCATAGGCGATGCCGGTCGCCTCGCGCAGCGCTTTCAGCGTGTCGCGGCTGTATTCGGCCAAAGGCACCATCCGCGCCTTGTTCACCGCATAGCGCTCGGCCGTGCAGTTGCGCAGCATCCTGACCAGCCATACCCACATATGCGGATCGAGGGTCGGCCGCACCACCAGCGGACCATGCTTCATCAGCAGCCATTTGATCGCCTTCAGCGGGACGCCGGGGCCGGCCCAGGGTGAGGCGTAGCCGGGCGAGATCTCGCCGGCATTGGCAAAGCTGGTTTCCAGTGCCGGGCCCTTCTGGCGGTCGATCACCGTCACTTCATGGCCGGCCTCGGCCAGATAATAAGCAGTGGTGACCCCGATGACGCCGCCGCCCAGCACGAAGATCTTCATCGCATAGCTCTCCAGAACGATGTCTTGTCAGGGGTTTTGGGGGGCGGGGGCATCGTGGCTTTCTGTCTGCCGGATTTTACCGCGTCCGCCAAGTGCCCAAGCATGTCGCCCAGACCTACGCAGGCGGTTTTGGGACAACGACATGCCTGAAAAAGCCCGCGCGCTATCCATTCACATAGCGGCGGTGAAAGCGGCGTCCGAGGCTGGTCAGGATTTCATAGCCGATGGTGCCGGCATGGCCGGCCGCCTGGTCGACCGTCTGCGACGGGCCGATCAGTTCGACGAGGTCGCCCGCCTTCAGCCTGCCGGGCGGCAGGGCCGAAATGTCGAGAACGATCGAATCCATCGACACACGGCCCAGGAACGGCAAGCGCACATTTTCGAACCAAGCGGCCGAGGCCGCGCGTCGATGCCAGCCATCGGCATAGCCAAGCGAGATCGTTGCGGCGACCAGCGAATCGGTGACGTGAAAAAAGTGGCCATAGCCGACGCCGGCTCCCCTATCGAGGCTGCGCGTCTGGATGATTTTTGCTTGAAGCCGCACCACCGGCAGCATCGGATTTTCCTGTGCTGGCGTCGGATTGATGCCGTAGAGCGCTGCACCGGGCCGGGCGAGGTCGTAGTGAAAGGGCTGCCCAAGAAAGATGCCGGAGGAATTGGCGAGCGAGGCCGGCGCCTTTGGCAGCATCTTGCGCAGCCGCTCGAATTCCAGCCGCTGCTGCCCGTTGGCCGGATGCTCGGGTTCGTCGGCGCGAGCGAGATGGCTCATCACCAAGGTGACGTCGATGCCGTCGAAAGCCTGCGGGTCGGCAGCGACGGCCTCCACCTCGGCTGCCGCCATGCCGAGCCGCGACATGCCGCTGTCGACCTGGATTGCAGCCTTGAGCTTGCGGCCGGCCTGCTGCGCCGCCGCGCGCCAGGCGGCGAGTTGGCCGGCGCTGTTGATGACCACGCCCAGCTCCGCTTCGACGGCTTCGCTTTCAGCGCCCGGCTGAATGCCGTTCAGCACATGGATCGCCGCCCGTGCGCCGAGCGCCTGGCGCAGCAAGACCCCTTCGGTCAGATGCGCGACGAAAAAAATAGCGCAGCCTTCGGCCGCAAGCGCCGCCGCCACTCGCGCCCCGCCGAGCCCGTAGCCGTCGGCCTTGACGACACCGGCGCAGCCGACGCCGCCCAACCGCGCCTTGAGCCGCCGGTAATTTTCGCGGATGGCGCCCAGATCGATGGTCAATATGGCGCCGGCCGCCGCTTCGCTGATCGGCGCGGCTTTGACGGCGACCCTTTCAGAAAGAGATTTTTTGGAAGTGCCGTTCATGCCAATCCCGTCTGCAGCGGATTGGCCATCAATAAGGCCACCGCGGCGACGCAGCAACCGTGGTCGGCGCGAGCGCGGCTTGCGCCAAGCTACGCAATCAGATGCCGGAATGCCGCAACCACATCCTCATAGACCTGACGTTTGAACGGCACGATCAGGTCGGGCAATTCCTCCATTGGCCGCCAAGCCCATCTGTCGAACTCGGCGGTGTGGCCGCCCGGCGGCGGATTGATCTCTATCTCGCTCACGGCGCCGTGAAAGCGGAAGGCGAACCATTTTTGCGTCTGGCCGCGATACTTTCCCTTGAAGGCGATGCCGACGAGATGGGCCGGCAGGTCGTACAATATCCAGTTCGGCGCCTCATCCAGCAACGAGACGCTGCGCATGCCGGTTTCTTCGTAAAGCTCCCGCTGTGCCGCCTGCAGCGGCTCTTCGCCCTTGTCGATGCCACCCTGCGGCATCTGCCAGAGCTGCGTCGTGCCGGCGAATTCGCTGTCCGGCTCGGCAATGCGATGCCCGACCCAGACCAGCCCCTCTCCGTTGAGGACCATTGCTCCGACGCAGCGACGATAGGGCAGCGTCTCGGGGTCGACCGGTTTTTTCTTCGCCATGCTCAACCTTTTTCCGGATCCACCGCCACTGCCGAAATCGGCACGACCTCGATGCCGCGCTTCTTGGCCTCGATCATCCAGGATGCCACGGTATCGACCGTCAGGTCGAAGGCCGAGCCGATGCCGACGGCAAAGCCTTTCGCCCGCGCGGTGGCTTCCAGTTCGTCCAGCTTCTTCAATATGGCGCCGCGGTCCCGCACGGCGTCGATCGAAATGTCGCCGGCGGCGAACGGCACACCGTTCTTCAACGCCAGTTCGGGCGCCAGGCTGCGTGCCGACGAACCGTCGTCGACATAGGCTAGGCCGCGCCTGCCAAGCTCGGCCATCAGCGGCCCCATCGCCGCAGCATCCGCCGAAAAACGCGCGCCCATATAGTTCATGACGCCGGTGTAATTGGTCGTCCGCGACAGCGCCCATCGCAAATTCTCCAAATTCTCGTCCGGTGTCGCCACGACCGTCAGCGTGTTGCGGCCGGGATTGACATTCGGATAGTCGAACGGTTCGAGCGGCACCTGCATGACGATCTCATGGCCGCTCTGCCGCGCCGCCTGCATCCAGCGGCCGATGCTGTTGCCCTGCGGCGCGAAGCCCAGCGTCACTTCGGCCGGCAGCTTGGCGATGGCCGCCTGCGTGCCGGTCTGTGACACGGCAAGCCCGCCGATGATGATTGCCACGCGCGCACCTCGCGCACCGGACCACGGTCGCGCATAGACATCGAACGGCCGCCTGCCGTCGGCAGCACGAACCGGCAATGGACCGGTATCGCCGGATTCGACCAGCGCCCTGTCGGGAATATGCGCGACCCTCAGGTTCTGGCCGATCGTCGAAGGGTCGTGGATGACGATGGCCGCCCTGGGGGGTCCGTCGCCCGCTTCGGTCTGCATGTGGATGATCTGCGGCCCCGTCTTGGACCCGCCTGTCTTGGATATGCTCGCCTCGGACGCGGCTTCGGCGTTTGGCGCCGGCTCAGTGACCGGCGCTGCGGGGTCGACCGCCTCTATCGCCTTCGGCGTCGAAACGGCGACTTCTTCCGGCTTTCGAAACGGCCTTTCACGCAGCGCAATCGCGCCGGAGACGCCGATCACGGCCACCACCACGAGAGTTGCCGCGACCACACCAGCGCTGATCCTGCGGGCCGCGCGCGGCGGCCGGACGGCCTGCCCGAGTGGGCGTTCGATGTCACTACCGATGTCAGCCAAGCCGCATCCCCAGCCGCGGTCCCCGAATCAAACTGCCGAGGCCTTGCGGCCCCGGCAGCATTGCATCGCTTCGATCAGGCAGCCAGACCTGTTGTCCGGCTGATCGACGTTTCCTGGTTCAGCACAGCCCTACTGGTTCAGCACAGCCCTACTGGTTCAGCACGGCCTTGTCCGGATTCGGCGGGAACGCCGGATCGGTCTTCTCGCCGCGCAGCAACTGCTGGGCAAAGATGAGCTGCAGATCGTCTTTCGGCTCCGGCGGCACATAGGCTGCCGAGCCCGAACCGGCATCGCCCTCCTCGCTGCCCTTGATGTGGCCCTTGAGGTCCGACTCACCGCGCGTCAGGTCCCTGCCTTGCAGGTCCGGCGGCAACGGCTGGTCGACCTTGATGTCAGGCGTGATGCCCTTACCCTGGATCGACTTGCCGGACGGCGTGTAATAGAGCGCCGTCGTCAGGCGCAGCGCGCCGTTCTCGCCGAGCGGGACGATGGTCTGCACCGAACCCTTGCCGAAGGACTGCGTGCCGACCACCGTGGCGCGGCGCAGATCCTGCAGCGCGCCGGCGACGATTTCGGACGCACTGGCTGAGCCGCCATTGACGAGCACGACCAGCGGCTTGCCGTCGATATCGTCGCCCGGCCGCGCGTCGAAGCGGGTGACGTCCTTCGGATCGCGGCCGCGGGTCGAGACGATCTCGCCACGGTTGAGGAAGGCGTCGGACACGCTCACCGCCTGATCGAGCAACCCGCCCGGATTGAGGCGCAGATCAAGCACGTAGCCCTTGAGCTTTTCGTTCGGCACCTGCTTCTTGATGGTTTCGATGGCGCTCTCGAGATCATCATGGGTCTTTTCGGTGAAAGAGGTGATCTTGATGTAGCCGATGTCGTTCTCGACCCGGAACTTGACCGCCTTGACCTTGATGATGTCGCGCACCACCGTCAGCTCGATCGGCTTATCGGCGCCCTGACGCAGGATGGTGAGCTTGATCGGCGTGTTGACCAGCCCGCGCATCTTCTCGACCGCATCGTTGAGGCTCAGGCCGCGAACCTCCTCGCCGTCGATCTTGGCAATATAGTCGCCGGCAAGCACGCCCGCTTTGGCAGCCGGCGTATCGTCGATCGGCGTGATCACCTTGACCAGGTCATTCTCCATGGTGACCTCGATGCCGAGGCCGCCGAACTCGCCCTTGGTCTGCACGCGCATGTCCTGCGCCTCTTCGGCGTTCATATAGGAGGAGTGCGGGTCGAGCGAGGTAAGCATGCCGTTGATGGCGTTTTCGACCAGCGACTTGTCGTCGGGCGGCGTCACATACTGCGCCCGCACCCGCTCAAAAATATCCCCGAAGATCGCCAGTTGCTTATAGGTCTCGGAGCCCGCAGCGTTCGCCGTCGAGCCGGGCGCGCCATAGACCAGGCTCATCGCGGATGCGCCCATCAGCGCACCGGCAAACAGAAGCGACAGTTTCCGCATCATCTCACGTCCTTCCAGACAAACGGTCCGCCCACCATGGGGTCGGATCGACGGGTTTTCCATCCTTGCGGAACTCAACATAGAGTTCCGGCGTGGTATTTCCATTCTTCGATGCCGAGGTGCTCGCCACCCGGGCCTCTCCCATCGCGCCGACCGGCTCTCCTGCGAGCACCGACTGGCCAGACGCGACGCTGATTCTGCTCATCCCCGCGAGAACGACATGATAGCCGTCACCTGCGTTCAGGATCAAGAGTTGACCATAAGAGCGAAAAGGTCCCGCATAAAGTACATTTCCGTCCGCTGGCGCGGTGACGATGGCTCCCGATTGTGTCGCAACCATGTCACCGAGCATCACTGCGCCGTTACCGTCGCTGGCCCCGAACCGCCGCTTGATCTTGCCGGTGACGGGCAACGCGATCTGCCCCTGAAGCGCCGAAAACGGTGCAGCGGCAGCGAGCCGGTTGGCTTCTGGCACCGGCAGGGCCGCCAGTTCCGTCTGTGCCGGGGCCTCCTGGGCCGGGGCCGTCTGCGCCGGAGCCTTGTCGGCGTCCGCGGCCTTCTGCTCGGCTGCCTTCGCCGCGTCCGCCGCCTTGCGGGCGTTGTCGGCCTCGATCGAGGCGATCAGGTCCTTCAGGCTGCCGGCCTTGGCCGCCAGTGCTGCGGATCGCTGCTTTTCCGCCGCCACTGCCGTTTGCGTCTCGGCCTCGAGCTTCTGCTTGGCTTCGAGCAGCATGCCGAGCCGCTTCTTTTCCGCCGCCTGCTCGCCGACTGCCGCCGTCAGCCGCGCCCGCTCCGCCTCGATCGAGGCCGTCACCCGCGACTGCTCCTTGAGGTCCGCCAGCAATATCTCGGTCTGCTGGCGCAGTTCCGGCACCACGGCGCCGAGCAGGATGGCGCTGCGCACCGACGACAGCGCGTCCTCCGGCTTGACCAGGATGGCCGGCGGCGGATTGAGCCCCATGCGCTGCAGCGCGGCCAGCACCTCGGCCAGAACGTCGCGTCTGGCAGCCAGCGAGGCGCGGATTTTCTGCTCCTCGCCCTTAAGCCGTTCCAGCTTGGCGCCGATGTCCTCGATGTCCTGACCGAGCTTCTGCTCGGTCATCGCCGACTGGATCAGCGCCGCGGTGATCGAGGCATGGTCTTTCTTGACCGTCGCCATGTCGGCGGCGAGCTTGGCCAACCGCTCCGACGACAGCGTGATCTCCTTCGCTACCCGTTCGTATTCGGCGCGGCTCTGGTCCGGGTCAGGCGCCATGTCGAGCCTGTTCTGCGCCCACGCGGCACTGAACGACAGCATAAGCACCGCCGCTGCCAAGCCGCAGCCTGCGCGCCAAAAGCCCGTTCGCGATTTCCAACCCTCAGCCATGAAGCCCGACTCTATGCGTGGCTTCGTTAACGAACCATCAACCATGTTCGAGAGCCCGCCGACCGTAGTCAGCCTCATGACGCATTGAGGCGAAAATCCGGGCGACTCACGCCAATCCACCGATTCGGTTGAACCTGCAACGGTTCACGAGCGATGATAGGGATGGCCGGACAGGATTGTGGCTGTCCGGTAAAGCTGCTCGCCCAACATGACACGGACCAGCTGGTGCGGCCATGTCAGCGCGCCGAACGACACCATCAGGTCGGCCTGATCTCGCAGCGACTGGTCGTGACCGTCGGCACCGCCGATGGCGATGACAAGCGCCTTGCGGCCGCTATCACGCAACAGGCCGATGCGCCCAGCGAAATCCTCGGAGGAGAAGTTCTTGCCGCGTTCGTCGAGCAGCATCAGCGCGGCGCCAGGCTGCAACTGCGCCTGCAGTTTCTGGCCCTCTTCGCGGCGACGCTCGTTGGCGGTCTGGGCGCGGCCCTCCGCAATCTCAACGATCCCTGAGAATTCGAGCCCCACGGACTGGCCGCTCTTGGCGAAGCGCTCGAAATACCGGTCGGCGAGCAGCTTCTCGGGGCCGGCTTTCATCCGGCCCACGGCATGAACGACGATTTTCATCCCTGCCTCGAAGAGCCGCTAATGCATGTCACCAAAGCATGCCCTCGGGCCTGACCCGAGGGTGGTCACCGGTTTTGGGAAGCGACATGCATCAACCAAATACGGCTCAGTGGAGGGTCTCCTCCTCGAGGTCCGGCGCTTGCCACATCTTTTCGAGATTGTAGAAGTCGCGAACTTCGGGGCGGAAGACATGGACGATGATGTCGCCCGAATCGATCAGGACCCAGTCGGCGCCGGCCAGTCCCTCGACGCGCGCCGTGCCGAGCCCGGCATCTTTGAGCGCCTTGAGGAGATGATCGGCGACAGCCGAGACATGACGGTGCGATCGGCCGGACGCGATGACCATATAGTCACCGAGGCTCGATTTTCCCTGAATGTCGATTGAGACGATGTTTTCGGCCTTGGAGTCTTCCAGACTGGCAAGGACTGTCTTGATGGCGCGGGACACGGCGTCGTTTACGCTGATCCCGGCCGGCGAAGGCACGATGTCGGCCTTCTTCCACAGTGCTGTTCTCAGTGTATTTCCTTTCGCAGCAAGAACAACCAAATCACCCTTCAAAGCAGGTGACACCCCTTAGATAGGCAGAGTTGCGTTGCAGTTTCAAGACGGCGGCCCTGCCGTAGCCAACGAAGAGCCGTTCTTCCGGTTCCGCAGTTGAAGAAAAATCGGAACTCTTGTCGCCTGGCGTGGGTTATCGGCGCATTGACCAACCGGATCCCCCTCATGCCTGTCGACCCTCAGAACGCTCTCCTCACCGTGCAGTCCGGCCTTGCGCAGCTCAGCGCACTGATCGTCTCCTACTCGTTCTCGGCCATCGGCGCCGTCATCCTGCTGGTCCTCGGCTATATCGTCGCCGGTCTCGCCCGGCGCTCGATTTATGCCGGCCTCGGCCATATCCATGGGTTCGACGCGACGCTGCGCCACTTCTTCTCAAGGATCGTCCGCTACGCCATACTGATCCTCGTTGTCGTGATGGTGCTCGGCCAGTTCGGCGTGCAGACGACCTCGATCATTGCCGCCATTGGCGCCATCGGCCTGGCCATCGGCCTGGCGCTGCAAGGCACGCTGCAGAACATTGCCGCCGGCATCATGCTGCTGGCGCTTCGGCCGTTCCGCATCGGTGAATATGTCGAGGTCGGCGTCATTTCCGGGACCATCGAGGAAATCGGCCTGTTCGCTACTCAGTTGCGGACAGTCGAAGGCGTCTACGTCCTCGCCCCCAATTCGACGCTGTGGAACCTGCCAGTCCGCAACTATACGCGCAACGGTGTCCGCCGCGCCGACATCACGCTGACCATCGGTTCCTGGAACGATATCGATCTCGCTCAAAAGGCCATGCTGGGCGTCGCCGCCGCCGACCGACGCGTCAGGCGAGAGCCGGCGCCGATTGCCTTTGTGGCGACCGTCGGCGACAGCAACGTCGCCATCACCTTGCGCTACTGGACCTCGGCTGCCGATTTCTTCGCCACCCAGATCGATCTCACCAAACGCGCCAAGCAGGCCTTCGACAGCGAAGGCATTTCCATACCCGCGCCACCGCCGGAAGCACCGCGGCAGGAAACCGTCACCAGACAGTGAGATGATCATCCGGCATAGCTACTTATCCGCGCGGCTGCTCTTCGGACGGAAAGGCAAGATCGACGGGCAGGGGTGCCTGCGCCGTCATCGGCGCGAAATTGCCGGTCTCGGCCGCGGGAACAGGCGACATCGCCACCACACGCCACAGCACGAACAGGCAAAAAACGGTGGCAATGACGACGGCCACATGGATGAAAGCTTGCGTTCCGTAGACGGCAGAAAGCCCGGTCACGATGCCGGGCACGACGAAGCCGGACAGCGACCACGCAAACAGCAGCGAACTGGACAGCGCCACCATGTCGTCCTTGCCGGCGCGGTCGGCGGCATGCGCGCTGGCCAACGAATAGATCGATTCCGACGCGCCGGCCCAGACCACATAGATGACGACCAGCGCCGCCAGCGCACCACCATCGAAGCCGAGGGCAAACAGGCCCGCCGCCATGGCAAGCGCCGAGGCGGCGACCAGCACAAAGCGCCGGTCGGTGCGGTCGGAAATCCATCCGAGCGGGATCTGCAGGATCAATGTACCGATCGGCATTGCCGACAACAGCAGTGCCACATCGGCCTGGCTGTAGCCCTTGGCCGTAGCATGGATCGGCGCAAAGCCTGAAATCGTCATCGACAGGCCGCCGACGGCAAGCATGCCGGCGACGCCGACCGGCGAAATCCGCCAGGCCCGGCCAAGCGCCACCGACGCCGCCTGCGGCGGCGGCGGCTGGGCGAGCCGCGTCAGCCCGACGGGGAGGATCGACAGCCCGGTGAAGGCGATGCCGACCAGCGGCGCGTCCGCAGCCCTTATGTCGATCAGCGCCAGTGTCGAGTAGCCGACACCGAGCCCGGCGACATAGGCGACGTAGAAGAAGGCCATGACCCTGCCGCGTATGGTGTTGGCGATGACGTCGTTCAGCCAGCTCTGCGCCACGATGAACAGGCCGCATATGGCAAAGCCGTAGAGCGCGCGTGCCGCGATCCACGACAGCGGGTGCGGTCCGGCCCCAACGGCGGCGTTGGACAGCACGATCAACGCCGACAGCACCATGAACGCGCGGGCATGGCCGACGCGCCGTACCAGCGGACCGGTCAGGATGCAGCCTGCCAGGCCGCCGGCCGAAAGTCCGGTGACGATCAGCCCGGCCCAGGTCGGATCGAAGCCCTCGGCGCCGAGCCGGACCGGGATATAGGCGAACATCAGTCCGTTGCCGACGGCTACCAGCGCCATCGACAGGACGATGCTGGCAATGGCGATCGCCGGGGTTGGCGGGTTGCCCTGCGCCGGGTCGCGTCTGGTCTGGAGAATCGTCATGCCCGCGCAGGATCGCCTACTCGGCGGCGAATGGCCGCCGCAAAAGCGACATCAGCGGTCTTCCCTTCTCCCCTTGTTGTGGGAGAAGGAGACCCTATCCTTTCGCCATTTTGCGGATCGCGGTCGACGACAGCGACGAGCGCGGGCCGTGGATGAAGGTCCAGGCCGGCGCCTTCATGCGGGCGAGCCGCGGCGCGTCGCCTTCGTCGACACGCGCGTAGTCGAAGGTCTTGGCGACGACCGACGACAGGAACGACAGCGTCGCGCCAGGGCGGTCGACAACCGCGATCGGAAACGTCATCACGATCTGGCGCCAGCGCTGCCAGCGATGGAAATCGCGAAGCGAATCGGCGCCCATGATCCAGACGAAGTCGACGCCCGGGTTGCGCGCCTTGACCAGGGCCAGCGTGTCGGCGGTGAAGCGGACATGATGGGTCGCCTCGAAGGCGGTGACCTTGACCTTCGGGTTCCGGGCGATCTGCTCGGACAGGCGCAGCCGCTCGGCCAGCGGCGCCAGTTCCCGCGCGCTCTTGAGCGGATTGCCCGGCGTCACCATCCACCAAAGCTGATCGAGCGCCAGGCGTCTGAGCGCGATCTCTGCGACCAGCGCATGGCCGGCATGGGCAGGATTGAACGAGCCGCCAAACAGCCCGACGGCCAGGCCCTTTTCGGCATGCGGCATTTTTAGATAGTGGGAGGGGACGGTGGGGTCGGAAGGGGAGAGCATCGTGCTAGGCGCCCCCCTCTGCCCTGCCCTCTTTGCCAAACATTGGCATCTCCCCCTCAAGGGGGGAGATTGGCGGCTTCATCACAGGCGCAAATCTTGCAGCGCCGGCGATTGGCGAAAACAGAAACGACAGCCAATCTCCCCTCTTGCGGGGGAGATGTCCGGCAGGACAGAGGGGGGTGGCTGGGCGCAAACTTCAAGCCCCAGTAGCGAAAAAGCTCAAGGCCTCACCTGTCCTGTCCCGCGCACGCGGTACTTGAACGAGGTCAGTTGCTCGACACCGACCGGGCCGCGGGCATGCATCTTGCCGGTGGCGATGCCGATCTCGGCGCCCATGCCGAATTCGCCGCCATCGGCGAATTGCGTCGAGGCATTGTGCAGAAGGATCGCCGAATCGATCTCGTTGAAGAACCGTTCGACAGCGTCGGCATCCTCGGCGACGATCGCCTCGGTGTGGTGCGAGGAAAAATTCTCGATGTGCTCGATGGCGCCGGCAACGCCATCGACCAGCTTTACCGCGATGATGGCATCGAGATATTCGCTCACCCAGTCGGCGTCGGTCGCAGGCCGTGCGTCAGCAAACACTTTCAGCACCTCGCCGTCGGCGTGGATTTCGCACCCGGCGGCGCGCAATGCTTCGAGGATCGGCGTGAGATGGGTGGCGGCAACAGCGCGGTCGACCAGCAGCGTCTCGGCCGCGCCGCAGACGCCGGTGCGCCGCATCTTGGCGTTGACCGCGATCCTGACCGCCATGTCGAGATCAGCCGAGCGGTCGATGTAGAGATGGCAGATGCCTTCGAGATGAGCAAAGACCGGCACCCGAGCCTCGTTCTGGACGCGTTCGACCAGGTTCTTGCCGCCGCGCGGAATGATCACGTCGATGTTGCTGGAAAGTCCTTTCAGCATCTCGCCGACGGCGGCGCGGTCGGCGGTCGGCACCAGTTGGATGGCATCCTGCGGCAGCTTGGCCGCATTCAGCCCTTCGACCAGGCAGGCATGGATCGCCGCCGAGGAGTTGAGCGAATCCGAGCCGCCGCGCAGGATCACCGGATTGCCGGCCTTGAGGCAGAGCGCGCCGGCATCGGCGGTCACGTTCGGCCGGCTTTCGTAGATGACGCCAACAACGCCGAGCGGCGTGCGCACGCGCTCGATATGCAGGCCGTTCGGCCGGTCCCATGCGGCAATGACATCGCCGACCGGATCGCGCAACCCGGCGATTTCACTGATGCCGTCGGCCATGGCACGGATGCGGGCGGGATCAAGCTTCAGCCGGTCCATGAAAGAAGCCGAAAGCCCCGACTGCTCGCCATTTTTGATGTCGATGGCGTTGGCGTCGAGAATATCCTGCTCGTGGCGAAGGATCGCCTGCGCCATACCGATCAACGCGGCGTGCTTGCGCTCGGCTGTGGCGACGGCCAGCGGTCGGGCGGCAGCGCGGGCGCGGCGGCCGATATCGGCCATCAGCGCCACCGTATCGTCCCGGGATTTTTCATGCAGCTTCAGCATGGCTCATTCTCCGCTATGCTCCTCGTCACTGACCGCTTGCTCAGCGGCCTGTACTTGGTCGCCGGCCCCTACTTGGTCGCCGGCCCGTACTTGGTCACCGGCCCGTACTTGGTCACCGGCCCGTACTTGGTCACCGGCCCGTACTTGGTCACCGGAATGGCTCACCACAAGGTCGTCGCGGTGGATCATCGCCGATCGCGCTTCATAGCCGAGCACCGTTTCGATCTCGGCTGTTTTCAAGCCAGCGATCCTTACGGCATCGGCGGCATCGTAGGCAACCAGTCCGCGCGCGATCTCACGGCCTTCGGGCGACAGGATCGCCACCGTGTCGCCGCGCGAGAAATTGCCGCTGACCAGCTTGACACCGGCCGGCAGCAGCGATTTGCCCGACAGCAGCGCGCCGATGGCGCCGGCATCGACGGTCAGCCGGCCTGCCGGTTCGAGCTGCCCGGCGATCCATGTCTTGTAGCCCTTGACCGGATTGGCGCTCGGCCGGAAGAACGTCGCCCGCTCGCCACGCTCGATCGCCATCAGCGGCGACAGCCGCGTGCCTGATGTGATGATCATGGCGGTGCCGGCGGCGGTGGCGATCTTGCCGGCGTCGAGCTTGGTGCGCATACCGCCGCGTGAAAACTCCGAAGCAGCCGCACCCGCCATCGCCTCGATGTCAGGAGTGATGCGGTCGACGACAGCAATGAACCTGGCATGCTGGTCGCGTGCCGGCGGCGCCGTGTAGAGCCCGTCAATGTCGGAGAGCAGCACCAAAAGGTCCGCGCCCATCATCGTCGCCACCCGCGCCGCCAGCCGGTCATTGTCGCCATAGCGGATTTCGGAAGTCGCCACCGTATCGTTCTCGTTGATGACCGGCACCGCCTTCATTTTGAGCAGCGTCGAGATCGTCGCGCGCGCATTGAGATAGCGGCGGCGCTCTTCGGTGTCGCCGAGCGTCAGCAGGATCTGGCCCGATTTCAGGCCGCCCTTGCCGAGCGCATCCGACCAGGCGCCGGCCAGCGCAATCTGCCCGACCGCCGCCGCCGCCTGGCTTTCCTCGAGCTTCAGCGCCCGCTTGCCGAGGCCCAAAATAGTGCGGCCAAGCGCGATGGCGCCGGACGACACGACGAGGATCTCGGCACCGCCTTCGGCCAACACACCGATGTCGTCGGCAAGCGAGGCCAGCCAGTCGCGCTTCAGGCCGGTCGTGCGGTCGACAAGCAGCGCCGAGCCGATCTTGACGGTGATGCGCCGGTATTTTTTCAGCTGCGCGGCCATAGCTATTTGTTCCAGCGCGTCTCGACCGGAGTGGCGACAGCTTCGCGCGCCTCGGCGACGACCGCCATCAGCGCGCGCAGAACCGCCTCGACGCCTTCGCCGGTGACGGCGGACAAAAGCATCGGCGCGCGGCCGACGGCGCGTTTCAGCGAAGCGACCTTCGTCTTGCGTGCGTCGGCATCGAGCGTGTCGACCTGGGAAAGTGCTACGATCTCGACCTTCTCGACCAGCCCATGGCCATAGGCGTCGAGTTCGGCGCGCACGGTCTTGTAGGCCTTCCCCGGATTTTCTTCCTGCGCGGAGACGAGGTGCAGGAGGACCCGCGTGCGTTCGACATGTCCGAGGAAACGGTCGCCGATGCCGACGCCTTCATGTGCGCCTTCGATCAGGCCGGGAACATCGGCGATGACGAATTCGCGCCCGTCGATACGGGCCACACCGAGGCCCGGATGCAGCGTGGTGAAGGGATAGTCGGCAATCTTCGGCTTGGCTGCGGTCACGGCTGCCAGAAAAGTCGACTTGCCGGCATTGGGCAGGCCGACCAGGCCGGCATCGGCGATCAGCTTGAGCCGGAGCCAGATATTGAACTCTTCGCCCGGCTGACCCGGATTGGCGCGGCGCGGCGCCTGGTTGGTCGAGGTCTTGAAATGCTGGTTGCCAAAGCCGCCATTGCCGCCCTTGGCCAGCAGGAAGCGTTGGCCGACCACGGTCAGGTCGCAGATCAGCGTCTCGTTATCCTCGGCAAAGACCTGCGTTCCCGCCGGCACTTTCAGCGTCACGTCGGCGCCCTTGGCGCCGGTCATGTTGCGGCCCATGCCGTGCGTGCCGGTCTTGGCCTTGAAATGCTGCTGATAGCGATAATCGATCAGCGTATTCAGCCCATCGACCGCCTCCACCCAGACATCGCCGCCGCGGCCGCCGTCGCCGCCGTCCGGACCGCCGAATTCGATGAACTTTTCGCGCCGGAACGACACCGAACCGGCGCCACCGTCGCCGGAGCGGACATAGACCTTGGCTTGATCGAGAAATTTCATCGTATTGCTGAGTTTCTGCTAGTGGCCTTGCGGCATTGCTCTAACGTTCGGCACTGCTCTAAACCAAGGCGGGGCGAAGGGCGAGGCTGTTTATCAACATGGCCCCAGTCTGAACATCGCCGGAGTCGCAATGCAGCTTGTAACCTACAACATCCACTACGGCGTCGGTCTTGACGGCCGCTACGATGTCGGCCGCATCGCCGATGCCGTGCGCGGCGCCGACGTGATCGCGCTGCAGGAGGTCTCGCGCAACAATCCCAACAATGGCGGCCGCGACATGGTGGCCGAGCTCGGCGACGCCCTGCCCGAATACTTCGCCGTCTACGGCAGCAATTTCGAGGCCGATGTCGGCTCGCGCCTGGAAAACGGCCGCGCCGTCACCACCACCTTCCAGCTCGGCAACATGGTGCTGTCAAAACCCCCGTTCATCTGTCGCGCAATCTCCTCTTGCCGCGCAGCCGCAGTTTCGAAGTGATGAATTTCCAGCGCGGCGCGCTGGAGGCGCTTATCGAGACGCCGCTTGGTTTCATCCGCTTCTATTCCACCCATCTCGACCATCGCAGCCCGGTCGAACGCGCCAGCCAGATCGCGTTTCTGCGCCGGCGCCTGTTGAACTATGCGATCGAGGCGGCGCGCTGTCGGGCGTCGCCGAAGTCGGCCTGCCGGACCTGCCTTATCCCGAAGGCTTCGTCGTCATGGGCGACTTCAACATGCTGGCCGGATCGCCGGAATATGTCGAACTGGCCGGCCGCCTGGATCACGAGTTCGGCATGCCGGTGACCGCCGATCTTGCCGTCGATGTGGCCCTGCGCCTTGCCGCCGCAGACGCCGATCTCGTCACCTGGGTCGACCCCAAGCGGCCTGACGACGCCAGCCGCCACAAGCGCATCGATTATGTCTTCACCAGCGCCTCGCTGGCCAAATCGCTGAAGCGCCGGTGGGTCGACCGGCAAGCAGTCGGTTCGGACCACCTGCCGGTCTGGGTCGAGATGGTTTGACCTCATGTCCGGTCCGAATGTTTGGTTTCAGCGCAATGCGCCGAGGTGTGTTGAGATTCAGGTCAGGCCGCGCCGAGAGTGGTGGCTTCCGAGAACCGGAGCGGAGCGTACTTAGAGTACGTGAGCCCGCGCATGACCCCGAAATCGAGATCGATTTCGGAAAGGTCATGCGCAAAAATCAAAGTTCTACAGCGTCCTTTGCGCGCCCCATAGGGCGCGCGGCGCTGTAGGGAAGCGCAGGAAACCGCCATTCGCAGGCCGGCCTCACCTGAATATCGACATGCCTAGAAATGGACCCAGTTCCTGAGGCTGGTCCAGGTCTTGCGATCGAGACGGTAGCGCTCGACCGGCACCTGGCCGGCGACGATCGAGTTCAGCATGCCCTGGCCGGCATATTGGAAGCCGCATTTGTGGATGACCCGGCGCGAGGCCGGATTGATGACCCGCGTCGAGGCATGCAGTACCTGGACAGCCGTCCTCTGGAAGGCGAGGTCGACGAGCGCATGCGCGGCCTCCGTCGCATAGCCGCGCTTCCAGTAGGGCTCGCCGATCCAGTAGCCGAGCTCCAGCCCGCGATCGGTGGTGTTGAGGCCGGCACAACCGACGAAAGTTTCGGTACCGGCAAGCGTCAAGGCATAGGCGATCCCGGCCCGGCGCGACACCGTCATCGCCAGGAAGACGCGTGCCTCGGCCTCGCCATAGGGGTGCGGCATGCGGGCCAGCATTTCGGCGACGTGGCGGTTGTCGGCGAGCACCACCAGTTGCTCGATATCGCTTTCGCGCGGCGGCCGCAGGACCAGCCGCTCGGTCACCAGGACCGGACAATCTATCGCGTAACTTTCACCGTCTGTGTCTTCCGCTTCGGCAACCATGTCAGTCCTCCAGGCACAAGAAAAAGGGGGAAATGGAAACCCATCTCCCCTGATCCATTTCCTGGCTTGGCCAGACACCGGTTCCCGAGATGGGTGCCGGTGTTCTCGTACGGAACCGGCTACTCCGCGGCCTTCGTCATCGGGTTCACCGATACGTAGGTTCGGCCATTGGCTTTTTTGTTGAAGGTGACTGCGCCAGCTTCGAGCGCAAACAGCGTGTGATCCGTGCCAATGCCGACATTGGTGCCAGGATGCCACGTCGTGCCACGCTGACGAATAATGATGTTGCCCGGAATCACGGTTTCGCCGCCGAACTTTTTCACGCCGAGCCGCTTGGAATGGGAGTCGCGACCATTGCGCGACGAACCGCCAGCTTTCTTGTGTGCCATTTAACTAACTCCGATGCGCCGCTAGGCGCTTGAAAGGTCTTATGAACGCGTTCGCGTTCCGTTTCAAGTCCGATCCGGCGACGATTGCGCCGGCTCGCTTTACTTCTTCGCCAATTCCTTGGCCTGCTCGCGCCAGTCCATGATCTGGTCGGCGCTGAACGGCATATGCTCGTCGATCCTGGCGACATCCTTGTCGGACAGCTTGGCGATCTGGGCGAAGGTCGTGATGCCCTGCTCGTTCAACTGGCCGGCCGCAACCGGGCCGATGCCCTTGATCACGGTCAGATCGTCCGCCTCGCCCTTCGGCGCCTTGAACAGCGGAGCGGCGGTTTCGGTTGCCTTGGCCTCGGCTTCCTTCGGCGCAGCCTCTGCCTTGGCTTCCTTCTTCGGCGCGGCTTCAGCCTTGGCCTCGGCCTTTGCAGAAACTTCGGCCTTCGCCTCGGTTTTGGCCGCGGCCTTCTTCGTCGGCTTGGCACCATCCAGCAGGATCTCGGCGATCCGCACGGTGGTCAAAAGCTGGCGATGGCCGATCTTGCGGCGCGAATTCTGCCGGCGGCGCTTCTTGAAGGCGATGACGGTGCGGTTCTTGCCCTGTTCGACGACTTCGGCGGTGACCAAGGCGCCGTCGACGAACGGCGCGCCGAACGTGACATTCTCGCCCTCGCCATGCGCGAGCACGTGGCCGATCTCGACGATATCGCCGACCTGGCCTTCGACTTTTTCGATCTTCAAGAGATCGTTGGCGGCGACGCGATACTGCTTGCCGCCCGTTTTGATGACTGCGAACATTTTTTGCCTTTCGCTGTTCGGTCGGCCTTGATGAACCGCTTCAGGCGGTTCGGCCGTCTTTTTGTCAGTCTGCGGGTTCAAAAAACAAGCGGCGCGGAAGAACCCTCCACGCCGATTGCGCCCTGTCCCTAACCGAAGGTTCGGCGCGAGTCAAGGCAAGCGGCCGAAAGCAAGACGGTGCCGGTAGCACAGGCGGCGGAGGTGTCGAAGAACGAGCGATACGGCCCGAAGAGAAGCCCGATATCAGGCAGATTGGCCCTTGTAACCTGTCCGCCCAGCCGTTATCTAGTGCGCCGCGCCGGCAACGGCGGACCATGACCGCGGAGAGGTGGCAGAGTGGTCGAATGCACCGCACTCGAAATGCGGCATGGGTGCAAGCCCATCGGGGGTTCGAATCCCTCCCTCTCCGCCATTTACCGCCGGGTCCATTCTGGACACATAGGTTACGGTTCATACCGGGGACATGGGTGACATCCTCGTGCCGAACGGGTTGTCGTTTGGTTGCAATGCCCTCTGCTCCAGGTCGAAATATTCCAGATCATAGTGTATGAAGCCAAATGCCGTCGTCGAACTCGGTGATGCCGAGCCTTTGACCGGCGAGCACGGTGATCTTCGTCCTGTGCATGCAGACGCGGCGGTGGTGAACCTGTTCACCTTCGAGACCGGCCCTTGCGCTAGCTGCGATTGATGAATCTTCCTCATGACGGCATGCGGATTTTGCCGCCTAATCGATCGCCGCCGTCGTCGCTATTCTATTTCAGACATTCGCAACACTGCCGCGCATGCCGAGGAAATGAGCGGCATGCCTGCGACAGTTCAGGACGATCAATGGAGACAGGCATGAACAAGCAGATCGAAATCGAGAGCACGGCGCAACCGCAGTCCAGTGTCGACTTTGGCCGGCGTGATCTGCTGAAGCTGACCGGCGCCGGCGTTGCCGCCCTCGGTGCGGCGTCGCTGTTCAACATCCCCTTCGCAAAGGCTCAAGACATGTCCAACGGCGCCAACAACTTCTACACCAGCGATAAGGTGACGCTCGAAAAGATTGGCTTCAAGAGCCAATACGAGATGAACGTCGCGGGCAATCTGTTCATTCCCAAAGACCTCAACCGCAATGCGCGCCATCCGGCGCTCGTCGTCGGACATCCGATGGGGGCGGTGAAGGAGCAGAGCGCAAATCTCTATGCCACCAAGATGGCCGAACAGGGCTTCGTCGCCATGTCCATCGACCTGCCGTTCTGGGGCGAAAGCGAGGGCGAGGCTCGCCAGATCGTTTCGCCTGACGTTTACGCCGAAGCGTTCAGCGCCGCGGTCGATTTCCTGGGCACGCGACCTTTCGTCGACAGAAATCGCATCGGCGCGATCGGCGTCTGCGGCAGCGGCAGCTTCGTCATCAGCGCGGCCAAGATCGACCCGCGGATCCGCGCCGTCGCGACCGTCAGCATGTACGATATGGGGGCCGCCAACCGCAACGCGCTTAACCAATCGCTGAGCGTCGAGCAGCGCAAGCAGACCATTGCTGCAGCTGCCGAGCGGCGCTGGGCCGAGTTTGAAGGCGGCGCGGTCGAATATACCAGCGGCACGGTGCATGAGCTGACCGCCGACACCCATCCGATCCAGCGGGAATTCTATGACTTCTACCGCACGTCGCGGGGTGAATTCACGCCCGCCAGTGCAAACCCGCAGATCACCACGCATCCGACGCTGACCAGCAATGTCAAGTTCATGAATTTTTACCCGTTCAACGACATCGAGACGATCTCGCCGCGTCCGATGCTGTTCATCGCCGGCGATCAGGCTCACTCCCGCGAGTTCAGCGAGGATGCCTACAAGCGAGCGGCCGAGCCGAAGGAGCTTGTGTGGGTTTCCGGCGCCGGGCACGTCGACCTCTACGATCGCGTCGATCTGATCCCGTTCGACAAGCTGACCAGCTTCTTCAATCAGCACCTCTCCGCGTGAGCGGCGCGATGGAGCCTGTACCGGACGGAACAGGCTCCATCAGCATAGATCGGGAGATACCACGGCATGCTGAAACTATTGCTGAGCTCCGCTGTTATCGCACTCGGAACGGTTGGATCTGCCATGGCTCAAGAACGCATTCGCATTTCTTCGGATTGGGGCGAGGTCACAGCCGATCTCGCCGATAACGAGGCCGCAAAATCTCTGGCGCAGATGCTGCCGCTCACGATCGAGATGTCTGATCATCTGCGCCAGGAAAAGACCGGCAATCTGCCTTCCGCCTTGCCCGAGCTGGCGCGGCAGCGCGACTTCTCCGTCGGCACGCTTGGGCTGTGGAGTTCCGATCATTTCGTAATCTACTATCGCAGCGGTCGCCTCCCGGCGCCTGGCATCATTGTGCTCGGGCAGGTCGCTGGCGACGCCTCGATATTTGATCGTCCCGGCCCCGTCACTGTCCGCGCCGAACGCGTCGACTGAACCTGCGCAATCCGCTCCCAGCTCGTCGCCGGAGGGCGAGCGGCGGATCTGCCGCTAAATAAAGTCTCTGTGTTCGCCTTCGTTTATCCGGTATAATCGAGTTCCGGCTATCAGAAGGATTCATGAGTGTCGCGGCAGAATGTCAACGATCTGCTCGCGTTCCTGGCTGTTGCTCGGGAGCGCAGCTTTACGCGCGCCGCAGCCCGGTTCGGCATATCGCAATCGGCGCTAAGCCACACTATCCGTCAACTCGAAGCGCGCCTTGGCGTTCGCCTGCTCACACGCACGACGCGCGCGGTGGCTCCCACGGAGGCGGGAGAAAGACTTTTGCAGCGGATTGGGCCGCACTTTGACCAGATCGAAGTCGAGGTCGATGCCCTGAACGAACTGAGAGAAAAGCCCGCCGGAACCATCCGGCTCTCAGCGCCTGACTATGCCATCAGCAGCATCCTTTGGCCCAAGCTGAAACGCTTTCTCCCGAAATATCCCGACATCAAGGTGGAACTCCTGCTCGACAACGGCCTCACCGACATCGTGACGGAGCGCTTTGACGCCGGGATCCGCATGGGCGAGCAGCTTGCGAAAGACATGATTTCCGCTCGCATCGGACCGGATTTCCGGTTCGCGGTCGTCGGCGAAAAATCCTATTTTGCCGAGCATCCCGCGCCGGAGAGGCCGCAGGATCTCGTGCAGCACAATTGCATCAACTACCGTTTTCCAACGTCCGGGGCTCTTTATGTGTGGGAGTTCGAGGAGAACGGCCGCGAGATCAAAATTCGCGCCGATGGGCAGCTCGTCTTCAACAACATCTTTCATGTCCTGGACGCCGCGCTCGCCGGCCGCGGCCTCGGCTATGTTCCGGAAGAAATAGCCCTTCCTCACATCGCCAAAGGCCGGCTGGCGCGGGTCCTGGAAGGTTGGTCGCCATATTGGGATGGCTACCATCTCTATTATCCGAGCCGCCGGCAATCCTCGCCTGCTTTCGTTACCCTGGTCGATGCGCTGCGCCATCGCGAGTAACTATCGCTGCCGCGGGCTCCGACGTTCTTGCCACTGAAAGTCACACAACGAAGGGCGACGACAACCGTCGATACATCATGGCTCGCAAAAGGACGTGAACGGCCGAGGCTGCAGCGTATCAGCTAATGCATGTCGCGCAAAAGCATGCCCTCGGGCCAGGACCCGAGGGTGCGCAGCGGTTTTGCGATGACGACAAGCATAAAAACAACAAACTAAAGCGCGTCGCATGAGGCCGCTCAAACGCGACGCGCTTTAGGGCTGCTGTATCGCCGCGAGCTTCCAGTCGCCGCCGTTCTGGCGGGTGAAAGTCCACAGTTCGGTTGTTTCCGTCGGCCGATCGGCTTCGCCGGCGACGATCTTGCCGCTGGCGCGATCGCGCGTCACGTCAACAGACTCATAGCGCAAGGCAGCCGTCGCGTAGTCGCGACCATCTTCCCGCCAGCTCTCCGCAATATCGGCCTCCAGCAGGCTGACGTTCGACACCTCGTTCCTGATGCCCTTTTTAGCATTGTCGGCAAGTTCTTCGGACAGGTACGACACCATCTCGGGGGTCGCCAGCCGCCGCAAGCCGGCATGGTCTTCACGCCCGAATGCTTCCTGAACTTCGGTCAACCGCTGCTGGAATGTGTCGAGGTCGGTCGGCGTCATTGTAATTTCATCGGAGGCTGGTGCTGTCCGGCCAAATCCAGACCCGATGCCTGGAATGGGGAAAGACGAGACGTTGTCCGCCTCGCGCTGGGCTGCCGCGTTTCGCCCAAAGTTGTCCATGCCCCGCGGAACACCGGCCATGGCGGGCGCCTGGTTGCGTGCCGATTGCGACCGGAAAAAGCGGATGGCCAGCATGATCGCGCCGCCGATCAGCAGCCCTTGCAGCAGCAGGCCGAAAATGCCGGCCAAGCCGCCGAACCCCTGGCCCAAAAGAAGTCCGATCAGACCGCCGAGCAGCAGCCCGCGCATCATCGAACCGCCGAGGCCGCTGAACAATCCTGGTCGTTGGGCTGCCGGCGTCTGGCGGGCAGCATTGTTCGTAGCGGTGTTAGGCGTCATCGAGCGCTCGACCGGCGCGGTCGGCTGTGGCGCCGTCCTTGTCGGCGGGACCGACTGGAAAGTACGCGTGCCGCGGCTGCCGAAGCTGCCGCCACGCCGCGCCTCGGCGTAATCAGCCGTGACCATGGAAAAAGCCAGGAACAGTCCTGCAAACAAAACGGCAAACCGGCTCGAACGCGAAATCATCATGGCATACCCTCAAGCGACACTCTGGCGCTCATATGGGGTGCGCCGATCCAAATATCAGTGGCCGCACCTTCCGTATTCAGCAATTGAGGAGAATTTCAGAACCTGCTCTCCACCCGGCACGGCAGCTGACCGTGATCCTTCTGGCACCTTGTGCGTTGTTGCCGGAGGCTCCCGAGGGAGACGAACCGTGTTTGCAGGTTTCACAGCGACCAGCTTGCAACTGGACGACACGACCATTTTCGCAAGGGTCGGCGGGACCGGTCCCACCGCTGCTGCTCCTTCATGGTTTTCCCGAAACGCATCTGATGTGGAGGGATATCGCAGTGGCCTTGGCGCACAACTTTACGGTGATTGCCGCCGATCTTCGAGGCTATGGGCAAAGCGGCTGCCCGGTTTCCTCTGCCGATCAAGCCCATACGCCAAGCGCGCCATGGCCGGAGACATGGTTCAAGTCATGCAGCAGCTGGGATTTGAGCAGTTCATGATTGCCGGACACGATCGTGGCGGGCGGGTCGCCTATCGCCTGGCGCTCGATCACCCCAATGAGATATCCAAGGTCGCGGTCCTCGACGTCATCCCGACCGCCGCCGCGTGGGACAGGGCGGACGCCAGACTGGCTCTCGGCTTCTGGCCCTGGAGCCTTCTTGCGCAACCGGAACCGCTGCCGGAGCGACTGATAGGCGCGGCGCCCGATGCCATCGTCGACAATGCGATTGTGCAGTGGGGATCGCCGGCAGAAATGTTCTCTGCAGAGGTCAGGGAGGCCTATGTCAAGGCGCTTCGCGATCCCGTTCATATTCATGCGATTTGCGAAGACTATCGGGCCGCTGCCACGATCGATCGTGAACATGACGCGCTGGACCAGATAGACGGCCGTCGCATTACGTGTCCGCTTCTGGCACTGTGGAGTAGCCAAGGCGGCCTGGAGACCTGTATGCGGAGAAAGGCGGACCGCTGGCTATCTGGAGGAAATGGGCCGACAGCGTTGCAGGGGGCCCGGTTCCGGGCGGGCACTTCTTTCCAGAAGAGCACCCTCGCCAGACCGCAGCGGCTCTCTCGAAATTCTTCGAGGATGAATAGGAGGAATGACGCGTAGAACAGAGTGTTGTAGAGCTTCACAATGCTTCAATTATGCAGAACCTCGGGAGTGCTCGGCGGTCCGGGATCGAGGATTTCTCTGGTATTCGCCCGCCCGGCGTCAAATCTGCTGAGAAAAATGAAAGTCATCTCGCCAGCCACGCCTCTGATCTGCAGCCTCGCCCTCGCCCTTCTCGGAGGTTGCGCGTCGCCCTTCCATGCATCCTTTGATGCCGCGAAATACGACAGAATGAGTTGCGTCGAGCTCAACGTGGCCATGGGCGAAGTCGCCAAGGAGCTGTCGGCGACAGCGATCACCCGGGGCAAAGTCGCGAAAACCAACATTCCGAACTGGCTATGGGGCGCCCGGCGCGTCGCCACTACCGTCACTGCCCGCCAGAGCGCGAGAATTGAGCGCTTGCGGCAACAGCAGGCTGCGATCACGGCGGTGAGACGGAGCAAGTGCTGATTGCGGCGCCGGCGTGAGAGCCTGCAGCCGAAAATGACCGATTTCGCAGGACATGGCATTGCAGCCGAGGCTCGACGGCTCCGTGAATTCGATCATCCTCGCCGTCACGGCTTCAGTCTCGGCGACACGGCCAAGCCGAGGAAAACGATAACGGCCTGGTTGAGGCGCAGGATGTCCGCGTCATCCAACCGCCCGATATTTGCGCCTATCCTGGACTTCGGGACCGTGGTGATCTTGTCCACCATCAGTCGGCAGACGGCGAGCAGCCCGTTGCGCTCGTTCGGTTCGACGGCCAGACGGAACAATGGGGCGTCCGTCTCGTCGGTGGTGAAGCCGCAGATGGTGATCGAATCCGTCGCATCGAAACTGTCATCCTGGATGACGACGACAGGACGCGGTTTGCCGGCGTAATCCTTGCCGCCGGCGACCGTCCAGATATCGCCACGCTTCATTCATCACCCAAATCCGATATCGCGTCCCAATCCGAAATCATGTCCCAATCTGAAATCACGTCGATGAACGCCTGATCCTCGTTTGAATGGGCGCTTGCCGCGACCGCCAGCGACTGGCGATGCGCTTCCGAACGGAAGGCCGGCGCACGCACGTCAGGCACCCAGATCTGTATCGGGCGCAGACCTTGCCGGCGCAGACGTTCACGATGTTCCCGCACCTTCATGCCTGACGACTTAGGCTTCGATGCCGAGGCCATGACGATTCTCCCTGCTAATAGTTACATGTAACCTATTGCAGAGGGCGAGCTTTGACCAGTCCTCATCGGAAAGCCACACCGGGGCTACGACAACGGCTGTGACTCGCTGCTATTGCGTGCCAAATTATCCTATTGGCTTCAGCCGTTCGATGAAGCTTCCCTAGCGGCTATGCCGTTCGCGGATCGCCTGCAGCCGGCGGGCGAAGTCGCCAATCGTGCCCCGCTCCTCGGCAATCGCCTTGAGGTCGAGCAGAAGACCGGCGGCCGTATCGTAGCCGGAAGCGTTGCGGCGCTCGATTTCGGTCTCCACCTCGCGCCACACGATTTCGCCGCGCCGCATGATCGCATCGAGCCGGGCGGCGGGCGCGTGGCTCTTCCGCCTGCCGCCGTTTCCTTTCGGCCTCCGGGGCGCGCAGTTCGCCGGCCGAGCGCGGAGCGTCGGCGGGTCGAGCCGCCGAGGTCTCCTGGCGATCCCGAACGAGCGCCCGAAGCTCGTTTCCAACATGCGGATCGCCCTCGAGCACGCGAGCAAGCAGCGCCGTTTTCACACGGTCAGGCAAGGCGGCAACGGAACGACGGATGACATCCGGTGACAATCGGTCCTCCGCCGTCGCGCCGGCGGGACGTTCGGCCGCCGCCTCGACGAGATCGGCATCGAGACGGAAGAACCGCGCGAAAGCGTCGAGCGCGCCAGTCATCGGGCCGATCCCGGGCAACGGTTCCGCCTGGTTCGGCTCGATAGAACCGGCCTCGACCGCCATCAGCCAAAGCAGATAGAAAAGCCTCAGGTCGCCGCCAAGCACGTCGACGCGCAGCGGTGCGAGCGCTGCAAGCCAGTCCACTTCGTCGTCCCAATAGTGCTCGGGCTCCAGCTCCTCGCACTCGATGTCGACGATCAGATCTCACCCGATGTCGTGACATCGACGCAATCGGCCGCTTGCAAAAATCCGTCGAGACGCCGCCGGTCGACCAGTCGAATCGGCAGGCGGATCATCAGGCGGTGCGTGCCCCAATTGGCCAGATAGAGATGGAGATCGAACCAGCGCTCCATCAACTCGACCGGATTGCCTTTGAAGTTGCCCCAGTCGTAGGAATTCGTGAAGCTCGTGGCGGTGATCCGCGCCCGCGTCGACAAACCGCGCAAGACCTGACGATCCGCTTCGCTGAGCGGACGATCGACCGCCTGAAACTCGTAATATTGGTATTCGCTCATAGCAGCTTCATAGCCGATCCTCGTCTCACAAGTCAGTTCAGGGACTGAGCTTTGTCGAAGCGATCCCGCGAGTCTGAGACCTTCTGCACAGGTATTTGCCGTTCATGCGGCGGATGAACTGTTGAAAGGCAGCCGGTCTGTCGTAGATTTGCCAAGTGCGAACGACAGCGAGGATGCCATGAAGAAGGAAGAGCTGGAAACGATCCTTGGCAGTGGCAGGCCCGGCTTCGATCTGGGTCCGATAGAAGATCAACTGCGTGCCGTGGCAAGCGAACAGCAACTGCCGGACGTCGCAATCATTCACTGCATCACAAGGATCGAAGAATCCGCTCCCGCGCTGCGGGCCGTCCTCACAAGAGCGGCCGAAGGAAAGCATCTGTCGCGGGATGATGAGATGCTGCTCTTGCGAGGCATCTACATTCTGGGCGGCGCTCGCGACACTAGAACGTTCGGGCCCTTGTTGCGCCTGCTGCGCCGGCCGGGACGCGACCTCGATGACCTGCTCGGCGACGTGGTGACCGAGAGCATGGCGCGTATCGTCGCCGGCGTATTTGATGGCGACGCCGACGCTTTGTTCAGCTTGATCAGCGACCGCTCTGTCGATGAATTCGTCCGCGATGCAGTATTGGGCGCAGCGACCTTCCTGACCTGGGAAGGCCGCATCGAGCGTGACCAAATGCGAGATTTTCTCGAGAGATTCCACACCGAGAGGCTGGCCGATGACGACGATTTCGCCTGGATCGCCTGGCTGGAGGCAATCGCCCGGCTTGGCTTGCGCGATCTGGCGTCGCTTGTTTACAGCGCATGGGACGACGGCCGCATCCCCGAAGGGATAATCGACCGCAGTGATTTCGAAGACGATCTCCTGACCGCCGAGCAAAGCCCGAACGACATCGATCGATTCGAGCGCGCCGGTCTCGGCTATATCGACGATGTGCTTGAAGCGTTGGAATGGACCAGCCACCTTGAGTATTTTGGTGAGGAAGATTTGCAATCGCCCTTGCCGGAACAAACTTGGCTCGACGAGCTGTCGAGCCTGACAGCGCCGGTCACAAACCCTTGGCGCCATGTCGGACGAAATGATCCGTGTCCCTGTGGAAGCGGCAAGAAAGCGAAGAAATGCTGTCTCGCAAACTGACCTGCTGCAGCACCGCGGATTTGATCTTTGGCTGTCTCAGACCGAAACCCCGGATTGGTGCGCAGCGATTGCGCCGAGGAAGATCTCGCCGAATTCCCTGAGCTTTGCGGCGCCGACGCCGTTGACCGCGGCGAAGGCGTCGAGGTCGCGCGGGCAGCGTTCGGCCATATCGATCAGTGTACGATCGGAGAAGATGACGAAAGCCGGCACCTGGCGCTCCCGGGCCAGACGCAGCCGAACCGCCTTGAGCGTGGCCAAAAGCGCGGTATCCAGGCCTTCCGTGCCCGCGGCAGCATTCGGGATGGGACGAGTCTTGCCTCGTGCCGCGCGGTTCCGCACCTCTACGCGATATCGGAACGGGACCTCGCCACGGACCAGCTCACGGCCCTTTTCGGCTATGGCAAGGCCGCCATGGCCGCCTGGGTCCAAGGTCAGAAACCCTCCCGCGACGAGCTGGCGGATCAGCGACTGCCAGACATCCTTCTTGTGCGCCACACCGGTCCCGAAGCTGGCAAGCCTGTGGTGGTTCCTGGCGAGGACCTTCTCGCTTTCATGGCCAAACAGAACATCGACGATATGGCCAGCACCAAAGCGCTCGCCGGTCTGCGCGATGGCAGCAAGGATGATCCGCGCCTCCGCCTCGCCATCCGAATGCGGCGTCTGGTCAAGACAGTTGTCGCAATTGCCGCAAGGCATTGCTGATTCGCCGAAATAGCCAAGCAGGATCTGGCGACGGCACTGGGCCGTTTCGCAATAACCGATCAGCGTATCGAGCCGACCATGCGCGCGCCTTTTATGCTCCGCCGGCGCGTCCTCGTCGTCGATGAAAAGCCGCCGCATGCGAATGTCGCCGAGACCGAAGAGCATATGTGCCTCGGCGGCCCGCCCGTCGCGGCCGGCGCGCCCGATTTCCTGATAATAGGCTTCGAGGCTGCCCGGCAGATCGGTATGGAAGACATAGGCGACGTCAGGCTTGTCGATCCCCATGCCGAAGGCGATGGTCGCCACCATCACCACGCCCGACAAGGTCATGAATGCGTTTTGATTCGCTTCACGCGCGTCCTTGCTCATGCCGGCATGATAGGCGAGCGCGCGCACGCCGTTCTTCTCGAGGAACGCCGCCATCTCCTCGGTTTTCTTGCGCGACAGGCAATAGACGATGCCGCTGCGGCCGGCATGGCGCTGCACGAAGCTCAGCAATTGGCGCTTGCTGTCCTGCTTGGCCTCGATGCCAAGCTTGATGTTCGGCCGGTCGAAACCCAGCACCAGGGTTTCGACGCGCCCGGCGAACAGCTGTCCGGCGATATCGGTGCGCGTCGCCTCGTCCGCCGTCGCCGTCAGCGCAATGATCGGCACATAAGGGAAAATGTCGCGCAGCCGCGACAACTCTTCATACTCACGCCGAAACGCCGGGCCCCATTGGGAGATGCAATGCGCCTCGTCGACGGCGATCAGCCGGATGTCGAGCCTGGCAAGCGCCTCGAGCATCCGCGCGGTCATGAGCCGCTCCGGTGCAAGATAGAGCAGGCGCGTCTGGCCCGCCGCAACGCGGCGCCAGGCGGCGACATTGGCATCGCGGTCGAGTGAGGAATTGATCGTATCGGCCGCCACGCCGGCAAGACGCAATGCGGCGATCTGGTCCTGCATCAGCGCCACGAGCGGCGAAACGACAATGGTGAGACCGCCCAGGACCAGCGCCGGGACCTGGTAGCAGAGCGATTTGCCAGCGCCGGTCGGCATGACGGCCAGCACGTGGCGCCCGGCCAGCAGCGCCTCCGTCACGGCGTCCTGGCCGGGACGAAAATCGTCGAAGCCGAACACGTCCTTCAGGACGCGCCGCTTGGGATCCTCCGCCGGGACGCTCGCCGCCGCTACCTGCATCAGGGAAATTCTACGATCGGCGCCGCCCAAAAAGGCAGCGTGGGAACGGCTGCGAGCAGCGGCGGCGTGACCTGCCAAAGCTCCCTGGCGAATCGCCGGGTGACTGCCTGGATGGCCGAGTCGAACATTCGAACGCTCCTCAAGTCCTGTCTCGGTCGCCACCGTCTGAAAAGGTATCCCCCCCATTGGCGGATATGCCAGCCTGATTCCAGGCTCTATTCGATTTGGCTGTGAATATCGCGCAACGGCTCGGGCCGATTAATCCTATCTTCACCATGATCCGGCAGGTTCAGGTCCTGCGGTGATGTTCTGAGTACCGCGGCGCCACAAGCGCCCAGGCAACACGCCCGCGTCTCTCCGGAGGCGCGGGCTTTTCGTTTGCGGAATATGCTGCCGCTGCGCAGTGACCTGCGGGCGTTCTCGTACTGTCAGTCAGTAAAATCGGCGCGGTGCGGTGTAAAACTGTCGATGAGGCGGCCGGCCTCGAGCGCCTTGACGCCATGGACCAGATTGGAAGGGACGATGAAGCTGCTTCCCGTTTCCATGATCTCGGTGGTGCCGTCGATGGTGACCTCGAAGCGACCTTCGGCGACATAGCTCGCCTGGACATGCGGGTGCGACTGCAGCGCACCGACACCGCCCTTCTCGAAACCGAACTCGACCATCATCAATTCGTCCGTGTGCAGCAGCACACGCCGGCGGTTGCCATCCGGGGTCGGCGTCCACGCGGCCTCGCCGGCATGCGCAAAGATCTTCGTTCCGGTCATTGCCAAATCCTCATTGCCTCATCGGGCCAGCCAGCCGCCGTCCACCGGCACCACTGCGCCGTGCATGTAGTTTGACGCCGGCGCCAGCAGGAAGACGGCCGCGTCGCCGATGTCTTCCGGCCCGCCCCAGCGCCCGGCCGGAATGCGCGCCAGAATGGCGGCGCTGCGGTCCGGGTCGGCACGCAGCGCCTCGGTGTTGTTGGTTTCGATGTAGCCGGGCGCAATGCTGTTGACGTTGATGCCTTTCAACGCCCATTCGCAGGCGAGCAACCGGGTGATGCCGAGCACGCCATGTTTCGAGGCGGTGTAGGAGGCGACGCGGATGCCGCCCTGGAAGCTCAGCACCGAGGCGATGTTGACGATTTTGCCGCGCCGTCCGGGATCGACAAGCACGCGCCGGGCAAAGCTCTGGCTGAGAAAAAACACCGTCTTCAGGTTGACGTCTAAGACATCGTCCCAATCGGCTTGCCCCAAATCGACGGCGTCGGCGCGCCGGATGATCCCGGCATTGTTGACCAACCCGTCGAGCGGCCCGGTTTCGTCCCAGATGCGATCGAGCATCGCCTGGGCGGCGGCATGGTCGGCAAGATCGCAGCGCACCGCCTCGAAGCCGCCGCCCGCCGCGCCGATCTTTTCCGCGGTCTCATCCATCGCCGAGCGGCCGACGCCGACCACAGCACCACCGGCGCGCGCGATCGACAGGGCGATGCCTTGGCCAATGCCGGTGTTGGCGCCGGTGACGAGAATGCGTTTGCCGGCCAGGCTGAAAGCCGAGAGGTCGCTCATCGCAGCTCTTCCATCGCTACCGGGTCGACATCCGTATAGTCGACATTATCGCCCGCCATCGCCCAGATGAAGGCGTAGTTGGAGGTGCCGGCGCCCGAATGGATCGACCATCCCGGCGACAGCACCGCCTCCTCGTTGCGCATGACGAGATGGCGTGTCTCATCCGGCTCGCCCATGAAATGGAATACGCGCGCCGTCTCCGGCAGGTCGAAATAGAGATAGGCCTCCATGCGCCGATCATGCAAATGGCACGGCATGGTGTTCCAGACCGAGCCTGAGGCAAGCTCGGTCATGCCGACGACGAGCTGGCAGGTTTTCACGCCTTCGGCATGGATGAACTGGAAGATCGAGCGCTCGTTGCAGGTCTCCTGGCTGCCGAGGTCGAGGCGCTTGGCATCGCCGATGCGGATCAGCTGGCTGGGATGGCTCTGATGCGCCGGCGCGCTGAGCAGATAGAACTTGGCCGGCTCGGCTGGGCTGGCTGAGGCGAACGATACCTCATCGGCGCCCATGCCAAGATACAGCATGTCCCGCGGCTGCAGCTCGTAGGACTGGCCGCCGGCTTTCACGATGCCGGCGCCGCCGATGTTGACGGCGATCATCTCGCGGCGATCGAGAAAATTCTTGGTCCCGATCGGCTTGATCGCCTGCAGCGGAAGCGGTGTCCCGACAGGCATGGCGCCGCCGACGATCATGCGGTCGTAATGGGTATAGGTCAGGCCGATGCGGCCCGGCTGGAACAGGCCTTCGATCAGGAAATTGTGACGAAGCTCGTCCGTCCCCATCGCCGCGGCGGTGACAGGGTCGATGGCGAAGCGCGAGGTGAAGTCGGTGTGATTGTCAGTGTGATTCATTGCTGTCCCATTGGGCTGCCTCATTGATCATTCCGTTGCCGCGGCCTTGACCGAATCGGCATAGAAAATCTGACGTGCTTGCAGGCGCTCGCGATAGCGCTGCTGGCTGGCGCTGAGATGCGCGCGCATCGCTTCGCGCGCGGACTCGGCATCGCCTGATGTAATGGCGTTCAGGATCACCAGATGCTCGCCTTGCAGCCCGCGCTGATAGGTGTCGGATTGGGCGAGTTCGGTCGACCACGGCGATGTCACGTCGCAAGGAATGGCGCGCCGGCCGAGCACGTCGAGCATCTCGACATAAAACGGATTGTTGGTGGCGCTGGCGATCGCCCGGTGGAAGGCAAGGTCGGCCGGACCTGTCGGCTCGCTGTTCAAAAGCAGCCGCTCGAACTCGAAGAACGCCTCCTGGATCGCTGCTTCCTGCGCGGCGTTGCGACGGATAGCGGCGAGCCCGGCGGATTCGATCTCGATCGCCAGGCGCACCTCAAGCACGTTGAGCGCGATCGAATCCTTGCTGCCCATGTCGGCGGCAAGCGCGCCGAACATCGTCGACATATGCTCGGTGACGAAGACCCCGGCGCCCTGGCGCGGCTCGACCAGACCGTCGGCGGCAAGCTTGGCCAGCGCTTCGCGGATGACGGTGCGGCTGACCCCGAAGGTTTCGGTCAGCTGGCCCTCGGTCGGCAGCTTTTGGCCCGGCTGGATCTCGCCCGCCTGCAACTGCTTGCGGATCGCCGCGACCACGATCTCCGACAGCTTGGGCTTGCGTTCGATCTTTAGGCTGATCGCCGTATCCGATGCCATTGCCAACCCCTATTTGAAGACGCTCGGCAGCCACAGCGAGATGGCCGGAATGTATGTGACGAGCCCCAGCACCAGGAGGCCGGCCCCATAGAACGGCCAGATCGAGCGCATCGCTTCCCAGACGGATATCTTGCCCACTGCGCACGCCACGAACTGCACCGCGCCCACCGGCGGCGTGTTCAGCCCGATGCCGAAGTTGAGGATCATGATGACGCCGAAATGCACCGGATCGACGCCGTAGGCCTGCGCCACGGGCAGGAAGATCGGCGTGCAAATGATGATCGTCGGCCCCATGTCCATGAAGGTGCCGAGGAACAGCATCAAGAGGTTGAGCAGGAGAAGCACGACCAGCGGATCTTCCGAGATCGCATTCATGGAGGCTATCAGCGCTGCCGGCACTTTCAGGAAGGCCATCAACCACGAGAACGCCGCTGCCATGCCGATGATGAGCAGCACCATGGCCGTGGTGCGCACGGCACCATGGGTGGCATGAACGAAACCTTCCCAAGTCATCTGCCGGTAAACCAGGACAGTAACGAGCAACGCATAGATGACGGCGATGCAGGAACTCTCGGTAGCCGTGAAAACGCCCGACCGCACGCCGCCGAAGATGATCGCGATCAGCAGCAGGCCGGGCACCGCGACAGCGAAGAGGTGAGCGACGGCGGCGAAGCCTGGAAACGGCTCGGTCGGATAACCGCGGGAGCGCGCCACGAAATAGGCGGTGATCATCAGTGCCAGAGCCAATAGCAGGCCCGGGATGATGCCGGCCGTGAACAGGTCGGCGATGGAGATCTTTCCGCCTGCCGAGATCGAGTAGATGATCATGTTGTGCGACGGCGGCAGGAGCAGCGCGATCAGCGCCGCCATCGAGGTGACGTTGACGGCGTAATCCGCTCCATAGCCACGCGCCTTCATCTGCGGGATCATCAAGCCGCCGACCGCCGCTGCCTCTGCCACCGCGGAGCCCGAAATGCCGCCGAACAGTGTAGCGGTCGCGATGTTGACCTGCCCGAGGCCGCCGCGCACGTGGCCAACGAGCGAGCCAGCGAAGGCAACGATCTTGCTGGCGATGCCGCCGCGCACCATCAAGTCGCCGGCGTAGATGAAAAACGGAATGGCCAGCAGCGAAAAGACGCTCATGCCGGAATTCAGGCGCTGGAACACGATGAGCGGCGGCAGGCCCATGTAGAGGACGGTGGCAAAGCTTGCGACGCCGAGGCAGAAAGCGATCGGCGTGCCGATAAGCATCAGAACGGTGAAGACGCCGAAGAGTATCCAGAGTTCCATTGCGTCAGACCTTCACGTTCGCTGTGTCGAGTTCAGCTGCGACTTCCGCCGGCGGCAGTTCATCGAGCGCGTCGTCAATCGGCGCACCGGAGAGTCGAAGCACGATGCGCTCCAGCGTGAACAGCACAATGAGCGCGCCTCCTGCGACAAGCGGGACGTAGTCCCAGCCCCCCGATATGCCCAGCGACGGCAAGGTGGCGCCCCAGGTCAATGCGACCAGTTGGCTGCCGTACCAGATCATGCCGATGCCGAAGGCGAGCGCGACGAGGTCCGAGATCATCCTCAGCCAACGCTTGCCGCCTTTCGGGAGCACGTAGAGCAGGACGTCGAAGCCGAGGTGATAGTTCTCGCGCACCCCGACGGCAGCGCCGAGGAAAATGAACCAGCTCATCAGCATCACCGAGCCCTGCTCGGTCCAGCTCGGCGAGCGGTTCAGAACATAGCGGCCGAACACCTGCCAGGCGACGAAAGCGGTCATCAGCACCAGCCCGATGCCGGCGATCCACAGCGCCGCCGTGCTGACGCGCGACATCACCCGCGCGATGCCGGACAGGGACGGTCTCTGTTCTGAGCTGGAGGTCACTGGTTCTCTCCGCAAGAGGTGGCGGCGCGGAATGCCCGCGCCGCCGCTTGCTCACTGCACGGCCCTGATGGCCTCGACCATCGCCTTCAGCTTGTCGTCCTTGACGTGCTTTTTGTAGACCGGGCCCATCGCGTCGATGAAGTGCTGCTTGTCCGGCGTCGTAATCTTCGAACCGGCCGCCTCGACCTTGGCACGCGATTCCTTGACCTTGGCGGCCCACAGCTCACGCTGCTTGGCGACGCTTTCCTTGGCGGCCGCCTTGAAGATCGCCTGGTCTTCCGGCGTCAGCTTGTCCCAGCTCGACTTCGCCATGACGAAGGCTTCCGGCACCATCGTGTGCTCGTCGAGCGAATAGAACTTGGCGACTTCCGCATGCTTGGCGGTGTCGTAGCTCGGAAAATTGTTCTCCGCGCCGTCGATGACCCCGGTTTCGATCGCCGAATACACCTCGCCATACGGCATCGGCGTCGCGTTGGCGCCGAGTGCCGCCACCATGTCGACGAAGATGTCGGATTGGATGACGCGGAATTTCATGCCGGCCATATCGGCTACAGAGTTGATCGGCTTCTTCGAATTGTAGAAGGAGCGCGCGCCGCCGTCATAAAAGGCGAGCAGCACCAGCCCGACCTGTTCGAACGCCGCCGCGATCTGGTCGCCGACCGGTCCGTCCATGACCTTGTGCATATGGTCTTCCGAGCGGAATATGTAGGGCAGCGAGGGCACCGTGGTTTCGGGGATGAGCCCATTGAACGGCGCCATCGAGACGCGGTTGAGGTCGATCACGCCAGAACGCACCTGCTCGATCGTGTCCTTTTCTTCGCCGAGCTGCGCGGAATGATAGACATCGACCGAATAGCGGCCGGCCGTGCGCTCCTTGACAAGCTCGCCAAAATATTTGACCGCCTCGACCGTCGGATAGCCGTCCGGGTGGGTGTCGGACGAGCGCAGAACCGTCTGGGCGCTTGCCGTTCCGGCCATCAGTGCGGCGGCCAGTAGCGTAGCTCCCGCCAGTCTAGAAAAATGCAGCATTGGTTCCTCCCGTTTGAACGATGGCGGCAAGCGCCGTTAGAGCCGGTACGCCTTTTTCGCGAGCGTATAGGCAAGTTCCTGCGCCAGTTCGTGCGCCTCGTCCTCGCGGAGCCGGTGCTCGGCGACGAGACGCGCAAGAAAGGCGCAATCGACCCGACGCGCCACATCGTGGCGAGCCGGGATGGATGGAAAGGCGCGGGTGTCGTCGTTGAAGCCGACGGTGTTGTAGAAGCCTGCTGTCTCGGTGGTCATCTCGCGGAACCGGCGCATGCCCTCCGCGCTGTCGTGGAACCACCAGGCCGGCCCGAGTTTCAGCGCCGGATAGACGCCGGCGAGCGGCGCCAGTTCGCGCGCATAGCTGGTCTCGTCGAGCGTGAAGAGGATGATGGTGAGGTCGCGCTCCAGGCCGACGCAGTCGAGCAGCGGCTTCAGCGCCGTCACATAGTCGGTTCTGGTCGGGATATCGAAACCCTTGTCCCTGCCGAACTTGTGGAAGACGGCAGGCGAATGGTTGCGCCAGGAGCCGGGATGGATTTGCAGCACCAGGCCGTCGTCGCGGCTCATCTTGGCCATCTCGGTCAACATCTGGGCGCGAAACAGTTTTCGCTCGCGCTCGTCGTCCGAGCCTCGGCGAATGCGGTTGAACAGCTCTTGCGCGGCGGCATCCGACAGATTGGCGGTCTCCGCCGTCGGATGACCGTGGTCCGACGCGGTCGCACCGAAACTCTTGAAGAAGGCACGCCGCCGCCGATGGGCGTCGAGATAGCCGGCCCAGGTGCCGGTGTCGCAGCCGGTGATGTCGCCGAGCCGATCGAGATTGGCAGAAAAGCCTTCGAAATCAGGATCGACGACGGCGTCCGGCCGATAGGCGGTGACGACGCGGCCCTCCCAGCCGCTGTCGCGGATCATCTGGTGCCATCTGAGATCGTCGAGCGCGCCTTCGGTCGTCGCGATAACCTCGATGTTGAAGCGCTCGAACAGGGCTCGCGGGCGAAAATTCTCCCACTGCAGCAAGGCAGAGATCTTGTCGTAATGGCGGTCGGCGGTTGCCGCCGTCAGCGGCTCTTCGATGCCGAACAGATGGGCCAGCACATGGTCGAACCACAGCCGCGTCGGCGTGCCGCGGAACAGATAATAGTGCTCGGCGAAGCGGCGCCAGATCGTCCTGCCGTCGGTCTCCACCGGTGAGCCATCGAGCGTTGGCACGCCGAGATCCTCGAGCCCGACGCCCTGACTGAACAGCATGCGGAAGATGTAATGGTCCGGCACAACAAGCAGTTGCGCCGGATCGGTAAACGCCTCGTTGAGCGCATACCAGCGCGGATCGGTGTGACCGTGCGGGCTGACGATCGGCAGATGCTTGACAGCTGCGTAAAGATCGCGGGCGAGCGACAGCGGACGCGCCTCCGAGGGAAACAGCAAATCCGGATCGGTCAATGCGGCCACGTCGTTCCTCCCAACCCGGCCATCGGTAGGATCGGAAAGAAATAATGTCAACATACAAAAAATAGATTGTTGTATGATGACTTTAACGCAACGTCAGCCCATTGTGCGGGAACGAAACGGATGTTACGCCGCATGCCGGCCACGCCCGGCACGAGCTCGACGATGACAGACAGACGCCTTTCCAACAGCACGCGGCAGGCATTGCCGGCCTCGGTCGCGGTCCTCGGTTACGACCGCAACCGTGTCGTGCCCGGCATCGTCCACCTCGGCGTCGGCGCATTCCACCGCGCCCATCAGGCAGCCTATGTCGACGAGTGCCTGGCGGCGGGAGAAATGGCTTGGGGCATTGTCGGCGTCTCGCTGCGCAGCGCCGACACACGCGATGCGCTGGCGCCGCAGGACGGGCTCTACACGCTGGCGGTCAGGAGCAGCGACAGCGAAAGCCTGCGCGTCGTCGGCTCGATCCTGTCGATGCTGGTGGCCCCGGAAAATCCGGATGCGGTGCTGGCCGCGCTGACTGACCCGGGCACCGCCATCGTCACGCTGACGATCACCGAAAAAGCCTATCTCAGGGCGGCGGGTGGCGGACTGGACGCAGCCCATCCCGACATCGTCCACGATTTGGCCAACCCGCAAATGCCCCGAACGGCGCATGGTTTTCTGGCCGAATCGCTTGCGCGCCGCCGCGCCGCCGGTATCCAGCCATTCACCGTGCTGTGCTGCGACAATCTCCCGGCCAACGGCGCCACGCTGCACCGGCTGCTGGTCGAATTCGCCGCGTTGCGCGGCACCGATCTCGCCCGCCACATCGCCGACGAGGTGGCATTTCCGTCGAGCATGGTCGATCGCATCGTGCCGGCGACCACCGATGCCGACCGGTCACGGATATCAGGCCAGCTCGGCGTCGAGGATGCCTGGCCTGTCATGACCGAGCCGTTCTGCCAATGGGTGGTCGAAGACGATTTCCCGGCAGGCAGGCCGGCCTGGGAAAGGTTCGGGGTCACCATGGTCGGTGATGTCGGGCCGTTCGAGGACATGAAGCTGCGCCTGCTCAACGGCTCGCATTCGGCCATCGCCTATCTTGGCCTGCTCAGCGGCTTTGAGACGGTCGACCGCGCCTTCGCCGATCCGGCGATCCGGCAATTCGTCGACGGATTGTGGGCCGAGGCCGTCACGACGCTGCCGAAAGACGTTGGGCTCGATACGGCCGACTACACGGCCCAGCTCGCCAAGCGTTATTCGAACACCGCCCTCGCGCATCGGACGGCGCAGATCGCCAACGATGGCAGCCAGAAACTGCCGCAGCGCATCGTTGCCTCGGCCATGGAGCGGATGAGCGGCGGTGCCCCGCCCGCCTATCTGATGCTGGTGGTCGCCGCCTGGATCGCCGCCTGCGAGACGCGTGGCGAAGCCTTGCCGGAAAACCATTTCACCGACCCGCTCGACCAGGCATTAGCTGCACTCGACACTCGGCATCTGTCAGCCGGCGAAGCGGCGGCGGCGGTGTTCGACCTGACCGGCTTCGCCAAGGGCGGCGCTGAGCGCCTGACGCTGATCGACCTCGCGGCCGCCCATCTCGAACGCCTGCGGCAGGGCGGGGTGGCTGCTGCTTTCACAGCGCTGGGCATTGAGGGCGACACGCCGTAGGAAGATCTGGTGCCTGCTCGAATCGGGTTGCCGAAGATCAGAGCCGTGTCGGCGGCCAAGATCGTTGACGCCCGCGGGACAGAGGGTGGCGCGAAGGATCGCGACGGAACCGCTTTTATGCTGGGCCGTCGTACTATTTGGCTGACGTCATTGAATCCCACGCGGACTACGTTCCGCCTTGGCATGGCTAAGGGATAGCCCCGCCCTCTATGCCGGCAAAATCGCGCCTTCGAGTGTGGTGAGCTGGCTAAGGAACTGCTCGGCCTTGCTGCGCGTCTCGTCGTCCTTGGCGTCGGCGACGTCTTCCCTGGCTTCCTGGATACGGCGGGCAAGGTCGGCGCGGTCGATGTCGGCGACATGCACCGCCGATTCGGCGAGCAGCGTGCAGCCGGCCGGAACAATGTCGGCGAAGCCGCCGAACACGACGTAGCGCTCTGCCTTGCCTTCCGCTGTCTTCACCGTGACGACGCCCGGCTTGATCGTGGTCATGACCGGCGCGTGATGGGCCATGACGGTCATTTCGCCTTCGGCGCCCGGAATAACGACGGATTCGACCTGCTCGGAAACCAGCAGGCGCTCCGGCGAGACCAGTTCGAATTTGAAAGCTTCAGCCATGCCAATTTAGCGAGTAGGGAATAGCGAGTAGCGAATAGTCTAAGAATTTCGCCTGCTCATATGCCCTATTCGCTACTCCCTATTCGCTATTCGCTATTCGCTTCTTAGTTCGCTTCTTTACGCCGCTTCGGCCGCCAGGCGCTGTGCCTTCTCGACCGCTTCTTCGATGCCGCCAACCATGTAGAAGGCGGCTTCCGGGAGGTGGTCGTAGTCGCCGTTGCAGAGGCCCTTGAAGCCCTTGATGGTGTCGGCGAGATCGACCAGCTTGCCCGGCGCGCCGGTGAACACTTCGGCGACGAAGAAGGGCTGCGACAGGAAGCGCTCGATCTTGCGGGCGCGGGCCACTGTCTGCTTGTCCTCTTCCGACAGCTCGTCCATGCCCAGGATGGCGATGATGTCCTGCAGCGACTTGTAGCGCTGCAGGATCGATTGCACCTGGCGGGCGACCTGGTAGTGCTCTTCGCCGACGACCATCGGGTCGAGCATGCGCGAGGTCGAATCGAGCGGATCGACGGCCGGATAGATACCCTTTTCCGAAATCGCGCGGTTGAGCACGGTCGTCGCGTCGAGGTGGGCGAACGAGGTCGCCGGCGCCGGGTCGGTCAGATCGTCGGCCGGCACGTAGATCGCCTGCACCGAGGTGATCGAGCCCTTGGTCGTCGTCGTGATGCGCTCCTGCAGCGCGCCCATGTCGGTGGCCAGCGTTGGCTGGTAGCCCACGGCCGAAGGAATACGGCCGAGCAGCGCCGACACTTCGGAGCCAGCCTGCGTGAAGCGGAAGATGTTGTCGACGAAGAACAGCACGTCCTGGCCCTGGTCGCGGAAATATTCGGCAACTGTCAGCCCAGTCAGGCCGACGCGGGCGCGCGCGCCCGGCGGCTCGTTCATCTGGCCGTAGACGAGCGCCGCCTTGGATCCTTCGCCGCCGCCCTTTTTGTTGACGCCGGACTCGATGAACTCATGATAGAGGTCGTTGCCTTCGCGGGTGCGCTCACCGACGCCGGCGAACACCGAGAAGCCGCCATGCGCCTTGGCGACGTTGTTGATCAATTCCTGGATCAGCACCGTCTTGCCGACGCCGGCGCCGCCGAACAGGCCGATCTTGCCGCCGCGGGCATAGGGTGCCAGCAGGTCGAGAACCTTGATGCCGGTGACCAGGATCTGCGCTTCCGTCGACTGCTCGACATAGGTCGGAGCCGGCTGGTGGATGGAGCGCATCTCGATGCCGTCGACCGGGCCTGCCTCGTCGACCGGCTCGCCGATGACGTTGATGATGCGGCCGAGCATGCCCGGGCCGACCGGCACGGTGATCGGCGCGCCGGTGTCATAGACGTCCTGGCCGCGAACCAGACCTTCGGTCGAGTCCATGGCGATGCAGCGCACCGTGTTCTCGCCGAGATGCTGAGCCACCTCGAGCACGAGACGATTGCCGACATTGGACGTTTCCAGGGCGTTCAGGATCGCCGGCAGATGTTCGCCGAACTGCACGTCGACAACGGCGCCGATGACCTGGCGAACCTTGCCGGCCAAGCCGGTCTTCTTGATGGCAACGGTCGGCGCCTTCGCCGCGGCAGCCTTGGCGGGCGCTGCCGCCTTCTTCGCCGGAGCCGCCTTCGCTGCCGCTGCCGGAGCCTTTGCTGGTGCTGCCGCCGTCGCGGCGGTCTTCGGGGCCGCCTTCTCTGGGGTCGCTGCTTTCGCCATCGTCTTTACCCTTTTCGTCTCTTTGTTTCTCACGCGATCCGCCTAAAGGTTGCTGACCTTCATCGGAGCGCGCCTAGAGCGCCTCGGCGCCCGAAATGATTTCGATCAGTTCCTTGGTGATCTGCGCCTGCCGCTGGCGGTTGTAGGTGATCGACAATTTGTTGATCATGTCGCCTGCGTTGCGCGTCGCATTGTCCATTGCGCTCATCTTGGCGCCCATCTCGCCGGCGGCGTTTTCGAGCAGAGCGCGAAAGACCTGCACGGAGATGTTGCGCGGGATGAGGTCGGAGAGGATTTCGCCCGGCTCCGGCTCGTATTCATAGACGGCACTGCCGCCGTCCGTCGCTTCGGCGGTAGCGGTAGGCACGCCTGCCGGGATGATCTGCTGCGTCGTCGGGACCTGGCTGATCACCGATTTGAACTGCGAATAAAACAGCGTGCAGATGTCGAAGCCGCCCTCGTTGAAGAGCTGGATGACTTTCTTGGCAATGGCATCGGCATTGACGAAGCCCAGCGTCTTCACCTCGCGCAAATCGACGCGCTCGAGGATCAGCGCCGCGTAGTCGCGACGCAGGATGTCAAACCCCTTCTTACCGACGCAGATGATCTTGACCTGCTTGCCGTCTGCCAAAAGCTTGCGGATGTGATCGCGGGCAAGGCGTGCGATCTGCGAATTGAAGCCGCCGCATAGACCACGCTCGGCGGTGCAGACGACGAGCAGATGCACGTCGTCCTTGCCGGTGCCGGTCATCAGCGCCGGGGCCTCGCCGCCGCCGCCGATCGCCTGTGTGATGTTGGCCAGCACCGCGCCCATGCGCTCCGAATAGGGGCGCGCCGCTTCCGCCGCCTCCTGCGCGCGGCGCAGCTTCGCCGCGGCGACCATCTGCATCGCCTTGGTGATCTTCTGCGTCGCCTTGACCGAGGCGATACGGTTACGAAGGTCTTTTAATGAAGGCATGCTTCAAACCTGATCCCGTCCGTCCGGCTTCGTTCAAGCAAAGGTCTTGGCGAAGGTGTCGATCTCCGCCTTCAGCTTGGCGCGCAGATCGTCCGACAGCGCCTTCTCCTTGCGGATGCCGTCGAGCACCTCCTTGCCGGCCGAGCGCATATGGCTGAGCAAGCCATGCTCGAATTTGCTGACCTGGTCGATTGCCAGCTTGTCGAGATAGCCATTGACTCCGGCGAAGATCACCGCGACCTGTTCTTCGACCCTGAGCGGCGAGAACTGCGGCTGCTTCAGGAGTTCGGTCAGGCGCGCACCGCGGTTGAGCAGGCGCTGCGTGGCGGCGTCGAGATCGGAGCCGAACTGGGCGAAGGCCGCCATTTCGCGGTACTGCGCGAGCTCGCCCTTGATCGAGCCGGCGACCTGCTTCATCGCCTTGATCTGCGCCGAGGAGCCGACTCGCGACACCGACAGGCCGACGTTGACCGCCGGGCGGACGCCCTGGAAGAACAGGTTGGTTTCCAGGAAGATCTGGCCGTCGGTGATCGAGATGACATTGGTCGGGATATAGGCCGACACGTCGTTGGCCTGGGTCTCGATGATCGGCAGCGCCGTCAGCGAACCGCCGCCATTGTCGTCATTGAGCTTGGCGGCCCGCTCGAGAAGGCGCGAATGCAGGTAGAAGACGTCGCCCGGATAGGCTTCGCGGCCGGGCGGGCGGCGCAGCAGCAGCGACATCTGACGGTAAGCGACGGCCTGCTTCGACAGATCGTCGTAGCTGATCAGTGCGTGCATGCCGTTGTCGCGGAAATATTCGCCCATGGTGCAGGCAGTGAACGGCGCCAGGAACTGCATCGGCGCCGGATCGGAAGCGGTGGCGGCGATGATGATCGAATAATCGAGCGCGCCGCGCTCTTCGAGCACTTTCACGAACTGCGCGACGGTCGAGCGCTTCTGGCCGACGGCGACGTAGACGCAGTAGAGCTTTTCCTTCTCCGGCCCGTGCTCGTGCACCGATTTCTGGTTGAGCATCGTGTCGAGGATGATCGCGGTCTTGCCGGTCTGGCGGTCGCCGATGACCAGCTCGCGCTGTCCGCGGCCGACCGGGATCAGCGCGTCGATGGCCTTGAGGCCGGTCGACATCGGCTCGTTCACCGATTTGCGCGGAATGATGCCGGGCGCCTTGACGTCGACGCGCTTGCGCTCGGTCGCCTGGATCGGGCCCTTGCCGTCGATCGGATTGCCGAGCGCATCGACGACGCGGCCGAGCAGGCCCATGCCGACCGGCGTGTCGACGATGGCGCCGGTGCGCTTGACAATATCGCCTTCCTTGATGTCGCGGTCGGCGCCGAAGATGACGACGCCGACATTGTCGGCTTCGAGGTTGAGCGCCATGCCGCGGATGCCGCCGGGGAACTCGACCATCTCGCCGGCCTGGACATTGTCGAGGCCATAGACGCGGGCGATGCCGTCGCCGACGGACAGAACCTGGCCGACTTCGGAGACCTCGGCCTCCTTGCCGAAATTCTTGATCTGGTCTTTCAGAATTGCGGAAATTTCCGCGGCGCGGATGTCCATCAGCCGACCTCTTTCAGTGCAAGCTTGAGCGAATTGAGTTTGGTTTTGAGCGACGTATCGATCTGGCGCGAGCCTATCTTGACCACCAGCCCGCCGAGCAGCGACGGATCGACGGTCACAGTAATCGCGACATCCTTGGCGGCAACGCTTTTCAGCGCCGCCTTCAGCTCGGATTGCTGGGCGTCGGTCAGCGCATGCGCCGAGGTCACTTCTGCGGCGGTCTCGCCACGATGCTCTGCGGCGATCTGGCGGAATGCCTTGATCATGCCAGGGATGGCGAACAGCCGGCGGTTCTGGGCGACGACGCGCAGGAAATTGCCGGTGAGGCCGGTGATCCCTGCCTTATCGGCGATCGCCGCGATCGCCTTGGCCTGATCGTCGCTGGAGAACACCGGGCTGTTGATCAGGCGGGTCAGATCGGCACTGCCTTCGACCATCGCCGCGAAACTGTTGAGGTCGGCTTCAACCTGGGCGACCGAATTCGCCTGGAGCGCGAGCTCGAACAGCGAACCCGCATAGCGCTCTGCGACACCTGAGATTGGCGATGACGATTGGGCCACGGACCGTCTTTTCTCTTGTCTGACAGGCCGCAGATTATTGGCGCGAGCGAAAACTCTGGCTAAATCTTTGACCTTACTGCATTTTTCCAAGCACGGAGGCGCGGCTTCCGCTATCCCCGGCCGAAAGTCGATTGCCGTCTAGCACAGGCATTTTAAGACCGCAATGCGTCCTCCCGCATGGTTTTCAGGCACTATTGTCGCATCCGGCGTTGCGGTTTGACCGCCGGTCCCGAATTAGCCTTTGATTCAAGGCACAAAGCCGAAGGCGAAGGCAAGCGGCAGTGCCGCCAGCACCAGTTCCACCACGATGGAAGCCCAGTTGAAAGGTGTGTTGGCGCCGTCCGACATCATCGACAGCAGGCGGCCGAAGGCGGTGAACAGCCAGGAAAAGCCAAGCGCCATGTAGAGCAGCGGTTGCGCAAGCAGAACACAGCACAGTCCGACGCCGAGATAAAAACCTGACATCCTGCCGCGCGCTTCGGCGATCGCCGCCGCCTTCTCTGGCTTGACCTGCAGTCTGAGTATCCGGAAAGCCAGCGCCGGCGCCAGGAACAGCAGCAGGCCCAGCAGCAAGGTCACGACTGCGCTCGACCACGCCAGCCACTCGCCCTGGCTCATCGGCCACGGAAACGCAAATTCCATACTGTCCCCTCGCAAATGGCTGTTTCGAAATTTCGGGCATTCTAGCGAAGCAAGAAACCTGCGCCAGATGCGCGTAGGCGATTTGCCGAAACACGCAAGCCCAGCAGGGACCACCCGCCGCCTCGGTATGGATGCGCGTCGTATCGAAGACCGGAGTGTCGAGGTCCTGCTGGCAAAGCAGAATGGTGAACTCGATGCCGCCCATGATGGCATGGCGATGGTGGATCGTCGTTAATTCTCATGCTGCCAAAGAGGCCAAGAGCTTCATGACTGCTGTTCCTCCGCTGTGGAATGCTATATATTATGACCACATGAGACCACAAGGAGAACCAATGTGAGAACCATGCAGGTTAGAGAGGCTAAAGCAGGCTTCTCGGCACTCATCGAAGCTGCCGAGAGCGGCGAGCCTACAATTATCACGAAGCACGGTAAGCCAGCGGCGGCGATTGTTTCGGTGGAGGACATGCAAAAGCTTTACCCGGTCAAACGCCGGAACTTCGGAGAGTTTCTTTTGACCTATCCCGGTGGAATTGAGCTCGAGAGGAACGAGTCGCCGTCGCGGGAAATCGATCTTTGAGCCGCTATCTTATCGATACGTCTATTCTGTCCGCTTTCGCGCCTGGAAAGCCAGCCCTTGCAAAAAATATTTCCACCTGGATTGTCACCGAAGGTGAAAAGCAGACGCTATTCGTGCCTGTAGTAGCAATCACCGAAATAGAGAAAGGCATACGCAAGCTCGATCGCGCCGGGGCTACCAAACGGACAGAAAATCTCACTGACTGGCTCAACGATATCATCGAAGGATTTGCAGGCCAAATCCTAGCGATCGACGCCGATGTAGCTCGAAGGGCCGGCCAAATGGAGGAAGCAGTCTCTGCACAAGGGAAGAATCCACGCCTTGCGGACATATTGATCGCCGCTACGGCGTCAATTCACGAGCTTACAGTGGTCACAGCCAACGTCAGGCATTTTGAGGCGCTCGACGTGTCGTGTTGGAACATATTGCAGGACCCACCTGCGCCCGACTAATGTATGTCGCGCAAAAGTGTGCAGCGGTTTTGCGATAACGACATGTATAAACAACAATCTAAAGCGCGTCGCATGGGGCCGGTCAAACGCGACGCGCTTTAGACTAATGGACTCCAAGCACCTCACAAAAAACTCTGCGGGTCGATATCGACCTGCACGCGCACCGAGCCACGTAGCTTCGGTCCCTCGGCGAGCATGGTGCGAATGAACCCCTGCATGTCGGCGCGCCGCTCGCCCTGGATCAGCAGGCGAAAGCGGTGGCGGCCGCCGATCAGCGACAGCGGCGCCTCGGCCGGGCCGAGCACGAACAGATCGGCGGCCTGGGGCGCCGCCCGCCGCAGGCCGCGGGCGTGCCCTTCGGATTCCGCTCGCGTCGCCGCACTGACGATGACGCCGGCGAGCCGGCCGAAAGGCGGCAGCCCCGCTCGCTCGCGCTCGGCGATCTCGCGCTCGTAAAAGGCCTCGGCATCGCCGGAGACGATCGCCCGCATTACCGGATGGTCGGGCTGGAAGGTCTGCAGCAGGCCAAGGCTCTTCTTGCCGGTACGGCCGGCGCGGCCGGTCACCTGGCTGAGCAGCTGGAAGGTGCGCTCGGCGGCGCGCGGATCGCCATTGGCCAGGCCGAGATCGGCATCGACCACGCCGACCAGGGTCATGTTTGGGAAATTGTGACCCTTGGCGACAAGCTGCGTGCCGATGACGATGTCGGCCTCGCCGTTGGCGATGGCTTCAAGCTCCAGCCTCAGCCGCCGCACGCCGCCCATCAGGTCGGACGACAGGACGATGGTTCGGGCGTCGGGGAAATGCGCGACGACCTCTTCGGCGATGCGCTCGACGCCCGGCCCGCAGGCGACCAGATGGTCGAGCGTGCCGCATTCCGGGCAGGCCTCGGGCCGGCGCTCATTGTGCCCGCAATGGTGGCAGACGAGCTGGCCGCGAAAGCGGTGCTCGACCAGCCAGGCCGAGCAGACCGGACAGCCGAAGCGATGGCCGCAGACCCGGCATAGCGTCAGCGGCGCATAGCCGCGCCGGTTGAGGAACAGCAGCGACTGTTCCTTCTTCTCCAGCGTCTGCCGCATATGGCCAAGCAGCACCGGCGACAGGAAACCGCCGCGTGCCGGCGCGGCGCGGCGCATGTCGATCGTCTTCAGGTCGGGAAGGGCCGCCTCGGCAAAGCGCGCCGAAAGCACCGCCCTGCTGTAGCGGCCCTGGCTCGCATTGACCCGGCTTTCGACCGACGGCGTCGCCGAGGCGAGCACCACCGGAAAGCCGCCGATATGGCCGCGCACCACCGCCATGTCGCGGGCATTGTAGAAGACGCGGTCTTCCTGCTTGTAGGCGGGGTCGTGCTCCTCGTCGACGACGATCAGCCCGAGTTCCCTGAACGGCAGAAACAGCGCCGAACGCGCGCCGGCGACGACGCGCACGCCGCCTTCCGCCACTTGCCGCCAGACACGCTCGCGCATCCTTGGCGGCAGGTCCGAGTGCCATTGCGCCGGCTTGGCGCCGAACCGTTCCTGGAAGCGCTCGAGGAAGGCGTGGGTCAGCGCGATCTCCGGCAGCAGGATCAGCACTTGCTTGCCGCGGTCGAGCGCCGCCGCCACCGCCTCGAAATAGACCTCCGTCTTGCCCGATCCGGTCACCCCGTCGAGCAGCGTGACGCCGAATATGCCGGCCGCGACATTGCTGCGCAGCATCTCGGCTGCATCGCTCTGGTCCGGCATCAGCGATGGCTGGGCGTAGCCGGTGTCTGGTGCTGCGACCACCGGTCGCGGCGGGATCATGACCGTCTCGAACACGCCTTGCGCTTTCAGCCCGTCGATGACCGTCGACGACACGCCGGCCGCATGCGCCAGCCCGGATCGCGTCCAGGCGAGCCCGCCTTCTGCGGTCTCCAGCACGCGCATCCTCGCATCCGTCATCCGGTCGGGTTTGGCCAAGGTGCGTTGCAGGCCTTCGATCCACGGTTCCGGGTCGAAGGCCTCCGGCGCCCGCAGCAGCATGCGGGCCACCATGCCGGGCGGCGACAGCGTGTATTGCGCGATCCAGTCGACGAAGTGGCGCATGGCGCGGTCGATCGGCGGGCAGTCGAAGACCTGCTCGATCGGGCGCAGTTTTTTGGCATCGACCTTTTCGACAACGCCGTCCCAGACGATCCCGGCAACCTGGCGCGGACCGAGCGGCACACGCACGATCGAGCCCGGCACCACGCGCATGCCGGCGGGCACGGCATAGGTGTAGGGCCGCTCGGCGGGCATCGGCACCAGCACTGGCGCGGCTGCGGCAAAGGGCGAATCTTCGATCATGAGGCGTGACCTTGCCCCGACTTTCGTCTAGATCAAAGTCCGACCCAAATGTGCATGACATGCACATGAAAAAATCTTCAGGAGACCGTCATGAAATTTTTTGTCGACACCGCCGATGTCAAGGAAATCCGTGAGCTGAACGATTTGGGGCTGCTCGACGGCGTCACCACCAATCCCTCGCTGATCCTCAAATCCGGCGGCAAGATCGCCGACGTCACCAGAGAGATCTGCGAGATCGTCAAGGGTCCGGTCTCGGCCGAAGTCGTCGCCACCGAATACAAGGACATGATGGCGGAGGCCAAGATCCTGGCCAGGATCGCCGACAATGTCTGCATCAAGGTGCCGCTGACGCTCGACGGCCTGAGGGCCTGCAAGGACATCCGCTCGGACGGCCGCATGGTCAATGTCACGCTGTGCTTCTCGGCCACCCAGGCGCTGCTCGCCGCCAAGGCCGGCGCCTCCTTCATCTCGCCCTTCGTCGGCCGCATCGACGACAGCGGCTGGGACGGCATGGAGCTGATTGCCGATATCCGCACCATCTACGACAATTATGATTTCCAGACCGAGATCCTGACCGCCTCGGTGCGCACAGTGAACCACGTCAAGCAGGCCGCTTTGATCGGCGCCGACGTCATCACCGCGCCACCGGCGACGCTGAAGGCGCTGGTCAAGCACCCGCTGACCGACAAGGGCCTGGAGCAGTTCCTCGCCGACTGGGCCAAGACCGGCCAGAAAATCAGCTGAAGCGAAAGTCGGCGGCCATCACGCCTTCGTCATCCCAGGCGGAGCAAGGAGCGAAGCGACGCGGCGCAGACCCTGGGATGACGAAGGGAGAGGTGTTTCGGCCAATTCTCGACGGCTTGTCACTGAAAGGATTATCGGCTGTCGTTGTGCCGAAACGCTCTAACCCGCCACCGTCTTGCCGTGCTTGACCAGATTCTGGGCGATCGACAGGCGCAGCAGGTCCGCCAGTTCGCGCGCCGCGCGGTTTTCGGCGTCGATTTGCGCCCGGTAGGAGGCGAACTCCTGACGGGGCCTGTCGAAGGACGACGCTATCGAGCGCCTGCCAGTCGCGATCGTCGTGCCGGTCTTGGCGTCGGTCAGCACATAATTCGCGGTCAATGTCACCGTGCCCGCCGTTGGCTCGTCGTCATCGGTCGTGACCTGCACGGTTGCAGCGGATTCAACAAGTTCGGTAACGCCGAGATCGAGCGAATAGGCGGGCGACGCCGGCTCGCCGGCACCCTGGCCGAGCGCGAAAATCAGATTGTTGCGGACCTGCTGAGCGTAGCGCGTGTTGACCGGCTTGACCGAAATGGACCCGAGTTCGGCGGCAGCGCCAACTTGCGAACCGGCCGACAGCGGCGCGCTCGAATAGAGCGGCCGCACCGTGCAGGCCGAAACCAGCGCAACAGATGCGACCAGGCCATACAGCGCGGCACGGCGCAGCAAATGCGTCACTTCTGTCTTCCTCGGATCAGGCAACGACATTGACGATCCTCTGCGGGACGATGATCACCTTGCGCGGTGCCTTACCTTCGAGCGCTTTCTGCACGAAGTCGAGAGCCAGAACCGCTTTTTCGACGGCACCTTGGTCCGCGTCGCGGGCAATTGTCAAATCGCCGCGCTTCTTGCCGTTGACCTGGACCGGCAGCACGATCTCGCTGTCGACGACAAGCGACGGATCATAGACCGGCCAGGGCCGTTCGGCGACCAGATCGATGCCGCCGAGCGTCTGCCAGCATTCCTCGGCCAGATGCGGCATCACCGGCGCAATCAGATGCACGAGGATGTCGACGGCTTGCCGGCACGCAGCCTGGAGCGCCGGATCGGCCTTGCCTTCGGCCGCCTCGTTGAGCGGCGTGGTGAGCGCATTGGCGAGCTCGTAGATGCGGGCTATGGCGCGGTTGAAGGCGAGTTTTTCGATGTCCTCGCCGACCGATTTCAGGATCTTGTGCGCGGCTTTGGAAACAGTCCCTGCCTCGCCCTGCTTTGCCGCTGCCGGCTGGATTCCGGCAAGCGATTCGGCAGCCGTCGACACCAGGCGCCAGATGCGCTGGATGAAGCGATGCGCGCCGGCGGCGCCCTCGTCGGTCCATTCGACATCGCGCTCGGGCGGCGAGTCCGACAGCATGAACCAGCGCGCGGTGTCGGCGCCGTAGCCGTCGGTGATCTCTTCAGGGCTCACCGTGTTCTTCTTCGACTTCGACATTTTTTCGAGCGGGCCAATCACCGCCTCTTCGCCGGTCGTGATTTCGAGGGCGCGGCGTTTGCCGTCGACGTCCTCCAGCCGAACCTCGCTTGGCGCAAGCCAGCGGCCGTTCGAGCCACTGCCGACCCGATAAGTCTCGTGCACCACCATGCCTTGCGTGAACAGGCCCTTGAACGGCTCGGCGAGATCGACATGTCCGGTCTCGCGCATGGCGCGAGTGAAGAAGCGCGAATAGAGCAGGTGCAAAATGGCGTGCTCGATGCCGCCAATATACTGGTCGACCGGCAGCCATTCGGTAGCTGCCTTGGGATCGGTCGGATCGTTGGCCCAGGGCGCGGTAAAGCGCGCGAAATACCACGACGAATCGACGAACGTGTCCATTGTATCGGTTTCGCGGCGTGCATCCTTGCCGCACTGCGGACATTTGACATGCCGCCATGTCGGATGGCGATCGAGCGGATTGCCCGGCCGGTCGAACTCGATGTCGTCCGGCAGCCTGACAGGCAGGTCCGCCTTCGGCACCGGCACCACGCCGCAATCCTCGCAGTGGATCATCGGGATCGGACAGCCCCAGTAGCGCTGGCGCGAAATGCCCCAGTCGCGCAGGCGGAAGTTGACCTTGCGCTCGGCCATCGGCCGATTGCCGAGGGTCCTTTGTTCCAGCAGCTTCGCCACCTCGTCGAACGCCTGATCAGGCTTCATACCGTCGAGGAAGCGCGAATTGATCATCACGCCATCGCCGACATAGGCCTCGTCGATGATCTGGAAGCTTCCCTGATTCTCGCCTTCCGGCATCACCACCGGAATGACCGGCAGGCCATATCGGTTAGCGAAGTCGAGGTCGCGCTGGTCACCGGACGGGCAGCCGAAGATAGCGCCGGTGCCGTACTCCATCAGCACGAAATTGGCGACATAGACAGGCAGCGTCCAGTTCGCATCGAACGGATGGACGACGCGGATGCCGGTATCGAAGCCCTTCTTCTCGGCCGTCTCCAGTGCGGCCACCGAAGTGCCCATGTGATGGACTTCATCGATGAACTTTGCCAGCGCCGGATTGCTTTCGGCGGCCTTCTTCGCCAGCGGGTGGTCGGCGGCGACCGCCATGAAGGAGGCGCCGAAGATGGTGTCAGGGCGCGTCGTGTAGACCTCCAGCTCATCTTCGCCATCGACTAAAGTGGCCAGCGGCCAGCGGATCAGCAGGCCTTCCGAGCGGCCGATCCAGTTCGCCTGCATCAGCTTCACTTTTTCCGGCCATTCGTCGAGGCCTTCCAGCGAGTCCAGCAGATCCTGCGCGTAGTCGGTGATCTTGAAGAACCACTGCGTCAGCTCGCGCTGTTCGACCAGCGCGCCCGAGCGCCAGCCGCGTCCGTCGATGACCTGCTCGTTGGCAAGCACCGTCATGTCCTCCGGATCCCAGTTGACCTTGGAGGATTTGCGCGTCACCAGCCCCTTCTCGACGAAATCGAGGAACAGCATCTGCTGGCGGTGGTAGTAGTCGACATCGCAGGTGGCGAATTCCCGTGCCCAATCGAGCGACAGGCCCATGACCTTGAGCTGCTCGCGCATGGCGGCGATGTTCTGATAGGTCCAGTCCTTGGGATGGACCTTGTTCTGCATCGCCGCGTTCTCGGCCGGCATGCCGAAGGCGTCCCAGCCCATCGGGTGCAGCACGTTGAAACCCTTGGCCCGCTTGTAGCGCGCCACCACGTCGCCCATCGTGTAATTACGGGTGTGGCCGATATGGATGCGCCCCGACGGATACGGGAACATCTCGAGCACGTAGTATTTCGGACGCGGGTCGTCGTTATCAGCCTCGAACAGCTTCTTGGCGTCCCAGACCTTCTGCCATTTGGGCTCTGATGCGCGCGGATTGTATCGTTCGGTTGCCATCGGGTGTTTTTCACTTAAAAGCATGCGCGAGCGGCCGGACATGACCGGCGGCTCAGGAAATGTCGTCGCGGTGTTCACCATGGATTGCCGGACCCGTCAACTGTGGCGGTCCGGTGAGGATAGAAACTCGAGGCAGATATAGGCATGGCGAGCGCCGTCGAACAGTTTTTCACGGTCAAGGCGAAGATCGCCGCCGCCGAGCGCGAGGCAGGACGGCAAGCCGGCGCGGTGACGCTGGTCGCGGTCTCGAAGACCTTCAGCGCCAACGATATCAGCCCGGTCATCGAGGCTGGGCAGCGCGTCTTCGGCGAGAACCGTGTCCAGGAAGCACAAGCCAAATGGCCGGCGCTGAAGCAAGCTTTCCCCGACATCGAGCTGCATCTGATCGGTCCGCTGCAATCGAACAAGGCGAAGGAAGCGGTCGCGCTGTTCGACGTCATCGAGACGGTCGATCGCGAAAAGATCGCCGCCGAACTCGCCAAGGAAATCGCCAGACAGGGCCGGTTGCCAAAACTCTACGTTCAGGTCAACACCGGCTCGGAACCGCAAAAGGCCGGCATCGAACCACGCGAAGCCGTACCCTTCGTTACGCGCTGCCGCGACGTCCATGGCCTTGCCATCGAGGGCCTGATGTGCATCCCGCCGGCCGACGAGAATCCCGGTCCGCACTTCGCGCTGCTGGAGAAACTTGGGCTTGAGGCCGGCGTCGAAAAGCTCTCGATGGGCATGTCCGGCGATTACGAAACGGCGATCGCCTTCGGCGCAACGAGCGTCAGGGTTGGCTCGGCGATCTTCGGCAGCCGTTAGCGGACATTTCGTAGTGGTAATTGAGCGATCAGCCTTGAGTGTCGGGCGCGTCAGGCCTATGCGTAGCCAAGCTAGCTAGGAGCAGACCAATGAACTGGCATCTTCAGGATGCGAAAAACAACTTTTCCAAAGTGATCCAGCGCGCGCAGCGAGGGACCGCAGACGGTGACCCTGCGTGGCGAGCGCGCGGCAGTGGTGCTTTCTGCCGAAGACTATGACCGCTTGTCGGGAAAAAAGAAGTCACTGGCAGAATATCTTCTGACCGGCCCGGTCTGGGATGATGATTTCGCCGAGGAGGTCAACCGTCGCTCGGATACGATGATCCGCGACATCGACTTCTGATGTACCTGCTTGATACGAACATCGTTTCGGATGTGCAGAGGCGTCTGCCCAAGCCTACCGCCTGGCTGGCTTCAGTGGATCCGGCTTCGGTCAATGTCAGTGTCATCACGCTCGGGGAGATCGAACGCGGGATCGTCAAGCTGCGCAAGGTCGATCCCGAACGGGCAACGCGCCTCGATCTGTGGCTGCGAGAGCTTCGGCGGGACAATGCCGACCGCATCCTTGCGGTTACTGAAGATGTCGCGTTGTCGTGGGGTCGCGTCTCGGCTGGCCGCACACGGGGCAGCGCCGACACGCTGATCGCCGCCACCGCGGTCGTCCACGACCTCATTCTGGTTACGCGCAACGTCGCCGATTTCGACGATACCGAGGTGACGGTCCTCAACCCTTGGACAATCTGACCTGTTCCCCACTGCGCCAGAACGTCAGGCCGCGGAACTTGGTCCAAAACCATCAGGCCGTTACGCCAACAATTGAAACGAAACGTACCGTTCCTATATTGGTCGTGTCATTCCAAAACGTCCGGAGCTTGCACCATGCGCTACAATCAACTTGGAAACACGGGGATGTTCGTCTCCGAACTTTGCCTCGGCACCATGACCTTCGGCGCCGCCGGCGAAAACGCCCAATGGGGCCTGATCGCCAGCCTCGACCAGAAGGGCGTGGACGAGATCGTGCAGCGCTCGCTCGCCGCCGGCGTCAATTTCTTCGACACGGCGGACGTCTATTCCTTCGGCGCATCGGAACGGCTTCTCGGCCAGTCGCTGCGCAATCTCGGCATCAAGCGGCAGGAGGTGATCATCGCCACCAAGGTCCATGGCGCCATGGGCGACGGCCCCAACCAGCGTGGCTCCTCGCGCGGCCACATCATGGATTCGGTCGAGGGCAGTCTCGAACGGCTGCAGCTTGACCATATCGATCTCTATCAGTTGCACGGCACCGATGCGGTGACGCCGATCGACGAGACGCTGCGGGCGCTCGACGATCTGGTTGCCAGCGGCAAGGTCCGCTATGTCGGGGTCTCGAACTGGGCGGCCTGGCGTATCGCCAAGTCGCTGGGCATCGCCGAACGCAAGGGTTTTGCCCGTTTCGAAACCGTGCAGTCCTACTATTCGATCGCCGGCCGCGATCTGGAGCGCGAGATCGTGCTGCTGCTCAACGAGGAGAAGCTTGGGCTGATGGTCTGGTCGCCGATGGCGGGCGGGTTGCTTTCCGGCAAATACGGACCCGGCGCGCCCGGCAATGGCGAGGGCCGCCGCGCCAGCTTCAATTTCCCGCCGGTCAATGAAGACCGCGCCTGGGCGGCGGTCGCCGTCATGCGCGAGATCGCCGGCAAGCACGGCGTCAGCGTCGCCACGGTGGCACTCGGCTATGTGCTGGCAAAGCCCTTCGTGATGAGTGTCATCATCGGCGCCAGCCGCATGGAGCAGCTCGAACAGAACCTTGCCGCCACTGCATTGAAGCTCGACAGCGACGATCTTGCTCGTCTCGACGAAGTCAGCGCGCTGCCATCCGAATATCCGGGCTGGATGCTTGAACGCCAGGCGGCTGGCCGGCGTCCGGCGCCCTTTGCACCGAAAAAGTAAGTCAATCTCATCTTCGATTTCGGGAGCCGGCGGGCTCTCGATCTTTTTGGGCTCCGATCTTCAGGCTCAGGTCAGCCGGACCGTCTCGACCAGAAAGTTGAGAAAGGCCCGCACTCGCGCCGGCAAATGTTTGCCCTGGCCGACGTAAACAGCGTGGGTAAGCTCCTCGTCCCCGGGGTTGAAATCCTCCAGAAGCGGGATCAGCCGGCCGTCGGCGATGTCGGGCTCCACATGCCAGCGCGCCAGCCGGGCGATGCCAGTGCCCGAGAGCGCCATCAGCCGCATCGCCTCGCCGTCGCTGACCAGCGCATTTCCGGTGATCGGGACGAGAACGGCCTCGCCGGCCGCACCGACGAAGGGCCAGCCGTCGACATGGCGCACGAAGCAGAATCCCATCCGGTTGTGACGATCGAGATCGGCCGGCGTTCGGGGCGTGCCATGCGTCCTGAGATAAGCTGGCGCGGCGACGACGATCACCCGGCTCTGCCCTAGCTTGCGCGCCACCAAACGTGATTCGCCGAGCGGCCCGGCGCGGATGGCGACATCGGCGCGCTCCTCCATCAGGTCGATGACATTGTCGGTCAAAACCAGATCGATGGCGATTTCCGGATAGCGTTCGAGAAACCGCGGCATGAGCGGGATCAGCCGGTGCTGCCCGAACGGCACGTAGCTGTTGACCCGCAGCCGGCCGCGCGGCGCAGCACCGGCCGCCGCCTCGCGCTCGGCTGTCGCCATGTCGGCAAGGATGCGCACGCCGCTGTCGAAGAAGGCCGCGCCTTCTGGAGTCAATTGGAGCTTGCGCGTCGAACGGCTGACCAGCCGCGCGCCGAGACGGGCCTCCAGCCGCGCAATCAGCTTGCTCACCGCCGACGGCGTCATCCGCAGCATCCGCGCCGCAGCCGAAAAACTGCCCGCTTCGACGACGCGGACAAATACTTCGATCTCGCCGGAGCGGTTGATGTCTGGTCTCGCCATTCGTGAATCTATTTCACAGACAATGTGCCCGACGCAAGGCTGGTTCACATTACATCGCGACACGATCTTCCGGGGCGGGGCGTGGGAGGACACGACGTCCCGTCGTCAAAACTGGCTGTCATCGAAGTGGGAACCGCATGCCTCTTGCTCTTTATGCTCTCGCCGCCGGTGCGTTCGGCATCGGTGTCACCGAATTCGTCATCATGGGCCTGCTGCTCGACGTCAGCACCGATCTCGGCGTCTCGATCTCGGCCGCCGGCCAGCTGATCTCCGGCTATGCGCTCGGCGTCGTTGTCGGCGCGCCGCTGCTGACGATTGCCACCGGCCGCTGGCCGCGCAAGACGGTGCTTCTGGCGCTGATGGCGATCTTCACCCTGGGCAATCTCGCCTGTGCACTGGCCCCCGACTACTGGACGCTGATGGGTGCCCGCGTGCTCACCGCCTTTGCCCACGGCACCTTCTTCGGCGTTGGTTCGGTCGTTGCGACCGGGCTGGTGGCGCCCAACAAAAAGGCCTCGGCCATCGCCCTGATGTTCACCGGCCTGACCATCGCCAACATCCTCGGCGTGCCCTTCGGCACCTGGCTCGGCCAAGCCTTCGGCTGGCGGGCGACCTTCTGGGCTGTAACCCTGGTCGGCATCGTCGCCTTCGCTGTCATTCTCCTGCTGGTGCCGCGCAGCCAGGCGCCTGAGAAGAGCGACCTGCGCGGCGATCTCGCTGTGCTCGGCCGCGCGCCGGTTCTGCTTGGCTTCGCCACCACTGTGCTGGGCTATGCCGGCGTCTTCGCCGTCTTCACCTATATCGCCCCCTTGCTGACCGAGATCACCGGTTTTGCGGAAGCAGCGGTGTCGCCGATCCTGCTTGTCTTCGGCGGCGGCCTCATCGCCGGCAATCTCGCCGGCGGCAAGTTCGCCGACCGCTGGCTGGTGCCTTCCGTTCTCGGCAGTCTCGTCGTGCTGGCGCTGGTGCTCGGCACGATGACCCTCGCCCTGCACAGCCGGGCGATCGCCGTCATCTATGTGGGCCTGCTCGGCGCCGCCGCCTTCGCCACCGTGGCGCCGCTGCAGATGTGGGTGCTGGAAAAGGCTGAAGGCGCCGGCCAAAGCCTCGCCTCGTCCTTCAACATCGCCGCCTTCAACCTCGGCAACGCCGCCGGCGCCTGGCTCGGCGGCATGGTCATCGCCCATGGCCCCGGCCTTGGCGCCGTCACCTGGGTCGCCGCGCTGCTGCCGCTCTCGGCGCTCGCCGTGGCGTGGCTGGCGCTGCGCCTCGGTCGTCCGACGCTCGGTGAACCGGCATCTGCCCGATCGTAGCAACCCGACGAACCCCTTAGACATCACAGGAGAAAAAAGATGGATTATCGACGTCTTGGCGCCTCGGGCCTGAAGGTCCCGGCGCTCTCGTTCGGCGCTGGAACCTTCGGCGGTTCGGGGCCGCTGTTCGGCGCCTGGGGCAACAGCGACGCGACGGAAGCGCGGCGGCTGGTCGACATCTGCCTGGAGGCCGGCGTCAACCTGTTCGACACCGCCGACGTCTATTCGAACGGCGCCTCCGAAGAAGTGCTCGGCGCGGCCATCAAGGGCCGCCGTGATGCCGTGCTGATCTCGACCAAGACCTCGCTGCCGATGGGCGACGGAGCCAACGATGCCGGCTCCTCCCGTTCGCGCCTCATCAAGGCGGTCGAGGACGCGCTCAAGCGGCTCGGCACCGATTACATCGACCTGCTGCAGCTGCACGCTTTCGACGCCGCAACGCCGATCGAGGAGGTGCTGTCGACGCTGGACGGTCTCGTTCGCGCCGGCAAGCTGCGCTATGTCGGCGTCTCCAACTTTTCCGGCTGGCAAGTGATGAAATCGCTCGGCCTGGCGGACAAGCATGGCTACCCGCGCTACGTCGCCCATCAGGTCTATTATTCGCTGGTCGGGCGCGACTATGAATGGGAGTTGATGCCGCTCGGCCTCGACCAGGGCGTTGGCGCGCTGGTGTGGAGCCCGCTCGGCTGGGGCCGCCTGACCGGCAAGATCCGCCGCGGCGAGCCACTGCCTGAAAAAAGCCGGTTGCACGACACCGCAAGCTTCGGGCCACCGGTCGAAGACGAGCAGCTCTACAGGGTTGTCGATGCGCTCGACACCGTCGCCAGGGAAACCGGCAAGACCGTGCCGCAGATCGCCATCAACTGGTTGCTGCAGCGGCCGACCGTCGCCTCTGTCATTATCGGCGCGCGCAACGAGGAACAGCTGCGCCAGAACCTCGGCGCCGTCGGTTGGTCATTGACATCAGACCAGATGAAGAAGCTCGACGCGGCAAGCGCCGTCACCGCGCCCTATCCGTATTTTCCGTATCGCCGGCAGGAGGGTTTTGCCCGGCTCAGCCCGCCAGCGGTTTGACCCCCGCGAAGGCCAGAAGCGCGGGAAACCGCCATTCGCAGGCCAGCTTCACCTGAATATCGACATGCACTAGTCTAGATCATTAGTCCTTCAAGGTGCGTCCGCGCCGGCATCCCTGGCGGCAAGCTGGCCGATGGCCGACCAATCGAGCTTTTCGCCGCCGGTGGCGAGCAGGGTGAGGAAGCGGTCCCGCAGGAGGCTCGCTAGCGGGAGCGGCACGCGCAACTCCTCGGCTGCTGCCAGCGTCAGCCGGATATCCTTCTGACCCAACGGCGCAGCGAAGCCAGCAGGCTCAAAGTTGCCATTCGCAATCAGCGCGCCATAGGTCTTGTAGACGGGTGCCGAAAACAGGGTCGACGTCAGGATTTCGAGATACAGTTGCTTGTCGACGCCGCCTTTGCTAACCAGCGCGATGGCTTCGCCGAGCGATTCGATCACCGAGGCGATCAGGAAATTGCCGCTAAGCTTCACCAGATTGGCGGCTTTCGGCGTCTTGGATACGACGACGGTCTTCTGGCCCACCGCATCGAGAATCGGTTGCACGGCGGCCATGGCATCCGGCGCTCCGGCCGCGACGACGAACAGTTTGCCGGCCGCTGCCGCATCGGGCCGGCCGAACACCGGTGCTGCAACGAAGCGCTGTCCAACTGCGGCATGATCGGCTGCGAGGCGCTCCGACAGAGCGACACTGATTGTGCTGCAGGAGATGTGCGTCGCTCCCTTCCGAAGGCTCGAGAGCAAGCCCCCATCGCCATAGACCACGCTTTCGACGGCGTGATCGTCTGCCAGCATAGTTATGACAGCCTCGCCGCGGCAGGCGTCTGAAAAATTGGCCGCCGATCGAGCACCCTTGTTGACGAGGCTCTCGGCCTTGCCGCGCGTCCGGTTGTAGACGGTCAGGCCATGCCCGGCTTCAAGAATGTTAGTGGCCATTCCGGCGCCCATGTGTCCCAGGCCAATCAAGCCGACGTCCATGATGGTCTCCTTTCAATGCGGTTCTGAGATCCGCGTTTCTCACTTGTGCCAATCCCGATCCAGAAGCTTGGAAAGGCCGGTTGGATCTTCCCCCGCGTAAAGCCCGCGACGCTCGGCCTCCATTGGAATGTGCTCCGTTGCCGCGCGGTTCCCATCGTAAGTGAACTTTTGTTAGAATGTCCCGACCTCAACCCAACGACTGGTCCGCATACTCAGCCCGACGAACAGCCGGGCAAAGGGCGATCAGGCGATCGATCGCCGACAATGCGAAGCGCAGGCTCGGTTCGTCAGTCAATCGTCCATCCCTGATCTTGTTGGTGACGTTGCCAATAACGACCTGCGGACCAAGAACGGGACGTGACTGGATGGCGAGCAGCGTCTCGTTGGCCTGCGCCTGAGCACGAACGCCGCCGGTGAAGGCCGGCGACACAGAGATGACGAGCACAGCTTTGCCGGTCAACGCCGAGTGGCCTAGCGGCCTCGATGCCCAGTCAAGCGCGTTCTTGAGAACGCCTGGGATGCCGTGATTGTACTCCGGCGTCGCGATCACGAGCCCATCGCTTTCCGCAACGGCTTGCCTGAACGCCTGCACTGTCTGCGGTGTCGAAGGTCCATCCTGGTCCTGGTCGTAAAGAGGCAGCCGCAGGTCGCCGATCTGGAGATCAACCGCCGGACTGAGCGCCGGCTGCAGGCCTCTGAGAACGGCAAGGGAGTAAGAACCTTGGCGCAGGCTCCCCGGCAAGCCGAGGAGCCGCACCTGTGTTCGTGTTTCCAACATCATCATCGGTGCAATTACTTTCCGGGCTGCAACGGGCCTGAACCGGTGCCAGTCGCTTCGATGGCGGCGGCGATCTCGGCCAAATCCTGCCCCGTCAGTTCGAGGCTTGCCGCATCCAGCCAGCCGTCCACCTGAGCCGGGCTGCGGGCACCGACGATCGCACCCGTCACCCCCGGCCAGGCGAGAGTCCAGGCAATCGCAACTGCTGCAACGCTCGTGCTGTGACGGTCCGCGATTGGTGCCAAGGCGTCCGCGAACCTCAGGTTGCGAGTAAGCTTTTCGCCGGTGAACTCCGCGTTGCGGGATCGCCAATCGTCTTTCGGCAAGGCTTGGGCACGCTCGACGGAGAAGCCGCCGGTGAGGAGGCCGGATTGCATGGGACTGTAGACGATGACCCCGGTCTGATGGGCGTGACACCAATTCAGTTCGGCCTTGGCGACCTCGCGACGAATCGCGGAGAACGGCGGTTGCAGCGTGTCGACATCGCCCAGGCTTTCGGCCGTTTCCAACTGCGCGGCACTATGATTGGAAAGGCCGACGGCCCGTACCTTGCCCTCCTTCTTCAGGTCGAGCAGCGTTTGCCAATATTCTTCCAGCGGCGTCCCATCCTCGGCCGGCCAGTGCATTTGGTAGAGGTCAATGCGCTCAACGCCAAGGCGCTTCAGTGAGGCTTCCACCTCGCGGCGGACACTTGCGGGCGCGCCGACTTTGCGGGGCAGCGCCTGGCGATCGTTTTCATCCCAGACGAGGCCACATTTGGTGAAAATGTAGGGTTGCTCGCTGGTCGGGATCTCTGCAAAGGCTTGCCGCACGACTTCTTCCGAGTGGCCGAGGCCGTAAATAGCTGCCGTGTCGATCCAATTGATGCCGCGTTCCACCGCATGACGGATCGCAGCGACCGACTCACGATCATCTTGAGTACCCCACCCCACGGCCCAATCGGCACCGCCGATCGCCCAGGCGCCGAACCCGACGCGGGTGATCTCCATGTCGGTTCGGCCCAGCCGGCGGGTCGGGAGGATCTTTTCGATATTTTGTTGAGTTGCGTCCATTAGGTATGTCCTGTCCTGTCACATAACATGCGCCCGGCTTATGCATCTTTCCAATGGATTATTCAGATGCTATTGATCTTCTCTGTAGCTTAATAGCGAGAAGATCATGGAACTCCGACAGTTGCAGCATTTCGTGGCGGTGGCCGAGGAGAACCACTTCACCCGGGCCGCACAGCGGGTGAACATCGTCCAATCAGCTCTTTCGGCCTCGATCCGAGCGCTCGAAGATGAACTCGGCGCAAAGCTCTTCATTCGCAGTACGCGACAGGTGCGCCTCACGACCACGGGCCGTGTCTTCCTCGACAAAGCGCGAGCCGCGCTTGAGGCGGTGCGCGAGGCGCGGAACACCGTCGCGGCGATGAACGGGTTGGAACAAGGCACGCTCTCCATTGGAACCGTCCAAAGCCTCCCGGCCTTTCTGGATTTGCCATCGCTGCTTGCGAGGTTCCACACGCGGCATCCAGGTATTGAGGTCCGGCTCTGCCAGGGGAGCACGACCCATCTGCTGGAAAAGATAAGAAGCGGGCGAATTGACCTAGCGTTTTTGCCTCTGTGCGAGCCTCCAGTCGGCATCACGACAACCATGATCGCCTGTGAATCACTCGTCATGATCTGCGCACTCGATCATGACCTGGCAGGCCGTGACGAGGTGTCGCTCTCTGCGTTGAAAGACGAACCATTCGTCGATTTCGAGCCGAATTGGGGGACGCGGAAACTAGTCGACCGCGCCTTTCTGGAAGTTGGCGTCGAGCGTCGTTCCGTCTTCGAGGTCAGTGACCTCGAAACACTTCTGGAACTGGTCGCGCGTGGCCTTGGGATCGCCCTTGTCCCGGAAACCATCGCTGAGGCAAGACGCTCCTCGCTCAACATCGCCCCCATAGGGCAAACGGAGATCTGCTGGGAGCTGGTCGTAGCCTACGCAGCCGGCGACGGCACGAGCCCTTATCCCCCAGACAATGCGCCAAGGGCCTTTCTGGAACTCCTGGCAAGCGCGAATAGCTTTGGCGGCGGCCTGCAGCACCAAGTCAATAAAGGTCATGCTTTTGAAACCGGCAACTCTAGCGTGTCCCTGTCTTAGCATTCGAAGTCTTAGCATTCGAAAGGCACCCAGCCCATCAATGCCCAATCCTTGGTCCGCTGTGGTTCATGCCGATTTGAATGACGAGATATATCCTGGTTTCGTTCACCGCTCCTCTGCGGAAAGGTGATCGGAGAGGCCGCTGCTGGTGCGCGTCTGCGCCGGTAACCACCAGGAGATGACCCATGCGCTTCAAAGGCAAAGACGTCCTCGTGACCGGCGGGAATTCGGGGATAGGACGCGGAATCGTCCACTATTTCCTGAAAGAGGGAGCCAGAGTTGCTTTCGCTGGCCGTGATCGCGAGAAGGGTCGCGCCGTCGAAGCGGAAGCAAGGGCAATCAGAGGCGAAGCGCGCTTTTTTCTATGCGATCTTTCCGAGGAGCATCAAGTCGAGGATCTGATCGGCCAAATCGGTCAATGGGGTCGTCGACTGGGGGTCGTGGTCAATAACGCAGGTGCTGGTTCGCGCCGGAGCGGCATCGAGCCAGGCGATGGTCCGGGAGTGAGATGGGACAAGATGCGCGGCGCCAACCTGGACTCCACCTATTTTGTGTCTTCCTATGCCATGCCGCTGATACGGGATTCTGGCGGAGGCGCGATTGTGAACATATCGTCCACGGCCACATTGCACGGCAATTGGGGGCTATACTGCGTCGCCAAAGCGGCCGTCGAAGCTCTTACGCGCTCGCTGGCAATAGAAGGCGCCCCCCTCGGGATCAGGGCGAACTGCGTCAGCCCTGGTTGGATTGCGACCGCAACCGATATGGAGGCGCCAGCTTCGGATAGAGCCGGCGATTGGACGGTGCCGCCAAGCATATTCGGCCGGATGGGCACGCCGGCCGAAATCGCAGCAGCTGTTGCCTTTCTGGCGAGCGATGAAGCTTCGTTCATCACAGGCCAGACCTTGGTCGCCGATGGGGGACTCTCGATCGTGGACTACACGTCGCATTCGCTTCTCGAGCAGCGCGGTTCAGTGCTGTTCTCAGGGATGGTCGGGAACACCGCGTAAGCAGGTCTGACGAAACAGACCCAAAGCCGACTGCCGGCCTTTCCCCAAGGCGGGTGCGGCGCTGGCAGCGCCGCCACGACCTCCACGGGAACGAGCTGCGGCCCGGACGGCGATGAGATCTGGCAGAGCTCCTTGTGCCACCGCAAAAGCCGGCTCACAACCAGCCGATCGCACAATCTCACACTCGCCCCAGCCTCAAAGACTCAAACGTCGCCGTAACCAGCCGCTCCTTCTCCTCCCGCGCCGACCGCCGCTCGACTGGCGTGATCACGTCAATCTGATGCTTCGTGATAGCACCAGTCCTAGTGCTTGCCCTTTAATGCAGCACGAACTCGCCGTCGACCTTGTGCCATTCGTTGGGCGCGATCAGCTTCTGGTGCGTATAGCTCACCGAATGCAGCGGGCCATCGAGCTTGGTCTGCCAGAACTCGATGAACCGAATCAGCACCGGAAATTTGGGAGCGATGTCGTAGTCCTGCCAGATGAAGCTCTGCAGCAGATGCGGATGATCGGGAAAGTGATAAAGAATCTTGGCCGTGGTCAAGCCATAGCCTTTGAGCATCAGGTCCATTTCGGAATGGTCACGCATCGCGGTTCCCCTGGTTGATTCTCCTTTCCTCCCAATTTGAAATTGTGCGCGCTATTTGCTTAATCGTCTATTGATATTTCGTAGTTAGAGGCCAGATTTACGACGCAAAAACATGCGGTTAGCAGCGATCGTAGTCGAGTGCTGATAGCGGCGAAAACGACGTCTGCGGCATCCCGCCGCGCGAATCCAACGTCTAATGTTGCCGTCGCCGCGGAACTGTTAATAATGCGCGCGAATTCGCGGCCGCTGCGCCGCGATGCTGCTCGGCGGCAAGCTGGCAGTTGGTCTTGGGAGGGAATGGAAAAATGTCCGAGGTTCATGTCCATCGCGTCCAGCCGGCGTGGAAGAAGAATGCGCTGATCGACAATGACACCTATTTGAAATGGTACGCCGACAGCCTGAAAAACCCGGACAAATTCTGGGGCAAGCACGGCAAGCGCATCGACTGGTTCAAGCCCTACAGCAAGGTCAAGAACACCTCCTTCGACGGCAAGGTCTCGATCAAATGGTTCGAGGATGGCGAGACCAACGTTTCCTGGAACTGCATCGACAGGCATCTGAAAAAGCGCGGCGATCAGACCGCCATCATCTGGGAAGGCGACAATCCCTACGACGACAGGAAGATCACCTATAACGAGCTCTACGCGCATGTCTGCCGGCTCGCCAATGTGATGAAGAAGCACGGCGTTAGGAAAGGTGACCGCGTCACCATCTACATGCCGATGATCCCGGAAGCCGCCTATGCGATGCTTGCCTGCACGCGCATCGGCGCCATCCATTCGGTAGTCTTCGGCGGTTTCTCACCGGACGCGCTGGCCGGCCGCATCGACGACTGCAAGTCAAGCTTCGTCATCACCGCCGACGAGGGCCTGCGCGGCGGCAAGCCGATCCCGTTGAAGGATAACACCGACAAGGCGATCGAGATCGCCGCCAAGGCCGGAACGAAAGTCGAAAAGGTCGTCGTCGTGCGCCGCACCGGCGGCAAGACCGGCTGGGTGGCCGAACGCGACGTCTGGTACCATGAAGAGATCGCGACGGTTAAGGCGGAATGCAAGCCGGAGAAGATGAAGGCCGAGGACCCACTGTTCATCCTCTACACATCGGGCTCGACCGGCAAGCCGAAGGGTGTGCTGCACACCACGGCCGGCTATCTCGTCTATGTCTCGATGACCCACCAATATGTCTTCGACTACCATGACGGCGATATCTACTGGTGCACCGCCGATGTCGGCTGGGTCACCGGCCACAGCTATATCGTCTACGGGCCGCTCGCCAACGGCGCCACCACGCTGATGTTCGAAGGCGTGCCCAACTATCCGTCGCAATCCCGTTTCTGGGAGGTCATCGACAAGCACAAGGTCAACATCTTCTACACCGCGCCGACGGCGTTGCGCGCGCTGATGGGCGCCGGCGACACCCATGTCACCAAAACCTCGCGCAAATCGCTGCGCGTGCTCGGCACGGTCGGCGAGCCGATCAACCCGGAAGCCTGGGAGTGGTATTTCAACGTCGTCGGCAACGGCAAGGTGCCGATCGTCGACACCTGGTGGCAGACCGAGACCGGCGGCATCCTGATCACGCCGTTGCCCGGCGCCACCCCGCTCAAGGCAGGTTCCGCGACGCGGCCGTTCTTCGGCGTCAAGCCGCAACTGGTCGACGGCGACGGCAAGGTGCTGGAGGGCGTAGCCAGCGGCAACCTCTGCATCGCCGATTCCTGGCCGGGCCAGATGCGCACCGTCTATGGCGATCACGAGCGCTTCGTGCAGACCTATTTTTCCACTTACAAGGGCAAGTATTTTACCGGCGACGGCTGCCGCCGCGACGCCGACGGCTACTATTGGATTACCGGCCGCGTCGACGACGTCATCAACGTCTCCGGCCACCGAATGGGCACGGCCGAGGTCGAATCCGCGCTGGTTTCGCACGAGAAAGTCTCCGAGGCCGCCGTCGTCGGCTATCCGCACGACATCAAGGGCCAGGGCATTTACTGCTACGTCACATTGATGGCTGGCGAGAAGCCGAACGAGGAACTGCGCAAGGAACTTGTCGCCCACGTCCGCAAGGACATCGGCGCCATCGCCACGCCCGACAAGATCCAATTCGCTCCTGGCCTGCCGAAAACCCGCTCGGGCAAGATCATGCGGCGCATCCTGCGCAAGATCGCCGAGGACGATTTTGCCGCACTCGGCGATACCTCGACGCTGGCCGACCCGGCGGTCGTCGACGACCTCATCGCCAACCGGCAAAACAAGCGGGCCTGATGTCCACCTCGACGGAGATCGGCACTGTCATCGAGCTCTGGCGCTATCCGGCGAGTTCGCTCGCCGGCGAACGCCAGGATGTAATTTCCGTCGGCCTTGAGACCATCGACGGCGACCGCCTGTTCGGCCTTGTCGACGCCTCTGACGGTGAGATCGCGCGGCCTGACCGCGAGGCGAAATGGCACAAGGTGCCACTCATTCGGACCCGGTTGTCGCAGGCCCGCCAACTCGAGATTGCTACACCGCAGGGCGATTGGCTGCCAGCGCCCGGAGCCGAATGTGACCGAGCCGTTTCCGCCTTTCTCGGCTTCGCAGCCTCGATTCGGCCGTTTCGCCAGAACGATGCGCCGGACTACGCCGGCCTTCTGACCGCCGAGCGTTACCGCAAGGCGCCCATCCACCTCCTGACCACCGCTTCGCTGGCGCGCCTGAAGGCGTTGCATCCGGAAGGCGCCGCCAACCCGCGCCGCTTCCGCCCGAACATCGTCGTCGACGTAGCGGCGATCGAGGAATCATTCCCGGAGACGGAATGGATCGGACGCAAGCTGGCGATCGGCGATCTGCTGCTGACCATCTCCGAACCATGCCGCCGCTGCGGCTTCACCATCATAGCCCAGGACGGCTTCGACCACGACGCGGCGATCCTGCGCAATCTGATCCGCCACAACGCGCACAATTTCGGCGTCTATTGCACGGTCGACCGGCCAGCCAGTGTCGGGGTGGGCGAGATGATGCGGTTCATTTAGGCGGTGCAGAACATTTGAGAGGGGGGTGCGAAGGATCTCGGCAGAACGCAATACGCATGCTGATCATCGATAAAGGTCCGCCCGCGTCGGCGGCAGGCCGCTTGGACCCCGCGCGCGCTTGGTGACGACGGTCTGGAAAATCTGCGCCGAGGCGCGTTCGAAAGTGATCGAACAGCCGGTGAGATAGAGCAGCCAGAGACGCGCCTTGGCTTCGCCGACCTCGGCGATCGCCTCGTCGAAGCGAGCGTGGAGGCGCTCGGCCCACAGGCGGCAGGTGCGGGCGTAGTGCTCGCGCAAATTCTCGACATCGTAGACGAGGAAGCCGTGCGCTTCGAGATTGCCGAGCGTCATGCCGATCGTGTCGAGCTCTCCGCCGGGAAATATGTATTTGATCAGCGCCTTGAATTCCGGGCCCTTGCGCAAGGTCTTCTTGATGCTGCCCTTGTCGCGCCGGGTGATGGCGTGGTGCAGATAGATGCCGCCCGGCTTGAGCAGGCGACGAATGGTCGAGAAATAGGCGGCGTGGTTGGCCAGCCCGAGATGCTCGAACATGCCGATCGACGAGATCTTGTCGAAGGAGCCGGACAGCTCGGCATAGGACTTTATCTCGATGGTGATGCGATCCTCCAGTCCCTCAGCACGGATGCGCTCGCGGGCGAACTCAGTCTGGGCTTCCGACAGCGAGACGCCATGGCCGACGACGCCGTAATTTTTCGCGGCATGGATGAGCATCGCTCCCCAGCCGCAGCCGATGTCGAGCAGCCTTTCGCCGGGCTTCAGCCGGAGCTTGCGGCAGATATGGTCGAGCTTGTCCTTCTGCGCCTGGTCGATGCCATTGGCGAAATCGGTGAAATAGCCGCAGCTATAGACCATGCGTTCGTCGAGGAAGAGCCGGTAGAAGGCGTTCGAAATGTCGTAGTGGTGCTGGATTGCTTGACTGTTCGACCCGCTGACGAAGGGATTGCGCCCGGAAAGGTCGGTCCGCGCCGTCATCTGCTTTCGCGAAAACAGCACGGCCGGCAGGTCGCGCAGGACCGCGAGCTTGGGCAACGACTTGAGCTTCGTCCTGAGCTTGCCGTGCGCAGGCAGAGCGTAGAAATCGAACAACGACCCGTCTTCCACGTCGATGGTCTTGGAGATCCACATTTCGATCAGCGTCGAGAGGTTGGGCCGGCGCATCACCTGCCAGACGATGTCCTGGTCGTTGATGGTGACCACGGGGCCGGTGGCGGGGCCGATCCGCTCGCCATTCCACAGCTTGACCGCGAAACCCGGCTTCAACGTCTCGATAACCGTTCGAACGATCCGTGCGGCTCTGTCGGCTGCCTCCATCCCCAATCCTTCCTGCCCGCTGGTGTTCCGAGAACGACTTTGCCTGTCCGATAGGATAGCCGCAAGCAGTTAGCGGCAAACGCGCACCGCATTTTCACGATGGCGCCTTGCCATTTGCAGATCGACACCCCATCATGAGCGCGTGTTCAACAAATCGAAAGGAGGTGATCCGATGTCGAGTGATTTCGTTTTCCAGAACGTGGCCTCAGCGGATTGCACTTTCGGGAAGCAGTCTTCCCGTTAAGGCGCGCGATGCGCGGCAGGCGACGCCTGGAGCGCCGCGGGTCCTTTGGACGCGCAAAGGACGCTCCAGCACTTTAAGTCACGTCGCTGCCATGGGCCGCGCCATGGACGGAAACACGGAAGGCCGCCGGCTTCGAAAGAAGCGGCGGCCTTTTCCTTGTCCGGATCCTCTCTGGTCAATGCCCTCTATTTGGTCAATGCCAGCCTTTCGATGTTGCGCGCTATGTCCTGGAAAGCCTGGTTGAGTTCCGTCCCGTTCGCGGCCTGATAGAAGTGCTTGATCTTGCCGGTATCCGGGCTCGCGCAATTCTGCAGTGTCGCCTGGGCATTCTCCTCGTTGAGATCGAAACCGATGGTGAAGATTTCGATGCCCTTGTCGCGCATGGCGGTGCAGAGCGTCTTGGCTGCCGTGCGGGTCGGTTCCTTGCCGGCATCATTATAGACGTCACCGACAGTGCTGGCATCGAAATAGGACAGGTTGAACTCGCCGTCGGTCATCAGGATCGCGATTTTGGCGACCTTTTTCGGATCCGCTTTGGCCGGCCGCTGCGACGCGTTCATCACACTGCCCCAGTTTTCCGAAAGCATGTACCAGGTCCACTGCACGCCGATATGGCCCGCGGTGCCGCCCGATGCGACAAAGTTCTTGATGACGTTCTTGAGCGCCGCGGCGTCCGCCGTCAGCGGCTTCAACGCGGCGACCGGGCAGGCAGCCGTGCCGGTCGGCCAGGCGAAGAACGACAACAGGTAATCGCGATTGACCATGCTGATGTCGGGCCCTACATCCGAATATTGATAGGTGCCCTTGCGCTCGGCGGCGCAATTGTCCGGACGCGTTAAGCCGGAGACATACTGTATAGCGCCATTGCCGGGCGCCTGCTTGCGCTGGCTGGTCGAGGCTTCGACGTAGACGCTGCTGCCGGCAAGCGCGCCGGCATTCACCGAATTGGCGTAGGGCACGATGGAGACTCGCACTCGGGGGTTGGCGGGGTCCTGACCGCCCAGGAAGCTGTCGACCGCGTTCGCTGCGGCCGTTCTCAGGTCGATTATTTTCTGGCCGGCCATTGAACCTGTGACGTCGAGCATCATCGCCACTTCGATCGTCTTGTCCGAATAGAATGCCGTCGTCGATGCGGCAATGCGCTTCATATCGCCCATGCCGAAGATTGAAAAATAGAGGCCGAGATCGACATGGATCTCCGCCTGAACCGTCTTGGCGGTCCTGTCGACGGTCAATTTGTCGAGGACGATCCGATCAGCCTGCAGGATGCCCGCTCGGCTGTTGGCATCGAAAAACGCCTGCACCGACTCGTTGGCGTCGGCCTCCTTGATCACGCCGGTGGTCAGGTCGCGTGCCGTCGAGGTCACCGCCGCATCGACCACGCCCTGCAAACTCGACTTGACGTTGTAGAGCTGGGAAACGTTGACGGCAAAGCCGACGCCCAGCGCCAGCACCGACGCGACCATGCCGAACAGAACCGCTAAATTTCCGCTGCGATCTCTGGCAAAGCCGCCGATCGCGTGAAAAGGACCCCCAAAACGCCGCATGCTTTCGCCTCCATTCGCCACGACCTCGAAGCCGTTCGAAGGCCGCATTGCAGGATTCCGGCCGGAATGGCCCCGCCAACGGATCAACACCGGCGGCTCATCGTCAAATCATTGTTTTTGCTTGGTTTCGAAATGCGGCAAGGTAAACAGCCTGTAAACGACAAGCCGCTGCCGGCAGTTTCGTTACGAAGCGCTTACCATGATCCCGAAGTCTGCCGTGGGGCACAAGAACCCGATCCCGATCCGGCACAGAGGTTCTGTGCCGAAGCGGATCAGGGACATCATATCCATGGACAGCCCGGTGATCGTAACAGCCGGACGCGTAGTTTGCGCTTGCCCTTCTATGCCAGCATTTGCGCGCTGGCGGTCCTGTCGACGCCGTGATGGGGCGGGTTGAACAGATTGCTTTCCTGCTCGTAGGTCCAGACCTTGAACAGGCTGAGCCGGTGCGGGCCGAAACTGTGCAGCAGCGGCACGTCGGTCGCGTCGCGGCCACGCGCAATGACCACGCGGCCGATCCTCGGCATGTTGTGGCGGGGGTCGAACGTGTACCACTTGCCGTCGAGGAACACTTCCAGCCACGCCGAAAAATCCATCGGCGCCGGGTCGACCGGTACGCCGATGTCGCCGAGATAACCGTTCACGTAGCGGGCTGGGATGTTCATGCAGCGGCAGAGCGTGATCGCCAGATGAGCGAAGTCGCGGCAGACGCCGACGCGCTCCTCATGCGCCTGCGCCGCCGTGCGGGTCGGGCGCGCATAGCCGTAACCGAACGACAGACGGTTGTGGACATAGTCGACGATCGCCTGCACCCGGGCCCAGCCGGATGGAACAGACCCGAAAAGCTGCCAGGCCAGATCGCTGAGATGATCGGTTTCGCAATAGCGACTGCCGAGCAGATAGCAGAGCACATCGTCGGGCAACTCCGCCACCGGCACTTCCCTGGCCAGCGTGTTGACCTCGTCGGTCTCGCCGCTGTCCTCGACGACGGCGTCGTAAAGAATGCGAAAGCCTCCCCCAGGCGCGATGAAGCGGCGGCAAGCGTTTCCATAAAGATCGTGATAGAGCCTGGTTGGCACGGAAGGCGAGGTCAGCACGCGCGTCTGCCGTTTGATGTCGGCCTGGCGCTGCTTGTGGATCTCGAGCAGCGAAATCACCGGGGTGGCTTCAGCACAGTCGATGGCGATTTCGTAGCCGAGCCGAATCAGCATCGGGCTTCCCCTCTTTTGAGTGACGGTTGGATTAACGCGAGATGGCCGGCCGTGGTTCCCTGGTCTGTCGAAAAAGGCGATCTCGCGCCTTCCCATGCCGCCGATGCGACGTTACGGTCGGTCGACAAGCTTTGGCTCCTTCCGAAACAACCTGGGATTGCAGATGTTCGCAGGCAGAAAATTCGCAGCCTTGCTGCTCGACATGGACGGCACGGTGGTCAATTCGATTGCCGCGGCAGAAAGGGTCTGGGCAGATTGGGCGCGCCGGCAAGGTCTCGACGTTGCCGCCTTCCTGCCGACGATCCATGGCGTGCGGGCGATCGAGACCATCGCTCGGCTGGCGCTTCCAGGCGTCGACCCTATGCGTGAAGCCGACGCGCTTCTGCAGGCCGAGGCGGCCGACATCGACGGTATCCTTCCGATCGCCGGCGCCGCGGCGTTTCTGGCGTCGCTGCCATCCGAGCGCTGGGCTATCGTCACTTCGGCGCCGCGCGAACTGGCTCTGCTGCGAATCGCGGCCGCCGGCATCCCGCTTCCCGCCATCCTTGTCGCGGCCGAGGACGTTTCCCGCGGCAAGCCGGCGCCGGATTGCTTCCGGCTGGCGGCCGAGCGGCTGGGCGTCGACGCGCGCGACTGCCTCGTTTTCGAAGATGCGCCCGCCGGAATAGCGGCGGCCGAGGCCGCAGGAGCCACCGTCGTGGTCATCAGCGCCACGCACCAGTATCCGTTGCAAACGCCGCATGCTGCGATCGCTGGTTATGACGGGATCGGCGTCACCGTCGACGACCGCGGCTGGATTGTCCTCGCGGCGGAGCGGGCTGCGGCTTAGGACGCCCTTAGAAATCGCTGGTCAGGCCCTTGACCTCCCAATCACCATAGCGGCCGGGTTCCCTGCCGCCACGGCCGCCGACCTCCCGGGGCATCGCGGCTTCCTGCTGGCGATAGTGTTCGCGCCGTGCTTCCGCTTCCGCCAAAGCGCGGCGGGCTGCCGGCGTCAGCGTCCTTTGCGGCGCGTCGCGACTGAGGCCGGCGTTTGCGTTGCTGGTTTCGCCTGTTTTATTGGTTTCGTCGATCATGCGATATTCCCGGATTGAAACATGGCCCAATTGAAACAAGGCCACACGTTTCCCATCATATAGCGATGAGCCGACGAGGATCGACCCTTTTTCCGGAAGGCCGGCAGAAACGGAGCAGACAATGAACACACTTCGCACCGCCATGCTTTTGGCAGCGATGACCGCGCTGTTCATGGGTGTCGGCTATCTGATCGGCGGATCGGGCGGCATGATGATCGCCTTGCTGATTGCCGCGGCCATGAACCTGTTCAGCTATTGGAACGCCGACAAGATGGTGCTGTCGATGAACCGCGCCGTCGAGGTCGATGAAAGGAACGCCCCGGAATATTACGCCATCGTGCAGAGCCTCGCCAGACAGGCCGGCCTGCCGATGCCGAAAACCTACCTGATCGACAACCCGCAGCCCAACGCTTTCGCCACCGGCCGCAACCCGCAGAATGCCGCGGTCGCCGCCACCACCGGGCTGTTGCAGCAACTGTCGCATGAGGAGGTCGCGGCCGTCATGGCGCACGAGCTCGCCCATGTCGAGCACCGCGACACGCTGACCATGACGATCGTCGCCACGCTTGCCGGCGCGATCTCGATGGTCGGCAATTTCGCCTTCTTTTTCGGCGGCAACCGCGACAACAACAATTCCCTCGGCATTATCGGTGTTCTGGTGGCGATGATCGTGGCGCCGTTCGCCGCCATGATCGTGCAGATGGCGATCAGCCGTACCCGTGAGTACGAGGCCGACCGGCGCGGCGCCGAGATCTGTGGACAGCCGCTTTGGCTTGCCTCGGCCCTTGACAAGATCGCCCGTGGCGCCGAACGCATCCGCAACCCTGATGCCGAACGCAACCCGGCGACCGCCCACCTCTTCATCATCAATCCACTTTCCGGCGAGCGCATGGACAGCCTGTTTTCCACCCATCCGAACACCGACAACCGCATCGCGGCCCTGCAGGCAATGGCGCAGGACATGGCCGGTGGCGCATCCGCGCGGCAGCCTATGCCGCGGCAGGCGGACGGGCAGAGGCCATCAGGCCCGTGGGAGAGAGCAGCCGAGCAGCCTGAGCAGCCGCCGGCCAGGCCGAGATCCAATCCCTGGGGCCGCAATCCGACCGGACCCAAGGGTCCGTGGTCGTGAGCGAAGCGAAACGCCGACACCAAATTTCAGGCGATCATGAAAACAAGGCAGTGAGCCCCGGCGAGCCCGTTGCCGGCCTCGCCGCGCGCAAGGCGGCTGCCCGGCTGCTCGCCGCCGTCATCGATGCCAAAACGCCGCTCGACGGGCTGACCGATCACGAGAACGGCCATCCGCAGTACAAGGCGCTCGACCTGCGCGACCGGGCGCTGGTGCGCGCCATACTGGTCACTGCGCTGCGCTTCCGCATGACCATTTCAGGGTTGCTGGCCCGCCGCCTGGAAAAGCCGCTGCCGCCCAACGCCACCGCGCTTTCGCATATTCTGCATGTAGCAGCGGCGCAGATCCTGTTCCTCGATATTCCCGACAGCGCCGCAGTCGACCTTGCCGTGACCCACGCCAAGTCCGATCCACGCACGGTGCGCTTCTCCGGTCTCGTCAATGGCGTGCTGCGCACGCTGGCGCGGTCCAAGCAGGCCGAACTGGCTGCAGCGCTTGCCGCCACCGACGAAGCGCCGAAATGGTTTTCCGACCGGCTGAAAGCCGCCTATGGCGTCGACAAAGCCAGGCAAATTCTCGCTGCCCACAGATACGAGGCGCCGGTCGACTTCACGGTCAAGACCGATCCTGCGCTGTGGGCCGAGCGGCTCGGCGGCATCGTGCTGCCGACCGGCACTGTGCGCGTCGAGAAACTCAGCGCCTCGGTCACTGAACTGCCCGGCTTTGAAGACGGCGCCTGGTGGGTCCAGGATGCCGCCGCCAGCCTTCCGGCCCGGCTTTTCGGCGACGTCAGGGGTTTGCGCATCGCCGATCTCTGCGCCGCTCCCGGCGGCAAGACCGCTCAGCTCATTCTCGGCGGCGCCACGGTCACCGCGATCGATTCATCGAAGAACCGGTTGGGGCGGCTCTCGCAGAATCTCGAACGGCTTGGTCTGTCCGCAGAAATTGTCCAGGCCGATCTGCTCAAATACGAGCCGGAACAACTGTTCGACGCCGTCCTCCTCGATGCCCCGTGCTCTTCGACCGGCACGGTGCGGCGGCATCCCGACGTGCCCTGGACGAAGACGGCGGCCGACATCGAAAAACTCGCCGATCTGCAGCGAAGGCTGCTCGCCCGCGCCGTCACCCTGGTCAGGCCCGGCGGACGGATCGTCTTTTCCAACTGTTCGCTCGACCCGCTCGAAGGCGAGGCGCTTCACCGCGCCTTCCTCACCGGGACGGCTGATATTGTCGACGATCCGCTCCGCCCGGGCGAGATCGCCGGCATCGATCCGTTCCTGACGCCGCAAGGCACGCTGCGCACCACGCCCGCAGATCTGGAGCTCGGCTCACCGGAACGGTCCGGGCTGGACGGCTTCTTCGCCGCCCGCATGCGCAGAGCCGGCCAACGCTGAGAATTTGAAGACTGTTTGAGAAGAATCCTGCGGAAAACAGGCTGAACTTCAACGCCGCGGTGGAATTCGCCTTCGCATAAGTTCTTGAATCATATAAGCTTGTCTTCGGATTGGGCGCTATGAGGAGGGCTATTGGCGATCGCTGCCGTCAGCACGACGCGTCTATGGACGCTTGTCGCGAAGGAGTTCTGGCGCAAGACGCGCCGGCGCCTGCGTGCCGGGCCGATCCATCGCTGGCGCTACTCCGGCCGCACACCGGAACGCGTGTTAATCGCTCCGCCGGACCTGCGCCTGGCCGACCGGCAGATCGCGCTCGAGATTTATTATGGCCGCTATCCGCTGTCGGGACATCTGGTCGAGACCGGCGGCAAGTCGCCCTTCCAGATCGCCGTGGCCAATCCCGGCTGGCAAAAGGCCCTGCACGGCTTTCGCTGGCTGCGCCATATGCGCGCCGCCGGCACCGAGCTTGCCGCCGCCAATGCCCGCGCGCTGGTCTCCGACTGGATCACTATCCATGGCAGCAATATTTCCGGTGTCGCCTGGGAGCCCGGCACGACGGCCAAGCGCGTCATTGCCTGGCTGCAGCATTCCTCGGTGGTGCTGCAGGGTGCTGAATTTCCCTTCTACCGGGCCTTCCTGAAGTCGCTGGCCATGCAGATCCGCTATCTCAGGGCGATGGCACGCGAGATGCCGGACGGCAAGGACAGGCTGCGCGCCCGCATCGCGCTTGCCTTTGCCGCTCTGTCGCTACCGGCGCCGGCATCGGCGCTGCGCGGCGCGACCCGCAACCTCGCCGAGGAGCTCGACCGTCAGATTCTGCCGGATGGCGGCCATATTTCCCGCAATCCGATGGCCGTGCTTGAAATCCTCGCCGACCTTCTGCCGCTGCGCCAGACCTATGCCAATCAGGCCGAAACGCCGCCGGCGGCGCTGATGGGCGCCATCGATCGCATGCTGCCGGCGCTGCGTTTCTTTCGCCACCAGGACGGCAGCCTCGCCCGCTTCAACGGCATGGGCGCGACCATCCACAACCGCATCGCCACCATTCTGCGCCACGACGACACCGCTGGCGCGCCATTGCTGCACGCACCGCATTCGGGCTACGAGCGCCTCTCCATGGGCGACGTCACCGTGATCGCCGATACCGGCCCGCCACCGCCGATCGCTGTTTCCAACGCGGCGCACGCCGGATGCCTTTCCTTCGAGCTGTCTTCCGGCCGCCGCCACTATGTCGTGAACGCCGGCGTCGACACCTATGGCGCCGCCGAATTCCGGCCGCTTGCCCGCGCCACGGCCGCCCATTCGACAGCCACCATCAACGACACCTCGTCGGCGCGTTTCAGCCACTCGCTGCGCGTCAACGACTTGCTCGGCACGCCGCTGATCGGCGGCCCGCAGCATGTGCCTTGCAAGCGCACCGATCAGCAAGGCATTCAGGGTTTTCTGGCTCGCCACGACGGCTATGTCGCGCGCTTCGGCTTGCTGCATGAGCGCGAACTGAAATTGTCGACGAACGGCAATGTGCTCGCCGGCAGGGATCGCCTTCTGCGGCCGGGCAATGCTGCGATCCGCAACAACGGCCGCGATTTCGTCACCGTGCGCTTCCACATCCATCCCGACATCGGCCTGCTCCAAGACGAGCACGACCGCCTGGTGCTGACCGCCGATGAAGCCGACACATGGGTGTTCACCTGCACCGAGGTGGCGCCCGAGGTCGAGGAATCCATCTATTTCGCCGGTCTTGGCGGCCCGCGCCGCAGCCGGCAGATCGTGCTGGCCTTCAAGGCATCGGAGGTTTCCGAAGTCCATTGGCAACTGACGCGGACGGCCATCGCCGGTCATTCGGCAAAAAGCTGACACTGCGATTAGCGCTGCAGTTTGATTTCCAAGCCTCATGTGCTACGGCGCGCGGACACTTTCCCAACCAGCCGTGAAAGGCCGCCAGCCCATGGCCGTCGCCGCCAAAAACATTCCCGCGCCCGACCTCGTTCCCGTTCGTCGCGCGCTGCTTTCCGTTTTCGACAAGACCAGGCTCATCGAATTCGCCAGGGCGCTGGCGGCGGCCGGCGTCGAGCTGGTCTCCACCGGCGGCACGGCAAAGGCGATCGCCGAGGCAGGCATGGCTGTGCGCGACGTCTCCGACCTGACCGGCTTTCCCGAGATCATGGACGGCCGCGTCAAGACCCTGCATCCGTCCGTGCACGGCGCGTTGCTTGGCGTGCGCGACGATCCCGAACACGCCGCGGCGATGCGCGATCATGGCATTGAGCCGATCGATCTCGTCGTCTCCAATCTCTACCCTTTCGAGGATGTCCGCCGCTCCGGCGCCGCTTACGCCTCGATCGTCGAGAACATCGACATAGGCGGCCCGGCGATGATCCGCGCCGCCGCCAAAAACCACGCCTATGTCGCCATCGTCACAGACCCCGAGGACTATGCCTCGGTGCTCAACGCGCTTGAGATGAATTTCGGCTCGCTCTCGCTGGATTTCCGCAAGAAGCTGGCGGCCAAGGCCTTCGCCCGCACCGCGACCTATGATGCGGCGATTTCCGGCTGGTTCGCCGAAGCGCTGGAGATCGAGCATCCCACCTGGCGCGCCTTCGGCGGCAGGCTCGACCAGGTGATGCGCTACGGCGAAAACCCGCACCAGAGCGCCGGCTTTTACGTCGATGGCGACAAGCGGCCGGGCGTCGCGACGGCGCGCCAGCTTCAGGGCAAGCAGCTTTCCTACAACAACATCAACGACACCGACGCTGCCTTCGAACTGGTCGGCGAGTTCGATCCGGCCCGCTCCGCCACCGTCGCCATCATCAAGCACGCCAACCCGTGCGGCGTCGCCGAGGGCGCTTCGCTGAAGGCGGCCTACGCCAAGGCGCTTGCCTGCGATCCGGTCTCGGCCTTTGGCGGCATTGTCGCGATGAACCGCACACTCGATGCCGAGGCCGCCGAAGAGATCGTCAAAACCTTCACCGAGGTCATCATCGCGCCTGCCGCTTCCGAAGAAGCAATCCGCATCGTCGCTGCCAAGAAGAACCTGCGCTTGCTGGTCACCGGCGGCCTGCCCGATCCGCGCACGGCCGGCGCCACTGTGAAATCCGTTTCCGGCGGGTTGCTCGTGCAGGGCCGCGACAATGCGGTGGTCGACGACCTCGACCTGAAAGTAGTGACCCGGCGCGCGCCGACGCCGGCCGAAACGGCCGATCTGAAATTCGCCTTTCGCATCGCAAAGCACGTCAAGTCGAACGCCATCGTCTATGTCAGAGACGGTGCCACCGTCGGCATCGGCGCCGGCCAGATGAGCCGGGTCGATTCCGCGCGCATCGCCGCGCGCAAGGCGCTCGACGCGGCCGAGGCAGCCGGCCTGGCCGAGCCTCTGACCAAAAGTTCTGTCGTCGCCTCGGATGCCTTTTTCCCGTTCGCCGACGGGCTTTTGTCTGCGATCGAAGCCGGCGCTACCGCCGTCATCCAGCCGGGCGGCTCGATGCGCGACGACGACGTCATCGCCGCCGCCGACGAGCACGGCATCGCCATGGTCTTTACCGGCGTCAGGCATTTCCGGCATTGAGCGCTTCTTGCCTTCTCCCCTTGTGGGAGAAGGTGGATTGGCGCGCAGCGCCAAGACGGTTGAGGGGTGTTGGACGGATCGCCGTCCGTGCCAAGCTGGAACACCCCTCATCCGACCGAGCTTCGCTCGGCCACCTTCTCCCACTAGGGGAGAAGGAAGAGCGCCCCTACTCCGCCGGCCGATTATCCGCCGGATACGGCGTGCGGATCAGGATCGCCAGGCCGACGCCGAGGAACAGCACGATTGCCGCCATGCCTAGCCGCGACGAGCCGCTGGCCAAGGTGATGGTGGCCACCATGAATGGCGCAGCAAAACTGGTCGCCCGCCCGGCCAGCGCATAGATGCCGAAATAGCGGCCTGATTCGGCAGCTGTGACACTGCGCGCCATGTAGGAGCGCGACGATGCCTGCACCGGCCCGAAGGCAAGCCCGATCAGCAGACCGAAAAAGATGTAGGTTTTTTCGGCCGGTGTACCGAACAACCCGCCGCTATCGACTCCGGGCATCATCCAGGCACCGAACAGCGTGTAGCCCGGCCCGGTCGAGACGATGCCGATCGTGGCAATGCTGAGCAGGACAAGCGAAATCATCACTATGGTCTTGGAGCCGAGCGCCACGTCGAGGCGTGCGGCAACCAGGCAGCCGACGATGGCGACGACATTGAGGATGATGCCGAACAGGCCGATCTCGGTGATCGACCAGTGGAACATCGCCGCCGCAAAGGCACTGCCCAACGCAAGCAACGCGTTGACGCCGTCCTGGTAGATCATGCGGGCGAGGAGAAAGCGGAAGATGCCGCTGCGCTTGCGTACTTCGCCCAGCGTCGATTTCAGTTCCGACAGCCCCTCGCGCACCGCCGGGCCAAGGGGAATGCCCTTCGCCGCATCCGGTGTGAAAAAAAACATTGGCAGGATGAACAGGAAATACCAGGCCGCCGATAGCGGCCCTGTCGCCCGTGCGTCCTCACCGAATTTCGGATCGAGCCCGAGGACCGGGTCGAGGCCGACGATCGTCTTGCCGGTTTCCGGCGAACTGGCCATGAAGGCGACGACGACGATCAGCGCGATCATGCCGCCGAGATAGCCAAGACCCCATGCCATGTTCGAGATTCGGCCGATTTCGCTCTTGGGCACCAGACGCGGCATCATCGAATCGTTGAAGACGGTCGAGAATTCCGCCGCGACCGAGGCCAGCGAAAAGAACAGCACGACCAGAAAAATGTTCGAACCGGGAGCAGCGAACCATAGCAGGCAAAGACTGGTGATCTTGATCGCGGCGAAGAGTGCGATCCACGGTTTTCGTGGGCCGGTCTGGTCGGCGATCGAGCCGAGGATCGGCGACAGAACGGCGATGGCCAGCCCCGCCGCGGCGATGCCGTAACCCCATGCCGCCTGTCCAGTCTCCGGATCGCTCGCCATACGCGAGACGAAATAAGGGCCGAAGATGAAGGTGGTGATGACCGTGAAGAACGGCTGCGCCGCCCAGTCGAACAGCATCCATCCCCAGATGCCGCGTTCCGGCGCTCGCTGCACTGCTACCTCGGCCATATGCCCTCCCACGAACGGTGCCCCCGAAGCGGGGAACCGTTTCGCTCTATAGCGCAGTTCCTGCCGGCAATCGCGCGCGATTCGGAAGACTTCTCACAGCGCCGTCAGGTCATTGATCAGCCCCGATGCCACCGACAGCCGCGACACGGTGATATCGCCGCCCTCGGTCAACGCCTGCAGCCGCTCGCGGATGCGCCCGACTCTCTCGCCGCCGGCCTCCAGCCATGCCGCCACCGGGTCCGCCGCTTCGGCATGGCCGGTGAGCGCCGCCACGGCGATGCCGCGCCTAGCTGCGCCGATCGTGTCGATGGCGCGGGAAAGCGCCAATTGATCATAGTAGTCGGACGGCGCGATCGAGCGCGCCGCATCCTCGACGCGCGGAATGCGGAAGGCATCGCTGACCGCGAAAAACGCCTTCGCGGCGGCGATGATGTCGGCATTCGCCGTTCGGGCCGTCAGCGCGATGTCTGGCACGACGCCGGCCACATCGGTCAGCGCCAGATGTTCTGCCAGCTGTTCGGGCGCGCCGCCCTTGGCCAGACCATGCCGCCGCTCCTCGATCCGCTCGCGCGAGAAGGCCGGCAGCAGCGACGTGAGCTTCGGCTCCAGTGCCTTGCGAGCGTCCTGCAACTCGGCGATCCGTTGGCGGAGCGGAGCGGTGCTGGAATCGTTCTTGAGATACCAGCCGCTGGCGACATAAGTGAGCCGACTGACGGCTTGATAAAGGTCGAGCTGCACCTGTCCGTCGATCTGGTTGTCGAGCGCGTCGATCTGGCGATAGAGCGCCGGCAAGCCAAAGCCGTCGCGCACCACTGCGAAGGTCCGGACCACGTCGGCCGCGCTGCGGCCGGTTGCTTCCTGCAGCCTGTTAACGAAGGGTGGGCCGCCGCGATTGACCAGATCGTTGGCGACGACACGGGCGATGATTTCGCGGCGCAGGCGGTGGTCATGGATTTCGGCCGCGAATTTCTTCGCCATACGGTCCGGAAAATAGCCCATCAGGTCACGGTCGAAATGCGGATCGTCCGGCACGTCGCTGGCCACAATGTCGGAAAACAGCACGATCTTGGCATAGGCCAGCAGCACGCCGAGCTCGGCCCTGGTCAGCGGCTCGCCACGCGCCTCGCGCTCGGCAAGGGCTACCGGCGACGGCAGAGCTTCGACATTGCGGTCGAGCAGGCCGCGCGCCTCGAGTGCTGCCATGAAACGGCTCTGATGGGCGATATCGGCAAGGCCGCGCTTGCGGGCAAGCGACAGCGCGAGCGTCTGCTCGTAATTGTTGGACAGCACCAGCGCGCTCACCTCGTCGGTCATCTCGGCCAGAAGCTTGTTGCGCGCTGGGCGGGTCAGCGCTCCCTTGCGCATGGCGGAAGCCAGCGCAATCTTGATGTTGACCTCGACGTCGGAGCAGTTGACGCCGCCCGAATTGTCGATGGCGTCGGAATTGCAGCGCCCGCCATTCAGCCCCAACTCGATGCGGGCCCGCTGCGTCGCGCCGAGATTGGCGCCCTCGCCGATAACCTTGGCACGCACGTCGAGCGCGGTCACCCGAATGGCATCGTTGGCGCGATCGCCGACATCCTGGTTGCTTTCTGTCGATGCCCTGAGATACGTGCCGATGCCGCCGAACCACAAAAGGTCGACCGGCGCCTTGAGGATGGCACTCATGATCTCGACCGGCGAGGCGGTCGTCTTGCCGAGGCCGATCGCCGCGGCCGCGGCCGGCGGCAGCGTGATCGACTTCTGGCTGCGCGAGACGATGACGCCGCCTTCGGACAGTTTTGTCTTGTCGTAGTCCTGCCAGCTCGAACGGGCGAGGGCGAACATGCGTCGGCGCTCGGCCATCGAAGCCGCCATGTCGGGATCGGGATCGATGAAGATGTCGCGATGATCGAAGGCGGCGATCAACCGGGTCTGCTCGGACAGGAGCATGCCGTTGCCGAACACATCGCCCGACATGTCGCCGACGCCGACAACGGTGAAGGGTGTGGTCTGGATGTCGCGGTTCATCTCGCGGAAATGCCGCTTGACCGCTTCCCAGGCGCCCTTGGCGGTGATGCCCATCTTCTTGTGGTCATAACCGGCCGAGCCGCCGCTGGCGAAGGCGTCGTCGAGCCAGAAGCCATGCTTCTCGCTGATGGCATTGGCGGTGTCGGAAAAGGTCGCCGTGCCTTTGTCGGCGGCGACGACGAAATAGGGATCGTCCTGGTCGCGCCGTACCACACCGGCTAGCGGAATGACGCCGTCCAGGCCGATATTGTCGGTGATCGACAACAGGCTGGAGACGTAATTCTTGTACGCGGATGCGCCGGCTTCGAAGATGGCGTCGCGGCCGCTGCCCATCGGCAGCTTTTTCGGATAGAAGCCGCCCTTGGCGCCGACCGGCACGATCACCGCGTTCTTGACCTGCTGCGCCTTGACCAGGCCGAGCACCTCGGTGCGGTAGTCCTGGGCGCGGTCCGACCAGCGCAGGCCGCCGCGGGCGACCGGGCCGAAGCGCAGATGCACGCCCTCGACCTCGGAACCGTAGACGAAGATCTCCCGCCACGGCCGCGGCGCCGGCAGGCCGTCGACCGCTTGCGAGTCGAGCTTGACCGCCAGCGACTGGCCCTTCTCCTTCAGATCGGGAACGAAATGATTGGTGCGCAGCGAGGCTTCGATCAAATTGAGGTAGCGACGGATGATGGTGTCGTCATCGATGTTGGGAACCTCTTCCAGCGCATCCCTGATCTTGGCCTTGAGGTGCTTGGCCGCGACCACCCCTTCAATCTGCGCCGTCGGTCCGAGGCGGGCGACGAACAGCTCATGCAGGCCACGAGCGATCTCCGGATAGCGGTTGAGCGCGGCGGCAATGAAATCCTGGCTCTGCGGGATGCCGGCCTGCTGGAGATAGCGGCCATAGGCGCGCAGGATGGTGACCTCGCTCGACCACAGGCCGGCGGTCTGGGCAAGGCCGTTATAGCCGTCATTGTCGATGTCGCCGCGCCAGACGGAAAGGAACGCGTCTTCGAACAGCGCGCCGCGGTCGCCAAGGTCGATTGGCTTGCCGTAGCTGTTTTCGAGCTCCATGTCGTGGATGAAGACCATGCCCGGCTGATCACTATTGATCATGCCGGAAGCCTCATCGCCGACCTCGAAGGTGCGCTCGCTGATAACGCGGAAACCGATGTTCTCCAGCACCGGCACCCGCCGCGACAGCGCCACCGGGCTGCCATGGTAATAGATCTTCAGCGCCGCCTGATGCGGTTCCTGGTTGGCGTGACGGTAATAGTCGATGGCGATCGGATTGGCCGCGCTGATCCTGGCGATGCGCCCGGCATCGGCCAAGGCCTCCGCCGGCGAGAAGCTGTCGCGATAGCTCCCCGAGAAGCGCGAGGCGATCGCCGTCAGCGCCGCATCGGCGCCGGTCTCGGCCGCGGTCTCGCGCAGCACGTCGTCCCAGGTCCGCACGATGGCGCGGATCGCTGCCTCGATCGTCGACTGGTCGACCTTCGGCGTCTTGCCGCCGGAACGGCCGATGATGAAGTGGACACGAGCCAGCCCGCCTTCCGGGAAGGCCGGGTAGTAGGCCGACAGCCGGCCTTCGAACACCGTCTTCAGATAGGTGCCGATCTTCTCGCGCACGACGCTGTCATAACGGTCGCGCGGCACGAAGACGAGGATCGAGACGAAGCGGTCGAACTGATCGGCGCGCACCAGCGCTCTGACGCGTGGCCGCTCGACCAGCCCCAGAATGGCTTCGGCGTGCTTGCGCAGGATCGGCACCGGAACCTGGAACAGCTCGTCACGCGGATAGCTCTCCAGCACGTTGATCAGTGCCTTGCCGGAGTGGTCTTCAGGGTTGAAACCGGATTTGGCGATGATGGTTTCGGCTTTCGACCTGAGATAAGGGATCTTCATCACCGAGCGCGTGTAGGCGGTCGAGGTGAACAGGCCGACGATGCGCAACTCGCCGGCGAGCACGCCCTTGGCGGTGTAGGTCTTGACGCCGATGTAATCGAGATAGATGCGGCGGTGCACCGACGATTTGGCGTTGGCCTTAGTGACGATCAGCGGTTCCGGCCCGTGCAGAAAGGCGCGGATTTCCGGCGTCGTCGTCACCGCTTCGGTGCCGCGCCGCAGCACCAGCACGTCGGGATCGGAGAGGATGCCGAGGCCGGGCTTTTCGGTGCGCTCCAGCGTGCCGCTCTTCTCGCCGCCGGTATATTTGAACTCGCGCATGCCGAGGAAGGTGAAATTGTCGTCGCGCAGCCATTCGAGAAAGGCGATCGCTTCAGTGACATGGGCCTTGTCGAGCGGCACCGGAGCGTAGCGGAACTCCGAGATCGCCTGGTCGAGGCGGGCCAGCATCGGCTTCCAGTCGGTGACAGCGGCGCGCACCTGGCTTAATATTTTCTTCAACCGCTCGGCCAATGCCTCGGCCTGATCGGCCGAAAGACGGGCGATATGGACGTGGATGACGCTCAGCCGCTCATGACTGTGATCGCCCTTGGCAAAGCCGCCATCGCCGAGGATTTCGTCGACGCCGCTCTTGCCGTGTCTGACGACGATGACCGGGTGGGTAACCAGCAGCGGTTCGCCGGCGCTCTCGGTGATCTCGCCGAGGATGGAATCGAACAGGAACGGCATGTTGTCGTTGACGACGGTGATTACCGTCATCGGCCTGCCCTGGCGGACGACACCGGAATCGACGTCTATGGCGACGAGGCAATCGCCTTTCTTGTGCCTGGCGACGGCGCGTCCGGCGAGATCGGCGGCGCGTTCGAGGGCGGTGACCTCATAGGCGGCGACATCTTCGGCCGGCGCTCGGGCCAGCAGATAGTCGGCAAGCCTGCCGGGTTTCTCGCTGCCCCTGGCCGTGCTTATCTTTTTCAACTGGCTTGCAGATTTCAGGCCGGCCATGTCGCTAATCCCTCCCGTCATATATTTTGCGACTATGGTAGCAGATGACCGATATTTGGCGACAAAGGTTTGACCGCTTGCGACGAAATGTCGGGATTCGCCGGTGGGTCACCGAAAATGAGGAGAAAATCCGCCATGAAAGACAAAATCATCGCACTTGACCTCGCGCCTGCGGAACAGAGCGAAGCGACGAAAGCCTATTTCGCCAAATGCGAAGAGAAGCTCGGCCTCGTCCCCAATGTGCTTTTGGCCTACGCTTTCGACGAGACGAAGCTGCGCGCCTTCACCGATATGTATAACGATCTGATGCTGGGCCAATCCGGCCTGTCGAAGCTGGAGCGTGAGATGATCGCAGTCGCCGTCTCCTCCATCAATCATTGCTACTATTGCCTTGCCGCCCATGGCGCGGCGGTGCGCCAGCTTTCCGGCGACCCAGCCTTTGGCGAGATGATGGTGATGAATTTCCGAGCCGCCGACCTTTCCGCGAGACAGAAGGCGATGCTTGAATTCGCGGTGAAGCTGACCGAGCAGCCGGCGAAAATCGTCGGGGCCGACCGTGCAACGCTGCGTGAGGCCGGCTTTTCCGATCGCGACATCTGGGACATCGCCTCGACCGCCGCCTTCTTCAACATGTCGAACCGGGTGGCGGCGGCGGTCGACATGCGGCCGAACGATGAATACCACGCGATGGCGCGGTGAGTGCGAGTCAACCGAACCGTACCTTAGCTATGGCGCATTCCCGTTGCGTCTTTGCCGGTTTGGTCCGATGATTGCCCCTGCGGCGTGACCGCATGTCGGTTCGACGCCGCTGATCAACGGAGGAGAACATGGCGAAATTTCTCTATGTGTATCATGGCTCGGGCAAGATGCCGACCGATGAGGCCGAACGGAAAGCAGCGATGGATGCCTGGAACGGCTGGTACGACAAGCTTGGCTCGGCCGTGGTCGACGGCGGCAATCCGGTTGGAATGTCGAAGACCGTGCTGCCCGGCGGCAAGGTCGAGAACAATGGCGGCAGCAATCCGACTGCCGGTTACACAATCATCGAAGCGAAAGACATCGACGATGCCGTCGACAAGGCCAAGGATTGTCCTATCCTGAGCGATCCGGGTTTCAGCGTCGAGATCGCGCCAATCATCGAAATGGGCTGACGCAACGGCTCAGGATCGAGCCGCGATCGCCGCCGCGGCACCGGCCATGGTTGTGGCGCTGACGCGGTTGGCGATCTTCATTGCCCGCTTGCTCTTCAGCAGTTTTCGCGCCTGCGCTGCCGCAATCACCCAGGCCAGATCGATGGCAACCAGGACCACCGCCATGGTCAGCGTCAGCTCGACCCAGCCGACGACCGTCACCGAGGCGAGATCGATGATGGTCGGCAGCAGCGCCAGGTAGAACATCATGATCTTGGGATTGCCGAGCGTCACCGCCATGCCGGCAAGGAACAGTTTGACCGCCGACTCCTCGCGCGGCATCTCGCCCTCGCGCGCCTCGACCGGGGCCGTCCACATCTTCCATGCGAGATAGGCGAGATAGGCGACGCCGACCCATTTCAGCACGACGAAGGCGAAATGGAAGGTCTGCGCCACCACCGCCAGCCCGAACACCGCCAGCGACAGCCAGATGCCCTCGCCGATCCACATGGCGAGCAGGAACGGGAACACGTCGCGAAAGCCCTTTGCGATGACCCGCGCCACCAGAGCGGCAATCGAGGGGCCGGGCGAGCCGGCGGCGACGAAAAGGGCGGCGGCGAAGACCAGAAGCGAGGTGACGTGCATGTGAGTGCCTTCGAGCGTCAGAGAGCCAAGGATATCCGATCGGCGGCGATTTGGCACCCTGCAGTTGCAAAGAACTTTGCCCTCTGAAGAGTCGTCGGCGCCGCCCCTCATCTGGCTGCCGCCATCTTCTCCCCGTGAACGGGGAGAAGGGCGCCGTCATCGACGGTTTCGCCACTTACCAGCGTTGCAAAGAATGAACGCCGAGGGTGCGGTCAGCGGTCTTCTCCCCGTTCACGGGGAGAAGGTGCCGGCAGGCGGATGAGGGGCAGCGCCGACCTCCTTCAAGGAGGCAAAATCGACATCGCCCTTACGCCGCGCCGACCACTTTCGCCGACTTCTCAAAACGCTTGCGCTCGTTCGGGTCGAGATAGAGCTTGCGCAGACGGATGGTCTTCGGCGTCACTTCGACCAGCTCGTCGTCCTGGATCCAGGCCAGCGCGCGTTCCAGCGTCATGCGGATCGGCGGCGTCAGCTTCACCGCCTCGTCCTTGCCGGCGGCGCGGATGTTGGTCAGTTTCTTGCCCTTCAGCACGTTCACTTCGAGGTCGTTGTCGCGTGAATGGATGCCGATGATCATGCCCTGATAGACCTTGACACCGGGATCGATGACCATCGGACCGCGGTCTTCCAGGTTCCACATGGCATAGGCCACCGATTCACCCTGTTCGTTGGAGATCAGTACGCCGTTGGTGCGGCCCGGAAGCTCACCCTTGTAAGGTTCGTAGGCATGGAACAGCCGGTTCATGACAGCGGTGCCGCGCGTGTCGGTCAACAGTTCCGACTGGTAACCGATCAGGCCGCGCGTCGGCGCGTGGAAGACGATGCGCTGGCGGTTGCCGCCTGACGGGCGCAATTCGACCATCTCGGCCTTGCGCTCCGACATCTTCTGCACGACGACGCCGGCATGCTCCTCGTCGACGTCGATGACGACTTCCTCGACCGGCTCGAGCAACTCGCCGTTGTCGCCCTTCTGCATGACGACGCGCGGCCGCGACACGGCGATCTCGAACCCTTCGCGGCGCATCGTCTCGATCAGCACGGCAAGCTGCAATTCGCCGCGGCCGGAGACGAAAAACGAATCCTTGTCCGGCGATTCCTCAATTTTCAGCGCGACATTGCCTTCGGCCTCGCGCAGCAGGCGGTCGCGGATGACGCGGCTGGTCACCTTGTCGCCCTCGGTGCCGGCCAGCGGGCTATCGTTGACGAGGAACGACATCGTCACGGTCGGCGGATCGATCGGCTGCGCATGCAGCGGCTCGATCACCGACAGGTCGCAGAACGTGTCAGCAACGGTGCCCTTCGACAGGCCGGCAATGGCGACGATATCGCCCGCCTGCGCCTCATCGATCGGCTGGCGCTCGAGCCCGCGGAAAGCCAGTATCTTCGAGATACGGCCGGTTTCGACCTGGGTGCCGTCATGATGCAGCACCTTGACCGCCTGGTTGGATTTCAGCGTGCCGGATTCGATGCGACCGGTGATGATGCGGCCGAGGAACGGATTGGCCTCCAGGATGGTGCCGATCATGCGGAACGGGCCGGGATGGACGGTCGGCGCCGGCACATGCTTGATGACGAGGTCGAACAGCGGCGCCAGGCCCTGGTCCTTCGGGCCTTCGGGATTTTCCGATACCCAGCCGTCGCGGCCCGAACCGTAAAGGATCGGGAAGTCGAGCTGTTCGTCGGTTGCGTCAAGCGCTGCAAACAGGTCGAACACTTCGTTGACCACCTCGACATGGCGGGCGTCCGGCCGGTCGATCTTGTTGATGACGACGATCGGCTTCAATCCGACCTTGAGCGCCTTGCCGACGACGAATTTTGTCTGCGGCATCGGCCCTTCGGCGGCATCGACCAGCACGATGGCCGAATCCACCATCGACAGGATGCGCTCGACTTCACCGCCGAAATCGGCGTGCCCGGGGGTGTCGACGATGTTGATGCGGGTGTCCTTCCAGTCGACCGAGGTCGCCTTGGCCAGGATGGTAATGCCGCGTTCCTTTTCGAGGTCGTTCGAATCCATGGCGCGTTCGGCGACCCGCTGGTTGTCGCGGAACGAGCCGGACTGTTTCAGGAGCTGGTCGACGAGGGTGGTTTTTCCATGGTCGACGTGCGCGATGATCGCGATATTACGAATTTTCATGTTGTGGTCTCGGGAGCGTTGCAGGCAGCAGGCCAAAAGGCGCTGCCTCTTTCGGTTGGGCGGCTCATACAGGGTTTTTCGCAATTGCGAAAGAGGAGGCGCGCCACCAAATACATGGTCACCAAATCTTAAGCGTCATGGTGTGAAATGGAATTATTAACCAAAGCGGAACCTTTCGCGGTCGGGACAGTTCAAATTTCATGAGCAAAACGGGCATCAGATACCGGCCAATCCTCGCATGGGCTGCCCTCGCCGTTCTGCTTGCGGCAGGAGTGGCAAGGTCGGCCGCGACGTTGAAGGAGGCACGTCCTGCCCCGCCGTCCGACGCACGAACGGCGGCGCAGTTGTTTGCCGACGCTCCCGATGGCGTCGACCCGGTGGTGACAGGGCCAGTTAGCGCCGCCTTCAAGCAGAGGCAGGAGGCCGCCAACTGCGACAGCGCTGTTTGGCCCAACATTCCGACCGTTTGCTATCCGGATTGACGACCGCGCTTTACCCTCCCCCTTGTGGGAAGGGTCGATCCGCGAAGCGGAGCGGGGGGGTGCGTGCCCCACCTATGTCGGCGCTTCACCCACCCCGTCTCGCCAGCTTCGCTTGCGAAGCCGCCTCGCCGACCCTCCCCACAAGGGGGAGGGTACGCCAGTCCCCTCATGCCGAATGCACCGGATCGAGCGCGACCTTGTAGAGTTCATTGTCGTCGCGATCCATCAGCCGCACCGTCATCTGTTCAGTGGCGCCGTCGATGTCGACGAGGCCGAAGAACTGCAGGCCGGCCGAGGGTGGCAGGTTCTGCCCCTGCTCGGCGGTTGGCGCCTTGATGAATTTCAGCTCCGGGCCGAAGGTCATGTCGAAATCATTGGGTCCGTACGTGCCGGCATGGAGCGGACCGGAGACGAATTCCCAGAACGGATTAAAGTCCTGGAACTGCGCCTTGTCGGGATTGTAGTAGTGCGCCGCCGTGTAATGCACGTCGGCGGTCAGCCAGACGGTGTTGGTGATGCCGGCATTCTTTATATAGCGAAGGAGGTCGGCAATTTCCAGTTCGCGGCCCTTGGCCGGGCCATTGTCGCCATTGCTGATGGCCTCGGCGCCGGCCTTTTTGGTGGCGTCGTTCCAGACGACGAGACCGAGCGGCATGTCGGCGGCGATGATTTTCCAGGTCGCGTTGGAGTTTGCCAGTTCGCGCTTCAGCCATTTCATCTGCTGTTCGCCGAGGATGCGCGATTGCGGCGTCACCGTATCCTGCATGCCGGGGCCATTGGCGCCGCGATAGGAACGCATGTCGAGGAAGAACACTTCGAGCAGCGGCCCGTAGGCGATCTTGCGATAGACGCGGCCCGGTTCCGACGGCTCGTAGCGGATCGTCGTCATTTCCTGGAAGGCGCGTGCCGCGCGTGCCGCCAGCACATGGATGTTTTTTTCCGAGTAGCGGTCGTCGGCGCTCAGGTCCTTCGAATCCGACCAGTTGTTCACCACCTCGTGGTCGTCCCACTGATAGAAGGTCGGGCAGATGGCGTTGAGCCCCAGTACGTTCTTGTCCATCATGTTGTATTTCCACTGGCCGCGGTACTCGTCCAGCGTCTCGGCAACCTTGCGCTTTTCGTCGATGAGGACGTTGTTCTTCCACTTGCTGCCACCGGGAAGGTCGACCTCGTCCTTCATCGGGCCGTCGGCATAGATGGTGTCGCCGGAATGCAGGAAGAAGTCGGGCGTATGCTTGCCGATCGTGGCATAGGTCTTCATGCCGGTGTCGTCGATGCCCCAGCCCTGGCCGGCGGTATCGCCCGACCAGGCGAACCGGATGTCGCGCTTCGAGGCCGGCGCCGTGCGGAAGCGGCCGACGATCGGCTCGGAGATGGCGTTGATGTCGGCGAGATCGGCCGCAATCATGCGGTAGAAGATGTCCTGGTCGGAGGCGAGGTCGGTGAGCAGCCGCTTTACCGTGTAATCGCTGGCCGGCGACGTATCGAGCGGCGCAAGGCGCAAGGGATTGGCGAAATTTTCCGTCGACGAGACTTCGAACATGACGCGCGAAGGGCGGTCGGTACGCGTCCACACCACGCCGCTGGTTGCGTCGACATCGCCCGACTGGATGCCATGGGTGAAGGCGGGCCGCTGATTGGCGCGCGAATAATAGGGAAGCGCGAGGCCCGATACGCCGACGAGGCCGGCGGCGCTCGCCGACGTGACAAAGGCGCGGCGTGAAATCTTGTTCATGGCTGTCTCCTGGATGGCTTAAACGTCGCCGCCAAGGTCCAGCCTCAATGTTTCACGCACATCTCGAAAGCATGAAGGTTTTATTACAATCGACAGGCAGGCGATCTCCCCCTTGAGGGGACATGTCGCCGAAGGCGACAGAGGGGGTCGTCTCGCGTGGAGCGCCGGCGTCGCTTCTCGTAGCGGAAGGCGTTGACGCTTCACGCGAGGCGACGCCCCCTCTGGCCACTTTGCGGCCATCTCCCCCTCAAGGGGGAGATTAGCGCTCAGCCGTCACAGCTCAAGCCGCTCGCGGTTCCGGCTCGAAGGCCGGACGGCTGGTGTTGATCAACAGCGAGATGCAGGCAGCGGCTATTGCCGTCATGCCGGCGATGAGGAAGGCAAGCTCGTAATTGCCCTGCAATTCACGCATGGTGCCGCCGAAGAAGGCGGCAGCCGCAGCTCCCACCTGATGGCCGGCGACGATCCAGCCGAAGACGATCGGGCCGCTGCGGTCGCCGAACGCCTCGTTCGACAGCCTGAGCGTCGGCGGCACGGTGGCGATCCAGTCCAATCCGTAGAGCACGGCGAAGATGATCAGGCTGGTCGACGAAAAGCCGGAATAAGGCAGGTAGATCAGCGACAGGCCGCGGATGCCATAATAGACGCCGAGCAGCTTGCGGGGGTCGAAACGATCGGTGAGCCAGCCCGACAGCGTCGTGCCGATCAGGTCGAAGATGCCCATCAGCGACAGCAGGCCGGCTGCTTGCACCTGGCCGATGCCCATGTCGCCGCAAAACGCGATCAGGTGCGTGCCGACCAATCCGTTGGTGGTGAAGCCGCAGATGAAGAAAGTGGCGAACAGATACCAGAACACGCGGGTGCCGGCGGCACGGCGCAGTGTGCTGAGCGTGTGGGTGAGGAAATTGCCCTGTGAGGCCGGTGGAACCGGCGGCACGTCGTCGACGTCGGCACCGTAGCGCACCATGCCGATCGAGGCCGGACGCTCCGGCACCAGCAGATAGACCAGCGGCACCAGGCAGGCGGTGGCGACCGCAATGGCGATGGCGACCGGCTTCCAGCCGCCCGACTGGGCGAGCGCCGCGAGCAGCGGCAGGAACACCAGCAGGCCGGTGGCGGCGGAGGCCGACATCAATCCCATCACCAGGCCGCGATTGGTCTTGAACCAGCGATTGACGATGGTGGCGCCGAGCACCGTAGCAACCGCGCCGGAACCGACGCCGGAGAATACGCCCCAGGTGAGAAGCAGGTGCCAAGGCTCGGTCATCAACAGGCTGAGCGCCGTCGAGCCCGACATCAGCACCAGCGACGCCAGCAGCGTGCGCCGCAGCCCGATCCGTTCCATCAGGGCCGCGGCAAACGGCCCGGTCAGGCCGTAGAGGAAGATGCCGATGGCCGCGGCGAGCGAGACGACGTCGCGCCGCCAGCCGAAACTCTCCTCTAGCGGCAGCATCATGACGGCCGGCGCCGACCGCAAGCCCGCCGCGATCAGCAGGCAGAGGAAAATGACGGCGACCACGACGAAAGCATAGCGCTGGCCAAACGGACGGGACTGAGCTATCATGTTACTGACCGGTACGTTGCAATTGCACCGATGTATACGTACCGATCGGTAACATGTCAAGCAGGCAACGGCGTATCCTAGATGAAAAGCATCGAACCAACGATGAAAGCGGAAGAAATGGCACCGCCCCGCGCGGGCGAAAAAATCCTTCGCGTTGCCCGCGACCTGTTCTACCGGCAAGGCATCAGGGCGATCGGCGTCGACGAGATCGTGCGGCGCGCCGGCGTCACCAAGCCCAGCCTCTATCGCAGCTTTCCGTCCAAGGACGAATTGGCCGCGTCCTATCTCCGGCAATACGACCTCGAGTTCTGGGACCGCTTCGACGCGGCGGTGGCTGCCCATCCCGGCGATTCGCGCGCGCAGATCGCCGCCTTCCTGACCCGCATCGGCAAGCGCACGCAAAAACCCGACTATCGCGGCTGCGGCATGACCAACGCGGCCGTCGAATATCCCGAGCACGGCCACCCGGCCCGCGTGGTGAGCGAGGCCAACAAGCAGGAATTGCGCCGGCGCCTGCGCGCCATGGCGGCGGCAATGGGTGCCGGCGACGCCGATACGCTGGGCGACGGGCTGCTGCTTCTGATCGAGGGCGCCTATATCAGCGGCCAGCTGTTCGGTGCCGGCGGACCGGCGAAGTCTGTGGCCCGGAACGCCGACCTGCTGATCGAGGCGAGCTTGAAGAAATAGCGTTTGGCGATACGCTGCGGCAGCCCGAAACGGAGTTGCCGCGATGCGTGCTCTTTTGCTGATCCCGCTTGCCCTCGCCGGACTCTGCCAGCCTGCCCAGGCCGGCGACATTTCCAGCGCCTACACCGATCTCGACTGGAAGAAGGACTGCGTGACTTACGCGCAGGCTGAGGAAGGCGACGGCGACTGGGCCAGTCTTGCCTGCTCGGGATATCGCGGCTACCCGGTGCTGATCGCCTACGACGATGCCCGGGAATCGCTGTTCTACGGTTTTCCGCCCAGCGACATGACCGCGGTCTGGGAAAGTTTTGTCGCCTTCAACTCGGCTGCCCCCAAACTCGAGTGGCGCATCGAGACGAACGGCGATCGCGCCGTCCCGTTTGCGGTCATCCATCGGCGCTCGATCAGCAATCCCGAGGCGGAGAACAAACCGACCGACGTGCTGATCGTCGTCAAGGTCGCCCAGCCGGAGACCTATGAAGGCTGCACCGTCGGCCTAGTGCTGGCCACCGGCAACCCCGGCGCCAACGACCAGGCCCGCAAGCTCGCCGACGAAAAGGCGCGGACCTTTGCCTGCGGCAAGGACCAGCGCGTGGTGATCGGCAACGTACCGGCTTTCGGCCGCGTCGATAACTGACTTCGTCATCCCTGGGCGGAGCGACGCGAAGCGGAGCGCAGACCCTGGGATCCATTCCGTGACATCAACCGAAGCGCGCAGCGGACCAGAATTCTGCACCGTTGCGGCGCTTTGACGTCACGGCATGGATCCAGGGGTCTGCGCTGCGTCGCTACGCTCCTTGCTGCGCCCCAGGATGACGAAGCTGAAGGGCTTCGGCCAACCTCAACCGGTTGCGACAGCCCATTCGGTCAACTTCAGGAGTTTCTGCTACTTGCTTGCCTTGGCCCGCTCGATCGCCTCGACGATCATCTTCTTGGCGTAGGCGGCATCGTGCCAGCCCTCGATCTTGACCCATTTGCCGGGTTCGAGATCCTTGTAGTGCTCGAAGAAATGCTGCACCTGCTGGCGGGTGATGTCGGGCAGGTGCGTGTATTCGGTGACGTTCTCGTACCGCAGCGTCAGCTTGGGCGAAGGCACCGCGATGATCTTTTCGTCGAGGCCGGAATTGTCCTCCATCACCAGCACGCCGATCGGCCGCACATTGATGACGCAGCCCGGCACCAGCGCGCGCGTGTTGCAGACCAGCACGTCGATCGGGTCGCCGTCACCCGACAGCGTGTGCGGCACGAAGCCGTAATTGCCGGGATAGCGCATCGAAGTGTGCAGGAAACGGTCGACGAACAGCGTGCCGGCCTCCTTGTCCATCTCGTACTTGATCGGCTCGCCGCCGATCGGCACCTCGATGATGACGTTGATGTCCTCCGGCGGGTTCTTTCCGATGGCGATGGCTTCAATACGCATGGCTTTTGTCCCTCTTTCGATTGGAGACCGATAGCGGGCAGCGGCGCATGGTGCAATGCGGCGAATGGTACTGAATGCAGCTGAGGGTGTTAGCGAGAGGCGCGTCGAGCCGTCATTCCCAGACGAAGGCGACCTTCTTCAGCGCCTTCTGCTCAAAGACCTCGACGCCCTCGGCGACGTCGCGGCCGCCGGCGCCGGCATAGAAGGTGAGCGCGTTTTGGTTGTCCTCCAGCGCCCACACCACCATGCCTTTCAGGCCGTGGTCTGCCAGTCGCGCCCGTGCGGCCGAGAATAGCCGGCTGCCAAGCCCGATGCCCTGATATTCCGGGCGCACGTAAAGTTCGTAGATCTCGCCCTGCTGCTTGAGCTCGCGGGCGCGATTCTTGCCGATCGTAGCGTAGCCGGCGACCTTGCCGCCGATCTCAACGACCAGGACGGTGGCGGCACGACGGATGGCGTTCGCCCACCAGTCGGCGCCGCGGCGGTTGATCATCGATGTCAGCGTGCGATGCGGGATGATGCCGGAGTAGGCGCCGTGCCAGGCCAGCAGGTGCACGTCGGCAATGGCGCTTGCGTCGCGCGGCTCGGCTTTCCTGATATCAATGCTCAGCGTCTTCATGATTGGTTAACCATAAACCCGCATTGCCCGATTGCAAGAGTCCGGTCAGCGGCTCCCAAGCTTTCGCACAGACGATAGACGTGCCGTTGACCGCCGAAAGAAGCCGTTCGTAGCGACTCAGATTTCGACCAGATGGTCGTCTAGCTCGTTGCTGTCGCCGGAAGAAACCGGGAAATGCTCGGCAAGCACCGCACCCGTCGCTTCGATCGCCTCGATGAAGCCGTCGACGAGACGATCGTCGCCGGCATGCGCGGTAAGGTCGCGGACGACGCCGTCCCAGACATGCTGGCCGACACGGCTGTCGATGCCGCTGTCGGCGATCACTTCGGCGTAGTGCTCGGCGATCGAAACGAACACCAGCACGCCGGTGCGCGCCGTGGTGCGGTGGACGTTGCGGGCGAGGAACTGCTTTATCGCATTGGCGTGCGCGGCCTGGTAGCGCAACCGCCTCGGCACCAGATGGATGCGCAAGCCGGGCAGCGCCCACAACAGGACGAGCATCGAGGCCATCGCCAGAAGCTGGGCGATGACGAAATGCGGCACGCGGATCGACAGCCACCACGCTTCCAGCCCGTAACTGACGGCGAGGCTGACGACGAGCATGGCCAGCGTCGCCATGAAGGCCGCCGGAAAGAAATAGCCGTCGCTGGCATAGGCGACCACGCAGTAGATTTCGCCGTCGGTCTTTGATTCGGCGACGCGGATCGCTTTGGCGATGCGGTCATGATCCTCGGGGCTGATCGGTCGAGTTGCCATGTTGTGTCTCACCAGCTTCCTGAAGAACCGCCGCCACCGGACGAGCCGCCGCCGCCCGAAAACCCGCCACCGCCTGAGCCTCCTCCGCCCGACGACCAGCCTCCCCCGCCGGAACTACCCGACCAGCCGGCAGATGATCGCCGGCCCGGCTCGAAGGTCATGCCCAGCCAGCGATAGCGGCCGGGGCCGAGTTTCCGGCCGAAGATCGGCGGCAGGATGGAGGCGGCGATGCTGCCGAAGAAGATGATCGCCCAGATGCTTATGAAGATCGCAAAGAACAGATCGTCGGTGTTGAATGGCGGCTGCTGGTTGCGGGTCCCGCGAGCTTCCAGTTCTTCCGGATTGCCTTCCAGCACCATGACCATGTCGTCGACAGCCTTGGCTATGCCGCCGGAGAAGTCGCCGGCGCGGAAGGCCGGCACCATGTCGTTTTCGATGATCAGCCTGGTGTGCAGGTCGGTCAGCGTGCCTTCCAGCCCATAGCCGACCTCGATGCGCATCTTGCGGTCGTTGTTGGCGACCAGCAAAAGCACGCCATTGTCCTCGCCGGCCTGGCCGAGATTCCAGGCCCGGAACAGCCGGTTGGCGTAGGGCTCGATCTCCTCGCCGTCGAGGCTATTGATTGTCGCGACGACGATCTGGTCAGAGCTCTTGGCCTCGAAATCCGCAAGCTTGCGGGTCAGCGCCGCCTCGGTCGCGGCATCGATGATACCGGCATTGTCGACGACCCGCCCGGTCAGGGCGGGCAATTCGGCGGCAAGGGCGGCGAGCGGGAGGCAGAGAAGGCTTAGGGTGATGAACAGGAATGCCAGGCTGGCGTTCCGTGGTGCCCCCCTCTGGCCTGCCGGCCATCTCCCCCACTTGGGGGGAGATTGGCAGCTTTGCCGAAGTCGACTCCTTTGCAACGTTGGAGGTTTGCGAAAGCCATGATGGCGACCGATCTCCCCCCTCGTGGGGGAGATGTCCGGCAGGACAGAGGGGGGCGCCACGGAGTGCAAGGCCAATAGGGACCACGCTCACCAGCTGTTCTTCACCCGCCCTGCTGCGTGCCGAAATCGACCTTCGGCGTCTGCATCTTGTCTTCCTCGATGGTGAAATTCGCGAACGGCTGATTGTCGCGGAACCACAGGGTCGCCCAAATCACCGACGGGAAGGTCCGCAGCGTCAGATTATACTCCCGCACCGCCTCGATATAGTCGCGGCGGGCGACCGAGATGCGGTTCTCGGTGCCTTCGAGCTGCGCCTGCAGCGCCAGAAAATTCTGGTTGGCCTTGAGGTCGGGATAATTCTCCACCACTGCCAGCAACCGCGACAGCGCGCTGGTCAGGCCGGCTTGACTGTCCTGGAATCTCTTGACCGCTTCCGGATCGCTCAGCGTTTCCGGCGTCACCGTCACCTGCGTCGCCTTGGCGCGCGCCTCGACCACGGCATCGAGCGTCTCCTTCTCATGCGCCGCATAGCCCTTGACCGTCTCGACCAGGTTGGGGATGAGATCGGCGCGGCGCTGGTACTGGTTCAGCACCTGGCTCCATGCGGCCTTGGCGTTTTCCTCCGCCGTCGGGATGGTGTTGTAGCCGCAGCCGGCCAGCAGCGGCAGCACGATCGCCATCATCAGCAAGGCTGGCAGATTGCGGAAGACGAAAGGGGAGGAAAGGGCAGGCATCGAAAAATCCCTCAACAAGACTGACGGGCGAAGCATTACCACAATCCGCGCGCAAGAACATGACCTCAACCTGGGGCGTTACTGGTGCTTTGTGATTCACTGTCAGGCCCTGTAATTGGCCGGGCGAACAGGTTAAAGTCGCTGGGAAAACAGGGCACAGAAATGGCGGGACGCCAGGACAGCGACGACGAATCGCGCCGCATCATCGAGCGCGTGGCACGTGAAACCGACCCGGCCTCGTCCGTCGAGCGGACCGCCAAGGGCGCGCGCGATGACGTCACTGCCGCAGATGCCGACCGGGCGGACCCGATCGAATATTGGGGCACGCGCATCGGCCGGGCGCTGGGGCTCATTGTCGGCATTGGCCTGTTGACCTGGCTCGTGCTTTTCATCATCCAGAGATAGGAACCTCGTGAGCACCGAAGAACACGACGCGCCGCGCGCGGTCATCGTCATTTCCAGCCATGTCGCGCGCGGCTCGGTCGGCAACCGCGCCGCGGTCTTTGCGCTGGAGACGCTGGGCTTTCCGGTGTGGGCGGTGCCGACCGTCATCCTGCCCTGGCATCCGGGCCATGGACGGGCGACGCGCATCGTGCCGCCGCTCGATCAATTCAGGGCGCTGATGGCCGATCTCGAGCGCGCGCCGTGGCTGGGCGAGGTCGGCGCGGTGCTGTCCGGCTATCTCGGCGAAGGCGGCCAGGCCGACGCCGTCGCCTCGCTGGTCGGCGCGGTCAAGGCCAAGACGCCGGACGCCGTCTATATCTGCGATCCGGTGATGGGCGATTCGGGCGGGCTCTATGTGCCGGAGACGACCGCCATCGCCATGCGCGACCGGCTGATGCCGATCGCCGACATCGCCACGCCCAATCGCTACGAGCTAGAATGGATGGCGGGAGCGCCGCTGCCCGATATCAAAGCGGTGATGGCGGCCGCCCTTGATGCCGGACCGTCGACCATGCTGGTCACCTCGGCGCCGGCGATGATGGCCGGCGGCACCGGCAATCTGCTGCTCAACGGCAACCAGGCGCTGCTCGCCGAACATCGCCTCATCGACAAGCCACCCAATGGGCTCGGCGACCTGACGGCGGCCGTCTATCTGGCGCGCATCCTGTCCGGCCAGCCGGCGATCAAGGCACTGCAGTCGACCACGGCGGCGGTCTACGAGATCCTGGCGCGCACCGCCAAGCGCGGCGGCGACGAATTGCAGCTCGAAACCGACGCCCAGAGCTTGTCGCATCCGATGGCGATGGTGCAGCTTCGCCATCTCCTGCATCCGGGGCGGGACAAAAGAGCGTGACTGTCGTCGGTGTCGACGGCTGCAAGGCCGGCTGGATCGCCGTTCGCCGCGATCCCGGCGCAGCACCCTCGGCAGCCGTTTTTGCCAGCTTCGCAGCACTGCTCGACGCGCTGCCGGCCGATGCGACAGTCGCCGTCGACATGCCGATCGGCCTGCCCGATGTTTCGCAAAAGGGCGGCCGCGGGCCCGAAGCGCTGGTGCGGCCGCTGCTCGGCAACAGGCAATCCAGTGTCTTCGCCATCCCCTCGCGCGCGGCGCTTTACGCGCATACGGACGGCTTCACCACGATCGAGGCCTGGCATGCCGCGCATCGCCAGGCAAGCGAAGTGGCCAAGGCGAGCTCCGATCCGCCGCGCGGCGTCTCGATCCAGGCTTTTGGCATCTTTGCCAAGATCCGCGAGATCGATGCGGTGCTGATCGCGCGTCCCGAACTGCGCCGCCGCGTCTTCGAATCGCATCCGGAAGTCGCCCTCTGCCGGCTGAACGGCGATCAGGCAATGCGCCTGCCGAAGAAGATCAAGGGCGCCGTCAACCCGGCCGGCATGGCGGAACGCAAGGCGCTGCTTTGCCGGCACGGTTATGTCAGGGGCTTTCTCGACCGGACGCCGCCGCGAGGCGCCGCTGCCGACGACTTTCTCGACGCCGCAGCGATGATGCTGATCGCCGGCCGCATCGCCAGCGGCGAGGCAAGGCCGTTTCCGGATCCGCCGCTCGCCGACCGTTTTGGCATCCCTGTGGCGATTTGGGCGTGAATTTCCTCGGCCCATCTAGCGGCGAGGCATTCGCATTGGCGAAAGCCCCCTTCCAGCATGGCAATTGCAGTCCTCTGCGATTCGGCATTGCTCGCGACCGGCTTTTGCCGCTAGAGCCTTTCCTGACCTAAACGAGCTGCCGCCTAACCCGGAAAGGCTCCAGACATCGCCGATGCCTCATCTCCCTGACCATCTGCTCACCGGCTACCGCAATTTCATGAACGGCCGCTATCTCGCCGAAAGCGGACGCTATCGCTCGCTCGCTCGCGAGGGCCAGGCCCCCGAAACGATGATCATTGCCTGCTGCGACTCCCGCGCTGCTCCCGAGGCGATCTTCGACGCCGGCCCCGGCGAACTGTTCGTGCTGCGCAATGTCGGCAATCTGGTGCCGCCCTATGCGCCCGACGACCAGTTCCACTCGACCTCGGCGGCGCTTGAATTCGCCGTGCAGAGCCTCAAGGTCAAGAGCATCGTGGTGATGGGCCATGGCCGCTGCGGCGGCATCCGCGCCGCACTCGACCCCGCGGCCGCGCCCCTGTCGCCCGGCGACTTCATCGGCAAGTGGATGAGCCTGATTGCGCCGGCGGCCGAGACCGTGTCGTCCAGCACCTTCATGACGGCAACGGAGCGGCAGACCGCGCTCGAGCGCATTTCGATCCGCTATTCGATCGCCAATCTCAGGACGTTCCCCTGCGTCTCGATCCTGGAAGGCAAGGGACGGCTGTCGCTGCATGGCGCCTGGTTCGACATCTCGACCGGCGAGCTCTGGGTGATGAACAAGGACACCGGTGATTTCGAGCGGCCGGAGATGACGTAGGAGGCTTGCATGGCATGCCGTTCGATCGCTTTGGCCGCAGCGGCGCTGCTGTTTTCAGTCATATCCGCCCGCGCCGACGACGGCGCGCTCATCGGCCGCTGGTATGCGGCGCTGTTGGTCGCCGATCGCACGGAATTGTCGGACCTGCTTGCCGACGACGTCCGGATAAAACTCGATGATCTCGGCGTCGTCCAGACCAAGCAGGAATTCATCGCCTCCATCGACGACTGGAAGGGCGCTGTCGCCGGGGCTGAAATCCGGCATCGGATCGAGAAGACCGAAAGCGGCGTCACCACGGTGATCGCCTGTTATGATTTTCCCAACAACGACATGCTGATGCAGGAAACCTTCGCGATCGCCGACAACCGCATCACCGCCAGTTCGCAGGCGGCGATCGCGGAAAACTGCGACGCCTACTGACCGGCCGCGATATTGCGTGCGGGAAGCCGGCGCCTTACATCGGTGACGATCCGCCTCATCCCGCCACCCAGCGAAAGCCCCTCACTTACGGAAGAATGCCCATGCCGTCCGCCGTCGACCTCGCCGCCCATCCGCTGACCACCTGGCAAGGGCCGCTCGGCCTGCCCGATTTCACCCGCATCGGCGACGGCGATTTTTCCGAGGTTTTCGATGCGGCATTGAAGGCGCACGAGGCCGAGATCGAGGCCATGGCAGGCAATACCGAGACGCCGACCATCGAGAATACGCTCGCGGCACTCGAGCTTGGCGGCGAGGCGCTCGACCATGTCTCGTCGATCTTTTGGTGCCGGGCCGGCGCCCACACCAACGAGGCGATCCAGGCGCTGGAGCGCGACATCTCGCCAAGGATGTCGCGGCATTTCTCGGCGATCTCGATGAACGAGAGGCTGTTTGCCCGCATCGACGATCTCTACCAGCGCCGCGACGCCCTGAAGCTCGATGCCGAAACGCTGCGGGTGCTGGAAAAGACCTGGAAAAATTTCGTCCGCTCCGGCGCCAAGCTCGACGCCGAGGGCAAGAAACGGCTGGCAGCGATCAATGAGGAACTGTCGTCGCTCGGCACGAATTTCGGCCAGAACCTGCTTGCCGACGAGCGCGACTGGGCGCTGTTCCTCGACGAGGCCGACCTTGCCGGCCTGCCGGAATTCCTAAAAAGCGCGATGGCCGAGGCTGCCGAGATGCGCGGCCAGAAGGGCCGCTATGCCGTCACCCTGTCGCGCTCGATCTACGAGCCGTTCTCGACCTTCTCCGAGCGCCGCGACCTGCGCGAGATCGCCTTCCGCGCCTTCACCATGCGCGGCCAGAATGGCGGCGCCACCGACAACACCGCCGTGGTGCGCGATATGCTGCGTCTGCGCGCCGAAAAGGCGAAGTTGCTCGGCTACGCTTCCTACGCCGCGCTGAAGCTCGACGACACCATGGCAAAGACGCCGGAGGCGGTGCATGCGCTGCTCGATCCGGTCTGGGAAAAGGCGGTGGAAAAGGCCGCAAGCGATCAGATCGAGTTGCAGCGGCTGGCGGCCGAGGCCGGCAGCAACGAAAAATTCACCGCCTGGGACTGGCGCTTCTATCAGGAGAAGCTGCGCGCCGAGAAGTTTGCCTTCGACGAGGCCGAGTTGAAGCCCTATCTGCAGCTCGACCGCATCATCGACGCCTGCTTCGACGTGGCGACAAAATTGTTCGGCATCAGCTTCGAGGAGAAGCAAGGCATTGCCACCTGGCACCCGGACGCACGTGTTTTCGTCGTCAGGAATGCCGACGGCAGCGAGCGCGGGCTGTTCCTGGCCGACTATTTCGCGCGGCCCTCAAAGCGCTCCGGCGCCTGGATGAGCGCGCTGAAATCCGGCTACAAGCTAGGCGATGGCTCCAAGCCGGTCATCTACAACATCATGAATTTCGCCAAGCCGCCGGAGGGCGAGGCAGCACTTTTGTCGGTCGATGAGGCCAAAACCCTGTTCCACGAGTTCGGTCATGCGCTGCATGGCATGCTGACCGAGGTCACCTGGCCATCGGTCGCGGGCACCTCGGTCAGCCGCGATTTCGTCGAACTGCCCTCGCAACTCTACGAGCACTGGCTGACCGTGCCGGCGGTGCTGGAAAAGCATGCGCTGCACGTGAAGACCGGCAAGCCGATGCCGAAGGCGCTGGTCGACAAGATGCTGGCAGCGCGCACCTTCGGCGCCGGCTTCGCCACGGTCGAGTTCACCGCCTCAGCACTAGTCGACATGGCCTACCATGCGCGGCCGGAGGCGCCGGACGAGCCGCTTCGTTTCGAATCCGAAACGCTCGAGAAGATCAACATGCCCGACACCATTGCCATGCGCCATCGCACCCCGCATTTCGGCCACATCTTTGCCGGCGACGGCTATTCGGCCGGCTACTATTCCTACATGTGGTCGGAGGTGCTCGACGCCGACGCCTTCGCCGCCTTCGAGGAGACGGGCGACCCGTTCAATCCGGCGCTGGCCGAGCGGCTCAGGAAAAACATTTATGCCGCCGGCGGCTCCAAGGACCCGGAAGAGCTCTACACCGCCTTCCGCGGCAAGATGCCGTCGCCCGAAGCGATGATGATCAAGCGCGGGCTGGTCTGAAGCGAAGGCCAATGGACCAATTGCCAACCCCGGCGACGTATGAGCAAAAACACCTCGCAGCAGGCCCACCTTAACGCGGCGCGCTTAGCCGCCACTCAGCGCCTCGATGCATCTCGCCAGCGCCGCCGGGTCGCCTGATATGCGCAGCGTCTTCAGCCGGGCCGTGCCGCCGGCGGCGACCGAGACGGCCGATCGCGGCACTCCCAGTGCCTTGGCGACCAGCCGTTCGAGCGCTTGGTTGGCGGCGCCGTGTTCCGGCACGGCGCGGACGCGCGCCTTTCAGATGGCTTCGCCCGTCTGCCGAGGTCTCGATGCCTTCGAGCCTGTCCATCGCCGCTTTCGGCGTCAGCCGGACAAACAGGTCGATGCCGTCGTTATGCGGGCGAAACGGCCCGGTCAGGGAACCGCCGTCAGACGACCAGCGGCGCCACCGTGGTGAGCAGGAACTGCCGGAGGAAGAACAGGATCAGAAGCAGGATGATCGGCGAAATATCGATGCCGCCGAGGTCGGGCAGGAAGCGGCGGATCGGCCGCAGCGCCGGCTCGGTCAGCCGGAAGAGCATGTTGCTGACGCTATCGACGAACTGGTTGCGCGAATTGACGACGTTGAAGGCGTAGAGCCAGGAGAAAATCGCCGAAGCGATGATGATCCACCAATAAATGTCAAGCGCCAGGACAATGGTCTGAATGAGGGCTATCATGCCGGTCTCCGATTGTTGCCGACATGTAGCCATTGCGGGCGAAGGCGGCAAGAGCCAGCTTCCGCGGCACGCCAGGCCGGTGGCTGGCCGTGCGATTTTTGGGCAAAACGCCGTCTTGACAGGAAACCGCCGCGCCCGATAAATGCGCCCATTCCGCTGGACGGGGCTGTAGCTCAGCTGGGAGAGCGCGTCGTTCGCAATGACGAGGTCAGGAGTTCGATCCTCCTCAGCTCCACCAGCGGAAATTTATCTCAATAAAATCAAGACGGTAGCTGTAGCAGCGCACCCCGAACACGCACTGGTGGAAGGCCGCTTTGAGCTTTAAGCCTTAAAGCTGACCATCAAGCCATTCTCGCAGATCGCGGTCCTCGTGATCTTCGGCGAGAGATGGTCTCGTCCTGACGTACCAGATCACGGCAAAACCACCGGCCACCCACACGCCGGCAAGCACGTCTACGACGATGTCAATCACTTCAAACCCCTAAGCCCAACCCACATCTAGCTCGACCGAAATCGCTCCACAAGTGCAAAATCAGGTCGTTGCCGCGGGCTGGCGCCCCGCCTGGGGGAGTCATGCTGTTGTCAGATGCCCAAATCAGCCGCATCTTTGCAGCGGCCCAACGCCAATCTGCATTTTCTCAATGGCATGGTCGGCGCCTCGCAGGCTTCGCTCGGCCGCATCGACAATGGCCTCGACATCGCTTCGAGCGCATGGTTGATCTGCTGGCGTCCATATCGGTGAAAATGGAAACTCCGGGAGGAGGAATGGAGCTTCGGCTGGAAGGCAAGGTGGTGCTGATCACCGGTGCGACGCAAGGCATCGGCCGGGCGATCGCCGAGACGCTGGCGCGTTCCGGCGCCGGCGGCCTGCTGGTCACCGGCCGCGAGCCCGTGCGTGGCAACGAAGTGGCGACGTCGCTCTCCCAGGCAGGCACGCCAACCACTTTCGTCGCCGCCGATCTGGCGGATACCACGGCGCCGGCGCGGCTGGTGGACGAATGCATCAGCCGCTTCGGACGCATCGACGCGCTGGTCAACGCCGCCGGCCTGACCAACCGCGCCTCATTCCTCGATGCCGACCTCGACGATTGGGCGGCGCTGTTCGCCGTCAATGCGCGAGCGCCCTTCTTCCTCATGCAGGCGGCCATCACGCAGATGCGCAAGCAAGGTCAGGGCGGCGCCATCGTCAACATCCTGTCGATCAACGCGCATTGCGGCTCGCCCGAACTTGCCGTCTATTCGGCCACCAAGGGCGCACTCGCGACGCTGACCCGCAACGCCGCCAACGCGCATCGTTTCGACCGTATCCGCGTCAACGGCATCAATGTCGGCTGGACCGACACGCCGGCCGAACGCATCATGCAGGCCGAGACGCTGGGGCATGGCCCCGGCTGGCTCGACGCCGCCAACGCGTCGCAGCCTTTCGGGCGCCTGCTGGCGGCTGACGAGGTCGCCAACCTCGCTGTCTTCCTGCTCTCCGACGCCTCCGGGCCGATGACCGGCGCGCTGATCGACCAGGAGCAATGGGTGGTGGGGGCGAACCGGTGAGGGCTTCCCGATCGCCGGAAACGCCAGGCCCGGCAGTGATTAGCCGGCTTGCTTTCACCGGCCAAAAACCGTCCTACGACCGGACAGCGCTGGCCCGGGGTATCGCCGATACCGTCGTTCGTCAGACAGGTTTGCGCATTGCCGGCGGCCACACGGTTGAAGCGGCCCGCACAATCGGCATAGTAGGTCGCCACGACCACGGGAGGGCAATATGAAGCTCGGACTGCTCACCGCACCGTTTGCCGATACCCCGCTCGGCGAGGTCGCCGACTGGGCAAGTTCTGCCGGCTTCGAGGCGCTCGAGATCGCCTGCTGGCCGAAATCCTCAGGCGCTGCTCGGCGCTATGCCGGCACCAGCCATATCGACGCCGCCTCGACCTCGGCCTCGCAGGCGAAGGAAATCACCGCCGCACTGGCGGAAGAGAACCTGTCGATCTCGGGCCTCGGTTTCTACCCCAATCCGCTGCATCCCGATGCCGCCCACCGCAAGGCCGTCGCCGATCATTTGAAGAAGCTGATCGTGCTGGCGAGCCATATGGGCGTGCCGGTGGTCAACACCTTCTGCGGCGGCGACGCCTCAAAAACCATTGATGCCAACTGGCAAGAGGCACTCAAGGTCTGGCCTGATATCCTCGCCCATGCGCGCGACAACGGCGTCAAGCTGGCTTTTGAGAACTGCCCGATGATCTTCAGCTATGACGAATGGCCGGGCGGCCACAACATCGCCTATTCGCCCTATATCTGGCGCCGCATCCTCGAGGCCTGGGGCGGCGATGTCGGCATGAATTTCGACCCGTCGCACCTGGTCTGGCAGATGATCGACCGGGCCCGCTTCATCAGGGAATTCGGCCCGTACATGCTGCATGTCCATGCCAAGGACCTGATGATCGATCATGATGGGCTTTACGAGCGCGGCATCCTCTCGGCCGGCATGGGCTGGCAGGTGCCGCGCATGCCGGGACTTGGCGATGTAGACTGGAATGTAATCTTCTCCGGCCTTTACCGCGCCGGCTACGACGGATCCATCATCATCGAGCACGAGGACCGGCGGTTTGAGGGGAGCGATGAAAACGTCAAGCGCGGCTTTCTGCTCGCCCGCGACGTGCTGCGCCCCTTCGTGAAATGAGCCCCCTTTTCGAACTGAACTGAAAACCCCCTTTTCGAACTGAACTGAAAACAATGTGGAGGAAGACTGAAATGAAAAAATACCTGGCAATGGTCCCGCTGCTTGCCGGCGCGGCGTTTCTGGCTTCGGTGGGCGTCTCGTCGGCTGAAGCCAAATACACGATCGGCGTCTCCAACACGGTGCAGGGCAATGGCTGGCGCGAGGAGATGATCTGCGCCATCAAGGCGCAGGCGCTCGCCTCCGGCGAGGTCACCAAGCTCAACATCGCCCATCGCAACACCGACGCCGCCGGCCAGCTCGAGGACATCCGCAACCTGATCAGCGCCAAGGTCAACGCCATCGTCGTCAACCCGGCCGATCCGGCCGGCATCAAGTCAGCCCTCGAGGAAGCCACCAAGGCCGGCATCGTCGTCGTCGCCGTCGACCAGGCGGTCACCGAGCCCTCGGCCTACATCATCTCCAACAACCAGGAACAGTACGCCTATCTCGGCGCCAAATGGCTGTTCCAGCAGATCGGCGGCAAGGGCGACGTGGTCTATATGCGCGGCGCCGCCGGCGCCTCGGCCGACAGCGACCGCGACAAGGGTTTTAAGAAAGCGCTTGCCGAATTCCCCGACGTCAAGGTCGTGCATGAGGTCTTCACCGGCTGGCAGCAGGACCAGGGCAAGCAGCAGATCCTCGATTTCATCGCCACCGGATCGCCATTCAACGGCATCTGGACCTCGGGCATCGACAATGTGATCGTCGATGCGCTGGTCGAGTCGCAGACGCCGCTGGTGCCGGTGGTCGGCGCCGACAATGCCGGCTTCGTCGGCCAGCTGAACTCGGTCGAAGGCCTCGTCGGCGCGGCGGTGACCAACCCCGGCTCGATCGGCGGCGCCGGCGTGACACTGGCCCTGCAGATCCTGAACGGCAACAAGCCGGCGGAGCAGACCGTGCTCGTCGAGCCGCAGCTGTGGGAGAACGTCACCGCGGAGGGCAAGGCCAAGCTGAAGAGCGCAGCCGATCCGTCGCTGAGCCCGGAATGGCCGGTCTCGATCTCCATCCCGGAGTGGACCACCTACACCAAGGAGCAGATCATCGCCTGCAAGGGCCCGGGCGAGTAATTCGCTGGTTTGAATTGGCTGGCGCTCTACGGCGCCCCC
>NZ_CAKXZS010000027.1 GCF_935822925.1 Mesorhizobium ventifaucium
TGTTCAGGAAGAAGCTTCGCCGCGATCACGTACTCAGGTTTCTTGCTGCTCAGCCAGCCTGCAGGGTTGCCATGGAAGCGTGCGCCGGCGGCCATTACTGGGCGCGGGAGATTGCGAAGCTGGGGCACGATGTCCGGCTAATCGCTCCGGGATACGTGAAGCCTTTCGTGAAGCGGCAGAAGAACGATGCCGCTGACGCCGAAGCGATCTGTGAAGCGGCGCAGCGGCCGACCATGCGGTTCGTGGCGGTGAAGAGCGAAGATCAGCAGGCTGCGGCTATGGTGTTTCGCGTGCGCGATCTTGTGGTGCGCCAGCGGACCCAGACTATCAATGCGATACGGGGCCATCTTGCCGAATTTGGTCTGGTGGCTGCGCAGGGCCTCTTCCATGTGGCCAAGCTCATCGCGGCAATTGAGGACAATGGTTCGGCTATCCCCGAAGCTGCTCGTCCGATCCTGTCTCTGCTCGTTGCGCAGTTGCGGTCGCTGGACGAGAGAGTGGCCGGGCTCGACCGCGAGATCGCCAAGCGCGCCAGGGAGGATGCAGAAGCCAGGCGATTGATGACCATTCCCGGCATAGGACCGATCACCGCGACGGCTGTTGCCGCGTTGGCTCCGTCCGCTCAGACCTTCAAGAGAGGTCGCGACTTTGCGGCATGGCTCGGCCTCACGCCGCTGCAACGTTCTTCAGGGGGAAAGCAGAAGCTCGGCGAGACATCCCGAATGGGCGAGCGAACCCTGCGACGGCTGCTGATCATCGGGGCCAGCGCCACCGTGCGCTGGGCCATGCGCAAGGGTGCGGCGACAGATCCCTGGCTCATCCGGATGCTGAATCGCAAACCGCCGATGCTGGTGATCATTGCTCTGGCCAACAAGACGGCACGTATTGTGTGGGCATTGATGGCCAAGGGCGGGACCTACCGGGCACCGGCCTTGGCGGGATAGTCCGCTCCTCGAGCGGGCTACCAAAGTGTGAGAAGGTCGAACGGAGAGTATGGCGCTACGGTCAATGAGACGGGATCGGGAAAACCAGATCATGGATACGCGCCTTGAGCGCGCCAGATTGAATTGGACCCGCTCCGCGAACTCCCATACGGGCCCGCGGCAGGTGACAGCCGCACCAGAGGCCGGACACATGTCAGCACCCGACCACGCTCCGCGCTCTTCGAAAAGATTCTTCTTGCACCAACGGGGGCGTCCACAC
>NZ_CAKXZS010000028.1:0-19854 GCF_935822925.1 Mesorhizobium ventifaucium
GCCCTGCCCACGAGGGGGAGATCGGACGTCACTCCTGCTTTCGCCAATCTCCAGCGCTGATGAAAGCGCACTGGTCGCGAAGCTGCCGATCTCCCTCCTTGTGGGGGAGATGTCCGGCAGGACAGAGGGGGGCGCGAAGGAACGCGGCCCAGCGTGTGTTTGGCATCTCGTCTGGCGCAACGGCTGAAACCGCCAAGCCCTTGCGCGTCGCGTCCGACGAGGCGCCCATTGCTCACGTCCCGGAGACGCTTCGATGTCCGAAGCAACCAACCGCTTCCGCCTACATCGGCCGCCGGTCCGGCTGCGTCCGCTCCGGTTCGACGACCCTGCGATAGAGATGCCACGTCGCATGGCCAAGCACGGGCATGACGACGGCGAGCCCGGCAAACAGCGGGATCGAGCCGATGACCAGCAGCACGGCGACCATCAGGCCCCACAGCGCCATCTGCAGCGGGTTTGTCATCACCGCCCGTGCCGAGGTCTCGATGGCCGAGACCGCGCCGACATCGCGGTCGAGCAGCAGCGGGAAAGCGACGACCGTCGTCGCCAGCACGATCGCGGCGAAGACGAAGCCAGCCGCATTGCCGAACAGGATCAACGTCCAGCCTTTGGGCGTTGTCAGCACCTCGCGCACAAAGGCGCCGATCGAGGCCGGCGGCTGAGCGCCGAACAGGCTGGTGTAGATCGATTGCGCGGCGAACAGCCAGAGCAGAAACAGTGCCACCAGCATGATGCCGATGACCGCGATCGCCGGCAGCGCCGGCGAGTGGCGCACCTCGAGCGCGTGCCACCAGGACGTGTCCATGCCGAGCTCGCGACGGCGGCTGATCTCGTAGAGGCCGATCGCGGCGAACGGTCCAAGCAGGGCGAAGCCGGACATCAGCGGGTAAAGGAGCTGGATGGCGTAGGCGCCGGATGTCGTCCACTGCGCCAGGATCAATCCGACCACCGGATAGATCAGGCACATGAAGACGTAATGCGATGGCTTTGCCCAAAAGTCCTCGACGCCGAGCCGCAGCACATCCATCAGGTCCGCCGTGGTGATGCGGCGCACCTTGGGCTGCACGTGCATTCCACGCGCGTCCGACATGACATGAAAGCTGGCCATAACCATTCTCCCGTATTCAGGGGACGGACACCGCCAAGATGGCCGCCCGTAGCTGCCAGTTCAAGAGCGACGGCATGATAGCCGAATTCGATGTGCTTGTCGCGAATCGGGTGGGTTGAGCAAGCGCCGCGCGGCACAGGCCGTGTTCGTGCCGCGCCGCTGGCGTGTGCCAAAGCGCGTCGCGTTCGACCGACCTCACGCGACGCGCTTTAGGTTGTTGTTTATGCATGTCGTTATCGCAAAACCGCTGCACACTCTCGGTCAGGCCCGAGGGCATGCTTTTGCGCGACATGCATTAGACACCAAATCGTTCAATCACCTCGGCCAGCGGAACGTGGCCAAGGCAGGCACCCGAACCCGCCGGCTTTTCGCCGTCCTCGATGGCCTGCGCGTATCGCACGCCCGGATCGCTTTCGATCCGGCGGCGCAGCGCCGTCAGCCTGGGATAGGCGGCCCCGTCGACCGCCTGGTGGAACTCCGCCCAACGTGCCACGCCGATCAACGTGGTATCGGCAAGCGTCGGGCGGTCGCCGACCAGAAAGTCGGTATCGCCGATCATCGCCTCAAGCCGGTCGTGGCGTTCGGCAACGGCCTGGCGGCCAAAGTCACGCAAGGTCGCCAGCAGGGCCGGCTCGGCCGATTCCATTTCATATGCAGCCCAGAGCGGGGTGAAAGCGGCGGTGAAACCGGTATTCACGAAAGCCATCAGCTGATGCATCCGGTCGGCTTCCGGCGAGCGCGGGTCGAAGCTGATGCGACGTTGCGTGTCGCGGGCTTCGAGCCAAGCGGCGATCGCCATGGTCTCGGTGAGCACTCTGCCTTCGTCGGTGATCATCACCGGCGTTTCCTGACGGTCGTTGATGCGGGCATAGGCGTCGTTTTTCATTTCAGTGAGCATGTCGACGCGGCACAGGCGGTAGGGCTGTCCGAGATGTTCAAAAGCAGCGACGAGCCCCATCGAACTTCCTGCCGGGACGCCGTAAAGGAGGATAGGTTCCATTTCTCTTTGTCCTCTTCCATGTCTAGGGATCACGCTGCGCAGCGAAGCTTGACCCTAAACGCTGGTCGTCCCATGTAAATTACGCACTATTCTGTAACCAGGGACCCGCCATGAAAGATGTCATCTCAAGCTGCCCGATCGAAGAGGCCATGCGTGTGCTCAGCGGTCGCTGGCCCACCTTGCTGCTCTACTATCTCAAGGACGGGACCAAGCGCTTCAGCGACCTGAGGCGTGACAACCCGACCGTGTCGCACCGCATTCTGGCGCTGGAACTGCGCAAGCTGGAGGAAGCCGGGATTGTGCGGCGAACGGCGCATGCCGGCTATCCGCTACGCGTGGACTACGACCTCACGGCAGCGGGCCTCAAGCTGGTGCCGCTCATCGACGCCCTGGGCGACTGGTGGGAAGATACCGAGGACGATCGGGCCGGCGGGGTCTCATCGACGGCGGAAACGAGGCTCGTGGCGGCGGAATAAGCAGTGGGGAAAAGCTGACGCCTGCTACACTAGGCACGAGAGGACGAGGTGCTGCTGTCGACGTGGGATGGTCGCCGCGCGGGCGCGGCGCGCCGATGGCTCATGGCCGGCTTGAAGCGGCGATCGCGGGATAGTCGGTATAGCCAGCGGAGCCGCCGCCATAGAGCGTCGCCTGATCGAACGTGGCCAGCGGCGCGCGCGTCTGCAGCCGTTCCACAAGATCGGGATTGGCGATGAACGGTCGCCCGAAGGCGAACAGATCCGCCTTGCCGTCGGCGAGCCGCGACGCGGCGAGCTCGAGGTCATAGCCGTTATTGGCGATATAGGTGTTGTTGAAGCGCCGGCGCAGCGACCCGAAGTCGAACGGCGCGACATCGCGCGATCCGCCCGTGGCGCCCTCGACGACATGGATGTAGACGATGCCCAAAGCGTCGAGTTGATCGACGATATAGTCAAACTGCGCCTGGGGGGCGCTGCTCGAGACGCCGTTGGCGGGCGAGATGGGCGAAATCCGGATGCCGGTGCGCTCAGCGCCGATCTCCTCGACCACCGCAGTCACAACCTCCAGCATCAGCCGGGCTCGGTTCTCGACCGATCCGCCATAAGCATCGGTGCGGACATTAGCGCTTTCCTTGGCGAACTGGTCGAGCAGATAGCCGTTGGCGCCATGAATCTCGACGCCATCGAAACCGGCGGCAATGGCGTTCGCGGCTGCTTGCCGGAAATCGCTGACGATCCCCGCAAGCTCGTCGAGCTCCAGCGCGCGGGGCTCTGAAACGTCGACAAAGCCGTTGCTGACGAACGTCTTGGTCGCGGCCCGGATCGCCGAGGGCGCCACCGGCGCGGCGCCGTTCTCCTGCAGATCGACGTGCGAGACGCGACCGACATGCCAGAGCTGCAGGAAAATCCGCCCGCCCTTGGCGTGTACGGCGTCGGTGACCTTGCGCCAGCCGCCGATCTGCGCCTGCGAGTAGATGCCGGGCGTGTCCTGATAACCCTGTCCCTGCTGCGAGATCTGCGTGGCCTCGGAAATCAGCAGGCCGGCCGACGCGCGCTGGCCGTAATACTGCGCGGCGAGATCGCCTGGAACGAAGCCCGGGCCAGCGCGATTGCGCGTCAGGGGCGCCATGACGATACGATTGGAGAGGGTGAGCGAGCCGAGAGTATAGGGCTCAAACAGCGTTGTGCTCGTCATAGGTCACCTTTGTTTGTCCCCGCCGCGGCGAGGTCGTTTATCGAAATGGCTTCGTCGGTGCTCAGGCGACCGTGCGGTACCGCTCGGCGGGATGTTCGTTGCGATAGTTCGGAAGCATGGCCTGGCGTGCGGCCTGAAGCGCGTCCCACTGCCCGGCATCGGGTAGCGGCGGGATGGTCACCAGTTCGCGGCGGTCGAAGCCGACCAGCGCCGCATCCACCAGATCGTCCACCTCCATCACATTGGAAAGCGTGTTGACGTCGGCGCCGACATGTTCCCAAATCTCCGTTCGCGTCGTGGCGGGAAGCACGGCCTGGACGTAGACACCCTTCGGCGCGAGCTCGAGGCTGAGTCCCTGCGACAGAAACAGCACGAAGGCCTTGGTTGCGCCGTAGACCGTCATGCCGAACTCCGGCGCCAGGCCGACCACAGAGCCGATGTTGACGATCGCCCCTTCGCCGGCCGCCGCAAGACGCGGGGCGATGGCGCTGGCTAGCCGCAGAAGCGCGGTCGTGTTGAGCGCCACCAGCCGCGCGACGTCATCGGTGCTCTGCTCGATAAAGCTTCCGCCGATGGCCGTTCCGGCGTTGTTGACGAGGATCCCGATGCTGGCGTCATCGCGCAGCCTCGTCTCTACCGTTGCAAGCTCGGCAGGCTGCGTAAGATCAGCCTGGACGATGTCGATCGCCACGCCATTTTCCTGACGCAGACGGACCGCCAGAGCCTCCATTCGTGCCATGTCACGGGCAACCAGCACGAGGTCGTGCCCGCGGCGCGCAAAGCGCTCGGCATAGGCGGCTCCGATGCCGGTGGAGGCGCCGGTTACGAGGACTGACGGAATGGTGGTCATGGCGTTGCTCTTTTCTCTGATGGACTCTATATTCATGACGATCATCATGATTGCTGCTAAATATGATACCCATCATGTAAATGTCAACGGGGCCGGCGGAGAATTTTGAAATGAAGGTCAGTCGAGAACAGATGGCGGAGAACCGTCGCCGAATTCTGGATGTTGCCAGCCGGCTGTTTCGCGACAAGGGGTTCGACGCGGTCAGCGTGGCGGAGGTGATGAAAGCCGCCGGGCTCACCCATGGCGGCTTCTATGGCCATTTCAGCTCGAAGGACGACCTGATCGCGCAGACCCTTGCCCATGTCCTCGCCGCGGACTCAAGCGGAGGGGGCGATCTTCGCGCTTATATCGACGCCTATCTTTCGCCCCGGCATCGCGACAACGCCGCCGGTGGTTGTCCGACGGCGGGGCTTGCTGCGGACATCCGCCATCAGACCCCTACTGCACGCTCGACCATGACCGAAGGCCTTCGCTCGCAGATCGACCGTATCGGCAAGGCGCTCCCGGAGTTGGACCCGGCAGACAGACGCCGCGCAGCGATCGGAAGCTGGGCGGCGATGGTAGGAGCAGTGATCATCGCCCGGGCGATCGACGACCCTGCGCTTTCGGACGAGGTCCTGGAACAGACACGTGCCTGGATCGATGCCGGGATCAGCCAAGTGTCTGCCGGCTAGCGGTCTGCGGCAGGAGTGCTCTTGCCGAGAACAATGCGGTTGGGTGACTATCTTGGAGAATATCGCGCCGTAGCGTGCGATCAGCGGGGTTCGCGAACGGCTAAGGGCGCAGTGAGCGAGACTTTTGAGCGCCTGCCCGGCAAAAGCCATGATCACCGCTATGTCAGTCGGGCATGACCGTTGCCAAAATCGAAAATTCCCATGCCCGATCAAACTTTAACAGGCGAATGCTATTTAGTGCTGCTGGCCTTGCCGCACTGGCCGGGCTTGCCGCCTGCGCCACCGTGCTGCCCACCGGCGAAGGCGCCGGGGTCTCCGCCTTCCGCCGTCGGCACGCTGGCGGGCATCCGCGCCTCAGCCGGTCTCGAACCGCTTGTCCCCGACCCTCAGCTCGAACAGGCAGCCCTGCAGCAGTCCGGCTATATGGCGCGCGGCGGCCGGATGAGCCACACCACCGGCTGGGGCAAGGGATTTGCCTCGCGCGTCAAGGGCAACGGCATTGCCGGTGCTGCCGCCGAAAACATCGCCGAGGGCCGTTTCGATCAGCAGAAGCTGTTCGACATCTGGATGCATTCGGCCGGCCACCGCCGCAACATGCTGGACCCGCGCTTCACCCGCTTCGGTCTGGCCTATATGCGGGACGGCCGCGACAGCTCGCGGCGCTACTGGAGCCTTGTACTGGGCAAGTAGGAGGCGCGGCCGACCAGGTCGCGCCGATCCCCAGATGTTAGTCGATATGCGCGGCCGGTGCAGCCGCTGAAGCCTTCTGCGGCTTGCGCAGCAGGAAGACCAGCGGGAAAGCAACCAGCGTCACCACCATCATCAGCTGGAAGTCGTTGATGTAGGAGATCATCAGCGACTGCTGGTTGACCAGCCCGTCGATCTGCGACAGCGCCGCCGGATCGCCGCCCGCCGCCGCCGGCGAGGCCGCCCAAAGGTTGGGGTTGAACGGATTGATGTGGGCCGAGAGCTCGGCATGGTTGATCTGCGTGTTGCGCACCAGCATGACCGAAACGATCGAGATGCCGATCGACGAGCCGATGTTGCGCACCAGGGAAAACAGCGCCGTGGCGTCGGTGCGGAAGCGCACATCGAGCGTGGCAAAGGCAATGGTGGAGAGCGGCACGAAGACCAGGCCCAGCCCGAGGCCCTGAATGACGCCCGAGGTCAGGGTAAGCCAGTTGTCCATCTGCGGCGAGAAGCCCGACATCGTGTAGAGCGACTGCGCCGTAAGCCCCAGTCCGATCATCACCAGCAGCCTCGCATCGATCCTGTGCATGATGCGCCCGACGACGAGCATCGAGATCATCGTGCCAACGCCGCGCGGCGCCATCACCACGCCGGTGGTGATGGTCGGGTAGCCGAAGATCGTCGACAGCATCGGCGGCAGCAGCGCCAGGCTGGCCAGAAGGATGACCCCGATGATGAAAATGAAGACCAGTCCCGTCGCAAAATTGCGGTCCAGGAAGATCTTTGGGTCGATGAACGGGTTTTCGGCGCTCAGCACATGAATGGTGAACACCCAGAAACCTGAAATGGCGAGGCCAAGCTCGATCCAGATCTCGGCCGAGGAGAACCAGTCGGCGTCGCCGGTCGAGCTGGTGATGATGCCGATCGGGCAGTTCCTGCGGCGGCAGCAGCGTACGCGCCAGAAGGTCACTTGCCAGCAACAGCACCGGTCCCAAGAGGGCGCAGCTTGCAATCAGGCGCTGATGCAGCGGGCCGGCCAGGGGCTGGATAAGTGCGGGATCATCAGCCCGACGAAACCGATGACGAATCGGCCAGCATGGAAGAGGCCGGTCGCCAAAACATCGGAAAATTTTCAGAATCCGATCGGGATTTCAGCGCCCGAAAAGCCGAATGAAAGCGTGCTGGTGAACGGGCCAATTGACCTATGTTTTCGCGCCAAGGCGCCCGGCCCCGTCTCCAGTCAAGGATCATTGCCGGCTGTCGCGCCCGTTCCGGCGCGCGCCGGCCGCAACATGGATAGGAGACAACATGACTGCCGCATCCAACAGCAGGTTGAAACGTGGCCTCGTCGGCGTATCGATCGCAGCGCTCGCCTGCGCCGCCGCCGTCACCTGGTACGCTGCCAAGGGCGAGGCCGCGAGCGCAAAGCCGGATGTGCCGGAAGCGAAGCTGGTCAAGGCCGTGACGGTGAAGCCGGCGCCGCAGGCGGATAGCCGCCTCGCCATCGGCGAGATCCGCCCGCAGCGCGAAAGCGATCTCGGCTTCCGCTTGTCCGGCAAGCTCGTGCAGCGCATGGCAGCAGTAGGCCAGATGGTCAGGAAAGGCGAAGTGCTCGCCCGCATCGAGGACCAGGATTATCGCAACCGCTTGCGCAGTGCCGAGGCCGATGTCGCGGCGGCGCAGGCCGTGCTGGTCGAGGCGCGTGCCGCCGAAGCCCGCCTCGGAGCGCTGCTTGCCAAGGCTTCACGACGCGCGCCAGCTATGATGCGACGTTGAAGAACCTCCGCTCGGCGCAAGCCAAGCTGGACTCGGCAAAGATTGGCTTGGAGATGGCCAGGGATCAGCTCGCCTATACCGAACTGCACGCGGATTTCGACGGCGTGGTGACGGCGACCGGCGCTGAGGAAGGCCAGCTCGTCAATGTCGGGCAGATGGTCGTGCGTATCGCCGATCCGCAAGCCCGCGACGCCGTCTTCTCGATCGCCGAGGCAGCTTTCTCGAATGGCCGCAGGGCCGGGCATCGGCCGCAGATCATGGTCTCGCTGCTGAGCAACCCGACGATCTCGACATCCGGCTTCATCCGCGAGGTATCGCCGGTGGCCGATGCCGCCACCCGCACCTTCCAAGTGAAGGTTTCGCTGCGCAACGCCCCGGATGAAATGCGCTTTGGCAGCAGCGTCGCGGGCCGTGTTAACGAATCCAGCGCGCCTGTCGTGGTGCTGCCGGGAAGTGCGCTGTTCGACAAGGACGGCAAGCCGGCCGTGTGGGTCGTGAGCGCTTCGTCCGCCGTCGAGCTGAAGCCCGTCGTCATTGACCGTTACGAGACCGAGCGCGTCGTCGTCAGCGGCGGCCTGGCCGAAGGTGACGTTGTCATAACCGCCGGCATCAACCGGCTGCGCGAACACGAAAAGGTTCGCATCGCCGCAGGAGAAGACAGATGAGCCCGTCACAAACGAAAATCCTGATCGCCGGCGCCGGACCAACCGGGCTGACGCTTGCCCTCTGGCTCACCCGTCTCGGCGTGCCGGTCCGCATCTTCGACAAGGCCGCAGGTCCGGGCGAGACATCGCGCGCGCTCGCCGTCCAGGCCCGCACGCTCGAGTTCCACCGCCAGATCGGCATCGTCGAGGACGTGCTTGTCGCCGGCGTGCGGCTGGAGCAACTCACTGTGCGCACGCCGGCCGGCATTGCCGCAAAGCTGCCGCTCTCCGACTTCGGCCGCGGCATCAGCCCGTACTCCTTCGCATTCGCGCTGCCGCAAGACATTCACGAGCGCATCCTGATCACGCATCTCGAGCGCACCGGGGTTCGGGTCGAGCGCAACACCGAGCTAGTCGCCTTCGAGGACAGGACCAGTTCGGTTGTCGCTACATTGCGCAATGGCGGTGTGACCGAGACAGTCTGTGCCGCCTATCTCGTCGGTTGCGACGGCGCCCGCAGCGCCGTGCGGCATGGGCTAAATATCGGCTTCCCCGGTGGCACCTACGAACAGGCCTTCTACGTCGCCGACGTGACGGGCAGCGGCGCGGTCACCCGCAACGGCATGGACACCACGGTCAGCGCTTACGGTTTCGCGATCGCCATGCCGGTCAGGCAATCCGGTTCACTGCGTCTGATCGGCATCGTGCCGAAGGCGCATGAAGCCAACGAGACGATCACCTTCGAGGCAATTCGCGCCGATGTCGAGCGCGACACCGGCATCAAGGTCAACGAAGTCAACTGGTTCTCAACCTACCGCGTCCACCATCGCGTTGCCGAACGCTTCCGCGTCGGCCGCGTGTTCCTCTGCGGCGATGCCGGCCACATCCACAGCCCGGCCGGCGGCCAGGGCATGAACACCGGCATGGGCGATGCGGTCAACCTGGGCTGGAAGCTCGCTGCCGTGGTTCAAGGCCGTGCCGATCAGCGCCTGCTCGACAGCTACGAGCCGGAACGCATCGCCTTTGCCCGGAAGTTGATCGAGAGCACCGACACGGCGTTCCGCTTCATCACCAGCCGATCGCGCTTGGTAGGCCTGTTTCGCCGCTATCTGATGCCAAAGATCCTGAACGTTCTGTTGCACACGTCGTTCGGCTCGCGCGCCTTCTTCGGCCTGATATCGCAGGCCGCGATCCACTACCGTTCCGGACCGATCAGTTCCGGCACGGCCGGGAAAATCAGCGGCGGTGACCGCCTGCCCTATGTCCTCACCGCCAGCGGCAACAATTTCGAGCCGCTGCGCTCGCTGGACTGGCAGGTGCATGTCTATGGCGAGGCGAATGCCGAGTTCCGGGCGATGCTGGCCCCGACCGGCATCGCGATCCACAGCTTCGCCTGGTCCGACATGGCCAAGGCCGCGGGCCTGCATCGCGACGGTGCCTATCTGGTGCGGCCGGACGGCCATGTCGCGCTGGCCTCGCCCGTGCAGGAGGCAGCAGCGTTCCAGCGCTATCTCGCGGCACTCTCGCTCCGGCCAAGGCTGGCCGAGCGCGCGCCCTACCGGGTTGCAGGCACCATGCACAGCCTGGCCTGACAGTTGCTGCGCCCGCCGGTCGCGGGCGCAGCACCGACAGACCTTCAACAGCACAACGTAGCCGGCGTCGGCCGGCCGCGCGCCAGACGGCGCGCGCCATCAAGGAGTTGCATCATGACCAGCTTCAACCTTTCCGAATGGGCGCTGCGCCACAAGAGCTTCGTCATCTACCTGATGATCGCGGCCGCGCTCGCCGGTATGTTCGCCTATACGCGCCTCGGCCGCGAAGAGGACCCGCCCTTCACCATCAAGACCATGGTGGTCAAGACTTTATGGCCGGGCGCCACGACCAGCGACACGGTCGAACAGATCACCGATCGCATCGAGAAGAAGCTCGAGGAGCTTCGTAATCTCGACTACGTCAAGAGCTACACCAAGCCCGGCGAATCCGTGGTCTTCGTCAACCTGAAGGACACGGTGGCGGCCGACCAGGTGCAGCCGCTCTGGTACCAGGTGCGCAAGAAGCTCGACGATATCAAGTCGACGATGCCTTCCGGCGTCCAGGGTCCCTTCTACAATGATGAGTTCGGCGACACCTATTCGCTGATCTACGCGCTCACCTCAGATGGCATCAGCCATCGTGAGCTGAAGGACCTGGCCAGCAGCCTGCGCGCCGGGCTGCTGACGGTGCCCGACGTCGCCAAGGTCGACCTGATCGGCCAGCAGGACGAGAAGATCTATCTCGAATTCTCGACGCAGAAGGTCGCCGCACTCGGGCTCGACGTCGGCACGCTGTCGCAGGCGCTGCAGGCGCAGAACGCGCTGACCCCGAGCGGCACGGTCGATGCCGGCCCCGAGCGCATCGCCATCCGGGTCTCGGGCAGCTTCACCTCCGAGGAGAGCCTGAGGGCGATCAACTTCTATGCCAACGGCCACTATTTCAGCCTGGGTGATATTGCCGAGGTCAAGCGCGCCTATTCCGACCCGCCACAGCCGATGTTCCGCTTTAACGGCAAACCGGCTCTCGGCATCGCCATCTCAATGACATCAGGTGGCGATGCGCTGGCGCTCGGCGAGAACGTCAAGGAGAAGGTGCACGAGATGGCGGCCGAACTGCCTGTCGGCGTCGAGCTCGGCCTGGTCGCCGACCAGTCGCATGTGGTCGAAGAATCCGTCGGCGAGTTCACCAAGAGCCTCGGCGAAGCCATCGCCATCGTGCTCGGCGTCAGCTTCCTGGCGCTCGGCTGGCGTCCGGGCATCGTGGTGGCCGTCGCCATCCCACTGGTGCTGGCGATCACCTTCGTCACCATGGAGTATTTCGGCATCTCGCTGCAGCGCATCTCGCTCGGCGCGCTGATCATCGCTCTCGGCCTTCTGGTCGACGACGCCATGATAGCGGTCGAGATGATGATTTCCAAAATGGAGGAAGGCTACGACCGGATCTCGGCCGCCACCTATGCCTACACCTCGACCGCTTTCCCGATGCTGACCGGCACGCTGGTGACGATTGCCGGCTTCGTGCCGGTTGGCTTCGCCAAGAGCGGCGCCGGCGAATACTGCTTCTCGCTGTTCGCGGTCGTTGGCATAGCGCTGGTCGTTTCCTGGGTCGTCGCGGTGCTGTTCACTCCGCTGACCGGCGTCGTCCTGCTGCCTGAGCGCATCAAGGGCCATGGCAGCCACGAGCCCTCGCGCCTGGCGCGCGGCTTCCGGGCGCTGCTCGAAACGGCAATGCGGGCGAAGTGGCTGGTGCTGTCGGCGACCGCCGGGCTGTTCGCGCTCTCGGTCGTGGCCATGGGCTTTGTCGGTCAGGAGTTCTTCCCGAAATCCGACCGGCCCGAAATCATGGTCGATCTCACCTTGCCGCAGACGGCGTCGATCAGGGCGACCGACGAGGTCGTGAGCCGCGTCGAGAAGCTGCTCGCCGCCGATCCCGACATCGAGCACTGGAGCTTCTATGTCGGCCAGGGCGCGGTCCGCTTTTACCTGCCGCTCGATGCGCAGCTCGCCAACGACTTCTTCGCCCAGGCGGTGGTCGTGACCAAGGGCCACGCCGTGCGCCAGGCCGTGATCGATCGGCTGGAAAAGTCGCTCTCCAGCGGCTTCGACAACGTCATGACCCGTGTCACGCCGCTCGAACTCGGACCGCCAGTCGGCTGGCCGTTGAAGTTCCGCGTCAGCGGGCCGAATCCGGACAAGACGCGCAGCCTGGCACAGCAGTTCGCACAGGTCCTGGGCAGCAATGGTTCCGTGCGCAATATCAACTACGACTGGAACGAGCCTGCCAAGGTCATCAAGGTCGAGGTCGACCAGGACAGGGCGCGCGCGCTGGGCATCTCCTCGCAGCAGCTTGCCGACACGATTAATTCGATCCTGTCGGGGTCGAAGATCACGCAGATGCGCGACGATACCTATCTGGTCGACATCGTGGCCCGTGCCGTGCAGTCGGAACGCGCCGACATCGACACGCTGCGCACGCTGACGGTCAGCGCGTCGGGCGGACGCCGCGTGCCGCTCGACCAGGTCGCCTCGTTCTCCTACCAGACCGAGGCGCCGACAGTGACCGTGCAGGCCGACGTCGTGCCGGGCGCCGATCCCGCCTCCGTGGTGCACAAGCTTGACAGCGCGATCGCTGCCTTCAAGGCGGAACTGCCCGCCCGCTACAGCGTCGAACAGGGCGGCGTCATGGAGGACAGCGCCAAAGCGCAAGCGAGCATCTTCGTCGTCTTCCCGCTGATGCTGTTCATCATGACCACCGTGCTGATGATCCAGCTGATGAGCTTCCAGCGCCTGGTGCTGGTGCTGCTCACCGCTCCGCTGGCGCTGATTGGCGTCGCCGGTGCGCTGCTCTTGTCAGGCGCACCGATGGGCTTCGTCGCCATTCTCGGCGTGATGTCGCTGATCGGCATGGTCATCCGCAACTCGGTCATCCTGATCACGCAGGTCGACCAGCACATCGCCTCCGGCGAGGAGCCGTGGGCGGCGGTGATCAGCGCCACCGCGCATCGGCTGCGGCCGATCCTGCTGACGGCGGCGGCGGCCATCCTCGGCATGATCCCGATCGCGCCGACGGTGTTCTGGGGTCCGATGGCCTATGCGGTGATGGGTGGCCTGCTGGTGGCGACGGTGCTGACGCTGATCTTCCTGCCGACCCTCTATGTCGCGTGGTTCGGCATCAAGGCACCGGCGGAAGCCATCCCGGCAGCCGAGCCCATCGAGGTGATCGCCGAACCGCAGCCGCTGGCCGCCTGACGCGGCCAGCATCCCGGCAAAGGTCACGGCGAAGGAACCACCGTGGCAGCAGCCGGCCTGCAACATTTCAAAACCGAAAGGAACGAACATGACTCCCGCTTTGGGAAATCTTCTCATCCGCGTCAACGCCGGCTTCCTGATCATTGCATCGGCCGGCGGGCTCGCCACCGACATTGCCGGCTCCTTCTTCGGACGCGGCGCCGAGGCCGCCTTGCTCGCCGACGCGCCGGGCGCCGGTATCGGCTTCATCGAGGCGCACGGGCTTGCCCTCATCATCGGGCTGACCATGTGGCGCATCGCCTATTCCGTGAACTGGCACGCCTTCCTGGCGGCCGTCCATGCACTGCTCGGAACCGCAAACCTTCTGTTCTGGCAGTCTTCATCGCCGCCGACGTGCTCATCGTTGGTTACGCGACGACCGCGGCACATTTTCTGTTCGTGGTTGCCCACCTCGCGGCACTGGCGGGCGCTGCCCGGCTGGCCGCGCCATCCCGTTAGACTTGCATCAAACATCAGGGAGAGAGAACATGCCTACGAAATCCGCCAAGAAAATCGGAGTGATCGCCACGGCGGCCGCAATCGGCTTCGCGACCATAGAGATCATCGGCAGCACCGTGCCGGCGCTGTCGCTGGTCAGCCAGGCTGAGGCCCGTGTTGGCCAGCCTTGGACGCCGCGCAGCGCCGCGGGGGTCCAGCGGCGCACCACCTGGCGCGTGCTCCGCACACCACGGTCTGGGTTCCAGCCTTGCCGGCCCTCTGCGTCCGCACCAAGGTCAACGGCTTCGCCGTCTGGCGTTGTGGCGGCACCTACCATCGGGCCTATCAGGGTCGCTATATCGTCGTTGTCGTCGATTGACCGGTCCCAGGCGCAGCCTGCCGCCCGAGGGCAAGCATGACGCCTTCGGCGAGATGATCGGCGTCTGCCTGGTTCTCGAACGGGACGCCGCGCAGCGCATAGTCGACCGGCGAAAACGGATCGCCCTCGTCAATGAGGGTGATCTGCCGCCTCGCCTGCTCCATATCGCCAAGCTGGGCGTAGCAGGCGGCCAGCCTCGTGCGGATCCATGGCGCCGGGCGCGTGGCCAGTTCCAACGCCTCGGCGGCCGGTCGATACTCTCCCACCATGTAGAGCGCCAGAGCGCGGTCGAACTGGTACCAGTGCGGATGCAAGGGGTCGACGCGGATGGCGCGTGCCAGCCAGGTCAGCGCGTCGAGCGGGCGCCCACGCATGGTCAAGAGCATGCCCATCTGCTCGATGCTGTCGGCGTCATAAGGGTTGAGCTGCAGCGCGATGCGCATGTGGTGTTCCGCCGCCTCATGTTCGCGCATATAGAGCCGTACCAGCGACTGCACCCGATGGCCGGTCGCTTGATCCGGCGAGAGCGACAGACCCTTGTCGGCAAGGTCGCGGGCGTTTTCCAGCACCGCGTCGCTGGCACGCCCGAATTCTCCATCCAAGGCGCGAGCCAAAGCGAGGTAGGTGTACGCCAGACCATAGGTCGGATCCTTGGCGATGGCTGCCTCGAACAACGCCTCGGCGCCTCGCTGGTCGGTCTGGGCAGGATCGCGCAAGAGCGCGAAGCCACGCAGCGCCAGCTCATAGGCGGCGAGGCTGGTGATAGGCTTGCGCGAAGCCTGCTCCAGGCCGGCATTGGTGACCCGCGTGACCAGCCGGCTGACGATCTGCTCGACGATCTCCCGCTCGATCGCGAACAGGCCCGTACCGCGCGACTGGTAGCGGTCGCCCCAGAGCTGGCTGGCGCTCGCGGTATCGACCAGATTTACGGCCGCCACCACCTGTTCGCCCTGACGGCGCACCGAGCCTTCGACGAGGAAGTCCGCGCCGATGCGCGAACGAATCTGCGGCCACTCGGTGCGCGCGAAAGAGGCGAAGGAAAAGCTCGAATTGCGCGCCAGGACGGTAACCGTTCCGAAGCGTGCCAGCCCGTTGATGATATCCTCGGCGAAGCCATCGACAATCGCCTCGTCCGCCGGATCGCCGCTCTCATTGCGGAAGCGCAGCACCGCCACAATCGGTTGAGCGCCGATCTCTGGCGATTGCTCGGCTTCGGCCGCCAGCATGTAGCCGCGTTTGGAGACGGTGCGAACCATATCCTCGCCGATCGCCTTGCGGATCTCGCGGATCGATTGCGTCAGCGAATCCTCGGTGACGAAAATGCCGGGCCAAGCAACTTCCATCAGCTCTGATTTCGGCACGATGCGGCCCATGTTGCGGGCGAGATGTGTCAGCAGGGTATAGGCTTTGGGACGAAGGAATAGCGGCTCATCGGGGCCGCGCAGTGTCCCCCTGGCCAGATCCAGAGTGAATCCGCCAAATCGAAAGATCTGATCGGAAGTCGCGATCGCCACTGGGATGCCCTCCCTGACGAGCGCATTGACATACCGTATGCGCGTCACGTCAAGAGCCGTGTTAGGGCGAGCAGGAATTTGCGCGGGGCGCAATTTCGATCAAACTGGCGATGCCACGAGACGGCACCATCCTCGTGCCAACTGCGAGGCCGTGCCAATGAGCGCATGTCGGATGCCAGGACTGCCAATGCGAGGAGCGATATGAACCCGACCGAAAAAGCGCTGTGGTTCGTGGAAAGCCATTTGCCGGAAGCCATCTCGCTCGACGATGTCGCCAAGAGCAGCGGCGTGTCGCGTTTTCACGTGACGCGGGCTTTCGGTGCGGCGACCGGCCGTTCGGTGATGGGCTATTTGCGTTGTCGCCGGCTTACCGAGGCGGCGCGCAAACTCGCCGCCGGCGCACCCGACATCCTCTCGGTCGCGCTCGACGCCGGCTACGCCTCGCATGAGGCCTTCACCCGCGCCTTCCGCGACCAGTTCGGCACCACGCCGGAACTGGTGCGCGCGCAAGGCTCGCTCGACAATCTCGATCTCGTGGAGCCGATCCTGATGGACCAGTCCTTCCTCACCAATCTCGAGCCGCCGCGCTACGAAACCAGCCGGCCGTTTCTCATCGCCGGTCTTGGGGAACGCTACAGCTGCGAAACCAGCGCCGGCATCCCGATGCAATGGCAGCGGTTCGGCCCCTATATCGGCAATATTCCGGGCGAGGTCGGCGACGTCGCCTATGGCGTCTGCGTCAACGGCGACGATGCGGGCAATTTCGACTATATCGCCGGCGTCGAGGTGTCCGATTTTTCGGACTTGCCGAGGGAGTTTTCGCGCGTGCGCGTACCATCGCAGAAATACGCCGTCTTCGCCCATCGTGACCACATCTCGACCATCCGCCGTACGGTGAACACGATCTGGAACAAATGGCTGCCGGCCTCCGGGCACGAGGTCGCCGATGCGCCCGAATTCGAGCGCTACGGCCCCGAATTCGATCCGCGCAGCGGCAATGGCGGGCTGGAAATCTGGATACCGGTCAAGGCATGAGATGCGGCCGGCCGCAGGCCCGACGCCGAAGCGCAGGAAGCGCTGCTACAGCTCCAGGTTCCAGTTCTGGCCGACCAGATCCTTGCCGAAGGCGTGGTGGTGTTCCTGATTGGCCAGCTTGAACCCGGCCGCCTCGTAGATGCGGCGCGCTGAGGTGAGCACATCGTTGGTCCACAGCGTCACCGTCTTGTAGCCCTTCGTGCGGGCAAAGCCGATGCATTCCTCGACCAGTCGCCTGCCGATGCCGAGACCGCGCGCCGAGGGTTCGACATACAGCAGGCGCAGCTTCGCCACCGCGTCCGACTGGCGCACGAGAAAGACCGAGCCGACGACTTCCCCTTCCCGCTCGGCGATCCAGCTGCGTTCCCATTTCGGATCGTAGGATTTGACGAAAGCGCCGAGGATTTCGGCAACCAGCGCCTCATAAGTTTCGTCCCAGCCATATTCCTGCGCGTAGAGCAGGCCCTGGCGATGGATGATCCAGCCGATGTCGCCGACCTGCAAAGGCCGCAGCATGTAAGGGACCTTGGGCTCTGCACTCTCGCCCAGCAGGCGCTGCACCGTCTGCATCGCCCTGACCAGCCTGTCCTGTTCCGGTGCGGAAAGCCGGTCGAGCAGGGCCGCGACCTGATCGTGCGAACCCTGGTTCAGCGGCGCGAACGCCGCTCTTCCCGCCGGCGTCAGCGTAATCGACGAGCGCCGAGCATCGGCTTGCGTCGCCACGCGCTCGACCAGGCCGCGCTCCTCGAACTTTTTCAGCAACCGGCTGAGATAGCCGGGGTCTAGACCGAGATCGCGCGCAAGATCGGTGGCGGTCAGGCCATCGCGATGCGCCAGTTCATAGAGCACCCGAGCCTCGGTCAGCGAGAAGACGCTTTTCAGCAGCCCTTCGTCGAGCAGGCCGATCTGGCGGGTGTAGAAGCGGTTGAAGCCCCGCACCGCATCGATCCGCTCCTTGCCGGGTTGATGATGAATAGTCATGGCATCCTCCTGCCGGCGCAAGATCAATCATTTATTTGACTTAGTCAAGTATCTGTTCAAAGCAGGGCATTATCCAATTCGGCGGATGAGCCTTCGAACGACTTATTGCTTCGCGACACTTGGCATGCTCAGTTTCGACGAAGTGCGCGTCGCGCGAGCGGTTCCCATCCGCTGGCGCGGGATGCTCACTTTGGTGCTTGGTTCGCAGGGGGCGCTGAGGAGAAGAGCATAGACACATTCGCACGACCCGAAGATCTTGAATTTAGCTTCATCGTGTGAGGCGATCCTATTGCAAAGATCATCGTGTCCGCGCATTCTGGATTGTTTGAACTGCGCTGGCCAGTAACACGGGCGGGGTAATGAAGAATTTTTTGGTGACATTACTGCTAATTTTTGCAGTCCAGTCGTGCTTTTTACCCGCCTCAGTCGACGCCGAAGGGCTTCCAACTAAGGTGCCCTTAATCAAATTGGAGTACCCGGGAAAGCCAAAGAACATTCGCATGCTCTATGTGAAAATTCTTTCTTTGGGCAATCGCACGGTCAACCAACCGTTGCTGCTCGATACCGGATCGAGCGGAGTGACGATCGATTGCAAATCGGTGCTGCCCGCCGAGACCTGTTCAGACACAGGAATAAAGATTACGCAGGATCAGGAGATAGACGGGATAACGGTCACCACCAAAGAAGCAGTTATGAACTATGGAACCTACGATGAGTACGGCAACGTTGCCTACGCTCGCGTGACTTTTGGTTCGCCGGACTCTCCGGTCTCCACCGAGACCTCAATCCCATTCCTCATCCGTTACAAAACAGTCAGGCGCAGTACCGGAGAAATCGTTGGCGGCCCGCTTTGGCCCAAGGGCATTTTCGGTATCTCTCCTGTTGGCGGAGGCGGACCAGACCAGATGATCAAGTCCCCGATGGCGCACGTGAGCGTTGGGCCCGGCCTGCACAGGGGCTATTATCTCTCTCCGATCGGCACCAAATGGAAGGTCTGCACGAACGAGGACGGCAACTGTCCGCAAGTGGAGGCGCTCCACATCGGCGTGCCGGAAGATGTTAAAAAAGACTTCAGGGTGCAAAGGTGGAAACAGGCCAGTTGGCGATACAATTTTCCCACTCTCGACTCCTGTTTCTCATGGGGATCTGAACCGATTTGCCGGCCAACGCTCTACGACACAGGCAACTCAACGATTATGGTCGTAACCGACGCCTCCAAGCCTCGCACGTCATTGAAGACCGGCACGAAGGTCTTGGTAAAAACTGACGGCCAGGAGGATTGGAACTTCACGACCACATACAATCCTGAGGTAGAGATCGTTCCTGGGCTCGAGCACAACATTGTCGGCATCCGATATTTCGAGAAGAACAGCCTGCTGCTTGATTTTGAAACTCGGGAGATCGGCTTGCGCCTCGGACACTGATTCCGTTCCAACTGTTAGTAAGATTTCGACCAGATCTCAGGTGTCAACTGAGATTTTCCATAATCGCGTTGCGGGATGGGAATAATTCGCGCGGTGGTACCCTCACTCAGCGCCTTGACTCTCGCCTGCCACCGGCTTATCTCACCGCCACGTTAGCACTCGCCATTGGTGAGTGCTAAGCGTAGGTCCGGCGCCGCCGGACGGAGGAACTGTTCTCACCATTCTCATCGAGGAATAAAAAATGGCAAAGTCGAAGTTCCGCCCGCTTCATGACCGCGTGGTCGTACGCCGGGTTGAATCCGAATCCAAGACTGCCGGCGGGATCATCATCCCCGACACGGCGAAGGAAAAGCCGCAGGAAGGCGAGATCATCGCCGTTGGTTCCGGCGCCCGCGACGAAGCCGGCAAGCTCGTCCCGCTGGACGTCAAGGCCGGCGACCGCATCCTGTTCGGCAAGTGGTCGGGCACCGAAGTCAAGCTCAATGGCGAAGACCTTCTGATCATGAAGGAATCCGACATCATGGGCATCATCGGCTGAATATCGGCCACACCATCACTTAAATCCTAGGGCTCAATTCAAGCCCCTGCCAGGAGCTAAAAATGGCTGCCAAAGACGTAAAATTTTCTCGCGATGCCCGTGAGCGCATGCTGCGCGGCGTCAACATCCTCGCCGACGCAGTGAAGGTCACGCTCGGCCCCAAGGGCCGCAACGTCGTCATCGACAAGTCGTTCGGCGCACCGCGCATCACCAAGGACGGCGTCACCGTCGCCAAGGAAATCGAGCTTGAAGACAAGTTCGAGAACATGGGCGCGCAGATGGTCCGCAGTTGCGCCGAAAACAACAACGACA
>NZ_CAKXZS010000028.1:19864-50348 GCF_935822925.1 Mesorhizobium ventifaucium
CGCCAAGAAGGTGTCGATCTCCAAGGAGAACACCACCATCGTCGACGGCGCCGGCAAGAAAGCCGAGATCCAGGGCCGCGTCGCCCAGATCAAGCAGCAGATCGAGGAGACCACCTCGGACTACGACAAGGAGAAGCTGCAGGAACGTCTCGCCAAGCTGGCGGGCGGCGTTGCCGTCATCCGCGTCGGCGGTGCGACCGAGGTCGAAGTCAAGGAAAAGAAGGACCGCGTCGACGACGCCCTCAACGCGACCCGAGCGGCCGTCGAAGAAGGCATCGTTCCCGGCGGCGGCGTCGCACTCCTGCGCGCTTCGCTGAGCATCAAGGCTGTCGGCGCCAACTCCGACCAGACCGCTGGCATCGCCATCGTGCGTCGCGCGCTGCAGGCTCCGGCCCGCCAGATCGCGGCCAACGCCGGTGCGGAAGCATCGATCGTTGCCGGCAAGATCCTCGAGAACAAGGGCCCGACCTTCGGCTTCAACGCCCAGACCGGCGAATATGGCGACATGATCGCCATGGGTATCGTCGATCCGGTCAAGGTCGTGCGCACGGCTCTCCAGGACGCGGCCTCGGTCGCCGGCCTGCTCGTCACCACCGAAGCCATGATCGCGGAGGCTCCGAAGAAGGAGTCGGCTGGCGGCGGCATGCCTGGCGGCATGGGCGGCGGCGGCATGGGCGGCATGGGCGGCATGGATTTCTAAGGAAATCCATCAGCGTTCAGATACGGAAAGGGCGGCAGCGATGCTGCCCTTTTCTGTTTGTCATGCACCACAATCGCCGTGCCAGCCTCGATCGGCGGGGGGACCTCCTGTACCCGCTGAACGCTTTGGCAATAGTAACGGCATGGATCCTAGGATCCATGCCGTTACTTCAAAGCGTCGCGGCGGTGCAGATATGAATCGCCGAGCGGTATCGGAAGGGCTCTGCGCCGGCTTCGATGCGATGAAGGCCTAATATATCAGGTCGTCGTTACAGCGACCTCTTTGGCCGGCAATGCACCCTCTATCAGCGCAGCGACTTCATCGGCCACCGCCAGCACCGGGGCGCGGTCGCGGCTGGCGCGGGCGATGACCATCAGCCCTTCCAGCGATGATTCGACAAGCAGCGCCAGGCCGCGGGCGCGGCGCTCGGGCACCCCTGCCCTGACGAAGGCCGCCTGCAGCAAGCCTACCCATTGTTCGAAAGCCGACCGGCACAGTTCGGCCAACTCCGGCACGTCGGCCGGCCAGTCCAGCACCACGGGTGCGATCGGACAGCCAAGCGTGAACTGGTTGTCCTCCAGCATGCGTGCGACCGACTGATAGATGTGGTGGACAGCCACCGCCGGATCTCTTTCGGCGGCCAGCTCTTCGCCAAGCCATCGAGACACCTTGTCCACGCTGTCGCGCGTCACCTCGATGACCAGCTGGTCCTTGCCGCCCGGAAAATGAAAGTAGAGCGATCCTCTTGGCGCACCGGAGGCGCTCAAAATGTCGTTGAGCGAGGTGCCGTGATAGCCGCGCTGCCTCAGCAGCAGCGCCGTCGCTTCGATCATGCGGATGCGGGTGTCGCTCGCCATGTCAACCTCTGTCAGGAGTGAGCATTATAGGCTTGCGCCGAATATGACAATCGGTCTATATAATATGTAGATCAGTCTATATATGTTGGCTTCATTTTCATTGAAAAGGAGAACGACAAAATGACCATCCGTGAAGCAGAGGCCCAATGGCAGGGTTCGTTGAAAGAAGGCTCGGGCCGTCTGCGGCTCGGCAGCGGAGTCTTCGAAGGCGCCTATTCCTTTCCATCGCGCTTCGAAAACGGTCCCGGCACCAATCCCGAGGAACTGATTGCGGCGGCGCATGCCGGCTGCTTTTCAATGGCATTGAGCGCCATACTCGGCAGCAGCGGCCAGGTCCCCGTACGAATCCACACCGTCGCCAAGGTGCATCTCGGCACGAGCACGGCCGGACCGACGCTCACCCGCATCGACCTCGAAACGGAAGCCGAGGTCCCGGGACTGGCGCCCGAGGAATTCCAGCGCTTTGCCCAATCGGCGAAAGCAACATGCCTCGTCTCGCGCGCTTTGGCGGGCGTGGCTGATATCAGGCTCAAGGCCGACCTCGTCACGGCCGCCGCTGCGGAAAAATGAAAATCAGGAGGTACCGAGATGGAACGGGATAGGATCATGGTCGTCCCTCCAGACAACCAATCCAGACAGACGGCCGAGATCATGCGGCGCTTCAACGACGTGTTCCAGCTTCATGATCCGTCGGCACTCCCGGGCCTGGTGGCCGAGGGCTGCGTCATCGAAAACACCGTGCCGGCGCCGGATGGCGCCCGCCATGCCGGCCGGGAGGCATGTATGCGGCTGTGGTCGGCGATCGCCAGCGAACCCGGCACCCGCTTCGACCTTGAAGAGACGTTCGTCGCCGGTGAACGGGCGACAATCCGCTGGCGTTACTGGCCTGCCGACGGCAACTCCATCCGTGGCGTCAATCTGATGCGCGTAGCGGACGGGCTGATCGTCGAAGCGATGGGATACGTCAAGGGCTAGCGCCAACAGGCGCTACCACTCGGTCAGCGCCAGTTTTGCGCCGAGCGCGCCGAAGGCGCCGGCGAAGGTGCGGCGCATCCAGGTCAGCACTACCGGCCGCGACACGACATGGCTGCGGATCGAGGCGGCGAAGATGCCGTAGCCGACAAACACGATGAAGGTCAAAAGCATGAAGACAGTGCTGAGTTCCAGCATCTTCGACAGCGCGTGCGGTTCGGTGGTGCTGACGAACTGCGGCAGGAAGGCGAAGAAGAAGATCGACAGCTTCGGGTTGAGGATGTTGATGAGGATGCCCGAGGTGATCACCTTGCCGGCCGAGCGCGGCGCGACATCCTGCCCAACGTTCAAGCTACCGCTCTCCTTCAGCGTGTTCCATGCCATGTAGAGCAGATAGGCGACGCCCAGATATTTCAGCGTCTCGAAGGCGAGCGCGCTGGTATGCAGCAGCGCCGCCAAACCGGTGATGGCGGCCGCCATATGCGGAATGATGCCGAGCGTGCAGCCGAAAGCAGCGATGATGCTGGCGCGCGCGCCACGCGAAAGCCCGGCGCTCAGCGTATAGAGAACGCCGGTGCCGGGCGAAGCCACGACAATCAGCGACGTCAACAAGAATTCGATGCTCACGATTCGTCCTCCGGTGACCTGCGCCGGCAAGGTAGTCAGCGAAACGCGCGGGCACAAGTCAGCCCGAGGACCGGTAGTGTCTCATTTCGAATTTCGGGTCACGACACAAAGCGGAATCCCTCGGCGGAATTTTACACCCAGGACCCGCAGACGACGTTTCGTCAGAATCGTCTGCTCGTCCTAAGGCAAAACTTGCACTGCCAGCCCTGGTATCATCGGATCGGCCCGACTTCCGAAACGACTCTTCACGGCGACGAGGCCAGTCCGGAACACTTATTGACCCGATGCCGTATAAGCTACAAAGTTGTCCTTGCGCCGTGACCATCTCTCCTCCTGAAGCGGGATAATCGTCATGTGTCACAAATCCTTTGGATCGCAGGAGCTGACAAAAGGCAGGGTTGTGGCGCACGCCGTGTCCTGCGCCGCAGCCGTTTTCTCTCCTGCCCGCACGGCCTTGATGATCCTTCGCTCAGGCAGAGAAGTGCTTGCGGCAGCCCTCGTGCTTGGACTTTGCGCGACTGCGGCCGCTGACGACGTGCTTTTCGAAAACGTCCGCATCTTCGACGGAAAAGGCGCTGCACTTTCGGCCCCATCGAATGTGCTGGTCGAGGGCAATGTGATCGCGCGGATTTCGACAAGTCCCATCGCGGCCGAAGGCGCGCAGCGCATTGCCGGCAACGGGCGAACGCTGATGCCGGGGCTGATCGATGCGCATTGGCACGCAATGCTGATTGCATCCACCCCGGCAGAGGCGATGGGCGACATCGGCTTCGCCAATCTTGCGGCCGGCGACGAGGCGACCGATACGCTGATGCGCGGCTTCACCACCGTTCGCGACGTGGGCGGGCCGGCGTTCGGCCTCAAGCGCGCGATAGATCAAGGCATCATCGCGGGACCGCGCATCTATCCGTCCGGAGCCATGATCACCGTGACCAGCGGGCATGGGGATTTCCGCCAGCTCAGCGACTTGCCACGGAGGATGGGCGGCTTGTTCACCCCCATGGAAAGGAACGGCGGCAGCATAGTCGTGGACAGCCCCGACGAGGTGCGTTTGCGTGCCCGCGAGCAGTTCATGCAGGGGGCCGCGTTACTGAAGTTGACAGCGGGCGGCGGAGTGTCGTCGCCCCACAGCCCGCTCGACGTCACCACCTTCACCGAGCCCGAACTGCGGGCCGCCGTTGAAATTGCCGACAATTGGGGCACCTACGTCGCCGCGCACGCCTTCACCTCGGATGCGATCCGGAAGGCTATCGCGGCTGGTGTTAGATGCATCGAACACGGCTTCCTCATGGACGAGGCAACCGCCAAGCTGATCGCCGAAAAGGACATTTGGCTGAGCTTGCAGCCGCTTCCCGAATTGATGAGGACAGGCCTCCAAGAGGGTTCGGTCGAGCGAGCCAAGGCCGATGAGGTGTGGCCGGGCATCGGCAGGACCTACGAACTCGCGAAGAAATACAAGATAAAGACCGCATGGGGCACCGATGTCCTGTTCTCCCGCGCGTTGGCGAAGCAGCAGGGGGCAATCCTGGCGTCGCTTGTGCGTTGGTACACGCCTGCCGAAGCGCTCGTGATGGCGACCGGCACTAATGCCGAGCTGCTCGCGCTGTCGGGCCTTCGCAACCCCTATCCGGGAAAGCTCGGCGTGATCGAAGAAGGCGCGTTCGCGGACCTCCTGCTCGTCGAAGGCAATCCGTTAGAGAACCTCGACCTGGTGGCCGATCCCGCCAACAACTTCAAAATCATCATGAAAGATGGCCTGATCTACAAAAACACGCTGACCCAATGAGGAACGACTGAGCCGCCTGTCTCTACTGGACGCCGCCGATAGCCTGCTGGCGGCAGAGCGCTGGCATTCCACAGCCGAGCGACAAGGAATGGCCGCTTCCCACCCGAGGTGGAGATTCCGAGACACTATCTGAGGCCCGTTATCACTGCGTCGGCAGCCCGTGGCTGCGACGCGCCATCAGGCAATCGTCGCCGCCGGGCATGCAGGCGCGGCAGACGTCCGGTCGCACCTCGTAGATGCCGCAAGCGGTCGACTTGCCGACCTCGCCGGAAAGTGCCGAGCAGCGCACGCCGTCGCAGCGCATGCCGGCTTCGTCGGCAGCCACATAGTCTTGCGGGATCAAGTCGAGCTGCGCGTCATCTTCGGTCGAGAAGCGCGGCCATTCGGATGAAAAGGAACAGCAGGCGCCACAGCTCTGGCAGTCGAAGAGAGGGGCGGCGCGCTCCTTCGGTGACGAAAAATTCCCGGCGCTCGCCAAGGCGAGCAGCCCTGACGCAACGGGATTCATACCGGCGCTTCGCGGCAAGGGCGCTATTTTTTCTTCCTGGTCTTGCGCGACGCCACGTCCGCCGGCGACTTGAACAGGTCGGTCGCTGCCTCGGCGGCAACATCGGCTTTCGGCGCGGCGGCCGGCTTGGCCAGCTTGGCGGTGGCAGCGGATGCTGCCGGCTGATCCTTGGCAGAAAATTTTATGGCCATATCAATCCTCGTCGGAGAAACCCGATGATGGCGCATTCGGGTTGCGAAGGCGGCCGATCAGCGCCGAGACCGCCGTGATGTTCATTTCCTCGGGTGACCAGTTCCTGGCCTCCTCGATGTGCCGGGGTGCCAGTTCGCGATGCGTGCTGCCGCTATAGGCGGCATCCTGATGGATGACGCGCTCATGGGTCTTGGCATTTTCGCGGCCATACTCGATCAGATAGTTGGGGCATTCGGAGCGGCCACGCACGCCGAGCCTGACCTGGGCATCGCCATGGGCGCGCTTGCAGCGCTCGAGCTTTTCGAGCACGCGCCGGACATACTCGACCGGCTTGTCGAGGGCTCCCACGACATCGGCGATGGTCGAATCGGCGGCGATCACCTTTTGCGGGACGCGCTTGGTGGCCATCAGCGTTTGCCCGCGCGCTTCGGCGAGGCGGGCAGCGCGGCGGCCGCAGCCAACTCGTCAGCTTCCTTTTCCAGGCGCAGTTCGCGCAGCCGCGCGGTCTTGGCTTCCCGGGCCTGGCTGACAGCATCCTGCTCGGAAATAATGCGGTTGAGCGACATGGACTGGGTTTGGGTCTTGCTGAAGATGGATTCGGCCTGGTCGCGGGATTTCTTTGAAGTGGCGGTCATGGTCTTTCTCCCGGTTCGGAGCGTATGCCGAAAAAATGGCGAGACCGGTCTTTCGACCAGGACCACGCACAAAGCAATACGGCAGTCGGTTTCAAATTGCTGGAGCATCCTTAGCACGTTCAAACGAACGCGCGGTGCTCTTTTCGAACTTTTGCGGCGCCCCAAACGCAAAAGGCCAGGCATTGCCTGACCTCCGCTGGGGCGCCGCGCGTCCGGTTGAACGCGCGTGCACTTGCTCATTCTGCGCATGATCCTTTCCAGAAACCGGTGTTTCCGGCGTCATGCGCTGGAATTGGCCGTTCACTGGTGCCAGTACATCCGTGGTCACCGGCGAGGCCGAATTCCGTTTTAGGCCGCCTTCAACTGATCGGCGGACATCTTGCCCGACTTGTTGTCGCGGACCATCTCGTAGCCGAGCTTCTGGCCCTCGACGATGTCACGCATTCCGGCGCGCTCTACGGCCGAGATGTGGACAAAAACGTCGGCCGAGCCGTCGTCAGGCTGAATAAAACCGAAACCCTTGGTGGCGTTGAACCATTTAACTGTGCCTGTGCTCATAACTAACCCTTTCCGTGGCAAATATTCGTTCGCCGTCATGCGGATGCACAACAGCGTTTGTCTCGATTTTGATGGGGGAAGTTCGTCAAAGGCGCGCCTGGACACGCGGATAACAAAAGTCGGTCAAACAAATATCGACGAATTGCTTTTAGACTTCTTTTGGCGCCGTGTCAATTTTTTGCTTTCGCCGTGTGCTTTTCGTCGTCGGCGGGCCGATGGCGGCACGCTGGCTGCTCAGGCAATTCGATGGTGGATCTGACGCCGAAAACCGGGCCAGCGCCAGCTGTTAAAAAAAATCGCGCCATGCCGGGAACCATATTGGCATCCATGCATTAAATATCGCCAGCAGTTCATGAGAGCAATCTCAGGAAAGGCTGACACAAAGGACGCCTCCCGTGCAATAAAACGCGCGAGGGGCGTTCTTTTATGCCGGGTAGCGATCGCGATGGCGGTCAGAGCCAAAGGCCGTCCGGAACCGAAAACCCAGCCGCCCGTTTCCCAAACGGCAGATTGATTCCGGGAGATGCGGCCATGGTGAACAAGAAGCAGGTTGCGGGCCTAGCCAAGCAGCTTAAGGGCTCGGTGGAGAAAGCCGCCGGCAACGCCACCGGCAACAGGCGCGTCCAGGCTGAAGGCGTGGCCGACAAGATCGCCGGCAAAATGCAGAAGGCCTATGGCGACATCAAGGACAAGATCAGGAAGGTGTCTGATCCTGCGCGCCTGTTTCAATTGCGATGAGGAAGCGGCTTAGCGGTGTGCTGGCTGCTTCCGTCGCCGTTAGAAGTTCAGGCTCTTTGAGAAAACGTTGGTGAAGGCGACCTCGCCATGGTCGCCAACGGCTTCGCCAAGCGCCACGTCCATGCTGTCGCCGCTCACCCGCGCCAGCGCGAAGCCACCCATATAAGCGGCCTTCGGCTTGAACAGGTCGAGCCCATCGCCACGGTAGATCATCGCTGTCTCGTGCTGGTGGCCATGAAAGATGCCGATGACGTTGTAGCCCTTCACCGCCGCCAGCAATGCCTCCCGGTCCGCCTCGCTCCACCAGTGCGGCGCACCAGTACCTTCATCGTCGAAGGTTCCTTTGGCGGCATCCCACCGTTCGATCGAGAAAACATCCCAACCATAGTGCTGGAACAGGATGACGGGGCGGCCGTCCGCTGCATAGGTCGCCAGATCCTGCTTCAGCCATGCCAGGCTGGAGACCGCGCCGTGGCCGGTGTCGCCGGCAAAACGGTGCGTCTGGACGAGATGCAGGCCGCCCCAGTCCCACGAGTAGCAGTCGGTGTCGACATCGTAACTGGTCACCGGCACCGGCGGCTTGAAGAACACGCCGGCGCGATGGTTGACCTCGACATAGTCCCGCATTTCGCGGCGGTACCAGTCGACGTGGTTTGGCGGGCCGTTCTGGTCGAGATCGTGGTTGCCGAGGCCGACATAGACCGGCACATGCACGCGATCGGGGCCGACGCCCTGCTGGTAACGCTGGCTGAACTGGAGCAACTGCGTGCCTTCGCTGGGCTGGATGACTTGGCCGCCGCCGTCATCGGTCATGTCGCCGCCGACGACGAGGCCGAGCGGTGTGCCGATGCGGCTGCCGGCTGAGCGCAGCCCGGTGGCGATGCCGTTGATTTCGGCGGGCCAGTGCTTCTCGCCAATGGCGTTCAACGCGGCAACACTGCGCAGCAAGGCGGCGTCGGTCTTGCCTTCCTGCTGGCAATTGGGGCTCAGCCCGCCGGTCGTGCGGCAGGCATGGATGTCGGCGACGAACAGGAAGGTGGCGTCGACAGGCGCAATGCGCTGCCCGGTCTGTCCGAGCGCCGGTCGCGCAAGCGCGCCGGCCGCAGCAAACCCAGCCGCCTTAGCCAGGAAGCGGCGCCGGGAGAGTGATCCTGCCGAGATGCGATTCATGGCGTGAAATTCAGCACAGCCGGCGCCTCTTCGTCCAGTTGCCGCGGACGGCATGTCGACACGCTGCCGCAGGTCTGGCATTGCTTTCAGGTCAGGACTCAACTTGCACGGGCAAACGCTATGAAGACTATATCCATCGCGACGGCACTTACCATCCTGGCGAGCGCCGTTCATGGTGCCGAGTGCATCGACGCCAAAGCCGCCAAGGCTGGATTCATTCTCGAAAGGCCCGGCATCCATAGCGAGTTTCGACCGGCGGCGGGTGGAATGGTGTCGGTTGCCAACAAATACCAGTCCCAATCGGCGCAGACGCAGTTTCTGTTCGGCGGTCTTATCGAGGTGTTTCGCGACAGCGAGACCGGTCAGCTTGCGGTGATCCCGTTTTCCGATCTCAGAAAGCTGTTTCCGCTCAAGGCCGGGGCGAAAAGCAAGACCGTTTTCGTCCGCCTCGCAGCAAACAAACAGCCGAAGGGCACCGAGACGCTCGAGATCAACGTAAAAGGCAAAGAGACGTTCAGCCTGGGCGACTGCAAATACAACGTGCTGGCGGTCAGGCAGACGATCAAGAACGAGGCCGGCATGACCCAGGATGAATTCACCGCGCTCTACGCGCCCGACCTGCAGGCCGTGCTGGCCAGGCGCTATGACGAGGGGACCAACGCCGAAAGCGTCGTCGGCTACGAGGTCATCAAACCGCTGCCGAATTAACTCCCGGCAGGGGAGAAGGCGGGCTGACGCTCCGGCGTCACAAGGGTCTGTGCCGCCGCAGCACCCTGCGACGTCGCTTCGCTCTTGCTGAGGAAACTCCCTGCTCCAGCGCGCTCAGGCAATCGCGCAGCACAGCAGAATCCTGCGCCGTCTTGGCCATCGACATAGCGCCGGAATAGGTGGCGACCGCGAGTGCCGCGAAACGCTGCGGATCGGTGTCCTGCTCCCTACCCGCTTGCTGGTCGGCCCTGACCTTATCGGCGATTGCCTGGCGCCATGCCGAAAAGATGCCGGCAAGGGCGGTGCGGAAATCCGGATCGGCAAGCGACAATTCATGCGCCAAATTGTTGAGCGGGCAGCCGCGCACGAAACCCTGTTGCTCCAGTTCCGCTGTCACGGCCTCGAACACGCTACGCACGCCCTCGCGCGCCGAGCCTGCCGCCTGCACCGGCGCGATCCATGTTTCTTCGACGGCCGCGGCGACCCGCTCCTCGATCACCGCCAGGGCCAGCGCCTTCTTGGTCGGGAAGTGATGATGCAGCGCGCCGCCGGTGACGCATGCCGCGGCCATCAGGTCGCCTAGGCTGGAAGCGTGGTAGCCGCGCGCCTGAAGGGAGGCTTCGGCGACATCGAGCACACGTTTGCGCAGGCCTTCCGGGTCGTTGGTGCGTTTGCCGGGCTGCGCCTTTGGGCGAGCGGTCATCTCTGCTGACATTTTCCAAAGATAGCAGATTGACAAAACAGGACAACCGGTCTGTTTATAAAACAGGATGAATGCCCTGTTTTGGAGATTGCGCGATGAGCCTGCCCCTGAATGCCGCGTCGAAATCCGGCCTCAACGCCTCGCCGGTCGTCGAACTCAGGCAATACACGCTGAAACCCGGCCGCCGCGACACGCTGATCGACATCTTCGACGGTCATCTGATCGAAGGTCAGGAAGCGGCAGGGATGACGATCATCGGCCAGTTTCGCGATCTCGACCGGCCTGACATGTTCGTCTGGCTGCGCGGCTTCGACGGAATGGTCGCGCGGAAAAATGCACTGACCGCTTTCTACGAGGGACCCGGATGGGCGGCCTGGCGCGACGCCGCCAACGCCACGATGATTTCCTCCGACGACGTGCTGTTGCTGAAACCGGCATGGCCGGGCGCCGGCTTCGATCTGTCGGGCGCACACCGGGCGGCCTTGCCGGGTCACGAAAAGCCAAGCAGAGACAATCGCTTGTCGGATATTGTTGTTATCAAGATTCATCATCTGCGGCCGGGCGCCGAAGCCGACTTCGGCAGCCGCTTCGAAACCGACGCGATTCCCGTGTTGGCGGCACATGGCGCGCGGCCGCTTGCTGCGTTTGTCTCCGAGCATGCCGAAAACAGCTTTCTCCGCCTGCCGGTGCGATCAGGCGAAAACGTCTTCATCAGCGTCACCGCCTTCGGCAGCGCGGACGCCCATGAAAGCGTTGAAGCCGCGCTTGCCGCGGCGCCGGCCTGGCAGGCATTCGAGCGGGAGGCCCAGTCATGTCTGGCTAGATCGACCGAGACCTTGCGCCTATCTCCAACCTCACAGTCGCTGCTTGGGCGGTGAGAGGCGCGCTTCTTCCTTCTCCCCTTGTGGGAGAAGGAAGAGACGTTCCTTCAACCGATTTGCATCCTTGCTGCCGGCAATCTCCGCTTGAAGCCGTTTGTGCAACGCGATACGCCGGTGCCGAATTCGACAGACCGGAGAGCCCAAGTGAGCGCGCCAGAGACCAGAACCGAAACCGACACGTTCGGTCCCATCGAAGTCGCCGCCGATCGTTACTGGGGCGCTCAGGCGCAACGTTCGCTGGGCAATTTCAAAATCGGCTGGGAAAAGCAGCCGGCGTCGATCGTTCGCGCGCTCGGCATCGTCAAGCGGGCGGCGGCCGAAACCAATATGGAGCTGAAGCGGCTCGACCCGGCCATCGGCAAGGCGATCATCGAAGCCTCTCAGGAGGTCATCGACGGCAAGCTGAACGATCATTTCCCGCTGGTCGTCTGGCAGACCGGTTCGGGCACGCAATCCAACATGAATGCCAACGAGGTGATCTCCAACCGGGCGATCGAACTGCTGGGCGGTGTCATGGGATCCAAGAAACCGGTGCATCCCAACGACCACGTCAATATGAGCCAGTCGTCGAACGATACCTATCCGACGGCCATGCACATCGCCTGCGCCGAGCGCATCGTGCACGATTTGTTGCCGGCGCTCAGGCATTTGCACGCCGCGCTGGAGGCCAAGACCAAAGCATTCGCCCACATCGTCAAGATCGGCCGCACCCACACGCAGGACGCGACGCCCCTCACCCTTGGCCAGGAATTCTCAGGCTATGCTGCGCAGGTCGCCTCCTCGATCAAACGCATCGAGATGACGCTGCCCGGCTTGCAGGAACTGGCACAAGGCGGCACGGCCGTCGGCACCGGCCTTAACGCGCCGGTTGGCTTTGCCGAGAGAGTGGCGGATCGCATCGCCGCGATCACTGGCATCGCCTTCGTCACCGCGCCAAACAAGTTCGAGGCGCTGGCGGCGCACGATTCCATGGTGTTCTCGCATGGCGCCATCAACGCCTGCGCCGGCGCCCTGTTCAAGATTGCCAACGACATTCGTCTGCTCGGCTCCGGCCCGCGCTCCGGCCTTGGTGAACTGTCGCTGCCGGAAAACGAGCCGGGTTCGTCGATCATGCCGGGCAAGGTTAACCCCACCCAGTGCGAGGCGATGACCCAGGTCTGCATCCAGGTGTTCGGCAACAATGCGGCCGTGACCTTCGCCGGCAGCCAGGGGCATTTCGAACTCAACGTCTACAACCCGCTGATGGCCTATAATTTCCTGCAGTCGGTGCAACTGCTCGCCGACGCCTCCATCTCCTTCACCGACAATTGCGTCGTCGGTATCGAGGCGCGGGAAGACAATATCAAGGCCGCCCTCGACCGTTCGCTGATGCTGGTGACAGCACTGGCGCCGACCATCGGCTACGACAACGCCGCCAAGATCGCCAAGACCGCTCACAAGAACGGCACAACCTTGCGTGAGGAAGCGCTTGCCACCGGGCTGGTCAGCGAAGCCGACTACGACCGCTTGGTGCGGCCGGAGGACATGACGCATCCGGGATGACGTCACGTGATCCGGGATGATCTTGCGCTGATCGCAAAAGCGTTACCGCGGTGAACAATCTGTAACCAAATCTGCATCTTTGGTGAACAGTCGCCCTGCTCTATGTGGATGGGCAACGCAACCCTTCCGGAGAGTCACCATGTCCACCAACACGTCCGTTGCCGGTTCCGGCACCGTTTCCAACGCCTCGGCCGCGATCCTTCTCGGCCGTATCCTGCTTTCGATCATCTTCGTGCTTTCCGGCTTCGGCAAGCTCACAGCGATCGCCGGCACCGCCGGCTATTTCGGCAGCATGGGTCTGCCGATGCCGACCGTGACGGCTGTCTTCGTCGGCCTGCTCGAGTTGCTCGGCGGTCTCGCCATCCTCATCGGCTTTCAGACCCGGATCACCGCCTGGGTGCTGGCAATCTTCACCGTCGCCACGGGACTGATCGCCCACACCGGCTGGGCCGATCAGATGCAGATGATCAGCTTCATGAAGAACCTGGCGATTGCCGGCGGCTTCCTCGTGCTGGCTTCCTCGGGCGCCGGCGCCTATTCGGTCGACGCCAAGCGCGGCTGAAGCGGTCCAGGAACGATGTGCAGCAGGGGCGCGGAATTTTCCGCGTCCCTTTTTCGTTGTCGGTTTATGCCCGTCGACTAGCCGGCCGTACTTTCTGCTAGGATCGAGATGTCTGGGTGAGGCCAACCGGCTGGCCGACATCGGAGGTGACCAATGCCGCGCGATGCGCTGCTTCTGCTTTCCCGGCTGCTGCTCGCCGCTCTATTCGTACCATCCGGCTTTCACGCGCTTACCGACATTGCTGGCACATCAGGCTATTTTGCCGGCCTCGGGCTGCCGCTGCCGACGCTCGCAGCCTGGGCGGCGGGGCTGTTCGAATTGATCGCCGGGCTGCTCATCCTCGTCGGCCTCAAGACACCGATCGTGGCGCTCCTGCTTGCCGCTTTCTGCATCGCGGCAGGCTTCATCGGCCACTATGGCCAGGGCGGCGACGATCCGACGCTGGCCTTCATGCATTCGCAGATGCTGATGAAGGACATCGCGATATCGGGCGGTTTTCTGGCGCTGGCAAGGGCAGGCGCCGGCGCCTACTCGATCGACGGGCGGATACTTCGGATCGGCGCTGAAACGACTTGACCGACACAAGCTGCCGGACTGAGCCGAATACTTGACTCAGCCAGACTACTTGACTGAGCCAGACTACTTGGCTGGCATAGTGGGGCCACCCTCGACCGCCAGCACCAGCCGGCGGTTGGTGATCCTTGCCAACTGCGCAAGTCGCCCGGCCGGCCGCTCGCCGTAAAGATCGGTCAGCGAAGCCGGCAGCACCAGCGCAAGCACGCCGGTGCCGCGCCTCTCCCATGTCAGCCGCGGCATCACGCCCGGCATCGCCGCCGTCAGCAGGTAGACGACGCGCATCACCGCGGCCAGCACGCGGGCGCGTTCGATATAGCGCGGCGTTGCCAGTGCCTTGATTTCCGGCGCAATCGATTCGTTGAAGATGCCCTCATGACGGTAGGCGTTGGCCAGCGCCAGAAAGGCGCGGCCGGGATGGTCGACGCCGATGAAGGAGGCGTGGGCAATGATGTTGAGCGACTGCTTGCCGCGATATTCGGGATGCGCGCGCCAGCCGATGTCGGCAAGCAGGCAGGCGGCCTGGCGGTAACGCGCCTCGTCGACGGTCTCCTCGATGCCGAAGACGGCGAAGGTCTTGCCCGTCCACTCGACAAGCTCATGCGCGTGGGTGACCGAGCGCGAACGCAGACGGGCGAGTTCCTCCGAGGCCGAGATCAGCGGATCTGCCTTCTGCTCGGCTTTGTCGAGCAGCGAATAGAGAAAGCCCTCGCGCACGCCCAGCGCCGAGACGATGATCTTGGACGGCTGCATCACCGCCATGATCTCCTGCAGCACGATGGCGCCATAAGGCAGCAGCGAGCGGCGGTTCTTCGAGACGCCTTCGATGCCCTTTACTTTCTCGATCTCGCCCTTGGCGACCTGCTTGAGGAAGCTCGCAGCGCTGTCGATGCCGATCTCGTAATGATGCATGACGCTCAGCGGGTAGCCGGTCATTTCCATGTACAGCCGGGCGAGGTTTCGCCAGGTGCCGCCGACGGCATAGAACGGCCTGCCCTGCCCGCCTTTCAGCAGCTTTGCCTTCGCGAGCTCGTCGCGCGCTATCTTTGCCGCCTGGGCCAGCGAGTTCTTGGCCATGTCCTGCAGGCGCAGGCCGCCCAGCGGCAGCGTAATGCCGTCGCCGATTGCCTCGCCATCGACGTCGACCAGCTCGAGGCTGCCGCCGCCGAGGTCGCCGGCGATGCCGTTGGCCGGGTGGAAGCCGGAAATGACGCCAAGCGCGGAATAATGGGCTTCCTGGCGCCCGCTCAGCACCTGGACCTCGGTCTTGAGCACATCTTCGGCGCGGTGGATGAAATCGGGGCCGTTGACCGCCTCGCGGGCGGCGGCAGTCGCCAGCACATACATATGCTCGGCGCCGGCCTGCTCCGACAGCGCGCGGAAACGCCGGAATTCTTCCATCGAGCGGGTCACCGCCTCGGGGTCGAGCCTTCCGGTCGAAACGATGCCGCGACCGAGGCCGGCCAGCATCTTTTCGTTGAACAGCGTGGTTGGCGAGCGCGCCAGCCCCTCATAGACGACAAGACGGATCGAGTTCGAGCCGATGTCGATGATGGACAGCGGTCGGCGGTCCTGAAGCCGGCCCTGGGACGTTGAAATCATCAGCCGGTCGCTGCGCCGTTTTTCTTGCGGCGCTTGAACTGCGCGATGCGCTTGGGCGCATGCGATTTCAGCGCATCGCCGCGTCCGGAAAGGCTCGGATTGGTCATGAAATATTCCTGCGCGTTGAACGGTTCCTCGCCCTCCTCAAGCGTGGCGCGCCGGGAGGTTCCGTCAGCCAATACGTCGAAACTTTGCTGGTTGTCCATGATGTTGCCCAGCATGATCTGACCGAGGACTTGTTCATGCACCGTTGGATTGGTGATCGGCACCATGGTTTCGACGCGACGGTCGAGATTGCGCGGCATCAAATCGGCCGATGAGATGTAGACGACCGCCCCGTCCGACGGCAGTCCATGGCCGTTGCCGAAACAATAGATGCGGCTGTGCTCGAGGAAGCGGCCGACGATCGACTTGACCCTTATGTTTTCCGACAGGCCCGGCACCTGGGGCCTCAGGCAGCAGATGCCGCGCACGACGAGATCGATCTCGACGCCGGCGCGGCTGGCGTCATAGAGCGCGTCGATGATGATCGGGTCGACCAGCGAATTCATCTTCATCCAGATGCGGGCCGGCCTGCCGTCCAGCGCATGGGCAACCTCGTCCGAAATGTGCCTGAGGATGCGTTTGCGCAGCGTGAAGGGCGAGATGGCCAGCCGCATCTCTTCGGTCGGCTCGGCGTAGCCGGTGATGAAATTGAACAACTGGGCGACATCGCGGGCGATTGTCGGAGCGGTGGTGAAGAAGGACAGGTCGGTGTAGATGCGCGCGGTGACGGGATGGTAGTTGCCGGTCCCGAGATGTACATAGTTGCGCAGCTTGCCGTCCTCGCGCCGCACCACCAGCGACATCTTCGCGTGGGTCTTCAGTTCGAGAAAGCCGAACACGACCTGAACGCCGGCGCGCTCGAGGTCGCGCGCCCAGCGGATGTTGGCTTCCTCGTCGAAACGCGCCTTGAGTTCGACCAGCGCGGTCACCGACTTGCCGGCCTCTGCCGCGTCGACCAAAGCGCGCACGATCGGGCTGTCGTTCGAGGTGCGATAGAGCGTCTGCTTGATCGCTACCACTTCCGGATCGGCCATCGCCTGGCGCAGGAACTGCACCACCACGTCGAAGGATTCGTAGGGGTGATGAACGATGATGTCCTTCTCGCGGATGGCGGCGAAACAGTCGCCGCCGTGCTCGCGGATGCGTTCGGGAAAGCGCGGATTGTAAGGCTTGAATTTGAGATCGTCCCGGGCGATGGCGACGATCTCGGAAATCTGGCTGAGCGCCAGCGGACCGGTGAGCACGCTGATGCGGCTCGACGAGACGCCAAGCTCGCCGGCGACGAACTCGCGCAGTTCGGCCGGCATCAGCTTGTCGAATTCGATGCGGATGACCGAGCCGCGGCGACGACGTTTCAGCGCCGTCTCGAACAGGCGCACGAGATCCTCGGACTCTTCCTCGACCTCGATGTCGCTGTCGCGGATGATGCGGAACGTGCCGGAGCCCTTGACTTCATAGCCGGGGAACAGCTTGCCGATATAGAGGCCGACCGCTTCTTCCAGCGGAATGAAGCGGACATGGTGCTTGCGGTCAGGCAAGCGAATGAAGCGCTTCAGCGCCACCGGCAGACGCAACAGCGCGCTCATCTCCTCGCCATTCCTGCGATGGCGCAGTTGCAGGGCCATCGAGAAGCCGAGATTGGGAATGAACGGGAATGGATGCGCCGGGTCGATCGACAGCGGTGTGAGCACCGGAAACACCTGCTCCTGGAAATGATCCTCGAGCCAGGTCTTCTCGTCCTTGGTCAGCCCATCGCGGCTGATGCTCTCGATGCCTTCCTTGTCGAGCAGCAGCATCAGCGCGGAAAGGCTTTTCTGCTGGTCTTCCTGCAGACGCTCGACTTCGCGCAGCAACTGTTCCAGCTGTTGTTCGGGGGTTCGGCCGTCCGGGCTCTTCAGCGTGATGCCTTCGCGGACCTGGCCGGCGAGACCGGCGACGCGGACCATGAAGAACTCGTCGAGATTGGCAGCCGAAATCGACAGGAAGCGGACACGCTCGAGCAGCGGATGGTTGGCGTTCAGCGATTCCTCGAGGACGCGGCGGTTGAATTGCAGCCAGGAAAACTCGCGGTTGACAAACCGGTCCGGGTTGCCGCCCTCCGGGCTCGCCACCTCGACAGTGGTGAATTCGCTCTGCACCGGCTTTAGTTCGTTCATGGTTCCTGCTCGTTTCCCACCCGCGGGCCACAGCGCCGCGCGTCTTTCCGGACGCAAAGACGCTCTACCACTCCATACGCCACGCATGATCCCAGCGAAACCGAATTCGATTTTCGGGGCCATGCCTTAACCGGCTCAGCTTATCCTGTGACAGGCTTTTACGACAGTTTGATTTCAGCGATCTTGCAAAGAGACTGCTTATGATCCAGATGCAATCCAGGTACAGCGCGGCGCGTCCTTTGGACGCGCAAAGGACGCGGTGGAATTTTGATTTTGCGCATGATGCGGGTCATGCGGCAAATGTAGGAGACGACGATGGCAGGCGGTTCCATTCCTCATTTCCAGAACGATGCGGGCTATGCGGCGATCGACATCGGCGTCAAGGAATTCATGTGCACTGGCGCCAACCCACCTTTCGACCATCCGCATGTGTTTCTCGACATGGGCGACGACAATGAAAAGGTCTGCCCCTATTGCTCGACGCTTTTTCGCTATTCGCCAAAGCTGAAGGCGACGGAAACGCAGCCTGCGGGATGCCTGTATATCGACCAGGCCGCCTGACGCGCACACCATCCCATGGACGACACCCGGTCCCGGCAGGTCGTTATCGCCGGAGCCGGTGTCGCCGGACTGACCGCGGCACTGGCGTTTTCCGAGCGCGGCTATCTGGTGCGGCTGTTCGAACAGGCGCCGCGCCTCGAAGCGGCCGGCGCGGGCATCCAGCTCTCACCCAACGCGACACGCATCCTTCGCCAACTCGGCGTGCTCGACCGGCTGTTGCCGGCGGCGGTGCGGCCGGAGACGGTCGTGCTCAAGGACGCAGCCACGCTGCGTGAGCTGGCGCGGGTGCCGCTTGGCCAAGCAGCCGAAAGGCGCTGGCAGGCGCCTTATCTCGTCGCTCATCGGGCTGATCTGCAAGACGCGCTGATGGCGCGCCTTGCCGAACAGCCGGACATCAGTCTCGTCACCGGCGCGCGCGTCGGCGGCATCGCCACAGGACCGCACCATACCACGGCAACAGTCGAGATTGCCGGCAAGACAGTCGAAGCCGGCGGCTTTCTGCTGATCGGCGCCGACGGGGTCTGGTCGGCGATCCGCGCTTTTGGCGGGTTTGCGGCCAAAAGCCGGTTTTCGGGCGAGCTTGCCTGGCGCGCTACGATCGGTGCAGACAGTGCCGCAGGAGAAGCCCTTGCGGCGGTCGGCGCCGCCAATTGCGTGACCACCTTCCTGCATCCCGGCTTCCACCTCGTCGCCTATCCAGTCAGCAACGGCACGGCGTTCAACCTGGCCGCTTTCACCAGGGGCGAGATCATCGCCGAGGGCTGGTCGGGCCACGCCGACCCCAATATCCTCGTCGGCGCCATGCGTGGCACGGCGGCAGCACTGGCCCGGCTTGCCGAGAATGCCGGCCCGTGGACCGCATGGCCGATCCATACGGTCGACCAGGCACAGCCATGGACAACGCCCGCCGGCATCGCGCTGATCGGCGATGCGGCGCATGCGATGACGCCGTTCGCGGCGCAGGGGGCGGCGATGGCGATCGAGGATGCCGCAACCCTTGCCGGCTTTGTCGCGGCCTCACCCGCCGATCCTTGGGGCGCGCTTGCCGCCTGGGAAAAGATGCGGGGCCCGCGCATCGCCAAGGTCTCGCGCCGCGGTGCCGTCAACCGGCTCGCCTGGCACGCTTCCGGGCCGGTGGCCGTGGCGCGCAACTTGTTCCTGAAGTGGCGCTCGCCGGAAAAGCTCGCGGCCGATCTCGATTGGCTCTACGGCTGGCGGCCGCCGGAAGTTGGCGATCGGCGATGAAAGCTCGACGCCGGCGGGACAGCGCCCCCCTCTGTCCTGCCCTCTTTGCCAAAACTTGGCATCTCCCCCACTTGGGGGGAGATCGGCCGCACCTCGGCTTTCGCAAATCCCCAACGTTGCAGGATGAAGCACAGCGCCGAAGCTGCCAATCTCCCCCTCGTGGGGGAGATGCCAAGTTTTGGCAAAGAGTGGCAGGACAGAGGGGCGCGAAGGAATGAGACGCTCGCCCCCCCAGCAATGTCCGCAAGCCCGCGATATGCAGAGCCAGGAGGGCTTTTTCATGAGAGACGGCGTTTCATGGGGACCGCCTTGCAACCGGGGGTGCGATCGCACTCAGACCCAAAAAAGAGCCCGGCCGGGTTTCGGCCGGGCTCTTTTGATTTGAATGACAGGGGTCAGTGCAGGATCTGCGACAGGAACAGTTTTGTGCGCTCGTGGCGCGGATTGTCGAAGAACTCGGCTGGCGTGTTCTGCTCGACGATCTGGCCCTGGTCCATGAAGATCACCCGGTTGGCGACCTTGCGTGCAAAGCCCATCTCGTGGGTGACGCAGAGCATGGTCATGCCCTCTTCGGCGAGGCCAACCATCGTCTCCAGCACTTCCTTGATCATTTCCGGATCGAGCGCCGAGGTCGGCTCGTCGAACAGCATGATGCGCGGATTCATGCACAACGAGCGGGCGATGGCGACGCGCTGCTGCTGGCCGCCGGAAAGCTGGCCGGGATATTTGTTGGCCTGTTCCGGGATCTTGACGCGCTTGAGGAAGTGCATGGCGATTTCCTCGGCCTGCTTCTTCGGCGTCTTGCGCACCCAGATCGGCGCCAGCGTGCAGTTTTCCAGGATGGTCAAATGCGGGAACAGGTTGAAGTGCTGGAACACCATGCCGACCTCGCGGCGCACCTCGTCGATCTTCTTGAGATCGTTGGTCAATTCCTTGCCGTCGACGATGATCTTGCCCTTCTGGTGCTCTTCCAGCCGGTTGATGCAGCGGATCATCGTCGATTTGCCGGAGCCCGAAGGGCCGCAAATGACGATGCGCTCGCCGCGCATCACCTTCAGGTTGATGTCCTTCAGCACATGGAATTCGCCGTACCATTTGTGCATGCCAATGATGTCGATGGCGACATCGGTGGTGGAAACCTGCATCTTGGCGGCATTGACCTTGATCTCTTCCGCGCTGACTGCATTTTCTATGGTCATGGCAGGTTCCCTTTTTTGTTCTTAGCGCTTGTGGCCGGTGTCGAGCCGGCGTTCCGTGAACATCGAATAGCGCGACATGCCGAAACAGAACAGCCAGAAGACGAAGGCAGCGAACACCAGGCCGGACCTGGCCGTTTGCGGCGTTGCCCAGTTGGGGTCGGAAAAATTCTGTTTGACGACGCCGAGCAGGTCGAACATCGAGATGATCGAGACCAGGCTGGTGTCCTTGAACATGCCGATGAAGGTGTTGACGATGCCGGGAATGACCAGCTTCAGCGCCTGCGGCAGCACGATCAGGCCCATTTTCTGCCAGTACCCGAGGCCGAGCGAATCCGCACCCTCATACTGGCCCTTTGGGATCGCCTGGAGGCCGCCGCGCACCACTTCGGACATATAGGCAGCGGCAAACAGCGAGACACCGATCAGCGCGCGCAGGAACTTGTCGAAGCTGACGCCGGCCGGCAGGAACAGCGGCAGCATGACGCTGGCCATGAACAGAACTGTGATCAGCGGGATGCCGCGCACCGTCTCGATGAAGATGACGCACAGCATCTTGACGATCGGCATCTTCGATCGCCGGCCCAGCGCCAGCACGATGCCGAGCGGCAGCGAAACGGCAATGCCGACGAAGGACAGCGTGAGCGTCACCAGAAGCCCGCCCCATAGCGAGGTTTCGACATGCGGCAGGCCGAACACGCCGCCAACCAGCAGGAAGAAGGCAAAGATCGGCAGCGCCCCGAAGAACAAAATGGCGTTCAGCCCTTTGCGCGGCACCTTCGGGATGAGCAACGGCACCAGAAGTGCCACGAACAGGATGGCGACCAGGATCGGCCGCCAGCGCTCATCGATCGGATAGCGGCCGAACATGAACTGGCCGAACTTGGCGTTGACGAAGGCCCAACAGGCGCCGGACCAGCCGTCCGGTTGGATGCCGCCCTGCGCCACCGTGGCGCAGAAGGTGCGGTCCGTGCCGATCCATTGGGCATTGATGAAGGCCCAGCCGATCAGTTGCGGCAGGATCATCGCGACCAGCACGATGCCGATGATGGTCAGGATCGTGTCACCGGTCGAAGCAATCAGGTTCTTGCGTATCCAGGCGCCCAGGCCGCGCTCGCTTGACGGCGCCGACTGTGCCAGCGCCATTTCGACGCGGACGAAGGAAAGGTCGTGCTCTTGCATGTCCCTACCTCTCCACCAGCGCCATTCTGGCGTTGACCACGTTCATGACCACCGACGTCAACAGGCTGAGCGCGAGATAGACCACCATCATGATCAGCACGCACTCGATAGCCTGGCCGGTCTGGTTCAGCACCGTGCCGGTCGTCGCCGTCAGGTCCGGGTAGCCGATGGCGATGGCCAGCGACGAGTTCTTGGTCAGGTTCAGATACTGACTGGTCAGCGGCGGAATGACGATGCGCATAGCTTGCGGAATGACGACAAGCCGCAGGATCGATCCCGGCCGCAGCCCGAGCGCACCGGCTGCCTCGGTCTGACCCTTACTGACGCCCATGATGCCGGCCCGCACGATTTCGGCGATGAAGGCCGCCGTATAGAAGGACAGCGCCAGGTAGAGCGACAGGAACTCCGGCTTGACCTGAAAGCCGCCAGTCAGATTGAAGGTCGATTGCTTTGGATAATCGAAGCTCAGCGGGAAGCCGCTCAGCGCGTAGGCTAGCAACGGCAAGCCGATGATCAAAGCCGCCGATGTCCAGAACACAGGGAATTGCTGGCCGGTCGCCATCTGCCGCTGACGCGCCTTGCGGGCGACGAACCACGCCATGGCGATGCCGAGAAGCAAAGCGACCAGGATCAGCCAGGAGCCTTCACCCCACACGGCGCGTGGAAAATAAAAGCCGCGTTGGTTGAGAAAGGAGCTGAACGGCAAATTGATGCTTTCGCGCGGCGGCGGCAGCACCGAAAGCACGCCGGAATACCAGAAGAAGATGACCAGCAGCGGCGGGATGTTGCGGAAGACCTCGACATAGACCATGCAGATCTTGCGGATCAGCCAGTTGTGCGAAAGCCGGCCGACGCCGAGGATGAAGCCGATGAGGGTGGCGGTGATGATGCCGGCCCCGGCAACGATGAGTGTGTTGATGAAGCCGACCACGATGGCGCGGCCATAGGTCGAATCCGACGAATAGGCGATGGCGCTGTCACTGATGTCGAAGCCGGCGCGCGACTTGAGGAAGCCGAAGCCTGACGCAATGCGCAGGCGCGTCAGATTGTCGATGGTGTTTTGGACGAACCACCAGACCAACGCGACCAGCACGATGACGACCACCGCCTGGAAGAATATGCCGCGGACCTTCGGATCATTGATGAAGGAGCCGCGGCTTGGCTCCTCGCGAAGAATTTCCTGCGATGCCATTCGACCATCCCCTGGAAAGAGAAACCGGGAGGCAGACGATCTGCCTCCCGGATCACATTTCGATCAGCGGATCGGCGGAGCGTATTGCAGCCCGCCCTTGGTCCACAACGCGTTGATGCCGCGCGCGATCTTCAGCGGGCTGCCCGACCCGACATTGCGTTCGAACATCTCGCCGTAATTGCCAACCGCCTTGACGATGTTGACGACCCAGTCGTTCGAGACGCCGAGATCGGTGCCGATCTTGGTGTCGGCCTCCTGGCCGAGCACGCGCTTGATCTCGGGATTGTCCGAGGTCTTCATCTCCTCGACATTGGCCTTGGTGATGCCGAGTTCCTCTGCCTGCAACAGCGCAAAATAGGTCCACTTGACGATGTGGTACCACTGGTCGTCGCCCTGGCGCACGGCCGGTCCGAGCGGTTCCTTGGAGATGATCTCAGGCAGCACGACGTGGTCGGCGGGCGAGCCCAGCGTCAGCCGGATGCCGTAGAGACCTGATTGGTCGGTGGTGTAGACGTCGCAGCGGCCGGCGTCATAGGCGGCGTCGACCTCTGACAGCTGTTCGAAGACGACCGGGCTGTACTCCATCTTGTTCGTCTTGAAGTAATCGGCGAGGTTGAGCTCGGTCGTGGTGCCGCTCTGCACACAGACGGCCGCGCCCGAAAGCTGCAGCGCGGAATTCACCCCCGGCAGCTTCTTGGCGTTGATCATGAAGCCCTGTCCGTCATAATAGGTGACACCGACGAAGTTCAGACCAAGCGCCGTATCGCGGTTAATGGTCCAGGTGGTGTTGCGCGACAAGACGTCGATCTCGCCTGACTGTAGCGCGGTGAAGCGTTCCTTGGCGCTGAGCGGCGTAAACTTGACCTTGGTGCCATCGCCAAAAACGGCGGCCGCGACAGCGCGGCAAAAATCGGCATCGATTCCTTGCCAGTCGCCCTTGTCGTCCGGCGCCGAGAAGCCGGCCAGTCCGGTCGACACGCCGCATTGGATGAAGCCCTTCGCCTTGACGTCGTCGAGCGTGGCCGCCGACGCAGCCGAAGCCACCAATCCAAGCGCGGCGGCGCCCAGAATGCCGATTGCAATGTGTTTCATAACCCACAGACCCTTTTCTGTTTTTTTCAGGCGAACCTGACTTTTTTCCGTGTGAACGCAGCTTCCCGTTCCGGCCCATTCCCGGAACCCGCATCGCAACCGACGCGCTGCCTCCCATTCACGAACTGCATCGAAGGCGATTATTTCAGTGAGGTCAAGGAAAATGACCGAAACCGAAAGAGTTCGAAAAGCAATTGCCGCAAATGCCTGAATTGCAGACAAACGCGCCTGGAAATTAGCCAGCGGTGCGAACAAAGCCGGCAAAGTCCGATCAATGCGAATCGGGGTTGCGCCGGCAAACCCGTCCCTCGGATTTACCGCGCATGACTGACTTGTCATGGGATGAATTGGCGTACCCAAAGTCCGCCGGCTGGCGGATGGCGAACGGTTGCGCGGCCAATGCCGCCGCACTATGGCTACCGCTTCATCAGAGGCGCAGCGCAATGACAAAAGACGGCAACCAAATGGGCATCAACACGCGGCTTGCCCACTCGGGCAACAATCCGCACGACTATTTCGGCTTCGTCAATCCGCCGGTCGTGCATGCCTCGACCGTGCTCTATCCCAACGCGGCGACTATGGCGGCACGCAGCCAGAAATACACCTACGGCACGCGCGGCACGCCGACCACCGACGCGCTTACCAGCGCCATCGACGGGTTGGAAGGCTCGGCCGGCACGATTGTGGTGCCCTCCGGCCTGGCGGCGGTGATGGTGCCGCTGCTCGCCTTCCTGTCGGCCGGCGACCATGTCCTGATCGTCGATTCCGTCTATCACCCGACCCGCAATTTCGCCGACACGATGCTGAAACGGCTGGGCGTCGAGGTCGGGTACTACGATCCGCATGTCGGCGCCGGTATTGCCGCGCTGATCAAGTCCAGCACCAGGGTCGTGTTCACCGAATCGCCGGCCTCCAACACTTTCGAGGTGCAGGACATACCGGCCATTGCTAGCGCGGCACATGCCGCAGGTGCGATCGTCATGATGGACAACACCTGGGCGACGCCGCTCTACTTCCGCCCGCTCGACCACGGCGTCGACATCTCGATCCATGCGGCGACGAAATACCCGGCCGGCCATTCCGACGTGCTGCTCGGCACCGCGTCGGCCAACAAGGCCTGCTGGAAACAGCTTTGCGAGACCTTCTACACGATGGGCTGCTGCGCCGGGCCGGACGACGTCTATCAGGTGCTGCGCGGCCTGCGCACGATGGGCGTGCGCCTCGACCACCATCAGCGCAGCGCTCTGGCGATCGCCGGCTGGCTGGAGGGCCAGCCGGGCGTGGCGCGCGTGCTGCATCCAGCGCTTGCCAGCCATCCCGACCACGACCTCTGGAAGCGCGACTTCTGCGGCTCGAGCGGCATCTTCTCGATCGTCCTCGCGGGCGGCGGCCAGAAACAGCAGCATGCCTTCCTCGACGCGCTCAGGATATTCGGCCTCGGCTATTCCTGGGGCGGCTATGAGAGCCTTGCGGTGCCGGTCTTCCTCGGCGACCGCGTCGTCGCCAAGGGCCCTTATGACGGCCCGCTCATCCGCCTGCAGATCGGGCTCGAGGACGTCGATGACCTCAAGGCCGATCTGGCGCGCGGCCTCGCCGCCGCCGCGGCCGCTTGAAGGCTTGCGCCCCCGCGTCTTGCTAAATCCAATTCGCCAACGCGGGTAATCTACTCGTAAACAAGAGAATTCCGCACATACATGAGCGAATGTCCCGGCGGACAATCTGTGCTAAAGTGACGCCATGAAAGCCTGGCTGGAAACGGCAAAGAGCCGGGCGCGCGACATCAAGCTTGATGTCGTCGCTCTGTGGATCGCCGCGCGCGACCCTCGGGTGCCCTGGTTTGCAAAATTCGTTGCCGGGATGGTGGCCGCCTATGCGCTTTCCCCAATCGATCTGATCCCGGATTTCATTCCGGTGCTTGGCTATATCGACGATCTGATCATCGTGCCGCTCGGCGTAATCCTGGCCATCAGGCTTGTTCCGCCGCCGCTGATAGACGAGTTTCGAGCGCGGGCTGCCGCGCTCGAAAAACAGCCGCAAAGCAGGATGGGGATGTTCTTTGTCGTGGCGCTCTGGCTGGCTTTGGCAGCTTTGCTGATCTGGGCGTTCTGGCCCACCCACGCCAAATAATGCGATCAGGCAGCCTGCACCTGAAGCCGCCTTGCCTGCTGCGCCGGCGGCCTAAAGCGCGTCGCGTTTGACCGGCCTCATGCGACGCGCTTCAGGTTGTTGTTTTTAAGCATGTCGTTGTCGCAATACTCACCGGGCTCAATCCGATCGAGCAAGCCCTTTGGCAACATCAAACATTGATGTGACGCGCACGGCGTCGAACCATTGAAGCGACTGGCGCGCCATCGGCCAACTCATCCAGACAATCACACCGGCAGAATTTCTCGTAAAACGCCGGGTATGGTTCCGTCAAAAAATGAAAGGCTTAGAAAGAGGCCCAAGCTCATTGAAATCGTGGCTCGATCATGGCCAAGATCGAGACTGTCTGCACCATTGGGCCGGCCGACCAGCAAAACGAAGAACGCGTCCGGCGCGCTGAACACTCGGCTGACGCTGGGAACAAGCAGCCGATTGCGGAGTTGAAACGGCGGTAGAGGTTTGCCGGAATGAACTCCAGTCCCGTGCTGCGGTACATTTATTGGATAATTGCTCTCGACGTTTCAGTCGTGCTTGCGCACCACGCTCATAGCGCGGCGTGGCCGCAATGACGCAGCGCGATCGTAATGCCACTTCACCACGGGAAGACAAGAAGGACGGCATAGGGCGAGCACTTGGACTCGGCCTTATCACCGGCGCCGCTGACGACGACTGCTCGGCGATCGGCACCTATGCAAGTGCCGGAGCGCGCTTTGGCCCGGACCTGCTTTGGACCGCCCCTGTAACGCTGCCGATGATGTACACTGTCGTGTATCTCTCGTCGAAGCTTGGACAGGTTTCGGGCCGCGGCCTCTTTCATGCGATCAAGGACTTCTACCCCCGGTGGCTGCTCTGGGCTGTTCTCGTGGGCGTGCTGATCGGCAACACGATCGAAGCAGCCGCCGATCTCGGCGCCATGGCTGCATCCATCAACATCTTCCTTCCTGTTCCGATCCCCCTCATTGTGATTGTAGTCGCGGCCGCGATCTTTGCTCTCCAGCTTTGGGGCTCTTACACGCTCATACGCAACATCTTCCGCTGGCTCGCGCTGGCCCTGCTTGCCTATGTCGGCTCAGCCATCATGGCGAAGCCGGATGCGGCAGCCGTGCTGTGGGGCACACTTGTTCCAAAGATCGAGTTCAGCCGCGAGTTCCTGTCCATTCTGGTGGCCATCATCGGCACCACCCTTTCAGCGTATCTCTACACCTGGCAGTCGAATGAGGAGGTGGAGGAAGAGATTGCCGAGGGGAGAACGACGCTGAACAAGCGCAAGGGTGCCACGGACGGTGAACTGCGCCGCTCCCGCCGCGATATCCTGATCGGCATGATTTTTTCCAACCTCATCATGTACTTCATTATCCTGTCGACAGGGTCTACGCTCTATGAAGCCGGCGAGCACGACGTCGAGACGGCAGCTCAAGCAGCCGAAGCTCTCAAGCCGCTGGCTGGTGCGGCCGCTGGCGTACTGTTCGCTGCCGGCGTGATCGGGGTCGGGTTCCTTGCCGTTCCGGTCATGACGACAGGTGCGGCATACGATCTGGCGCAGGCAGTTGGATGGAAGCACAGCCTTCATGCCAAGCCGCGTGAGGCGCCAAAGTTCTATATCGCGATCGGCGCCTTCACGTTGATTGCTGTCGGCCTGAATTTCCTGGGTTTCAACCCAATGAAGGCGCTCGTCTGGTCCGGCATCGTGCAGGGCTTTTCCACGCCGCCACTGCTTCTCCTCATCATGCTGATGACGAACAACCCGCGGATCATGGGAGACAAGGTCAACAGCCGGGCAACCAACGCTCTGGGATGGGCTACCACGATCGCCATCTTTTCCGCCTCTTTGGGGCTGGTAGCGACCTGGTTTATCTAGGTTGCCATCCCACTCGCGCTCGAGCCCGGCAATTCGAGTTCATTTCAATAAAGGAGTTGGCGATGAAGGAGTTGGTCTGCACATCTGCCGCAGCTACCGCGCTCCCGGCGGCATGGCCAAGTGCGCGTGCTTCTGGAAGATCGCAATCTTGTCGGGATAGGTAATCCGGATCTCGCGTCCGCATCCGTCGCACTTGTAATGGGAAACGACCTGAAACCAGCTGCCGTTCTTGACGACGGTGAAGTTGCACTGCGGGCATTGGAAAGTCAGGCCAACAGAGAACAGGCTGGGAGACAGGGACATTGCAGCACTTCTTGTTAGTCCAACGTCTCGACGACGAAGGATGCGGCAATCAAATCGTCGGCATCGATTCTGCCCTTGCCGCCCTCCAGGACGGCTGCGACCTTTCGAAAGATCTTCAGTTCGTTCTCGGTAATCCGGGCGCCGCGCATCCTCTCATTGAGGTCAGCCACGCGTATTCGCAGCGCCTGCGACGCTCCAATCTCACGGTTCGACATGGTGATCACATTCCTCGTCGCTCGACTTCCCGCCGCACCTTTCGGCACGGCGGGCTGTCCTCCCAGTCGCTTAGCTCATTCGATGACTTTGATGATCTTGCGCGTGCCCGGATCAACCACAACGGTCCGGTTGTCGACCACCACATAACGGTATTTTGTGTTGGGGACTTCATGAAGTTCGACGGTTTCGGGCAAGGTTGAGCCGATATTGAGTTCCACTCCAGGGATTTTCACCGATGCTAGCGGCTCCTTTTTGACATATTCCCTGATGACGGTCTCCTGTTCAGGCTCGATCACTACGTCCTGAGCGGCAGCGGCGCCGATACCGGCCAGCAACAGAAACCCGGCGGCTGCAGTGGAAAGACGCATACTCATAAGTGCCTCCTTTATGTGAGCTCTATTGCGCTGAACGGCATCGTCTTCGCGCCAGGCTAACCAAACCTCAGCCAGCCGCAAACGTTCCTTGGTGGGGCTTCGGTCTGATTCGAGACGGGACCTAAGTCTCACCTGTTTTCGCGTAACAGCCCGGACACCGCGCCACCCGGAACTGCGGCTGCTCGTACCAGTTGCCAGCTGTGAGTTTACGGAAGGAGCCGATGGAAAATGGCGTCCACCAAGCCCGCTGGTTACTCGCTGCGGTCTTCGCCGTCGCCATCACGTTCCTGGCGACAGTCGTTAGCTAGGGACCGGCCGGACTTTGACGATTGGACCAAGAACGAACTGAGATCTGCGCAGCTACGTCCCTTCCTGCGCTGATAAGGACTACCCGCCATTCCTCAATTTTGGCGGGTGGTCCACAATCACGGCTGGCCCACAATCACGGCTGGCCAAGTTCGCCCGGGAGAGGCCTGTCAGCGGTTCAAGGTCGCGAGGCAGCATCACCTCATATAAGGTCTTCGGCAACCCCGTCGAATTTCCTGAGGCCTGCGCTTGGTGGCTTTTGCCTGAGAAGCCCCTGTTCAGATGCGGCCGCCTCGAAAGCAGCGAACGCAGCTTGGTGACTGCAATGTCCGGCCAGGCACTCCTCGATCATTCGGATTGCTTCAAGTCGGGACGGCTTGTCCATGGATGGCCATGGTTGCTGCAGCGCCTTCGCAGCGTCGGCTATCGACGCGATCGCCATCGATTTGCCATTCAAGTGGATTGAAATCGGAATGAACGCGGTCATTTTTAAAGCTCGCCGGGATAGAAGGCGGCTAAACGCGAAGACAAGGCAGTGGTTGCATACTTGTGATTCAGAGCGCGCCGTCCGATGCGATCGAGCCTGAACATGCACGTGCGATAGCCTTGATCGTTTCGGCGGCGCCGGTGCTGAAGTCCTGCCGGGATCCGACCGGGCAGCCCCATCGCCCTTAACCGAACTGAAAACCAGCCCAGCAGCAAATACCGTGGAACCTTTCAAAGCCGCATGCCTTGTCCGTTCTTCATGGAAGGAGGTGCGAAATGAGCCTTGACATAGGAAAAGTCGCCATAGCCTTGCTTGGCCTGCTTGCCTACAAGAATAGGGATAAGATCGGCGAGTTAATCGCCGGTAGGAACTCGACAGATGCCAAAAACGCTGGCTCCCCCGGCGGGCTCGGCGACATCCTGGAGCGTCTCAGGAATGCGGGTGCGGGCGATCAAGTCGATTCTTGGGTTGGTACAGGATCAAATCGCCCCGTTCAGCGCGACCAAGTCGAGAAAGCGATCGATCCGCAAACGTTGAGCGATCTCGCGGAGCAAACCGGATTGTCCCGCGAGGAACTTCTCGACCGGCTCACAAGAGAACTGCCCGACGCGGTGGACAAGCTTACCCCCGACGGCCAGATGCCCGTGAGCAAAGGTCCAGATCTCCTCGACGAAGTACCTGGAGCTAGTCGCACTTAGCACCAAGCTTAAAAATGAAAGCCCGCGCTTCCGGGCGAGGACGCGGGCCGATCAGCGCATCGCCGATACTATGTGTCCAGAATGGACCCTGTTGCCCTTCCCGAGAGATGGGTG
>NZ_CAKXZS010000029.1 GCF_935822925.1 Mesorhizobium ventifaucium
GCAAGGCTCCCTCCTACCCGATCCAAGGCTATTGTCCCGGGAAGCCGCGGCCAGACCTGGCAATTGTCGTCACCTCGAGCGATAGGACCGGTTCCCGGATATCAGTGTTGCCCGCGTCTCGCATTGACATGCCGTGCCAGTTCCGGCGTCTCGAAGACGTAGTCGCTCCAGGCCGATTCCGGAATCTGACCGGCCAGATAACATTCCAGCAAAAGACGTTGCTCAGGGCTGAGAGGTCTCGGCGCGCGCTCATGCAGCGCGTGAAACAGATTTCTGGGCGAGTGAAACAGATTTCTGGTGAGGTCCGAGACGGTGAAGTGAATTGACATGTGTTCGGTCTCCTTTGACCATCCAGCGCATCACCCAAGGGATCGGGATCGATCTCTGCTCCGCTGCCCTTCGGTTCGGAAAGGACCATGCGCCAAATCAAAACGGCACAGCGTGCTTTGTGCGTCCAAAGAGACGCGCGGCGCTGCAATAGCTGTTTAACGTCGAAGGCCGGATAAGGTTCAACGTGGCTGGCGGCAACGCCGATCAGGCAGCCCGAAACCCAACGGTCGGCATGCTCTCGGCCTGCGCGTCTGACCGAGCCGCTGCGTCAGGTGCGCAGCAACGTTTTCAGGGCGGCGCATCTTTTTAGCTGGCTCCGCTTGAATACCGGCTGGCTATTCGCAGACCATGCGGACCCGTTTTCCGGGTTGGCTGACATTCCTGCAGGTGAGCGGTTTCGCCGGCTCGGATGACGGCGTCGGCGGTTGTTTGGCAATCCTGGCGATTTTCCTTCTCGGCGCCGCGGAGGTGTCGATTTTGCGGGCCGCCGCTGTTTCCGGCGTTTCGGGTGCCGCAGGAAAGACATTGGTCTGCAGCAACTGCGGCTGTTCGGCTTGCGCCTGCTGCGGCGGCCTGTCCCAGATCCGCCGGACATCAAGCGGCCTTGGAATGACGACGGTGCCGTCGTAGCTGCGCGAGCAGCCGCCCCCTAACAGCAGCATTGGGCACACGAAAAACGGCAGGATCCGTCCCAACATCGGCAACACCCTAGCGGGATTTATAACGCGGCTTCGGTTCTACCAACAACCGTCGGAATACACTGCGGGCAAGCTAGCGCATGACCCGGAGAATCGGAATCGATTTCGCTGGGGACCGTGCGCAAAATCGAAGTGTCGCAGCGTCCCTGGCGCGACTTTGGCGCGACTGGGGTCGGGCATGGGCGATTGCCAGCCCACGTCGTCAGCCGCAAGCCCGTCGGCCCCAAGCCCATCAACCAGGGGGCGCCTTGCTCGAAAAGCTCGGCGCGGAGGGAGAAGTCCAGCGCAACGCGCGATAGCCACTTCAGCCCATAGCGTCAACCGATTCGGCGACGCGTTGTGACAAGCCTATGGTGCGATCGCACCATATCAAAGCATGCGTCCGGTTGAAACAATAAGCGCATTCGAGTTCCGCTCCTCCAGTTACGGGCGGGAGCAGCGACCGCCGGCAAGAAGCAGGGTCAGATTTACCCCAACGGACCTGCTTCGGCGATGGCGCGGCCATGACCTCCTTGGCCGCATGCAACGCGCTCCCGCCCGGATTTTCTTTTCGGCGCCAATTGTTCGCCTGTCGAGGGCAATGCCGGCCGCAAATCGCGCAAGCTGCTGATTCCAGCGGCAAACCACGGCTGTAGCGGCGAGACCCCGGGCCTTCCTTTTCGACAGGGCTGTACGGCGGTTACCGGGCTGACATCAAACTGTCATGTGACTGTAATAATCGGGGGCTATGGCCTCAGCGGGCGCCGAAGGAATGGCGCCGATAGACCATTTTCCGAACAGGAGCAGGCCACATGAAAAAATTCCTCCTTACGGCGTCGGCCGCGGCGCTTGCGCTCGCCGCGTCGGCTGGTTATGCCGCCGCGCGCGACCAGATTCAAATCGTCGGTTCGTCCACAGTGTTCCCCTTTACGACGGCTGTCGCTGAAAAGCTTGGCCAGAGCGGAAAGATCAAGACCCCGGTCGTCGAGTCGACTGGCACCGGCGGCGGCATGAAGCTGTTTTGCCAGGGCGTCGGCGAAAATACCGCCGACTTCACCAATGCCTCGCGCGCCATCAAGGATGGCGAGCTTAAAACCTGCAAGGCAAACGGCGTGACGCCGGTCGAGATCAAGGTCGGCTTCGACGGCATCGTACTGGCCAACTCGAAGGCAGGGACTGTCGTTGATCTGACCAAGGAACAGATTTTCAAGGCGCTCGCCAAGAACGTCGCTGTTGACGGCAAGGTCGTCCCCAACCCCTACAAGAACTGGTCGGATGTCGATGCATCGCTTCCCGCGACAAAGATCGAGGTGCTTGGCCCGCCGCCGACATCTGGCACGCGCGATGCATTCGTCGAGCTCGTCATGGATGCGGCCTGTCAGGAAGAAGTGAAGGCGGCTAATGAAAAGGGCTGCGGCGAGATCCGCGAAGACGGCGCTTTCGTCGAGGCCGGCGAAAACGACAATCTGATCGTCCAGAAGCTGGAAGCCAACCCCAATGCCTTCGGCGTCTTTGGCTTCTCGTTCCTCGACCAGAACGCCGACAAGCTGCAGGGCCACAAGGTCGACGGCGTCGAGCCGACTTTCGAGAACATCGCATCCGGCGATTACGGCGTTTCCCGCTCGCTCTTTGTCTATGCCAAAAAAGAGCATGTCGGCGTCATCCCCGGCATGCAGGAGTTCATCGCCGAGTACACCTCGGATGCTGCATGGGGTCCTGATGGTTATCTGGCCGACAAGGGCCTGATCCCGCTGCCGGACGCCGAGCGCGCCAAGTCGGCCGAAAACGCCAAGGCCCTGAAGGGCATGGGCTCCTGATGTTTCGGGGGTCCGAGCGTACCGCTCTGACCCCTCATATCCTAAAGCACAAAGCGCGGGATCACAGGTCCCGTGCTTTGAGCCGGTGAATGACCGGCGGTCGAGGGGACGTCCCGAATCATGGTCGGTTATCTCGTTGTTCTTCTGTTGGTTCTGGCAGCGGCGGCCTATTGGATCGGCCGGACCCGTGCCATTGCCAGTGTCAATGGCGACGTCGCGCGACTGCATTCGCTGCCTGGCCAGCATGGCATGTTTCTGGCGCTTTTTGCTGCCGGTCCGGCGCTGCTTGCGATCGTGGTGTGGTCGCTGGTGACGCCGGGAATAGAATCGTCGATCATTGCCGACCGCTTCTCCTCCGAGTTGTCGGGAATGGGCGTCCCGCAGGTCGAAGCTTTCATCCGCGATGCTCGCGCGATGGCCTTTGGCGGGCTTGTCGGCTTCGCCGATCCCACGAAAGAGGCGGCCGCCGCCGTCTACAAATCGATCCATACGACCAGCACCTGGATCATCTGGGCCGTCGCGCTCGTGCTTTCTGCGTCCGGATTTTACTGGGCCTATTCGCGCATCGCACAGGCCTACCGGGCGCGCCACGTGGTCGAGCGCATTCTTCGCGCATTCTTGATCGCCTGTTCGGTGGTCGCGATCCTGACGACGATCGGCATCGTCCTGTCGCTTATCTTCGAGTCCCTGCGGTTCTTCCAACAGGTGCCGTTCTACAAGTTCCTGTTCGGCACGCATTGGTCGCCGCAGAGCGCCTTCACCGGCGCGGGAGCGGAGGCCGGGGCGGTCAACGAGGACATTTTTGGCATGGTGCCGCTGTTTGCCGGCACGTTGCTCATCACCTTCATCGCCATGCTGGTGGCTGCGCCTATCGGGCTGATGGCTGCGATCTACCTTTCGGATTACGCCTCCAAAAGCGTCCGCGCCGTCGCAAAGCCGGTTCTGGAAATCCTCGCCGGCATTCCGACCGTCGTCTACGGCTTCTTCGCCGCGCTGACGGTTGCGCCCTACTTCCGCGGTATCGGCGAAAGCCTGGGCCTCAACGTCGCGTCTGAATCCGCGCTCGCCGCAGGCGTGGTCATGGGTATCATGATCATTCCCTTCGTTTCCTCGCTTTCCGACGATGTGATCAACGCCGTTCCGCAATCCCTGAGAGACGGTTCCGCCGGCCTCGGCGCGACCAAGTCGGAAACCATCCGCAAAGTGGTCCTTCCCGCGGCCCTTCCGGGCATCGTTTCGGCGATGCTGCTTGCCGTCAGCCGCGCAATCGGCGAAACAATGATCGTGGTCATGGCGGCGGGGCTGGCGGCAAACCTCACGGCCAACCCGCTCGAAGCGGTCACCACCGTGACCGTGCAGATCGTGACGCTGCTGGTGGGCGATCAGGAGTTCGACAGCGCCAAGACGCTTGCAGCCTTCGCACTCGGCCTGGTGCTGTTCTGCATCACGCTTTCCCTCAACATCGTCGCTTTGCGCGTCGTCCAGAAATACCGAGAGCAATATGACTGATGCGATCTCGTCATTGGGCGCCGTCGGACGGCCGGTCAGCATTCATACCGACGATGCCGCGAAGGCGCGGCTGAAGGGCCGCTACCGCACGGAAACCTGGTTCAAATGGCTTGGCGCCGCAGCTGTTGCGTTGGCCGGCTTGTTCCTTGTGCTGCTCCTGTCGACGATCGTCACGCAGGCAATTCCGGCGCTGCGGCAGAACTATGTGACGCTGCCGATCGATCTTTCAGCGGCCAAGGTCGACCCGGCGAAACTCGATGAAGTGAACTACGACGCCATCGCTCAGGAAGCGCTTACGGCAAAATTTCCGGATGTGACGAGCCGCCAGGACAAGCGCCTGCTGCGCGGACTGATTTCCACCGGCACAGGCGTCTTCCTGCGCAAGGATATTGCGGCTGATCCGGGGATGCTCGGAGGAACGGTGGACTATGCGGTTCCACTTGACGATTTTGCCGACCTCTATCTCAAGGGTCTGCTTGCCGACGTCGGTTCGGACGAAGCGATTTCGACAAGCGTCACGCCTTCGCAAACCAGCGGCGACATCGATCTGACCTTCGGCGACGATGCCATGCAGGCGCTGGCGCGCGGCCATGGTGCGACCGAGGGCGAAAACGGCATGCTCACGCTGACGAGCGGCGCGTCGTCGCTGCTGGTCGCGTTCAATGGCGGCACGGTCAAGCTGACCGCGCTGTCGCCTGCGGCCAACGGCACCGTGATCGCAAAGGGCACGGTGATCGAGGCGCTGGACAGCACGGCGCCCGCCGCGAGCGGCCAGGCATTCCTGCGCGTCATCGAGACGCCGGAAGCATCGCGAAAGATTTCGGACAAGATGATCGTCTGGCTCGACACGCTGAACAGCGCCGGCCTGATCGAAAGCCGGTTCAACTCGATCTTCTTCTTCACCGGCGCAAGCCGCGAGCCGGAATTGGCCGGTGTCTGGGGCGCGGTCGTCGGATCGTTCCTGACCATGATCGTAACGCTGGCCATTGCCTTCCCGATCGGCGTTTCAGCGGCGATCTATCTTGAGGAATTTGCGCCCAGGAACCGGCTGACGACGATGATCGAAGTGAACATCAACAATCTGGCGGCGGTGCCTTCGATCGTCTTCGGCCTGCTCGGACTTGCCGTATTCCTGAATTTCTTCGGCATGCCGCGCTCCGCCCCGGTGGTCGGCGGCATGGTGCTGGCACTGATGACCCTGCCGATCATCATTATCGCCTCGCGCGCTTCGCTGCGCGCCGTGCCGCCGTCGATCCGCGAGGCGGCGCTTGGCATCGGAGCGTCCAAGGTCCAGACGGTGTTCCATCACGTCCTGCCGCTGGCGATGCCGGGCATCATGACCGGCACCATCCTCGGAATGGCGCATGCGCTGGGCGAAACCGCGCCGCTGCTGATGATCGGCATGGTCGCCTTCATCGTCGACATTCCCGGCGGCTTCACCGATCCCGCGACGATCCTGCCGGTGCAGATATTCATGTGGGCGGATTTCCCGGAAGCCGGGTTCCAGCAGAAGACTTCGGCGGCGATTTTGATTTTGCTGGTGTTTTTGGTCATCATGAATGCCATCGCGGTGATACTGCGCAGGCGCTTCGAGCGGCGCTGGTAAGGAGTAGAGGATATGAACATCATGACGGAAGCCGGCGTCGAGCAGAAACTGAGCAGCGCAACCAACGCCCCTCTGATCAAGATGAAGGGCGAAAAGGTCTCTGTTCACTACGGCGAGAAGCGAGCTCTGTTCGACGTCGATCTCGATGTCCGCGAGCATCAGGTGACGGCGTTGATCGGGCCATCGGGCTGTGGCAAGTCGACGTTCCTGCGTTGCCTGAACCGAATGAACGACACGATCGATATCGCGCGGGTGAGCGGCAAGATCACGCTCGACGGCGAGGACGTCTACGATCCGAAAATCGATGTCGTCGAACTGCGAGCTCGCGTCGGCATGGTATTCCAGAAGCCGAACCCGTTTCCGAAGTCGATCTACGAAAACGTCGCCTACGGTCCGCGCATTCACGGCCTGGCCAGGAGCAAGGCCGAGTTGGACGGCATCGTCGAATCGAGCCTGAAGAAGGCCGGCCTGTTCAACGAGGTCAAGGATCGCCTGCTCGAGTCGGGTACCGGCCTGTCCGGCGGACAGCAGCAGCGCCTGTGCATCGCGCGCGCCATCGCCGTGTCGCCGGAAGTGATCCTGATGGACGAGCCCTGTTCGGCGCTCGATCCGATCGCCACCGCCCGCGTCGAGGAACTGATCGACGAACTGCGCCAGAATTATACGATCGTCATCGTCACCCATTCGATGCAGCAGGCCGCGCGCGTGTCGCAACGCACGGCGATGTTCCATCTCGGCTATCTGGTCGAGGAGGGCGCGACCGACAAGATGTTCACCAACCCCGACGACAAGCGCACCCAGGACTACATCACCGGCCGGTTCGGCTGAGCGGTCCGGCGAATTTCGAACACGAGGACAGCACCATGGGTGAACACACCGTCGCATCTTTCGACGAGGAACTGGAGCACATCGACCGGCTGATCCGCGACATGGACGAGCTCGCCGCCGCAATGGTCGCAGCCTCGATCCGCGCGTTGCTTGCGTCGGACAATGCGATGGCGCAGCGCGTCGTCTCGGACGACGCCATCATGGATGCACGGCAGCGCGAGCTCGACGACAGCGCGATCACGCTGATCGCCAAGCGGCAACCGATGGCGCAGGATCTGCGCGCCGTGGTTGGCGCAATCCGCATGGCCGGCGATCTCGAGCGCATCGGCGACCTGGCCAAGAACATAGCCAAGCGGGTCAGCGCAGTCGGGCAGAGCGCGACGCCGCGGAATCTGTCGCACGGTATCGATGCGATGGCGGATCTCGTTCTTGTGCAGCTCCGCGGCGTGGTCGAGCACTATGTGTCGCGCGATGCCGGCGCGTTGAAGGAACTGCGCACCGACGACCAGAAGATCGACGTGAAATACACGGCGGTCTTTCGCGAGCTCCTGACCTACATGATGGAGGATCCGCGCAACATAACCGCCTGCACGCATCTTCTGTTCTGCGCCAAGAATCTCGAGCGTATCGGCGATCATGTCACCAACATCGCCGAAAACGCCTACTTTGTCGTGACCGGGCAGCAATTGCCGGCGGATCGCCCGAAGCTGGACGAAACGACGATGTCGGCGCCGGCGACATGACAGGAGTGACCGGCCGATGATCGCGCCGCGCATCATGGTGGTGGAGGACGAAGAGCCGCTGGGCGTCCTCCTCCGTTACAATCTGGAGTCCGAAGGCTATCAGGTCGAGGTGGTGACGCGCGGCGACGAGGCCGAAATCCGGCTGCAGGAAAACGTGCCCGATCTTTTGGTGCTCGACTGGATGGTGCCGGCGGTTTCCGGCATCGAGCTTTGCCGGCGCCTTCGGGTGCGTCCCGAAACCGAGCGGCTGCCGATCATCATGCTGACCGCGCGCGGCGAGGAGAGCGACCGGGTGCGCGGCCTTTCGACCGGAGCCGACGACTATCTGGTCAAGCCGTTCTCGACACCGGAATTCATGGCCAGGGTCAAGGCGCTGCTGCGCCGCGCCAAGCCCGAAGTGCTGTCCAGCGTGCTGAAGGTCGGCGACATCGTGCTCGACCGCGAATCGCACAGGGTCTATCGCAAAAAGAGCGAGATCCGGCTCGGGCCGACCGAATTCCGGCTGCTCGAATTCATGATGCGGCATCCGGGTCGGGTCTTCTCGCGCAGTCAGTTGCTCGACAATGTCTGGGGCGAGACGATCTACATCGACGAGCGCACGGTGGACGTCCATGTCGGCCGGTTGCGGAAGGCGGTCAACAATGGTCGCATGCCCGATGTCATCCGCACCATCCGCGGCGCCGGCTATGCGATCAGGGAAGACTAGCTGATGTTCAGGTGATGCCGGCCTGCGAATGGCTGATAGCTGCGCTTCTGGCGTACCCAAAAGTACGCTCCGTTCCGGTTCTCGGAACCCGCCCAGTCTGGTCGCTTCGCGCCGGTCTTCGACCCGGCGCGGCCTGACCTCGAATCTCAAGGCATCCCCAAGCCGCAATCCGCCTTTGTTCCTTGCCGTTCGGACTCAGGCCACGTCTCTCCTGGTCGTGCCGGGCTTGCCTTGCGCGCCGGGGGCAAAAATCTCCTGGTCGACGAAGCTCAGCGCCCGCATGGCGCAGCCTTCGCGGATCAGTGGCAGCTCGTTCGGCTCGGTGTCGAAGGAAATCGAACCCGAATGCTGGCCGCCGGCGGTCTGGGCGATGGCCTCGCGCAGGGCCGGCTCAATCAGGTCGAAGGCGGCAGCGCTGGCGCCGACCATGGCCACCGGCGCCGGATCGATCAGCGCGAACAGGCTGCCGAGCCCGAAGCCGAGCGCTTCGCCGGCCTTGCGGTAGGCTTCGCGCTCCGGTCCGTCCATCTCGCGCGCCCTGTCCGCCAGTGCCCGCATCTCGGCGTCGCTGACATCGGCGACCGGCTCGGCGTTCTCGCTCAATTGCCTGGCGTTGCGCCAGATAGCGTAGTTGCCGGCATAAGCCTCGACGCAGCCGCGGCGCCCGCAGCGGCAAAGCGCGCCGCCCGGCCGATGGATCATGTGGCCGAATTCGCCGCCTGAGGAATGAGTGCCAGTGAACAGCTCGCCTTTCAGCACCAGCCCCATACCGATGCCGTGCGAGAGCAGGATGGCGATGAAATCGTCGCGATAGCGATGCGGGTCGCGCCAGCGCAGCGCCACGGCCATCATGTTGCAGTCATTCTCCATGATGGCCGGGATGCCGAACTCGCGTTCCAGAATGTCGGCGAAGGCAATGTTCGTCTGCGGCGTGATCGGCGACCACAACAGCGCGCGCGCATGGGAATCGGTGATGCCCTGGATCGCCAGCGCGATGCGGGCGACGCTTTGGACATCGAGGTCGGGATCTTCGAGCCGGCGCCGGACGATGGCGACACATTCGCCGATCAGCTCGTCGCGCGACATGGTCAGCGTGTCCAGCCGGCGCTGTTCCTCGGCGACCACTTGTCCGGCATAATCGATGACGGCGACCGACAGGAAATTCAGCGACAACACGACGGCCAACACCGCAGCGGCTTGCGGATTGAGGCTGAGGCCGACCTGCGGTCGGCCGCGTTTCATCGAAACGGTCTCGCTCGACTTGCTCTCGGCCAGGATGCCTTCCTGGATCAGGTCGGAAGAGATCGCCGATATGGTCGAATGGCTGAGGCCGGTGGTTGCGGCGATCTCGGTCCGCGACGGCTGGCCTGCCCGGCGCACGGCGGAAATTACCATCGCCCGGTTGCGCCGGCGCAAATCGTCATGACGGATTCCCACCGACATTTTTGCTTCCTCCTCATCGCCGCGGCCGCTCATGAATCGGAAGCCGTCGATAATGTCCGACAAATACTGGCAGAAGCAGCGGGCCCTGTCATTATTTATTCCGAGGCTCGAAAAAAGTCGGCAGACGCATCAAAATCCCTCAGGATTGATGTTGACAGCGCTTCAGCGTTGGACCAGTATTTTTTCGGTTCTCGAAAAAATAGAGCCTTTTACCGGCCTTCGGGTCAGTTTTGTCGCGCCCTACGCGGCGCAGGGAGGAATATCATGAAGAGATTCGCAGCCGCTATTCTGGCGGGGGTCGCCATGTCGCTGACGCTCGCGTCGGCCGCACAGGCCAAGGACAAGGTCATTGGCGTTTCGTGGTCGAACTTCCAGGAAGAGCGTTGGAAGACCGACGAAGCCGCCATGAAGGCGGCGATCGAGGCCGCCGGCGACAAATATATTTCCGCTGACGCGCAGTCCAATCCCGGCAAGCAGCTGACCGACGTCGAGAGCCTGATCTCGCAAGGCGCCAACGCGCTGATCATTCTTGCGCAGGATGCCTCGGCCATCGGTCCGGCGGTGCAGAAAGCGCTGGACGAAGGCATTCCGGTCGTCGGCTATGATCGGCTGATCGAGAACAAGGGCGTGTTCTATCTAACCTTCGACAACCAGGAAGTCGGCCGCATGCAGGCCCACGAAGTGTTCAAGGTGGCGCCGGAAGGCAATTACGTCTTCATCAAGGGCTCGGGCGCCGACCCGAATGCCGATTTCCTGTTTGCCGGCTCCATGGAGGTGCTCAAGGATGCCATCGACAGCGGCAAGATCAAGAATGTCGGTGAGGCTTATACGGACGGCTGGCTTCCCGCCAACGCCCAGAAGAACATGGAACAGTTCCTGACCGCCAACGACAACAAGGTCGATGCGGTGGTTGCCGCCAATGACGGCACCGCCGGGGGCGTCGTCGCGGCGCTGACGGCGCAAGGCCTGGCCGGATCCGTCCCGGTTTCGGGCCAGGACGGCGACCATGCCGCGCTGAACCGCATCGCGCTCGGCACGCAGACCGTATCGGTGTGGAAAGACGCGCGCGAGCTCGGCAAGAACGCCGCCGAGATCGCCTCGCAGCTGGCCGACGGCAAGCAGATGACAGACGTTGCCGGCGTCAAGGACTTCACCACGCCGCGCGGCAATGTCGTCAAGTCGCTGTTCCTGACGCCGATTGCCATCACCAAGGACAATCTCAACGTCGTCATCGACGCTGGCTGGATCAAGAAGGAAGAGGTCTGCGCCGGCGTGGCGGCGGGCACTGTCCCGGTCTGCAACTGATCCGCCTTCGCCAAAAAACCTGAAACGCCGCGGCCTCTCGCCGCGGCGCTTTTTCAAAAAAATTGTTTTTCCGCTTCTCGCGGGTAACTTCTAAGCTGCTTCCGGCATCCGCGGCAGACGGCAACCCGGTGGGAGGACATCATGACCGACGCGACTTCCAACACGCCGGCTGCCGATCGGGCGCGTGAATCCGAGCTCAGCCCGGTCGGCCGCTTCCTTAAAGCAACCGAGCTCGACATACGCATGCTCGGCATGGTCGGCGCGCTGCTGGTCATCTGGGTTGGAATCCACATCCTGTCGGGCGGGCTGTTCCTCACCCCGCGCAATCTCTGGAACCTGTCGGTGCAGACTTCCTCGGTCGCGATCATGGCGACCGGCATGGTGCTGGTCATCGTGATGCGCAACATCGATCTTTCGGTCGGCTCCGTCGAAGGCGTGATCGGCATGGTGATGGGCGTTGCGCAGGCAGAATTCCTCATCCGCGTCATGGGATTCCAGCTTGGAAATCCCTGGATATGGGTCATCGCATTGGCTGCCGGCGTGGCGCTCGGCCTGATGATCGGCGGGCTTCAGGGCTTCATCATCGCCTATCTCGAGGTTCCGGCCTTCATCGTGACGCTGGGCGGCCTGCTGATCTGGCGCGGCATGGCGTGGCTGATGACGAGCGGGCGCACCGTCGCGCCGCTCGATGCCACCTTCCAGCTCATGGGTGGCGGGCCGCGTGGCTCGATCGGGGCGACCGCAAGCTGGATCGTCGGCATTCTCGCCTGTGTGGCCGTCGCCTTGATGCAGCTCAACGGGCGGTCGCAGCGCAAGCGCTTCAAGTTTCCGCTGCGCCCGGTCTGGGCGGAGAGCTTGCTTGGTGTTGTCGCCTGTGCCGCCATCCTTGGCGCCGTCTGGATTGCCAATTCCTATCCCTGGCCGATCGGCATCGTTCGCCAGTACGCCCAGCGGAACGGCATCACCATCCCCGAAGGCGGGCTGTTCATCGCCCATGGCATCGCCATACCGGTGCTGATCGCGGTCGCAGTCGGCATCGTTATGACCTTCATCACCAGGCGCACCCGTTTCGGCCGCTATGTCTTCGCCATTGGCGGCAATCCGGAAGCGGCGGAACTCGCCGGCATCAACACGCGCTGGGTGACCATGAAAGTGTTCATGATCATGGGCGTGCTGGCCGCGATCAGCGCGGCGATTGCGTCGGCCCGCCTCAATGCGGCGACCAATGCGCTGGGGACGCTGGACGAGCTCTTGGTCATCGCGGCTGCGGTCATTGGAGGCACATCGCTGGCCGGCGGCTCCGGCACGGTGCTCGGCGCCATGCTGGGGGCACTTCTGATGCAGTCGCTGCAGTCCGGCATGGTGTTGCTCGGCATCGATTCACCACTTCAGAGCGTCGTTGTCGGCGCCGTGCTGGTCGTCGCCGTCTGGCTCGACACCGTCTACCGCAAGCGGGTCTGAGCATGATCCCGAGCCGAAGCTCCGCGTCAGCGAAAAATGGATATCCGTTTCGGTTCGACATCATGCTCGGCCAAATCATGGAGAGGAACGATCATGGCTGACACGACTGCTCCCACGCCACTGATCGATATGCGCAACATCTCGATTGCCTTCGGCGGCATTCGCGCCGTCGACGATGCGTCGATCGACCTTTTCCCGGGCGAGGTTGTGGCGCTGCTCGGCCACAACGGTGCGGGAAAGTCGACGCTGATCAAGATCCTGTCCGGCGCCTACAAGCGCGATTCGGGCCAGATCTTCGTCAATGGCGAGGAGGCTTCGATCTCCAATCCGCGCGACGCCAAGAAATACGGCATCGAGACGATCTACCAGACGCTGGCGCTCGCCGACAATGTCGACGCCGCCGCCAACCTCTTCCTCGGCCGCGAACTGATGACCGGCTGGGGCACGCTCGACGATGGCGCCATGGAGGCCGAGGCGCGCAAGGTGATGGGCAGGCTCAATCCCCGCTTCCAGCGGTTCAAGGAGCCGGTGGTCAAGCTTTCGGGCGGCCAGCGGCAGTCGGTGGCGATCGCGCGCGCCATCCTGTTCAACGCCCGCATCCTGATCATGGATGAGCCGACGGCGGCACTGGGACCGCAGGAAACGGCGCAGGTCGGTGAACTGGTCATGCAACTCAAGGCCGACGGCATCGGCATCTTCCTGATCAGCCACGACATCCACGATGTGTTCGAGCTTGCCGACCGCGTCTGCGTCATGAAGAATGGCCGGGTCGTCGGCACGGCGCGCACCGGCGACGTGACCCAGGACGAGGTGCTCGGCATGATCATCCTGGGCAAGTGTCCGCCCGGCGCCATTCCGGGACCAGGCGCGCTGAAGATCGCCGCCTGAAGCGTCAAATACCTGTCATGTGATATGCCAGCCGTCATGATGGTTTGGCCGCGCCATTGTGTTGCCACGGGGACTTGCCCATAAGATGGGGAACCATGGGTCGCAGCAGCAACTTGAAGAAGTTCTTCCCGATCGTCGCTTTCATTGCCGTCGCGCTGATCAGCCTGACAATGGCGGGATTCGCCTATTTCGCCACGCAGGAAGCGGCGCGCATCAAATTCGAGGCGACGGCGGACGACGCCCTCAACCGGATCGATAGCCGCATCGACCTGTACCTGTCGCTGCTGCGATCGACACATGCGCTGTTCGAGGCTCGCAATGGTGACATTTCGCGGGGCGAGTTCAAGGCGTTCTTCGATGCGTTGGGTATTAACGACAATTTCGCCGGCCTGCGCGGCATCGGCTTTCTTCCCCTGGTGAGAGCCGGCGACGAGACAGCGGTCGAGCGTGCCATCCTGCGCGATTATGGCGCCAGCTATCCGATCTATCCGGCTACGACGACGCTGCCATGGCGTGCGCCCATCACGCTGTTCGAGCCGCTCGGCCCGTTCAATCAATCCAGCATCGGCTACGACATGTTCACTGAACCGGTGCGGCGCGAGGCGATCGAAAAGGCGATGGCCGACAACCAGCAGCATGCGAGCGGGCCCGTGCAGCTAGGCCAGGAAACAGGTGCTGCGCAGACCTTCACCGGTTTCCTGGTCTTCGTGCGGCTCAATATCGAAACCGCGACGGACGGCATCGATGCGTCCAGATCCTCAACGTCAGGCTTTCTTTATGCGGCCTTCCGCGCCCGCGATCTGTTCCAGACCGCGCTCAGCCGGACGCCGCTGCTGCCGGTCAACATCGAAATCTACGACGGCAAGGTGGACGCCGACCATCTTTTGTTCCAGTCGGAAACGCCGCCGGCGTCGAGCTTCGGCGACAGGTTGCTGGTTTCTCGCGAGATCACCATCGCCGGACGTCCATGGACGGTCCTGTTCAGGCCGACAAGCGCCTTTTCGCAACCCTCCTCACGCGCCATTCCGGTGATGCTCGGCCTGTTCGGGCTGCTGCTCGCCGGAACCATCGCGCTGGTGGCGCGCTATCAGGAGCGGGCCTATGACGCGGTCTCGCTGCTTCATGAGACGACGGAAAAAAGCCTGCTCGAAAAAGACCTGATGCTGCAGGAGATGAAGCACCGCATCAAGAACTCGATCACGCGGGTGCTGGCGATCGCGCGCCAAACGGCCTCGCACGCCACCGACGTCCATGAGTTCTCGTCCTCTTTTTCGGCCCGGCTGCAAGCGATGGCGGCTTCCCAGGACATGCTGACGCGCTCACGCTGGCAGAAGGCCGATCTCGGCGATCTCTTGCGCATCGAGCTTGGCCAGGTGTTCGGCAAGGAGCTTCCCGACGGAATCTTGTCGGGGCCAGAGGTGTTGCTCGACGAGACGACGACGCAGGCGCTCGGCCTGACTTTTCACGAACTGGCGACGAACGCGCTGAAATATGGCGAAACCGGCAATTCGGCTAATACCAGGAACGGCGACTGGTCGCTCAAGGTCGACTGGTCGGTCGAAGGCCACAGGAGCGACCGGACCCTGGTTCTCAACTGGCGCGAAGCCGGCCAGAAGAAACTCGAACCACCTGTCAAAACCGGTTTTGGCACCAAGCTGATCGATCTGAACGTCACGCGCGAATTGCGCGGTACGATCAATCGCGATTTTCATAATGGCGGGTTGAGCGTGGAAATCAGGATTCCGCTGTCGGGCTGAAACGCTGCCGCAAACCGACCGTTTTCGGAGGCGCCCAAATACAGCGCCCCAAATAAAGCACCCAAGTAAACAGAGACCGGCTCGTCCGGTCTCCGCTTCTATTGCCTCTTGCGTTTGAAACGGATCAGCAGCGAGCCGTAAACAGACGGCCACGGTTGTCGCGGTACTGGCAATAGCCATTGCGCAGGTTGCGCACCAGCAGGCCGGTACCGGCACCGATGGCTGCGCCCACCAGCGCACCCTTGCCGCCGTCAATCAGGCCGCCGGCCAGAGCGCCGACACCGGCGCCGACGCCGACATCCTGCTCCGTGGTGCTGCAACCGCTGACCGCGATCACGGCAACCATGGCAATAATCATCTTCCGCATAGGGTCATCCTCGCTTTTTGTCCTCACTTGTAGCTCTACCCGTCACTTATCATGTGAAAAAGGGTTTTGCCTGCTCGATTTCATTGTTGGCTAAGAGAATCTTTTTCGTGGCGCGCGCCGCTCGAGGCAAGCTCAAGATTGGAAATCTCCACGGAAGCATCGAGCGTGCCGTCCGGGCGCACGTTCCAGACGATCTGGTTGTAATCATCCTCAAGTGCCGGATCGACGGAAAGGCATTTGGCAATGATGCGCGGAGCCTGACCCTGCACATCGTGCAAGGCAAACGGCCGCGCGGCGGTGCATTCCTGAGCGGTTTCGAAAACGCTCACCGATACGGGTAGTTCGCGACACTCGGTCATCATGTTCGAGCAGCCGATGACCAGCAGCACGGCAGCGATATGTTCCATGGCGGCGCTCCTCCCGCCATAGAACGGGCCACAACCGCCAAAGTTCCTGCGATGCAGGTTGGCATTGGAGAACAGGCCGACATGAGCCAGGCACAAGCCGGCCACTTTGCCTCTGACGCTCTAGACCAACTGGAACGCGGCGGCCAGGACGACCACTGCAGCCAGGCCGATTGCAGCGAGGCCGGGGGCCGGGAGGGAAACACGGGGCGACGGCATCGCGGCGGCTTCGAGATCCTGAAACCCGCTCATCGAAACGCGTGCGGCCTGTTCCAGCCTGTTGATGTCGGCAGCCGTCAAAGCCATTCCTCCCGTATCGCGTGCAACTGCGATAGAAAACGTCATGCGGAGTGGTGTCTGAGAAGAACAGCATCGAACTTTATGGTGAACAGGTGGTTAAGCCGGCGCGGCCGATATCAATCCCAGTTCTTGGCCCCAGCTCTTGGCCCCAGCCCTCATTGCCCAGCCCCCTTGGGCTCGGCTGTTGTCCGTTCAATCCGTCTCGAAATTACCGCGAGGAACGACAAGATGATATTCGAGACGATCCCCGCTGATTTCAAGTTTCGCCGTGCCGTTCAACGACGCAGGCACGACGCGCTCGAGCGCGACGCTGCCAAAGCGCTTCTCGCTGGGCTGATTGTCATTGGCTCCGATGGCCTCGGCCCATGTCAGCGACAGCGCGGTCTCGCCAGCGGAAGCCGCGGTCAGATCGGCCGTCACCTCGACGAATCCGTCGGCTCGCGACAGAGCGCCGTAGCTGACAGAATTGACGGCAAGCTCGTGCATGGCCAAGCCGATATGCAGGGCGGCATTGGGATTGAGGTATGGGTTTGCACCGCGAAAACGCAGGCTACGCACAGGGTCGGCTCCATAGCGGCCGACCTGGCCGGACACCAGTTCGCGCAATGCCGCTCCCCGCCAGTTGGACGACGTCACCAGGTCCTGGGATGAGGCAAGCGACTGCAGCCGGCCGCGAAAGCGTGTCAGGAAATCACTGAGCGTGTCCGAATAACGGCTGGTCTGGGTGGCGATGCTCTGGATGATGGCCAAAAGGTTCTTCGAACGGTGGCTGACCTCGCGCAGCAGCGTCTTCAGGGTTTGCTCGCGACGTTTCTGCTCGGTCGTTTCGACCATGGTGGTGACGACGCCCTGCACGGCGCCGCCGTCGTTATGATCCGCGTCTACCCATATCTGGAACCAGCGAACGCCATCGTCGGCGGGAATGCTGAGCTCAAGATGTTCGGGATTGCCGGACGCGACGACGTTGCGTTTGGCCGCGCCGATGCGCTCCGCCTGCGCATGTGGCAGGATGCTGTCGCCGCCCGTATCGGAAACCCCCGTGTCGGAAACCCAGGGCGGGCGCATGTTGCGGGCCCAGACGGTTTTCATCTCGCGATCCTGATAGAGAACCGAAATACCGGCATTGTGGAGCGCATGGAGAAGGGCCCGGCCAAGCTGCATCCCACTATCAGCGGACTGCAAAGCGATGATCTCATCGCTCCGTCCGCTGTCTTTCATGTCTCCGGTTCTGGATTGCATCGGATACTTCACCCGCCGCGTCCGTGCTGAACGGCTGACGGAAAAACGGCTGACGGAAAATTGGGTTCCCAAAAAGACGTCCGCCGAGCGACGTCCGGCTAAGGACACCGCCCGGCGGTAGCTGGAAACCGCTTGAGGGGTGCGGCTCCCAGTGTTCGATCGCAGTTCACGACGCGCGCTTGAAATCGCAGTTCACGACGCGCGCTTGAACAAGCCTGCAATAAGCGAAATGATCAGGAAAGCGAGGAAGATGAAAAACAATATCTGCGCTATACCAGCCGAGGTGCCGGCGATTCCGCCGAAACCAAGTGCGCCTGCAATGATCGCAACGACGAGAAATACGAGCGCCCAGTAAAGCATGGTCCATCTCCTTCAAATAGTATGGCAAAAACGTCTTTCGCTGCCGTTTGTTCCAACCTTTCCCGAAAAAGACGATCCCTGGAAAGCTTTCCGGCTCGAATTAACTCGACTTGGATCGTCATGCGCAGGGAGTTGCAAGTGACGGTCGCCGCCGCAAGCGGCCAGTTCTATCCATCTGTTGGAAAACGGGCGATCAGAGGAAAGCGCTCAACGCTGGGCTGCCCGGTCCTATGCAGCGGCTTTCGCATGCCGGTCGAAGAACAGTGCCTGGCTGATCAGGGCCTTGACCATCTCCGGATTGAACGGCTTGGTGACGAGGAAGGCCGGCTCCGGCCGCTCGCCGGTGAGGAGGCGCTCGGGAAAAGCGGTGATGAAGATCACCGGCACCGGGGTGGACGACAGGATCTCGTTGACCGCTTCGATGCCCGAGCTGCCGTCGGCAAGCTGGATGTCGGCCAGCACCATCTTCGGCCGCGTCTTTGCGAACATCGCCACCGCCTCGGCATGAGTACGCGCCGTTCCGACAACGCGATGGCCCAGGCTCTCGACCATTTGCTCGATGTCCATGGCGATCAGCGGCTCGTCCTCGATGATCAGCACATCGGTTGCCACTTGGCGGGAAATCTCGTTGCTGGCCTCGGCAAGAAGCTCGGAGAACTCCTGATCGTCGACGTCGAGAATCTCCGCCGCCTCGTCTTCGCTGAAACCTTCGACGGCGACCAGCAGGAAAGCCTGGCGGGGACGGGGTGAGATCGCGTTCAGATTGGCGGCGGCGCGCTGTTCCCACGCCGACTGCGGGTGTTCTTGCGGAACGCGGATGGCGACCGAGGTGAACAGCCTGGCGAAGACCTTGTAGAGCGCGATGCGGTCGTTCGACGCGTTCGGAAAGATGTCGATGTCGGCGATGATTGCTTCGAGCATCGCAGCGACCAGCGCGTCGCCACTCTCCTGCGATCCGGAGACGGCCCGCGAAAAGCGGCGCAGGAACGGCAGGTGTGGAGCGATGGTTGCGGATAGGCTCATGATGGACGTCTCCCTCTGACGTAATTGCATAGATTGCAGGCCAAGCTGATGACAAGCCCCGAAAACAAACCCTGAAAACATAAACGCCGGCTTTCCGAAAAAGTTCCGAGGCTTGGAACTAATACAGGAGGAAGGCGTTTGAGATCGGGACGGGCAACCAGACGAGGGGGGCCGCCTGCTTTTTGCGGCGTGTATATCGAAGGGCGGCAGGGTACTGGGAACGAAGGGCGAAATGACGACATGAGGAAAGACAACACGGCTGGCGCTGCAACGAACAGGCGCCGGGCTGCTTCCGGCGACCCACTCGGGCCAAACTCGGAAATCGGCCGCAAACTCAAACAATATTACGACGAGCTGGTCTCCGACAACGTGCCGGATCGCTTTGCCCAATTGCTCAGCCAGTTGGAACAGGCCCAACCTGCACGGAAAAAGGACTGAGCATGGCGGCCGTCTCCCAGAACTTCAAGACGGATCTGCTCGCTTCGATTCCGAGCCTGCGGGCGTTTGCCGTGTCATTGACGCAAAATGCCGACAAGGCCGACGATCTGGTGCAGGAAACGCTGGTGAAGGCGTGGGACAAGCATGAAAGCTTCGAGCCGGGCACCAATCTCAAGGCATGGCTGTTCACCATCCTGCGCAACGAATTCTATTCGCAGATGCGCAAGCGCGGCCGCGAGGTGCAGGATAGCGACGGCATCATGACCGCCAGGCTAGCCGTCCATCCGGCCCAGCACGGCCAGCTTGACCTCAAGGATTTTCGGAGCGCGCTCGAGCAATTGCCCGAAGACCAGCGCGAAGCCATCATCCTCATCGGCGCGTCGGGCTTTTCCTACGAGGAAGCCGCCGAAATTTGCGGCTGTGCGGTCGGAACGATCAAGAGCCGCGTCAGCCGCGCCCGCACGAGGCTGCAGGAAATCCTGAAGATTTCCGGCGATGACGAGTTTGGCCCGGATGCGATTTCGGCTCAGGTGACGGGGTCGAACGCCGCCTGAATACGGATCACCGGTAATGTGGGACCCTGTAGTCGGGCTTCGGTTTCAGGACATCAAATAACAGGTCCGCGCCCGCACGCCGACGCCACTGCCTCCACGAGATCGCCCCCCGAATAGGGCTTGGTGACCAGTCTGACATCCGGAAACGCCACCTTGATTTCGTCCATGTCGGAATAGCCCGAGGCGAAGACGAAAGGCACGCCCGATTCGCGCAGCCGCGAAGCGAAATCGAGTGTCGAAGTGCCGCCCAGCATGAGGTCGACGATGGCCGCGTCGAAACGCGAGGCAACGCTCTGCCGATCGATCTCAGCCAGATCGCGGGCGATGACCACATCGTCGGCGCCATAGTCGCGGCAAAGCTGCTCGACATCCATGGCGATCAGGAATTCATCCTCCAGAACAAGAATCCGCAATCCGTCCAGCAATCGGGGCACGTGGCAATGTCTCCGTGGGGCGCAGGGAACTGGGAGCGCAAGGGATAGAGGAGTCATGATCTCTATTTGGCTTCCTGTCATTTAAAGTTATTTCGCATCCTGTCATTTAAAAAAGACATGCCGCCGCAGATGGCGGAACCTCGACGCCTGCAGGGCGTTTGCTAGCGCCCTCCACAAGAGGGCCAGCTTTGAAGAGGGATTGAAATGTCTGGCCAGAACGGCCGTTCCTTGTCCGCCCGCCGCTATTCATGTGAGAACTGCCCACTGCGGCCGTTGCCGGCGTTCCGGGCGTTCGAGAAGCAGGAACTCGTCTTCGTCAATGGGTTCAAGAAGGGCGAACTGGCCGTCGACAAGGGCGACACGGTTCTGGTTGAGGGAAGCCACAGTGCCCATCTGTATACCGTGCTGTCGGGTTGGGCTTTTCGCTACAAATTGCTGTCGGATGGCCGCCGGCAGATTCTGAACTATTCCATGCCAGGTGATCTCGTCGGTCTGCAAGGCAGTCTGATGGGCGAAATGCAGCACTCCGTAGAAGCGCTGTCGCCAATGCTGCTCTGCCTCTTCGAGCGGGAGGCCCTCCCCGAACTCTACCGCAGCCATCCGGGCCTCGCCTACGACATCACCTGGATTGCCTCGCGAGAGGAGCGCATGCTGGACGAGAACCTGCTCAGTGTCGGCAGACGCACCGCGCTGGAGCGTGCTGCCTATCTCATCGCCTTCATCTCCAGTCGCGCCAGGGTGGTCGGGCTGAACGGCAGGACGCCCGTGCAGATTCCGATCACACAGCAGCACCTCGCCGATACGCTCGGCCTGTCGCTGGTCCACACCAACAAGACAATCCGCAAGCTGATGGACCGCAAGCTTATCTTCTGGCGCGACGGCGGCTGCGAGGTGGTCGACAACGAAAGGCTCAAGGAACTCGCCCGCTGGGAAGGGTTGAGCGAAGGTCGCCGACCGCTGATCTGAGCGGCTACCGGAGACGTGCCGGGCTGGACTCGGCTGCTTAAACACCCTTTCATGGGAGTTGTTCCGATTTCGGAACCTTGGGGTGGGTCGAACGTTTCGACCCGAGCAAACGCAAGGAGTCAAGCAATGGCGACTGCCGCAGGAAAGTCCCCGAACGAAAGCCGGCCGAATTCGGACCTTGAAGACGACATCAGGCAACTGAAAGTCGACATCCAGAAACTCACCGAACAGCTGGCCGAGACCGGCCAACATGGTTACGGGGCTGCTCGTCGCGTTGCTGCGGAAGGGGTTGAGCAATTGCGCGCCCAAGGCGAAGCAGCATTTGAAAATGTGCGCAGCAACGCCAAGGATATCGAAGCTCAAGTGGTGGCGAGCGTGCGCGAAAAGCCGGTGACGTCGCTGGCAATCGCGGCAGGCGTGGGCTTTCTGTTTGCGCTTCTCGCTCGCCGCTAGTCTCAGCCCAGATGGGGATGCTGGCATCGTTGATCTCGGGCCTCGCCTCGGGTGAAGCCCTCGCAGCCCTGCGTCGCGCGCGCACGGCTGCAATCGTCTATGCGCTCGCAGCACTTGCAGCACTGTGCGGCCTCGGTTTCCTCGTCGGAGCGGCCTACGTCTGGGTGGCGGGTCGCTACGGGCCGATGGCAGCCTGCCTTGGATTCGGGGTCGGCTTTCTGGTGATCGCAGGGCTCCTCCTGCTCGTCCATCAGCTGTCGGCCGGCGCGCGCGCCCGACGCCGGGTGCGGAGGCGCAATGCCGATATGAAGGCGGTCGGCATCACGGCGGCGCTCGCCGTGCTGCCGGCGCTACTCAAGGGGAAAGGCGGCCTCGGCACCATACTCGCCCCGGCAATTGCACTCGCCGCCTACGCCATCTACCGCGAGAACGCAAAGCCCGATGTCGACGATCCGGATGCCGGCGAAGCGAAATAGCTCGAAGCGGCTCTTCTCCTGTTGGCAATGATCCGAAATCCGGGTTCCACTTTCCCTGACGCGGACCTTCGGTTGGGATCAATGCTCGAGCCGTCACTTCGGCAGATCCTCCAGCGGCATCGATATTTCGGCGAACACGCCTTCCGGCCGGAATTCGTGGGTCACTTCACTGGAGATGACCTTGGCCAGGCTGCGGCGGATCAGGATCGAGCCGAAGCCTTGGCGTTCGGGCGAGGCAACTTCAGGCCCGCCGCTTTCGCGCCAGGTCAGCACCAGGCGCCGAGCGCCTTTCCGCCCCTGCGCCTTCCAGTCGAGATCGACCTTGCCCGAAGCTGCCGACAGCGCTCCGTGTTGCAGCGCGTTGCTGGCCAGTTCATGCAGGATCAGGCCGAGCCCGACTGCCTGGTCGGGCGAAAGCAGCAGATCGGCGCCTGAGATCGTCATGCGCGGCTGTTCGGCGGTGTCGAACGGCTTGACCTCGATTTGCACGAGTTCGCGAAGGCCGATGCCGCGCCACTCGCGGTCGGACAGCAGGCTGTGGGCGGCGCCCAGCGCCTGAAGCCTGGCGCTGAAGGCGTCGAGGAAATCCCTCGGCTGGCGGGCATGGCGAACTGTCTGCGTCGCCAGCGCCTGCACGGTCGCCAGCGTGTTCTTGACGCGATGGTTCAGCTCGCGCAGCAACAGCCGCTGCCGCTCATCTCCGAGCTTGCGTTCGGTGACGTCGTAGTTGACGCCGAAGATCAGCGTCGGCTTGCCGTCGCCGTCGCGCTCGATGACACGGCCGCGCGTAGCGAGCCAGCGCGGCGGACTGATGCCCTTGACGCGGTATTCGCCAAAATAATCGTCGCCGCCGCTCAGTGCGTCGCGAAAGCGCGTCTCGGTCTGGTAGACGTCACGCGGGTCGATGGCGGCAAGGATATCGCGCGCCCTCAGCCGGGTCGAGCGCGGCAGGTCGAACAGCTCCGATAACCGGGCATCGCATTCGATCATATCGGTATGGATATCCCATGCCCAGCTCGCGAGCGATGCGGCATCGAGCGCAATGCCGCGCCGCTTTTCCTCGCGCGCCAGCGCCGCTGCGGCGCTGGCGCCGTTGCGGGTGGCGTCCTTCAATGCGAACAGGCTGGCGGCGAGGCTGGCGAGCGCCGTCAATTGTTCGAGCTGGGCGGCAGACGGGGACCCGCGCGGCTTCCGGTCGAACACGCAGAGTGTGCCGATGCGGGCGCCGGCCACCACAATCGCCGCACCCGCATAGAAACGGACATGATGCTCGCCAGTGACCAGCGGGCTGGCGTTGAAGCGTGAATCCTTGGTCGCATCGGTCACCACCATCGGCTCGTCGCCGGCGGCAATGGTATGGGCGCAGAAGGATGTGTCGGCCGCGGCCTCGGTCTCATCCAGGCCGACATGGGATTTGTACCATTGCCGTTCGACATCGAGCAGCGTCACCAGCGCGATAGGCGCTTGCATCACCGCGGCGGCAAGACCGCTGATATGGTCGAAGTCAGGATCGGCGGCCGTGTCGATTGCATCGAGACTGTGGAGTACGGCAAGCCTGTCCTGCGCCCTTACCACGCCAAGGACATCGACCGGCAGATTCGGCTTCATCTCTACCCTGCTATCCACACGGCTCCCCCCTGGCTCCGAAACCGGAACCTTCGCCTTGAGGAACCGTTACCCAACCACATTTTGCCAGCCGCGCCCGCCGGGCCAACCGAAATGCCAGCGACAACCGAAATGGAGGCCGATCATGCCCAGGATCGTTCCTGAAGACAAAGCCCGCCAAGGACGCTGGGGGTGGCACACTTTTCGCATCCTGATCGCTGCACTGCTTTTGGCGTTTATCGCCTGGGGCATCGCGGAGATCTACGGCAACATGATAGACAGGACGCCGACAACCGAACAGGGCGAACTCCCCAGGAACGAACAGGGCGAGATTCCCAAGGGCTGAAGGCTTCCGATCGACTATGCCGGGACGCATCACGCGGCCTTCGCCTGGACGGCGCGCGCCGGAACCAGAACATTCAGCGCGCCAGGATGGATTTGGATCGTGGTTTCGCGGTCAAGCCTGACCAGCTCGCCATCCATGACGGCGCGAAGCTTCCTGGCGGCCGAGTGGACTTTCAAAACGACCCGATCGGCCTGATGGATTTCGACGTGCTCACTATCGCGCCATTTGCCGCGCGCCATGTCGAAGAGGAACCTGACCAGTTCGCCACGCCGCCGCGCCACCGTGACGTAGATGCCAAGCACGCCGCCGGCGGGATTGTCGGCATAAGGCAGATGACCCTCGCCGATCAGATTGTTGGTGATGCCGATTCCGGTGGTGCGCGTCACGATCTCGGCTTCGCCGATGATCAGCGTCACCTCCATTGCCGACGGGTTGTTGATCGCCGCCCAGGCAGCCTTCACCGAAGCCCGCATCTTTCCCAGCCGCGAGCCAAATTCCATGGTCTGGCGAAGCTGAACCATCCTGGCATGCATGCCGATCGAGAACTGATGCACGAACGGCTGGCCGTTGGCGGTCGCCACATCGACTGCAATCACCTCGCCGTCGGCAAAGGATTTCACGGCTGCGTCAAGGGTCTGTGGGACGCCGAGCCCGCGTGCAAACAGGTTCATCGTGCCAGCAGGTAAAATGGCAAGTGCTTTCTTGCCGCCCATCAACCGAGCCGCCGCGGCCGAAATGGTGCCGTCGCCGCCACCGGCCAGCCCAATGTCGACACTGTGCCTGGAAGCGATGCGGTCCAGCGTTGCGACGATGTCCTTGCCGGCAACGATTTCGATATCGATGCAGTGACCTGCTGCCTCCAATGTCTGGCGCATTCGGTCGGTGAAGGTGGAGAGATCAATCGTGCGCAGGGTGCCGCCCTCCTGGTTCAGCACCGCCGCAAATCGCATTCCCCCGCTCCGATTTATCTTGGCAACCATTGGATAATCATCGGCCGCAACAGACCGAGCCATGGGCCGAAACGGGGCGGTTGAAAAAAAGTTCCGCAGCTCTAACGAAAATACAGGAGCCAATCTCGCCCGGCTAAACGCACGATTGAGCGCGATTCGGGTGGTTTTTTCACACCGCTCGCGATGGTGTCGGAACAACGGCGCGGTCACGACGTTGTGAATGTGTAACGCCGCGACCGATCTCCCATGCTCGCGGCGCGAGATAACGCACGAGGAGGACTACGATGATCCGCACCCTTTTATCCACCACCGCACTGGCAGCGTTGATTGCGACCGGTGCGTATGCGCAGGAGGCCACAACCCCGGCGCCGACCCAGGACCCGGCGGTCCAGGAAACCGCTCCGGCGGCTCCCGTTGCCCGCGCCGACGGCAGTCTGGTGACCAATATCATTGGTGAATCGGTCTATAACGGCCCAGGCGACGATGCCGAGAACATCGGTGAAGTCAGTGATGTCGTCTTCGATGAAAACGGTCAGGCGAAATCCGTCGTCATCGGCGTCGGCGGTTTTCTTGGCGTTGGCGCCAAGAACGTCGCTTTCGACTACAACAAGCTGCAATGGGCCGAACGGAACGGCGACCGCTGGCTGATTGCCGAAACCACCAAGGACGAGCTGACGGCTCAGCCGGACTTCGACCGCAGGCCTTACGATCCGGCTCCTGCGGCCCCGGCTCCTGCAGGCAGTGACACTACGGCTACGGCTCCCGCTCCATCGACCTCGACGGATACGACCGCGCAGAACGCGCCGGCGGCTCCAGCCGATAGCGCCGCAGCTCCGGCCGAACCTGTGGAGCGTGCCGACGGCAACCTTGCCACCAATATCATCGGCGAAACCGTCTACAACGGCACCGGCGACGACGCTCAAAACATCGGCGACGTGAACGACATCGTCCTGGCCAAGAATGGCAAGGCCGAGTCCCTGATCATCGGCGTCGGCGGCTTCCTTGAGGTTGGCGAAAAGAATGTCGCCTATCAGTTCGACATGGCCAAGTGGGCGGAGAGGGACGGCGATCGCTGGCTGGTCGCCGAAACCACGAAGGAAGACCTGGAGGCGCTGCCGGAGTTCGACCGCGAGGCCTATGATCCCGCCCCGGCGACAACCGCATCGACTGACGCGGCGACGCCGGCGCCGGTGACCACCACCCCTGCCGTCACTCCGGACCCAGCTCCGGCGGAGAAGACCGCGGAAGCTCCGGCGACAACGCCTGACCCCGCTGCTCCGGCACCGGCGGACAAGACGGCGCAGGCCCCGGCGGCAACGCCTGAACCCGCTGCTCCGGCTCCAACGGACAAGACGGCCGAGGCTCCGGCTGCAGCAACGCCTGACGCCACCCCCGACCAGACGCAGACCGCAGCGATCGACAAGTCGGCGCTGACTGAAATGCCGGTCGACAAAATCCGTTCCGAGGATTTGGTTGGAACCACCGTCTATGGCGCCAATGATGTCAACCTCGGCGAGATTGGTGACGTCGTGCTGACGGGCGACAAGAAGGTCGACGCCGTCATCATCGACGTCGGCGGTTTCCTCGGCGTTGGCGAGAAGGAAGTGGCAATCGGCATGGACAATCTTAAGTTCATGACCGACAAGGATGGCAACCGCTATCTCTACACGAGCTTCACCAAGGAGCAGCTCGAGGCGCAGGCCCCCTATGACAAGGCCACATATACGCAAAACCGCGACACCCAGCGCATGATGATGCGGTAGTTTACTCCAGCGACGAAGGAGGCCCGTGCCGGCAAAGGCGCGGGCCTTTTTTATGACTGGAAAAATGGCAGGCCTGCGACGTGGCCAACAACGCCGTCCTCGGTCAGTTCGGCAAGCGCCAGCGACTGATCGAGATGTTCGGCCCGCCAGGCAAGCAGCCTTTCGGCAAGCTCCAGCCGGACCGGCAGATAGGCGGGATCGGCAGCGACATTGGTCAATTCGTCTCGATCCTGCTCCAGGTCGAACAGCAGCGGCGGCAGGCCGCTGCCGAAATGCACATATTTGAACTGTTGCGTGCGGATGACGGCCAGGTTGCACTGGCGCGGACCGATGCCGAAATGGCGTTCGGCATCGCCGTCGGCGACCGAGCGGAAATCGAACTCCCAATGCGCGGCCTCGCGCCAGTTGCCCGGCTCCCCGGCATCCAGGAATGGCTTCAGCGATTGTCCGTCGAGGTGCGGCGGGGATACCTCGCCAAGCAGATCGAGCAATGTCGGCGCTATGTCCACCGCTTCGGTGAAGCGGTCGACACTGGCGCCGGCTGCCTTGCGGCGACGCGGGTCGCGGATGATCAGCGGAATATGAAAACTGCCGTCGAAGAAGCCGCCCTTGCCCAGCATGAAATGGTCGCCCATCATCTCGGCATGGTCAGAGGTCAGCACGATGATGGTGTCGTCCCAGGCATCGACCGCCTTGACCGCCTGCCAGATCCGGCCAAGCTGCGCGTCGACTTCCGAGATCATGCCGTAATAGAGCGCGCGGATTTGGGCAAAATTGTCATCGCCCCAGTCGCGCACCTTGCCCTCGGCGCCGGGGCGGAAATTTGCCCGCTGCTGCTGGTCAAGTTCATAGGCGAGGTAGGGGTGGCTCTGCGCCTCGGCCTGCCAGTTCGCGGCGCGGAGGAAGGCTGTGCCGTCGGCCGGGTCATACATGCTGTTGTAAGGCTCCGGCACGATGAATGGCGGATGCGGGCTGAGGAAGGAAAGGTGCGCGAACCACGGTGTATCGCGCTCCTGTTCGCCAAGCCAGCGGACGAATTCGCCGGTCAGGAAGGCGGCTGGGGTCTCGTCCTTCGAGTAGACGGGCGGTGAGGTGGTCACGGCGCCGTCCGTCGTAGCACCGACGATTTCGACCGCTGGGCGATGAATATCGGGAAAACCGGCGCTGCTATCGATGCCGCGCGCCTTGAGCCATGACAGCCAGGGTTTCTGGTGCTCCGGCAGGAGTTGGCGCACGGTGAAGCCGGGCAGCACGCCTTCATAGCTTTTCAGCCGCGGGTCGCCTGGCGCCAGCGTGCGTGGATCGGGCGATACGTCGGTATAGCCGAACAGCGTCGGATCATAGCCGAGACTGCGTGCCGAGAGCGCGATGTTGCCATGGCGGGCGTCGAGCGGCGTGCCGTTGCGGCAGACGCGGTTGTTCATCTGGTAAAGGCCGGTGTAGAGGCAGGCGCGTGCCGGCGAGCAGGGCGCCGCCCCGCCAAAGTGCTGTCGAAACAGCACACCCTCGGCGGCGAGCGCGTCGGCATTCGGCGTTCGCACCACCTTGTGGCTTGCCGCCGACAGGCAGTCGCCGCGCCACTGGTCGCAGGTGATCAGGAGAACATTCGGGCGTCTGTCTTTTCTGACCAATGCTGTCTCCTTCATTGAAAACCTGCCGCGAATACCCGCCGCTCATGGAGCCGAATTTTTGTGGCGAAACAAGCCTCAGGTATTCGCTAAATGGTGAACAAATGGCGTGTCATTGTTCACTTATAGAGCACAGTCCATCTGTGTTTGGGGCCTTTGCCGCAGGCTGGCGGCTCCTCATATTGACGTGGACCGCGGCATGGGCCGCACAGGACAAGGGAAGGAGCAGGAAAATGCTCGATCAGATCAAGGGACTGCATCACGTCACCTCGATGGCCAGGGATGCGCGCCAGAACAACGAGTTCTTCACCAAAAAGCTCGGCCTGCGCCGGGTCAAGAAAACCGTCAATTTCGACGCGCCGGATGTCTACCATCTCTATTATGCCGACGAGTTCGGCACGCCCGGTTCGGTGATGACCTATTTTCCGTTCCCCAACATCGGCAAGGGCCGCCACGGCGTCGGCGAGGTCGGCACCACGGTCTATTCGGTGCCCGAAGGCACGCTTGCCTATTGGGAAAAGCGTTTTGCCGATGAGGGCGTCGCTGGGCTGTCGCGCCAAGAGAGCTTCGGCGAGAAGCGCCTTGGCTTCGCCGGTCCCGATGGCGACGGGTTTGCGCTGGTCGAGAACAAGGCCGACATCCGTACGCCGTGGGCGAAGGGCGATGTTCCCTCCGACGAGGCGATCCGCGGCTTTCACTCGGTGTCGCTCAGGCTGAAGGATGGCGGCGCCACAGAAGAGCTGCTGAGATTCATGGGCTATGAGGAAGTCGACACGTCCGGCACTGTAAAAAGGCTGGCGGTGAAGGACGGCAACGGCGCCAACATCGTCGATATCGAATCGCTGCCGGGCGCCGCTTTTGCCGATCTCGGCGCCGGCTCGGTCCACCACGTCGCCTTCGCTGTCGAAGACCGCGCCAAGCAGCTCGAAGTGCGCAAGGCGCTGATCGACACCGGCTACCAGGTGACGCCGGTGATCGACCGCGACTATTTTTGGGCGATCTATTTCCGCACGCCGGGCGGCGTGCTGTTCGAAGTCGCCACCAACGAGCCGGGCTTCGACCGCGACGAGGACACCGCCCATCTCGGCGAGGCGCTGAAGCTGCCGTCGCAGCACCAGCATCTGCGGCCCTATCTCGAGCAGCATCTGCAAAAGCTGGAAGACTGAGGACAAGCCCATGAGCAAGGACGCCTACATCTACAAGACACTGCCAGGTTCGCCTGATGGATCGCTGCTCTTCGTCTTCCACGGCACCGGGGCCGACGAGAGCCAGCTTCTGTCGTTCGGGCGCGATCTCGCGCCGCAGGCGACCATCGTCTCGCCGCGCGGCGATGTCTCGGAATACGGTGCCGCGCGCTTCTTTCGCCGCACCGGCGAGGGCGTCTACGACATGGACGACCTGGCGCGGGCGACGGACAAGATGGTTGGCTTCGTCAAGGCACATGTCGAGGCGGCAAAGCCCTCGTCGGTGCTTGGCCTCGGCTATTCCAACGGCGCCAACATCCTGGCCTCGGCGATGTTCGCGGCGCCCTCTTTGTTCGATGCGGCGGTTCTGATGCATCCGCTGATTCCATTCGAGCCGGAGGTGAAGGGCAGCCTGGCCGGCCGCCGCATCCTGGTCACGGCAGGCAAACGCGATCCGATCTGCCCGCCGAACCTGACCGCTCGGCTCGAAGCCTATTTGCGCGCCGATGGCGCCGATGTCACAGTGGAGTGGCACGACGGCGGCCATGAGGTGCAGTCGAACGAGATCGAGGCGGCGCAGCGGTTCCTGTCCGCTACGCCGGCAGAAGGAGCGTAAGCAATGCCTGACCAATTGCCGGAGATCGAACTGGAGGATCGCGGTTCCAAGGGCCGTTATCTGTTGCGCGGGCCTGATGGCGCCGAGGCGGAGATGACGTTCACCAAGATCGGCGAGCACCAGATCATCATCGACCACACCGAAGTGCCGGATGCGTTTCGCGGCCAGGGCGCGGGGCTTAGGCTCGTTACCCGCGCCGTCGAGGACGCGCGCGCGGCTGGCAAGAAGATCATTCCCCTGTGCCCGTTCGCCAACGCCCAGTTCCGACGTCACCAGGAATGGGCCGACGTGCTGAAGCAATAGCTTCGATCCCAGCGCCAGGCCTCGGCGCCCGGTGACCGTTGAGGGCGGGCAGCTACAAGCGCATCGCTTCATTTGCGCAGGTTGCAGTCTTGCCCAGTGGCCAGTCTTGCCCAGTGGCCAGTCTTGCCCAGTGGCCAGTCTTGCCCAGTGGCCAGTCTTGCCCAGTGGCCAGTCTTGCCCAGTGGTCGTCTTGCCCAGTGGGTCGTCTTGCCTAGTGGGTATTGCCTTGCCTAAGTATTGCCCGCCCGACCAATCGAACCGAAATGATCCTTTGATGACCGAAACCGATCTTGTTCCCGTCTTCGACGGCCACAACGATACGCTGCTCAGGCTCCATCAGTCGAAAGACGCGGATGTCGAAAAGCTGTTCATCGAGGGAACATCGGGTGGCCACATCGACCTGCCGCGAGCGAAAAAGGGCGGCTTTGCCGGCGGCATGTTCGCGATTTTTCCGCCGCCGGTCGAGAAATCCAAGCGCAGTGCGGTTCCTCCCGCGCCGAGCGATATCGAGCCCTTGCCGCCCGAAATTGCGCGCGCCGACGCGCTTTCTTCCACCATCGCCATGGCCTCGATCCTGTTCAGGCTGGAACGAGCGTCGGCACTCACCGTCTGCCGCAGCGCCGGCGACGTGCGAAACGCGATGGCGCAAGGGTCGATCGCAGCGGTGTTCCATATAGAAGGCGTCGAGGCGATCGACCCCGAACTGACCATGCTGGACGTGCTGCATGCCGCAGGCTTGCGCTCGCTCGGCATCGTTTGGAGCCGCCCGAACGCTTTCGGTTATGGAGTGCCGTTCCGTTTCCCGTCGACGCCCGACACCGGACTTGGCCTGACCGATGCCGGCAAGGCGCTGGTCAAGGCCTGCAACCAGCTCCGCATCATAGTGGATCTTTCGCACCTCAACGAAAAGGGATTTCGCGACGTTGCCGAGATCAGCGACGCACCGCTGGTCGCGACCCATTCCAATGTCCATGCGATCTGCGGCCATTCGCGTAACCTCACCGAATGGCAGCTCGGCGCGATCCGCGACTCGGGCGGCATGGTCGGGCTGAATTTCGCCACCGGGTTTTTGCGCGAAGACGGCAGGATGAATGCCGATACCAGTCTCGACATCATGGTGCGCCATGTCGATTCACTGCTGCGGGCGCTGGGCGAAGACGGCGTCGGACTCGGGTCCGACTTCGACGGCGCCATGATCCCGGCTGTGATCGGTGACGTCACCGGCCTGCCAAAACTGCTCGATGCGTTCGCCGCGCGCGGATTCGGTCGCGCGCTGATCGAGAAAATCGCCTACCGCAACTGGATCAGCATGCTGGAAAAATCCATTGGCTAAAGGGTCGCCCGGCAGAGCAGCGAGCGACCTGCAATATGTCGATCGGGCGGGGTGATGATCTCGACAGGACCGTTGTCTCCGGAGCTCAAGCCGCGGATGATCGCGGGCTTCGAGAACTTCAAGGCCGCCTCTTGAAGCGCCAGACCGCACGAACCGATGTCGCCATCGTTGGCGCCGGCTTTACCGGCCTGTCAGCCGCGCATGAATTGAGCAAGGCCGGCATCGATTTTGCGCTGTTCGAGGCGCGCCACCGGGTTGGCGGGCGGGTCGAGTCCAAGTGGAACGGGCTTGGCGAGCGGATCGACAGCGGCGGTCAGTTCCTGTGCGAGGACATGCCGGAACTGATGGCCCTGGTGCGAACGCGCGGCAAGACGTTGGTCGAGACCTATGCTAAGGGCGAGTTCGTTGCCCAGCCGCTGACCGGCGCAAAGGAAGCCGAGCGAATCTACCACGCATCGAGGTCGATCCGCGACCGCATGAACGCGATCGCACCGGGTGATCCGGCTATCGCCGGCTTGACCGTCGCCGCATGGCTCGATCCCCAGAACGATCCCGGCGAGGCCAAGGCGGCTTTCCGCTCGATGATCGAGGGCCTGTGGTGCCAAGCGCTCGAAAAACTGCCGCTTTGGCACCTCATCGACAATGACCGCCGTATCACCAATGAGGTCTCGGAGCTGCAGTATTTCGTGCACGAGACCATGCAGTCTCTGGCGGATGATCTGGCCGGCGATCTCGGCGACCGCCTGCGATTGAACGCGCCGGTCAGAACGATCGGGCGCAGACCGGGAGGCGTTCGTCTCGCGTCGACGACGGGCTCGATCACGGCGCGAATTGCGCTGATCGCGATGCCGCCGATGATGACTTCGAAGCTGGATTTCGCGCCGCCGCTGCCGGCTGCCTTGCAAAAGGCCCTCGGCGTTTGGCAAAGCGGCGCGGTGATCAAAATACAGGTGCGCTATGCCACAGCCTTTTGGCGCGCCAAGGGCTTGAGCGGTATGGTGATGTGGCGCGATCCGCCGGCACTTTTTGCCTGTGACGTCAGCAAGGATTGCGGCCACCCTGCGTTGGTCGTCTTCGTAGGCGGGCCGCTTGCCCTCCGCTGGCGGGAACTGAGAGATGCCGCGTTGCGCGCCGAGGTTACGGCGCGGCTGCAGCAGGCGCTCGGCACGGGCGCAGACGACTTCATCGATTTTAGCTATCGCGACTGGACCGATGATCGCTGGAGCGGTGGTGGCTACGGCGATCTCATCATCGATACAAGTGCCACGGAGGCCGAACAAATCATCCTGGCCGGCGCGCCGCCAGTGTATTTCGCATCTTCGGAATTGTCGCCGTCGTTTCCGGGCTATGTCGAAGGCGCAATCGTGGCTGGGCGCATTGCGGCACAGAAAATCCTCTCGGAACTTAATCCGCAGTAATCACAAGCGCCTCATGGTCGCAGGCGAGGGCGTCTCAAGGTGGCGACCGGACGTCGCCGGGCCAGAGCGGCGGCGCGATTTGATCTCGTGAACATGCGACTGGATGAAAACAGTTCGGCAACGAACTCCCTCGCCCCTGCATGACCGGATGTGCCCGCCGAATTCCCGTTTCAAAGCTGTTACACGGCCAGTTTGCGTGCGTCGTTCGTCCGTTACAAGGTGCGACTATGTTCGTTTCCACAGAAAAAGAAGATCGACGAAGGGAAGCGCGATGTATACGAAAATCCGGACTGCCTGCAATGACCGCCGCCTGCAAGCGCCGGAGCGCAACGATCGGCGGCCGAAGCTGGCGCTGCGCCAGCGCGCCAACGACCATCCGATGGCGCTGTTCGTGGTGCTGGGCGCCGCCGCGTTCGCCGGCATGGCATTCGCGCCGACGGTTGGTCCCGCCTTTGCTTCACTGAACCCGCCGGCAAACATCGTCAAAGGCGCGCCGACCACGACCAAGACCGCGCGCCTGCCGATGCCAGAGATCGATTTTGTCTGCAAGGGGCAGGCCTGGGGCGCCGAGAGCGCGGACTGCCTGCGCGTCATTGCCGAGCAATCCGGCATTCACAAGGCGCGCGCGGTCCGCGTGATCGCCAATGCCGCGCCGCTGACCGATACCCCGAACGTTTTTTGATGCTCCGAGCGACCCTCCAGTGCTCAGGCAGGCTCCCGCCGCATCGGTCGGGAGTCTTTTTTCTCTGGACCTGGCCCTTTGTTTAAGCATCGGATTTTTTCAAAAACCGATTTCCACCAGTCCGAAGTTCTAGTCTAGCTGCCCAATGCGGCCTGCTCGGCGATGGCCGACAGCACGCCGCGCACGTCCAGCGTGCTGAACGGCTTTTCCAGGATCTGCGGCCGCTGCGGCGCCGGCAATGCCTCGATTTCGGCCTTCGCGCCGATCAGGTCGCCGGTGACCAGAACGAAGCGCCGCGCCAGATCAGGCTTTTCGGCGAGCAGTTCGCGATAGATTGATATGCCGCTGGTGCCGGGCATGCGCAGATCGGAAAAGACGATGTCTGGCGGCATATGGCCGGACAAGGTCACGGCGGCCGACGCCCAGGCCGGCACGATCCGCGACTTGATGCCCATCAACTCCAGAATGTCGGACAGCGAGGCGGCGACATCCGGCTCGTCATCGATGATCAGCGCGTGACGCAAACCGCTCGAGCGCGACGGGCTTTCGCCGGCGGCGGCCGCGCCGCCGGCGATCGCCGGCAACTGGACGACGAATCGGGCGCCTCTCGGCAGAACTTCCTCGAACCAGACATTGCCATTGTGCCGTTCGATGATCGACTTCGAGATCGACAGGCCGATGCCGGTGCCGACGCCGACCGGCTTGGTGGTGAAATACGATTCGAAGATGCGAGAGCGTATCGCTTCCGGCACGCCCGGCCCGTTATCCTCGACCGAGAAACAGGGATTGCCGCGATCGCTGCGAAACGTGCGAACCTTGATCAGCCGGTCGCCGCCGATGCCGGCCAGCGCGTGCTGGCTGTTGATGAGGAAATTGGCGGCCACTTGCGTCACATGGTCGGCGTCGGCCATGGCCAGCAGCGGACCGCTGGCGAAATCGGTATCGATAATGATGCCGGTCGACCTAGCGCCGTAGGCGGTCACTTCGAGTGCCGCACGGACCACCTGGTTGAGGTCGGTCTCGGCCTGAGACGCCGGATGCAGGCGAACCATGGAGAGGAAGCTCTTGACGATGCGGCCGCAGCGCTCTGCGGCGGCGCGCACCTTTTCGGCGCGCACCTTGGTCTGCGGGTCTGAAGCGAACTCGTGCAACAAAGTCGATTGGGCGACGACCACGGCAAGCGGGTTATTGAGCTCGTGTGACACGCCGGCAAGCAGCGAGCCCATCGCCGCCATCTTCTCGTTCTGGTGCAGCTTTTCACGCTGGCGGCCGATCTCCTCCTCGGCGCGCAATTTGTCGCGCAGGTCGCGGATCGAGCCGAAGATCAGGCGGCGGTCGGCGACCCGCATCTCGGTCGCCGTCAGTTCGATCGGAAAGACCTCGCCGGCCGCGTTCTGGGTGACGGTCTCGATCCGCTGGCCGACCATCGGCGCGCCGCGGCCCGACATGTATTCGGCGCCCGACACATAGCCCTTGCGATAATAGTCCGGAACGACGGTGTCGAGCAGGTCCTTGCCGAGGATGTCGCTGCGCTGATAGCCGAACATCTTTTCGGCGGCGGGATTGAATTCGATGATCGAACCGGTCTCGTCGATGACGATGATGGCGTCGAGCGAGGCTTGCAGCATGGTGCGGCGGATGACTTCGCTGGCGTGGGCATCGGAAAGCGATCGTTCGATGGCGTCGCCGATGGCCAGTGCCACGATGTGCAGCGTTGCCTCTTCCTCGTCGGTCCATTCGCGCTCGTTCACGCAGTCGTTGACTGCGAGCGTGCCCCACAAATGGCCATGCGCAAAGACCGACACCGACAGGAACGACTTGATGTGCTGCTTTTCGAAGTCGGTTCTCAGAAAGCCTTCGAGGTCGCGCGTGTGTCCCGCGAAGATCTTGCCTTGCCGCTCGTCCTCCGCCAACCGTTCCAGCAGTGGGTCCGAATTGACAACCGACTGCAAAATCACCGTGGGCGATGCCAGTTCGCCACCGAATCGGGGATCGATCCAATAGGCCGCCACCGACTGGGCAAAGCCCTGGCCGGGCAGCTCACGTAGCCGAAACAGAATGCCGCGCTGGCAATCCATGGCCGCGCAGAGCGTTTCAAGGATGCTGCCCATCTCGCGCTGCCAGTCGCCAGCTTCGCGAAGCCGGCGCACGACGTGAACAGCGGCCATCGCCGCGCCCTGCCTGACGCCGTGCGTATCGCTGCGTGCTGCTTCAGCCGTCATGGTCAGCCGTCATTTCAGTGGTCGCCACCGAGAGTGGTTACCAGTGGTCGCGCCGCTCAGTTGCCTTCGCCGGTCGGCAGCGAGAAGATATAGCCTTCGCCGCGGACCGTGCGCAGGAACTTCGGATTGGCCGGGTCCGCCTCGATCTTCTTTCTCAGCCGCATGATGCGGATATCGACCGCACGTGAGGAGTCAGGATCTTCCACGAAGCCGATCGCCTCGGAGATCGCCGCACGCGTCAGCAAGCGGTTGGCACGCGTCAGGAAGACCTCCAGCACGTCGAACTCGCTCTTGGCCATGTCGATGACCGTCCCATTGGCGCCGGTGACGAACCGGCCGTCAAGATCGGCATGGAAAGGGCCGAAGTTCATGAAACGGCGGTTGGCAGTTGTTTCGGCCTTGGCGACCTGCGGCTCGACCGGCTGCGGCACGCGGCGCAGCACGCTGCGGACCCTCGCCAGCACCTCGCGCAATTCGTAAGGCTTGACGATGTAGTCGTCGGCGCCGAGTTCCAGCCCAACGATGCGGTCGAGCGCGGTGCCGGCGGCAGTGGCATAGATGATGCCGATCGGCATTTTCGAGCGCATCCAGCGGCCAAGCGACAGGCCGTCCTCGCCCGGCATGGCGATGTCGAGGATGGCCAGGTGAAACGACTGCGTTTCCAGCAAGGTTCGCGCAGCGCTGGCACTCTCGGCCGTAGCGACTTCGTAGCCGCTGGCGCCGAGATACTCGGCGACCGCGTCCCTCAGATCCGGCTCGTCCTCGACAACGACAATTCGTGCCCGCACGATGCTCTCGCTCCCACTTTCAGAGGAAAGTAGATTGGGTATAAACATCATGTCCAGCACTCATCTTGGGTTGCCGGTTGCAGGGTGGAAAAAAATGGCCGCACGATCCATCATCGCGCTTGTTTCTGTCGCCGAAGTGGTCGCAAGCGATCTCGCCGACCATCTCGAACGGCGCGGTCATGACGTGCGCACGGTGCGGCAGCCGTGGGAGGCCGAATCCTTGCTTTCCGGAAACGGCATCGATGTCGTCGTCGTCGGCGATAGCCTCAGCCAGGCGGAAGGGCGTGATCTGCTCAAGCGCCATGGCGGCGAGGGCGGGCCAGATTTCATCCTGATCTGCCGGCCAGCCGATCTCGTCGACAAGGTGCTGGCGCTCGAACTCGGCGCCGCCGACGTCGTCGAGAGTCCGCTCAATGTCAGGGAACTCGCCGCCCGTATCGGCGGCTTGCTGGCACGGCGCGGCAGGAACGCCGGGGAATTGGTCGTGCTGGAGAACGCGACGGTCGACCTCCGGTCGGCCATGGTCATGCATCGCTCCGGCACGGAAGAACAATTGTCGCCGGGTCAGGTGGCGCTGCTCAGATTGTTCCTGGCCAGTCCGCGCAAGGTCTTGACGCGCGACGACATCATTGCCGCCGCGCCCGCCGAAAATGCCGATGCCTTCGATCGCTCGATCGATTCGCGCATCGTGCGACTGCGCCGCAAGCTCGACACCGAAACCATCACCACGATAAGGGGTGCCGGCTACCGGTTCGATCCGCCGACGCAGTTCGCCGACTGAGGCCGAGCCCCTCACCGTATTGTCCACAGGCCCAGGCGCTCAGCGCACGACAAGAAGCGATGGACCTGACGGCATTTCGCTGGCCGTGACGAGTTCGCTCGCATGAGCACGATCCCTAAGAAGCACGGTGGCGAGGCCGGCAAAGCCGAGCAGGCCCTGTGCGTAGAGGAGTGCGGAAAGCACCGAAGCTGCAAATTTCGTGTTCATCGTTTTCGTCCCCATATTTGGTTTAGGTTCGCTTCAGGGAAACCCCCGAAGTGCCCGCGCCGCCAGCGGAGCCCCCCGTTGCGGCGCGGGCACTTCGGTCCTCTCGGCTGCAAGTTGCCGGAGGTGCCGCGCATCTTCTTCAGCCCAAAACCGACCCGCCAGAGGGCCTTGAGCCGGTTATGCGCAGGCTGGACACGATCTAGACCGTGGCGAAAAACAGTGCGGCATGCAGCGTCGAAACTTCGCCTAGAGTCATCCCCGCAAGCTTCGTCGTCTGGCTGCCGGCGAAGGTGCCGACGCCGCCAATCAACGCTGCGGCTACGCTTATCCTGAATAGCCAGGAGATCGCGTTCGACTGCATGGTCATCTTCGTTTGTGCCGGCTGTTTTCGTTGGGTCAACTTTGCGGGTGGCCTGTATCCAGATCATGCCGCTCGAGTCCGCGCTTTGTTGCCGATTGGTTTCGAGCCAAGTCACTGTGCTTTCATGTGAGGGAAGACCGCACTTTCCCCGGAGATGGCAGTAGCTTTCGCGGGTTCGGGCTCGACCAGGCAAACCGTCCTGTCCTTGCTTTCACCCCTGCAAACGCCTCGGATCGGCCTCCGGCCGTTAACCAGAGGAAACAGATTCGAAACAGAAACGTCCGCCGTGCGAAATCAATTCGAAACGTGACCCAACGACAAGCCAGTCATCGAATTGGGGCCGGCCATGCCCGGCAGACAGGGGGATAACATGTACACTGCCATTTCCGCCAAGCTCATCAACATCGCCGCCGCCGTCACCGCGGGCACGGTTCTTCTGTTCGGCGCCGGCAACGGCGTTGCCCATGCCGCCAATCGGGCCGCCAATCAGATCGTGGCGCGGATTTCGCTTTCGCAGCAGACGATGGAAGTCCTCGTCGACGGGCGGCCGACCTTCGCGTGGAAAGTCTCGACCGGCGGCAAGGGGCATGTCACTCCGACCGGCTCGTTCAAGCCGACGCGCATGCACCAGATGTGGTATTCGAGGAAATACGACAGCGCGCCGATGCCGCATTCGGTCTTCTTCAAGGGTGGCTACGCCGTGCATGCGACCAATTTCGTCAAGCGCCTGGGACAGCCGGCCTCGCATGGCTGCGTGCGGCTGCATCCGGACAACGCCGCCGATTTCTACCAGCTTGTCGAGATTTTCGGTCCGGCCAACACCCGGATCGTCATCATCAAATAGATAGCCAAGACGATCCGCTTTTATAAATACGTTGTGGTCGGACATCACTGCCCAAGAAAAAGGCCGGAAATTTCCGGCCTTTTGTCAATCAATCAACCGGTGCCGGCATCAGCTTCGGGTCCGGCTTCTCGGCGTGATGCGGCAGGTCCTTGCTGGCAATGAAGGTGTAGAACATCGGCACCACGAACAGGGTGAACATGGTCCCCACCAGAATGCCGGTGAAGATCACCAGGCCCATCGAATAGCGCGCCGCCGCGCCGGCGCCGCTGGAGATGATCAGCGGCACCACGCCGAGCGCCATCGCAGCGGTCGTCATCAGGATCGGCCTTAGCCGCACTCTGGCCGAGGCGACGATCGCATCCCGCCGCCGCATCCCATGGAGCTCGCGCTGCTGGTTGGCGAACTCGACCAGAAGAATGCCGTGCTTGGTGATCAGACCGATCAGCGTGATCAGCCCGACCTGCGTGTAGATGTTAAGCGTTCCCAGCCCCAGATTGAGCGGCACGATCGCGCCGAAGATCGACAGCGGCACCGACATCATGATGATCAGCGGATCGCGGAAGCTTTCGAACTGCGCCGCCAGCACCAGATAGATGACGAGAACGGCTGCCGCGAAGGCGATGATGATCGTGTAGCCCTGTTCCTTCTCCTGCCGCGACTGGCCGGTATAGTCGATGAAGAACGTGTCGGGCAGGCTTTCCCTGGCGATGTCCTCGATGGTCCTCAGCCCGTCACCGGTGGTTAGGGTAGGCAATGGCAGAGCGGAAATCGTGGCGGAGTTCAATTGGTTGAACTGCTCGATCACGGCCGGCGAGGCGTTGGTCGAGATCTTCACCACCGCCGAGAGCGGCACCATCTCGCCCGACGCGCTGCGCACGAAATACTCGGCCAGCTTTTCAGGGTTGTCGCGGAAGTTCTGCGGCACCTGCGGGATGATGTCGTAGCTGTTGGATTCGCGGTCGAATTGCGCCACTTCGGCGCCGCCGACCAGGAGGGTCAGCGTCCGGCCGATGTCGGCGATCGGCAGGTTGAGCGCCGCGGCGCGATCGCGGTCGATCGTCACCGTCACTTGCGGCGCATCGAAGGACATCGAATTCTGCACGGCGAGGAAGCGACCGGAGGCCTGCGCCTTGTTCTTGATGTCCTCGGCCGCCTCGAACACCTGGGAGGCATCGCCGGTCGAGCGCACCACCATGGTGACCGGCAGGCCGCCGCCGGAGCCGGGCAGCGTCGGCGGGGCGAAGACGAAAGCCTCGACGCCCGCCACCTTGGCAAGGCGGGCGGTGATGTCTTCCTGAAGTTCCTTCGAGCTGCGCTCGCGCTCGGCCCAGTCCTTGAATGCGAAGCCGACGAAGGCGTTGTTCGTCGGGCCTTGGAACGCGACGGCGGAGAACCGCGCCCTGGTTTCGGGGATGTCGTTCATCAGCCCGAGAATCTGGTTCACATAGGTCTCGGTGTAGTCCGACGTGGCATAGCGCGGCGCATTCACAATAGACAGCAGGAAACCTTGGTCTTCTTCCGGCGCCAATTCGCTCGCGGTCTTGGTGAACATGAAGCCGGTCGTGGCGACCAGTGCGATGACGATCATCAGCGTCACCGGGCGGTATTTCAACGAGCCGCTGACCAGCCGCTCGTAGATGTTTTCGACGCGCCCGAACGTGTTATCGACAATACGCTGGAAGCGGCTGTGCGAGCCGGCCCTCAGGATGCGTGCCGACATCATCGGCGTGACGGTGAGGGCAACGACACCCGAAAGCACCACCGAGCCGGCAAGCGTCACCGCGAATTCGCGAAACAGTGCGCCGGTCAGGCCGCCGGTGAAGGCCAGTGGCGCGAACACAGCGGCCAGCGTTATCGTCATGGCGATGACGGCGGACGAGATCTCCCGCATGCCGTTGAAGGCCGCCTGCATCGGTGACAAACCTTCTTCCTCCATGTGGCGATGAATGTTTTCCACCACCACGATGGCATCGTCGACGACGAGGCCGATCGCCAGCACCATGGCCAGCAACGACAAAAGGTTGATCGAATAGCCCAGCGAAAACAGCAGGAAGCAGACGCCGATCAGCGACAGCGGAATGGTCACGATCGGCATCAGCACCGAGCGGAACGAGCCGAGGAAGAGCAGGATGACGACGATGACGATGGCGACCGCTTCGCCGATGGTCTTGAACACCTCCTCGATCGAGGCGCTGATCTGCTCGGTCGAATCGTAGACGATCTCGATCGTCATGCCTTGCGGCAGCGTCTCCTGGATCGTTGGCACAATGTCGTGGATCGCCCCCGCCGTCGTCAGCGGATTGGCGGCCGGCGTCGGGAAGATGGCGAGGAAGATGCCGGGCTTGCCGTTGAAGCTGACCCTTGTGTCGGTGTTCGCTGCGGCGAGCTCGACGCGTGCCACGTCGCGCAGCCTCACCACATTGCCGTCTTTCGAACGGAGCGGAAGAGCGGCGAAAGCCTCCGGCGTCTGCAGCGTCGAACGGACGGTGATGGAGGAGGCGACATATTCGTTTTCGGTGTTGCCGGGTGCTGACAGGAAATTCGATTCGTTGATGGCGGTCAGCACTTCCGATGCCGTCACGCCGCGCGCCGCCAGTTTGATCGGGTCGATCCAGACGCGCATCGAATATTCGGCGGCCCCGAAGATCTGCACGTCGGCGACACCCTCGACCGTCGACATGCGCGGCCGCACCACGCGCTCGATATATTCGGTGAGCTGTTCCGGCGTCATGTTCGGATTCTGCATCGAGATATACATCATCGCGAACTGCTCGCCGGTGCCCTTGACGATCACCGGGTCTTCGGACTCGTCCGGCAGGTCGCCGCGCACGCCTTGCACCTTCGAGAGGACTTCGTTCAGCGCGACGTCGGGGTTGGAGCCGAGTTTCATCTGCACCGTCACGGTGCTGGAGGAGGCCCGGCTTGCCGACGTGACATAGTCGATGTTTTCGGTCGAAGCGACGGCACGGGCGATCGGCGCGGAAATGAACCCCTGGATCAGGTCGGCGCTGGCGCCGGGATAGGCCGTGGTGATCGTGATGGCCGTTTCTTCGACCTCCGGATACTGCCGGATCGAGAGGCTGAAGATGCCCTGGAAACCCAGAAGCAGGATCATCAAGGCGAGCACGGTCGAAAGGACCGGACGGCGAATGAAGATGTCGGAGAAGCTCATTTCTGGGCTGCCTGCTGGTTTGCCGGCTTGGTCGGATCGATGGTGTTGTCGACGGCAACGGACATGCCGTTGGAAAGGCGGTTCTGGCCGGCGGTAACGACTTCGTCGCCGGGCGCGATGCCTTCCAGGATCTCGACCAGGCCGGCATTACGGCGGCCTGGCTTGACGAACACCTGGGCAAGCACGAGCTGCGGCTTCTGTTCTTCCGCCGTCGGTGCGGCCGGCGTTGCCGCCGGTTCTTCCTCGGGTTTTGCCGCGCGCGCCTCGGCCGCGGATTTCGCACTATCCGTGGCCGGCTTTTCTTCCGCGTTGGCCGCGGCGGCAGGGGCGGCGCCATTGGCCGCGGCTGGCTTCGCCGGACGCACGACAAAGACGAAGTCGCCGTAGAGGCTGGAGGTCAGCGCGGTCTGCGGCACCGTCAGCACGTTGTTTTCCTCGGGCAGTTCGACGCGCACCTGCACGAACTGGCCAGGGGTCAGCTTGCCTTCGGGGTTGGCGACCTCGGCTCTGACCATCACCAGCCGGCTGGTCGGGTCGATCTTCGGGTCGATACCGCGGATGGTGCCAGCGAACGGCAGCTCGCCGTCACCAACGCCAAGCCGTACCTTCTGGCCGATCTTGAGCAGCGGAAGCTGCTGTTCGGGAACCGAGAAATCGGCCCGCATCGTCTCCAGATCCTGCAGGGTGGCTACGGAAGTGCCGGGTGAGAGATACTGGCCGAGGTCAATCCTGGGGATACCCACGGTACCGCTGAAGGGCGCGGTCAGCAGCTTCTGCTCGAGCACCGCCTGCAGCCTGTTGACCCGCGAAGCGGAAGCCAATGCGGCTGCCCGCGCCGTATCGAGCGTCGATTCCGAGCCGACATCGCGTTTCTGCAATTCAAGGGCGCGTGTCAACGCCGTCTGGTCGAGCGCTGCTTGCGCCTTCGTCGCCTCGAGATCGGCGCGTTCGGCGGCATCGTCGAGCTGAAGGAGACCCGCGTTGGCTTCAACCTTCTGATTGGCGTGAAACAGGATGTCCTTGACGATGCCGGCGGTTTCGACGGTTAGATCGACGCCGCGGACCGCACTGACAGTGCCGATCGCCTCGACGCCCGGCGTCCATTCCGTCGGCTTGACGATCATCGTCGACACGGTCGCGGCAGGGGGCTTCATCGTGGCGAAGAACTGCTGCATCGCATTGTCCCGGAACAAATTGAAGCCGACGATGCCGCCGCAGACCAGCACGAGCAGAACGAAGGCGATGATGAAGCGCTTGATCACGAACAGTCCCCTTGGCCATGGCCCGGCACAACAGTCGGATGACCCAAACACATACCTGTGACTGGTCCCGATTTCAAATGACGGCGACCTTACTGTACCGTCTGGACGGTCTTGTCAATTCCGCGTAGGCTAATGTATGGGGAGCGACTGATGAAGGCCCGCCGAACAAATTCGCGTGATAAAATTCTCGCCGCCGCCGCCGATGTGGCACGCGAGACAGGGCCCGGCAGCCTGTCGCTGGACGCCGTCGCCAGCCGTGCCGGCGTGTCGAAAGGCGGCTTGCTGTACAATTTCCCGACCAAGGCGAAACTGATGCAGGCGCTGGTAGAGGATTACCTGCGCGCCTTCGAGCAGGCGCTGGACGCGGCCCGCACTGCCGGCGTCGGCGGCGAGAGCCCGCTTGCGACCTACATCAAGCTTTCAGCCGAACATGCCGCGGAATCGAAACCGTCAGCTTCCTGGATATTTTCGGCAATCGCCGAGGATCCCGATTTCCTGACGCCGATAAAAGCGTTCAGGCGGCAGGTTTTCGAGCGCCTCAAGGGAGAGACGCCGGACCTCAAGGCGCTGCTGGTCTGCTACCTCGCCATCGAAGGACTTCGCAGCATGAATCTCTTCGACTCGGACGTCCTCTCACAGGACGAACGTCGGTTGCTGGTATCCTCCTTGTTGGAGATTGCGGGATAGATGCCGCGCAGCGCTGCAGGATAAAGCTATTGTGACAGGCCATATGGTTGAGCTGATCTGGCCAGGGTGAGGAACTTTTGTCCGCCTCGCGATTTTGGATGTATGGTGAGAAGCCGAACGGCCAGAAGGGGATTGCCAATGACAACGAAACGCTTTGCGATTCTTGCTCTCGCTTTCGCGATGGGCTGCAGCATGGCCTTCGCTGGAAATCGCGACCAACGGGCTGATTCCGAGCGCTACGTTCCCGCCGAAGGCAACATCATCGACATTCTGTTCGGCGGCCCGCGCTACTATGACCAGCAGTTGTTCACGACAGCCGCAGGAGCCTGCTCCTACGACGCGAATGCGTTGAACAAGATCAACGATCACCATTGCGGGAAGTAGGCAGGCTTCAGCGCCTGACAGTCTTCTTCATCTGCTCGATGATCTCTGCCATCAGCGCCAGGTCGCGGCGGGAGTCCGCTAGGTCGGTCAGCGGCTTCGTCCCGTCGGTGATGTGGCGGTGGAAGGTTTCCAGTTCGTTGGAGAAGGCGTCGCCATACAGTGGCCCGAATGTCCGCGTCACTGGGCCGGCTGCTCCGGCTTCCGTCACTTCGAGCCGCGTCGGTAGGCTGCGGATGTAGGGCGTGTCGTAAATGATGCGGACCCGTTTGGTGTTCGAGCGCACCTCGATCATGGCATCGAATAGGCCGAGATCGTCGACGACCGCATCGTAGCAGCAGGCGAAGTGGCCGTAGTCGAAGGTCACGCTGGTGTTGGCGCCGCCATTGGTGCGGTGCGCCGCCAGCACGCGGGCCGGTTCGCCGAGCAGCCCGCGCATCGCCGAAATATGGTGCGAGCTCAGCGCCGTCAGGCCGCGATAGGCGCGTACGAGATCGGCGGGCGCATCGCTGCCCACCACTTCGCGAATCAGCGCCTCGCGCTCCCCGGCGCCGCGTGCCAAAAGGGTCGGATCGATGTCGGTGGGATAGAGGACGTTCTGGCTCTTCTTCAGGAAATGCCGGCCCTCGGAGATCAGGTCGAAGATGCGGACATGGGTGATGTCGGCGAAGTCAGGCAGTTCCTCTATCGCTGCCAGATAGGCCGGAGCGTAGCGGCGCATGTAGCCGACGAAGATCGTTTTGGCGTAGTTTGGCGTCAGCGCCAGAAGCTCGTCGATCTCGCGCACCGTCAGGCAGGCGGGCTTTTCCAAGAGGACATGCTTGTTCGCCTGGACGGCGGCTTGGACGAAACGGCTGTGGGTCTCGTCTGACGAGAGGATGAAAACCGCGTCGATATCCGGCGAATCGATTAGCGCCTCTGCCGTTTCGAAGGCTTTGGCGGTCGGGTATTCGGATGTGCACAGCGCCATTAGGCTCGGCGACACATCATAGATGCCTGATACCAGCCAGCTGTCGCGCTGATCGCTCAGCACCGGCAGATGGATCGATTGCGCGACCTCTCCAAGACCCACTAGCCCGACACGGATCACCGCCACGGCAGACTCCCTTTGCAATCCAATTGTTTCAGCCAACAACTCGCTATAGCTACAGGTGCGGCTCGACCCGGCCGTCCGTCATGCAGCGCCGGTGACGAGCGCGACGAGTTCGTTGCCGGTGGTCTCGGATGAACGGACGGTCGCCACCATCCGTCCCGCTCGCATCACCCAGATCTGGTCGGACAGGCGGCGCACCTGATCGAAATTATGGCTGACCAGGATGACGCTGACGGCCTGTTCGCGCAGCCGCCGGATCAGGGCTTCGACATTGGCCGTCTCCTGCACGCCGAGCGCTGCGGTTGGCTCGTCCATCACCACCAGCTTGGCGCCGGAACCTGCGGCGCGGCAGATCGAGATCGCCTGTCGCTGTCCGCCCGACAGGCGCCGCACGCGCTGGCTGACCGAAGGCATGTTGATCGACAGGCGCGACAGCATGGCGCGCGCCTGCTGCTTCATCGCCTTGCGGTCGAGCAGGGCGAGCGGGCCGATCCGGTGCACGATCTCACGGTTGAGGAACAGGTTCTGAGCGACTGTCAATTCGTCGATCAGCGCGAGGTTCTGGTGCACCGTCTCGATGCCGGCCTTGCGCGCCTCGTCGGGATTGGCGAAGGGGTGCAGCCGGCCGTCGAAGAAGATCTCTCCCGCATCCGGCACATGCACGCCGACCAGGCAGCGTATCAGCGTCGACTTGCCGGCGCCATTGTCGCCGATCACCGCGGTGACCTCGCCGCGGCGGGCCTGGAAGGCGACATCGGTGAAGGCGCGGATGCCGCCGAAATGCTTGCTCAGTCCTTCGCAGGCGAGGATCGCGTCGGCCGACGGGGAGTGACTGACGGCGCTCATTTCTGATACCGCATGATCAGTGCCGCCAGCACCACGATGGCGCCAACGGCCAAGGGCTGGTAGAAGGCCGAAACGCTGAGCAGCGTCAGCCCGTTGACGAGAGCGGTGAGCATCAGCGCTCCGATCGCCGGGCCGAGAATGCTGGCGCGTCCACCAAACAGGCTGACGCCTCCCAAGACGACTGCCGCCACCGAATTGAGCAGAAGGCTGGTATTGATCTGCGGTTCGGCCGAGCCGATGCGCGCGACCAGAAGCAGTGCGGCGATGCCGGCGCAGAAGCCCGAAATCGTATAGGCGGCGATCTTGACCCGGTTGGTGCGGATGCCGAGCGCGCTGGCGCTTTCGACCTGGCCGCCGGTCGCCAGCAGATGCACGCCGAAGCGGGTGTGGTAGAGCGCGATATGCGCCACCAGAACGGCTGATATCGCCACCCAGACGGGATAGCCGAACGGTCCAAAGGAGCCCGAGGCCAGCCGCAGCAGGAAAGTCGAGCCGACCATTATCGGCTCGCCGCCCGACAAGATCAGGCCGAGCCCGGTGACGCCCGAAAGCGTGCCGAGCGTTACCACGAAGTCGGGTATTCGCCCGGCTGTGATGAGCGCGCCGTTAAGGAAACCGACCGCGCTCGTGGCAGCTACGGCGAGCACGCAGGCGAGAAAGATGCCATAGCCCGCGGCATCGACGAGGCCGAGGATGATGGCGCCCAGCATGACGGCTGCCGCCAAGGAGAGATCGATGCCGGCGGTCGCGACGACGAAGGTCTGGCCGATCGACAGCACGACCAGGATCGCCGCGGCCAGCAGCAGGGCCTGCAAATTGGCGATGCTGAGAAAGACCGGCTGACTAATGCCGAAGACGATGACGAGGCCGACAAGGCCGACGACCGATGCCCAGTCGGCCCAGAAGGAAGGATCCAGGAGGAGAGCCGACAGGGAGGGGCGGCTCTCCTCCGCCGCGCCCGCGGTATGCACGGGCGCGTTTTGTTCAGGAATGGTCACTTCAACATCTCGCGGAAGGGATCGGGATAGTCGCCGCCCGGACGCGGGAAGTTCTTCAGCGAGGCTTCGGCATTGTCCTTGTTGATCAATAGAACCGGCGCCGGCACGTTGGCGGGCAGTTCCTTGCCCATGGCCGCTGCCTTGCAGGCTTCCACGCCCATGGCACCGACGACATAGGGATATTGCGCGACGGTCGCGGCGAGTTCGCCAGCCGCCACCGATTTCAACGCGTCGACGATGCCGTCGAGGCCGATCACCTTGACATCCTTGCCCGAGGTCTGGACGGCGCGCTGAACGCCGAGCGCCATGATGTCGTTGGCGGCGAAGAAGCCGGCGAGATCGGGATGTGCGGCTAGGATGTCGGTGGCCGCGGTGAGCGCCTTCTCGCGATCCCAGTCGGCACTGACCATCACCACGACTTCGAGCTTGCCTTCGACAGCCTGCTTGAAGCCCTTGATGCGGGCGTTGCTGCCGACATCGCCGACAATGCCGGCCACCAGCGCGACCTTGGAGCCTGCAGGAACCAGCTTCAGCATCTCTTCGCCTGCCAGCACGCCGGCGGCAACGTTGTCTGTGCCGATATAGGTTGAGATGGTGAAGCCCGCGGCCTTGGCCTGCTCGGCGTCGATGGTGCTGTCGATGTTTACGATCGGCTTGTTCTTCTGGGCGACAGGCACAAGTGCCTGGACGAGGTTGCTGACGCTGATCGGATTGACCAGATAGCAATCGAAATCCTGCATGGCCATGGCGGTCAACCGATCGGCCTGGCCGGTAGCATCGCCCATATTGGCGGCTGCCTGGATAGTGACGGCCACGCCGTCGGCCTTGGCCTGCTCTTCGATTCCCTGATGCATGTACTGGAAGAAGGGATTGTCGAGACCCTTGACGATAGCCGCAACTCGGGCTGCGTCCTGGGCTTGGGCCGGCATTGAAATAGCGGTTGCAAACAGTCCTGCGCCGAGCGTCAGGCAATTGAACATACGCATGCTCTTCCTCCTCTTAATTGTTGGTTGTGTCGCAATCGAACCGTTGCCCGGCAAACGGAATGGCTGTGCCGGCGAAGGCCAGCCCGGCGCTTGCGATAACACACTGCCGATCGATCAGCGATTGCCAAACGGCTTGCGGGTTCCGCGCCCGGTTCGGGCGGCTTTTCGTGTCAGGCATTTCTCCTCCCAGAGCGCTGACCGATGCCTGTCAGCATTTCCGCATGTTTTCGAAAAATTTGACACGCGTCAAGTTTTAAAATGGTGTGCAATGGTTTTTCGATGTGCTGCGATGCAGCAGAAATCGACACTGCTGGGAAGTCGAAGCAGGATCGATGCGGCGTCGTCAGTGGTCCGGGTCAAACTGTAAGTGCACGTTGTCAAGCCGGTTGCAGAGGCGTTAGCGCTGGGCTGTTGGTGCGAAACAGGTGGCAAGCCGATGGCGAGATGTCGAGCGCGATCGGTCTGTGCAACGGCGTCCTGTCGCCGCCTTCGGCCTGGACGACCAGCGTGATGTCAGGCGCGATCTCGACATGCAGGATGGTCAGGCTGCCAAGCCGCTCCGCCAGCACGGCTTGCCCCTTGAATCGTCCGTTGGTCGAGACGCGGAGATGTTCCGGCCGCATGCCGAGCAGCAGTTCGTCGCCGGATTTGCTTGCACCGGCCGCGACCGGCAAGGTCAACGCCTCGCCGTCCGGCAAGGTCACGGTGACGCCTGCGGCGCCAGTCGAGGCCACCTTCAGCTCCAGCAGGTTCATCTTCGGCGAACCGATGAAGCCGGCAACGAAGATATTTGCAGGCCTGATACAGAGATCGAGCGGCGAGCCGACCTGCTCGATCGAGCCGCCGTTCAGCTCCACGATCTTGTCGGCCATAGTCATGGCCTCGGTCTGGTCGTGGGTGGACATAGATCATCGTCGCAGCAAGATGTTCATGCAGGCGCATCAGCTCGAGCCGCATGCTGACCCGCAAGGCGGCGTCGAGATCGGACAGCGGCTCATCGAACAGGAACACTTTGGGATTGCGCACGATGGCGGGGCCGATAGCGACACGCTGGCGCTGGCCGTCCGGCAGCGCCTTCGGCCGCCGGTCGAGTAGATGCGAAAGCTACAGCACCTCGGCTGCCTCTCGCACCTTGCGCTCCTTTTCGGCGGCGGAAACGCCGGCGATTTTTTAGCGCAAAGCCCATACTCTCGGCCACCGTCATGTGCGGATAGAGCGCGTCGGACTGGAACACCATGGCGAGCCCACGCTCGGACGGATCGATCTCGTTGGCGCGCACGCCATCGATCAGCAGGTCGCCGGCGGTGATCTTTTCCAGCCCGGCAATCATGCGCAGCAGCGTGGACTTGCCGCAGCCCGACGGGCCAACGAAGACGACGAATTCGCGGTCCTCGACGTCAAGGCCTCGATGATCTCGATGGATCCGTAGGACTTGCGCGCGCCGCGCAGCTTGGCTCAGCGATGGCTTGCCTCCCTGCCGGCGGCACGTTCGGTCGGACCGTCTTTGCTATCCTTGTCCTGTGCCATCGCCAATGGCGCGCCCGGTTCGCCTTCCCACAGAATCAGGCTGGCCGCGCCGACCAGTCCTGCGCGGTCGCCAAGCTGTGCCGGCACGATTGGCACATCCCGGTAGGCCGGCATCGCCCGCTGCTCGACGGTTGCCCTGATGGTCGGAGCCAACAAGTCGAAACCGTTGGCGAGGCCGCCGCCCATAACGATCAGGTCCGGCGAATAGAGGTGAAGCAGGTTGGTGAAGCCGATGCCGAGCCATTTCGCCTCCGCCTCGATCAATTCGAGCGCGCTGATATCGCCGGCACGCGCGGCCTCGACGACGTGCCTGGCCGAAACGGCGCCGTTGGCCGAAAGGCGCCTGAGCAGGGAGCCGTCGCCCGGCGCTGTCAGCGCCGTGGCACGCCGCCCGAGAGCGGTTCCGGAGGCGACCGCCTCGAAACAGCCGACGGCGCCGCAGAAGCAGCGGTCGCCCTCGCCGGTGATGGTCATATGGCCGATCTCGGCGGCAAGCCCGCGCCGGCCGTGATAGAGGTGGCCGTCGGCAACGACGCCGCCGCCAATGCCGGTCGATACGGTGACGAACACCAGGGATCCGGTATCTTTGCCGGCGCCGAAGCGCCATTCGCCTAGCGCGGCCGCATTGGCGTCGTTTTCCAGACGCACCGGCAGGCCGAAATGCTTGCCGAGAATGTCGATCAACGGCACGTCGTGCCAGCCGGCCAGCGTCGGCGGGGCAATCACGATCCCGGCCTTGGGATCGAGCGGTCCCGGCGCGCCGATGCCGATGCCGACGACATCCGCTTGTGGGCGCTGTGCCAGAAGATCCCCGGCCAGTGCGATGATCTGGCCGATCACCGCATCCGATCCCGCGATCGCCATCGTCGGCGCCGAAACCTGCGTGACGACGCGGCCGCCGCTCTCGACCAGCGCACCGCGCAGCTCCGTTCCGCCGAGATCGAAGGCGAGGGCCAGTCTTGTCATCAGGCGGCGACCTTCAGCCCATGCAGCCAGGCCATGCGCTGCGCAAGGTCGGGGTCGCCGAACGCCAGCGATCCGAGCACCACCGTCTCGGCGCCAACGGCGCGCAGGCGGGGCACCGTCTCGTGGCGGATGCCGCCGTCGGCAGCCAGGATGATGTCGGTTTCGCGACCGGCTTTTCTCATCAGTGCGCGCGCTTCGATCAAACGTGGGCAGGCCTGCTCGGAAAGGCTCTGGCCCTTGACGCCGATCGATGTGCCGAGAAGCGTCACAAACGCCACTTGCGACAGGAAAGGCGTGACCGCGGCCACCGGCGTTTCCAGCCTGAGCACCACGCCGGCCTCGGCGCCGAGCGCATGCGCCAGCCGCACGGCGCGCAGGCCGGCTTCGCCGTTTTCGGCGTGGACACTGACCAGATCGGCGCCGGCCTCGATGAACTGACGCGTCTGCTCCTCGACGATCTCGGCTTCGACCATCAGGTGCACATGGATAGGCCTTGCCGTCAGCCTGGCGATCCGCGCTACCAGGTCCGGGAAGAACAGGAAGCCCGGAGTGAAGCGGGCGTCCGCGACATCGATGTGGTGGAGGTCGACATGAGGTTCTATGCGCTTCAGGTCGCGCTCCATATTGGCAAGGTCGGCCGACCACAGTGAAAACTCGCCGAGCAGCCGGTTGCGCGGCAGGGCGGCGATGGCAGCGGGGCCGGACAGGGATTTGGTCGTCATGACGGAACGAGGCTCCGGAAGTTCGAGTAGGCCTGAAGGAAGGTCGTGATCTCAGCCTGCAGCTCGGCGAAATGCCTGACGCTGTCGAGCGCCTTGGGATGGATTTCGGCACAGGTCGCGCCGGGAATGGCTGCGGCGAGCGTATGGGCCGCCGAGAGCGGATGCACCGCATCCATGGCATTGCCGATGACCAGCGTGGCAATGCCAAGCACCGCGGCGTCACGCGCCGAAACGCCCGGGCCGTCGGCGGCAATGTCGGCGAGGACCTGCGCGAATGGCGCGGCGTCCGGCCGGTCGAAATAGCCGAACAGCGAGGCAAGGTTGTCGGGTGCTTCACGCTGCAGGCGCGCGGTGGTTTCCGAATGCGCGAAGATCGCCCTCGCCTTGTCGGGGCCGTGGTCCAGGATAAGCTTGGCAACCTCGGCGATCGGCCGCAGGTTCACCGGCGCGTCGTCGAAAATCCAGGCCGGCCGCACCAGGAGAAGACCCGCGACGCGGTCCGGATGACGGCAGGCCAGGCGCATGGCGATCGCGGCGCCCATGGAAATGCCGCCGGCGACGAAACGATCGAGACCGGCCTGATCGGCGGCGGCAACAACATCGTCCGCGAACATGCTCAGGGAAAACGGTCGGCGGCTGCCCAGTCCGGACGCGCCGTGTCCGCGGCATTCCAGCGTGATGCGCCGCAACCCCGGCCCGGAAGGGAAAGCCTGGGCGACCTGCGCCTCGCCACCGCCCAGCCCATGCTGAAAGACGACCGCAAGCCCGTCGCCATGGTCGCAGACTTGAAGCGCGGCGTCATCGCGAAGCAGCGTGGTCAGGCGCGCCATCACACCAGCCCTTTGAGGAATCGGGCAACGCTGGGTGCCTCTTCGGCCGAGAGGCCATGCGTGACCAGCGGCCCATCAAAGCCCGATGCTTTCAGCCTGGCGACGAAATCCGCAAAGTCGACGACACCCCGACCGGCGGTGGTAAAGCGGCCGTCAGCGAAACGGTCCTTGGCATGGGCCATGGCGACGTGGCCCGCGGTGCGTTCGACGGCGGCGGCGACGATGGCGCGTGCTTCGGCCGGGCTCGCCCGCTCGAACAGGTTGGCCGGATCGAGCACGACGCGCAGCCGTGTCGAGCCCATCTCGGCGATCAGGCGCATCGCGTCCGACGCCGAGGTGACGATGTTGGCCTGTTCGGGTTCGATGCCGAGATCAACGCCGTGACGCTCGGCGAGTTGAAGCGCCTTTTCCATCTCGCCCGCCATGTCGTCCCATGCCGAGGGCTCGCTATTATCGGGATGATATGCCCACTGATCGTCCGCGTTGCGCGTTCCCGTGCACAAGGTGACCAGCGGAACGGAAAGGTCTGCCGCGGTCTTGATGACCACGCCAAGCCGACGCAGGCCGTCGTCGCGCACAGCCCTGACGGGATGGGCCATGTTGTAGGTGCCCGAGAGCGCTGCCAGGGCGACACCGCAAGCATTCGACGCGGCCGCGATGGCATCAACGGCGTCTTTTTGCACGGCATCCGGCATCGACGGCAGCCCGGCGCAGGCAAGGTTGAACTGGGTGACGGCAAAGCCAGCGTCGCGAACCGCCGCCAGCACGCCTGCCGGCTCGCTGCCCGGGAAGGTCTTGGCGAACACCCCGATCTGCATCAAACCGCTCCCGTGGCGGCAGCGATTTCGACACGCTGCCCGGTCTCGACCGAGCGGGCAATCGCCACCATGGCCCGGATCGAGGCGATGCCGTCCTCGACGTCGGCGCCGCGCATCGGCGCGCCGTCAAGCACCGTATCGGCGAGGCCTTCGAGCTGGCGCCTGAAGAAGTGGCCGTCGGCGCCAAGCGGCTTTCGCGACGTCGCGTCTTTCTCGTGGAAGATGTCGACCTCGCTCGCCCGGAAGTACCAGGGATTGAAGGTCTTCGCGATGACAGAGCCGTTTTCGCCATAGAGCTGGAAGCCCTCATGCCAGTCCATGCGGACGGCCACCGTCAGGTCGAGATGGCCCAAGGCCCCATTGGCGAATTCCGTTTCGACGAACCAGCAGTAGGCGCCGAACTTCTCGTTGAGACGGGCGCGCACCGCAACGATCTCGCCGCACAGGAAGCGCGCGGTGTCGACGAGGTGCGAGCCGTGCGCCAGCATGAAATACTGTCTTAGATCGGCCTTCGGATTGCCGGTCGGCTTCCGTGCCAGCTTGCTGGTGACAGGCAGAGGCTGGATGGCGTCGGTGTTGGTATAGCGATGGGTGGAATCGCAATACCAGGCTTTTAGCGCCAGGATCTCGCCCATCTCGTCGCGGACGAAATCGCGCGCCGCTTCCAGCGCCGGGTCGAAGCGCTTCATATGGCCGACCTGCAGCACCTTGCCGGAGCGCTTGACGGCATCGGCGAGTTTCTGACCCTCTTCGACCGAGACGCCGATCGGCTTTTCGCACAGCACGTGCTTGCCGGCCTCCAGTGCCTTGATCGACATCGGAACGTGATAGGCGTCCGAGGTGGCGACGATCACCGCCTCCAACTGCGGATCGGCCAGCATGGCGTCGTAGTCGCCATACATTTTCTCAGGCTCATAGGTTGCGCCCATGCGGGCCAGGAGATCGGGGGCGGCATCGCAGATCGCATAGAGGTCGGCGTTGCTGGCTTTCACGCAGGATTCCAGATGGGCGAATTGCGCGATCGGCCCGCAGCCGAGGACACCGACACGAAGACGACGGTCTTGCTTGCGGATCATGGTCTCTTCCTCACGCGCCGTAGCCGCGCATGGTCTGGCGGTTGGTCTTGACCGCGGCTGCCGGGTCGGCGGCGGCGGTCTCGGATTCCTCTTCCAGCACCAGCCAGCCGTTGAAGCGTGGCGCCGTGCTGGCGATATCGATCACTGTCTGGGTATCGCAGACGCCCTTGCCGAGCATCGCCCAGTTGCCGCTTGCATCGACGTCCTTCAGGTGCACGTAGCGGATGCGGTCGCGGTAGGTGGTGAGCGTGTCGGCCATGTCCTTGTGGCCGCGCAATATGTGGCCGGTGTCCGGCACCCAGCCGACCTGTGACGGGTCGATCAGCCCAAAAATCCGATCGTAGTCGGCACGGTCGAACAGAAGCGTGTTGTGGTGGGAGCTGGGATGGACGGCAACGTCGACGCCGGCCTTGCGTCCGAGCTCGCCGGCTCTGTTGTAGACCTCTGCTGCAACAGGGAATTTGTCGTCGCGCGGGCCGTCGGACACGACGGTGGCCGAGCCCATGGAGACGAGCGCGCCGGGAAAGGCAGCGGCGAAATCGATCCAGCGCTGCGCCGCCTCAAGGTCGGCGCCGATGCTCTCCTTCAGCGTGAAGCCGCTCTTCGAGCCGAAGGCGAAGGAAACCAGCGTGAGGCCGGTCGAATTCAGCGCGGCGGCGAATTCAGCCGGCCTGTCGGCATAGCGGCCGATCATCGTGTCGGTGATCTCGATGCCGGCATAGCCGCCGTCGGCGATCGCCTTCAGGAGATCGTCTGGGCCGCCGGCAAAGCGGTCTGCGAGCATTTCCCAGGTAAAGGTCTGGCAGCCGACTTTCAGGTCTTTCACAGTCATCCTTTAATTCCTTGATTTCACCTGCATAGGCCCTTCGATGATATGGCGCTGGAAGAACAGCACGAGCACGATCAGCGGCGCTGTGACGACGCCCGAGGCCGCGGTGATATCGCCTGCCAGCAGAGAAGGTCCAATCCATCGATTTCGACGCGCGGCCTAGCCCATCGGTTCTCCGTGGGAGGGACATCCTACTTGACCGAGCCCGCGGTCATGCCGGCGAGGAAGAACCTCTGGGCAACGAGGTAGATGATCAAGAGCGGTAGCGAGCCGAGCACGCTCATCGCCATCATCTGGTTCCATTCGAAGGCGTGCTGCCCCATCAACAGCTGGATGCCGATGGGGACGGTGCGCATGGACGTTGACTTCGTCAGCGTCAGCGCAAAGAGAAATTCGTTCCAGCACAACAGGAAGGTGTAGACCGACGTCGCCACGATACCAGGCAGTGAAATCGGGACGATCACCCGCCAGAGTGCGGTCCAGCTGGTGCCGCCGTCGACAGCCACCGCTTCATCGAGATCGCGGGGCAAGGTGTTCAGATATCCCGTCATCAGCAGGATCGCGTAGGGCAGCGTAAACACCAGGTAAGTCAGGATCAGTGCGACGTAGGTGTCGAAGATGCCATACGAGACGACAAGCCCGAAGAAGGGGATCAAAAGCGTGATCGGCGGGATCGTCTGCGTGCTGATGATGAGTGTGTTGAGGCTGCCCTTGCCGCGGAAATTGAAACGGCTGAACCCGTAGGCGGCCAGCAAGGCGATCAGCACCGTCAGCACGGTCACCGCTCCGGCCACGAAGTAGCTGTTGAAGAAGAAGCGCAGCTTTACCGGGTCGCCAAGGATGGCCGCATACGCTTCCAGCGTGAAGGCCTTCGGCAGGACGGTTGGTGGCAGGGCAAAGATTTCGGTATTCGACTTGAACGAGCTGCTCAGCATCCAGTAGATCGGGAAGGCCGCGAAAAAGAGCCCTGCGGCAAGCGCGACATGGAGCGCGACGGTGATCAGCCTGTCTTTCGGTGTGTGCCTTTTCCTCATGGTGACTACCGAGCCTTTTGATAGCGGATGTAGAGCAGCGTCAGGCCGAGCGAGATCAGCAGGATGACCACGGCGCTCGCCGACGCCTGCGACAGGTTGTAACTCGAAAACGCCAGCTTATACGTGTAGGTGCTGAGGACCTCGGTCGAGTAGATCGGACCGCCGCCCGTCGTTATCCAGATCAATGGAAAGACCTGCATGGTCCAGATAAAGTCGAGCAGCGAGATGCTGATGATGATCGGCATCAGCTGCGGGATGGTGATGAAGATCAGCTTCTGGTAGGCCTTCGCCCCGTCGATATCGGCGGCCTCGTAGAAATCCCTGGGAATGCCCTGCAAGCCTGCGAGCAGGCTGACCATGAAAAGCGGGTAGCCCGCCCAGATATTGGCGAAGGTGACGGCGTGCAGCGCGGTCGCGGGCGAGGAAAACCACTCGACCTTGGAACCGATGATGCCCATCTGCATGAGAACGCTGTTCACGACACCGTTCGGCTCGAGCAGGAGGCGCCAGATCACGGCGATAATCACCGCGGTGAACAGCCATGGCAGTATGTAGAGCACGCGCAGAATATTGCGCAGCGTCGGATTGATGCGGTCGCTGTTCAGCATGAGTGCGAAGACCATGCCGATGGTCATGTGGAAGACGACACTCATGCATGTGAAGTAGAGCGTGTGCCACAGCGAAGCCCAGAACACCGGATCGGCAAAGATCGCCTGGTAGTGTTTCAGTCCGGCAAAGGACGGGTCGCGACGCAGCACCGCGCTGTTCTGGAACGAATAGCCAATCACCGTCACCATCGGCAGCAGCATCAGGAGGCCGATTATGAGGAGCGAGGGTGACAGATAGAGATAGGGTGCGACCGCTCGTTTCAGTCTATGGTGGGAGCGCTTCTGCCGAGTCATGTGCCACCCTTGGGATACGCCTTCAAGAGGAAGGTGCGCTTCGGAAACAGGTCCATCTCAATTGCCGATCCGTTGTTGACGGGTGGCCTGCCCGAAGTCAGGCCACCCGGTGCAAGATAGCAAACGGGGAACAGGCCGTTCAGAATTTCGCCATCCAGCCCTTTTGAGCGTTTGCTGCGGCTTGTTCCGGAGACTGCTCGCCGGCGAGCATCTTCTGGGCTTCCACGTCGAACTTGGTCATCAAGTCTTCAGCCACCGGCAGACCGGTGAACTCGTTGGCGAGATAGCCGGTCTTGTAGATTTCGAAAGCCTTGGCGAAAGCCTTGTCCGAGGTCACGAAATCGGGCTTGGCGTTGACGTTGCCCGGGAAGGCGTTTGCAAGCGACACGAGCTTGGCGTTCACCTTTTCACTCATCAGATATTGGACGAGCTTCCAGGCTTCCTCCTGATGTTTCGAGGCCGCAGAGATGCCGATGCCCCAAGAGGCGTAGGGAAGGCCGCGCTTGCCGTTGTAGTTCTCCACGACCGGGACCGGGATGAGGTCGAAGTTCAGCTTGGGATTGCGTTCGCGGATGAGGTTCACATGCGCGAGCGAGTCGATCATCATCCCGACCCGGTCGTTGACGAATTCCTCGACCTTTTCCTGTTCGGTCTTGGTGGCAATGCCGGGCGAGATGACGCCGGCGTCGTTCAGCGATTTGACGAAGGTGAGCATATCGACGACCGGCTTGCCCTCGAGAGCCGGCTTGCCGTCAGCCATCATCGATTGACCCGAGGCCCAGACCCACGACATCAGGTCGTTCTGGACACCGGACGGCGTTTGCAGCGACAAGGGAAGCACCCAGCCATACTGGTTCTTGTCGGCATGGGTCATCTTCTTGGCGGCTTCGAGAAACTCCGCGCGGGTCGACGGCAGCTTGGTTACGCCGGCCTGGGCGGCGAGGTCCATGTTGACGAAGACCGGATAGACGAACGAAGCCACGGGAAACATCACCGCCTTGCCGTCCACCTTGATGATATCCGCGACCTGGGTCTTGTCGAACCCGCTCGCATCCATCATCGGGTTCATGTCGGCCAGCGCATTCTGCGCGTTCAGATTGTTCACCCAGGCGCCGTCGAGACCGACGACGTCGCTAAGCGTTCCAGTTGCAGCACCAACCGAGATCTGGTCTCGCGTGGTCGCATAGGGGCCGCTGACCAGCGTCACCTTGATTCCGGGGTTTGCAGCCTCGAAGTCATTCATGATTGCCTTGAGCGAGCCGGCCGGCAATTCGGGCTCCCACCATTGGGTGAATTCCAGCGTCGTGTCCGCCATGGCGCCGGTTGCGCCAAGCAACCATGCGGCCGCGGCTATTTTCAGCATCGCGGGTTGTATCCGAAACATCATTTTCTCCTCCTTCTTTAAGATCGACCGCACAATGCGGACGATCGTCTGCTTTATTCAGAAGCCTTCTTGCGAGTATCTTTCGCAGGCGCCTCGCTCCCGCCTGCGGTCTGCCTTAGATCGCCAGATGCGTCTCGGGATCGAAGAAATGGAACTTGGCATCATCCACGGCCAACCGGATTTCCGAGCCGGAGTGGACGGCGCTGACCGGCTCGAATCTCGCCACCGCGTTCGATGCCAGGCCAAAATCGTCCACCGCGTCCGGGTCGCCGGAGTCCACCCGGACCGCGTCGATGTTCAGGTGGACGATATGTTCAGAGCCGAGTTCTTCGATCGAAGTCACCTTTGCGGGTATCGTCTGATACTTGCGACCGGATTCGAGGCTGCTGTCATAAAGATCCTCCGGTCGGATCCCGAACACGATCTTGCGCCCCGCATACGACCGCAAGCCCGGCCTGCGCACGAAGGCTGCATCCTGCAGCCGGATGGCGAAGCTGCCGGACATCAGTTCGTCGCCCATCAGGGTCGCCTCGAAAAGGTTCATCGAAGGAGAGCCGATGAAGCCGGCAACGAAGGCGTTCACCGGCGATTCATAGAGCCTCTTGGGTGTGTCGACCTGCTGCAGCACGCCGCCTTTCAACACCGCGACCCTGTCCCCCATCGTCATCGCTTCGATTTGGTCGTGGGTCACGTATATGGTCGTTACGCCGAGCTGCTTTTGCAGGCTGGTGATTTCGGCGCGCATTTGAACACGCAGTTTCGCATCCAGGTTGGAAAGGGGTTCGTCCATGAGAAAGGCGGCCGGCTCGCGCACCATGGCTCGGCCCATGGCAACCCGTTGACGCTGTCCGCCTGAAAGGTTCGCGGGTTTGCTGTCCAGCAAAGACGTCAGCTGAAGGGTTTTGGCGATCTCGTCCACGCGCTTCTTGCGCTCGGCCTTCGGCTTGCCTGCCAGCCGCATCGAAAAGGCGATGTTTTCGGACACGGTCATATGCGGGTAGAGCGCGTAGCTCTGGAAGACCATCGCGATGTCGCGGTCCTTGGGCGGCATGTCGACGACGTCGACTCCGCCGATCCGAAGGCTGCCGCTGGTGATGTCCTCCAATCCCGCGATCATTCGCAACGCGGTGGATTTGCCGCAGCCGGATGGCCCGACGAGAATCAGGAACTCGCCGTCCTCGACCGATAGGTTCAATTGGTCGATTGCGCGAAAATTGTTCCCGTAGATTTTGCAGATATTCTCAAGAATGACTTCTGCCATCTTCCTCCCTCCACAAGTATAAGTCACTGATTCTTATAATTATCCTCGACTTATGTTCACCTGCGAAATATTTCCTCAGATAGTTTCAGCCTATGTTACAGTATCGGCATGAGAATTTTTGAGTTCGACTGCTGACGGCGCGTTCGTCGATGCCAGGAGTTCCGTGACCTGGTAGTCGGTCGGAAGCGCCTCGCGCCCGCCACGCCCCGTTATCGAAAGGGCAGCCGCCGCGGCCGCGAATGCCACCCGGCCTGCGGTGTCGGCTCCACGCGTCAACGCATGGGCGTAGGCGCCATGAAAGCAGTCACCCGCGCCGGTCGAGTCGACGACCACGACGCGGTGCGGGGGCAGGTGCCAGAGACCTGTCTCTTCACGCCCGCGATAGTACACGCCTCTGCCACCATCGGTCAGAACCACGGCAGACCGCGACGGCAACCACAATGCATCGAGCATCTCGGAGGGCGATCGGCACCCCGTGGCAGTCCGCGCAAAGCCGAGCGGAAGAATGAGATGGTCGCAGAGCGCGATCAGCCGCTCCGTGGCTGGGCCGTTGCTCCATTCGATATCGCCGAGGATCGCAAGGCCGAGATCGCGAGCCCGAGCCACGACATCCAGCGACCGGATCGCGTAGCTATCGACGATCAGAACGGTCGCGCGGCTGAGGATATCGTCCGGAAAGTCCGGAGCGGTGCCCAGCATCGCATCGTCGTCATACGCGATGAACCGTTCCCCATCCGAGCCGACGGTGATCCGCGAGCGCACCGGGCGCGCGTCGGGATGGCGCGGCGCGAATACGGTTTCAACACCGCTCGCAACGAGATCGCGCAGCACGGCGTCGTCCGCGGCACCGCCCAGCCATCCGATGTACCCGGCGGTTCCGCCGAGCCGCACGACGGCGGCCAGCGCCGTCGCGACATTTCCCCCGAAAGCACGGGCACTTTGCAGAACCTTCCCCTTGCCCGCCGACAACGGCTGATCGACGTAGACGATGTCGTCGATCGCAATAGCGCCGAAGCCGAGGATCGAGGGGACGGTGGGCATCGTTCAGGCACCCGCCTTCGCCAGGGCGTCTTGCGCCGAGAGGCCGTCATGGATGACGCCCCGAAAGGCAAGCGCTGCCTTCTCCGGATCGCCATGCCCCCAGAGATTGCGGCCTACCACGGCACCGCGTGCGCCGGCACGGATGGCGTCCGCCGTCTGCTGAAGCGCGCCGAGCAGCGTATCGGTCTTCGGACCACCCGCGATCACAACCGGCACCGGGCAGGTCCGGACGGTCTCTCGGAATGACTCGAAATCGCCCGTGTAGCCGATCTTGATCACGTCGACGCCGGACTCGTAGCCGATCCGCGCCGCATAGGCGATCTCGTCGGGGGTGAAGACGATTTTTGCTCCGTCGGTGAAATCGCGAGGGTAGATATGCGCCACCACGGGCATGCCGTAGCGGGCCGCTGCATTTACCGAATCGGTCAGCCAGCGTATGTATTTGCCCTCGGTCGCGCCGCGCACCGGAATGGCCACAGCCAACGCATCGGCCCCCGCGCGGACCGCATCCTCGGGCGTTGCGATCAACTCGCTGATGCGATCGTCCGGAGTGAAGCAGCCCGCCTGAATCACCAGGGAAGCTTTGCCCGCGTATTGCGGCCACAGATGGCGCGCGGTGCCAGGCTGGATGCTGACGTAGTCGGGTTTGCCTACCATGACGCGCGCGAGCGCACCCGGCAGGTCGGCAAGGCCGCCTTTGCGCACGTCACCATAGCCGACGAAGTGGTCGACCGCGCCGCCGAAAAGTTTCCCCGATGGATGCGAGAAGAGGCGCGCAAGACGCACCTTGGTTCCTAGGCTCATGAGTGCAAAATTTCCCAATCGGTTGATTTAAAAATCCTGGACCCAGTGTTTCCGAAAGAAATGAGAAATACAATCTTTCGAAAGCTTTCGAATTTGCGTATTTTTGGTAAGGTGAGCCGAGGCCAGAGCGGTTGCTTGGCGCAGGGAAGCAAGGGCAGGGCAATGTTGTCGGAGCAGAGGCGCCAATCGATCCTGGGTGAGGTGCAACGCAGCGGACAGGTTCGCACGAAGGACCTGTCAGACGGGTTTGGCGTGTCGGAAGTGACGGTGCGCTCCGACCTCGAGATACTGGACCGCAAGGGACTACTGACCAAGACCCGAGGAGGGGCGGTGACCCGGACCACCGATTCGACTACGGCCGCGTTCGCCCGGCGGATGCAAACGAACCTCGACGCAAAGAAGCGGATCGCCCGGGCGGCGGTAGACCTGTTCGAGGACAACCAATCGGTCATCTTCGACGGCGGCTCGACATTGATGCAGGTTGCCATGCTGTTACCGCCGCTCAGCAATGTCGTGGTCGCGGCCACGGCCATGAATATCGTGCAGCATCTTATGCATCGTCCCGGGCTCGACGTTCATATGATCGGCGGCCGGGTCTATCCCGACACGGTGAGCACGCTGATCACCGATGCCGATACGGCTCTCGGCGGCTTGGTGGCGCATCAGGTCTTTGTTGGAGCGCATGCGATAGACTCGTCACTGGATGTGGTCGACGTGAACGAAGACATGGCGCGAACGAAGCGAAACCTCGTTCGCATGGCCCGGCGCGTTGTCCTCCTCGCCGATTCGAGCAAATGGGGCGTCAGCGGGACCTCCAAGGCATTTTCGCTGTCGGCCGTCGATGTGGTGATCACCGACGATGGCCTGCCCGGTCCAATACGCAGCGAGCTTGATAGGATCGGGGCCAAGGTGATCTATGCCTGAACCCGTCTCGGTCACTGACCGTGACGGAAATATCCAATGCGCGCATGACCCACGGGCTTCGAGCCGGAGACCGGCCCTTTCTTCACGTCTGTCATTTTCTCCTCCCAGCGCTGGCAGCCTCCCGATGTTGCGCCAGCATTTTCGCATGTTCCATAAAAATTTTACGCGCGTCAAGATTTAAAATATTGTATAGCGGTTTTCGAGCGTGACCGGATGCTGGTGCAACGGTACAGCCAGGATATCAGGGCGTTGGGAGGCGAAACTGAATATGCAAGGAAAATCAAAGACAAAGCTCGGCATCGGTGTTGTCGGGTGCGGCAACATCTCGATGACCTATTTGCGCAATGCGGCTCTGTTCAACGAGGTGGAGCTGCGCGCCTGCGCCGACATATCGCCTGACATGGCGGCCCTGCGTGCCGGCGAATACGGCATCCGGGCTCTCAACGTCGACGCGCTGCTGGCCGATGCCGAGATCGACCTTGTCCTCAACCTGACGGTCCCGGCGGCGCATTTCGACATTTCGTTTTCGGCGCTTTCGGCGGGAAAGCACGTCTTCACCGAAAAGCCGCTGGCGACCTCGGCCAGCGACGGGCGGCGGCTTGTCGCCGAGGCGGCGGAGCGCGGGCTGCTGCTGGGCTCGGCCCCGGACACCTTCCTTGGTGCCGCCGGACGGCGGGCGCGCTGCCTCATGGACGAGGGCGCGATCGGCCGCGCGGTGACCGGCACCGCCTTCATGATGGGGCGCGGCATGGAGCATTGGCATCCCAATCCGCAATTCTACTATCAGCCTGGCGGCGGACCGGTCTTCGACATGGGCCCCTATTACCTGACGATGCTGGTCAATTTGCTCGGGCCGGTGGCCCGCGTGATGGCGATGGCGACGCGGGGCCAGGAGGAGCGGCTGATCACCGCCGAAGGCCCCTACCGGAACACCAGCTTCAAGGTCGGCACACCGACCAACATCCTGTCGCTGCTGGAGTTCCGCTCAGGCGCCACCGTTACCTTCGGCGCCTCGTGGGATGTCTTCAGGCATTCCCACCACCCGATCGAGCTGCATGGCACCGAAGGCTCGCTCAGGCTGCCCGATCCGGACACGTTCGGCGGCACCGTCTCGCTGTCGGAACGGGGGGCCGACTGGGCCGACTTTCCCAGTGAGAGCGAACTCTATGGCGCGCGCAATTGGCCCTTCGCCGCGCCCGACCGGGCGAATTACCGCATGCTCGGCGTTGCCGATCTTTCGCGCGCGCTGGCAACAGGAAGAAAGCCGCGGGCGTCCGGCGACCTTGCGCTTCATGTGCTGGAGATCATGGAGGCGATCCTCGCTTCGGGTGAGAGCCGCGAGTCCGTCGCCGTCAACGCAACTGTCGATCAGCCGCCGCTCTTCCAAGACGACGAAGCAGCGAGCCTGCTCGCCTGATACCGGAGCGCTTACGATGACGACATTGCTTTCACCCTTGCTCGATCCGGAGGCCCGGCATGTGCTCGACCTTGACCGGCAGGCGGCCGCCCCGCCATTCGAAGCCGGCACGCCTGAAGAGGCGCGCCGCGCCTATGAGCAGGGCTTTCCGGCACTCCAGGGCGAGCGCGAGCCGGTCGGCTCATTGACCGAGCGCACCATCACCGGACCCGGCGGCCCGTTGACGCTCAGAATCTATCGCGGACAGGGCGCGGTCGGGGCCGCTGCCCCGGCGCTGCTCTATCTGCATGGCGGCGGCTGGGTGATCGGCAATCTCGAGTCGCATGACTAGGTCTGCCGCTGGCTTGCGAATATGGCGGCCTGCGTCGTCGTCTCTCCCGGCTACCGGCTGGCGCCGGAACACAAATTTCCGGCGGCCATCGAAGATTGCCGCGCCGTACTTTCCTTCTTGCAGGACGGCGCGGGCGATCTCGGCATCGACGCCGAACGGATCGCTGTCGCCGGCGACAGCGCCGGCGGCAATCTCGCTACCGTGCTTTGCCTGCTTGCGCGCGGCGACAAGAAGCCGCCGGTGGCGCAGCTGCTGTTCTATCCGAACACGGACGCCTCGCAGGCGGCGGACAGCTATCGCCGCTTTGCCGACGGTTATGGCCTGACTTCGGCGACCATGGCCTGGTTCCGCGACCACTATGTCAACCATGCCGGCGATATCGATGACTGGCGCGTGTCGCCGCTCAAGGCCGCAAGCCTTGCCGGCGCAGCGCCGGCTTTTGTCGCAATCGCCGGTCATGACATTCTCGCCGACGAAGGCGAGGCCTACGCCAAGCGTCTGGAAGACGACGGGGTGCCGGTCGTCCTGCGGCGCTGGCCCGGCCAGATCCACGGCTTCGTTTCGATGGGCCGCCATGGCCCAGCGGCACGGCAAGCGGTCGGCGCGGCGGTTGCCGCATGGCGCGGCTTCGATCCTGTCTTTGGAAAGACTCAGGCCGACTGACGCATGACCAGCGTCGCGTCGAGTTTGACTTTGGCTGCAACTGTCGCGTCGTCCTCGTCCAGCAAGGCCAGCAGCGTCTCGACGCTGCGTCCCGCCATCGAAGCGAAGTCCTGCGCCATGGTGGTGAGGGCAGGGCAGGTGTAGCGGCTCAGGGGATGGTCGTCATGGGCTGCGACCCGCAGGTCGCAATCGCCCTTGCGGCCGACCTTGCGGCCTTGCGAGTAGGCGGCAGCCATCACGCCGAAGGCGAGACGGTCGTTGGCGCACAGAATGGTCTTGCCCGGCAGGCCGCCACGGGCGAGCATCGCTTCCATCTGCTGGTAGCCGATCTGTTCGAAGTCCCAGGTGTAGTCATAGGTGTTGCCGATGAGCACCGGCTCATGCCCAAGCCGCTGCATGGCGACGACATAGCTGTTCAGGCGCTCGCGCGAATTGTGGTTGACGTGCGGGATGTCGAAATAGACCGGGGCATCGCCGGAACGGCAGAGATAATCGACGATGGTCGAGACGCTCTGGCTGTTGTTGTTGCCGACGAATGGCGTGTCGCCCTCAAGATAAGTGTCGAAATAGACGATCGGTATGGTCTGTGTCAGCTTCTCCAGCGTGCGCTCGTCGGAGCGCAGCCCGAGCGGCGCGATCAGCGCGCCGGAAACTTTTAGCGAAAGAATGGTTCGCGTCGCTTGCACTTCGAGCTCTCGCGAGCCGTGCGAGGAGATCACGATCGGCCAGTAGCCTTCGTCGCGCAGCCTGAGCTCGATGCGGCTGACCATTTCCGAATAGAAGGGATCGGCGAGCGTCGGCACGACGATGCCGATGCTGCGGGTCCGCTTGCGGTTGAGGTTGCGCGCAAACAGATTGGGCTGGTAGTCGGACGAGCGCAGCGCCACTTCGATCCGCTGACGTGTCGCCGGCTTGACGCTGGTCGGATCGTCGAAATATTTCGACAGTGTCGGCCTGGAGACGCCGCAAGAGCGAGCAAAATCCTCCATCGTCTTGTGCGTCATCGACATCAAAGCCCTCGAATGCAAGGCGAAACTTTACAGAAAAATTGCATAGTTTCCATGCGTAAATTTATTAATTGACGCGAAAAAGCACAAGCCGTATTCACTTGCAGTTGGCGAATTTGAGGGATTCCGCGAGATGAAGAAGCTGGTCGGTGCCGGCGAGATTCTGGTCGAGATCATGGCCGAGCGGATCGGCCAGAGCTTTCTCGAGCCTGGTCCGCTGCTTGGACCCTACCCGTCCGGCGCGCCTGCGATCTTCATCGGCCAGGCGGCGGCGCTCAGCCAGCCGGCCGGCCTCATCGGCGCCGTCGGTGACGACGATTTCGGCAGGCTGAATATCGAGCGGCTGCGGACGCTTGGCGCCGACGTGTCGGCGATCGCGGTTCACAAGGGCCATGCGACGGGCACGGCCTTTGTCACCTACCGTGCCGACGCCAGCCGGCATTTCGTCTTCAACATCCGCAACAGCGCTGCCGGCCTGATCGAGACAAACGCGGCGGCGATAAACCTGCTCGCCGGTGCCGATCATGTCCATGTCATGGGCTCGTCGCTGTTTTCCGACCGCGCCATCGCGGTGGCGCTATCGGCGATCGAGACAGTCAAGGCCAAAGGTGGAACCGTGTCCTTCGATCCGAACATCCGCCGCGAGATCATGCAGGCATCCGGCATGCGCGCAGCACTCGACCAAGTGCTGGCGCAAGCTGACATCTTCCTGCCGAGCGGCGAGGAACTCTTCCTGTTTTCATCCGCCAGGGACGAGAAGGGTGCAGTCGAGGAACTGCTGGCGCGTGGCCTGTCCTGCATCGTCCTGAAGAAAGGCGCCGCCGGCGCCGTTTATCATGATCGACACGGTGCGGTCGCCTCGTCAGGCTATGCCGTCGACGAGGTCGATCCGACCGGCGCCGGCGACTGCTTCGGTGCTGCCTTCGTCTCGTTCTGGCTGCGCGGGGCGGCTCCTGCCGAAGCCCTGCGGATCGCCAATGCCTGCGGCGCGCTCGCCGTCACCCGCAAGGGGCCGATGGAGGGCATTTTCCCGCTTGAAGCGGTCGAGGCATTCGTCGCCACGGGGAACACGCGGTGAGTGACGCGACGCGAAGGTTTGCAAACATTGCGGCCAGGCGCGCCGCAGGCGAGAAAAGCGGCATCGCCTCGGTCTGCTCGGCGCATCCGCTGGTGATCGAGGCTGCCCTGCGCCATGGCGCGGCGCGGGGCGCGGATGTGCTGATCGAGGCCACCTGCAACCAGGTCAATCACGAGGGCGGCTACACCGGGATGACGCCTGCGGGGTTCCGCAGCTTTGTCGAGGCGCATGCGCACAATGTCGGCTTCCCAGTCGATCGTCTGATCCTTGGCGGCGATCATCTTGGACCCAATCCGTGGAAGCAGATGGCTGCCGCCGCCGCGATGAAGAAGGCTGCGGCGATGATCGATGCCTATGCGAGCGCCGGCTTCACCAAGATGCATCTGGATACGAGCATGGCCTGCGCCGATGATCCAGCCGTGCTTGCCGACGAAACGATCGCCGCCCGCGCGGCCGATCTTGCGGCAATCGCCGAGGCGGCGGTCGAGCGGGCAGGCGGCGAAAAACCGGTCTATGTCATCGGCACCGAAGTGCCGGTACCGGGCGGTTCGCTGGAGGCGCTCGACCACCTGCATGTGACGGCGCCCGGCGATGCCTTGCGCACCGTCGAGATCCACGCGCGAGCGTTTTCCCGCGCCGGGCTCGAAGCCGCTTTTGGCCGTGCGATCGGCGTCGTCGTCCAGCCCGGCGTCGAATTCGGCAACACCGAGATCGTGCCCTATGCACCGGCCAAGGCAACTGAACTGGTAGCTGTGCTCGACCGTATGCCGCAATTCGTTTTTGAGGCGCATTCGACTGACTACCAGCCGGCCGGAGCGCTCAATGCTCTCGTTCGCGACGGTTTTGCCATCCTCAAGGTCGGCCCTTGGCTGACCTTCGCGCTTCGCGAAGCGCTGTATGGGCTCAGCCATATTGCCGATATCCTCGCGCCGGACCCTTCGCGCGAAAGCCTGCCTGCCGCGATGGAACGCATCATGCTGGCGTCGCCGCACAATTGGCAGCAATACTATCCGGGCACCCCGGAAGAGCAGCGTGTGCAGCGGCATTTCTCGTTCAGCGACCGCATCCGCTATTACTGGCCGACGCCGGAGGCGCAGCGAGCAATACGGACGCTGCTGGACGTGCTGAGCGACAAGGACATCCCCCGGCCGCTGATCAGCCAGTTTCTGGGGCAGCTCGACGCCGAGGCTGCCGCAGGCGGGGTCAAGCCTCTCGCGCACGAGCTTCTGATCGGCAGCATCAGCCGTGTCCTCGATATCTACGCGGACGCGACGCGACAGTAGGGATCGCGCTGCCGGAAAGTCGGCATCCGCGCCTAAATCCGCCTCATAATACGTCCGATGTCGCCGCTGTTTCGAAAACGGCGTCGCCGCAATTTACAACTAACATGTTAGTGTGCTAGTGCTGCGTTCACATTGATCTCTGGAGAGAATAGCAGTGGCTTCGCGCTTTGGTCTTTCGGTTGCCCTCACCACGCCTTTCGAAGCTTCCGGGCAAATCGCCATCTCTCCCATGATCACGCAGGCCCGGGCTTGCCTTGGCGCCGGCTGCAGCAGCGCAACGCTGTTCGGCACCACCGGGGAAGGTGCCTCGGTGGGCGCGGGAGAGCGGCGGATTGTTACGGAGGCCATGCTGGCCGCCGGCATTCCGGCACATCAGCTCGTCGCCAGCGTGCTGGTCGATGCGGCCGAAGACGCTGCCGAACAGGCGCGGCATGCTTTGCAGTGCGGCGTCCGCAACATCCTGCTGGCTCCACCGAGCTACTTCAAGAATGTCGGCGAGGACGGGTTGTTCGGATGGTTTTCCGCCGTCTTCGCTGCGCTCGGCCCGCTGGCTCGCGGCATCCTCCTCTACAACATCCCCTCCGTCACCATGGTGCCGCTCCCGCTTGCCCTGATCGGTCGGCTGCGTGCGGCCTTCCCCGGCGTGGTCGCCGGTGTCAAGGATTCGGGTGGCGACTGGAGTTACAGCGAGGCGCTGCTAAGAGCCCATGGCGACCTGGTGATCCTGATCGGCGACGAGCGGCACCTGGCCAGAAGCGTGCGCCAGGGCGGGCAAGGCGCCATTTCCGGCATGGCCAATTTCGTCGCCGGCGAAATCCGCGCCATGGCCGAGGACGGCCGCGATGATGCCCGTGTCGAGAGCTTCGTGCTCGAATTGCTTAGATATTCGGTCATCCCGGCGGTGAAGGTCATGGTGGCGCGCAAAACCGGCGACGAGCGCTGGCTGGCGGTCCGTCCGCCGCTGGAGCCGATCGCTTCGCAGGGGCGGCAACAGCTTGCTGCCGCCTATGACAGGCTGTTTGCGACAGAGCCGGCCTGACCGGCAAAAGGGAAGCGCGCTGAAATGGACGACAGCCGCGAACCGGCAAGCCTCAGGGAAAGAGCTTATGCCAGCTTCACGCGGCATTTGCTGGCCCGCGATCTCAGGCCAGGACAGTTCGTGTCGCAGCGCGAACTGGTTGCCTTTACCGGGCTGCCGCTTGGCGCCATCCGTGAGATCGTGCCGCGTCTCGAGGCAGAGGGGCTTTTGACGACCATCCCGCAGCGCGGCATGCAGATCGCCCATATCGACATTAACCTGATCCGCGAAGCCTTCCAGTTTCGCCTGTTCATGGAGCGCGAGGCGGTGGCGCTGTTCACCGCCAACGCCTCCGACGCCGTGCTCGCCCGCCTGCGGCGCGAACATGAGGACATGCTGGCTCAAGCATTGTCGCAGGCGCCGACGCCGGAAATGGAAGCCAAGGCCCAAAACATCGATTGGGCCATGCACGACACCTTCATCGATGCGCTGGGCAACGAGATCATCGCCAAGGCGTATCTGGTCAATTCCGTAAAGATCAGGCTGATCCACCAGGAGCGTTTCCGCATCGACGGGCGCGTCGTGCCGGTGATGCAGGAGCACCTGACGGTGATCGAAGCGCTCGAGAGCCGCGATCCGCAAAGGGCGGTCGAGGCGATCAGCCGGCATATCGACAATGCGCGCCGGTTGGCGCTCCAGATCTGAGGACGTATGGTTCGCGGCTGCAGCGACGCTATCCACAACGACAGCAACCCAAGGGAGGAAGAAATGTCGTCCAATCCGTTCAAGCCAACGAGAAGGCAAGTCCTTGCAGGAACCACGGCGCTCGCAGCCGTGGGCCTGGCCGGCCTTCGCCCGAGCTTTTCCGCCAGCGTCGACTGGAAGCGCTTTGCCGGCACCACGCTCGACGTCAATCTGGTGAAAAGCCCGCGCAGCGACACTATCCTGAAATACATCGCCGAATTCGAGGAACTGACCGGCATCAAGGTCAATGCCGAGGCGACGCCGGAACAGCAGCAGCGGCAGAAGACGGTGATCGAGCTCAGCTCCGGCAGACCGAGCTTCGATGTCGTGCATCTGAGCTATCACGTGCAGAAGCGCCAGTTCGAAAAGGGTGGCTGGCTGGCCGACATCGCCGGCTATCTCGCCGATCCGACCCTGACCGATCCCGGCCTGGTCGAAAGCGATTTCGCCGAGGCCGGCATGCTTTTCGCCAAGGACAACCAGGGCGTGCTGCGTTCGCTGCCCTTCTCGGTCGACTACTGGATCGTCTACTGGAACAAGGAGCTGTTCGAGGCCAAAGGCCTCAAATACCCTGAATCGTTTGACCAGCTGGTGGCCGCCGCTGAAGCGCTGACCGATCCATCGACGAATACTTTCGGTTTCGTCGCCCGCGGCCTCAAGAATGCCAACACGCCGGTGTGGACGTCGCTGATGCTCGGCTACGACATGACGCCGCTCGACGAGAAGGGAAAGCTGCGCACCGAAACGCCCGAGGCGATCGAGGCCGCTGCCCTCTACCAGAGGCTGATGACCAAGTCCGCCCCTCCGGGCGTTACCGGCTTCAATTGGGCTGAAGCTCAGTCCGCCTTCCTGCAAGGCAAGATCGGCATGTGGTTTGATGGCGTCGGTTTTGCCCCGCCGATGGAAAATCCCGAAAAGTCGCGCGTGGTCGGCAAGGTCGGCTATGGCGTCATGCCCAAGGGGCCCAAGGCGCATGCCTCCGGGACGTTTGGCGACGGCCTCGGCGTGACCACCTCCAGTGAAAAGAAGGAGGCCGCCTATCTGTTCTGTCAGTGGGCGGTTTCCCCGGCGATGGGCGCGCGCCTGCTCCAGGCCGGCGCCGGCGTGCCGTTCCGCAAGTCGGTGCTGGAAGATCCCAAGGTGCGCGAAGGCGTTACCATGCCGGCAAGCTGGCTCGATGCCGTGGTTCAGTCCGGCAATATCAGCAGGCTGGCGCTGCCGGTGATCATCCCGGTCACCGAGTTCCGCGACATCTACGGCGTGGCGTTGACCAACATGATTGCCGGTGCCGATCCTGCCGATGAACTGAAGAAGGCCACCGCGCAGTTCCAGCCGGTTCTCGACAGGAGCGAGCAGGGCTGATGTCCGCCATCGCCCCTGAACGCACCGGGGTGACGACAGGTCGCACCGAGGTGACGACGGATCGCACCGCGGTGACGACGGATCGCACCGAGGTGACGATGCAAGCCATCGAGGAGAGCCAGTCGGTCCGACTGGCTCCCAACTACTGGCCCTTCGTCGTTCCGGCGCTCGTCGTCGTTAGCGCCGTAATCGTCTTTCCCTGGGCTTTCACGCTCTGGATGAGCGTCAACCGCTGGACGCTTGGCCAGTCGCGTAGCTTTGCCGGGATGGAAAACTATCTCCGTCTGGCCAGCGACCCGCGATTCTGGGAATCGCTTGTACATACGTTGACCTACACCTCGCTGTCGGTGGCAGCGCCGATGTTCCTGGGCACTGTCGCCGCCCTGATCTTCGATGCCAGGTTTCCGCTGCGCGGCCTGCTGCGCGGCGTCTTCGTCATGCCGATGATGGCAACGCCCGTTGCCGTGGCGCTGGTCTGGACCATGATGTTCCATCCCCAACTCGGCGTGCTCAACTACCTTCTATCGCTGGTCGGCATCCCGGCGCAGGAATGGATATTCAACGCCAATACGGTCATCCCTTCGCTGGTCGCGGTCGAGACCTGGCAGTGGACGCCGCTGGTGATGCTGATCGTGCTGGGCGGGCTGGCCTCGGTGCCGCGCGAGCCGTTCGAGAGCGCCGAGATCGACGGTGCCAATGCCTGGCAGCAATTCCGCTACCTCACCCTGCCGATGATCGCGCCGTTCCTGATGATTGCGTTGATCATCCGCACCATCGATGCGCTGAAGAGCTTCGACATCATCTATGCGATGACCCAGGGCGGACCGGGCACGGCGTCCGAAACCATCAACATCTATCTCTACAACACCGCCTTCTCCTACTACGACATCGGCTATGGCTCGGCCATGGCCGTGGTGTTCTTCATCGTCATCGTGGCGCTGTCCTTCATTCTCCTGATGCTGCGCCAGCGCTCGCAGTGGAACGATGCGGAGGGCAAATAGATGAGCTCACGTCTGCTCAACCAGATCGGCCTGTTTTTCGCGGCTCTGGTCATCGTCTCGCCGGCGATTCTGTTCTTTCTCTGGATGATCTCACTGTCGCTGAAATTCGAGATCGACAACGGCGCCTATCCGCCGATCCTGATCCCCGAACGTTTCGCCTGGTCGAACTATGTAAAAGTGTTCGAGGAGAACAATTTCCTGCTCTATCTCTGGAATTCGGTTCTGGTGACCGGCACGGCGACATTGCTGGCGCTGCTGATCGGTGTGCCGGCCGGCTATGGCATAGCGCGGCTCAAGGCTGAAAGATCGGCGGTCGTCATCATGATCGCCCGCATGACGCCGGGGCTATCCTATCTCATCCCGCTGTTTTTGCTGTTCCAATGGATCGGGATCCTCGGAACGCTCTGGCCGCAGATCATCATCCATCTGGTGGTGACGGTGCCGATCGTGGTCTGGGTGATGATCGGCTATTTCGAGACCACGCCGATGGAACTGGAAGAGGCGGCCAACATCGACGGCGCCAGCTCCTGGCAGGTGTTCCGGCTGGTCGCCCTGCCCATCGCCAAGCCGGGCATCGTTGTCGCCTTCATCCTGTCGGTCATCTTTTCGTGGAACAATTTCGTCTTCGGCGTGGTGCTCGCCAGCCGTGAGACGCGCACATTGCCGGTCGCCGTCTACAACATGCTTTCCTATGAGCAGGTGAGCTGGGGGCCGCTCGCCGCCGCAGCGCTGGTCGTGACGCTGCCGGTGCTGGTTCTGACCATGTTCGCGCAAAAGCAGATCGTCGCGGGACTGACCGCCGGCGCGGTCAAAGGCGGATGAAGCCGCATTAGCTGGACATCACTCTTTCCCGGAGAAATCCAATGGCATCGGTAACGATCAACAACGTGCAGAAGGCTTTCGGAGCCACCAAGATCATTCACGACGTCAGCGTCGATATCGCCGACGGCGAGTTCGTCATCCTGGTCGGCCCGTCGGGATGCGGAAAGTCGACGCTGCTGCGCATGATCGCCGGACTTGAAACGATCTCGGGCGGGAAGATCGCCATCGGCGAGCGTATGGTCAACAATCTACGGGCGCGAGACCGGAACATCGCCATGGTGTTCCAGAACTATGCGCTCTATCCGCATATGACGGTGGCCGACAATATGGGCTTTGCCCTGAAGATCAAGAAAGCCGATCCGGCCGATACCGCCGGCCGCGTCAGGAATGCCGCCAGCATCCTCGGCCTGGAAAAGCTGCTTGAGCGCTATCCACGTCAGCTCTCCGGCGGCCAGCGCCAGCGCGTCGCCATGGGCCGCGCCATCGTGCGCGACCCGCAGGTCTTCCTGTTCGACGAGCCGCTTTCCAATCTCGACGCCAAGCTGCGCGTCCAGATGCGCGGCGAGATCAAGGCGCTGCACCAGCGGCTGGGCACCACAACCATCTATGTCACGCATGACCAGATCGAAGCCATGACCATGGCCGACAAGATCGTCGTGCTGCATGACGGCCTGGTCGAGCAGATCGGCGCGCCGCTCGACCTCTACGACCGGCCGGCCAATCTCTTCGTTGCCGGCTTTATCGGCTCGCCCGCCATGAATTTCATTGCCGGCCGCATCGAGGAAGGCGTGTTCCGCAGCGCCGGCGGGCTGATCCTGCCGCTGCCGGAAGGCGCCCGCCCGACCGACGCTGCAGGACACGACCTTGTCTACGGCATCCGCCCCGAGCACATCCGCGCAACCGCCCAGGGCATGCCAAGCACGGTCACGCTTCTGGAAGCCACGGGCTCGGAAATTTTCGCCAAGGTCGACTGCGCCGGCGAGGAAATTGCCTGCCTGTTCCGCGAGCGGCTCCCGCTCAAGCAGGGCGCGCAGATACGGATCGAAGTCGATCGCGCCTGCGCCCACCTGTTCGACGCGAAAACCGGCCGGCGTATGTGATTGGCGCGGCCTGCGCGGCGGGTTCGCTCAGCGAAGGCCGACAAAAGCGCGGCAGCAATTGCGGCATCGGTTTGCAGAAAAACGGCGGAGGTTCACTAAGTCTTTTGCCCTTCCCGAGAGATGGGTG
>NZ_CAKXZS010000030.1 GCF_935822925.1 Mesorhizobium ventifaucium
GGAGAAGGAGGAGTGAGATCGCGCTCACCGATAGCAGCTCGACCTGGCAGCTCAAAGGAGATCGACGCCTTGATAGGTGTGGTGCTCGGCCCCACCTACACGCCCTTTACCGGTGCACGCGAGGCGTCATGGCAATCGCCATTGGATAGCCTGCTGTACTTGCGTTCGACGTTACCGTCTGGGTCAGGAATTGATCCAAATCGCCGCGTTGCAGCTTCGGCGGCAGGTGAGGGCGGAGCCACATCAGGGACCGAAAAACCGCCCCGGGTCGTCGGCGATAATCTACTAAGGCACTCGCGCTAAAAACGAATTCTTGACTAGCACTCAGCCCTGGTAAGGACTCCGTTCCCAGAGAGATCGCCAAGGAACGCTGTCGTTGCGATCCATGGGACTAGCTCGAAACTGGCCGATCTGGTTCAACTCGTACTTTTCGCGGCCGATCGAATCGACCGACATGATCCAAGCGGTGCTATAACCCTCGGAGCAGGGCGCGCTCAATTTTATCGGCGAGCTCGGCCCTCGCGAGATGACGGGGAAGTTGTCGGGCGTGGGCATCGTGATCGGCAGTCCGTCGACGCAAGGGGCGCTGCTTTACGAAGTTATCCAACTTGACGAATTTGCAACTTGTCTCACATTGATGGAAACAGGAGGTTGTCATCATGGCCGCTCCAAAGCGCAGCAATCATAGCGTGACCGCATCGCATGCGGGCGTTACCACAATGGCATTTACCACGAAACTGCCGTCGCAGTCGGACTTCAAGAAGGTGCTGCTCGAGCGCTATCAAGAGGCGATCGCGCATAGTCGCAAGATCGGCCACCGCGTATCGTTCCGGGTCGAGGTTGATCCAGCCGTCGGCGCGCAGACGATCACGCCGGTCGAGGAACAGCCGATCGCCTCGGATGATTTGTTTCCTGCCGAAGACACGGGCATGCCCGACGCCGAACTTGAAGCGGCGCTTGCCGCTGCGCGCCAGCGTGGCCGCAAGCATGTCGCCGAAATTGTCGCCGGCGAAGACATGCTAAGCGCGGAAGCCTTTGCCAAGCTGCTCGGCATGTCGCGGGTGACGGTCAACGCCAAGCGGCAGAGCGGGCAGCTGCTCGGGATCGATGGCGCCAAGCGCGGGTTCCGCTTTCCTGTGTGGCAACTCGACAACGACGGCCGACCATTCGGGGCATTGCCGGCGCTCTATGCGATGTTGGGTAACAGTGCATGGGGTGTCTACCGGTTTCTGATGTCTCGTCACGGTGCGCTCGATGGACGAACAGGTCTTCGAGCCCTTCAGCAGGGCGATGATGCGTCGGTGCTAGCCGCTGCGGAAGGTGTGGCACGGGGCGATTTCGACTGAATGCCGGGCGTTCCGCCTCCACCTGACTTCGGACGCGCAAAGCTCGAAATCGAGACCATACCGCGGGTCGGACGTTCGGTCGGATCTACTGGAGTACCTATCCTGATCCGTTGGGTTACGGGAAGTCGCCAAGTCGCTTCAGCGATCCGCGGCGGCGGGTCCCTGCCAACCGGTTCGGCGTTCTCTATCTCGGCGATTGCCTGAAAGTATGCTTTCTCGAGGCCGTGCTGCGGGATCGGCGCGAAGGACTTGTCGACGATCTTCCGATAGAGGAGGTGGAGCTGACCCAACGGCGCTATGCGGAGATCGCGACCGGGGCGAACCTTCGCCTGGTCGACCTCAGGGGCGACAATGCGGTCAGGATGGGTGTGCACCGTAATGCGATCCGCGCCTGTGGTGGGCGCAGATCCGCCTCCTGACGATAGTGCGCGTCCGCCCTGCCGCCGGGCCGTTAGGCTGATGGCATCTTCTCGAACGTCGTCAGCCCCGTTTCCATCTTGTCCCAGGGGAGGGCCCGGATACCGTAGGTCACCACGGTCGGATTGAACCGGCCTGGATCGTCAAGGCTTGCGGCATGGACCGTGATCACGTCCGGCATGGCGGCGTATGTCAAGTGTGTCGGCGTTCCGCAGACCGGGCAGAAGGAATGGATTTTCTCATTTCCGTTGTCCGCCGCGACACGCCAGTCCGTCGTCACGCCGGTGATCGTTACGTCCGCCCGCGACGGAAACGTCAGGTAAGATCCGTGACCGGTGCCGCTTCTTTTCTGGCAATCGCGGCATTGGCAGTGGTTCTCGAAGATCGGGGCTGCCTTTGCCTCGTAGCGGACCGCGCCGCACGCGCATCCGCCGGTGTAGGGAGTGCTCATCTGCTCGGTCCTTTGTCCTGGGTCAGGCCGCCCGTTCGGACGCGCGCGGCTTGGCGAAGACATCGATCGCCTGACCCGTTTCGAGGAAGGATTTCAGGCTGGAAAGGACGATCGGCCAACCCTTTTTGATGCCGTTGGCCATGCCGCTGCCGGCTTCGAGTTCGTCATGGGTGACGGTCAGCCGGACCATGGCCTCGTATTCCTCGACCTCGAAGGTCACCCGGCTGTAGCTCGCCGGATCCGACGCCTGCGAAGCGTTTGCCCAGGTGATGACGAGACGGGTCGGCGGCGACACCTCGACGACCTTGCCGACGAGCTCAACTGTCCGGTCGTCATTGGCGCGGATATGCTGCCAGCTCGAACCGGGCTTCCAGTCGGAGACGTTCTCGTGGCCCCAGTAGCGCCGTGCGAGGTCCGGTTTGGTTATCGCCTCGAACACCTTTGCCGGTGTCGAGACAATATAGGTCGTGTAGATAAAGCTTTCCTTGGTCATTGCTACGCTCCTTTTGTTTCGCGGGCATAGGTAGATTGGAAACCGGGTTCGTGTGAGTGACAATCTTGTCGCGAATTGCATCTGATACGAAAAAAGGTTGACGCATGACGCGCTGGCAGCTTGCTCATGGACGGCATCTCGATCTTGGCGCGAAATCGTTGCTGATGGGGATTTTGAACGTCACGCCGGACAGTTTTTCCGACGGCGGAGAATTCGACCGGCCGGAGCGGGCGCCCCAGCAGGCGCGGCGCATGATCGGCGAGGGCGCGGCGATCATCGATGTCGGCGGCGAATCCACCCGGCCCGGCGCCGGCGCCGTTTCGGCGCGCGAGGAACAATCGCGCATCTTGCCGGTCATCGAGGCGCTGTCGTCCGACGGCGGCTGCCTGGTTTCGGTCGACACCTACAGGGCCGAGACGGCGCGGCTGGCGGTCGCGGCGGGCGCGCATATCGTCAACGACGTGCACGGCCTGCAGCGCGAACCCGACATCGCGCAGGTCGCGGCGGAAACCGGCGCCGGCCTCGTCATCATGCACACCGGGCGCGGCCGCGAAAAACTGGCGGATGTGATCGCCGACCAGTTCCTGTTCCTGAACAGATCGCTGGAGATCGCGCGCGGCGCCGGCATCCCGGACGATCGGATCGTGCTCGACCCCGGCTTCGCTTTCGCCAAGGACGGCGAAGAAAACCTCGAGCTCCTGGCTCGCTTCGGTGAATTGCGCGCGCTCGGTTTTCCATTGCTGGTCGGCACGTCACGCAAGCGCCTTGCCCATCACCTGGTCGGCGACGGTGACGAAGGGCGGGACGTCGGCACAGCAGCAACAAGCGTCATCCTGCGGCTGAAGGGCGCTTCGATCTTTCGCGTGCACAATATCGCGGTCAATCGCGACGCACTGGCATTCGCCGACGCGGTGCGCGAGCGCGAGACCGGGGAATAATGCATGTCGCCCAAAAGTATGCCCTTGGGCCTGACCCGAGGGTGCGCAGCGGTTTTGGGATAACGACACGCATAACAACAAGAACTTCAGGCGCGTCAGGCGGGCTCGGTGACGACGCCGATCCGCCGGTAGACGAATTGTTCGTCGCTCGAAGGAACTGCCGCAGCACGCTGGGCTTCATCGATCAGCATGGCCATGCGCGCATGGATCGGCGATTTCGCGCAAGCCGGGTCCGTCGCGGCGGCGTCGCCGGCGATCGCCATCGCCTGGCAGCGGCAGCCGCCCCAGTCGATCTCACGCCGTTCGCAACTGCGACAGGGCTGCTGCATCCAGTCGGTGCCGCGAAAGGCGTTGAATGCCGGCGAATCAGTCCAGATTTCGGCCAGGCTGCGCGGTCCGAAACGCTCGAAGCTGAGCGACGGGATGGTCTGTGCGGCATGGCACGGCAGCACGGTGCCGTCTGGCGCCACCATGAAGGCGTCGCGCGCCCAGCCGCCCATGCACGGCTTGGGATAGATGGCGAAATAATCCGGCGTGACGAAATCGATGTTCATGATGCCGGTCAGCCGTTCGCGCGCCGCCGCGACGATCTCCGCCTGACGGTCGACCGCAGCACGCTCGGGCATCAGTTGATCGCGATTGGTCAGCGCCCAGCCGGCATACTGCACGTTGGCGATCTCGAGCCGCTCCGCGCCCAGCGAAAGCGCCAGGTCGATGAATTCCGGCACCTCCTCGATGTTGTGGCGATGGATCGGCGCGTTGATGGTCAGCGGCAGGCCGGCCTTGCGGGCGCGGCGTGCCGTCTCCAGCTTCTTTTCGTGGCCGCCTTTGTGATTGCCGATGCGGTCGGTGGTCGTCGGCCGTGCGCCTTGAAAGCTCAGTTGCAGATGGTCGAGCCCGGCTTCGGCAAACGCCTCGATGCGGCCTTCGGCAATGCCGACGCCGGCGGTGATCAGGTTGGTGTAGACGCCGCGCGCCGAAAGCCCGGCGATCAATTGCTCGAGGTCGCGGCGCAGCGTCGGTTCACCGCCCGACAGATGCACCTGGAGAATGCCGAGATCGGCAGCCTGCGAGAACAGGTCGAGCCAGGTCTGTGTATCGAGTTCGCGATTGGCTTTCAGCAATTCGAGCGGATTGGAGCAATACGGGCATTGCAGCGGGCAGCGATGCGTCAGTTCCGCCAGCATGCCGATCGGAGGGAGAAGGGGCTCGCTCATAGTTTTACCAGCAGCTTGTCCGACCATTCTTGCAGGAAGGCGACGACGTCGGCCGCCACGGCCTCCTGTTCGGCGTCATAGTCTGCGGCAAGGCCGGCAATGATGTGGCCGACCGTCGACCGTCCATCGCAGCGGCGCAATATATCGAGGCTGATGTCGTTCGGCCAGAACACCTTTTCCGGCGAGAGCACGGCGAACGCCTGCCGCACGGGGTCGTACTGTATGCGCACGTGCTTCGGCAGCGATGGCACCGACTGCGGCGACACCAAGGCTCTTTCGCGCAGCGCCATCATCGGGCTGGCTCCGGACGGAAGGCGCCGGGCGGGATGTTTCCGGGCTCGCCATAGGCGTGTTGAAGCGCGTCGAGCATGGCCCACAGTATATCGCATTTGAACACCAGCGCATCGATCGCCTGCTGTTGGCGTTCCGCCGTGTCGGCATGGCTGAGCACGTAGGCGAGGGCGAAGTCGGAGTCGCGCGAGGCCTGTTCGGGCCGTCGGCTGAAATAGGCCAGCGTATCCTCGGTGATGTAGTCGTATTTGGCCAGCATCGCCGGGACCCGTTCGCCGATGATGAGCGGCGAGAACATCTCGGTCAGCGACGAGGCGACCGCCTCGAACAGCGTCCGGTTCGTGCAAAAGGCGAGGTAGGCGCCGACCGCGAAACGTGTCGCCGGCAGCGCCAGCCTTTCGCTCTTCACGTCATCGGCATCGAGGCCGAGCGAGGTCGCCAGATGCAGCCAGCGCGCGATGCCGCCGCTCCAGCCGTCCTCGCCATCGTGGTCCTCGATGCGTTTGCGCCAGGCGGCGCGAAACGCCGGGTCCTGCGCATGTGCGAGGATCATGGCATCCTTGCGCGGGATGACGGCCTGGTAGCAATAGCGGTTCAGCGCCCAAGCCTGCATCTCGGTCCGCGACAGCGCACCGCTGGTCATCCTGTGATGGAAGGGATGGCGGTTGTGATAGCGCTCGGCGCCGACCTGCCGCAGCACCGCTTCGAGCGCGCTGGAGGACAGGCCGTTCCTGGCCGCGTCGTGGAAAGCACTCAAAATTCCATCTCCATGCCGTCGCGGGCGACTTCCCAGCCAGCCGCTTTGACAGCTGCGTGTTCGGCGGAATTCTCGTCCAGAACAGGATTGGTGTTGTTGATGTGGACGAAGACACGGCGGCCGATCCTCACATCGGCCAGGCCGGCGATCGACCCATCGTCTCCCGACATTGCCAGATGCCCCATGCGCGCACCGGTCTTTTGGCCGACGCCGGCGGCAATCATCTCGTCGTCGGTGTAGACCGTGCCATCGAAAAGTACACAGGCGGCATCGGCCAGGCGCGTGCGCAGGGCCTCATCGATGCGCGCGCAGCCTGGGATATAGAAGACGGAGCCGCGGCTGCCGGCACCAGTGATACGGACGCCGATCGTGTCGCCGGCGTCGGAACTGAAATTGGCATCCGGGCGGCTTCTTTCCTCGAGGTAGAGGGCTATCTTGCCGGGCACGGGAAAGCTCTCGACAGTCACGCCCGTGTCGTGGCCGTCTGCATCGCAGATCGCCAGTTCTTCAGCCGGCGGCAAGATGCGCCGCGGCACGAGCGCCGGATCGAGAACATTGAAAATCGAATTCGCCTCCAGCGTCGCCAGAACCTGTGTCGTTGCGTAGATGGCGAAGGGCTGCCGCTCACGCAGGCTGAGCAGGCCGGCGACATGATCGACATCGGCATTGGTCAGCAACACCGCGCGGATAGGCGTCGAACGCAACGGCGCATCATGCGCGGGCTGCAATTCAGGCGTTTGCGCAATCTGCTTGCGAATATCAGGCGAGGCGTTGAAGAGAACCCAGCCGGCCCCATCCACCGAGGCGGCGATGCTTGATTGGGTTCGCGAATGCACGCCAGCCATCCCGGTGCGAGCCGCGCGGCTCAGGCGATAGTTGCAGTTCCACTGCGGAAAGCCGCCGCCTGCCGCCGAGCCGATGATCTTCAAGCGCATTGCAATGCCCGCTCTGCGGCTTGTTCAACCAACAGCAAATCTTCGAACGCGAATGGCTTCGCGCCCGCATTGAACGCGTCAAAGCCTTTCACCAAGACCTCGCGCGGCAAGCCAGTGCGTGTCCCCGTTGCCGGGGACACGCACCTCTGCGGCCTACTTCTTGGGAGGAATTTCAGCAGGCAGATACCGCGAAATCTCGAAGCCCGCAGCAACCTGGCACATGGTCGGTTTTGTCCAGCTCTTCTTCATGGCATTTCTCCTCTTCTACCAGCCCGAAGGGGCCGATCTTTTCTCAGTCATCCATTGCTGGGCACCATTGCAATGGCTCGTCCATCAGCTCTCAAATGGACAAATGAAACGGCAGGTTCTGAAAAATCGAAAAACAACACGATTGAAAATAACAATGCTCCCGCTTAATTGCTAATCACATAAGGCTTCCTTTCCTCCAGCGGAAGGTTTGCACCTTCCCATCCATCGGCGCCGGGCGGATACCAGATCACCGAACTGTAGCCCCATTCGATGGCCCGTTTCGCGGCATTCCACGACATCCAGCAATTCGTCATGCAATAGAACAGAATGGCACGCGACTTGTCGGGACCGGCTGCGGCCGCGAGGCCCTGGCGAAAATAGTTGGCAGTCTCCTCGGAGAGAGCACCGTAGCCGACATTGGCCAGCCAGGTGCTGCCCGGGATGTCCTTTCTGATCGTGTCTCTCCAAATCGTTCCTGCCGGCAGATTGGTCGGCTTCAGCGTGTTCGGCATGACGTCGAAGAAGACTGCCTTGTTCTCCCGCCACAGCGCCTCCGCCTCCGCCGTCGTCACCACCTTCGCGCCCTGCAGCGTCTGCGGCACCGGCGCCCGATAGTCGTCCATCCGGTAGCCGCCGGGCTCGGCGATCTCGCCGGCCCACATCGGTTCGGCCCACATCGATCCGGTCAGACCCAGAAGGCCAGCAGCGACCAGCAAAATCGTCTCCTTTCCCTTCATACCCTTCATACGTTTCTCGTCATTGCGTGATCGGATTGTCGTGTTCGTCGATCAGCGGCACATTGTACTCCAACAGGATCCTGTTGATTTCCGTCTGGTTTTCCCTGATCACCCGGTTGAGCGTCCGCTTCCATTCCTGGTCGGATGGACGCACGCCCATGGTGATGCGGTATGACATGCGGGCGCCGGTTTTTTCCTTCATCAGCGGAACCACAGTGAGATCGGCGCCCGATTTTCTGGCGTAGTAGCCCGCCATCGGCCCCCACACGATGGCGGCGTCGATCGTGCCTGCCAAAAGATCCTTGATCATGACTTCAGCCATTGATGGGGCGATGCGCGTGTCCACCATCAACGGGTAGGTCTTGGCGCTCCGCATCAGCTTGGCCGCGGCCAGGTTGGAAGCCGGCGGCGTTCCGCCGACAATTCCGATTTTCTTGTCCGCGAGCCTGGCATCCTCGATGGTTTCGACGCCGCCGAGGCCGCCGCCCTTCCGGTAAACCAGCACATAAGCCGACCGGTAATAGGCGTTGGTGTTCTGGACCAGTTCGTCGCCCTGCGCGTATCCCATGATGACGTCGCAGCGGTTGGCTGTCAGCGTGTTGCGCACGAAACCGGTGATCATGGGAAACCAGGTATAAGCGACTGATTTCCGGCCGGTCTTCTCGGCAACCAGTTCCGCCAGCCTGTTTTCGAAACCTTCGCCACTTTGGTCGGTGAACGGCATGTTCGAGGGATCGGCGCAGACGCGCAGCACTTCCGGGTCGACCAGCTCTCCGGCGGCGCCGAGGCCCGCATCTTGCGCCAGCGCATGGGCGGGGACGAACGCGGCCGCCGTGGCAGCGAACAGGAAGAGGCGCAGCCTATCGCGGTACCAACTCATCTCATCCTCCCATGCAGGACGCTTCATGGTCCTTGGCTGCCTGCGGCTTCTCCGCCTTCTTGGGCGGGCGGCCACGGGGAGCAGCGCCGACCGCGCGTGCGCGCAGATAGACATAGAGGTCGTCCATGTAGCAGTAGACGTTCTTGTTGTCGCCGAAGGCCGGCATGACGTTTTCCTTGCCGCCGCCGACGTTTTTGCGACCCTCGGCCACGATCGACAGAAAGGTTCCATAGTCGGTGTTCTTCATGGTCTCCGCCAGGGCCGGCGCGTAGCTCGAGCCGACGCCATCCGGCCCATGGCAGACATGGCAGTCGGAGTGATATCGGCGGTAACCGCTGAACGTGTACCAATCCACGCTTCCGTTCTCGATCTTGTAGGTCGGATTTCCGTCCGCGTCCAAATTCTTGCCGTCCTCTTCCGTCACTGCCTTGGCTTTTTCCGCGCTGTCCTGGGCTTGTGCGAGGCTTGAGCCTGCCAGAGGCAGCAGAGCCAGAGCGAGAGCGGAAATTACAATGCGAACCGACATTCAGACTCTTTCCTTCATTTCGCCTGCACACGGTCTTGCTGTCGTGAAGCGGCATTGATCGGTGTTTCGGGTACGCGGCGAAATCGAGAGCCCGGCGGGCATTCGCCGGTGATCCGGGCTCTCGTTTCTCGGGCCATTTCTCAGGCCATGGGCCTTTGCATCGCAAGGGTCGTGCGATGCCCCGGAAGATCAATCCGGGAGGCCGAAGACGGTGAGCTGACCGCCCAGCGTCGTGTAGTCGGCAAGAGCGGCATAGCCGCCGACCGCGCCAAGACCAGCCGTGGAGATGGACTTTTCCTCATCGGTCGGAGCTTTCTCACCCGCCACTGCCGTTTGCCAGGCTGCGGCGCCTTCGGCTCCCAAAAGGCCACCTGCGAGGCCGATGCCAGCCCAGCCACCGACACCCGACAGGACGGCTATATACTGCTTGCCGCCATGTTCGAAGGTGTTGACGTTGCCGATGATGCCCGACGGCGTCTTGAACTTGTAGAGTTCTTTGCCTTCGGTATCGACGGCCTTGATGTAGCCTTCCAGCGTGCCGTAGAAGACCACATCGCCTTCGGTGGCAAGCGCGCCGGACCAGACCGAGAACTGCTCGGGCTTGGACCAAACGATCTCGCCCTTGGCCGCGTCCCAGGCGATGAAGTTGCCCATGCCGCCATGGCTGTTTGGCGTCGGGTACATCGCCACCGTCGCGCCGACATAGGGCTGGCCGGCGGTATAACTTACCTTGTAAGGCTCGTAGTCCATGCAGACATGGTTGGTCGGCACATAGAACAGTCCGGTCTTCGGCGAATAGGTCGCGGGCTGCTGGTCCTTGGTGCCAAGCGCGGCGGGGCAGATGCCCGTCGAGTTGGTGTCTTCGCCGTTCTGCTGGGTCGAATATTTGGCCACGACCTGCGGACGGCCATACTGGTCGCTGTTGGGGTCCATGTTGACCTCGGTCGCCCAATTCACCGTGGGATCGTATTTCTTGGCGACGAGAAGCTCGCCATTGGCGCGATCCATGGTGTAGGCAAAGCCGTTGCGGTCGAAATGCACCAGCACGTCACGCTTGGCGCCGTTGATCTCCATGCCGTCGACGAGAATGTTCTCGTTGACGCCATCATAGTCCCACTCGTCATGCGGGGTCATCTGGTAGAGCCATTTGGCCACGCCGGTGTCGGCATCGCGCGCCATGAGCGTCATCGACCAGCGATTGTCACCCGGGCGCTGGACCGGGTTCCAGGTCGAGGGATTGCCGGTGCCATAGTAAACCAGGTTCAGCTTGGGATCATAAGCGAACCATCCCCAAGTCGTGCCGCCACCGGTTTTCCACTGCTCGCCCTCCCAGGTGTTGATGCCGGAATCCGGCCCAACGGGCTTGCCGAGATGAGTGGTCTTTTCCGGATCGATGAGCGTCTCTGCATCCGGACCGGTGGAATAAGCCTTCCAGGCAAGCGAGCCATCCTTGAGGTTATACGCCGCGGTCCAGCCGCGGACACCGAATTCAGCGCCTGAAACGCCGATGATGACCTTGTCCTTGACGACCATAGGCGCGGCTGTGCCGGATTCGCCCTTGCTGCCGTCGGTCTCGCCGTTCTTGACCGACCAGACGACCTTGCCGGTCTTGGCATCGAGCGCCACAACAGTCGTGTCGGCCTGGTTGAGGATGATCTTGCCGTCACCATAGGCGACGCCGCGATTGACCGTATCGCAGCACATGATCGCAATGACGTTCGGATCCTGCTTGGGCTCGTACTTCCAGAGGATCTTGCCTTCATTGTTGAGGTCGAGAGCGTAGACGATATTCGGGAACGGCGTGTGGATATACATCACGTCGCCGATCACCAGCGGGCCGCCTTCATGGCCGCGCAGCACGCCAGTGGACATCGTCCACTTGACCTGCAGGTTCTTCACATTGTCCTTGTTGATCTGGTTCAGTTTCGAGTAACGGGTGTTGGCGTAATCACCCGTGGGCATTGCCCAGTTCTTGGCATCAGAGGCCATTTTCATCAGCTCTTCATTGGCCGACGTCATGTGGACCGCGCCGAACGACATGAGCGCCGCGGTCGTTAGTAGGTAGGCAGTTTTCGCTAATACACGCATCAAAGTCCTCCCAGGGTGCACAATGACGAATCGTCCGTTGAGCCCACCAGGGCTTGCCCAAGCGATTCATGTGGGGGAAGTATTTCCGGCAGCGTGTCACGACCTAAGCCGAATGAGCAGAGGGCACCGTTACTGCCCATCCCACTTGGCCTACGAAAGACTGTCGCCGCTCCCTAATGACGGTGACGCCCTTGAAGCCGGAAACAGGATGAAGCTATGTCATCGCCAGACGGAAGGCAAGAAAAATCACTTCCGCTTATGTTGCACTGCAATATAGAGAAATAGATGTGAAAAAGCCCGGACAGAAAGCTATTGATCGACTGTGGATGGAGCGAGATTTATATAAGTGGTTAAATTTTGCGTATTTTTCTGGCGAAATGTATTGATTTTTATTTGGGAATATTCGTTGGAGCGTGTGACTTTAAGTATGCGCGCGTCGCTCCCTGTGCCGATAGTGGAGCAGACATGAAATGAAGGTCAGCACCAGGATTCGGAGCGGATGTTGGTGCTGTCGGGGAGGCCTTTTGCCGGCCGGGACGGCCCTGTCCTTTGGTACTATATGGCCTGCACGAGAACTTGACTGGCGTGGGTTCGCGAGGCCAACTGGTGCGGTGATCCGTCTCGATCCAGTGGGCTCGATCTGTCACGTTCCGGGCCAATCGGAGGTTCTCCATGATCAGATATGTCGGCTTTTCGAGCTTGCCGCTGTTGCTCACGTCGGCCCTGGCCTTCGCCAATCCGGCCGGCGCCGCCGGAGATTATCCGACAGTGACGGTTGTCGACTATGTGCTCGGCTGCATGCGGACCAATGGCCAGACGCGTCAGGCGCTGGAGCGCTGTTCCTGCTCGATCGACGTCATCGCCTCAATCGTTCCATTCGAGGATTATGAAAGGGCCGAGACCTTCAAGAGCATGTCCCTGACGACAGGGGAGCGTTCGGGACTGTTCCGCGAAAACGCGCCGTCAAAAGCCGCAAGCACGGAGCTGAAGCGCGCGCAGGCGGAGGCCGACATGCGCTGCTTCTAAAGCGCGTCGCACTTGAATGGATTCATGCGACGCGCTGCATGCCGTTTCGAGGTTTCAAAGCCCCGTAACCTCCAGCGGCCATTGATGGCGAAATACCTTGCCATCCGTATCGATCGCTTCGACCTGGATTTGGCCAGTGCCGTGCGCGGTGAAATCGAACCGGAAATTGGGATCTTCCGAAATCGATATCCCCCCTTCCATCGACAGGATTAGCCGGTCTGCCTGCGAGACCGACAGTTTCTGAACAAAATGCGCCGGGATGAAATACTGGGTCAGCGGGTTGCGCTGCAGGCCCGAATTGTTCGGGTGGCGGATCATCAGCTGCAATTCCTGCGCCTTCGTCATCGTCTCTTGCGGCGGGAATTGGCGCAGCTTCATCTGCCCCATCGTCGCCATCGCCTCGTCCTGGTTCTTGACCGCCGGGGCGGAGCATCCGCCTGACGCCTTGACGAAGGTCTGGGCCATGTGGAGCGCGCCGCCCTGCGTTTCTGCTATGGCACGCAGATAGGAATAGTCGTCGACGCGCACGCGCGTCGACAGATGCGTCACGCCGGCGTCCTTGCCGATCTGGAACGTCGCCGCCACCGGCGCCGGGTTGACGTCGATGATCAAGGTGACGGATTTGATGCCGTCGGGCGCCTTGGCCGGGTCGATATAGATGTCGACGGGCACGATGGCGGCATCCTGCGCCCGCTTCGGCGCCTCGATCCTGACGACGCCGCTATCGACCAGAATTGCCCGATCGCCGAACACGTCGCCTTTCAGATCCTGCCAGATCCTGTTCGAAGACGCGGTTGACTGCTGGGCGTTGGCGACTCCGGAGGAACCAAAGAGCGTGCCGACGGCCAGGACAATCGCTGCAAAGACGGCTGCGAGCGGCAAGCCGAGTTGCCGGCTCCGGTAAGCGTGGTTCTGCATTTCGATGCCTCCACCAATCTCAGAGAGGTGGTGCCCAGGCCGATCTCGAGGATAGACCCTTGACGATGCGTTGGCAAATCGATCCACAACGCTTGTCGCTGTGATCTATTCCCATTCGAGTTCGGCAAAGGCGGCCGTTGCATTGCGCTCGTTGTAGTCGTCGAAGAGATGCCAATTGCCCCGTTCGCTTGCGCCGGCGGTCCTGACGGCCTCGCGGAGCGGCATCCCGTCGGCGATCGCCTTGCGAACATCGCGCGCCAGAATTTCGAAATAGCGCCGCTGCGCCGTCAGCGCCGCCGGCCAGTCGGCCGGCACCGGGCCATGACCCGGCACGACACGCACTGCGCCGATCGCGGCGAGCGCATCCATCTGGCGGAGCCAGCCGAGCAGCGATCCGTCGAGCGTCGGCAAGGAACCGATGAAAACCAGATCGCCGGCAAACAGCGTGCGGGTCGCGCTGTCGAAGACGGTCAGGTCGTTGTCGGTGTGAGCCGCCTTCCATGCCTGCAATTCGAGCACGCGTCCGCCGAGGTCGAGCTGCAGGCGATCGTCGACCAGCATCGTCGGCGGTATGATCTCGATGCCTTTGATGAGCGCGTCGCCGATCTGTTCGCGAAAGTTTCGCAGGTAGAAGGCGCCGCGTGCCTCGAGGGCGCGCGGCAGATTGTGGTGGCCGATGATGGTGGCGCCGATCTGCCGGAACGCCGCGTTGCCGAAGACATGGTCGGGGTGCATGTGGGTGTTGATCAGGTAGCGGACCGGCTTGGCGCTTATCTTGCCGATTGCGGCGATGAGGGCGTTCGCCTCGATCAGGCTGCCGCCGCTGTCGATGACGGCGACGGCATCGGTGCCGACGACGACGCCCAGGTTGGAGATCGCGCCCTGGTTGGCGGCGCTCATCAATTCATCGATGCCCTGGAAAGCGAAGACGCCGTCGGCGACCTTCCTGAGCTTGAATTCAAGGCCGTAGGCTGCGGCGACAGCGGCCCGCCCGAGGCAGCAGGGCAGCATCGCCGCGCTGACCGCGGTGCAGGCGAAGCCGTTCACAAGCTTGCGTCGTATCCTGTCGATCGGCATGGCTTCCTCCCGATTACGAACTGTAGGCGATCAGGCCACGCCCGGAAATTTTTGCTGGAATGACCGCAATAGGTCGCTCATCACCTGTGGATTGCGATAGTGCCGCGGCAGCCTTACGTCGAACATGCCGAGCACATGGGCCGGCCGCTGCGCGAGCACGATGATGCGGTCCGACAGCATCAAGGCCTCGCGCAGATTGTGGGTCACCATCAGGGCGGTCGTCGGCCGCGCCGACCACACGGTCAAAAGCAGGTGCCGAAGCCGCTCGGCGGTCCGTTCGTCGAGTGAGGCAAAGGGCTCGTCCAGGAACAGCACCGCCGGTTCGGTGGCGAAGGCCCTGGCAAGCGCTGCCCTGCGCGCAAGGCCGAGCGAAAGCTCCGCCGGATAGAGCGAGCGCATGCCGGCGAGGCCGAGCGTGTCGAACAGCCCGTCGAGATTTTTCGTTCTCAGGCTTTTCGGCAGCGCCAGCCTGACATTCTGCTCCACCGTCCGCCACGGCAGCAAGACCGGCTCCTGGAACACGGCGGCGATCCGGTCGGAGCCGCCTTCAGGCAGGTGGAACGAGCCGGAAAAGTCCTTGTCCAACCCAAGCAGGATGCGCAGCGTCGTGGTCTTGCCGCAGCCGGACGGCCCCAGCAAGCAGGCGAATTCGCCTTGCCGGACCTCGAAGGAAAGGTCCTGAAGCGCCGTGATCGAGACGCCTTGTGCGGACCTGAAGGTCTTTTCGGCGATGTCGACCCTAAGCGGGACGGCGGCGCCAACGGGTTGCATGTCGTTCAACGGGCTGCACCACAAGGAGTTCGATGACAAGCATCACCGCCACGAAAGCCAGCGTGTAGGCAAGGATGGCGGCGACGTCGAAAAGCTGGAAATAAAGATAGATCTGGAAGCCGACGCCATTGGAGCGGCCGAGCAGTTCGACCACCAGGACGATCTTCCAGATGAGGGCGATGCCGGACCGTGAGGCGGCGGCAAGATAGGGCTGCAGTTGCGGCAGCAGGACGTGGCGAATGCGATCGAGGAGGCCGAAACGGTAGACGGCGGCCATTTCGGCGTAAGTCGGATCAAGCGCCCTGGCGCCTTCGCGCATCGTCACCACGACATTGGGGATCTTGTTGACGGCAACCGCGCCAATCGCCGCCGCTTCGTTGAGGCCGAACCAGATGTAGGCGAGCACGATGACGACCAGCGCGGGAATGTTGAGGAACAGAACCACCCAGGGAGCGAAGAACCGGTCTGCGCTGCGGTGGCTGCCGAGGAGAACGCCGATGAGCGAGCCAACAACCATCGCGACGACATATGCCGCGGCAACCCGGCCGAGCGTCGCGCCGAGATGGTAGAAAAGATCGCCGTTCGCCGCCTCTGCGAGCAGCACCTGCCAGACCTGTCCCGGCCCTGGAAAGGCGCGGCTCGGCCAGGCATGTGCCGCAAGACCCCACAGCAGGCAAAGCCCGAGCAGGGAAACCGCCACCGTCAGCACCGGTGTCAGCGCCGCTGCAAGACCGGATTGGCTGGACGTGCCGGCCGCAGCGCCAGGCGGGCGATCGCCGGTGTCAGGTGGGCTCATCATTGCGGCAGTTCCTGCCAGAACGTGCCGGGCGCCATCTCCGGCGCGCGGCCGACCAGCTTTTCGCCGCCGATCTCGGCCAGCACACGGTAGAGCTTGCCGGCGTCGGCCGCATCCTCGGCGACGGGGCGTCTGGGAATGCCCTCGCGATAGCGGTCACGCAGTTTGGCCAGTTCCTTGCCTTGCGCGCGGATAATCGGCGCAAGGCGCAGCCACTCGTCGTCGGATCTGGCCAGCAAGTCCTTTGACTGGGCCGAAGCCTTGATGAAGCCGGTGACGGCGTCCGGATGTTCGTTCGCCCATTTGTCATGAAAGACATAGCCGAGCGCCGACACGGCGCCCGAGGCCCCGAGCGCTTTCGCCGCAGCATCGGCGCCGATCAGCCGACGAAAGCTGTTTGCCTCGAGGCGGGCGCAAAAGTGCCAGAAATTGAGCACCGCATCGAGCTCGCCCTGCATCGCCTTTTCCGAAATCAGCGGCGGCGCGCCAAAGACGATGTCGCTCGTTGCCGCCAGGTCGAGGCCGTGATCGCGTCTGGCCAGCGCCTGGATCAGCAGCCAGCTTTTATCGAGAGGTCCGCCGGCGACGCCGATCTTTTTTCCCCTGAGATCGGTGATCGTCCGGATCGGCGCTCCCTCCTTCACCATGATCGCCCCGACCGCGGTCGAATAGGGGACCAATGTGAGGTCGACGCCTTCGGAGCGCTGGCGTGAGACCCACAGCCAGTCGGAGACGATCATGTCGATCGCGCCGGCCAGCATGGCGACGTTGGTTGCATCCTCGCCGGCGAAATCGACGACCTCCAGATCGATGCCGTTGGCTGCGTCGAACTTGTGGTGCTTCAGCGTGTCAAGCGCCCAGCTCACGGTGCCGAATTTTAGCACACCGATGCGAACCTTGACCGTGGCGAAGGACGGCTTTGGGACAAGCGCTGCGGCCATTCCGAGAGCTGCCAGGCGGAGCGTTCCTCGACGCGAAATCATGATGATGTCTCCTCCCTGGGCCATAACAGGCCGGGGCGCCGATCAGATCGCACGGTCTTTGTTCGGGAAAGCGCATCTCCAGCGCTTGACCTTGAGGGTCGGGTGCTCCTGCGACCATTTCGCGATTTCGGTGGGCGCCAGCATCATGCATTGCAACAGAGAGCCGCGGTTCTCGAAATAGAGATGTTCGTCTCGGCAGTTGCCAGGATTGGCGATCAGGCAAACCGTCAAGATGAGGTCGACCATATCCATTCAGCACCTCTTGCGGCTTGAAGACGCCCGCTTCGGCGAGATCCGGCCCGGTCTGCGAGCCTGGACAAACCGCCAATGCCGGAGTCCCGAGGTGCCCATGGAAAACCGGAATTGTTTGAGGCTACGCGTTCGCCCGATGGCCGTCAACAACGGCGAATGGAGAGGCGCGCCGATACCTGAAACAAAAACCCGCCTCATCGGGCGGGTCGTGGCGCAAATCAGGACCATGAATAAATTCCTAACACAACTGCCGTCACAAAGCAATGAAAATACGCGCGCAATCGCTCGCGGTATGCGCTGCCCCTCATCGCCCTGCCGGGCACTTCTCCGCGTATAGTGACGGGGAGAAGGACGCCTTCGCAAAGGATTTCGCCAATCTCCAGAGTTGCAGAAAGGACGCCGACGTTGCGGCCAGCCCCTTCGCCCCGTCACTATACGGGGAGAAGGTGCCGGCAGGCGGATGAGGGGCAGCGCCGACGTTGACGGTGGCCAATACGACTTGGACGCGCTCCTTTGTCTGAAGCGACTGCCTTGAACTCGGGGTAGCGGTTGACATCCCTCATCTGCCGGGTAGCTTCCAGCATGCAGGATGCCGATGATCAAACAAAGGCATGCGCAAATCGTCCAGGGCACCTTGACGATCAATGAGGAAATGCCATGCGTGCAATCGCATTTTTCGCCGTCGTGTCCGTTGCGACTGCTATCACGAACCAATCGCAGGCACAGGATGCCGCGGCGGGTGAGAAGGTCTTCGCCAAATGCAAGGCCTGCCACGTCGTCGACGAGGACAAGAACAAGATCGGTCCGTCATTGAGCGGCGTCATCGGCCGGACGGCCGGCACGCATCCGGGGTTCAAATATTCTAAAGCCATGACCGAGGCGGGCGCATCCGGCCTCAAATGGGACGACGCCACGCTGACGAATTACCTTCGCGACCCAAAGGGCATGATCAAAGGTGGGAAGATGGCGTTTCCCGGCCTCAAGAAGGACGAGGATCTCGCCAACGTCATCGCCTATCTGAAGCAATTCTCCAAGTAACACGGTTCTTCCGCAGGAGGTAACCCGGTTCTTCCCCGGAAGTAACCCGGTTCTTCCCTCGGAAGTGCCCGGTTCTTCCGTAGGAAGTAACTTCGCCGGCCGTTCGAAACTGCGTTCGGCCGGCGCCTTGGTGGTGGCGCCGGTCACGCGGCGTCTTGCAGCCTACGCATAGCGGAAGGCAGGTCGAGCAAGCCGTCGCAAACCAGGTCGGCGCCCAGCTCTTCAACGGCAATTTGCGTGTAGCCGCCACGCAGCAGAATGACGGGCATGCCGGCGGCGCGCGCGGCGGCCACGTCGGCGCCGCTGTCTCCGACCATCAGCGCGTCACGAGGCTCGACCTGAAGCTGGTCGAGCGCCAGCAGCAGAGCGTCGGGCGCCGGTTTCAGGCAAGTCACCGCGTCTCCGCCGACGATCGTGCCGAGATATTCCGTCAGCCCGAAATGCAGCAGGATCTCGCGAGCCGCCAACTGCGGCTTGTTGGTCACCACGCCCATGGCTATTCCGCTCAAATGGAAGTGGGTGAGAACCTCCCTGACGCCAGGCATCAGCGTCGTCAGGCCGGTCAGATGTCTGCGGTAGATCGGCGTCATGGCGCGGTTGGCCTCGTCAAGCGCACTGCCGAGCAGCGGCGTGCCGGAAGCGGCGAAGGCGCGCTCGACCAGTTTCCTGACGCCGCCGCCGATCATCGCCTTGACCTGCTCCAGGCGCAGCGGCGACAGATCGCGACCGGCCAGCAACTCGTTGACGGCGGCGGTTATATCAGGCGCCGAATCGACCAGCGTGCCGTCGAGATCGAACAGGATCGCTTTCGGCGATCGAAACCGCCTGCCTGCCCCGACGTTCATGCAGCATCCTTCCACTTGATCGAGCAGCCGATCGAAGCAATCTGGTCCAGCGGTCCGTCGCCGGTTCGGGCGATCTGTCTCATCGCCTCGAACAGGTCGCGTCTTAGCCCGGGCGGTCCGGCGTCGCGTCGCGCCGCGTCCAGCCGGCCGCGATATTGCAGCGTCAATTCGCTGTTGAGCCCGAAGAAATCCGGAGTGCAAACGGCTCCATAGGCACGCGCCACCGTCTGGCGCTCGTCGTGGAGGTAGGGAAAAGTGAAGCCGTTCGTCCTGGCGAAGAGCTTCATGTTGTCGAAGGAATCATCCGGATAGGCGTCGGCATCGTTGGAGTTGATCGCGACAAAGCCGATGCCTTCGGGCTTCAGGTCGTTGGCATCGCGGACGATGCGTGAAATCACCGCCTTCACATAGGGGCAGTGGTTGCAGATGAAGGCCACCACCAGCCCGTTCGGACCGGCCTGGCTGAGGATCGAATGCGATTTGCCGTCGACGCCGGGCAAGACGGCATCGATGGCTTGCCAGCCGAAATCGCAGACAGGTGGGATTGCCGCCAAGGTTTCCTCCGATGAAACGGTTTACGCGGCTTTCCGGATCGCCCCGTCGGCCGCCTGCCTGATGGCGCCGATATTGGCGCGATAGGCCGCCTCGCTGCCGCCCTTGAAGATTGCCGAGCCGGCGACCAGAACATTGGCGCCGGCCGCGGTGACCAGCGGAGCGGTCTCGGGGGTGACGCCGCCGTCGATCTCGATGTCGATCGGGCGGTTGCCGATCAGCGCCTTGACCCGCCTGACCTTGTCGACGACAGAAGGAATGAACGCCTGGCCGCCGAAGCCCGGATTGACGGTCATCAGAAGCACCAGATCGAGCCGGTCGAGCACATATTCGATGACGCTTTCCGGCGTCGACGGGTTCAGCGACACGCCGGCCTTCTTGCCGAGATTCCTGATCGCCTGCAGCGAACGGTCGAGATGCGGCCCGGCCTCGGCATGCACGGTGATGATGTCGCAGCCGGCATCGGCGAAGGCGGCGAGATAGACGTCGGCCGGCGCAATCATCAGGTGACAGTCGAAGACCTTGTCGGTTCGATTGCGGATCGCCTTGATCACCGGCGGACCGAAGGTGATGTTGGGCACGAAATGGCCGTCCATGACGTCGAGATGGATCCAGTCGGCGCCCGCCCGGACGACCGCTTCGACTTCGTCGCCGAGCCGCGAGAAATCCGCAGAAAGCACCGAGGGCGCAATGATTGTCTTGGTACCCATGTTCGTCGGCTCCATTCCGTCTTCCGTTTCCGGTCGCTGCACGCAACCGGCTTGTCAGCGCGGCTTCGTCTCCGGTTCGCCTTCGAGCTTGCCTTGCGCGAACACGCGGCTGCCGCGAATATCGGATTCCTCAATGGTGATAAGGTCGGTCTTCGTCAACACCCGGTCGCGCGACGTGAAAAGCCGGTTGGCCTGGCGAAGCCGCGCCCGGTCGAGCCCATTGCGAACCGAGCGAGCGTTGGAGAAATGCGGCAGCCGCATGCGGATCGGCAGATACTCTTCGAGCGCCTTGGCCGCCGCCTCGCTGAGACGGTAATTCTGTTCCGCCAGCATGATCTCGGCGATCGATTTGAGCTCGCTGACGCCGTAGTCGGGAAAATCGAGGTGATGGGCGATGCGTGAGCGCATGCCGGGATTGCTGTCGAAAAAGCGGTCCATCTTGTTCTTGTAGCCGGCAAGAATCACAGCCAGATCGTCACGGTTGTTTTCCATGCATTGCAGCAGGATTTCGATCGATTCCTGGCCGTAGTCGCGTTCGTTCTCGGGCTTGTAGAGATAGTAGGCCTCGTCGATGAAAAGCACCCCGCCCATGGCGCGCTTGATCACTTCGCGGGTTTTGGGTGCGGTGTGGCCGACATACTGGCCGACGAGATCGTCTCGCGTCACCGCGACCATGTGGCCTTCGCGGACATAGCCGAGACGATGCAGGATTTCGGCCATCCTGAGCGCCACAGTGGTTTTTCCGGTGCCGGGATTTCCAGTAAAGTTCATGTGCAGCGTCGGCGCGCCCGAGGTCAGGCCGAACTTGCGGCGAAGCCGGTCGACCAGGAGCAGCGCCGCAATCTCGCGGATGCGGGTCTTGACCGGCTTCAGGCCAACGAGTTCGCGGTCGAGCTTGCCCAACACCTCATCGATGTTGGACGCCTCGAACTCGGCCTGCAGATCGACCGGCGCGTCCTGCGCGGCAGCGCCCTTTGCTATCGCGTCCAGCATGGTTTCGGCTAGCTCCGCTCGCCTTCGGGCCTGTCGGTCGCATAAGGCACGATCGAATAGCCCTGGCTGCGGCCGTCGCGCTCCTGGCGCAGCAGCCGGAACCCGGGTTCGTTGGGCGGCCGGTTGACCATGAACGACATGCGCGGCGCTTCCCAGCCCTTGCTCGAATCAAAGGCGGTGACCCGGACATACATGTTGGGCATGGCTTTGCGGCAATTGTTGACCTCAAGCAGGATGCCGGCTGGGTCCCTCAGGTCGAACATCGGGTTGCCGTACATTTCCCAATAGGTGTTTCGCGGATGCGGATCATCCGTGTACTCGACGCTGACCGCCCAGTGGTTTTTCAGCGCGTATTTGATCTGCGCCGAAATCTGCTCATCGGTCAGGTCGGGCAGGAACGAAAACTGTCCCTGCGTGACCTTGTTTCCCGGATTGGTCATCATGGCGACGGTTCCTTTCGTTTAGAAGCTGGGCGTTGCGGTTGGCACGAAGTCGGCCGTGTCGGTCGATTCGTAGTTGAAGGTGACGTCCTTCCAGGTCTCGAGGGCCGCCTTCAGCGGCGTGCACCATCTGGCCGCCTGTTCGAGGATTTCGGTGCCTTCGCGCAGATAGTCGCGGCCCTCGTTGCGGGCGAGGATCATCGCCTCCAAGGCGACGCGATTGGCCGTCGCGCCGGCCTGGATGCCGTCCGGATGGCCGATCGTGCCGCCGCCGAACTGCAGGATGACGTCCTCGCCGAGATAATGGATCAGCTGGTGCATCTGGCCGGCATGGATGCCGCCCGAGGCGACGGGCATCACCTTGTTGAGCGAGGCCCACTCCTGGTCGAAGAACAGCCCGGTTTCGAGGTTCTGCGGCGTGCGCTCCTCGCGCAGCGTGTCATAGAAGCCCTTGATCATCAGCGGGTCGCCTTCCAGCTTGCCGACCACGGTGCCGGCATGGATGTGATCGACGCCGGCCATCCGCATCCATTTGCAGATGACGCGAAAATTCATGCCGTGGTTCTTCTGGCGCGAATAGGTCGAGTTGCCAGCGCGGTGCAGGTGCAGGATCATGTCGTTGCGGCGTGCCCATTTGGCCATCGACTGGATCGCCGTGTAGCCAATGACCAGGTCGATCATGACGATGCAGGAGCCAAGCTGTTTTGCGAATTCGGCGCGCTCGTACATCTCCTCCATCGTGCCGGCGGTGACGTTGAGATAATGGCCCTTGACTTCGCCGGTGGCGGCCGACGCCTTGTTCACGGCCTCCATGCAGTAGAGGAAGCGGTCGCGCCAGTGCATGAAGGGCTGCGAGTTGATGTTCTCGTCGTCCTTGACGAAGTCGAGGCCACCCTTCAGCGCCTCGTAGACGACGCGGCCATAGTTGCGGCCTGACAGGCCAAGCTTCGGCTTGGTCGTCGCGCCAAGCAGCGGCCGGCCGAACTTGTCGAGCCGCTCGCGTTCCACCACGATGCCGGTGGCCGGCCCCTGGAAGGTCTTGAGGTAAGCCACCGGAATGCGCATATCCTCGAGCCGCAAGGCCTTGACTGCCTTGAAGCCGAACACGTTGCCGATGATCGATGCAGTCAAGTTGGCGATCGAGCCCGGCTCGAACAGGTCGAGGTCGTAAGCGATGTAGGCGAAGTACTGTTGCTCGGTCCTGGTGCCGGGACCGGTGTTCGGCACCGGCTCGGATCTGAACGCCTTGGCGCGGTAGAGCTCGCAGGCGGTCAGCCTGTCGGTCCACACCACGGTCCATGTCGCGGTGGAGGATTCACCGGCGACGGCGGCGGCCGCCTCCTCGTGGTCGACGCCTGGCTGTGGCGTGATCCGAAACATGGCGATCAGGTCGGTCTCCTTGGGCCGGTAGTCCGGCTCCCAGTAGCCCATCTTCTTGTAGGGGATGACGCCCGACTTGTAGCGTTCCTTGCCTTCCTTGAGCGTGCCAGCTGACGGCATGTCGATCTTGTTCATGACAGGTCTCCTGTTGCCGCTCAGGCGGCTTTCGCGGTTGCGATTTGCGGGGCGAGCTTTCCCGCGGCATATCGTTTCGCCATCTCGTCCATGGCGATGACTTTGATCTTCGAGGCGTTGCCGGCCGTGCCGAAGCGCTCGAAGCGGTCGCGGCAAAGGTCGCGCAGGGCGTCCATGGCCGGTTTCAGGAATTTGCGCGGATCGAATTCGCGCGGGTCCTCGGTCGCGACACGGCGGAATTGCCCGGCCATGGCCATGCGGCAATCGGTGTCGATGTTGACCTTGCGCACGCCGTAGCGGATGCCGCGCTCGATCTCCTCGACCGGGACGCCAAAGGTCTGGGGCATCTCGCCGCCATATCGGTTGATGACGTCCTGCAGTTCCTGCGGCACCGAGGAAGAGCCATGCATGACCAGATGCGTGTTGGGCAGCTTTTCGTGGATCGCCTCGATCACCTGCATGGCGAGGATGCCGCCGTCAGGCTTGCGGCTGAATTTGTAGGCGCCGTGCGAGGTGCCGCAGGCGATCGCCAGCGCGTCGACCTGGGTGGCGGTGACGAAGTCGACCGCCTGATCGGGATCGGTCAAAAGCTGGTCGTGGGAAAGCACACCTTCGGCGCCATGCCCGTCCTCGGCCTCGCCCTGGCCGGTTTCCAGCGAGCCGAGCACGCCGAGCTCGCCTTCGACCGAAGCGCCGACCCAATGCGCCATGCGGGCGACACGTTCGGTGACGGCGACGTTGTAGTCGTAGCTCGCCGGCGTCTTGGCGTCCGCCATCAATGAGCCGTCCATCATCACCGAGGTGAAGCCGTGGCGGATCGCCGAAAGGCAGGTGGCTTCGTTGTTGCCGTGGTCCTGATGGATGCAGAGCGGAATGGCCGGATGCATTTCGGTCAACGCCTCCATCATCTTGGCCAGCATGATGTCGTTGGCATAGGAGCGGGCGCCGCGCGAGGCCTGGATGATGACCGGCGCGTCGCAGGCCCTGGCCGCCTCCATGATGGCAAGGCCCTGTTCCATGTTGTTGATGTTGAATGCCGGAACGCCGTAGCCGTGCTCGGCGGCATGGTCGAGAAGCTGGCGAAGGGTGATGCGGGCCATTTTTGGGGTCCTTCCTAGATGATGAGCTTCAGTGCCGCTGCGGCGACGGCTTCGGGCGTGACGTCGAAATGCCGGTAGAGATCCGGGGCAGGGGCGCTGGCGCCGAAACCGGCCATGCCGACGAAAGCGCCGGTGTCGCCGATCCAGCGGTCCCAGCCGAGCCGTGCCGCGGCTTCGACGGCAATGCGCGGCGCCGAGCCTAGGATGGCCTTTCGTATACCGGTATCCTGTTCCTCAAACAGCTCCCAGCACGGCATCGAGACGACCGCGGCGGCGATGCCGTGCTCGGTCTCCAGCCGTTCGGCGGCGGCGACGGCGATCTCGACCTCCGAGCCGGTGGCGATCAGCGTCACGGCGCGGTGCCCGGCCGGCTCGCGCAGGATGTAGGCGCCCTGGCTCGACCGGTTCTCGTCGCCGTGCGCTTGGCGCAGCATCGGCAGGTTCTGGCGCGAGAGCACCAGCACGCTCGGCCGGTTCTTGCTCTTCAGCGCCAGTTCCCAGCACTCCGCCGTTTCGATGATGTCTGCCGGCCGGAAGACGTTGAGGTTGGGCGTCGCCCGCAGCATCGCCAGGTGCTCGATCGGCTGATGGGTCGGGCCGTCCTCGCCGAGCCCGATGGAATCATGGGTCATCACATAGATGACGCGCTGGCCCATCAGCGCCGAGAGCCGCATCGCGCCGCGCGCATAGTCGGCGAAGCACAGGAAGGTGCCGCCATAAGGCACGAAGCCGCCATGCAGCGCGATGCCGTTCATGGCCGCGGCCATGCCATGCTCGCGGATGCCGTAGTGGATGTAGCGGCCGGCATAGGCACCAGGCGCTATGCGATCCATGCCCTTGGTCATCGTCAGGTTCGAATGCGTCAGATCGGCGGAGCCGCCGACGGTCAGCTCGGTTGCCGCGTTGATGGCGCCGAGCGCCATTTCGGAGGCTTTTCGCGTTGCGACCTTGGTCGCCTTTTCGACATGCTCCTTGCGGAAAGCGCCGAGCGCTTCGAAGACCGCGTCGGGCAGGGTGCCGGCGACCGCGCGCTCGAAGGCCTGGCGCTGCGGCGAGGCGGCAAGCCGCTGCTCCCAAGCGTGCCGCGCTGCTTGCCCGCGCTCGGCAATTTCGCGCCAGGCGAAAAGGATGTCGTCCGGCACCTCGAACGGCGCGCAGGCCCAGCCGATGTTCTCGCGCGTCGCGGCGATCTCGGCATCGCCCAGCGGTGCGCCATGCGTCTTTTCCGAGCCGCCCAGATTGGGCGCGCCCTTGCCGATCACCGTGCGGCAGGCGATCAGGGACGGCCGGTCCGACTGCTGCGCCACTTCGATTGCCGCAGCCACGGCTTCCAAATCGTGGCCGTCCACCGACTGGACATGCCATCCAGCGGCTTCGAACCGGGCCGGCTGGTTCATCGACGTCGACAGCGACGTCGGTCCGTCGATCGAGATCGCATTGTCGTCCCAGAAGACGATCAGCCGGGCGAGCTTCAGGTGACCGGCAAAGTCGATCGCCTCATGGCTGATGCCTTCCTGCAGGCAGCCGTCGCCGGCGATTACGTAGGTGAAATGGTCGACGAGATCGGCGCAGTGGCGGGCGGCAAGCATGCGCTCGGCTAGCGCCATGCCGACGGCGGTCGAGATGCCTTGTCCAAGCGGACCGGTCGTCGCCTCGATGCCAAGCGCATGGCCATATTCGGGATGTCCGGCGGTGCGGCTGCCCAACTGGCGAAACCGCTGCAATTGCTCGATCGGCATATCTTCGTAGCCGAGCAGGTAGTGCAGCGCATATTGCAGCATCGAGCCGTGCCCGGCCGAAAGCACGAAGCGGTCGCGATCGGGCCAGCTGGGCGCCGACGGATCGATGTTGATGAAGCGGCCGAACAGCACCGTCGCGACGTCGGCCATGCCCATCGGCATGCCCGGATGACCGGAGTTGGCCTTCTGGACGCTGTCCATCGCCAATGCGCGAATGGCGTTCGCCATGTCGCGCTCCGAGACGGCGGCGACGGGCTTCAGGGCTGCTGCTTGGCTGTTCATGGCGTCCTCCTCACGACACACGGTTCTTGCGTTCGATCAATTGCAGGATGAGCGGCGTCAGGATCAGCTGCATGGCAAGGTCGAGCTTGTTGCCTGGCACCACTATGGAATTCGGCCGCGACATGAAGGAGTCGTGGATCATCGAAAGCAGGTAGGGGAAATCGATGCCGCGGGGATTGGCGAAGCGGATGACCAGCATCGATTCGTCGGGCGTCGGAATCCAGCGCGCGATGAACGGGTTGGACGTGTCGACGATCGGCACGCGCTGGAAGTTGATGGCGGTCTGCGAGAATTGCGGGACGATGTAGCGGACATAGTCCGGCATGCGGCGCAGGATGACGTCCATCACCGCCTCGGTGGAATAGCCGCGGGTTGCCCGGTCGCGATGGATCTTCTGGATCCATTCGAGATTTATGACCGGCACCACGCCGATCCTGAGGTCGGCGTGCCGGGCCAGGTCTATCTTGTCGGTGACGACGCAGCCATGCAGGCCCTCGTAGAAGAGCAGGTCGCTCGGCGGGAATTCGCGCCATTCGGTAAAATGGCCCGGCGGCGTGCCGTACTGCTTCTCCTCGTCCTCGTCATGGATGTAGGTGCGGGTCTTTCCGGTTCCGCGGCGCCCATATTCCTCAAACACCTCTTCGAGGATTGCGAGTTCGTTGGCCTCGGCATGAAAGTGGGTGAAGTTCGGATTGCCGGCCTTCTCCTGCTCGGCCACCTTGACCTTCATCGTGGCGCGGTCGTAGCGGTGAAAGGCATCGCCTTCGATGAAGGCGGCGTCGATGTTCTCGCGCCGGAAGATCAGCTCGAAGATGCGTTTGACCGAGGTGGTGCCGGCGCCCGACGACCCGGTGATGGTGATGATGGGGTGCTTTGCCGACATGATGCTCAGGCCCTGAACAGGCCGCGGCGGCTGAACAGCGGCGCACGCTCGCCGATCGCGCTGGGCTCGATGTGGTAGCGAGTGATGCGCGCGACTTCGCGTGCCGATCCGAACACCACGGGCACGCGCTGGTGCAGGCTCTCGGGTTCGATTTCTAGGATGCGGGTGATCGTGTCGGTGGCGGCGCCGCCCGCCTGTTCGATGAGATAGGCGATCGGGTTGGCCTCATAGACGAGGCGCAGCCGTCCCTGGCGGTAACCCTTGCGCTTGTCGCCTGGATACAGGAATACGCCGCCGCGCATCAATATGCGGTAGCAGTCGGCGACCAGGGAGGCGATCCAGCGCATGTTGAAGTCCTTTCCGCGTGGGCCTTCGGTGCCTTCGAGGCAGTCGTCGATGTAGAGCCGCACCGCCTCGTCCCAATGCCGGTAGTTGGCGGCATTGATGGCGAACTCCTGGGTACGCTGCGGGATGATCCGGCTCTCGTAGGCCTGGACGAAAGTGCCGAGCCTGGTCGAGAGAACGAAGACATGCGTGCCGCTGCCGAGCGACAGAACCAGCGCCAGCTGCGGCCCGTAGATGAAGAAACCGGCGCCCAGCTGGTTCACGCCTGCCTGCAAAAAAGCGGCGGCCGGATTTTTGTCCGGCGCGCCAGTTGCAGGGAGGCCAGCTGCAGGGAGGAGCGAGAAGATCGTTCCGATCGACACGTTGGTATCGATGTTGGAAGAGCCGTCGAGCGGGTCGATGGCGATGGCGAGAGGCGCCTGGCTGTCGAGCAGGACCGGCTGCTCCAGTTCTTCGGAGGCATAGAGCGCGACCGGAGCGTGGCGCATGGCGTCGAGGAAGATGTCGTCGGCGAAGATGTCGAGATCCTTCTGGATGTCGCCGTCGGCATTGGCGCTGCGGGTCCCGGCAAAGGCGGCGCCGAGCACCCCCTGATTGATGGTGTTGCGGACCTTGGTGGCGGCCTGCGTCAGCTGACGGACGGTGGCGACGACCGCGGAACGCAGTTCGTCGGGCGGGCCGAGATAGGAATTCAGAAATGCGTCGAGCGTTGCCGCTGGCATCGTAACCTCCCGATCCAGCCGCAACTCCTCCGGCCGAATTGGGGAATGAGAACAAACGGCGTGAGATAAGTAAAATTCAATAACTTTACTTTCGTACTAAAAAAAATTTAGTATGGCGCATGAGAAACCTCACGCTCAAGCAATTCAAGACCGTTCAGGCCATCGTCAGCCATGGAAAAATCGTGAGAGCAGCCAAGGTGTTAGGCTTGTCTCCTCCAGCGGTGACGATCCAGTTGCGGCAGGTCGAGGAGGAGTTCCAGTTGGCCTTGTTCGACCGGACATCGGACGGCATGCGTCCGACTGCCGCAGGCCTGGCCTTCGTCGAGACGGCGCAGGCGATCGAGGAGCGGCTTCGCCTGCTCGAAGACAAGATGGATGCGATCAAGGGCGTGCGCATCGGCAGCTTGCGGCTGGGCGTCGTTTCCACCGCCAAATATTTCGCGCCGCGGCTGATGGCCGGCTTCATGAAGGACCAACCCGACATCGACATGCGGCTCGCCATCGGCAACCGCGCCGAAACCATCAACAGTCTGAAGAACCACGACATCGACATCGCGCTGATGGGACGCCCGGCGAGGGAAGTCCCGGTGCGTGCCTCGGTCTTCGGCGATCACCCGCTGGTCATCATCGCGCCGCCCGACCACAAGCTGGCCTCGGCGCGCGAGATATCCAAGGAGCGGATCGCCGAAGAGCATTTCCTCATCCGCGAGCCCGGCTCCGGCACGCGCATCTCGCTGGAAATATTCTTGAGCGACGTGCCCGGCCGCATCGACGATCTCGGCGTCGAGATGGGCTCGAACGAGACGATCAAGCAGGCGGTGATGGCCGGGCTCGGCATTGCCTTTATCTCTGCCCACACCATCGCCGCCGAAACCGAAGCCGGCCGGCTGGTCATCCTCGACGTCGTCGGCATGCCGATCCGCCGGCAATGGTTTTCGGTGATGCGCAGCGATCACGCGATCTCGCCGGCGATGGCGACGTTCCACGATTTCCTGATGCGCAAGGGCGCGATGTACCTGCCGCTGTTCGGCAAGCTCTATCCGCACGAAGGACCCAACATTGGAGGTCACGCGAGCTAGGCCGCGCGGCCCCAGGGCAAACGCTTCAGGAAAACGATGGCCGTTCGTCGCCTCTCAAAATAGAGAAGTTTGACCTTCTACATCGGCCCCACGGACGCGAGCTCTCAGCCAGCAGCACGCAGGCTGCCGTCTGCAAGGCGGATCAGTGCATTGCCTCGGCGCGCAGGTGCACGTCGGTTTCGGACGACAATGTCACCTGCTCGCCGGACCTTGAGAACGCGTAGAGCGGGCCGCGGTGGCCCGGCATCGAAAAGGCCACGGAGTCGCCGTCGGCGAGGCCCATGACGACGCGCTGCGGATCCCCGCCGATCTTCGGCGCGAAGGTGGCGGTGACCTCAAGGAGGTCGCCGTCGCCCGGGTCGTAATAGACGACCATGTCGAGGTGTCCCTCGTGCAGGCTGCCGGCTTCGATCGGGCGTCCTATGGTGGCTTCCTCGGCAAACGCCGGGGCGGCAAGAAACAGCGCGGCCAAAACTGAGGCGCTCAGGGTTTTGCGGATCATCTCGTATCTCCTCTTTTTTAGATTACCTTCGAACTCTATATATGCGAATTAGATTACGAATGCAATCTAAAAAATGAAAATTGATGATGCGTGTGAGGCGCTGCAATCGGGAGTGCGGCTTTGACGGCATCGGCCTTAAGCGGCGCAGAGGTCCAGGCGGGCGATGGAGAGCGCCTACCACCGATGGTCGGCCGCAGCCGCGGCGTCACCGTCGGGCAGGTTCTCCACGCGAGTTCAGCTGGTCGATTCTGATATTCGAGGCTCGGGAGGTGGCGAAATTTGCCGAGCGAGGCGACCGCCAGCCAAGCGATGAGGGTTCACGGGCTAGCGTACCCGCGGTTACGCAACGCTGGGAGCCGCCGACTGCGCCTCTGTTAGCCTGCAATTGGTTCGGCGACAGCTTCTTCGAGGCCAGTTGCCGCTTGGGTGGCAAGACCGCGGGCCGCAGCTTGTGAATCGTAGAATTCCTCAAGTGCATAGACCTTGCCCCATCGCAGGGTGAATACGTGGAGACCACTGTTGACGTAGGACGCGTCGCCGTTGAGCAGCGTTGCGGTGCCGTCCCACTGGGCAAATACGGTGGTATGCCACGGCCAGCCGTTCACCCAGATGTGGTTGACCGTGAGATGGAGATTGGGCAGGACGCGGCCGAGGCGCTCAAACCAGCGGCGCACGGCTTCTCTGTCGTGGCGCTCACCACCAAGCGCGTGGGTGCCGGAAACGCGGTGATGGACATGCGGCACGAGTGCTTTCACCGCCTCATCCCAGCGATGGTTGTTGACGTGGTCGAAGCTCTGCCGGATCGATTTCTTGACGACATAACTGTATAGCATTTGACCTCTCCTCCAAACTTCGATGGCGTGATCCCTGGGCACCGTACGCAGCCAAATTAGATTGCGTTCGAATTCTATAGCTGCTATAGATGTCGAACGCAATCTAATTAAGGAGGTCAACGATGCGTGTGAGTCGCGTTCAGGCGGCGGAAAACCGCGAAACCGTGATCAATGTGGCAAGCCGGCTTTTTCGGGAGCGCGGCTTTGACGGCATCGGCCTCAAAGACCTGATGGAGGCTGCCGGGCTGACCCAGGGCGCGTTCTACAAGCAGTTCGCCTCAAAGGACGATCTGGCGATGCAGGCGTCGAGGCGGGCGATGGAGAGCGCCACGCTGCGGTGGTCGGCCGCGACTGCGGCAAAATCCGAGGATCCGCTTGGCGCGGTGATCGCATTCTACCTCAGTATGGACCATCGCGGAGAAAAGATGGACGGCTGCCCGATTGTCGCGCTCGGTTCGGATGCCGCCAGGCAGGGCAGCGACGTGAAAGCGTCGTTCGAGGCCGGGATCAAGGAGCATCTCGAAATCCTCGGCCGTTTCATTGCCGAAGCCAATGGCGAGGAATCCGACAAAAAGGCCATGGCCATTCTCTCGACGATGGTCGGCGCGCTGACGCTATCGCGCGTGGTCAACGATCCGGACCTCGCCCAGGCATTTCTGGACGCGGCGACCGAACAGGTTCGCGAAGCAGCCGGCGTTTGAACGGCGTGCGCAGCGCCGGCGACGCAGCCAAATCGTTAGGAAAGCAGATGCGACGGATTGTTGTTACAGGCATGGGAGCGGTCACGCCCCTTGCTGCCGATGTTGACGCGTCGTGGTCGCGGCTCCTGGCCGGTCGCTCAGGCATCCGCAGGCTTCCGGACGATGTAGTGGGAGAGCTGCCAGCCAAGATCGGCGGGGTGGTTCCCTCGCTGGAAGACGATCCGGACGCTGGTTTCGATCCGAATAGCGTCCTGGCTGCGAAGGACCAGCGCAAGGTAGACCGGTTCATCATCTTCGGGCTCGCCGCTGCACAAGAGGCCCTCGCGCAAGCAGGATGGGCGCCCGTCTCGGAAGCGGATCGCCTGCGCACGGCCACGATCATCGCCTCCGGCATCGGCGGGTTCCCCGCCATAACCGAGGCGGTGCGCACGGTCGACCAGCGCGGCGTCCGCCGCCTGTCGCCGTTTACGGTACCGTCCTTCCTGGTAAACCTCGCGGCGGGCCACATCTCGATCCGCCACGGCTTCAAGGGGCCGCTCGGCGCACCGGTGACGGCGTGCGCGGCCGGCATCCAGGCGATCGGCGATGCGGCTCGCCTCATCCGCGCCAACGAAGCCGATATCGCCGTGTGCGGCGGAACGGAAGCCTGCATGAACATCGTCAGTCTCGGTGGTTTTGCTGCCGCACGCTCTCTTTCAACCGGCTTCAACTGGGCGCCGGCTCAGGCGTCACGGCCTTTCGACGTGTCGCGGGACGGCTTCGTCATGGGCGAAGGAGCCGGCGTGCTGGTCATCGAGGAACTGAGCCACGCGCTGGCGCGCGGCGCGAAACCGCTCGCCGAACTCGTCGGCTCGGCACGACGGCGGATGCGCATCACGTCACCTCCGGTCCCGAGGATGGCGACGGGGCGCGCCGAGCCATGCAGATCGCGATTGCCCAAGCCGGCATTTCGCCGCGTGAGGTTCGCCACCTCAATGCGCACGCGACCTCCACACCGGTCGGCGACCTCGGGGAAATCGCGGCGATCAAAACACTCTTCGGCGCAGATTCCACCATCGCCGTCAGCGCAACGAAATCGGCGACCGGGCACCTGCTCGGAGCCGCCGGCGGGCTTGGAGCCATTTTCGCAATCCTGGCGCTCAGGGATCAGGTGGCGCCGCCAACCCTCAATCTGGGCGCGCCGGATCCGGCCGGCGATGGCATCGACTTCGTCGCCAACCAGGCCCGCCCGATGGCAATGGACCACGCGATCGCCAACGGCTTCGGCTTTGGCGGCGTCAACGCCAGCGCGGTGTTCCGGCGCTGGATGGATGAACTCGCCGGTGCGAACGCCAAAGGCGTTCATAAATGACGCCTCCGGCTTTCGTGCTTCATCCATGCCAATCCAAAATCAGTCCGACCTGAAGAAAGAAATGATTTCCATGAACAAGACCAATCCTGGCGTCGCCCTGGTGACGGGGGCGTCCTCCGGCATCGGGCGCGCGACGGCCATAGCTTTGCAAAGCGCCGGTTTTCGCGTGTTCGGCACCAGCCGTCGCGCAGCCGCCAAAAACTCTGACGGCCTGACCATGCTGGCCTGTGACGTGACCGATGACGCGTCGGTGGCGACACTGGTCGACGACGTGCTGGCCGAGACCGGGCGCATCGACCTGCTTGTCAACAATGCCGGGATGGGTCTGTTTGGTGGCGCGGAAGAGTCCTCAATGGTCCAGGCTCAGGCACTATTCGATGTGAACGTCTTCGGCGTGCTCCGCGTGACCAACGCGGTCCTGCCGATAATGCGCCGTCAAGGCAAGGGTAGAATCGTCAATTTGAGTTCGGTGCAGGGCTTTATTCCAGCTCCCTATTTCGCGCTTTATGCGTCGACCAAACATGCCATCGAAGGCTATTCCGAATCGCTCGACCATGAACTGCGCCCGTTCGGGATTCGCGTTGCATTGGTCGAACCCGCCTATACCCGCACGTCCTTCGAAGATAATCTCGCCAGGGCGGATCAGTTGCTTGATATCTATGACGCTGCGCGCGCTGGCATGAACGCAGTCGTGCGGAAAGCAATGGAAAAAGGCGATTCGCCCGAATTGGTCGCCAAGACCGTTTTGGCGGCTGCGACCGATCCCGTTCCGAAGAGGCGCTATGCTGCGGGAAAAATGGCGCGCCAGGTCAGTCTCCTGCGCCGTTTCGTCCCCGCATCCGCATTCGACAAGAGCCTGCGTAAGCAGAACGGGCTGCCGGCCTGACGACATTGAAGACACCGTGCGAGATCGGAATCATCGACGTCGGCGCCAAATTGGCGCGGCGCAAACCTGAAGCAATTGCTCTGGAGAACGCCCGGAGATCGTTTGCGTTAGATAAGCGATATGTTATGTTGCAGTGCGAAAGAACGGGGGCCACGTCCTTTCACGCGACGTAAGCAATCTATACGTGCGACCCCTGCAGACTGGTCGGTATCACTGAAACTCCCGGGCATGGGGTTCGGGATTCGATGGGGACAAGGGGTAATGCTTTACACGCTGGTTATGATGGTCTGCCTGACGGATGTGCCGCAGACCTGTGAAGAACGCGAACAGATGGTGGACGGCCTGGCGATGCGCCCTGGGACCGCCTTCATGCAGGCGCAGCCGCTGGTCGCCCAGTGGATCGAGACACATCCCGGTTATTTCGTGCAGCGCTGGCGCGTGCTGCCCGGCCGGGGATCGTGAGATCCGCCCCGAGGATCGAGGTTCTACTTCTTCGCGGCGAGCGTTTCCGAGACGGCCTTGGACAATTGATAAAGCCGCTGCTCGATGATCGTCGGCACTTCACAGACGTAAGTCAGTGATTGGACGCGTTCATTGAAAATTCGCGTTGCGAATTTCAGCTGCTCGGTTCGCCGTTCGACGTCGTCGGGATCCGCATCCGGCTTTGCCCGCAACGCATCGACGTCGGACGCTGCCTTGCGCAAGGCGGCGGCCATTTCGAGCTGCTTGCGGGCGTAACGGGAAATGCCTGAGATCACGTGCGAACGCTCGGCGTCCATGTGATCGAACATGCCTTGCACCAGCATCGCCATTTTCGGCGCAAGCTGCTCGGCCGGCAGCGAGGCGGCGAAATCCTTGATCTTCTTCTGGGCTTCGGCAATCGGCACCCGCCGGGCCGCCACCTCCTCGACCAGGGCGGAGACGGCAGGGTCCTTCGAAAAATCCTTCGCCGCTGGCGGAAGCTCCGGCCCGTTCCAGATCTGGCCGAGCGAGAGTTGCGGCACCTTGCGCTGTATGCAGGGCCAGTCCTGATCGGTATTCGCCGCCCTGGCGTTCACGCTCGGCGTCAACATGGCAACCACAGCCAGGCAGCGAACAAGGTTCATTCGTGCCATCAGCCATTTCCTCCCGTGTCCTGTTTGCGGGTCACCAGGCCGCGCGAAGGGTCGTAGGCGATGATGGCGGCGGCAAGGAACAGAACAGTGCAGCCGGCAACGACGCCCAGCGACAGCCACTCAATCTGGCCGTAGAAGGCGAAGCGGATCAGTTCGACGGCATAGGTGAACGGATTGGCGAGGCAGATCTTGTGGAGCAGCGGGCTCGCCTCCTGGATGCGCCACAACGGATAGAGCGCCGGCGAGGCGAAATAGCCGGGAAAGATGATAAAGTTCATGATGCCGGCGAAATTTTCGAGCTGCTTGATCATCGACGACAAAAGCATGCCGAGCGCGCAAAGCATCATACCCGACAGGAACAACGCCGGCAGCACCATGAGATAGCCGATCGGCGGCGCCTTGACGCCCCAGAACCAGGCAACGATCAGGAACGCATAGACCTGCGCGATCGATACGGAGACGCCGGCGAGCATCTTCGACACCAGCAGGAACCAGCGCGGGAAGGGGCTGACCAAAAGGGTGCGCATGTTGCCCATCTCGCGGTCATAAACCATCGACAGCGAAGACTGCATGCCTGAGAACAGCAGGATCATGCCGCACAGGCCCGGCGTGATGTAGACCTCGTAGAGCACGTAGGTCTTGTAGGGTGGGATGATCGACACGCCGAGCACCTGCCTGAATCCGGCGGCAAAAATGAACAGCCAGATGAGCGGCCGAACCAGTGAGGATATGAAGCGCTCGCGCTGGTGCAGGAAGCGCAGGCACTCCCGCAGGACGACGCCCTTGAGGCAAATGAGATAATGGCGCAGGCCGAATTTCTCGAACTTCACCGCGCTGATGCCGGCGACTTTTTCGGGCATTGCGGGAGCGCTCATGGTGATAGCTCCGCGATGCCGGCCGCCTCGATGCGGCTCAACCTCGAAAAGGCGTCGCGGATCGAGGTGGCGCCGCTCGTCCTGATGACATCGGCCACCTTGCCCTTGGCGACCAATTCGCCCTGCCGCAGCACGACCACATGGTCGCCGTCTTCAACCTCGTCGATCAGATGCGTCGCCCACAGCACGCCGATGCCCTCGGTTTCGACAAGCTTCCGGATGGTGGCGAGAATGCCGGCGCGCGACTGGATGTCGAGACCGACCGTCGCCTCGTCGAGCAGCAGCAGGGAAGGGCGGTGGAGCAGCGCCCTGGCGATCTCGATGCGCCGCATCTGGCCGCCGGAAAGACTGCGCGCCTTGTCATGCTGCCGGCCCGGCATGTCGACGATATCGAGCAGCGCGGCAATGCGCTGCCTGGCCTCGCCTGCGCCGATGCCATGCAACGATGCGTGGTAGGAGAGGTTCTGGTGGACGCTGAGATCGAGGTCGAGCGTGCGCGCCTGGAACACGATGCCGACACGCCTGAGCGCCTCGCCCGAGGCGCGGCTGACGTCATGGCCGAAAATGCGGATCGATCCGCGGCGGGTGTCGTAAAGGTGGCTGATCAGCGAGAACAGCGTCGTCTTGCCGGCGCCGTTGAGGCCGAGAAGAACCGTGAACGTCGCCGGCGCGATCGAGAAAGAGACGTCGTTGAGCGCCCGCTTCGAACCATAGGAATGGCTGACGCCGGCGACATCGAGCGCCGCCGACTGATCTCCTGGTCCGCTTGTCCTCACATGCTGCACGCCGGCTGGCTCCTTGTCGTCGACGATAGTCTAGCGCACCTGGCGCACCAGGAGTCTAGCGCATCGGGCCCGATCGCGATGGTCCTGGATCCGGCGATCCTACTTGATCGTAATCCTACTTGATCGTAATCGTGCCCTTCATGCCCCTGTCGGCGAGGTCGGGTACCGACCATGTGTAGATGCCGGGCCTCACGGTGGTGAACTGCACCTGGATGGTGCCGTCGGAGTCGAATTCGAGCCATGCGGGTGCGCCGTTCATGTGCACCTCGAGGTCGTTGATGACGATCTGGTTGTTCCACACATTGCGGAACAGGTCGGTGTGGAATTTGTACTCGAGCCCGCCTGCTGCGGAGATCTTCCAGCGATAGCCCTGGCCGGCGATCAGCTCGAAGTCCTTCTGGTTGGCGGTGAACTGGTCTTGCTTGCTGCCGAGGATGAGTTCCGGCACGTCCTTGCTGGCCCGGGTCGCCTTCTCGGCTTGCGGACTGGCCTCCGTGCTGGCGGCCGCGCCGGCGGCTGCGTCATCGTCATCGCCGTCGTCGCCCTGCGCCCAGACCTGGCCCTGGGTGAGCACCATGCCCACCAGCGCGGCGAAAGCGGTTGCCCGAAATTTCCGCATGATTTCCTGCCCTTCTGCTGTTTTTCTGTCGGTTTGATTCACTTGGTTTATTCAATGGTTCATTTGGCGGGATTCATTTGGGAGAGACGACGACGCCCCACGGCAGCGCGCCGACGGTCACCGACTGCACCGGCTCGTCGGTCGCCACGTCGATGAAGGTGATGTCGTTCGACACGCCATTGGTCGAGATGATGGTTTTCTGGTCCGGGGTGAAGGCGAGCTGCCAGACCCGCTGGCCGACCAGCACATATTTCTCGACCTCGTATGTCTGTGTGTTGACCATCGCGACGCGGTTGGCCGGTCCGAGCGCCACATAGGCTTTCTTGCCGTCGGCGGTGATGCGCACACCGACCGGCTGGATGGATTCGGGCCTCAGGCCGGCAACCTCGAAGGTGATCTTCTGGACGACTTCGCGCGTTTGATTGTCGATCACCGAAACCGTGCCACCGATCTCGGCGCTCACCCAGGCCTGCTTGCCGTCGGGGGTGAACTCGACGAAGCGCGGACGCGCGTCAACCAGCACGTTGTCGGTGATCTCGTGCGTCGACGTATCGATGAAATGCGCCATGTTCGTCGTTTCCGACGTGTTGACCATGGTCTTTCCGTCCGGGCTGACACCCATCCCCTCCGGTTCGACGCCGACCGGGATTTCCGCCAGCACCTTCTTGCCCTCGATGTCGATGACGGTGACGAGATTGTCGTCCTCATTGGCGACATAGAGCGTCTTGCCGTCAGGCGACAGCACGAACAGCTCCGGGTCGGGCCCGGAAGGCAAGGTGTCGACAATCTCCAGCGACGCCGTGTCGATGACCTCGATCGAATCATCGTCGCTGGCGCAGAGATAAATGTGCTTGCCGTCGTGCGAGATGGTGATGCCGCGCGGACGCTGCCCGACATTGACGGTCTTCACCACCTGCATCGTCGCGGTGTCGACGACGGTCATTGTGTTGTCTTTCTCGTTGGAGACATAGGCCATGTAGGCCGACGCCGGATCGGCCATGAAGCCGGTCGCAACTATGGCGAGTGCGCAAGCTCGTCTCTGCACGGAATTTCCTCCCGATCTTTCTACTTAAGCACGCATTTTGTTTCCGGCTCGTCGACCCCGAGCGTATCGAGCTCCGACAGCTGGTGCAAAAATCCCTCCTGCGGCGATGTCGAGACGACCGACCTGGTGTCGCCGAGAAAGATCGGCTGCCGCAACTGCTGGTTCCATTTGCGGAAGGTCAGTTTCTGCCCTTTGAAGGCGGCGATCGAAAAATCGTCTGAGCGGATGAAATCGGCCATCTTGCGCGGGTCGGCGCCCTGCGTGCGGGTCGCCGCCTCGCCGAGGATGCGCACCGCGGTCCACGCCGCCATGTCCTTCGACACCATGCGGCGGCCGCTTGCCTTGGCGAAGCGGTTCTGGATCTGGGTGCCGCCCCATTGCTCGCTGGCCGGATGCCAGGCCAAGGGGGTGAGGCCGGCGGTGCCGGCGACCGGACGCGGAGTCCAGGTGCGGAACGGAACATAGGTGCCGAACACCTCGCTTTCATCGGCGACCAGCAGCACATCGTGCTCCGGCAGGTCCTGGGTGAAGACAGGCATCTGCCGCTGGATCTGGACGACGCCGGAATCGGTCCGCCGTGCCGTGCCGGTATCCTCGAACAGCTTTTCGCCGACGATCTCGCCGCCGAAGCGCGTCGCCGCCCGGCGCAGCGCCTCGGCAAAAAGCTGGTCGCGCTCGTGCGAGCCGTAGATCAGCACCCAGCGCCGCCATTGCTTCCAGATGAGATATTGCGCCAGCCCGTCGGCCAGCATGCTGCGCGTCGGGATGGTGTGGAAGATGCTGGCGCGGCATTCCTCCTCGCGAAGACTGTCGTCGGTGGCGCCGGCATTGAAGATCAAAACACCGTTGTCGCGGGCAAGATCGACGATCGACAGCAATTGCCTGGCCGAGAGATCCGCGACCACAAAGCGGTTGCCTTTGGCGATCATGTCCTGGAAGGCGGGGACGACCTCGGCATCCGGCTTCACCTCGGTCACGTCGAGGCTGAATTTCTGGCCAAGGAAGCTGCCGGTCGTGTTGTTGTCGGCAATCGCCACATTGCCGCCGGCAACGCCTTCATCGCGCGGCGGGACGTCAAGCACCGACAAGGCCAGTTGCGGAGCATAGGCGCGCAAATAGCCTATCTTGATCTCGGTCACCTTTTTTTCCGGCTTGGCCGTTGCGGTCTGCTGCTTGCCCGTCGCTTCCTGGGCCAGCGCCCCCGGAACGTTGACGGTCAGGGAAAAAAAGCACAAAAAGGCCGCCAGAGTGCCCGGCACCGCGCTCGCCATCGATAAAATTACCCGTTCTTGCGCTAAAGTCCGATTGTTGTCGGACCGGCGCAAAGTCAAGGTGCCCATGATGAGCTTAGCTGACCCGCAAATTTTTTCAAATCCTGAAAGTGGACTTCTCCTGTCTGCTTTAGTGCCGTGCGTGCTCGCCGGAACGGCAACCGAGCGGAAGTCGGTATTCAGGCCCAAGAACGTGCTGTCCCTCATGCTGGAGAAAGTCCTCCAATGACCAGAATGCTGGCCAGCGTCACCGGCGTCGACGAGGCGGAGATCGCGCTTTCAGGCGGCGTCGACATCGTCGACCTGAAGGATCCGAAGGCGGGAGCGCTGGGCGCGGTGTCCACGCAGACCATCCGCCGGACGATTTCGCTGATCGCCGGCCGGGCTCCGGTCAGCGCCGTCAGCGGCGACCTGCCGATGGAGCCCGAGACGATCCGCGCCAAGGCCGAAGAGATCGCCGGAACCGGCGTCGATTACGTCAAGATAGGCCTGTTTCCGTCGGCAAATGTCGCCGCTTGCGCGGCGGCGCTCGAGCCGCTCGCCGCGCGAACGAAACTCATCGCGGTGCTTTTCGCCGACCTGGCGCCGGATTTCGAGCTTCTGCCGATACTTGCCAAACATCGCTTCCATGGCGCCATGGTGGACACTGCGAACAAGTCCAACGGGCGGCTGCTCGACCATCTGCCGCCCGAGCGTATCCCGGGATTCGTCGATCGAGGCAAGTCGCTCGGTCTCATGGTTGGGCTGAGCGGATCGCTGGAAGCCCCTGATATTCCGCGCCTGCTGCCCTTCCTTCCCGATTTTCTCGGCTTTCGCGGGGCGCTGTGCGGCCACTCCGACCGCGTGGGTTCGATCAGCGCCGAGGCGGTTGCGCAGATCCGCGACTTGATCCCGGAAGCATCCCGGGCCGGCGGCGCGTCGAGCGTCGACTACCGCCTGCTGGCGGCGAGGGGCTATTCGCCGGGCACCGACCCGACACTGGGCACCGACAAGATCTTCGTGCGGGACTTTGTCCTGCCGGTCCAGATCGGCGCCTACAGTTTTGAGCACGGCCATACCCAAAAAGTGCGTTTCGACGTGACCGCCGACGTGCTGCAAGTCACCGACCATCCCGAAGACATGCGCCACGTGTTCTCCTACGACATCATCATGGACGGCATTCGCACCATTGTTGCGCGGGGCCACATCCAGCTTAGCGAGGCCCTGGCCGAGCAGGTGGCGACCTACATTCTGGAGAACCCGCGTGTCGTGCGTGTCACGGTAAGGGTGGAAAAACTCGAACTCGGCCCAGGCGGCGTCGGCGTCGAGATCGAACGCAAGCGCCAATCGGCTGGCCGCGGCGTCGCCTCCGGGCCTGCCGGCCGAAAAGGCCAAGGCGCTGTTTCCCAGCCGCGACAAGAAAGACCCGAAGTCATCAGGCGCGCCATCGCCAAGCGAGCCGTCGTCAAGCTTGGCGGCAGCACGGCCGATGCGGCGGAAATGGCGGACTGGATCGCGGCGCTGGCGGGTTCCAAGCTGCCGATCGTCATCGTGCCCGGCGGCGGCCGCTTTGCCGACCAGGTGCGCGAGACGCAGATTTACATGGATTTTTCCGACACCGCCGCCCACGCCATGGCGATCCTCGCCATGGAGCAGTTCGCCCAGATCATCCTCGACCGTGACGAAAGGCTCGCGCCGGCACGGTCGCTGGAAGAAATGCTGCGAGCCCTGGACGCGGGCACGGTCCCGGTGTGGCTACCGTCGTCATTGGCGCTGCCGGCGCCGGACATTCCGGCGTCCTGGGACGTTACCTCCGATTCGCTTGCCGCCTGGCTTGCCGGCAAGCTCGGCGCCAATGCGCTGCTCTTGATCAAGCAGACCGGCGCCTTCTCCGGCAGCGACACGATCGACAGCCTGGCGGCCAGAGGCATCGTCGACGCCGGCTTCGCCGCCATGCTGCCCGACGGTGTCGATGTCCATCTCGCCGGCCCGAAAGATGCCGCCGAGGCCGGGGCGCTGTTCGCGGCGGGCAATCTGCCCGGCATTCCGATCGCAGCCCCTGTCCGGTCGGCAAGAAAAGCAGGGTAGGCGATGGCGACGCTGCATACGCCGCGCTGGGCATGGGTTTTGACCGGTTCCGGTCATTTTTTTACGGAGAGCTTCGCACTCATTCATCAGATCGAGCATTGCGATGTCTTCGTCTCGAAAGCCGCCAACGAAGTGCTGCGCATGTACAAGCTCAAGCTCGATTTCCCGGAGACGACGCGCGTGCTGCACGACAAGTCGGCGAGCGCGATCCCGGTCGGCGAATTCTATCACGGCGTCTATCATACGGTGGTGGTGGCGCCGGCCAGTTCCAACACCGTCGCCAAATGCGTGCACGGCATTTCCGACACGCTCGCTACCAACGTTTTTGCCCAGGCCGGAAAATGCCGGGTGCCGGCCATCGTTTTTGCCTGCGACACCGCGCCGGAACTCGAAACCATGGCGCCGCATGGGCTGGTCAAGGTCTATCCGCGCAGGATCGACCTGGAGAATACCGACCAGCTGAAGAGTTTTGAGCGAACCCAGGTGGTCGAGTCGCTTGCCGATCTCGAAGCCTCGGTCAGGCGGCGCCACGCCGAACTCGCAAGCCATGGCTGAGCGGCTGGTCTTTCTTACCGGCCATCTGGCCAGGGTCCGGCTGAAAAGGCTGCTGGCCGGACTTGGTCAAACCGAATTTGCCTGGGAGATCATCGATATCGGCGTCAAGGTCGCGGCGCTGATGAGCGAAGACATCATCAAGCGGCGACTCACCCTGACGGGCGGCATCGACCGCGTCATCCTGCCCGGCCGCTATCGCGGCGACATCGAGCATCTGTCGGAGCATTTCGGCGTGCCCTTCATACGCGGACCCGACGAGATCGCCGATCTGCCGGCCTTTCTCGGCCGGGCGGGCGAGCCGCCTGACCTTTCGCGTCACAGCATGCGCATCTTCGCCGAGATCGTCGACGCGCCAATGCTGTCGATCGAGGCGCTGGTGGCGAGAGCACGGACGCTGGCTGCGGCCGGCGCCGACGTCATCGATCTCGGCTGCCTGCCGGAAACACCGTTTCCACTGCTGGAAGAGGCCGTGCTCGAGCTGAAGGCACAGGGATTTCTGGTCAGCGTCGATTCGGCCAGCACCGACGAACTGTCGATCGGCGCACGCGCCGGTGCGGACTATCTTCTCAGCCTCGATGAGAAGACGCTGCCCTTGGCCTTCGATTGCAAGGCCGTGCCAGTGCTGATCCCGTCCGCACCCGGCGACCTGGATTCGCTTGGCCGGGCCATCGAAGTGGCACAGAAGGCCGGCGTCGCCTTCATCGCCGATCCGGTGCTCGACCCGATCCATTTCGGCTTTGCCGCCTCACTCGGGCGCTTCATCGAGGCGCGCCGCCGCTGGCCTGAGGTCGAACTGCTGATGGGCACCGGCAATCTCACCGAATTGACCGATGCCGACAGTTCCGGCGTTACCGCGGTTCTGGCCGGGCTCTGCTCGGAGCTTCAGATCCAAAACGTGCTTGCCGTGCATGTCAGCCCGCACACGCTGCGAACGATCGAGGAGCACGACATTGCCCGCCGCATCCTGTTTGCCGCCAAGAGTGACGGTGCGCTGCCGCGAAGTTACCATCCAGGGCTGCTGCAGGTTCACGACCGCAAGCCGTTCACCGCCTCGACCGGGGATATCGAAGCACTGGCGGCCGAGGTGCGCGACACCAACTTCCGCATCATGACCGCCGAGGACGGCATCCATGTTTTCAACGGCAAGGGGCACGCGGTTGCCACGGATGCGTTCGAACTGTTTGCCGGGCTTGGCGTTGAGGCGGATGGCGCGCATGCGTTCTATCTCGGAGCGGAACTGATGAAGGCCGAGATCGCGTGGCGCCTCGGCAAGCGCTATGTGCAGGACGAGCCGCTCGCATGGGGCGTTGCCGCGCCGGCTCCCGAAACCGACCGCAGCCGTCTTGCCGAAGCGGGCCACACGCTTCGCGCGAAGAAAGAGCGCTAAACCATGCCCTACATCAGCGAATCGATCATCACCACCGTCAACAAGGCCGGCGACGTCCACATCGCGCCGATCGGCATCATCGCCGAGAAGGACGGCTGGGTCATCGCGCCGTTCCGGCCGTCGATCACGCTCGACAATCTCGCCGAAGTGCCGTGCGCCATCGCCAATTACACCGATGACGTCCGCATCTTTGCCGGCTGCCTGACTGGCCGCAAGCATTGGCCAACCGTTGCGGTAAACGGGTTTCCGGTGCCGCGGCTCGAGGCGGCGCTCGCGCATTCGGTGCTCGAAGTCAAAAGTGTCGATGACGATGCTATGCGACCTCGCCATTTCTGCCGCGTGGTGCAGGAGGAAACGCATGCGCCGTTCACCGGCTTCAACCGCGCCAAGGCGGCGGTGCTGGAGCTAGCCATACTGGTCAGCCGCCTCGGCATGCTGCCACGCGACAAGATCGAGGCGGAAATCGCCTACCTTTCGATAGCCATCGAAAAGACCGCGGGCGAGGGCGAAAAGGAAGCCTGGGACTGGCTGATGCAGCGCGTCGGCGAGCACCTGTCGGTCCAGGAGTCGCACGGCGACGAGGTGCGGGGTTGAGCCGGATATGCTGAACCAGAGTAAGCGTCCGGGCTGACGCGTTTTAGCATGGTACACGGTGGCGGTGGCGCTGATCTCAAACGGCGGTGTTCGACCCTTTGCGGTCATTGAGCCCGGTATGCACGATGACCGGAGTGGGGCCGCAAGCAGTAGGTCTGCTTTTGGTCTGGCAAGAACGATAGCGGACATTCAACTTCCAATGTCCATTGTCGTGAGTTGACCCGGCGGGTGTTTACTCCGGCAGCCCCGCTTTGTGGAAGCCGTCCGCCAGATGGGCCGATCTTCGGGGCGCACCAAATGACTGTTTCAGCCCGAGATCGTCAAAGCCGGCTCGAGCTTGCGGTTTACCTGGTCGTGGATGCTGCGCGACACATAGATCGCGCCTGGCTTGGCGAGGCTTTCTGACCGGGCCGCGATGTTGACGCCATTACTGTAAACATCGCTGCCCTCGATGACGATGTCGCCGAGATTAATCCCGATATGCAGAACGATGCGGCGTGTTGTGGGCAGCGCGGAATTCGCATCTGCCATCCTTCGCTGCAGTTCAATGGCCGCGGTCACCGCATTTACTGCGCTGGCAAACTCCATCAGAACACCGTCGCCCATCACCTTTACTTCAGGCCACGAGTGCACCGAGATGGCGCCGACTGGACAGTTCCAAAGCGCTAGCTTCAACGTTGATCTTGCAAGCTTGGTCAGAAAGGCACGGACAAGCCGCGCCTTTCGGTTGCAAAGGAACGGCAGTCAGCTCGCCGCGACGAACTTGTAGGCAGTTCCGTCCTTTTCCGCGAAGCCGACGCCCGGATAGTTCCAGTGATAGCCGAGCAGCTTGGTCTTGTCGGCGGCTGCGCCGTCGAGCAGCGTCTTGCGGGTCTTGATCGCGGTGTCGTGGTCGGCATCGAAGCCGAATTTCCAGTCAGGCTTCTCGAACGAGACGATCTGGTTGGTCGTCGCGTCGCCGGCGATGATCAGACCCTCCCCTCCGGCAAGCCGCAGCGAGATATGGCCGGGCGTATGGCCGGGCGTGTCGATGACGGTGAGGCCTGTCACGATGTCCTGCCCGCCCTTGACCATCGTCACCTTGTCTCTCACAGCGGCAAAGTCGCGCTGCGCGCCCTTGACGAAGTCGCCCATTTCGGCCGGCATTTTCGAAAGGAGATTCGGATCGGTCCAGAAATTCCACTCGGCCTCGCCAACATAATATGCCGCGTTCGGGAAGAGCAGCTCGGCGTCGGCTTTGAGCGTGCCCGAGATGTGATCGAGATGGCCGTGTGTGAAGACGACCTTGGTGATCGACGCCGGATCGATGCCGGCCGCAGTCAGGTTTTCGGCGAGCTTTCCGGTTGTCTCCGGCATAAATTTTCCACCGGAACCGATGTCGATGAGGATCAGGTCGGTCCCGATCTTGAGGACCGGGAGGTTCATGGACATCCGGGCACCGTCCGCCGGGTATCCGAGCCGCTTGGCGATCTCGGCGAGTTGTTCTGTCGACGCGTCGGTCGCGATGATGTTGAGCGGCAGCGTGAACTGGCCGTCGCTGACTACGGTGACCTGCGCGTCGCCCTGCGTGAAGCTGTGCGGCGCCGCCAGCGCCAGCGCCTTCCACGGCATCAGCGGCACGGCCGCGAGTGCCGCACTTCCCGCAAGGAAGAGGCGGCGATTCAGCAGATGAAGCACTTCCTGGGTGTCGATGGCTGTCATGGCTAAGCTCCTGCTTGGCCCCCCGCATCAACGTCTACGAAGGCAACGCTATTCCCGTTTGACGACCGCGTGAATTCACCATCTGTTGAGCGGTGGTAGCTCGTGCAGGTATTTCCGTCCGTTGTGTGCTTCTGCCTGTTCTATGGTGTTTCAATGGGTCGTAACGGCGTAGCAGCTCACGCGGCGTAGTCTTCATCGACGTAATCACTTCGACAATCTTCTCGCGCGACGGCGGCGTCTTCAGCTTTTCGATCACTTCTGGCTCTTCGCCGGATTGGCGGATCATGGCAAGTGTGTTGCAGGACGTGCCGCATTCAGCATGGTGATAGATCGTTATCGTCATTCTGCAACTTTCATCTGGCGCAAAGCGGTCATCGTCCTGCCTGGACTGCGCCACGACAGCCAGAGTCGAGAAAGTACTCGCGTCCAGTCTACGTGTGCGACCGTCAGCGAGCAGCTGACGGGGATCGTGGAACTGCCTTCCGCGCCGCTCGTTTTTTGTCCGAACCGAAGTGGGAGTGTCCAATTGTCGACACGTTTGTTGAGCAGGCGCCTGTTCATCGGGACGGGTTTGGCGGGTGCGATCATTTCCGCTGCGTCGATGGGGCGCTTAGTGTCGGCGCAGGAGGCGCGCGTGGACCGGAAATAGAGTAACCTCGAAAGACGGGACTCGCATCGCCTTCGATCGGTCGGGCGACGGACCGGCGCTCATCCTGGTCGGCGGCGCCCTAAGCGATCGATCGGGGTGGGCGCCACTGGCAAAGCTCTTGGCGCCACGCTTCACGGTGTTCAGTTACGATCGCCGGGGCAGAGGCGATAGTGAAGACACGCCGCCATATTCCGTCGAGCGCGAGATCGAAGATCTCATGGCCCTCATTGACGAAGCAGGTGGAGCGGCGTTTGTCCACGGCCAGTCTTCTGGCGCGGTCCTGGCTCTGGAGGCCACGGTCAAGTTCCCCGCTATAGTCCGAAAGCTCTCTCTGTACGAGCCACCGTTTATTATCGACGACAGCCGCCCGCCTCCGCCTGAGAATTTTGTCGGGCAGATCAACGAACTCGTGGCGGCTAATCGCCGAGGTGACGCCGTAGAGTACTGGATGACCGAAGTGGTGCGTGCGCCTGCCGAAGCCGTCGCTGAGATGCGAAGGGCGCCAACATGGCCCGCGCTCGAAGCAGTGGCGCATACTTTGCCCTACGATATCGCCGTCCTGGGAGACAACATGGCCGGCGACCCGCTGCCGCGTGATCAGTGGACTGCTGCCACCGCACCGACGCTCGTGATGGACGGTGGGGCCAGCCCTGTATGGATACGCAATTCGGCTCGAGCGCTAGCGGATGTCCTGCCCAATGCGCAGCACCACACGCTGGAAGGTCAGACTCACAATGCCGCGCCAGAAGTCCTCGGCCCGGAAATAAAACGATTCTTTGTCGGTTGAAGCGGCCGATGTAAAAGCCGCCCGCGATCCCGCGAATTCGAAAATCAGGCAAATCGAAGGGTCGCGTCGGAGCTGCGTCTGATGCTTGGTAGCCTCACCGGCCCAGCCTTCAGAAGGAGCGCAGCGTGGCTAACGACCGCTTCTGGCGGATTGTGTTGAAAAAGTTCGGCTGGCGTGAAACGCAAGCGGCATCGGCGCATGGCGGAGAAGAAGCGTTCCTTCTTTTTCTGGCAAATGCCCTCCAAGGCTCTCAGCGCCATCCACTGAAAGATGAAACTTCTACACCCGGACCAGCCGGGCTGGCGCAAAGTATTGCGGCGGATTTTTCAACATAATCGGTGGAGAGCGGACGATTCCTTTATACTCCCCGTTTAGGAAACGGACGTCCGTCCCGACGGAGTGACTGCTCGATTCAGATGTCCGAATCATCGAGAATGCGAGAGATCGTGCTGCGCCCAAGCGCACTCATGGCGGGGTTGGTGCGATGATAGTACCAGACGAGACCCATTGCCTGCTGGAATGCCCAAGCAGCACCACGCTTCCACGAAAGATCTTCAACTTGAAGGCCGTATCGAAAGGCCGCCCTTCGCTCGCGGTCTAGAAGATGCCACGCGACTACCAAATCTAGCGACGGGTCGGCTGGTCCGAAACTGCCGCCATCAAGTACTCCGACAAGACGCTCGCCCTGCACGAGAAGGTTTGCTGCGATAACGTCCCTATGACTCATCACGTCAGGCCCAGCGGATGGCAACTCCCGTAAGCGAGCCCACAAATCGCGCAGTCGAGCCACATCAAGAAGGCCCTCGCTGTTTTCAAAGCAAACAATCATCCAATCGTCATGATCGGAGAGATGTCCACCACGTCCTTGCCCGTCGAAGCGTCGGCCCCGTGTGTCCGCGTGGCGCAACGATGCCACGAGGTGTACAAGGTCTAGGGTGAACGCCGTCGATCCACTTAGCCCGTGCGGCGTGGCAACCTCGCCTTCGATCCACGTTTGCAATGCCCATGGCATTGGATAGTGAGGACCTGGCTCGCCGAGCCCAATCGGTTGAGGCGTCGGAAATAAGCAATGCTCCCCAATCTCGACCATAGCAGCGGCCTCTGACCGAAGCGTATCGGCGCATTCGGTCGGATTCATCGCCCGCAGTGGGAACCGCGCAGTGCTCTTCGAGCCAATGCGGAAGATGGCATTAACGGTTCCCGACGATGCAACTGAGGTGATGTCCTCATGACGATACTGGGGAAACTGATCGCGGATCATCTGGCGGGCAATATCGATGTCGATATCCACCTGATTGGCATGCATCATGAGTTCTCGTCCTGCTAGCTCGGCATGAAGGGCAAATAGTTTGTTCGTTGTAGCGATTGGATGGCAATGTCCGCTTTTGGTGAATGGACGGGACCGTTGCGATGACCGCCATGCGGCGCGTTGCTGACCGTCAGCGTTGGGCCGGATGCGGTCCGTCAGCTTTCGGGCTGCTTCATCCTGGTCGGCCGCTTAGGGGCCGGAAGGAGACGTTCAGCTTCTGGCTACGGATCTTTTAGGGCGGACATTCAGCTCACAGTGGGCATCGTCGTGATCTGACCCAATCCCCACCTTCCTGCGTTGGAATCTTTCCCAAAAGCCGACGTTGGGTGCGACCGGCGCTCATGACGCGATCCGCATCTTGCCACACGCGCCCGGCCTCGTTTTTGAATGCGTTGCCACGCGTGTGAGAATTCCCACAGACGAACCTACCCACTCCTCATATGCTTTGCGCACCGATCTTGTTCTGACCTGTTCGGTTGAGGAGGAAAATATCATGTACAGATACACGGTCCTTGCAGCGCTTTGCGTGACGACGGGCTACGCCTCTGCAGGTGAACTGGACCCCCTACAAGGAGGGAGTATCGATCTCGGCGGTTTTCAAGGCGTCGTCTATTATACGGAAGCCGATAACAGCTTCCGGGTGGTCACCACGATCGCTGAAGGCGAGGCGGGCTTGCCTGTGCGCTTCGAGGCAACCCTCGATGAAGGCCAAAGCCTCACGATCTCGGTTCCAGGCAGGTTGGACGAGCGCAGCCAAACCGTCGAGATTTCGCGGGCCGGCGGCAAACTCTTCGTGGCAGGAGCCGAGCCCCCTCCCGAACTCGTTCGTGCCGGCCATTGAATCTGTCGCCTCCGAGGACGAACTCGATCTCCGCGAAGGAACAAGACAATGCTTTATACGCTCGTCATTCTGGCTTGCCTGACATCCGCTCCGGAGGCCTGCGAGTCGCGCGAGTTGATCGTCGGCGATTTGGCCATCCATCCCGGGGCCGCTTTTATACAGGCGCAACCACTTGTCGCCCAGTGGACCGAAACGCATCCCGCCTTTTTCGTACAACGTTGGCGACTGCTACCTGGTCGTGGGACATGAATGCTGCACTCGTCTGCAGTTCCGTGCCGGCACAGGGCACGACCGCACAGCCGATTCGGCGGTCGGGCGTAGGTCGGGATTGCCAACGCTCCGTGAATGTCGGCAAATGGCGCTCTGTGCTCGTTGCCGCCGACCGATTCAAACGGCAGGGCCTAACCCATCTCGGCCATTCGCGGCATAGCCAGAATGACTGAGTTTTACCCTAGTCTTCCTCCCGAAAATCCTGCAGCGAGGCATGGCGCAGATTCTCCTCGCCGCGGAGATGCTTCACACGGCCGATCAGCCCCGGCTTGACCCATTGCGTCGCCGGCCGTTTCATCCCGTTTGGCGCAGCCCAGAATGCTCCTGTACGCGCTCCCAGAGGCGTTCCCGCATCTCCCGGTTCAAGGTGATAAAGGCGCTCCCGACATAGCGTCCTGTGCCACGCTCGGCCATTCGGGCGAAAGCCGGCTTTCCGGGTTCACGCTCGACGCCGAGCAACTCGTATTCATCGATGCTGTAAGCTTTGGTCTTGAGCCAAGCCGTCGAATTGCCGCTCCGGTATTTGCTGTCCTTGCGCCTCGACACCATGCCTTCGAGCCCCGCCTGGTCTATCAGGTGGAAGATCGCCTTAGCCTCGCCGGGAGGCGCCTGGCTGAATTGGATACGGCCACCGTCCGGGATCATCTCGGCAAGGATCTCGCGGCGGTCCTCCAGCGCCATGTCGCGCGGGTCGTGACCATTGAGATGCAGAAGATCGAAGGCGACGAATAGAGGTCGTGCTGGCGTCGGGTGATGGCTTTCCGCAAGGCTCCGAAGTCAGACAGGCCAGTCTCGTTCAATACGACGATCTCACCGTCGATGATGGCGCTTTCCACGTCCAGTTCAGCGGCGGCCTTTGCGAGGGCGATGCCGATGGCGAAACTGTCCGAAGGCGACACGATCACGATGACTGGCGAGGTGACGCTTGTTCACGATGACGGGACCGTCAAGGTTCGGCTTCACGGCCACGACGTTCCGGTGACGACGCGCGGGGAACGCCTCGCCGAAATACCGGACCTCTCCACCGCGTCCGCCCTCGGCAATCGCGACAGCATGCTTGGCTTTCGACACATCGACACCGACGTAAAAAACGTTATCTTGCTCCATGGCCCGTCCTTTCTTTGCTTGGGGCTCGGCTCGGCACTCCCGAGCAACCCCCGTTTGCTAAACAGCTGCAAAGCCTAAGGGCGGGCCGCCGCTCAGACCACGGTCATAACGTCTAATAGCCATCGCAACCTTACCCGCCAAATCGTCCTTGTTGCGCCAATATTTGACGAGCTTCTTTTCATACAGCTTTCGGAATCTCTCGAGTTTGGCCTTTTTCTCGAACTCGCCCTTTTCCGCGGCCCACGTCTTGCGAGCACCGCCTTCGAGCAAAAACGCCACGGTAGGCACGCCTTGGGCGACGGCGTACCCGTACTCCATCTGGGTGTAGCTCTTACCCTTCAACTCTGAGCCGTACCGCTCTGCTACGATGAGTACGTAGTAGTCGCTGTCATCGATGCGCCGCTTAATGTAATCCCATTGAGTGTCGTCGCTGGCTTGGAATGCCGCCATCCCCACAGGAATATGCCCGAGGTTAAGAACGGCCTCGATGACCGACCGTCTTTCGTCCACCAAATCGGCGTAGGTCGAGCTGACGAAGATTTGGTATTTAACGTCCACGCGGCTTCACCCTTCGATCCGCCCTTGTAAGTCTGCAAGCAGGCTGGGGGATAACGTTCCGTGCCCGCATCAAGAAGCCGAGTCATGATTCTTGCAAGGGTGAAGCGATCAAAGCCCGACCCGCGCGCTGGCACGCTAGGTTGCCCGGTTTGCCGGAAGGAATAATCACTTGCGGCCGAGGAGTATGAAACGTGCGGTGCCCCCCGCCGCAGCGACAGCCTTCGCTATTCCTTCTTGTCGACCAGCGCCCGTAGTGCCGAGACGTCATGCAGCAATAACCTGCTGCCGCGCTTTTCGATCAGGCCTCTCTTGGCGAGGTCGCTCATTTCGCGCGAGACCGCTTCCCTGTGCGTGCTCATCGTTGCCGCCAACTCGGAATGCGTCGGTGCCGGGCTTATGGACACCTCGCCGTCCACGAGTGCGGCTTTCTCCGCCCGATGCAGGAGCTCGACGATCAGCCGTTTTCGCACGACCAGAGTGCTGTATTCGAATACCCGCTCGGTCATGCGCCGGAGCTGGGCAGACAGATGCTCAAGCAGCACCCAGGCAAAAGTAGGGTGGGTCATCACGATATCCCGGAATGCTGTGCCGGACAGCCGTGCAGCGCGGGTTGTCTCCAGTGCGACTACGCTGGCAGAGCGTGCAATCCCGTCAATGCCTCCGAGCTCCCCGAAAATGTCACCCGGTTCGACATCGCGATACGCTATCTCCCTGCCGTCCGCTGAAACCAGTGTCACGCGAGCCCGTCCTTCCAGCAGGAAGAAGACATCGCGACCAGTGTCGCCGTGGGAAATGATTAGCTCGTTGTGTCGATAGCTGCGCTCGTGCCACCGTTTGGTCAGCGCGGCGAGGTCGGCATCGCAAAGTCTTGAGATGAAGGCCAGAGAGCCTGTCACAACGGTCTCTTGTTCAATCAAGTGTACTTCACCTTACTCCCTATCCAAGGAAATTTGATGGCCGCAGGCCCCGCTTTCCGGGATGCAAACTGGGAGCGGATTTCGCCAATGTTTTCCCCGGTGTGGGAATTCCCACAGCCGAGCCTGGTTCGACTGTCATATCCTTGTTGCAACGTCAGGCCCGCCGGCTCGTGTGCAAGCCGGCGAAGGGAAAGGGAACAGTCATGAAATTCTTGGCTCCCGTCACAAAACTTGCTGCGGGGTTTCGCAAATTCGTCGCGCCGCGCTACCGCCCGGAGCTTTATTACATGCGTGGCCCGGGGCCAGCCACCGCCCGCAGTATGGGCACGCCGCGGGAAAACCAATCCATCGACCACTAAGCCTAACTTGCCTCGCGGACGGCTGACGCTCTCGCCCGGAGTGCCGTTCGCGCCGTTCCGTACCGGTCAATTCAGATCAATGAAGGGACGATCTGATCATGGTTATAATTCATGCTGCCGCCATTGGTCCATTTCGCAGGTGGTTACGCCTCCGCGCCGACCGAAAAGCTCTCTTGTCGGCAACGGACCAGTTGAGCCGTTTACCCGATGACGTTCTTGGCGACATCGGCATCTCACGTGACGAAATCATGTGCGCTTTGACCATCCGTCATGCGGAGGCAGGCGCGGCCGGCACGACGATCGAGCGCACCAGGATCGCTTAGGCCTCGATCCCGAAACGGTTGGCCGCCGGCAGTGGCTACGCCTCGGCCGAGATCCCCTTTGGCTGGTCCACGAGCGCGCGATCGAGCCTTACATCGCGGCTTCGACAAGCAGCGGCGCGCGGACGGGACCTTCGAACGGCACTACACCTGCGACCCCAAGGACTGAATGTTGACCGACGGGAGGTGGGGAGGATCTCAAAATGATCATGTCAGTTGTTAAGTCCGTCGCGCCTGTGACGCTCGGCACCGTGCTGATCGCAATCAGTCCGGCTTCATTGTCGGCTTCTGACGCTCAGGACCTCGCGTTCGCTCACGCTGACATGCCAATCAAACAGCTGAATGACGTTTATTTGGATTGCGAACGGGGAGGCCGCCGGTGCGCTGGGGACGGAAGACGTGATGTACTGTTCGATGCGCGAGTTCCGACTAGGCGCGCGATAGCAGTTTGCGCATAATCAACGATGCATGGCCTTCTGCACCGTGCGACGCGGCCCTGCGAACCATGTTTGCGGTAAAAGGCCATTGCCCGGTCGTTTCCCTCGAGCACTTCGAGTGCGATGCTCGGGATGCCGGAATGGGCGGCAAAGACGGCGTGCAATATATTAGCGGCTAGCCCGGTGCCGTACTCGCTTTGATCGATGTGGAGCCGGTCAAGCATGACGTCGCCGGCTTCATTCATCTTAGCCATCGCGTAGCCGGCAATCGAGCCGTCTGGCCGTTCTGCCACGAACGACATTTTGTTGGTGTCTGTCAGTTCCGCCGCAATCCGCTGCAGCGTGTGATCTTCATCCGAAATCCGGGCCGCGGTCTCGGCACCCATGATTGGCGAGTACGTCCTGCGTCAAGACTCTCCAATGAGCAGCGATACCGACGGCACGTCCTGCTCAGTCATGGCTCTGATTTGCGTCATCGATAACGTCCCCTGCCGGTCAATTATAGCGTTGCCGGACGGGCCGCTCAAATTCGGAGCGGCGGCCTACCGCCGCTTCATCGCATGGGGTCACGCCGTTCCCTTACACCTACCATCAGGCATGGTCCGCAGGTCGACTCCTACCGATGAGCTAACGTCCGCTCTGGAGAAGCACCGCGAATGTCTGAACATGGCGCACCCGCGACCTCCCGAATGGTCGCCAACAATGTCTGCTTTCAGGCAGTGGCAACGGTCACCTCAATGGCCGATATTGGCGCGAACCGGACATGCGCCGAGCGGGTGCCGAACGTCGGGTTTCACCCTGTTGCGACCTTGCGCGCGGTCTGATTTTTGATGCGCTGGTACGGGTTGAGATCTTTCAAGCCGGGCCAATTCCAGGTCAGTACCTCATAGATCCGATTGATCGGATGGCCATGATAGAGCGCCTACAATTGCGATCCCGCCAGCAGCGCCACCGCTGACGCAGGCGCGACGCTGCTGGCTTCGCCGCGAGCGGCGTCATCTGCGGGGATGATCTCGGCGAAATCGACGAAGCGGCGTTGCATGCGTTCGGCCAGCCGCCTGATCTGCCAGCGGCCGGTTCCGGCGCCGACGATCGGCACATCCCTAGCCAGGGGGCCGGCAACCAGGGATGCTGCATCGTGGATCTTGCGCAACTGCTGTTCGCTGAACCAGCGCGCGACTTCACGCCATTCCGGCAGCGTCAGGTCGGCAGCGTCGCGCCCGATCATGCGCGCCAGCCGCGCTACCGAACCGTCGATCGTCTTTTCCTTGCCGTCGGCGGAAGCGTGCTTGTCGTCCTTTTCGTCGAGCACCCCCAGGATCCGGTGCGCGTCGGCGATCGAGGCGAAATACTCGTTCATCAGCGGTGTCAGCCTGCCGCGGACGGGGGCCGACGAGGCGACACCGAACAGGAACGTCCTGGTGAAGCCGGTATAGACCAGCTCGCCGCTCAGCAGCCGTCCGGCATCGGTGTAGCCGTCATTGGCGACGGTGCCATTTCTAATGGCGATGATGTCGGTGGTGGTCGAGCCCATGTCGACGAACAGGGCATCGCCGGCGAGCTTTGCCACCAACGACGCTGTCGCATGCCAGTTGGCGGAGGCGACATCGGCGCTCAGCCGCGCTGCCTGCTCCACCCCGACAAAGCCGGACGGCCCGGCATAGATCAAGTTCTCGCCTGGGAAACGGGTTGAAATCTCATCCAGCAGAGCCGCGACGCCGGCATCGCGGGACGGAAAAACATCCGCCAGTTCGCCGGTCATGGTAAATGCGTTGAGATCGGCGCCGGCATAGATCGGAGCCGTTTCCTCGAATGCCAAGGCCAGGGTATGGAGCCCGAGCCAAAGCGGCGTGGCGATCGTTACTGCCTCGACGATGCGGCCGTCTTGCGCGCGCGTCACCTTCAGATGCGCGCCGCCAATATCGAAGCCGGCAACGATGCTCTTTCTTTTTTCCACGCTTCAAGCTTTCATCACAGTTGGTCAGGGACAGTTGGTCGGCGAGAAAAGAGTTGCGTATCATTCCGGTTCTCGACCTGAAAGACGGCGAAGTGGTCCGCGCCGAGCAAGGAAAACGCGATCGCTACAGGCCGATCGTCACGCCGCTCAGCCAAAGTTCCGATGTCGTTGCGGTCACTGAGGGCCTGCGCCGGCTTTACCCCTTTCCGACCTTCTATATCGCCGATCTCGATGCCATCGAAGGCGGAACGCCAAACAGCGGCGCGCTTGCCCGGCTGAAGGCGATGGCGGAGCCGCCGGAGCTTTGGCTCGACGCTGGCATCGCCGACGAGAAAACCCTTTCGGCGGCACTTGCCGAACCCTGGCTTTGCCCGGTCCTGGGTTCCGAATCGCAGCAGGACGACGGGCTGTTGCGGCGTTTTTGCGGTCATCCGGAGCTTATCCTGTCGCTGGATTACTTCGACGACGGGTTTCGCGGTCCGGCAACATTTCTCGATGAGCCGGCGCTTTGGCCGCAAAAATTGATCGTCATGACACTGGCCAAGGTCGGTTCCGGCTCCGGTCCCGATTTCACGCGGCTCGAGGCGATCAAGGCGAAGGCTGGAATCCGCTCCGTCATCGCGGCCGGCGGGGTGCGCAATGAGGCCGACATTCGCGCCCTTTCGTCCCTCGGTATCGCCGCGGCGCTGGTTGCGACCTCGCTGCATGACGGCACGCTGACGCCGGGGCACCTCGCAACGCTTGTCACCTGACAAACGCTGGGCACCTGACATTTTCGTGCAGCCTCGAACTTCGGCCTCGGAAACTGGGCCTTTCCTCGGAAACTGGGCCTTGTAGAGCGGCGGGCGATCAAGTCGATCGTCTCGCCGCTCTATCGCTTTGCTGGAGCATCGGATTGCCAAAGCCAATCCCACCCTCGGTCAGGCCCGAGGGCAGTTTTGGGTCCGAACTCTAAAGGCCCAGAAGCTTTTTCAGGCGGCGCAACAGACCATCCGGCTCCGCGGAGGGTTTTGCCTGTGCGGGGCTGTCTCTTGTCTAAGCCGCGAACGGATGCTTCACCTGATCCCGCTTGGCAGTGGCCTCGGCGGCCGTCGGCGTTCCCGAGACCGCGCGCTGGATGGCTTCCTTCGTCGCTTCGTAATTATACTGCTGGATCTTGGCGTCGTCGGCGGCGTCCCAATGGATGAAAACGCCGACGCAGATGAACACATCGTCGGCCTCGTTGGCGGGAATGATGTCCTCGGCGACGGCATCCTGCACGGCCTTGGCGACCGCATGCTGGGCCGGGCCGAACATCTGCACGGCCTGCTTGGCGCCCTTGATCGTGACCTTGTTGAACATCACGGTGTTGGGCTTGCACTGAAGATTGGGCGCGATCACCGCCAAAAGGGAGGTAAAACCGTCCTTGTTGTTGGTCAGCGCGTTGCAAAATGCTGTTTCGACTGCGCTCCCCCGTGGGCCGATGAGCAGGTCGACATGCGCCACTTCGTTGCCGTCTCCCACCAGCGATTCACCGACCATTACTTTCGAGATCTTTGCCATGCCAATTCTCCTCCAAGACACAGTTATGGTGTCCAATGACGCCGCAAACCGAGCGAGCGCTCGATGGACAGCTATCCTTGTTGGCAGCGCCCGGGGATCCGGACCGGTTGGCTGGATAGCCGCGGAAGCCCAGCTTCCGCTCCCGAAAGTCAACCACCAACGTTGCGATTATGCAAGCTGAACGCCGAGGGTGTGGACTAAAAGAGTAGCCACGGTCAGGTCGGCCGAGGTGCCGGGGTTGACGTTGTTCGCTTTCAGCCGGCGGTCGAGCCCAATCAGCAGACGAATGCGTGACGTCTCGTCGTCGTCGGCATGCAGCGCCGCTTCAACGGCAAGGGCTTCTTGCCGCGCCTGATCTGCGGCTTCAGCGCCATGCTTGCGCACCACATGGCTGTCAGGGAAGCCGGCGAGAAACGACATATAGGCGAACACCGTCGGCCACATGCCGCCTTCGCCGCGCGCCAACGCCGCTTGCAGAGCCGCAAGCCCGACGCCGAACACGTCGCCGAAACCGGTAACATACTGGCGGGCGATCACGTCGCGGTCGGCCGCCTCCCGCATGGCTTCGAGCAGATGAACCTTCGGCTCCTGCCGCACATCGTTCGCCGCCTCTCCGAGGCCGCCCGGCGCGGCGGTGACGATCGCCTCGAACACCGCCCTGGTATCGTCCATGTTCATCGCGCGCAGCACCGAGTCGAGATTGACGTGCAGCCAATTGTCGTGCAGTGGGGCGCCCGCCATTTCAGCGGCGCATAGCAGAGGCCCTGCCAGAAGTATGATACCGAGATTGGTATTGGTCGCGACCGCCAGGCGTGTCGCGCGGACCGCTTCCAGCATGCGCTGTCCGACCGGCAGGCGAGGATCGGTCAGCGGCCCGGACGAGACCTCGGCGCTCGTCATGAACTGGGCAGCGGACATGCCGTGCCCGTCGGCGAACAGATGGACGTTGCCCGGTTTCAGCGCCTCGATTTCCATCCGGCAGGCGTCCTTGTAGGCGGCGCGGAGGCGTTCTCGCGAAACCGCCATGCTAGCGGCTCGTCACGAATTCGCCGGCGCGGTGAGGCGGTAGGGTCGCGCCGCCGCCGACTCTGGGCGATCAGCTGGGCGATCAGCCAGGAATTTCAGGAGGGCGTCAGCAATCGCATCGGCGATGTTCACCGCCACGACCGATTGAAGCCCCGACCAGGCGGGCATGCTGTTGACCTCCAGCACGAACAGCTTGCCGTCGGCCGCCGGCACGATATCGACGCCGGCGAAATCCGCTGAGATAGCGGCGGCGGCGGCCCTTGCCAGCGCCGCCAGTTCGGTTTCGCCATGCCCCGAAACCAGCCCCGAAACCAGCTCTGGCACCGCCCCGCGATTGACGTTGGTGATCCAGTCGTCGCCACGGCGGCTCATCATCGCCAAAACCTCGTCGGCGCAGACGAAGACGCGAAAATCGCGGAAAGGAGGGCCGGGACGCGGCACGTAATGCTGGAGATAGTAGACGCCGTTCACCTCGTCTTCGGCGGGGAGATCGGACAGTGTTTCGATCAGCCGGATGCCGCGGCCCTGGGCGCCGAAAAGCGGTTTTAGCACCAGCGGCGTGAACGGCAGTTCGCGTCTGGCGACCGCTTCGGCCATGGCAAAACCCTCGACCGCTGTTGTCGGCGGCGTCGGCAGGCCGGCATTCTTCAGCAGGAAGGTCGTCATCGACTTGTCAACGCAGCGTTCTATCGCCTGCGCGGAATTCCACACCGGAATTGAAAGCTTGCCGAATGCGTGCAGCACGCCGAGACGCCGGGTGACCGCTTCGAACGATCCGGCGGCGATCGAACGGACCAGCACGGCGTCGGGCAGCGCGCCGTCGAAGCCGGGGATCGACAGTCCGCTCGGGCTGCCGGTGTCGAACGCGATCGCCGCCAGCGGCACGGTTGCGACCACGGCGCCGCGCCGGTCCAGCCTTGCCGCCAGGCCCTTGGAACGGGCGTCCGAGACGTCGCTGACGATCAGGATGCGAGGGATCATGTCGCGCCTCGGATACCGGTATACCGAAAGCCGGAACGGGCGGCCCGGCAGGCGGATGACAGACGAATCCCTTGCAGCGCCATGGCCTAACCGAGGCTCCGTTCGAGCATCTGCAGATCACGCTCGCCGGCGCGAAACGTATCGCCGGTCTCGATCGCCGTGACGATCACTTCGGCCGGGCTGAACAGCAGCGGATCGATGGCATAGAAATCACCCTTGAACCGCTTGAAGATTTCGGCGAAGGGGTGGCCGTGGTCGCGCGAGGCGCGGCTCGGCAATCGCTCCGCGAGCTCGCTGGCGTCTTTCGACGAGCCTTTTACGAAGAGCTGGACGCTGCCGCCATAGATGATGGCGTCGTTGGTTCTGCCCATGGCGGTCAGGAAATCCGGATGGGGGGCGGGGATAGGCGCCGTGCCGATGCCGTCGACAACGTTCTCCAGCGGAAATTTGAGATCGTTGGTCTTGTGCAGGGCAACCTCGAGCGCGCGCGCAACGATCTGCACGCCGCCGGCCAGGCTTTGTGTCGGCGCATAGAGAAAGGTGAGCTTTTCGGGTGCCAGTCCGGTTGCCCTGCCGACCTTCTCGACGATCGTTCGGGGCGGCGGTTCGGCGGTCTCCAGGATCAGCACGGCGGACGACGCAGTATCGCGATAGGAGAGTGTTTCGAACAGCGGTTCGACGCGGGCGAGCGCCCGCGCCGGTCCCGATCCCATGGCGAAATAGCCCTGGCTCGACAGGTTCCAGCCCGCATACTGGCTGCCCAGGCAGGCAAGCACCGGCTGCGAGGACCGCACTTCAACGGTGAACGGCCATTTTTGTGACCCACGGTCCATGCACACCGAGATGCTGCCGAGGCCGCCCATCGCGGCTTCCGCCATGCGCAGCCCGGCCTCGACGCCGCCGCCGGCCTTGGCGCCGGCATCGATCAGGCACTCACCCAATGGCCCCCTGGAAACGCCGATACGCAGGCGTTCGGCGTCGCCGATCATGCCATCGATGATGCGCTGCGCATTGTCGTTGAGGAATGCCGAACCGTCTTTCATGTCCGGTCTCCTTCCCATTGGTGTTGCAATCGGCTGGCTTGTCCCTTGATCAGCCGCCTGGTCAGATCGGCGCTCGCACCGCGCGCGAAGATGGTGCAGACCGGATCGCCGGCAATCAGACGGGTGCCGGGCGACTGATGGTCGGCAGTCCATTCAGGCCAGGCAATCGATGGAAAGCGGGCGATCGGCGCCGCCGCGTAGGTCACCATCGACGCCATCGAATCGACGAAGCGCGGCAGACGGTAGGCCTTGCCTGCCGCGGCGCGCAGATGCGCTTCGATCAGCGGGGCGTCGGCATCGTCGAAAATGTCGAGCGTGGCGCCGGGCCTCGGATTGATCTCGATGAGCTTGTAGCCATCCGGTCCGCGAATGAGATCGGCGCTGCACAACCCAACCAGGCCCGCGCGGCGCGCCAGACCTGAAAGCCAGCCGCGGATCATCGCCGCCTGTCTGCGATCGAAGCGCCTCAACCGCACGGCGCCGCCATAGCGATAGGGCGCTGCCGGGGCGGGGGACGCCCATTGCTGGCTGAAGCCGACGATATCAGCGGTTTTGCCGTCGCCGACGAACAGGGCCGAGATGCTGCGGCCGGCAACGAAGCGCTGGAAATAGCGGCCGCTAGGAGCCTTACTCTGTAATACCGAGGTTTCTCCGGCGGCCCGTGTGATATGCGCGCCGCCGGCGCCGCCCGCGGTCTTGACCACCCAGTTCTCCGGATCGGGCGGCGGGTCCCATCGGAATTCGGGATGCGGAATGCCGAGTTCGGCGCAATCGGCTGCCAGCAATTGCGGGTCCTTGATCCTGCGGATCGCGGCGCCGCTGTTGCCGGCGAGCGGAAAATGGCGCGCGATCTCGTCGACGGTCTCTGTCATCCGCTCGAAGCCCGAGCCCAGGACGATGGCGACCGGCTGGTCGTCTCCAGCCAGTTGCCGAAGCGTCTCGACGATGCGCTCGCCGTCGATGCCGCCCTGCAGGTCGCCCGGCAGCATCGTCGCGCGCTCGGCAAGCGCCACCGTGTCGGTATCGCAAAAGAAATCGGCTACCAGCGGACGATAGAAGGCGCGGCGCGCAGCGGCAGCCAGCGCCCGGCCTGAAATCGCCGCGATCAGGAGAGATCCGGCGCTATTTGGCGGTCTCGCGTGCAAGGGAAAATGCTTCCTGGAAATCGAGCGTGATGGTTTTTTCGGATTCGATCATTCTTTTGAAGAGGCCGAATTCGACCTTGTATTTCACGTTGCCGATGGCGAGCGGACCAATGCCGACAGCTTTTGCCGCTTCGAGCGGATCGCCATTGGCATTGACGGCCACGCCTTCGATGCCGGCCGGCGGAACCGCATTGACGTCGGCGGCAATAAGCAGGCCGTCGCCTTTCAACTGGGCTTTCGAGACCACCTGGACGCCGGCCTTGGCGCACGCCAGGATCACCTCGCTCGCCTCGACCAGCTTCGTCTTGAGGGCGTCGCTCGATCCGTCAGCCGCATCCACGGCGATGTTGAACCGGCTTTTGATCTCGGCCGCGATCTGCTCGACCCTTGCGATGCCGTCATGACCGACAAGCGTCACCCCCGCGCCTTCCCTGGCGGCGATCACGGCGGTGCAGAAGCCGACGACGCCGGTGGCGCCGAATACAGCGATCCTGGTGTCTTTCAGCCCGCGTTCGAACTTCTTCTCCAGCGCTTTCTCGACCTTGGCCACCATCGCCGCGGCCGTGGTGAACGAGCCGGCCGGATCGGCGAATACCGAAACCTGGAAAGGCGGCACCATCGCTTTTCGCGCTGCGTCGAACATGTCGAGCGCCAGCGAGGCATCCTTGCCGGCGATGAAAATGCCGGTATCGACGCCCGCATCGGGCGGGCGCGAGAAGATCGCGTCCTGCACGAGGCCTGTCACCTCGCCGAGGCCTACATCGACATAGGGGACGACGGCGTCGAAACCTGCATCGAGCGCCATGTTCACGTCGAAAGGGCTCATATGCTTCAACGGCGTCAGCATGTGCAGGATATGTTTGCGGGCCATTTTTCGCCTTTCTTCTTCAACCTGATCGCGTTGCCGGGCCGTCAGCTGCCGACGAGATCAAGTCTGGTCGAACTGATCTTCGCGCCGGAATTCCTGCCCTTGACGATCCTGATCTCGATGCCGTCTTCAACTGTCTGCTGAACCGCGCTGACCAAGCTGACTGCAGCGTCTTGCGATGGGGCAAAGGCAAACCCTGTTGGCCCCCACGAGCTCTGGCCAATGCCGACGGCGCCTGCTTGGTTGAGACCGTGGGCCACGCTCTCGACCCGCTTGGAGGTGAACACGCCGCCTTGCGCCGGGGCGAAATGGGTGCCGATCAGCATCTGGATCGCGGTGACGGCGGCGCCGAAGGCTTGCAGGTCCTGCTCGACCAGAGCCGGCATGATGCCCATCAGCACCCGCCGGCAGATCTCGCCGCTGCCGGACGCCGGGAACGGCGGCAGCGAACGAAATGCCGCGATCTCGGCGTCGCCATGCAGTCCATGCCCGCCGTGGTCAAGGATCAGGATGACGCGCCACTCTTCTGGAAACGGCAGTCGCGCCACGACCGGCGGCGGCCTGCCGCTGTCGTCCTTGCCGGCGTCGACAATGACGCCACCGCTTTCGAAACTGGCGATGCCGATGCCGGATCGGCCGCCGCGATCGAGCAGGGTCGCATCGCTGCCGATATCGAGAGGCAGCTTGTGGAGCGTGCGCAGCGCCGCGGCGACGGCAAGGGCGATCTGCGTGCCGGAGCCCAGGCCGGCATGGCTCGGGATCGACTGTTCGACCACCAGACGGTGCTGGCCGCGAATGCCGAGATGGCTGCAGAGCGTCGACAGATGTTCGCCGGCGCGACGGCTCTCGGTGCCTTCGACGATGGTCTCGCTGGATCGTGACAGAGTGACTGTTGTTTCGGGTTCGCTCAGCGGCAGGCCGACGCTGCCAAAGCGACGCCCGGTATCGCCGTTGAGATCGAGGAAGCCAAGATGCAGGCGGGCGGGCACTCGTATGGTAACAGAATTCGACATCTGCCCCCCGATGGGTGCATCATAGACGCATCATGGAAGTTTAGGTGCCCGTCGCCATGATAGCTGTTTTCGTCGAAGGGGCAAGCCGGAGAGAGTGCATTCGTTTTATCTGTTTTTGGCCCCGGCGCGAGAACGGACCGGGCAATTCGCGGAGGTCGAGATGAACGAGACGACGAGGGAAAAAGTCTATTCGGAAGCTGAGATTGCCGACCGGCTCGAGAAGGAGCTGCCGAAATGGCACTACGAGAACGGCTGGATCCGGCGCAAATACAAGACCCACAGCTGGAAATCGACACTGATGGTCATCAACACGGTCGGCCATCTCGCAGAGGCGGCATGGCACCATCCCGACATCACGGCGTCCTATGCCTGGGTCGAGGTGCGCCTGATGAACCACGCAGCCAAGGGCATCACCGACAAGGACTTCGAACTGGCCAAAAAGATCGAGGAAGTCGTCCAGTGGCAGCCGGCCAGGGAAGGCGGCGCGCTGGAAGGCACTCCGCCGACCGATCAGCGCTTCGCTTACATCAAATATGATTAAGCGCGGTCGGAATTTGTTGATGGCGCCAGAAAACATTCGCTAAAACATTGACTAATCTGCTGACAGGCGGGGTTCACGACCAATCCAGTTTCGTCTAGGATCGGGCCGGCACCAGAAAGTAGCGTAATGAATGGCGGTTGCTTGGATCGGCAACCGGGAAACGCTGGTCGAGCGCGCGGCTGCACATGCCGCCGCGCTGTTGGGGTCAAGCCGGTGCCCGGTTTTCAGCCTGGATACGGATATACACGGCACCAGGGCGGCGATCGCGCTGGCTGAGCGGGTTGGCGCGGCATACGATCATGCCGATGGCGCGGCAGTTTCCCGGGAGGCCGCGCTTTTTACCGACAAAGGCGCGATGACCGTTGCGCCCGGCGAGGCGCGCCGGCGCGCCGATGTCGTGGTGGTCGTCGGCGAACTCCCGCAGATCCATCATCAATTTGTCGGCGAACTCTCAGCCACGGTTCCCGATCTCTCGACCCCCGATCTCTCAGCCAGGAATCAACGCGAAATCTTTCTTATCGGGTCGAACGAAATGTCTGCACCGCGATTGAGCAACGGGCGGATTGCGACGCTCCTGTCCTGCGGCGAGGCAAGCCTCGGCGCGACGCTGGCGGCGCTGAGGGCGCAGTGGAGGGGGCGCCAGACATCGCGGCCGGTATCGAATTTCGACGATTTCGCCAAAGCCCTGGAGGCTGCGCATTTTCCCGTTTTCCTGTTTTCAGGCGACGCAACAGAAGGGCTGGCGCTCGAGATGCTGCAAGGGCTGGTCACTGATCTCAACCGCAAATCACGCGCATCCGGCCTGCATCTGCCGGCGAGCGAAAACGGCTGGGGAAGCGCGCTCGCCTCGACCTGGATGACCGGTTTTCCGCTGCGCACCGGCTTTGCGCGCGGCTTCCCGGAATTCGATCCCTGGCGTTATGATGTCGCGCGCATGATCGCTGCCGGCGAAGCCGACCTGCATCTGCGGATCTCGTCCTCAATTGTCCAGCCGCAGAAGAAAAGGAACCGCATGGCGCTGATTGCCTTGGCGAAAACGCAGGAGCCGGTCGCGGGCGCTGCGGTCACCATCGCCATCGGCGAAGCGGGCGTCGATCACCAGGCGGTGGTCTATTCCAGCCGCACCGGTTCGCTGCGGTCGGTCGATGCGCGAGCGGCCTCTGAACTGCCCTCCGCTGCGACTGTTATCCGGCTGGTTGCCAGTCATGTCTCCGCCGAGGCGGCGTTGCCATGCTGACGAAAATCGCCGGCGGCGACATCATCGATCCGGTCAACGGCCGTCTCGGCAAGGGCGACCTGTGGATCAGCGACGACAAGATCGTTGCGGCGCCGGCAGCGGGCGCTGCCGACCGGACTATTGACGCCGCCGGCTGCATCGTCATGGCGGGCGCCATCGACATCCATTCCCACATCGGCGGCGGCAACGTGAATACGGCACGGCTGCTGTTGCCCGAGCAGCATGCCGCGCACCAGGCGCGACCGGCGACGACGCCGCTCTCCAATGCCGGCTGGTCGACTTTCCAGACCGGATGCCTCTACGCCAAGATGGGTTTTACAACGGTCGTCGAGCCGGCGATGTCGCCAGGAGCCGCGCTTCACACCCATCTCGAACTGGCCGACATCCCGATCATCGACAAGGCGACGCTCGCCATTCTCGGCAATGACGATTTCCTGCTGTCGATGATCCGCGACGACGCTTCCTCAACGATGATCGAGGACTATGTCGCCTGGACGGTCGCCTCGACGCGGGCGCTTGGGGTTAAGGTGATCAACGCCGGTGCGGCGGCCGCCTTCAAGGAAAACGTCCGCACCTTCTCGCTGGACGATGTGGTGCCTTTCTATGGCGTCAGCTCGCGCAAGATCGTCAAGACGCTGCAGGCGGCGGTCGACAGTCTCGGCGTCCCGCATCCGCTGCATGTCCATTGCAACAATCTGGGCAGCCCCGGATCGGCGGATACGGCGGCCGCGACGATCGCGGCGGCGGAAGGATTGCCGCTGCACCTCGCTCATCTCCAGTTCTACGGCTACGGCACGGAAGGCAAGCGCAGGTTTTCATCGGCCGCGGCGCGTCTTGCCGAACTGGTCAATGCGACGCCGGAAGTCACCATCGATATCGGCCAGGTGATGTTCGGCCAGACGGTCACCGTCTCTTCCGACGTCATGCGGCAGTTTTCGGCGCGTGGCAGTGCGCAGCCGAAGAAATCCGTCATTCATGACGGCGACGGTAATGGCGGCGGCATCGTGCCCTACAGCTATGGCAAGGATTTCTATGGCACGATGCAGTGGGCGATCGGACTCGAGCTTTTTCTGCTGATCGACGATCCGTGGCGTGTCTTCTTCACCACCGATCATCCCAACGGCGCGCCCTTCACCGTCTACCCGGCTCTGTTCGAGTTGCTGATGAGCCGGGAAGCGCGCACCGAAATGATGGCCGGACTTTCACCTCCCGCCATGGCGCTCTCCACCCTTGCCGCAATCGACCGCGAATACACGTTCGAGGAAATTGCCATCATGACGCGCGCGGCCCCAGCCAGGCTGCTCGGTCTGACGGATCGCGGCCATCTCGGCGCCGGCGCCACAGCCGACATCGCTGTCTACCGCAGGGACCAAAATATCGCGAAAATGCTGGGGCAGGCGGCGTATGTCTTCAAGGATGGCGATCTCGTCGTGCAGGACGGAGAAATCACCCATTACCGCTGGGGCAAGGCGCTCAGGCTCAATCCGTCGCCGGACAAGGCGATGCTGCGGCGTCTGGAGGACTATCACCAGCAGCGCTACGGCCTGTCGCTGGACTGGTTCGATTTCCCGGATACGGCGATCGCGCGCGAACAGCCATTCGGCGAGGTGGCATGCCGAACGTGAGCGTAAATGGCATAGTGATCGACGATACCTTTGCCGAGGCCTTCGGCATGCGCGCGACCGCCATCATCATCACCGCGCCGAACCGGAAATGGGCGCGCCAGGCGGCGATCACGATGACCGGCTTTGCCACCTCGGTGATCGGCTGCGGCTGCGAAGCGGCAATCGACGTCGAACTGCCGCCATCGGCCACGCCGGACGGCCGGCCCGGCTGCCGCGTGCTGATCTTCGCGACGGGAACAGATGAGCTGCAGAAACAACTGCTCAATCGCGTCGGCCAATGTGTCTTGACCTCGCCGGGTTCGGCCTGCTTCGCCGGACTGGAGGGCAGCGCCGCTTTGAAGCTCGGATCGGCGCTGCGTTACTTTGGCGATGGCTGGCAGATCTCCAAGAAAATCGGCGGCAGGCATTTTTGGCGGGTTCCCGTCATGGATGGCGAGTTCCTGTGCGAAGCAACGACCGGGCTGACCAAGGCTGCCGTCGGCGGCGGCAATTTCTTCGTCATGGCTGAAAGCAGCGCCAAGGCCTTGCTCGCCGCCGAGGCCGCGGTTGCCGCGATCGGCCTGGCGCCGGGCGCGATCGTGCCGTTTCCGGGCGGCATTGCCCGTTCGGGTTCCAAGATCGGTGGCAAATACAAGGGCATGATCGCGTCGGCCAACGAAGCCTACGCGCCGACACTGCGCGGTGTTGTCAGGAGTGAGCTCGGCGCCGACATCAATGCCGTCCTGGAAATCGTCATCGACGGCGAGACCAACGACGCCGTAGCCGCCGCTATGAAGGCCGGCATCAAGGCCGTCATCGAACTCGGGCCGCAGCGAGGCGCGGTTCGGATAAGCGCCGGCAATTACGGCGGCAAGCTCGGCAAGTTCATCTATTCGCTGAAGGATATGCTGCCGTGAAAGCGCTGACCTTCACCCTTGTCGCCGAGCCGCCGGAGCGCCTTGATCTATCACTGCTGACGGCGGAGCGGCTTGCCGGGATCGAAAGGCGCGATTTCGAAAAAATCCAGATCGGCATGTCGAAACATGGATCGAAGGTCGGCGATATTTTTCGCATCGCCGGCAACGATCTGCTGGACATCGTCTTCGAAGGTGGCAGCGCGCGCCTCGACCGCGTGGCGGAAGGCATGCGGGGCGGTTCGGTTCGCGTCGTCGGCAATGCCGGCGCCCAGGCCGGGCGCGCCATGCGTGGCGGCACGCTGACGATCGAAGGCAATGCGGGTCCGCATGCCGGCTCCGGCATGCGCGGCGGCAGGCTTGAAATAACCGGCAACGCCGGCGATCACCTTGGTGGGCCGCTCGCCGGCGAATTGGCCGGCATGAATGGCGGCGTGCTGATCGTCAGGGGCAAAGCCGGCGCTTTTGCCGCCGACCGCATGCGCCGCGGCCTGATCGCGGTGCTGAAAGGCTCAGGCGACAATGCCGGCAGCCGCATGATCGCCGGCACGCTGGTGGTGGCCGGCGGCACCGGCGAGATGCCCGGCTATCTGATGCGTCGCGGTTCGATCCTTCTCGATCGGGCGCCGAAAAGTCTGTCGCCGAGCTTCGTCGAATGCGGCGCGCCGGAAAGCGTTTTCGCCGCCGTCGTCGATCGCCATCTGATCGCCGATGGTATTTTGAAACGGCCGCTTCTGGGCAACGCGCCGCAGAAATACGGCGGTGACAACGCGGTGCTTGGAATGGGTGAGGTTCTTTTCCCTCACTGAGGCGTGCTGCTGATAAAGCAATGCCTTCAGCGCCGTGCTCCGGCCGACATCCGCAAATTGCAGCTGCATGTTCCGGTGAACTGCTGGTTTCTTCCCGCGAGACATTTCGCACACTGTTTGGCTTTGCGACGTTTTGGAAGAAACCACACGATTCCAAAAACCCAATTTCGTGCCTCTTTGCTGGGCAATGAGGGCCGTCTCGCCTTCTCCAGCAGAACGTTTTTGCGCCAAAATGCCTAACATTCCACCAAAGTAGGGCGACATCCCCTTTCCTCGCGCGGTATCGGCAGCACGCAGCAAGAATCTGTGTTGCCAAGCGGGGAGTTTTGGCTAACGTAAGGAAAACCACAAAACCACATAACGAAAAAGGGGAACAACATATGAGCGAGTCAAGCAGGCGCGATTTCATGAAAGGCATGGCGGCGTTCGGAGCGGGCGCCGGGCTTATGGTGATCAACCCGGAATTCCTGGTGTCGGGCGCGGCTGCGCAGGCGGGCAAGCAACTGGTCTTCCTGTCGGCCGAGAACATCACCGGCAACTGGGATCCGACCGCGCATACGACGCTGTCGCAGAAGAACATCGAGGGTTTCGTCATGGGGTTCCTGACCCGCACGCCGATGCGCGTCGAAAAACCCGACGAGGTCATCTACGAACTCGCCACAAAGATCACCTTGCTTGAGCCGACCAAGCTTGAGATCAAACTGCGTGAAGGGGTAAGGTTCCACGACGGAAAGCCATTCAAGGCGGAAGACGTCAAGGCGACCTTCGAATACGGCTCGCAGCCCGACCGGCCGGCGCAATGGTATCCGGGCCCGACCGAGACGCTGACGATCACAACGCCGGACGACTACACGGTGATTGTCGACACATCGAAGGGCGGCTACCCGGCGCACCTGTTCATCTTCCTCGCCTCTTACCTGCCGATGCTGTCGGCAACCGACATCGCCGCCGGGCCGAGCGGGCCGCTTTCGCAGCGCTTGAACGGCACCGGGCCTTACAAGTTCGTCGAGCAGCGAGGCAACGACACGGTGTTGGAAGCCTACTCGGACTACTTCCTCGGGGCGCCGACCATCCCCGGCATCAGCTTCAATTTCGTTGGCGATTCGACCACCCGCATGCTGTCGCTGATGAACGGCCAGGCGTCCATCGTGGAGCGGCTCGAACCGGAGCAGGTGGCGACCCTGCAAAGTAACGAGAAGGTGGCAATCAGCAGCGTGGTCTCGGTCGAAAACAAATATCTGTGGTTCCGCTGCTCCAAGCCGCCCTTCGACGATTCGCGCGTGCGCATGGCGGCCTGCCACGCGATCGACCGGTCCATGCTGCTGGAAATCCTCGGCGAAGCCGGCCATGCCTCGGCGAATTATGTCTCGCCGGTGAAGTTCGGCTATATCGACCTGCCCAATTATCCCGAATACAGCCCGGAGAAATGCCAGGCCCTGCTCGCCGAAGCAGGCTTCCCGAAGGGCCAGGGCCTGCCCGAGCTCGAATACATCACCTCGGTTGGGTTCTATCCAAAGACCAAGGAGTATGGCGAGGTGATCACTGCCATGCTGCAGGAGCAGGGGTTCCCCGTCACGCTATCGGTGCTGGAGATCGCGGCGTGGAATGAGCGTCTCTACGACCGTCCCGGCGGCGGTCCGGGCCATATGGTCGACTGCGGCTGGTCGACCGGATCGCCGGAGCCGGACCTTGTGCTGCGTACGCATTTCCATTCCTCATCCAAGCGCATCACCGGTATCGTCGATCCCGAACTGGACGCCTCACTCGACAAGGAGCGCAGCGCGGCGTCGCTCGAGGAGCGCAAGCAGATCCTCCAGACCGAGACGATGCCGATGATTGCCGCGAAGGTGCCGTCGTTCTCCCTGTTCACCTCCGTCATGATCCACGCGATGGACAAATCTCTCACGGGGCTCTTCATCTATCCGGACGGTTCCATGGACGCGTCGAAGGGGGCGTTCGCCTGATCGGCGCCAGCCGCGGCCCGCGGGAGTAACAACCCGGGCCGCGGTTGTCGTCGACGGCCGGGTGAGACACACGGGCTCGGCTGCTGGCAACCAGTCCTCGGGCTTCGTCCGCCGCAGGAGATGGAATGTTCATCATTAGCTTTCTTGTCCGCCGCCTGGCCCAGGGTGCGCTGATCATTTTTCTTGTAACGCTGCTGATTTTCACCTTGCTTCGCGTCGTTCCTGGCGATCCCGTCCGGTTGATGGCGGGCGGAATGGCGCCCGAGGCGCTGATCGAGCAGATCGCCAAGGAGATGGGGCTTCGCGACCCGGTGCTGGTTCAATTCGGGCGCTACATGAGCGGCGTCGTCAGGGGCGACCTCGGCCAGTCGTTCGTTCGGCCGGCCAGCGGCGCCTCGACCGGCGGATCCAGTTTCGGGGATGCCACGCGCGGCGAGCGCGCCGATGTGCTCACCCTTATCGGCGAGACCCTGCCGATGACGCTGCAACTCGCCTTTCTGGCGATCGTGTTCGCGATGCTCTTTTCGTTCCTGGTCGGCATCCCGGCCGGATTGTCTCCCGGGCGATGGCCGGACAAAGTCGCTTTCTACGTGTCATCGATCTTCATATCCCTGCCGGGTTTCTGGCTCGGCATCGTGCTTGCGCTGCTGCTCTCCGTGAAGCTCGGATGGCTGCCGGCGATCGGCTACAAGGGCTTTGCCTACACCATCCTGCCGGCAATCGTGCTGGCTGTCGAACTTTCGCCGGTTCTAATCCGGACGCTGACCGGCTCGATTTCCTCGGCAATGATGATGCCGTTCATTGCAGTCGGCCGCGTGCGCGGGCTCAGCCAGCGTCGGATCATCTTCGCGCACGCGCTGCGCAACGCCTCCGTTCCGCTGCTAAACCTTCTCGGCATCCAGATCAGCGGCCTGCTCGGCGGCGTGCTCGTGATCGAATTCATCTTCGACTATCCCGGACTTGGGCTTCTGACCATCAATGCCGTGTTGCAGCGCGACTTTCCGCTGATTCAGGGCATAGCGATCGTCACCAGCGCCATCTTCGTCCTGATCAACATCGCGGTCGATCTGATCGCGACGCTGATCGATCCGAGACTGGAATACTGATGAGCCTCGCGCAAACCAATCTGAGCCTGAAGGTAACCGCGCCGGAAGCGCAGCGCGGCGCTTCCCTCTCCCGGCGAATATGGAAGGCGGCCCTGGCGTCGAACGAGTTCCGGGTCGGCCTCGTGATCTTCGCCATACTGGGTCTCGCGGCGCTGCTCTACCCGGCCTTGAGCGGGATCGACCCCACCAAGATGAACGTCGCCGGCCGTTTGCAGTCGCCGCCCTTCCTCGGCGACAAATGGAACTGGGCGGCACCGCTTGGCACCGATCAGATCGGTCGCGACATGCTCGTGCGCAGTCTGGTGGGCTTGCGCTATTCCCTGCTGATCGGCCTGTCCACCGTGGTGGTGATGCTGATCATCGGCTGCTCGCTCGGCATGCTCGCCGGCTACTATGGCGGCAGGATCGACATGGTGATCATGCGGATCACCGACGCGCAGCTCTCCATACCGATGATCATCCTCGCAATCACCGTTCTGGGGGTATCGCGGCCGACGATCCCGGCGATCATCCTTGTGCTCGGTCTTTCGAGTTGGCCGGTCTATGCCCGCGTCACGCGCAGCGTCGTGATGACCGAACGCAAGAGCGAATATGTGCGCGCCGCCCAACTCAGCGGCGCTTCGGATTTTCGCATCATGGTCTGGCTGCTCGCGCCGCTGGTGCTGCCGCCGATCATCTTCGTGTCGGTGCTCGACGTAGCGCGCATGATGATCTTCGAGTCGATCCTCGGCTTCATCGGCCTCGGCGTGCAGCCTCCGACGCCGACCTTCGGCAACATCATCGCCGATGGCAGGAAGTACCTGCTCAATGCGTGGTGGATCGCCACCATGCCCGGGGTGTTCCTGTGTCTTACCCTGACCAGCATCAATCTGATGGGCGCTTCGCTCGAACGGGCCCGCAACCGGATCTACGGAGGCGTGTCGTGAACAGCAGCCCGGTCCTGTCGGTTAAAAACCTCGGCGTGGAAGTGGGCACGGGCGCTGGCGCCCGGCCGGTGCTCTCCGATGTGAGTTTCGATCTCGCCCCGCGTGAAATCGTCGGCATCATCGGGGCCAGCGGTTCGGGCAAGACCGTTCTGGCGCGAGCCCTGGTCAACTGGATCGACCCGCCGCTGCGCATCTCGTCCGGCTCGGTCGAGTACAAGTCGCAGAACATCCTCGACCTGGCCGGCGGACGGATGCGCCTGCTGCGCAGGGAGATCGCCTATGTCGGCGCGAACCCTATGGGAGCGCTGGATCCGACTTTGCCGGTCGGCCGCCAGATCGTCGAGAAGCTGAGCGCCGTAGTGCCCGGCATCGATCCCTCGGAAGCCCGCAAGCGGGTCATCGATCTTCTTGGAGCGGTCCGCATTCCCTCGCCACGACTACGTTTCGACGAGTACCCCTCGCAGTTCAGCGGCGGCATGATGCAGCGCGCGCTGATCGTCGACGCTTTGATCAGCAATCCAGCTTTTCTCGTTGCCGACAACGTCACCCAGCCGCTCGACGTGACAGTCGCAGCGCAGGTCCTGCGTCTGATGCGCGAGTTGACGGAGCGTTTCGACACCGCGGTAGTGTTCGTTTCCTCTTCGCTGCCGACGGTCAAGGAGGCGGCCGACCAGGTCCTGGTGCTGTCCGAAGGCAGGATTGTCGAGCGCAACACCCCGCAGCGGCTCATCGACGCGCCGCAGCATCCCTATACGCTGCAGTTGATCAGCCAGATACCGAAAATCTGGACGAGCGAAGCGGTCGCGGTTCCACGTACACCGAACGCGGCCAGGCCAACGATCAGCATACGCGACGCAACCCGCACCTACCTAGTCCGCAAACGGGGAACGTTCGCGGCCCACAGCGAGGTTCGCGCCGTGCGCAATGTCACCTTCGACGTCATGCCGGGCGAGAATTTCGGCGTGGTCGGCGAGTCCGGCTGCGGCAAGTCCACCCTGATGCGGCTTCTCAGCCGCCTGGAGTTTCCGGACAGCGGCAGCGTCATCTGCGATGGCCAGGATCTCTCGAAACTGAGGGGAAAGATGCTGCTGAAGTTCCGGCGCGATTTTCAGCTCGTGCTGCAGGATCCGTTCAACTCGCTGCCGCCGCGGACATCGATCGGCGCGATCCTGGAGGATCCGCTGCGTGTGCACGGCATGCGCAATGCGAAAGAGATACGCGATCGTGTCCTGGCGGTCATGGCCGAGGTCGAGCTTCCCGCGAACCTCTACGATGAGTTGCCGCTTGGGCTCAGCGCCGGTCAACGCCAACGTGTCAACGTCGCCCGCGCCATGGTGCTCGAGCCGAAGGTGCTCATCATGGACGAGACGCTGTCGTCGCTTGACCAGACCGAGCAGTTCCGCCTGCTGGCGCTGTTCGAAAAACTGCAGGCCCAGCACGGCCTGACCTACGTCTTCATTTCGCATGACCTTGCAATGGTCCGCCGCGTCTGCAACCGGGTTGCCGTGATGTATCTCGGCGAGGTGGTCGAGATCGCCGACAATGAGCGTCTTTTCTTCGATCCCGGGCATCCGTACACGAAGGCGCTGTTGAGCGCGGTACCGACACTGGAGGAGCGCCGCTACAAGCCGGAGGACTGCCTGCTCGAAGGCGAGCCGCCGAGCCCGATCGACCTGCCGCCGGGTTGCAGTTTCGCCAGCCGCTGTCCGCATGCCTTCGACAGGTGCCATGCCGAGAGCCCGACGCTGACGGTGCGAAATCACGGCGAGTCGGCGGCCTGCTTCCTGGTTGAAAGACAGGGGGCCCGCGCCGCCGCATGATGGACAAAAGACGGGGAGGAACATACCGATGGAAGCGAGATTTGCATGAGCGATCCTGAAGATCGCTTGCAATATGCACTTGCCGAACTCGAGACGCACGGGCGCGTGTCGGTGCAGGCACTCGCCGAGCATTTCCATGTCAGCCGGGAAACGGTGCGTCGCGACCTGAAGCAGCTGGAACTCGAGGGGCACCTGCGGTGCATCTATGGCGGTGGCGTCAAGCCGCGCCCGGACGCCGATGAGCCCATCGCCGACCGGATGCGGCTGAACGCGCGCGAAAAGGCCCGCATCGCCGAATGCGCGGCGACCCTGCTCAGAGACCATATCAAGATCTTCGTCGACACCGGCACGACGACGCTGGCGTTCGCCAAGCATCTGAGGAACTGGCCTGATATCACCGTCTACACCAACTCGCTCGACATCGTCGCGCTGCTCGCCGATGCCGGACATCCCAATCTCGTGGCGGTCGGCGGCGACGTCAGGGCGAGCTACCGCGCCTTCATGGGTCAGGATCCGGTCGATCTCGTCACGCGGCACCTGTTCGACATCGCCTTCGTCAGCATTGCAACCGTCGACAGCAGGTTCGGCTTCATGGACCTCGGACAGGACGAGGCGAACATTCGCCGCGCGCTGCGAAAGCACTCCAAGCAGTGCGTGATGCTGGCGGACAGCAGCAAGTTCGGCCGGCAGGGCTCCATCTGCACATACGAATTCCGGGACGTCGACATCCTGATCACCGACGCTCCGCTCAAGGCGGACTTCGCCGCTCAAATGGATCAGGCGCAGGTAAAGGTGCTCTATGCTTGAAATTCGCAAGGACCCGTCGGCCTTCCCCGGCATCGACGCCGAAGCCCTCCATCGGATGATGGATGAGGTTTCCGCCTTCGGCGGTGGTCCGGACGGCTCGATGATGCGACTGACGCTGTCCCGCGAGGATGGACTGGCACGCGACTGGCTGGCTGCATGGTTCGCGCAGGAAGGCCTGCGCCTTGAGGTCGACGCGATCGGCAACATGTACGGATTTCTCGACTGGGCGGGCAGGGATGCGCCATGCATCATGTGCGGTTCGCATCTCGACAGTCAGCCGAATGGTGGCCGTTTCGACGGCGCCTATGGGGTGATTGCCGCCTGCAGCGCGATAGAGTCGATCCGGCGCCGGGTGGCCGAAGCCGGCATCACGCCGAAATGCAACTTCGTCATCGTCAACTGGACCAACGAGGAAGGTGCGCGATTCCAGCCCAGCCTGCTTGGCAGCAGCGTCAATTCCGGTGAGATCGACCTCAATTTCGCGCTGGCGCGCCGGGACGGTTCTGGCGTTTCGGTGGCCGAGGCGCTGTCGGAGATCGGCTATGCCGGCAAGGCCGCTCGCGTGGTGCCGGACGCCCTCATCGAGATCCACATCGAAGGTTCAGCCCATCTCGAGAAGGCCGGCCTGCGGATCGGCGCATTTACCCGTTTCTGGGGCGCCGTCAAATATCGCCTCGCTTATCTCGGCCGGCAGGCCCACACCGGCCCCACACCGATGGCCGAGCGGCAGGATGCGCTGCTCGCTGCCGCCTATCTGATCGCCGAGCTCAGGGACATGGCCGACAAGGCCGGTCCGGATCTGCACACCTCGGCGGCGCGGCTGGAAGTCCATCCCAATTCGCCGAACGTGGTGCCGGCAGAGGCGGTGATGTTCATCGAACTGCGGTCGGGAAGCGCCGAGCTTCTGGCGTGGGCCGAAGCGGAGCTCAAGCAGAAGATCGCAGCCTGCGCCGCGCGCGCCAACACGTCTTTCGAAGTCCGATCCATAGACCGGAGGCGAGCAGGAGAATTCGACGCCGGGCTGATCGATCTGGCGGAACAGACCGCCAAATCGCTCGGGCAGACGGTGCTGCGGCTCGACACGATCGGTGGGCACGACGCCGTCAGCATGTCGGCGGTGACGCCGGCGATCGTCATCGGGGTACCGAGCGTCGGCGGTGTCATCCACCATCCGACGGAGTTTACCACGCCCGAGGACCGGCTCCTGGGGACGGAACTGCTCGCCGGGATGCTGTGGCGGTTCTGCCTTGACGGCAACATCCTGAAGAACTGAAGGACAGACGATGAAGACGCTCGGCGAAGCCTCGACCCCCGCGGAAGTTCGTGCCGAGGCGGCTCTCACTGCTGTTGCGGCCTGGACGGGAAAACAGATTGGTTTTACCTCAGCTCCTCCGGGTATCGCATCGCCCTCGCATCGCGGCGTTGACAGCGAAGCATGGCTGGTGGCGGTCGACCAGCCGTCTCCGGCCTATTTCCTGAAGATCGTGAACTCGGACCAGAAGGCGTTCGTCGACCTGGAGGCCGTGTTTGAAGCCGCCTCCATCGCGGCCGGACTGGGCTGCACGCCAAGTCCGCGGCACCTTGCGCGAGACGCCGACGCGATCGTCTTCGATCTCCTGCCCCCCGGTTGGAGAACAGCGCGCATGGACGATCTTCGGCGGGCGGACGTGATGGAACAGGTCATCGCGCTTAAAAAGGCGATCCACGGGGCGCGGCCATTCACCTTGTCCCGGACGGTGTTCGATAGGATCCGGGTGCTGGACAACGCCTGCAAAGCCGCTGGCGCCGACCGCCCGGACGATCTTTGGTGGATGCTCGACGGCGTCGGCGAGATCGAGCGCGCAATCACGGCTGCGGGTTACGATGTCCGGCCCAGCCACGCCGACGGCCTCGCCTCCAACGTCATGATAAGCCAGGACGGGGCGGTTCAGCTCGTCGACTTCGACGAAGCCCGCAATGTCGACCCTCTCTACGACATCGGCATTCTTCTCAACGAGACCTTTCCGTTCGAAGAAGAGATGCGGCCGGCGCTTGAGGTGTTCGAGGGCTCCTTCCGTCAGGCTTCCCTCGACCGCTGCCGTGCGTATGCGGCGGCCGACGATCTGGTGTGGGGGCTCTGGGGGATGCTTATGAACTCGATATCGCCGCGCGGCGATATCGAGTTTCTGAAATACGCGCAGTGGCGCCTGCTGCGCTGCCGGATGTCCCTTCGCCAACCGGACTTCGAACTGAAGTTGAGACGGCTTTGAGCGACTGCGAGGAGGCCCTACATGGTTGAGAAGCGGCCGGGCGAGGCGGTGAGCGAAGCCGAGCGGGAGATCGAGGCCGTCATCTGTGCCGTCGAACCATGGGCCGGCCGCGAACTCCGCTACGGGCCGGTGCATGGCGGCATCAGCAATTCCAACTGGCGCGTTCGCATCGCGGGACAGTCAGGGAGCTATTTCGTGAAGGTTCCGGGCCGCGGCACCGAGATGTTCATCGACCGAAAGGCGGCGGCGGAGGCGAGCCGGCGTGCGCACTCGCTCGGTATCGGGCCCGCGGTCTATGGCTATCTGGACGAACGCGGTGTCGAGATTGCCGATTTCATGGAGGGGCGGCGCTCCTGTACCAACCGCGATTTCCTCGACCCGGATGTACGGCGCTCGGTTCTGGGTCTCTACCGGCGCTTCAACGATTCGGGCCTGCTGTCGCTGACCAAGACCGTCTTCGACATGATCGACGAGCATGTCGATCAGGTGCGCGAGCTCGGAGGTGCGCTGCCCGCGGATTTTGCCTGGCTGCATCGCCAGTACGTTCTGGCGCGGGCGGCTCTCGAGGCTTCGGGCATCGACCTGGTTCCATGCTTCAACGACCCGATGCCCGGAAACTTCATGATCGCGCCCGACCGGTCGATGATGCTGATCGACTATGAGTATGCGGCAAACAACGACCGCTGTTACGAACTCGGCATCTGGTGCGGAGAAATGTTCTTCTCCGATGCGGTCGAGGCCGAGGTCATCGAGGAATATTTTGGCAGGTTCGATCCACGGTTGAAGGCCCGCCTGGTCGTGCACAAGGTGCTCGCCGATGTGAAGTGGGGAACCTGGGCGATGGTGCAGAACGTCGTATCGGCGCTCGATTTCGATTTCTACAAATACGGGGCGTGGAAATATATGCGCGCACGCTCGGTGATGCAGACCCCGCAATGGGTCGAGTATCTCAGGGCGGTCTGACTGGTGTCACGGGGCGGAGCAATTCCCGGTTGGATGCAGACGGCATTGCGGTTAAGCCGCTGTGGTGATGGCCGGCATGTCTGCTGGGAGGGTTAGCGGCTGTCGTTAGCAATCAGTTTCGTCAGGCAATCACCCGCCTGGCTCTCAGGCACGCCGAGATCTCTTACACTGTCCATGTGGTTGCGGTTCGTCAGAACAAGCGACGTTGCCGGTGAACCCTGCTGCAGCAGGTGCTCTTTGAATCGATCTGCTTGCTGATGGAAAGGCGGCGTCTCATTGGCGCCGACCAGAACCGTCCCCCTGGTTTGAGGATCATGCCGATGGGCAAGAGGTGTAAACATTGCGACTTCCTCATCGGTGATTCCAATCTCGGCGCCGAGAAAGGAGTTCTGGAGCGGTTTCAAATCGTAGAGCCCGCCGAGCAGAAGTGCTGCCCGCACATTCGAGGGGGTATGCTCGCTGTTGAACAGAAACGTTGAAAGATGTGCTCCGGCCGAGTGACCGCTAACAGTCAGGTTTGCGGGGTCTCCGCCCCAGTCATGAATATTGTCCAGAACCCACTGCTTGGCGCGGCGCACCTGGTCGACGATCGTAGCCATTCTGACCTTGGGCATCAGAGCATAGTCGACGATGACGGCAATCGCACCGGCCTGGGTGATCGTCGTCGCGACGTATGAGTAGTCGCGCTTGGAGAACATTCTCCAGTAGCCGCCATGGATAAACATGTGCACCGGCAGGCCGCTTCTTTTGCCCGAGGGAAAGAACAGGTCGATGGTTTCGGTCTGATCCGGCCCATAGGCAACGTCGGCAGTCATTGGAATGGTTGCGCGAACGGCCTCGCTGCGGTGAACGATGTCCTGCACGATTTTGTCAAAATCCGCGACGTGGTCGCGGATGCGAAACGGATCGCTTTGCACTCTTCCTCCGCTCAGATGCTGATGGCGAGGTATTTCGCCTCCATGAACTCGGCAATGCCGTGATGCTGGCCGCCCTCGCGGCCGAGGCCGCTCTGCTTGACCCCGCCGAAGGGTGCTGCCGGATCGGACATCAAGCCGCGGTTGAGAGCGATCATCCCGGCTTCGATCCTGGATGCCAGCCGCATTCCACGCGCAAGATCGCGCGTGTAGATGTAGGCGGCAAGACCGTATTCGGTGTCGTTGGCGCGCGCGATGATTTCGGCTTCCGTTTCGAATCTCGAGATCGGCGCCACCGGCCCAAAAATTTCCTCGTGCGCCATCTCCGCCTCGGCCGGGACGTCGCAGAGCACGGTCGGCGGATAGTAGTATCCGGTTCCCGAGCCTGCCTTGCCTCCGCACAGCACCCGCGCGCCACGGGCGACAGCATCGTTGACCAGACGGTCGATCTTGTCCACGGCCTTCCTGGTGATCATCGGCCCGCACTCCGTGGCCGCGTCCGTGCCAGCGCCGATCTTGAGTGCCGACATCCGCCTGGCGAGGCTTTCGCCAAACGCATCGTAAACGCCAGACTGGACATAGATGCGGTTTGCAGCCGTGCAGGCCTCGCCGGCGTTGCGCATCTTCGCCACCATCGCGCCATCGACCGCCGCGTCGAGGTCAGCGTCATCGAACACAAGGAATGGCGCGTTGCCGCCAAGTTCCATCGAACACGAAACCACGTGCTTTGGGGCCTCGGCCAGCAGAACCCGCCCGACACAAGTCGAGCCGGTAAAGGAGAGTTTGCGCACCCGCGGATCGGCCAGCATCGCGGCCGTCACCGGGCCGGGATTGGAGGTTGTCAGAACGTTCACCACACCTGGCGGAACGCCTGCTTCCTGGTAGAGCGCGGCAAGCGCGTAGGCGGTGAGCGGGGTCTCGCTGGCCGGCTTCAAGATTACCGTGCACCCGGCAGCCAAAGCGGGCGCGATCTTGCGCGTCGCCATGGCGGCAGGGAAGTTCCAGGGCGTGACAAGGACGCAGATGCCGATCGGCTCGTAGTCGACCACGATCCGGTTGGTGCCGGAAGGCGCCATCCCGAATTCACCGGTGATGCGAACGGCTTCCTCGGCATTCCAGCGAAAGAATTCCGCAGCATAGGCGATCTCGCCACGCGCGTCCGGCAGTGCCTTGCCGTTTTCCAGCGAGATCAGGGTTGCCAGCGTCTCGGAACGCTGCGTCATCAGCTCGAAGCAATTTCTGAGGATTTCGGAACGCTTGCGCGGCGCCGTTGTGCGCCAGCCATCGGCGGCCCTGGCCGCAGCCTCGACGGCGGCCGCAGCATCTTCGATCGTCGCATCGGGAACGGCGGCGATCACCGCTTCCGTGGAAGGGTCCACGACCTGGATTTCCGTGCCGTCGGCGGATTGCCGCCATTGGCCGCCGATATACAAGCCGTGGGAGAATCTATGGAAGTCGGCAGTGTCCTGATCGTCCGCCACCACCTGATGCGATATGTTCATGGCGTGCTCCTCGATTGCTCACATGACAGAGGTGGCGAGGTCGCCATCATAGGCGGCCTGGATCAGGCCCCGCATGGCTGCCAGGTCGAATGGACGCGGATTGTTCTTGATGAGACGGTCAATGCCAAGCGCCTGTTCGGCCGTCCAATCGAGCTTGTCGGCGGGAAGCCCGAGCCTGGCCAGCGAAGGCGTGATGCCGATCGCTGCAAACAGCCGGCCGATCTCGTCGATCGTTGCGTCGGCCATCTCACCGGAACTCCGGTCGCTGCCGTCGAGATCAAGGGCAAGGCCGATCTCGGCCATCTCGGCGGCCGCGGCGGCCCGGTTGTACTTCATGACATATGGCAGCATGGTGGCGACACCCAGCCCGTGAGCGGTGTGGGTGAGGGCGCCGACCGGATATTGCACCGCGTGCGCCGCCGCCGTGCCGGCCGTCCCGAACGCACAGCCGGCTGCAAGCGCGCCCATCATCACATCGGCGCGAGCGTCCTCGTCGGCGGGGTCGCGGTAGGCCTTCTCGAGACTGCGGCCAAGCAGCTTGATCGCGAGCAGCGCAAAATGATCGGTCAGCGCGCTCTTGCCGATGAAGACATGTTGTTGCGGCAGGCCGGGGTCGGTGCCGCGCCTGACGGCGGTAAAAGCCTCGATCGCATGGGTCAGCGCGTCTGCGCCCGCGATCGCCGTCAGCCCCGGGGGACATGTCATCGTCAGTTCCGGGTCGCAGATGGCGGCTGCCGCGATCAGATGTGGGCTGGAGATGCCTACCTTCATGGTGCGATCCGGATCGGAGATCACCGCGACAGGGGTCACTTCCGAGCCGGTGCCGGCTGTCGTTGGCACCAAGATCAGCGGCAGCGTCGGACCGGGCACCTTGAACTCGCCGTAGTAGTCCTGGAGCAGGCCGCCGTGACTGATGAGCAACGCGGCGCATTTGGCCATGTCGAGACAACTGCCGCCGCCGATGCCGATCACCATGTCGGGCGCAAAATCCCGCGCCTCCTCGACGCAGACAGCAACCGAGTCGCGTGGCACATCGGGCTGCACACGGTCGTGCACCAGCACATCGATCGATGCGCCCTCGAGCGTCGCGATGATCTCTGCGAAGGCGACGGTTGCGGCAAATCGCTCGTCCGTGCAGACAAGAGCCCGACGGCCGAGCCTTGCCGCAACGGTTGCAATGACATGGCGCTGGCCCTTCCCGAAGAGGATGTCACGCGGCAGCCTTATTGCAGCGAAAAGGCTCATGTTCTGTGTCCCTTCGATGATGTGGAAGGCGAAAGTTCGTCGAACTCGGCCCAAAAAATATCCTCTATTAAATCGTATAGGATATAGGATTGTATTGAGCGAAGCATCGTGATAGCCAGTGGTCCTGTCAAGAGGCAAAGATGCAGGCCACGAACGCAAGCCGTGCCCGAGAAGCCGACCCCGCCAGCGGGCGCATCCAGCGATCCAACAGCCTCGTGGAGGACGTCTATGAAGCGATCTTCGCGCAACTCATGTCGCTGAAGATCGCGCCTGGCTCACGGATCACCGTCGACAGCCTGGTCAAGGAACTCGAAGTATCCCACACGCCAATCCGTGAAGCGCTTGGCCGCCTCGAAGGCGAAGGCCTTGTGCTGAAGACACATTTGATCGGCTACCGTGCCGCGCCGCAGATAACCAGGCGCCGATTTGACGAACTCTATGAGCTTCGCCTGCTGCTCGAGCCGCATGCGGCGGCCAAAGCAGCCGCATTGATGGATGAGACGAAACTTGCAGTGCTTGAGGAGTCCGCAGGGGGCATGGCGCGCCGCGAAGGCAAGGATGAACGCCTGCGTTACTCCAATTTCGCGCGGCAGGACGCCATTTTCCACGACAGGATCATGGAATTTGCAAACAATGATCTCGTGCGCGAGACTCTCGCGTTCCAGCACACGCACTTCCACATCTTCCGCCTGATGTTCCATTCGCGCGTTACCGAGGAAGCGCTCGACGAGCATCAGGCCATCCTGGCCGCCTTCGCTGCCTGCGACCCCGCTGCGGCGGAACAGGCGATGCGCCGTCATATCGAGCATTCCCGTGATCGTTTGCTGCCGGCGTTCGATTGAGGCTGGCACGATGTTCGTCACCGTCGGCAGCGGCGCCGTCAAGCTGAATGCACCGTTGATCAACGCAAGCAAACGCCGGGGACATCCCGGATTGCGCTTTCTGAGACCCGCGCCGCCGGGCGAGCGCAATGCCCGCCCGCCTTCCATTCACAAAACCCTTCCATTCACAAAACGAGGAACCGACCATGCCAGGCAAGAAAATACTGATGTTGACCGGTGAGTTTACCGAAGAATACGAGATCTTCGTCTATCAGCAGGCGATGGAGGCCGTCGGCCACATCGTCCACGTTGTCTGTCCTGACAAGAACGCTGGAGACCTGATCAAGACGTCGCTTCACGATTTCGAAGGTGACCAGACCTACACCGAAAAGCCCGGCCACAATGCCTTGCTGAACAAGACCTTTTCGGAGGCGGAAAGACAGCTCGACCAGTATCATGCCGTATATTGCGCGGGCGGCCGTGGCCCCGAGTACATCCGCACGGACAAGCGCGTGCAGGCGATGGTCCGCCATTTCCACGAAAACGAGAAGCCGATCTTTACGATCTGCCATGGCGTCCAGATCCTGATCGCGGTCGACGGCGTCGTGCGTGGCAGGAAAGTCGGTGCGCTGGCTGCCTGCGAGCCTGAAGTGACGCTGGCCGGTGGAACCTATATCGACCTGTCCCCGACTGAGGCCTATGTCGACGGCACGATGGTCTCGGCAAAGGGCTGGACCGCACTAGCCGCGTTCATCCGCGAGTGCCTGAAGGTGCTGGGAACGGAAATCCGCCACAGCTGAAGTCAATCGTCCGATGCATTCCAGACGGGATGCATCGTGATTGCCAGGTCTGTCGCTACAGGCAGGGCTCGGCAGGCCTGAGATGCATCACGGCTGCGTCGGGCGCGTGGCGGCCGCCAGTGCGTCGATGTCGTCGTAGAGCGCCTGGCTGTGGTAGTAGAGCTGGTCGAAAACCGGTTGGGTGCGCCTGTAGGTCTCGGCCCATGTGGGGTCCGGCAGGATTTCGGCGCCGTAGCTCACGAATCGCTCGGCCGCCTGTTCGACGCGCGAGAAGCGGCCCGTCGCCGTCGCGGCCATCGCGGCACAGCCGACAATGCCGCATTCGGGCTCCCGCGGGACCAGGATCGGAATGTTGAAGGCACTCGCCTTGATTTTCAGCCAGAGTTCGGTGCGCGCCCCGCCACCGGCGGCGATGACGCGCTCCAGCGGCTTGTTCGATGCGTGTTCCATGATGCGGATGTGGCGCGTCATGGCAAAGGCGATGCCTTCCAGGATCGAGCGGTGCAGATGCTCCATGCCATGCGCGGCGCCCAGTCCGAAGAACTGTGCGCGGGCGTTGCGATGGGGCCCCAGACGCTCGCCGGTGAGAAAGGGCATGAAGAGCAGCGCGTCGCAACCGGCCGGCGCCTCGGCGGCGCGGGCGACGATCTCGTCGTAGGACAGCGCGTTGCCGTGGAAGGCACGGCGTGCCCAGCGCATGCCGTCGCCGCCGGTCTCCAGCAGCACGAATTGCGCCCAGTTGCCTTCGACCGTCGCAACGTTGGAGATTTCCGGGTCAAGCAGCGGCTTCTCCGCGATAACAGTGATGATGGCGCCCGTGCCGGTGCTGTCGGAACCCATTCCCGGGCGACAGGCGCCTGAGCCGAGCAGTGCCACCGGATAGTCGGCGCCACCGACCAGCACGGGAGTTCCAAAGCGCAGGCCGGTGTCGAGCGCCGCCTGTTCGGTGACGTGGCCGACGACATCCAGCGGGTTGCGGATCGGCGGCAGCTTGGCGGCGTCCAGACCCATGCGCTCGATCATCACCGGCGACCAGTCGAGCCGCAGTGGGTTCATCAGGAAGCTGCAGGACGCGTCGCCTGTATCCATAGCGATCTCGCCGGTCAACCGGTAGTTGATGTAATCCTTCGGCATGATGGCGACTGCGCTGCGGGCGTATGCGGCGGGATCGTTGTCTCGGACCCATTGCAGTTTGAAGCCCGGCCATGCGGGAGTCGGGGTGTTGCCGCTTTCGGGCAGGTAGCTGTCCGGCTCGTTCGCTTGCTCGAAGTGACGGACGTGATCGATGGTGCGCTTGTCGTTCCAGAGCGGTGCCGTCTCGCGTGTCAGCGCTCCGTGCGCGTCGAGCAGGACCAGCCCATGCATCTGCCCGCAGACGCAGATGGCGGAGATGTTTTCGCGGGCGCCGTCGACGCGGTCCAGCACCGTCTTGACGCTGGCTCGCGCACCCTCCCACCAGTCGAGCGGCCGCTGTTCGGCCCAGCCGAATTCCGGCACGATCTGGTCGTGCTCTCGCGACGCAAGCTCGAGGATCTTGCCGGTGACATCGATCAGTGCGGCGCGGACGCTGCCGGTGCCGACATCGATGGCGAGGAAAAGTTCGCCGCTCATTTCGGGAGAGTCCTGAGATGGGCAAACATGTGATCCTCTGTCTATCGGTCAAAGCGAGCACGGCGTGACGAGACCCACGGCATCAGCCTTTCGCCGCTTCGATGGCGATGCGCGACATTTCGTCGAAATCCGGCCCCGACACCGGGATCGCGATGTCGAAGACCTCTGCGATCACCTGCGTCCAGCCATGCAGGAAATATGTCCAACCGTCCTCGATCTGCAACTGCTGTCGGGCCTGCTGCCGCCTGGCCTGGTCGAGGAAGATCAGGTCGCCGCGATAATTGAGATCCCAGGCGATGCCGCGCTTGGGGAACACGCCGCCATCGGTGATCGGCGAGCCAGGCGCGTCCTTGCCAAGTCCGGTCGCGTTGATCACCAGCGAGCCGGGTTTCAGCGCCGCCAACGTCTCATCATTGAGCTCGGGCCGGTCTGCCAGGACATATTCGATCTCGACCGTCGACATCATGTCTTTGTGGATGCGCTCGATTTCATCGAGACGCGGCTGCCAACGGTCTGTGACAATGATGCGCGAAGGCAAGTCGGGGCCACGTTGCTTGCGCACCAGGTGCCAGGTGATCGCTATCGTCGATCCGCCGGCGCCCATCGACAGGACTTCCGCGCCGGTGTCCGCAAAATATCCCGCCGGAATGGAACCGTCTATCGCAAGGCCGGAAGAGATCGGATCCTTGGCATGGCAGATCAGTTTGCCGCCCCGCTTCGACAGGCAGCTGGTCTCGTGCATCAGGCGGGCGTGCGGATCGACCACGTCGAACAGGTCGCGCGCTGCATTGAAAAGATCGATCTTGTGCGTGGTGACGAGCGCGCCAAGCGACAGCGGGTCGGATTTTATGAAGGAGACGACCTCACGATAGGCGTCCGGATCGGCATGGAGTGGAAAGTCGATGCCCCTGAGAACCGCACCCTTGAGAACCGCATCCTTCAGCCCGAGGTGGCGCGCCCATGCAGGGAAAACCCGCATGATCGAGCTGCTCGTCGTCGTGACGCCGATAAAGTAGAATGTCGGCTGGGTGGCCGGCCGATAGCGGCTCATTCGCCATTCTCCCGGATTTTCTCCGCGCGCAGTGCAGCACTGCGACGTGAAGCAGCGATCTCGAAGCGAGCGTTCATGCCGGCACCGTGCCGGATTGCCCATAGAGGGCGGAGATCAGCTTCGCGTCACGCGGTCGCCAATCCGGGTTGTCGACTTGCCTCCAGCCTCCATCGCCGGCGACCACGCGCGAGCGCATGCCTCCCGATCTCGCGATGATCTCGTAGTCCTGCCCTGAATCGGCGGGGTAACAGAACAGCATCACCAGATCGTCGTCTCCGACATTGATCGAGCGGTGGATCCAGAACGGCGGAACGTAACAGACGGTCTGGGCATCGATCGGCAGGATGCGAACCTCGCCTTCCGGCGACTCCATCAGCATGAGACCGTGCCCTTTCTGGCCATAGTAGATCTCGGGCCGGTCGGCCCGCCTGTGGATATGACCGCGGGTCATGAAATACTCGACGCCGACCTTGCCGGGCGCCATGTGAGTGACGCCGAAAATCAGGTCGCCCGACTGCTCGGTCGGCCGGAACTCGGAGACTTCGTAGGCGATGCGTTCGCCCCATGTCGCGCGCATGGCTTCGAACGCTGCGGCGTCAGCATAGAGCCCGTCCAGATCGCGGAAGCGCTTCTGGTAGCTGCCGGTTGCATTTGCCATCGCACCAGTCGGCAGGTCGACCTTGCATCCAATGGGCTCGAACAATCTCGTCAAAGGACTACCTCATATTGCATTGCAGGTGGCGTCGGCGCTGATCTGGCCCGCACCTCCTGCTTTCGACAAGAACCACACTTGCTTTGCGGGGTACGATTTGCTCTCCCTATGCAGACCAGCCTGGAGGTTGCTGGATTATGGCAGATTTCGACTACGAAGCACACGACAGTGGGTTTGGCGGCATGCCGCATCCGCTGTCTTAAGCAATCCAGGAGAGCCGCCTTGCTCCTCCAAGTCGCCTTCGACAAGCCTGAACACCTGGCTCTGCTCGCGCAGATGAAGGCGTTCGCCGACATTATCGAGATCGGCACGCCATTGCTGAAACGCCTCGGCCTCTCGGCCATCACCACGGCGCGCGAGCTCTGCCCTGAAGTCATGGTGTTGGCTGATACCAAAACCGTCGACGGCGGCCAGTTCGAGGCTGATATGGTATTCGGCGCCGGTGCCGCGTTCATGACGGTGCTGTCGTGTGCTTCGTCCGCCACGCATGAGGCGGTCGGAAAACGTGCCGCCGCCTTCGGCGCGACGGTCGCCGTCGACACCGTCACCGAGGCGGGCAAGAAAGAATTGCTTCCCTTGAATGCTGTCTTCCCCGAAAGCTTCGGCTATGTCGCGGTCCACTCGCCAACCGATCCGCGGCTGGCAGGCAACATTTCCACGTCACATATCGAGGCCGTCAGAAAGATGCATGATCGCGGCTTTCTGGTTTCGCTCGCCGGCGGGATCGGCCCCGACACGCTGGAAGCGGTGATCGCAGTCGAGCCGGAAATCCTTGTGGTTGGCAGCGCCATTACAGAATCCGCAAGCCCGAAAGAGGTAGCACGATGGATTCGCGACAGATTGCCCAATCCAGGCCGTGGCTGGCCGTGGGACAGGAGATAACCGACCTTCTTGGCCGGATCGACGCCGACGCCTTTGCAAGGCTGGTGCAGGCGTTCGATGACCCTGATCAGCGATGGTTCTTTTCCGGGCAGGGACGCTCCGGCCTTGTCGCGCAGATGGGTGCGATGCGCCTCATGCATCTTGGCCGAGCGGTGCATTTCGTCGGTGAGGCATCGGCGCCATCGATCCGCAGGGGCGATGCGCTGCTGATCATCTCCGGCTCCGGGGAAACGCCGGTCAGTACAGGCTTTGCCCGCATCGCCAAGGCGGAGGGGGCCAAGGTCGTTACGCTGACGCATAAGCCAGCCGGGATCCTGGCCGGCATTGCCGATGTCACGCTGCACGTCCCCGTCGAGAAATCGCAACAGTTTGGCGGCAGCTTGTTCGAACAATGCTGCCTGATCCTGCTCGACAGCATTGTGCTCTTCATGGCGCAGCAGATAGCCGACGCGCACAGACTGATGTTGCACCGCCACACCAACTTGCAGTGACGCCCATGCCGACGGTGGTGAGCATCGGTGACGCGGTGCATCAGCCGGGAAGCCCGCTGGGCACCTCATCTTCCGTCGCGGCAAGGCACTGGACTCGCTGCGCGATGCCGATATTGTGCTTGAGGAGCGTTGGTGCCGTGCTCTGGCGACGGCAGCCGACGGGGAGATACCGGCGGCTTGGTTTTCGCAGGAACAAGTCCCGGTCAACACGGGAGGAAGTCTGATGAGAATTGGGGTCTTTCTGGCCGGCTTTTCGGCTTTTGCCGCGCTGGTTGGCGCGCCTGCCTTGGCGCAGGACAAACCGTTTGCGGGCGTTACCGTGAACGTCATTACGCAGACTGGTGCGATTCAGGAGCCGCTGCAGCGGCGCGCGCCCGAGTTCGAAGCGCTTACCGGCGCCAAGATCAATGTCATCGCGGTGCCCTTCTCGGATCTCTATCAAAAGATTCTCACCGACTGGGCGAGCGGCACCAACTCGGTCGACGCTGGGGTGTTCGCCCCGCAATGGATGGTCGATTACATTGCCGGCGGCTACCTCGAGGACCTGACGCCGCGGGTCGAGGCCGATAAGGACATCCAGCAGGACGATGTGGGCGCGTTCTTCCGGGACTTCTCCGAGAAGTACAGCGGCAAGACCTACATGATCACGCTCGATGGCGACTTCCATATGATGTATTACCGCAAGGACGTGCTGGAAGCGGCCGGCCTGGCGGTGCCGAAAACCTGGGACGAGTATCTCGAGGTCGCCGAGGCCACGCATGGCAAGGACATGAGCGGCGATGGCACGCCGGATTTCGGCTCATGCATCGCCAAGAAGCGCAACGCGCAGAGCTATTGGTTCGTCACCGATGTGGTCGGCTCGATGACCCAGTCCAAGGGAACCAGCCAGGGCACTTTCTTCAACACCAAGGACATGACGCCGCTCGTCAACAACGACGCCTTCCGCAAGGCACTCGACTTCCTGGCTGAATCGACCAAATACGGCCCGCCGGACGAGCTGAACCTCGACGTCAGCGATACAAGGCCGCTCTTCGCCTCCGGCCGCTGCGCGCTGAACCTCGACTGGGGTGATGTGGGCACGATCTCGATCGATCCGGCGCAGTCCAAGGTGATGGGCAAATGGGGCGCGGCGATCATGCCTGGATCCAAGGAGGTCCTGAACTGGGACACCGGCAAGCTGGAGGCCTGCACGGCAGAAAACTGCCCGCACGCGATCGACGGCGTGAACCATGCGCCATTCGCCGCCTTTGGCGGCTGGGGCGGCGGCATCAACGCGGCGGCCGATCCGAAGGTGAAGGACGCCGCCTACGCCTACTTCTCGTTCATGACGCAGCCGGCGCAGTCGAATGCCGACGTGACCGTCGGCGGCACCGGCTTCAACCCGTACCGCACTTCGCAGCTCAGCTACAGCGACCTTTGGAAGAAGGCCGGCATGAGCGAGGAGGAGGCCAAAGTTTACTTGGGCGCGATCAACGACAGCATGAGCAGTCCGAACATGATCCTCGACCTGCGCATTCCGCAAAATCAAAAGTATCAGCAGGTCGTGCTCGACGAGGCGGTGTCGCGCTTCCTCGCCGGCGAAATCGACAAGGAAGCGACCGTCGCGGCGGTCGAGGAAGGCTGGAATGAGCTGAACGAAGAGATTGGCAAAGACGAGCAGCTCAAACTTTACAAGGCGACCATCGGCGCCAAATAGGCAGTCAAGCAAACGACCCGGCGTGGCATCGGTCCGCGCCGGGCCTGATGCCTGCCCCACTTTCTCAGGATATGATGACCGCAACCGACACCATGCCAGACGCTGCCGACCGCCGCAGCTGGGCCGAATGGCTGGACGGTCACTCGGGCCGGATCATGGTGCTGCCAGCCGTCATCGTGCTTCTCTGCTTCGCGATTTTTCCGCTCATCATATCGGCCTATCTCGCGCTTTCGCGCTTTGCGCTCGCGCCGGGCGGATTCACGCTGAAATTCATCGGACTTTTGAACTTCCGCAAGCTGCTGGTCGGCTCGCAGCAGTATCACCTGCTCGGTAAGTTTGGCACGTTCGGCTTTGTCCAATTCGCTTTGCTGGCCTTGATCGCGGCAGGGCTGTTTTTCCTCCTCGCCCGCTACTTGTTGCGTGGCAGGCCGACCGTCGTCGGCACGGTTGGTCGCCTTCTCGCGACGGCGATGGCGATGGGCTTGGCGGTTCTTGCGCTGGCCCCCATGGCGCCGGGCGGCGTGCCAGGGACTGTCGTCAATACGCTTCTCTACGTGTTCGTCGGCGTGTCCGTGCAGTTCGCACTGGGACTGGGCCTAGCGCTGCTGTGCGGCCAGCCGATCCGTGGCCGGAATTTCTTTCGCGTCCTCTTCTTCATCCCGCTGATGGTGACCCCGGTCGGCATCGCCTACACTTTCCGCATGCTCGCCGACATGCAGAAGGGGCCCTTCGCCCCGCTCGTGCGCGCTTTCGGCATCAGCGAGTGGTCGTGGGCGACGGAGGCCTGGTCGGCACGGCTGATGGTATTGGTCGGCGACACCTGGCAGTGGACGCCGTTCATGTTCATCGTGCTGCTGGCGGCCATTGAGAACCAGCCGCGCGATCAGGTCGAGGCGGCGCGGCTTGACGGCGCCAACGGCTTCCAGATTTTTCGCGACATTACCTGGCCAGCGATCGCGCCGATTGCTGCTACCGTCGTGCTGATCCGGCTCATCGAGGCTTTCAAGATCATCGACCTGCCGAACGTGCTCACCGGCGGCGGTCCCGGCCTGGCGACGGAATCGATGACGCTCCATTCCTTCATTTCCTGGCGCACCCAGGATCTCGGTGGCTCGGCGGCTATCGGCTACATGCTGCTCTTCATCTCGACCATCGTATGCGTCTCGTTCTTCAACTTCGTGGTCCGGCCGGCGCGCCGGTTCGAAGCATGAGCGCCGAGCCGCGCTCGCTGGCGCGCCGGCTGTTCGAGCCGGCCTCGATCGATAGTCAGGCGCCGGTCGCCAGGGTGGTGACCTATGTGCTGTTGTTCCTGTGGACGCTGGTTGTGGTGATTCCTCTCTACTGGGTGTTCATCACGTCCTTCAAGGGGCCCGGAGAGGTCGACAACGGGCCGTTCTATCTCCCGTTCGTCGACTTTGCTCCCTCGCTTCAGGCATGGGACTTCATGCTCGTGCAGAATTACACGCTGCGCCCTTACATGAATTCGGTCGTTGTCGCGGTCGCTAGCACACTGCTCGCAGTCCTGATCGGCTCGCTGGCGGCCTACGCGCTCGTGCGTATCCGCTTCCAGGTGAAGCTCGCCGCCGTTGCAATCTTCTTGATCCTGCTCACCGCAATCATCGTGGCGGTGGCCACTTTCGGCGTGCGGTGGGAGATCGCCATTGTTGTGGCGGCAGCCCTCTTCGTCATTGCGCTGTTCACGCTCCTTGGACGCACGAAGCTTGCGGTCGGCAACAGCGATATTGAGTTCTGGATCATCTCAAACCGTATCATGCCGCCGATCGTCGCCGTGTTGCCGATCTACGTGATGTTCCAGCAGATGCGCCTGCTAGACACGCAGGTGGCGCTGATCGCCACCTACACCGCCATCAACCTGCCGATCGTCGTGTGGCTGACGCGCGATTTCTTCGCCGGCATCCCGCTCGACCTCGAGGAGAGCGCACAAATAGATGGGGCCTCCAAGTTCCGCGTTTTCTTCACCATCGCGCTGCCGCTGGTGCGGTCCGGCCTGGTCGCGACCTTCCTGCTGGTACTGATCCTTGCCTGGAACGAGTATCTGCTGGCCCTCTTCCTCTCCAATGCCGATGCGCAGACCATGCCGGTTCTGGTATCGGCACAGAACACGACCCGCGGGCCGCAATGGTGGAACATGTCGGTGTTGATCACCGTGATGATCGCCCCCGTGATCATCATCTCCAGCATCCTGCAGAAGCACATCGCGCGCGGACTGCTTGTCGGCGCAGTGAAGGGCTAGTCATTATGCGGGTCACCCTGTCCGATATCTACAAGTCCTTCGGCGCGGTCGAGGTGGTCAAAGGGCTCGACCTGGAGATCGAGGACGGCGAGTTCCTGGTGCTGCTCGGCCCTTCAGGCTGCGGCAAGACGACGGCGCTGCGCATGGTCGCCGGGCTTGAATCGGTGAGTTCCGGGCGCGTCCTCATCGGAGACCGCGACGTCACCCATGTGCTGCCCAAATATCGCGACGTGGCGATGGTGTTCCAGTCCTACGCGCTCTATCCGCACATGACCGTCGCTGAGAACATCGCATATCCGCTGAAGCTGCGGGGCGTGCCGCGCGCCGATCGCGACGCCTCCGTGCGCAGCGCCGCCGTCAAGGTGCATCTCGAGGAGTTCCTCGACCGCTATCCACGGCAGCTTTCCGGCGGTCAGCGGCAACGGATCGCGCTCGCCCGCGCCATGGTGCGGCGGCCGAGCGTCTTCCTGATGGACGAGCCGCTCTCCAATCTCGACGCCAAGCTGCGTGGCCACATGCGCTCGGAGCTGAAACGCCTGCAGGCCGATCTGGGCGTGACGACGATCTACGTCACCCACGATCAGATCGAAGCCATGACCTTGGCTCACCGTGTTGCCATCATGAACCGCGGCGTCGTGCAGCAGATCGCGACGCCCCGTCAGATCTACGACGATCCGGCGAACCTGTTCGTCGCCGGCTTCATCGGCTCGCCGCCGATGAATTTTCTTAGGGGCGAGCTGGTCGAGGGTAGCTTCGCCTGCACGGAAGGGCGATTTGCGACCAGCGTTGCCGAAAGCCGGAAAAAGGTCACTGCCGGCCTCCGACCCGAGGATTGCCGGGTCACGGGCCCATCGGAAGGCAAGATTGCGGCGCGGGTCTATGCCGTGGAACTGATCGGCGATCATACCTTGATCACCTGCCAGTTCGGTGGGGCCACCGTAACCGTCAAGGCCGATAAATCGGCGCACTACGACATGGATGAGCCGATCGGCATCACCTTCCAGGATACCGCCGTCTTTCTGTTCGATTCGGAAACCGGGGCCCGCATCGGCGGCCGCGCCGGTCGACGGGCGGCCGCTTGACTCTCGCTAATTCTCCTCCACAAACACCTCTTCGCGCTTTTTCTTAACCGCCGGCAGGAAGACGATGACGAGCACGGCGAGCGCGATGAAGAGCAGGCCGGCGCTGATCGGCCTCGTGACGAAGGTGGTCGGGTCGCCGCGCGCGAGAATCATCGCGCGACGCAGGTTTTCCTCGAGCAGCGGGCCGAGCACGAAGCCGAGCAGCAGCGGCGCCGGTTCGCAGCGCAGCTTGGTCAGGAGATAGCCGAGCAAGCCGAAGAAGGCGACGGCGTAGAGGTCGTAGATGTTGGTGTTGACGCTGTAGACGCCGATCGAGCAGAACGCCATGATGATCGGGAAGAGCACGTAATACGGGATCGTCAGGAGTTTCACCCAAAGCCCGATCAGCGGCAGGTTCAAGATGATCAGCATCAGATTCCCGATCCACATCGAGGCGATGATGCCCCAAAACAGCGCCGGCTGTTCGGTCGCGACATTGGGGCCGGGCACGATGCCCTGGATGATCATCGCGCCGATCATCAGCGCCATGACCGGGTTGGCCGGAATGCCGAGCGTCAGCATCGGGATGAAGGAGGTCTGCGCACCGGCATTGTTGGCCGATTCCGGTCCGGCGACGCCTTCGACGGCGCCCTTGCCGAATTCCCCGGGGTTTTTCGAGATGCGTTTTTCGACCGTGTAGGAGGCAAAGGCTGCAAGGATCGCGCCGCCCCCCGGCAGGATGCCGAGCGCCGAACCGATGATGGTTCCGCGCACGATCGGCGCCGCCATGCGGCGAAAGTCCTCGCGGGTCGGCATCAGGCCGGAGACCCTTCGGATCATCACCGAGCGCTCGTGCTCGTTTTCGAGGTTGCGCAGGATCTCGGCGACGCCGAAGACGCCGACCGCCACCGCGACGAAATTCAGCCCGTCGGCATATTCGCGGATGCCGAGCGTGAAGCGTGGCGTGCCGGTGTAGATGTCGGTGCCGACAATGCCGAGCAGCAGGCCGAGCACGACCATCGCCAGCGCCTTGACAATCGAGCCGTGGGCGAGCGCGACGGACGAGACGAGGCCGACGATCATCAGCGAAAAATACTCGGCCGCGCCGAATTGCAGCGCGATCGCCGTCAGCGGCGGGGCAAAGATGGCGACGAGGAAGGTCGACACCGTGCCGGCGAAGAACGAGCCTATCGCCGCGATGGCGAGTGCCGCCCCGGCGCGGCCGTTCTTGGCCATCTGGTAGCCGTCGATCGCGGTGACGGCTGACGAGGATTCGCCGGGCATGTTGATGAGGATGGCGGTGGTCGAGCCGCCATATTGCGCGCCGTAATAGATGCCGGCGAGCATGATCAGGGAGGAAACCGGGTCGCCGATCTGGAAGGTGATCGGCAACAGCATGGCGATGGTGGCGGTGGCGCCAATGCCGGGCAAAACACCGATCAGCGTGCCGAGAAGGACGCCGATCAGGCAGAAACCGAGATTTGCCAGCGACGTGGCCGTCGAAAAGCCGAGCGCGAGGTTGTCGAGGAGTTCCATGCTCATCGCCTCACAATGCCGGCCAGGAAGGCAGCCACGGGCCGAAGCGCCGGAACGGCAGGCCGAGCGCATAGCTGAAGACGAGGAACGCAAACAGCGTCAGGCCGGCGGAGAGTACGAGCGCAGTCAGCGGCCTCATGCGACCGCTGGCAAAGGATGCGATCAGCGCCGTCAGGAAGATCGAGGGGAGGAAGCCTAGGCCGCGCACGGTCAGGCCGAAGAAGATCGGGGCAGGCAGGATGAACAGCATGCCGCGCCAGGCTACATGGCCGATCGGCTCGCTTTCGAAGCGCACCGCTTCGACGAGGATGATGGCGCCAAGCAGGATCAGCACGATTGCCAGGACCAGCGGGAAATAGCCCGGTCCCATGCGGAAGGCGGTGCCGATCTCGAGGTCGAGCGACTGCAGCGCGAAAAATCCACCGAGAAAGATGAACAGCGCGGCGCATATGCCGTTGGTCGTGTCGATTGTGAAAGGTTTCATGACGTCCTCCCAGTGCCCGCGCGGCGGGCGCGCCGATGCCGGTGTAAAAAAACGGGGCGCTGATGGGCGCCCCGTTTGTAAAAACCTCAGTCGGCGTACTGGCCGGCGGCTTCGATGATCGGCTTCCAGCGCGCGATCTCGCCTTCCAGCCTGGCCTTCAGCGCGGCCGGAGTCGCGTCTGCTTCAGACGACGGCTTGGTGCCGAGCTCGGCGAAGCGGGCGACGACATTCGGGTCTTTCAGCGCGACCTGAAGCGACTTCGACAGCCGCTCGGTGACCTCGGCCGGCGTGCCCTTGGGCGCGTAGAGGCCGTGCCAGATGCCGACCTGCACTTCCGGGAGACCGGCTTCCGTCGTCGTCGAGACGTCCGGCAGAACATCGAGGCGTTCAGCCGAGGTGACGGCGTAGGCCTTGATCGTGCCGCCCTGGATCTGCTTGGTGGTGTTGGTCGACTGATCGCACATGATGTCGACCTGGCCGCCGAGAAGATCGGTCATGGCCGGTCCGGTGCCCTTGTAGGGCACGGTGACCAGCGGCGTGCCGATGGCGCTCATGAACAGCATGCCGCACAGATGCGAGGCCGCGCCTATGCCGGCATTGGCCACGGTGACGGTATCCTTGTTGGCCTTGGCGTAGTCGACCAGCCCCTTCAGATCGGTCGGCTCGAGGTCCTTGCGGCCGACGATGGTCATCGGCACCTCGGTGACGAGACCGACATATTCGAAGCTGTTCAACGTGTCGTATGCGAGCTTTCTGTATAGCGTGGCGCTTGTCGCCATGCCGATGTGATGGAGGAGCAGCGTATAGCCGTCGGGATCGGCTTGGGCGACGCGACCGGCGCCCAGCGTGCCGCCGGCGCCGCCGACATTCTCGACGATGATCTGCTGGCCGAGATCCTTCGACATGGCTTCCGCGACGAGGCGCGTGACCGTGTCGGTCGGGCCGCCGGCCGAAAACGGCACCACGACGGTGATGGTGCGTTCGGGATAGGCTTGCGCGCCCGCGGCGAACGAATACAGCGTGGCGGCGGCGGCCAGAGCGGCGGCGAATTTTCTCATCTTATCTTCCTCCCAGGGTATGAATTCCCAACTGCCTCGAGTTTCTCTCAACACCAGCTGTGGATGGACCAATAACTAGCGCAAGCTTGCGGATTGCAATCGGACTCAAACCGCAAACTGCTATTATACACAAGTCCGCGCAAATGGGGGGAAGGTGCCGTCGAGCCGGAGGCCGGCTGCGGAATGCCCAATGCAGCGGCTCAGGATAAATGCTGATCTGTAGTGATCCTTCGCGCCCTCCTCTGTCCTGCCGGACAGATGTCCGGCAGGACAGAGGGGGCGCGGCGAACTAAGCTGATGTCGATCTGCGAATGGCATGTTCGACTCCGCGGAGCTCGGCCAATCCCTTGAGCCGACCGATGGCCGGATAGCCGGGCTGCGCCCCGCGCCTCAGGTCATCGAGGATATCCTGGCCGTGGTCGGGGCGCATCGGGATGACGGCGTCCTGGCGTCCTTCCATCTTGCGCCGCGCTTCCTCGTGGAGCAGCGCCGCCACCACCGCCACCATGTCGGTGTCGCCGGCAAGGTGCTCGTCCTCGTGGAACGAGCAGGGGGTGCCGGCCGCTTCCTTGCGCACATTGCGCAGATGGGCGAAGTGGATTTTTGGCCCCATCCGCTCAATCATGGCGGGCAGATCATTATCCGCTCTTGCGCCGAGCGATCCGGTGCACAATGTCGCTCCATTGGCCGGGCTGTCGACTGCGCCCAGAATGTAGCTGTAGTCGGCCTCGGTCGACATGATTCGCGGCAGGCCGAGCAGCGGAAACGGCGGATCATCGGGGTGGCAGCAGAGACGCAGGCCGAGGCGTTCGGCCGAAGGCACGACCTCCCCCAGGAAATCGACGAAATGCCGGCGCAGGGCGGTTGCGCCGATACGGTCATAGTTTGACAGTTGAGCCGCGAGACCGTCGAGAGACGTGTCTTCGGTCGAACCAGGCAGACCGGAATTGACGCTTCTTGCCAGAATCTTGCGCGCACGGTCATCCATTTGCGCATATCGGCGCTCCGCCTCGGCGGCGATCTCCGGTGTGTAGTCGCCGAGCGCCGCTTGGCGTTTCAGGATATGGATGTCGAATGCGGCGAAGTCGATCAGATCGAAGCGCATGGTGGTGCCGCCATGCGGCAGGCGCCAGGCAAGATCGGTGCGGGTCCAATCGAGCACGGGCATGAAATTGTAGCAGATGACCGAAATGCCGGCTCGCGCCAGGTTTTCCAGCGATGTCCGGTAGTTGGCAATATGGCTGCGCCATTCGCCGACCTGCGTCTTGATAGCTTCGGAAACCGGCAGGCTTTCGACAATCTCCCAGTTCAGTTCGCTTGCGCTTCCATCCGGCAAAGACGCGACTTCGCGCTGACGCCTTTCGATTTCGGCGGGCAGCCAGACGGCGCCGTGAGGAACATGGTGAAGGGCCGAGACGATGCCTTGCGCCCCGGCTTGACGCGCATCGGCGATGGTCACCTTGTCGACTGGGCCGAACCAACGCCACACATGTCTCATTCGAACACTCCGTTAAAGAGAATCGCCGCGCGGCTGCCCGCCGGGTTCGCCGCCGCGGCGATCGACGACGCTCCTCTTGCTATCAGATTCCGATGTATCTGACATCGATCCTGCTCGGGCGCCGGTAACGGGCAACGGCGATGCACTGATACTGATTGATTGATGCGAATGGTGATAAGCGGCTGCCTCAACGAACCGCTCAAAGGGCCGATTGCGTCTGAGCTGGAACCACCCGCCAGACCTTGTTGCCGACATCATCCGCCACCAGCAGTGCGCCGCGCCGGTCTATCGCTACGCCCACAGGACGGCCAAAAGCCTTGTCGTCCTCGCTCAGGAAGCCGGTGAGGATGTCCTGAGGCGGGCCGGAGGGCCTACCGCCGGTAAACGGCACGAAAATCACCTTGTAGCCGCTGTGCGGCCTGCGGTTCCACGAGCCATGCTGCCCGATGAAAGCGCCATTCCTGTATTGAGGACCGAACAGGTCGCCTGTGTTGAAGGTCAGTCCCAATGAAGCCGTGTGCGCCCCGAGCGCATAGTCCGGCTTGATCGCCTGGGCGACGAGGTCGGGCCGCTGTGGCTTGACGCGATCATCGACATGCTGGCCAAAATAGCTGTAAGGCCAGCCGTAGAAGCCGCCATCCTTTACCGAAGTCATGTAGTCCGGCACCAGATCGCTGCCGATCTCGTCGCGCTCATTGACGGCGACCCAGAGCTCGCCGCTTTCCGGGTGCCACGACAGGCCGTTTGGATTGCGCAGGCCGGAGGCGAAGACACGCGTCTGTTTCGAGGCGAGATCGATCTCCAGCACTGCGGCGCGGTTCTGCTCTTCCTCCAAGCCGTTCTCGCCGACATTGGAATTGGATCCGACCGTCGCATAGAGCTTCGTGCCGTCTTGCGAGGCGGTCACGTCCTTGGTCCAGTGGTGGTTCCTTCCCGCGGGCAGGTCGACAATTTTCTCCGCTGGTGCGGTGATCTCGGTCGCACCCTCCTGGTAGGGATAGGCCACAATTGCATTGGCGTTGGCGACGTAGAGCTTGCCGTCGAGCAGGGTCATGCCGAATGGCGAGAACAGCCCGGTGAGAAAGGCGGTTTTGGTTTCTGTCACCCCGTCGCCGTCCTGATCGCGCAGCAACGAGATGCGATTGGCGCTATGTGTCCCCGCGCCGGCCTGACTCTGGAAGAAATTGACGAAGAAGCGGCGTATGCTGAAGCCCTCCTCCGGCTTGGGCGGCGCATTGCTCTCGGCCACCAGCACGTCGCCGTTTGGCAGCACATACAGCCAGCGCGGATGGTCGAGCCCGCCGGCAAACTCGTTGACTGCAAATCCCTGGGCCGCAGTCGGCTTGGTGCCCTGCGGCCACGGCGTGGCCTTGGCGACATGGACAGTCGGCAGCCAGGTGGGATTGGGCTCCGGCAGGGTCGGGTTGGGCCCATAGGTCTCCGCGATCGGAACGGTCGCCTCTTCGCGGGACATGAAGAAGACCGCTCCTCCGGCGACGACGACAAGAACGACCAGTATGAGAAGGGCGGCAAGCAAGTTTTTCACCAGAACCTCGAAAACGTCGAAAGAACGCAAACGCGCCTATCGCGTTGCGGTTGCGGACGGAGCGGCCGATCGGGAGAAATAGGCCGCAAGCGCGCGGACGTCGTCGTCCGTCAGACCTTTCGCCGCATTGGCCATGAGATGGCCGAAGCGCGTTCCACCCCGCTTTCCCGCCCTGAACAGCCCAAGCTGCGCCTCGATATAGCGCGCCGGCTGGCCGGCGATGGAGGGATAGAGCGGGCTGCGGTCCTGTCTTCCGTGACAGCCGAGACAGGCAGGCACGTTGGCGTCCTTGACGCCTCTCTCGGCGATTTCCTTGCCGCGCCACACAAGTGCTGGTTCGCCCCCGCCGCCGGGGTGCATCGCCGGCAGGGCAGCGAAATGCTTAGCCAGGTCCGGCCAGAACTGAGGCCCTGCCTCAGTTGCGGGCAGGCTCATCAACCCGCTTGCCCGGCCTTCCTCGGCATAGGCACGCAGGCTTTCAAGGAGATAGGCCTCGCTCTGCCCGGCCAGAACGGGTATCGCGGGACCGCGCCCAAGGCCGTCCTTGCCGTGGCAGCGGGCGCAATCCGCGAGCGCTTGCGGCAGGGTTCCGGCAGCGTCTGCAGGAGGCGTAAGCCTTTCGCCATAGGCGAGATCACGATAGGTGGCTTCGTCCATCGACGGCAGTTCGCGCAGGAAGGCGACCATCGCCCAGACCTCGTCGTCACGATCCTGCGTCGGCCAGGCCGGCATGCCGGTGAAACGCACGCCGTGCTTGACGATACGAAAAAGTTCCGCGTCCGACCATTCGCCGATGATCCCGGCAAGATCAGGCGGCTGCGGCAGCATTCTCATGGCGACAGGAGATCGCGGCTCGCCCGGGGCACCGTGACAGATGGCGCAGCCGCGCGCGAAATGCCCGGCGGCCGGCTGGACCGCATGCCGCGGCAGAGCCCCTGGAACGTCGACCGCCAGGGCATAGGTGCGCACAGCCGATCGCATGGCGAAATGGAGAAACCATTCCGTGATCTTCCAGTGGCCGCTCGAGGCACCGACATTGAAAAAGCCGATCCAGGCCGCCAGCACTACGACAAACGGCAGAATGGCAAGCGCTATGGCGAGCTTCTTCCAGCTGATATGCATCATACCGCCTTTCGCGGTGGTGTGGCGAGGATGCGCGCAAAAAGCGTCACGCCGCCGGCCAGGTAGACCGCAGCGCCGAGCAGAAGCATGATCACGCCGCCGAGTTCCTGATCTTGCTGGGCGGAAAGCGCGACACCGAAGCAGCTTACCTCGCCGGTCCCATAAAGCGGCCTCGGGGTCAGTGCCAGCAGCGCGCCGAGCAAGGTCATGTGGATGGACGTCAGAAGCAGGGCGAAGGCGCCGGCGGCATTGCCTGTGGTGTCGGAGCCGCGGCGCGGCAGGCAGGCCAGCCACAGGAACAGCCCGGCGGCGAGGAAGGTGGCCTGCTCGACAGCGGTGACAAACAGCGAGCTTTGCGCCAGCGCCCGCAAGGCCGGCGCGTGCCAGGACCAGACGATTATGAGTTCGACGAGGGAGGCGGGGAGGGCGAGGGTGAACGCCCGGCTTGCATCTGGTGTCGGGCCGAGCGGGATCCCAATCGCCATCAGCGGCGCGGCGATAGCCACCACTCCCATATGCGCCAGCATGTGCGCCGAAAACGAATCCCGCCAGCCATCGAGCAGCGGCCCGAGCCAGACCAGGGCGAGGACGAGGATGCCGAGGATGAGGCAGGCGCGTCTCATCGGATACACTCCGTCACGAACAATGCGGGCATCGCGGTGAAGATCACGGCGATGAAGCTGAGGCCCGAGAGCAGCAGCGTCGCAAAGCCCTGGAACAGGGTCCGGTCGCGTCTCGTCGGATCGTCATGCGGCGGATCGTCTGTGCCGAAGCCCCATTGCCGCCAGGCGAGCCATGCTGACAGCGCGATCAGCGAGAGGGCGATCACAGTGGCGGCGGCGATGCCGGCGCGCACAGCGGTGAAACTCAGCCCGACAAGCTCGGGCTTGGCGCAATAGATCGCCGCGCCGATGTAGCAAACAAGGAAATGCGCAGCCCACACCACCGGCGCGGTGAACAGCGTCCAGAGCGTCTCGATCTGTTTCGGAACGAGCCACATCGCCGCCTCACATCGCTGCCGGAAAGAGGCCAATGATGGCGAAGGTGATGACGGCGGCAATCAGCAGGAAATGCCAGTAGAGCACCACATTGCTTAGGTCCAGGTCATGCTTCGGCGTCAGTCGGCCGGCCAGCGAGCGGGCCAGGCAATAGGCCTGCATGACCGTGCCGAGCGCCGCATGGGCGAGCACCCAGATCACGAGGATCCACACGATTGCGGGATAGACGTGGCGCGTCGGGTCCATGCCTGGAGACAACGGCGCGGCCAAGCCTGTGACGGACGCGGCGACGGTCGTCAGCAGGGACAGCACCAGCAAGCCGCGCATAGTGGCCGTAGCGCCGCGCCTGTTGAACGTGCGGGCCGCCAGCATCAGGCCCCACGCCGCAGCGAACAGACTGGCAGCCAGCAGCGACCAGACCGCATCGGGCCCGGCAATCCCCGCGGTAAAGTCGGCATGGATCGTCCAGTAGAAGAAATAGCCGAAGACGAGGCTGGCGAACGCCGTGCCGTCGCCCGCCATGGTGATGAACATCGCCCACCAGCCGACCGAATCGGGGCCGGAGGCATAAAGCGGCAGGCTGAGGCCCAAGCCCGCATCCTTTTCCGGCTTCTCGGGGATTTCGCCAGTGCCCGTCCAGAGCCAATAGATGACGGCGCAAAAGCAGATTATTGCGGCCAGCGCCGTCGCGATCCACCAGTGGAAGGTAAGCGCGATGAAGGCGGCCCCGAGAGAAAGCGCCGAGACGATGGTGACATGGGAAGTGCCGCCGACGCGCAGCACCTGGATGGGTTCGGCGTCGAGCACGGTGGTAACCAGTCCCTCGCGCCATCCCTCTTCCGCGTCGGGCAGGTAATAGCGGCCTTCATTGACCTTGCGGGCAAGATCCCTCTGGTCCCACAAAGGGTAGCGGCTGCGCACGATGGGTATCGAGCGGACGCCCCAGTTCTCCTCCGGCTCGGAAATCCATTCCAGGGTGCCGGCATTCCACGGGTTGAATTCGCCGCGCGGCTGCCGGTGCTTGGGCCTGAGCACGTCGAAGCCGACCACCAGCACGCCCGCGGCGAAAATGAAGGCTCCGGCCGTCGAGATCAGGTTCAGCCAATCCCAACCGATTTCGGCTGGATAGGTGAAGACGCGGCGGGGCATGCCGCGCAAGCCGCTCAGATGCATGGGGAAAAAGGCGATGTTGAAGCCGCCGAACATCAGCCAGAAGGCGAGCCGTCCCAGACGGTCGGATAGCTTCTTCGCGTCGATCAGCGGGTAATAGTAATAGAGCCCGGCCACGACCGGGAAAAGCATGCCGCCGATCAGCACATAATGGAGATGCGCAACGATAAAATAGGTGTCGTGCGCCTGCCAGTCGAAGGGTGCGAGCGCCACCATGACGCCTGTCAGTCCGCCGATGACGAAAATGGCAAGCCCTCCGGCGCCGAAAAGCATCGGGGTTGAGAAGATCACCCGGCCAGCCAGCATGGTGGCGATGAAGACGAAGATCTGCACGCCGGTCGGGATCGCCACCGCCTCGGAGGCCGCCGAAAAGAAGGCCAGCGAGATCTGCGGCAGGCCTGTCGCAAACATATGGTGTACCCACAGGCCGAAGGAGAGGAACCCCGTCCCCACTGCCGCGAGCACGATCCAGGAATAACCAACGATCGGACGCTGCGAAAAAGTCGGCACGATCATGGCCATCAGCGCGATGGCCGGCAGGAAGATGATGTAGACCTCGGGATGGCCGAATATCCAGAACAGATGCTGCCACAGCAGCGGGTCGCCGCCACGCGCCGCGTCGAAGAACGGCCAATCGAACATCCGTTCCATCTCGAACAGGAGGTCGCCGGCGATCAGCGGCGGGAAGGCGAACAGGATCATTCCGGCAACGATCAGCAGGTACCAGGCGAAGAGCGGCATCAGGTTGATGCGCATGCCCGGCGCGCGGCATTTCATGATGCCGACGATGAGCTCGACGGCGGCAGCGATCGAGGCGACTTCGATGAAGGAAAGGCCGAGCAGCCAGATGTCGGCGCCAATGCCGGAGAACTCCTTGTCGGTGGCGAGCGGCGGATACATGAACCAACCTGCCGACGGCGCCGCATTGAAGAAGATCGAGCCGCAGACGAAGATGCCGCCGAGCAAAAAGCTCCAGAAACTGAAGGCTCCGAGGCGCGGAAACGGCATCTCGCGCGCGCCCAGCATCGGCGGGAGCAGGAAAATCGCGACCGCTTCGAAGATCGGCACCGCGAACAGGAACATCATCGCAGTGCCGTGCAGGGTGAAAGCCTGGTTGAAGAAGTCGGCCGACAGGAAGTCGTTGTCGGGTACGGCGAGCTGCAGCCGCATCATGAGCGCGAGCACGCCGGCAAACAGCATGAAGGCGAAGGCGGCCGAGCCGTACCAGAGGCCGATCTGGTAATTGTTCACCGAGGTCCAGTAGCGCCAGCCGGCCGGATTGGCCCAGACGGCGCGCAGCCGCTCTTCCTGCGCCTTGTATTCTTCCGGCGAACGCTCCTTGACCGCACCGCTCATTGCAGGCCTCTCAGCCAGGCGGCTATGGCGCGAATGTCGTCCGGCGGCAACATGTCGAAGGCCGGCATGCTGGAGCCGGGCTTGATCAGGTCGGGCCGGGCGATGAAGCGGGCGACGGCGTCTTCGGTGTTGGGCAGGATTCCGGCTGCGACGGTGGCGCGGGAACCGACATGCGAAAGGTCCGGGCCGATCAGGCCGCGCGCATCGGTGCCCGCGACGGAATGGCAGGACCCGCAGCCATGGCGCAGGAACAGCGCGCCGCCGCTTGCGCCGGCCCCTTCCGCGGGAATTGCCTGGACGGCAAGCCAGGACCGGAATGCTTCAGGCGCCATCGCGACGGCCGAGAAAGCCATTAGGGCGTGAGACGTGCCGCAATATTCCGCGCACGGCCCGCGGAATATACCAGGTTTCGTGGCCATGATCGAAAGCCTGTTGGTGCGGCCGGGGATCATGTCCATCTTGCCGCCGAGCGGTGGGATCCAGAAGGAATGGATCACATCGGCGCTTTTCAGGGTCAATTCGACCCGCTCGCCGACTGGCAGCCTGATCTCGTTGGCGGACGCGACCGGCGGTCCCTGAGGAGGGTGATAGACAACTTCCCACCAGAACTGCTTGCCGGTGACTTCGATCCGCAGGGCGGCGGAGCTCGCCTGGGCGAAGGGCCGAAGGCCAGGCATCAGCCACAGCGCATAGGCGAGCAGGGCACAAAGCGTGACCGAGGGGAAGACGACGCCGCCCCAAAGGATGACCCTGACGGCGGACTTTTCGGCCAGCCTGCGGCGATTGACCAGGGCTGCATGAAGAAGCAGGCCGACCACGCCCAGCCAGATGACGGCGCCGCCGCTTAGCATTACCCAAAATAGTATGGCTATCTGCTGCGCTTCCGCTCCCGCGGGCTCAAGTGCCGACTGAGTTCTGGCTACCGACTGGGCGCCGGCAGAGCCGCTCGCGAGCAATAATGACGCAGCTGACAGGCTGAAATATCGACTCATTTGCAACCCCTCTGCGGTAAACCGGCGAGAGGGGAGGAAGGTTCCGGGCAACTGAGCTTTCGAACTGGTGGCGCCGCAGAGGCTACGGACGCTTCACCGACGGCAGTCCCTTATTGATGGGTTTCTGTCACCAGAAATCCTTGTGGTCGTTTACGATCTCTTCTTCGAGTTCAGGGAATGGGCCACGGATTGCTACATGGCGCCGTCCGGCGGCGAACACCTGATGACAACTCAGATCGAGGGTCACATTCTCCGGATTGTCTCCGGTTAGCTCGGCCAACCGCCTTTCGCTGAGTCCGTAGACCACGGTGCCGATGCCAGCCCAGTAACAGGCCCCGGCGCACATGCAGCACGGCTCGACCGAGGTCACCAGCGTGCATCGCTCGAGAAAGGTCGGCTCGTATTGCTGCGCGGCCGCGCGGGCCACGTTTGCCTCTGCGTGGCCAACGCCGCGATCCCGCGCGTAGGTGTTGCCCGACGAAAGCAGCACGTCGCCTTCCGGCCCGACCAGGAGCGCCCCGAAAGGATGATTGCCACTGGCCGGCTCTCGGTGGCGATCTGCACGGCGTGACGTAGATATTCGGTATCGCTCCTCATGGCCGCCTCCTTAGGGATGCCCGTTCGTAACTGCACGCGTAAAGGCCCTTCGCCTGGATTCTATAGTCTTGGAGCGCTTGGGAGCTGTCCAGTCATGGGCATTAAAGTCATGGGCATTAATTTCAGGCTGCGCAATGGCATGGATGTCGGGCGCTTTCGATCGACACAGAAGCCGATTGGTATGCACATCCCGACAATGCAGCCCACAAACACCCGAAGGTGATCGCCTCGCTTCAGACGTTGAATTCAATCCACTAATTCCTCTCCACAGGGGATGGTTCTTTGACTGGCGGTGGCAGTCTGGGGGCGGAACTGCGCTTCTCGTGCGGGGAGCCTACTATGATCGGTATCGGCCGCGTGATCTGCCGACGAGCAGCCGATCGTTGGAGGATTTCCTGCAGCGGGTGGCCGAGGAGATGAAATCCACTCGACCCGTGAATCCCGAAGATGCGACGAGATCCGTGTTCAAGGTACTCGCCAGGCATGTCGACCTCGGCCAGTCGGCCAAGGTGCGGGACGCGTTGCCGAAGCAAATCCGGGCGCTTTGGCCCGAAAGTGTCGGAGTCTAGCAGAAAGTCCGGCTGCCGATACGGTTCTCAGCTGCCCCCGCCCGGGCGGTCTTTCTCCTCCCGATACAGTCGCTCGGTGGCCCGGTCGCTTTCTCTGCGCTCTGCAGGCCCGCGACGTCGCCACGTAAGGAGTGCATAGGCGAGCAGGATTGCCAGCAGTAGCGGGCCGCCAGCAACGACGATCAACCACATACTGTTCTCGAACATGGAACATCTCCTTTCCCTTGCTCCTGGTGCCGGGTTGGACACCGCAGTGCAGCTCTCTTCGCCGAATGACCTGTGCGTCGCCATTCAACCTGCTGAGCGCGGGCAACCTGATGAGCGCGGGCGGTTTATTTCTTCAGAAAGGCAGCTTGTACCCAGCGGGCTGTTGCACTCGGCAAGCGCTGATGGAAGAATGGACTTCCCTCGGAAACGTTCCATTGTGCGAGCCATTCGCTGGCTGACTTCCAGGCGTTCACGATATCTGTCTCGACCCCTAACATCCGGTCGCAGACGCACTACGTGTTATAGGGAACCACAAAGGCTTTCCGACAGTTGAATGAAGAGGCGAGAGCAACCAGACCGGCCGGGGCGAGGAATACCATGCGCGAGAACCACTCCGACGTCTTCGATCTGTTTTCGGAGATTTACACCAATGCGGCGCAGGAGGAGATAAGCATCCAGCAATATCTCCTTGCCTGCCGCGAGGATAAATCGATGTATGCCTCGGCGCCCGAGCGGATGGTCGAGGCGATCGGCGAGCCCACCCTGATCGACACCAGCATGGATGAGCGGCTCGGCCGCATTTTCTCGAACAGGACAATCAAGGTCTATCCCACCTTTTCCGAGTTTTATGGCATGGAGGACACGATCGAGCGCATAGCCGGCTATTTCCGCTATGCCTCTCAAGGGCTCGAAGAGCGCAAGCAGATTCTTTATCTGCTTGGCCCTGTCGGCGGCGGCAAGTCCTCGCTCGCCGAACGGCTGAAGAAGCTGATGGAGGAGCGTCCGATCTATACGCTGAAGGTCGGCGGCCAGATCAGCCCGGTTTTCGAATCGCCGCTCGGGCTTTTCAATCCTGACCGCATGGGCGACCTTTTAGAGGACAAGTATGGCATCGCGCGGCGCCGGCTGAACGGTCTTATCTCGCCATGGGCGGCCAAGCGCCTCGACGAACTGTCAGGCGACATCTCCAAATTCAGCGTCGTCAAGCTGATGCCTTCGCGGCTACGCCAGATCGGCATCGCCAAGACCGAGCCAGGCGATGAGAACAACCAGGACGTTTCGGCTCTGGTCGGCAAGGTCGACATCAGACAGCTCGAGCATTTCAGCCAATCCGATCCGGACGCCTATTCCTACAGCGGCGGCCTGAACCGGACCACGCAGGGGCTGCTCGAGTTCGTCGAGATGTTCAAAGCGCCGATCAAGGTCCTCCATCCGCTGCTGACCGCTACCCAGGAAGGCAGCTACAACGGTACGGAAAACTTCGGATCTTTCCCGTATCAGGGCATCGTCGTAGCCCATTCCAACGAATCGGAATGGCTGCAGTTCAAGAACAACAAGAACAACGAGGCGTTCCTCGACCGTATCCTGGTGGTCAAGGTTCCGTATTGCCTGCGGGTCACCGAAGAAAGGCAGATCTACGAAAAGCTGCTGCGCGAAAGCGAATTGGCCTCCAGTTCCTGCGCTCCAGAGGTTCTCGACATTCTCAGCCGGTTCACCGTCTCGACCCGTCTGGCCGAGCACGACAATTCGCCGCTCTACACGAAGATGCGCGTTTATGACGGCGAGAACCTCAAGGACATAGATCCCAAGGCGAAGTCGGTTCAGGAATACCGCGATGCCGCCGGGGTCGATGAAGGCATGAACGGCGTCAGCACGCGCTTTGCCTTCAAGATCCTGTCGCAGACCTTCAACTACGACACCAAGGAAGTGGCCGCCGATCCGGTGCATCTGATGTACATTCTGGAGGAGGCGATCAAGCGCGAGCAGTTCCCCAAGGAAACGGAAGCTGCCTATCTCGACTTCATAAAGTCGGAACTGGCCACGCGTTATGCCGAGTTCATCGGCCATGAAATTCAGAAGGCCTATCTGGAATCCTACAGCGAATACGGCCAAAACCTGTTCGATCGCTACATCGCCTATGCCGATGCCTGGATCGAGGACCAGGACTACAAAGACCCCGATACCGGCCAGATCCTCAATCGCGAGGTGCTGGACAACGAACTGTCGCAAGTCGAAAAGCCGGCCGGCATTGCCAACCCCAAAGACTTCCGCAACGAGGTCGTGAAGTTCACGTTGCGCGCCCGGGCGAGGAACCATGGCCGCAACCCGTCCTGGACAAGCTATGAAAAGCTGCGCGAAGTCATCGAGAAGCGGATGTTCGGCCAGGTCGAGGACCTGCTTCCGGTGATCAGCTTCGGCTCCAAGCAGGACAGCGTGACGGAGAAGCGGCATACCGAGTTCGTGCATCGGATGGTCGGACGCGGTTACACCGAACGTCAAGTCCGCCGGCTGGTGGACTGGTACATGCGGGTGAACAAGGCGGGCTGAGTCCGGCCGGGATGGTTCCATGCCGATCTTTGTCGATCGCCGACTGAACCCGAAGGACAAGAGCCTCGGCAACCGCCAGCGCTTCCTGAAGCGTGCGCGCGAAGAGCTGAAGCGAAGCATCCGGGATCGGATCCGTACCGGCAAGATCGCCGATGTCGACAGCGAGCACGCCGTCTCGATGCCGGCGAGGGGCACAGGCGAGCCGAGCTTCAGCGATGCGAAGGACAGCGGCAGGCGGCAGCACATCCTGCCGGGCAACAAGCATTTCGCCCCGGGCGACCGGGTTCCCAAGCCCGGCCAGGGCGGTGGCGGCTCGTCTCCCGGGAAAACGGTCTCGGAGGACGAATTTCGTTTCGTGCTCTCGCGCGAGGAGGTGCTCGACCTCTTTTTCGAGGATCTCGAACTTCCCGACATGGTCAAGCTCAACCTCAAGGAGATACTTTCCTTCAAACCGCGCCGCGCCGGATTCGCGGCGACCGGTTCGCCGACCAACATCAATGTCGGTCGCACGATGCGAAACAGCCATGGTCGCCGGATTGCGCTAAGGCGCCCCAAGCAGGAGGAGCTTGATGCGATTGCGGAGCAACTCGCAATCCTGGAGGCAGAGCCGCAGAGCGCGGCGCCGGCACGCCAGCGCATTGCAGCGTTGCGGGAGGAGCTTGAGCGACTTGAGCGCCGCCGCAAGCGGATCGCCTATGTCGATCCCGTCGACATCCGCTTCAACCGTTTCGACGCCCAGCCCGTGCCGAATGCCAATGCGGTCATGTTCTGTCTCATGGACGTATCCGGCTCGATGGGCGAACGCGAGAAGGATCTGGCCAAGCGCTTCTTCGTACTGCTGCACCTGTTCCTGAAACGGCGCTACGACCGCACCGAAATCGTCTTCATCCGCCATACGCACGAGGCGCAGGAGGTGGACGAGGAAACTTTCTTCTACAATACGCAAAGCGGCGGTACGGTCGTTTCCACAGCACTCGAGGAAATGCACCGCATCATCGCGCAGCGCTATCCCAGCAACGAGTGGAACATCTATGCCGCCCAGGCGTCGGACGGCGACAATTTCGTCACCGATTCCGAGCGCTGCATCGGCCTGATGGACGGCCAGATCATGCGCCTGTGCCAGTATTTCGCCTATGTCGAGATCATAGACGAACGTGAGAGCCATATTTTCGGCACCACCGACAATGGAACCTCGCTCTGGCGCGCCTACAGCGTTGTCAACCAGAGATGGCCGAATTTCCAGATGAGCCGTATCGCCAACGCAGCCGACATCTATCCGGTCTTTCGCCAGCTCTTTGCCAGGCAGCCGGTCTTGCAGAAAAGCGCTTGAGGGGAGCCGATGGCAATCCAGACCAGCAAATCCGGCCAGACCAGCAAGTTCGGCCAGACCGGCAAGTCCAGCCAAACCAGCCAATCAGGTTTGCTCTTTTCTGGGTCCGACTGGGATTTCAAGACACTGTCGCGCGCCTACGAAGCGATCGAGGCGATCGCGATCGAAGAGCTTCACCTCGACATCTATCCGGTGCAGATGGAGATCATCTCGTCCCAGCAGATGCTCGACGCCTATTCCTCGGTCGGCATGCCGCTGATGTATCGCCACTGGTCCTTCGGCAAGCATTTTCTCTACCAGGAATTGCTCTATCGCAAAGGCGGGCGGGGGCTCGCCTATGAGCTGGTGATCAATTCCAATCCTTGCATCGTCTACCTGATGGAGGAAAACACCATGGCCCTGCAGGCCTTGGTGACAGCTCATGCAGCGCTTGGCCATAATCATTTTTTCAAGAACAATCATCTGTTCCGGCAATGGACGGACGCCAGCGCGATCCTGAGCTATCTGGACTTTGCCAAGGGTTACATTGCCCGTTGCGAGGAGCGGCACGGCGTCGCCGCGGTGGAGGCGATCCTCGATGCGGCCCACGCGCTGATGGAACAGGGGGTGTTCAGATATCGCCGGCCGCCAAAGCTGTCGTCGGAGCGGCAGCGTGAAGGCGTTCGTGAGCGCCTGGAATACGAAGAGCGTTCCTACAATGACCTTTGGCGCACGCTCCCGCGTTCGAAGGACGGGACCAAGGCCAGCGGAACGGACCTCGGCATCGCGGAGCGAAAGAAAACGCTCAACCTGCCCGAGGAGAACTTGCTCTACTTCCTGGAAAAAAACAGCCTGGTCCTGGAGCCTTGGCAGCGTGAAATCATCAGGATCGTCCGCGTCGTCGCGCAATATTTTTATCCGCAGCGGCAAACGCAGGTGATGAACGAAGGCTGCGCCACCTTCGTGCACTACACGCTCATGAACATGCTGTTCGATCGCGGCCTGATCAGCGAAGGCGCGATGCTGGAAATCCTGCGCAACCATTCGAACGTGATCTTTCAGCCGGGCTTCGACGACCCGCGCTTTTCCGGCATCAATCCTTATGCGTTGGGCCTCGACATGATGCAGGACATCCAGCGCATATCGACAGAGCCGACCGCCGAGGATCGTGACTGGTTCCCCGATTTCGCCGGCAATGGCAATTGGCGCGAAACCCTTCTCGACGCGTGGGCGAACCATCGCGACGAATCTTTCATCCGCCAGTATCTGAGCCCCGCTCTGATGCGAAAATGGCGGTTCTTTATCCTCGCCGACGCCGCCAGCGAACCGCATTACGAAGTCGCGTCGATACACAATGAGCGTGGCTACGAAAAGATACGCGCCGGGCTCGCCCAGAGCTACGACATCGGCGCGAGCCGGCCGGATATCCAGGTGGTGGATGTGGATCTGCTCGGCGACCGGCAGTTGCGATTGGAGCACAAGGTGAAGAACGGCATCATGCTGGAGGAGGCCAGTCGCGACGCCGCCCTCCGCCATATCCGGACCCTGTGGGGCTATGAGGTCAGCCTGGCGGCGATCGATGCGCAAACGGGCGGGACGCTCAACGAACGTTCGACCAGCCAAATCGGGGAATGACCAAAACCTGCGACGGCGTCGTTACGCCATTCGCTGTAAGTTCCGCCAGTTTCCAATGTTCTGGCCGTCGGACCCGGGAAGGTCGGCTCCGTCGGGATTTCCGACGGTGTTTCGGGAGGAATTTCGACGGGCTGCCTTTGCGGGCCTGGAACGGGATCAGGCGAAGGCGGGGGAACGCCCGGAGGCTCACCCGGCGGAGTTTCCGGCGGAGCAGGCGGCCGGGCAGGCTCGGGATTGGGATTATCCGGTATCGGCACGGGATTGTTCGGATCAGGATCGGGATCAGTCATTGGATACGCTCCGAACGCGTTGTGGTCGACCTCGGCGTAGATGCGGGCCGTTTGCAGGATACCCCTCGTTTCGCCATGCAGGATCATCCAGGATGACAACCATCATGCCGAACGATGGTTCCGTGCCTTTGCGGTGCTCAATGCCAGCGGCGTTGGGAATGGGGCAGCGCCTCCACCTTCGACGCCTTTACCACGCCGGCGGGCACGCTATCTACTCTGCGTATCGCGAGGCACCATTCAGGGAATAGCAGCATGCGCGCGTTCATGATTGTCACCATTCTCCTGGTCGCAATCACCATGGCGCTCTCGCTTGCGCACGCGTTGGAGTTGCCCGGCAAGTTGCGCCTCAAGGAGGCCACCTACAAATCTGTGCAGACGATCTACTATCCCGGTTTCACTGTCGGCGGGTTTGCCGAGATCGGCGGCATCGTTGCACTCGCCACCCTGCTTTACCTCACGCCTTATCCAGGCGCTCGATACTGGTGGACCTTGGCGGCGCTTGTCTTCCTGGTGGCGGAACATGCGACCTATTGGCTGGTCACGCATCCCGTCAACAATTTCTGGGTGCAAGATGTCGCTGTCTCGAAACCAGCCGCGAGGTTTTTTTCAATGCTGCGTCGGAAGCAAAGCGGCGACTGGACAAACCTGCGCGACGTTTGGGAAGCCTCGCACGTCGCCAGGGCAGGCTTGGCGATGCTGAGCCTGACCTCGATTGCTGTCGCCGCGACGTTTTTTGCTGGGGAGTGAATAGCGCGGAGGGATACGCAGCGGCGCTACTTGTTCGTCCGCATCTTTTGCCTTGGATTGATTCCGCCAAGGGCGTTCGTGTCGTTCTCGACGTCGCCTTCGATCGTATTTTCGCCTTCGAGCAAGACTTCGTCGCCTTCCTTGATCGTGCCCTTGGAGGTCCCGATACCGGGATTGTTCCTCAGATCGGCATCACTCGGCTTTTTCCACTTTGGATGTTTGATTCCGCTCATGGCACAACTCCTTCGAAAAGGCTCCTGTTCTAGAAACAGCAGGGCGCGATGAATGTTCCGCCGAAACTCACCTTGATGGGGGCCTTGCCCGAGAGGCGGCTAAAGCGCGTCGCATTTGACCGGCCTCACACGACGCGCTTTAGGTTGTTGTTTATGCATGTCGTTGTCGCAAAACCGCTGCGCACCCTCGGTTCAAGCCCGAGGGCATGCTTTAGAGCCCGAACGGATAGGTGTCGGGAACGCCCGTTCCGACATGCTCCGGCCCAAGCGGCGTCACCGCGACGGTCTCGTCAAACCAGACGAGCGCGTCAAACTGCTGGGAAAGAGAGGCATCCGCGTAATGGCTGCGCAGTTCGGTTTCCGGCCGATAGATCACGCCGATGAAGCGCTCCAGCCGGCGCTCCAGAAGCCGGTTGCGAAGATCGTCGTCGCGCTTGATGTCGAGCAGGAAACGCGAGACGCCGCTATCATGGCAAAGCCGCTCGTAGCTGTCGCTATGGGAAGGCCGCACCCGCTTGATTTCCATCTCGCTGTCCCAGTCGGAGGCCGCGGCCACTGTCCCGGAATGCGTGCTGAGCCCGATCAAGGCTGCCTCGTCGCCGAAGCGCTGGCGGCAGAGCTGGCCGATATTCACTTCGTCCCTGACAATCCCCATTTCGGTGTAGCGGGCGTCGCCGATATGGGAATTATGCGCCCACACGACCGCCTTGGCGTTCGACCCGCGAGCTTCCAGCAGATGCTCGAGCGTCTCGAACATATGGGTGTCGCGCAGGTTCCAGGACTGCGCGCCGCCATAGTACATGATCCGATAGTAGCGTTCCGCGGAAGCGATCAGCCGGGCATTCTGGGTGGCGTCCAGGAAATCGACGCCGTCCTGCTGCGCATAGTCGAGCTGCCTGGCAAGCAGTTCGCGGCATTGTTCGAGCACGGCCTGCTCGCATTTCTCGTAGCCGGAGGAGAGCGCGACGCGGCCGTAGGTGGATGGTTCATGTTGCCAAGGCGTCAGGCAGCCGTAGCGTTCACGTGCGATCTTTGCTGCCTGCGGATCGACCTTGTCGAGATATTGCAGAACCGCGGCGATCGATCCGCTCATATTATAGATATCGAGGCCGTAAAACCCGGCCAGCCGCGACGATATCCTGATGCGCTCATTGTGATGTCGCATCCAGTCGACGAACGCGGCAACGTCGGTGTTGCGCCACATCCAGGTGGGAAACCGCTGGAACGGCGGATCGGCATTGACCCGTTGCGGCCGGTGGCGGACGTAGCGGTCGATCGCCGCTGCATCGGGCCAGTCGGCCTCGACGGCGACGATGGTGAAGCCGTGCTTCTCGATGAGCCTGCGGGTGATCGCGGCGCGGGCCCGGTAGAACTCCGACGTGCCGTGGCTCGCTTCACCGAGCAGGACGACGCGCCGGTCGCCAAACCGGTCGAACAATTCGCCGAACGCCGGGTCGTCGAAGCCCGGCAGCGGTTCGGCCGCCGCCGCGATCATCTCCGGCAGGCTGCGCGTGCGCGCGCGTCCGGACGGACGATCCGCGATACGGTTGCCGCTCTCGGGCCAGCCCTGCTCGCCGATGAGCGGGACAAACCGCACGCCGCCGAAATCCTCCTCGCTGTAAGTTGCAGCGCCGGTTCGGGTGACCTTGAGAAGGCGCTGATCATGCGGCTCGTCGCCGACCGGGATGACGAGCCTGCCGCCAACGTCGAGCTGTTCCTGAAGCGCAAGCGGCGCACCGGGTCCGCCGGCGGCGACCAGAATGGCGTCGAAGGGCGCTGCGTCGGGCCAGCCTTTGGTGCCATCGCCGGTGCGGACTTCGATATTGTCATAGCCAAGCTCTTGGAACCGCTGTCTCGCCGTTTCGGCCAACCCGGCGTGGCGCTCGATCGTGTAAACGCGTTCCACGATCCGGCTCATCACGGCAGCCGCGTAGCCCGAACCGGTGCCAACCTCCAGGACATGGGCGCCCGGTCCGATCTCTGCCATCTCGATCATCAAGGCGACGATGTAGGGCTGCGATATCGTCTGACCCTCGGCGATCGGCAACGGCCCGTCCTCATAGGCGAATTCTTCAAAGCCGGGAGCGACGAATGCCTCGCGCGGAACCTCACGCATCGCGTCCAGCACCTCGCGGTCATGGATGCCACGGCGGCTGAGATGGACTTCGACCATTCGGTTGCGTGCGTGGGAAAGATCGAGCATCTTTTTGCTCCTCTTGCGAGCTGACAGCCCCCCGATTGTCCCCTAATCGTGCCCGACGGCTCCGCGCTCGGCCTCGGCACTTATGTCCGGCGGCTAGTCTCCTTAACCGCTGGCGAGCTTCCAGGTTCCTGCAAAAGAGCGATTGGCGGGCGCAAATGGCGGCTCCAGCCGAACTTATTTCCGAAAGAATCCTTTCTCCAGGGCGATGTCACTCCAGATATCGACGGGCGAACGCATTCTGGAGACGTTTCGATGAACGACGAGGCTCGGACCACCGCGCAGCCAACAGGCCTTGATCAGGTCAATCTCATGGACCGCTATTGGCGCGCCGCGAACTACATTTCGGTTGGCCAGATCTACCTGCTCGACAATCCGCTGCTGCGCGAGCCGCTGAAGGCCGAACACGTCAAGCCGCGGCTGCTCGGCCATTGGGGCACGACACCTGGCCTCAACTTCATCTATGTCCACCTGAACCGCATCATCCGTGAACGCGGTCTCAACGTTCTATTTATCTGTGGCCCAGGTCATGGCGGCCCGGCGATGGTCGCGAATACGTGGCTCGAGGGCACCTACAGCGAGATCTATCCCGAAATCGGCCAGGGCGAAAACGGTCTGAGGAAACTCTTCCGGCAATTCTCCTTCCCTGGCGGGGTGCCAAGCCACGCTGCTCCGGAAACGCCCGGCTCGATCCATGAAGGCGGAGAACTGGGATATGCGCTGGTCCATGCTTTCGGCGCAGCCTTCGACAATCCTGATCTGGTGGTCGCCTGCGTCGTTGGCGACGGTGAAGCGGAGACCGGTCCGCTCGCGGCGGCATGGCACTCCAACAAGTTCCTCAACCCGGCATCCGACGGCGCCGTGCTGCCGATCCTGCATCTCAACGGCTACAAGATCGCCAACCCGACGATCCTTGCCCGCATGGATGACGTGGAATTGCGAAGCCTGTTCGCCGGCTATGGCTACGAACCATTTTTCGTCGAAGGTCACGAGCCAGTTCCCATGCATCGGATGATGGCCACGAAGCTGGACACCGCGCTCGACAGGATCCGCTCAATCCAGAAGCGAGCCCGTGCGTCGGGCTGGCAGGGAGAGCGTCCGCTGTGGCCGATGATCGTGCTGCGCAGCCCGAAGGGGTGGACTGGACCGAAGGAGGTCGACGGCAAGAAGGTCGAGGATTTCTGGCGCTCGCATCAAGTGCCTGTGTCGAACGCTCGCGGCAACGAAGGACACCGCAGGATCCTCGAAGACTGGATGCGGAGCTACGAACCGGAAAAGCTGTTCGACAACAGCGGGCGTCTGCTTCCAGAGCTGGCGGCGCTTGCGCCAACCGGGCCCAAGCGCATGGGCTCAACCCCCTATGCCAATGGCGGATTGCTGAAGCGCGACCTCGTGCTTCCCGATTGGAGAAGCCTGGCGCTCGATGTGCCGCGTCCGGGTGGCGCCAAGGCCGAGGCGACGCGGATTCTCGGAAGCTATCTCCGCGACGTCATGCGCCTGAATGCGGATGCCAGGAATTTCCGGCTGATGGGGCCGGATGAGACATCCTCCAACCGCCTTGACGACGTCTTCGAGGTCACAAACCGGGTCTGGATGCAGCGGATCGAGCCCTATGACGTCCACCTCTCCCGTGAGGGCCGCGTCATGGAAGCGCTCAGCGAGCATCTTTGCCAGGGTTGGCTGGAGGGCTACCTGCTGACCGGCCGCCATGGCCTGTTCTCATGCTACGAGGCGTTCATCCACATCGTCGATTCCATGGTCAACCAGCATGCGAAATGGCTGAAGACATCCCGCGAGCTTGCCTGGCGCAAGCCGATCGCCTCACTCAATTACCTGCTGACCTCCCATGTCTGGCGGCAGGATCACAACGGCTTCAGCCACCAGGATCCGGGCTTTGCCGATTTCGTCGCCAACAAGAAGGCCGATACGGTCAGGCTCTATTTCCCGCCGGATGCCAACACGCTGCTGTGGATCACCGAGCATTGCTTGAAAACCTACAACCGCATCAACGTGATCACCGCCGGCAAGCAGCCGGCGCCGCAATGGCTGTCCGTCGAAGACGCAGAAGCGCACTGCAGGGCGGGGGCGGGGATCTGGGAATGGGCCGGGACGGTTGCGAAGGGCGAGGATCCGGATTTGGTCATGGGCTGCGCCGGCGACGTGCCGACACTGGAGACGCTCGCTGCCACCGACATTTTGCGTTCGGCGCTTCCGGAACTGAAGGTTCGCGTCGTCAACGTGGTCGACCTGATGACGCTGCAGTCGAATTCAAAGCATCCGCATGGTCTCGCCGATGAGGATTTCGACGCACTGTTCACGAGAACCAAGCCAGTCATCTTCGCCTATCACGGCTATCCCTACCTCATCCACCGCCTGACCTACCGACGCGCCAACCATGACAACATGCATGTGCATGGTTTTCGCGAAGAAGGGACCACCACGACGCCGTTCGACATGGTCGTACTCAATGAACTTGACCGTTTTCACCTGGCGCTCGCCGCGATCAAACACGTACCTGGGCTCGCCGAACGTGCGAAAGGCCTTGCTGCCGAACTTCAAGCGAAGCTTGTGGAACATAGGGCCTATGTCCGCGAGTACGGCGAAGACATGCCCGAGGTTCAGGAGTGGAACTGGCCGGAGAACAGCGCGACGAAGGCTGGCGATTGATGCGACACGCAATTCTTGCACTGAACGCCGGCTCCTCCAGCATCAAGTTCGGACTATACGACCTTGAACCCTCCGCGGAACTGCAACTTGTCTCGCGTGGCAAGCTGGATCTGGGCGATGCGCCGAGGCTCAGCGCGAAGGCGGCCGATGGACCAGTGCAGTGTGATCGGCCGCTTGCCGGAGACGCGCGCAACGCGGGCATCGACGCGTTGCTCGATTGGATCGAGAGCGAACTTGGCGGCAGGAAACTAATCGCCGCCGGCCATCGCATCGTGCATGGCGGGCGCGAGTTCGTCGAACCCGTCCGTCTGACGCCTGCTGTGATTGAGGGCTTGGACAGGCTGACGCCGCTTGCTCCGCTGCACCAGCCTCGCAGTCTCGCGCCGATCCACACACTTGCCGCGCTGCGACCCGATCTGCCGCAGGTCGGATGCTTCGACACAGCCTTCCATCAGACGATCGATCCGATCGTGAGCCGCTTCGCACTGCCGCGCAAATACGATGCGGAAGGGATCCGCCGCTACGGGTTTCACGGTCTTTCCTACGAATATATCGCCGGGCGGCTCAAGGAGATATCGCCGGCGCTTGCAGCGAAGCGCACGATCGTCGCCCATCTCGGCAATGGAGCGAGCCTGTGCGCCATGCGCGACGGGAGAAGCGTCGATACCACGATGGGCTTTTCCGCCCTCGACGGCCTGGTCATGGGCACGCGTTGCGGCGCCATCGATCCGGGCGTGCTTTTGTACTTCGTGCTGGAGAGAGGCATCGCGGGGGAGGCTCTGCAGCATATGCTCTATGAGGAATCCGGGCTGCTCGGAATGTCCGGCATCTCGGGCGACATGCGCACGTTGGAAGCGAGCGACGATCGCCACGCCCGCGAAGCAGTAGACCTTTTTGCTTTCCGGGCCGCAAGGGAAGCTGCCGCGCTCGCCAACACGTTGGGCGGCCTCGAATGCCTCGTGTTCACCGCCGGCATTGGCGAGCGCTCGGCGCCTGTCCGCAAGGCAATATGCGAAAGGCTTCATTGGCTTGGCGTGGCGATCGACGAGCCATCCAATGCCTCTCATGCCGAAATCATAAGCCGACCGGACAGCAAGGTCGAAATACGCGTCGTCGCGACCGACGAGGAGAGCATCATTGCCCGCCACACGCGCATGCAGCGGAATCCTTGATAACGCATCAACGGTCCGGTTTTCCTAGGCAAGGAACCCTGCGCGTCCGCGACCGTTCCCCTGTCTCTGATATTAAAAGGAGAGATCCAATGGCCGAAACCGCTAACACCGCAGCCGCCTCAAAGGCGGCAAACGACGCCCAGGAGGCGATGAAGAAACAGATCGCTGAGCTTCGCCGCGAAATCACCAAGATAAATCGGACCCTTTCCGACCGCGCCGAGGAGGCACAGGGCTGGTACGACAGCGCCGCCGAACGGGCCTCGCGCGCAGCCCGGCAATTGCGTAGCCAGGCGCACACCGTGACTGAAACCGTCCAGCAGAACCCAGGCACGATCTCTTCGGCGATGATGCTTGGCGGCGTGCTCGGCGTTCTCTTGGGAATTGTCATCGCAAAGAGCTCCGAGCCTGAACGGCGGTGGTTCTAAAGCGTTTTGCAGCCAGACGTCTGCGTTTGGCGTCCGACGAAATGCGTAAAACAGCGCGGTTTGGGTTCCACCAAAACGCAGAGCGCTTTAGGGGCAGATCATCCGCGCGGTGCCAAGGCTCGCTTCGGCATCGAGATAGTGGTCCAGGAGGTCGCCGACGGCGCCGGCGGCGATGAGGTCGCGCGCGTCTGTTCCCTCAGGCAGGCCGTAAAGCACCTACGATACGTCGCCGCAGCCTGTTGCCTCCTCGTAAGCGCGTCGAAGGAGCTTTAGTCCTCTGTGGATCTGGCTCTCGGTCAGACTTGCGTATCCCATCACCAGGCCGAGGCAGCTCCGATCCAATGCAGGATCGAAATAATGAGGCGATATGGAGTGGATGCCTACTCCGAGCGAGGCGGCTTTCTCGATCAACGATGTCGCCATAGAGGGCGGCATGTCGGCGAACCAGACGACTACGTGCAGACCGGCCTCCGCGCCTTCGACCCGGACGAGATCGCGGAATTCAGCCTGCAGAGCGTCGAGGAGCGCTGCACGTCGGCGGGCATTTTGACGCCGGGCCTTGCGCACGTGAGCTTCGTAGGCGCCGGATTCCACCAGAGTCGCGAGCGCCTCCTGTTCGAGGCTGGGGGCATGCCTGTCCGTCAGGCGCTTGGCATGGGCAAAAACCTCCTGCAACTCACGCGGAACGACGACGTAGCCGATCCGCAGCAACGGCGACAGTGTCTTCGAGACCGTACCGATATAGATGACGTTCGACGCGCCTCCCAGCGCGCGAAGCGGCGGTATCGGGTTCATGTCGAATCGATATTCGCTGTCGTAGTCGTCCTCGACGATGTAGGCCCTCTTCTCTTGTGCCCATCTGAGCAGTTGCAGGCGTCGCCCCATGGACATTACGCTTCCCAAGGGAAACTGATGTGAAGGCGTGACGTAAGCCAGCCGCGCGCCAACATCCGCCAACAGGTCCCCTCTGATGCCTTCGGCGTCAACCTCCACCGGGGCGGCGATGGCTCCTGTCACCTCGAAGACGCTCCGTGCCATCGGGTAGCAGGGCTCTTCGATGGCGAAGCCGTCGCCCTCATCGAGAAGCAGGCGGGCGCAGAGATCCAGTCCCTGCTGAGAGCCGTTGACGACGACGATGTCGCCCACCTCGCACCTGATGCTGCGCGCTCGCCATAAATAGCCCTGCAGGGCGGCACGCAGGCGGATCGAGCCGCAGGGGTCGCCATAGGATAGCTTGGGCGGCCGTCCCAGCGCAGCGTCGTTCATGGCCTTTCGCCAGGCAAGGGTCGGGAAGTCAGAGGCCGACATGTCGCCATAGCGGAAGTCGGCCACGAGCCTCTCCGACGCAGCCCGCATCGGGATGGCTCGGGATCGAAGCCTTTCTGCGAAAGCCGAGAGGCCGTGTGGCTCTGCAGCTGTATGAACGAGGTCTCCCGGCTCGCTGTGCGTGATCTTGATGGCCACCCGTGGCCGAGCGCCGTGTCGAATGACCACGAAGCCCTCGGCGGCGAGCTGTTCGTAAGCGGACGTCACAGTCGTTCGTGAGACGCCAAGCTCGACCGCCAGCGCACGAGCCGACGGGAGCACGTCTCCGCGGCCGTACACCTCCGCCACGATCTGTTCCCGCAGGTTCTCATAGATCCCGCGCGCGCCCAATCCCGACGACGAATTTCCCGACGACGAATTCTGCTTGCGGGGCGGTATCTGGACCATCGCGATTACCAAAATGAAGACGTTTCGTTGATCCAGACATTACTGGGAAAATCAGCCAGGGCAAAGGCCTGAGGGCGACTGGACCAGCACTTTTTATCCGAAACTGGTACTATGACAGGGCCAGTTGTGCGGGTATTGATGACGCCAGTTTGCACCTCCCGAAGAAGTAAAATGCTGGCCGACCAATTCATCATCGTCTTTACCGCCTACGTCATCGCTGCCGGCAGTCCAGGGCCGAGCAATATGCGCATCATGGCCGTCGCTATGAACGACGGTCGCGGGGCGGCACTGGCAATCGCCTCTGGCGTAGTCAGCGGCTCGATCTTTTGGGGCCTGATGGCGGCGACAGGTGTCTCAGCGATACTCAACCGATACGCGCAGGCACTCGTGGTCCTGCAGGTGCTCGGAGGCCTGTATCTTCTCTATCTCGCCTTCAAAGCAGGCAAGGCTGCGCTTTCTTCGGACAAGGATCAGCTTCGCCCGACCAACGAACGGAAGGCGACGACGGCCACTCTCTACAAGCGCGGACTGTTAATGCATCTCACCAATCCGAAATCGATCCTGGGATGGATCGCGCTGATGACGCTGGGACTCGGCCCTGGGTCGTCGTCGCATACGGTTCTCGTGATCCTCGCAGGCTGCGCGGTGCTGAGCGTCACCATCTTCTTTGGCTACGCGATCGTCTTTTCGACCGCTCCCATGATCCGCCTTTATCGGCGGGCGCGGCGCTGGATCGAAGGCACGCTGGCGGTATTCTTCGGATTTGCCGGGCTAAAGCTTCTCCTGACCCGCATCTGAAAGGTTCCTTCATGTCACTCTTCCAAGGCCTTTCAGCATTCCCGATCACCCCGGCGGACGCTTCCGGCAGGCTCGACACCGCCGCCCTCGCGCGCCTTCTGAAGAACATCGAGGAGGCGAGAGCGGACTCCATCGGACTGCTCGGCAGTACCGGCGCCTACGCTTTCCTCACGCGAGAAGAGCGTCGACGCGCGGTCGAAACGGCAATGGACACGGTCGGCGGCAAAATCCCGGTTATGGTCGGCGTCGGAGCGATCCGGACGAGCGATGCGGTGGACCTTGCCCGTGACGCGAAGGCTGCGGGCGCCGATGGCCTGCTTCTCGCTCCGGTTTCCTATACGCCGCTCGTCGACGACGAGGTCTTCGAACACTTCACCGCAGTCGCCGACGCGGGGCAGCTCCCGCTTTGCATCTACAACAATCCCGGCACGACCAGGTTCACCTTCAGCCTGGACCTCATTTCCCGCTTGTCGAAGGTGGCGAACATCGAAGCCGTGAAGATGCCTTTGCCGTCCGGTGGTGACGTGGCGTCCGAACTCGCCTCCCTCCGATCTGCGACCGGGTCGGCATTCAGGATCGGCTACAGCGGCGACTGGGGCGGGGCGCCTGCGCTGCTCGCCGGGAGCGACGCCTGGTATTCCGTCGTCGCAGGACTTCTGCCGTCACAGGCCTTGGCCCTGACGCGAGCGGCGCAAGCCGGGGACGCTGCGACCGTCGAGCGACTTGACGCGGCATTCGGACCGCTTTGGGCGCTGTTCAAGGAATTCGGCAGTTTTAGGGTGATGTATGTCGTCACCAGGCTTCTGAACCTCTGCGACGTCGATCCGCCACGCCCCGTCCTCCCGCTGAAGGACCAGGCACGGCAGCGCGTCGCCGCCGCTCTCGACCATCTCGATGCGGTTTTCTCCGCTGGTTCCACAGTTTGTATTGAACCTCGATAGTCAGTCTTCATCAGGACATTTCCATGCTGGATTCCAACGCCTTCACCGTCTACCTGGTCACGGCATTCCTGCTGGCGATTACTCCGGGTCCGGGGATCTTCTATGTCGCCGCCCGAACCCTTTCCGGCGGTCGCTCAGAAGGAATCGCTTCAAGCCTTGGCAATGGTCTCGGCGGGCTGTTTCATGTCGTGGCCGGCAGCCTTGGCGTCTCGGCGATCGTGCTGGCAAGCGCCGAATTGTTCACGGCGCTCAAGGTGGTCGGCGCGCTCTATCTGGTCTGGATGGGATACCGGACCATTCGCCATGCCAGGGTCGACTACAAGTCGCTGGGTCATTCGGAGCCGCCCGTCGGCACGATGCGGGCCTTCAGGGATGGCGTTCTTGTGGAAGTGATGAACCCGAAGACGGCCGCATTCTTTCTCGCCTTCATTCCCCAGTTTGTCGATACATCGTCGGATCACGTTGTTCTGCAGTTCCTGATCCTCGGCGCCATCTCGGTTGCCCTCAACACGCTCGCCGATATCGTCGTGGCGTTTGCAGCCGGAAGACTTCGCGACGGCGCGGCGCCCCGTGCGAATCTCGTTCGCCGTCTTCGTGAAGGCTCGGGCGGCGCTATGATCATGCTTGGATGCGGGCTGCTGCTGGCGAAGCGCCCGGTTGCCTGACCTTGTGGGAAGGAGAAAAAATGCATGACGGCCGCTGACCTGCGCTGGGAACCTGCGATGACGGCCGGCCGCACTGGCGCGCGACTGTCAAGACGCAAGCGGAGGCGGAGACCGAGCGCATGCAAACATACATCGCGCTAAGCAAGGCTATTTGCATGGAGATCGAATGATCCGGATCTATGAATTGCGGAAAGAAGGCGGCATAGAACAGAAGAGCTGCAGGATTTGCGAAGGCGATCGTCAGCCCATCGAGGACCGGCGGACGAGCGCGAGACAAATTCGGAGAGCGCGAAGGCCGGTGGCGGAGGCGCAACGCGCCCGCAGCGAGCCAGATGAGATAAAGAGCTCCGGCCAGCGAAAGCCATCGCAACAGCACTGGCAAGAGCTCACCGGAAAGTGACAGGCCGACGAACATTGCCCCGAGCAGACACGCCTCTCCGAACTCTACGCCAATCGCGGTCGAGAAACCGGCCATCGCCCTGTGCCGCAGCGTATTATGGGCAATGATCACCATAATCGGGCCGGGCGTGATGAGAATCAAAAGTGTCGCGGCCAAGAATTGGGCAAGACTGCTCCAGTCCATCTTATCAGCTTTCGAAATCGCTTACCTCATCGATATCAAGTTCGTGACTAGACCCGCCTTGATCTCAAGCACAGGCGCGGGTGCCTCGGCATCGCCGATGTCCCGCAACCGATCGGGGGTCATTTCAGCGATTGCCCGACGTCTTGAGACGGTCCGCTGCCAAGTCTTGAGAGCCGCGATTGCGGTTGCTGTGGTTTTCAGCACAAGTCCAAGCAGACGAGTGACGATCGACGCGAGATTGCGTGTGAGCCATTTCGGCCTCCATCATCATTGTCGGCAGGGTTGAACTGCGGTGCGCCTGTTCCACTGCGCCTTACGGTTTGCGGCCGATCACGGCGCCATTCGCGCCGGGCGCGTCGAACCAGACCGTCTCGATGTGGCGGAATCCGGCTTCGTCGAGCCACGCCGAATATTCGGACGGCGTGTAGTTTCGCCCTTCCGTCTCGATCAGCATGTTGAGGCTCATCAGCGCCGCCGGCGCTGGTCCGGTCTTTTCGTCATTGACGAGAAGCTCGCTGATGACGACTGCGCCGCCGCTCGGCAAAGGCTCGAGGGACCGGCGCAGCAGGGCGCGGTTCTTCGCCTCGTCCCAATCGTGCAGGATCATCGACAGGAGATGCACGTCGTGATCCCCGGGAAGCTGCTCGAAGAAGTTGCCGCCGGCGGTCTCGATCCGGTCGGTCAAGCCGGCCTCGGCAATCTTTCCCGCGGCGATCGCGGCCACATGCGGCAAGTCAAACACGGTCGCACGCAGCGCCCCATACTGTTTGCAAAGCTCGATCTCGTACGCGCCCGATCCGCCGCCGATGTCGAGGAGGCGGCGGAAATGTCCGAAATCCACGGCTTCGCCGAGCTTGCGCGCGGTCATCGTGGAGAGCGAATGCATCGCCTCCCAGAACAGCGCCAGCATCATCGGATCCTCGCCATCGAATATTGAAGATTGCACCGCCGGGTCCCACGTGGTCGGCCGGTTCGTGAGCAGCGCTTCGGTAAGCCTGCCCCAGCCGGGATAGAGCCGCTTGTCGGCCATCTGCACGAAGCCACCGAAGTAATACGGTTTCCCGCGCACGAGATAGGTTTCGCTTAACGGCGTATTGCGATAACGGCCGTCGGTTTTCTCCAGAAGCCCGAGTGCAGCGCAGCCGGTCAACAGCATCTCGGCCGGGCGCGGATGCAGGCCGAGCGCTTCCGCCAGCCCGGCAACCGTGACGCCGGCGCCGCCCGCAAGGCGGCTGAAGAGGTCCAGCTCATGCGCAGCGGCCAGCGTCTTGAAGGCCCAGAAACCGGTCGAAAGCGCCATCAGCGGGACGGCGGAAGGAAGTTCCGGCGTGGCGGCAATCGGTTGGACGGTTGCATGTTTGGCCGGAGGCGCTGTCCGCGAAAGCTGATTAGCCATGATTACCTCTCTTTCAGAGCAAGTCACAACCGCAACCCTCTGGCGCAACCGGCTGGCTTGTGGCCATCCGCTCGGCGAGCTGTGGCTGCGGTCTGCTGAAGTGCGAATCTGGCGGTGCGGAGTTACGCTACGATTTCAGAAGGAGAAAATTCCGTTACACTTGAAACTTGTATTGTTTGGCCGGCGCCGGCTGACTTTCTCCATCGAGAATCTAGTGGTTCCGCCATGGCTCGACAGAATCACGCCGCCCGCCAGACCGCCACCCACTCTCCCGATATGCCCGAAGGCGTTGAGAAGGATGGATGGCGCCGAACCCTCAACAAAAAACCCGCCTCGGCGGCGGGTCGTTGGCGCGAATAGCACCATAAGCGATTTCATAGCACAGCTGCCGGCACAAAGCAAGAACAAACATGCTGCCGACACGAAATCGCACACGAATTGCTGCCGCAGCAAATGCCCGAACGGGCATCACCGAGCGATGCGGCGCAGGGCCAAAGCAGCGGCAGTCGTGGCGGCTGCCAGAAGCGGCAGCCAGGCTTGCGGATCGCCCATGGCATGGAGCGTCAGGCCGCTGATCAGCAGCCACAGCAGCGGGATCGCAAACAGCAGCGGCACTGGCCCGCCGCTCGCGGCAAGCAGGACGCCGAGCGCTACGATCGCCGTCGGGTCCGGCGCGATGCCGAAGACCTCGGCGCTCGCCCATGGCCGCCCGAAGAGCGGCGGCAGGAGGGGATAAACGACGAGGCCAGCGACCGCAATCAGCAGCCCGAGCCGCCCTGCTATGTCCCGCCGGTTGAAGGCGAGGCTGCCGCGCGCACCGCCGAACGCCAGCAGCGGCGCCTGCAGGCCGAAGACCGGCGCGACATAGGCGATCGCCCAGTCGATCACGGCATAGCGGTTCCACAGGAAGGACCAGCCGACGAAGGCAAAGAATGCGGCGAGGACGAGCGCAATCCAGAGGCCGTGGCGGCGCGGCCGCCTAAGCACGAGCAGGACAATGGCAAGGCCGGCGGCGAGCGTCAGGAGATGCAGTGGCCAGGACGCGGCATTGGCCAACTCGAACATGCGCCAGTAGACGCGCGGCGAGAAGAGCAGGAAATCCTCCAGCCGGTAGGTCCACCATTCCGACATCTAAGCAGGTTCCGCAAAAGTGTCCCACGGTTTTGCGACAAGAACCTACGACAAACAACAGAATCTAAGCAGGCATTCGTGGGCTGGCCCACGAATGCCTGCTTAGAGGTCCCGGACGTAGGCCGCCATCCGCTCGCGCATGGCCGCGTCGGGGAGGGGACCGGTCGCCGCCATCAGGTTCTCGCGCACGTGGTCGACGCGGGTGGTGGCGGGGATGGCGACGGTGACGGAGGGATGCGAAACGATGAATTTCAGTATGAACTGCGCCCAGGTCTTGGCACCGATCACGGCCGCCCAGTCCGGTAGCGCCTCGCCCTGGAGCTGACGCGTCAGCGCGCCTTGCCGAAACGGCCGGTTGACGATGACACCCATCCCGCGCTCGGCCGCCAGCGGCAGGAGCCGTTCCTCCGCCCCGCGGTCGACGACGTTATAGGTGAGTTGCACGAAGTCGAGCGGATGCGCGCTCATGATCTGTTCGAACAGGTCGTGCCGCCGTCCTTCGGACGTCGTGATGCCGACATAGCGGATCTGCCCGACCGCCTTCATGGCGAACAGGGTTTCGAGATGCGTCTCCCAGGCGACGAGGTTATGGACCTGCACGAGATCGAAGCGCGGCACACCCCAGAAGCGGCGCGACTGCTCGATCTGCGCCGGTCCGTCGGCGGCGGAGGAGATCCAGACCTTCTCGGCGGAAAACAGCGCTTCGGGCCGGCTGAGCTTTTCGAGCCCATAGCCGATCACGGGCTGCGAGGAGCCGTACATGGGCGAGGAATCGATCATGCGGCCGCCTGCCGCGAAGAAGGCCGCCATCACCTCGGCACACTCGTCGCGCAGCACCGGATCGTCGCCGACATTGAAGGTGATCCAGGTGCCCAGCCCCACTGCGGGAAGCATCTCTCCCGAGGAGGGCACGGCCCGCATCACCGGCGCGGGCGGCGCGCCGGGCGCGGCTGCCGACAACACCAGAGCCGCTCCGGAAGCGGCGGCAGCCTTCACGAATGTCCTGCGGGTGATGATCATTGTCTGCCATCTCTGTACTTCCGATCCCCTATACTTCCGATCCCCTATACTCCCGACCCCAAGAATGGTTCCGGCCGACCGGCTTTTCGCAAGGCCGATCGGCGGGGAGTGCGGTCGGTCTCTGGCGACTGTTCGGAATATAAAACGTCTGCCTGAAATGGGAACGAACGGTGCAGGCCTGGGTTGCGCCAAGCAGTCTGATTACCTGGAAATGGCTCCTGTCCTGACTTGATGGCGCTGGCGGGCATATGCCACGCAGCCGTCTACCGTGCTGACGCAGAGCGCATCGCGGTGGTTCGGCGTGTTGTTGTCGCCGGCGTAGGCAACCTCGGCAACACGGCCATCGACCATTCGGATTTGCGTGTTGCAATAGCCGCCAGGATCGACATTGAGCGATCCTCCAACCGTCGGGATCGCACCCACGGCCAAAGTTGGAATCACGACGTTGAGGTTGCCGCGTTGAACGGTACGCTGATAGGTCCAGATTTGGCTTCCGCCCGCATCAGCGGTAGCAGTCGGAAAGCCGGCGCACATTCGAACGTCCGCCTCGCTGAGACCGACCATCTCCTTGCGGGCTGCCGCCGCGGTAGCGTCTTCCTTGGTCACATTAGACGTATCGTCAGGCGCGACGCAGGAGGACAGGATGGAACTGCCGGCGGAAACAACAAGAAGACAGACAAGCGTTCGGATGCGAGGAGATATCATACCGACTGTGGAGAATTTGCGCTGGGCCCCGAGATCTAGTTAAGCAAGCCCACAAGCGAGTCAACCTGCACAACTTCACGATGTCGTTTGTCGTGCCGCCCCGGCCGAGCTTGATCTGACGGCGCCCCACGTGCACGCGCTGCTATCGTGCGCGACCCTCGGAGTTGGCTTCGCCGCAGAGCTCGATGCCTGCAACGATGGGCATTTCGGCCGCGCAATGCGCCATCCGGCCTCCATGAGGGATTGGCCGATCGGGAACGAGCGTCTCCCCGATCGCTTCACGCCAAATCCGGTCCGTCAAATGCCGGGATTTTTTGGACCGATTTTCAGCGGCGCATCATTTTCATCCGGATTGGGGACAGGAGCTTCGTCGGGAAGTCTGTCCGGGTCCGGCTCACGCACGGGCTTCGGTTCAGGAAACGGCGGCGGTGTGGGCGCGGGAGTGGGCGTTGGTTCGGGAGTGGGAAGAATGGCCATGGTGTGATTTCCTTCCGCTCGCACTCTGCCTTGGCGGGTCACCGACGTCGGCTGGGATTTTTGAAGCCACCCGTTTCGATCGGTTTTCGTTCGGGCTGACGCACGCAGAACGACCACGCATGCCTATGGTTCCGACGCGAGCCTGCGATGATCCCACAGGCATCGGGCATTCGTGGCTGGACGGGACCGTCAGAAAAGTGATCGAACGGCCCGCCCATCAGGGCCTTGCCGGCGTCGTGGAGTGCCATAATTTCCATTTCAGGGTGGGACGAACTCACCTGCTGAATAAGGAGGCGGCCGTGAAGCACCAAACACTTGACCAACTGCATACCGTTGCCGATGTTCACGCTGAAGCAACAGACCTCGTAGCGACTCGAAGCCAGCGTCTCGAACGTTGGGCGAAACTGCTGGAGAAAAATCCCGATCGACGTCTCGAAGCGTTGACGGGCACCGAATACAAGTCCCCTGAGATACGCGAGAAAATGCGTTACAACGACTCGCCTCTCACGGTTGCCTTCGAGGATCCGATCTTTCGCGCGCAAGGCTTGAGAGATGACACCTACGGTGAAGCCAGGCGCTTCTTCGAGCTGACCGACTGGCAGCTGCACGAAATCGTCTGCCATTGCCATGTCGGCGCCACGATACGAGCCCGATGGGCTGCTTCTCGCGTCCGTGCGGCAATGTCCGAGAGGTTTGGATTCTTCGCCTGGCTGCGAGGAATATTCATGCATTGACGCTACGGGCATTCACGCTGCCGGCATTTATGCTACGTGCCGGCATGTTCGGGTGATGGGGGCGGCACGCCTCGCATCAGTGGTCGTTGATGAGCGGATAGGCCGTTTCGGCGGCGATCCGCCATCGGCGAAGCTCGAACCATAGGTTTCGATACCACAGTGTGCGCGCATTTCAGTTGGCGGGCGCCGTGTAGCGGCGATGGACCGCTTCCGCACGGCCGCATCGGCGAGGCAGGTACCGCATTTTCTAGCCGATGATCCTGAATCCGTTCGGCTCCTGGCCGGCATCGACGTCTTGGGATGTCACGCTGGCGACCGACGCTCCGATCGGCCCTTTCCAGAACCGGTTCATCATGGTCGAAACCGCGCCTTCGGCTCCGACGATCAGTGCCGTTACGGATCCATCCTCCTCATTGCGAACCCATCCCGAAAGACCGAGCCTCTCGGCCTCGGTCCGTGTCCACAGGCGAAACGAGACGCCTTGCACCCTTCCACTCAGTCTGACCCGTACCGCCTTGCGCCCGTCCTCCATGGTCACCTCCGTGCAGCTGGTTTGTTAACACCTTCAACTCACCAGCGGCGAAAAAGGCTCCGCCATCATATTTTACGCATTATATCGGCAACGGAACCATGCGGCGGCGGCTTTGTTTAAAGACGGACAGCTGCAGGTTGCTGGGCTTCGGAGCCACGATTTCATGACCAACGATTCTCCAAAGGGAGGCGCCATCCCCGCGTCCGTTCCGACGATCGACGCAAAAGCGGAGCCGACGCTTCGCTACGCCGAGGCCGAGGTGTTCTACACCGAGGCGATCCGCGAACTCAGCGCGACGGACATTCCCTTTCTTGTCGCCGGCACCTACGCGGTGAGCGCCTACACCGGCGTCACGCGCCAGACGAAGGATCTCGACATTTTCTGCAAGGCCGGCGATTACGCCCGCATCCTTGCCCATTTCAAGCAGGCCGGCTATGCGGTCGAGATATTGGATGACCGGTGGCTCGGCAAGGTCTTCAAGGGCACGCATTTCTTTGACGTCATATTCGCATCGGCGAACGGAACCATGCCTGTCAGCGACGAGTGGCTGGAGCACGCAAGGCAAATCGATTTGCTGGGCAGCCGGGTGCGGATCGTCGGTCCGACGGAGCTTATCTGGTCCAAGTGCTTCATCCAGGACAGAGGCCGCCATGACGGCGCTGACATCGCTCACACCCTCCTCAAAGCGCAGGATCAGATCGACTGGCACCGGCTCCTTTCCTACCTCGAAGTTCACTGGGAGGTCCTGTTGATGCAGCTTCTGAATTTCCGATGGATCTATCCGAGCGAGCGCGACCATGTTCCCGCTTGGCTGCTCGACGAATTGCTTGACCGGCTCGCCAAGCAGAGGGAGTTGCCTACCCCCCGGATGAAAATCTGCCGCGGGCGTCTGCTTTCGCCGACCGACTACGAGATCGACGTCAAGGAATGGGGCTTTGCCGGCGTCGGCGGAACAGGAGAATTTCGCGATGGCTGAGAGGAACGAAGCTGCCATCGCAACAACCGAGACAGGCCGCACAGTCAGGATTGCGGCTGTTGGCGACCTGCACGTGCAGGAAGACGCCCAGGCCTCCTGTCGTGACCTCTTCCGGGAAATTTCGCGCGAAGCAGACGTTCTCGTGCTCACTGGCGATCTCACCAATCTCGGCAAACCGCGCGAAGCCGAAATCCTCGCTGAGGATTTACGCACCTGCACGATCCCGGTTGTCGCCGTGCTCGGCAACCACGACTATGAATCCGGCGCGGTCGAGGACGTCGCCCACATTCTTCGGCAGGCGGGCGTCCATCTTCTTGACGGCCAGACGACGGAAATCAAGCAGGTCGGCTTTGTCGGCGTGAAGGGTTTCGTTGGCGGTTTTGGATCACGCATGCTCGGCTCCTTCGGCGAGCCGGCGATCAAGGCGATGGTCGCCGAAAGCGTCAGCGAATCGATGCGGCTCGAAAACGCAATGCGGCAGGTCCGCACCGAGCGCACGCTTGTCGTCCTGCACTACGCTCCGGTGGTCGAGACGGTCGCTGGTGAGCCATTGGAGATTTTTCCGTTCCTGGGCTCGTCGCGGCTGGCGGAGACGATCGATCGGTTCAAGGTCAGCGCGGTGGTGCATGGCCACGCGCATCGCGGCGTCTATGAAGGTCGCACGCCGGGCGGCGCCCCGGTGTATAACGTCGCCATGCACGTGGCCAAGCCGACCGGCCGTCCCTACGCCTTGCTCGAAATCTGAACACCCCGCGCCTCGTCAGCGATCGATCTCGCCGAACACGATATCGAGCGATCCGATGATCGCAGCGACATCGGCGATCATGTGCCCTCGCGACAGAAAATCCATCGCCTGCAGATGGGCAAAGGATGGCGCGCGGATCTTGCATCGATAGGGAGTATTGCTGCCGTTCGAAACCAGGTAGACGCCGAACTCGCCCTTCGGCGCCTCCACCGCGGCATAGACCTCTCCGGCGGGCACGCGAATACCCTCCGTGTAGAGTTTGAAATGGTGGATGGTCGCTTCCATCGAGCGTTTCATTGTCGCCCGCGGCGGCGGCGTGATCTTGTGGTTCGGAATTGCCACCGGCCCTTGGCCTTCGGGCGATCGCAGTTTCTCCAGGCATTGCTTCATGATCCGCACCGACTGGCGCATTTCCTCCATGCGGACGAGATAGCGGTCGTAACAGTCGCCGTGCTTGCCGACGGGAATGTCGAAATCCATCTCGGGGTAGCATTCATACGGCTGCGCCTTGCGCAAATCCCATGCTGCGCCCGAGCCGCGCAGCATGGGGCCGGAGAAGCCCCAGGCCCAGGCGTCATCGAGGCCGATCACGCCGACATCGACATTGCGCTGCTTGAAGATGCGGTTTTCGGTGAGCAATTCGTCGAGGTTGCCGCAAACCTTGAGGAACGGATCGCAGAAATTCCAGATATCGTCCAAGAGCTTCGCAGGCAGGTCCTGGTGCACGCCGCCGACCCTGAAATAATTCGCATGCATGCGGGCGCCGGAGGCGCGCTCGTAGAACACCATCAGCCTCTCGCGCTCGGCAAAACCCCAGAGCGGCGGGGTCAGCGCGCCGATATCCATGGCCTGCGTCGTGACGTTGAGGAGATGCGACAAGAGCCGTCCGATTTCGCAAAACAGAACACGGATGAGCTGTCCGCGCTTCGGCACCGATATTTCGAGCAGCTTCTCGGCGGCGAGGCAGAACGCGTGCTCCTGGTTCATCGGCGCGACATAGTCGAGCCGGTCGAAATAGGGCAGGGCCTGCAGATAGTTCTTGTACTCGATCAGTTTTTCCGTGCCGCGGTGGAGCAGGCCGATATGGGGATCGGCGCGGTCGACGATCTCGCCGTCCAGTTCCAGCACCAGGCGCAGCACACCGTGAGCAGAGGGATGCTGCGGCCCGAAGTTGAGGGTGAAGTTGCGAACTGCGGCTTCGACCATGGCGCTGCTCCGCTGTACCGGGTTTTCAGGACCGAAGCCGCGTGCTCCGGCCTGCCACGCCCGAACCACCGATCAGGTCCCGCCAATCACGTGGTTGTCTGGATGATCAGCGTCAGCATGCCGTCGCCATCGATGTTGGCAGCGACGACTTGCGAGGAATCCAGCCCGTTCGCCGCCAGCGCCGTTGCTGCCTGCGGCGACGCATCGATCGAGCTCTGCAGGGTAAGCAGATCTTCAACGCTGGTCTGGGTGATCACCGCCTCGGCTTGTGTCTTGAGTTCCGGAGGCAAATCCTCGAGGGCGACGATGGCAATGCCAGTGAAGTTCTGGTCGGTGAAATCCTGATCCGGCAAGGCCTGGTCGGGCAAGGCTTGGTCGGGCGGCGTTTGATCAGGCAGGGTTGGATCGGGCAGGGCTTCCGGGGCCGGGGGTGCGATCTGGGGAAGCTGCGGGTCGGTGGATTGCGCGTGGATCGGCTGCGCCAGGGCCAACCCCGAAAGAGCGGCAATTGTCGTCAACATGCGCATGATCATTCTTTCCGTTCTCCGATTGCTCGAGGAGGATCACTTGGTGACCAGACAACCATTGTGCCGGATTATGGTTCCCGGTCCGTCATGGAGATGGCCGTCGGTGGGGTGGAAAGGGAGCCGGCGACGCTCCGCCACCGCGAGGTAGAGCAGCTTGGCATTATCCTCCCCAGCCGAGATCGCGCTCCGCAACGCGCCGTTCGGTGGCGTCGGCGCGGCGCCTGTGGCTGCGGCCATCGTTGAGAAAGTCGGCGATCCTTGCCGCCGATTTCGCCGAGGCGAAGGTGAGCAGCCGATTGTGATGGACGACGGGCACGCCGGTCTCATTGTCCCAGATCTCGAACCGGCAGCTTGGGTTCGGTATGGCTTCGAAACGGATCTTCATATCGATGGTCCCGGTGATCGACGGACCGAGGTTCTGCGATCCCGGCTTATGGATGGCTTACGGGCGTTTGGGATTATGCTTTGGCAGCGGGCGCGGTCGCGTGGGTCGCCTCGGTTAGCCTGCCTTTGGCGCGAGGCGCTTCGCGACATGATCGGCGATCGCCAGGCTTGAGGTCAGGCCGGGGCTCTCGATGCCGAACAGATTGACCAGGGCCTCGACGCCGTGCACCGCCGCGTCCTGGACGATGAAGTCGGCATTGGCTTCGCCGGGACCGGACAGCTTCGGCCGGATGCCGCTATAGGCCGGCTGCAGGCTGCCATCGGCCAGGTCCGGCCAGTATTTGCGGATCTGGTCGTAGAAGCGCTCGCCACGCGCTGGATCGACGCGATAGTCGAGTGTCTTGGTCCATTCGACGTCAGGCCCGAAGCGGGCGACGCCATCGAGGTCGAGCGTCAGATGGACGCCGAGCCCGCCGGCTTCGGGCACGGGATAGACCAGCCGCGAGAACGGCGCCCGGCCCGCGACCGAGAAATAATTGCCCTTGGCAAAGCGAAGTCTTGGCACGAATCGCGCGTCGAGCCCGTCAAGCGAGCCGGCAAGTGCCGTGGCGCCAAGCCCGGCGGCGTTGATGAAGCGTGTGGTGGCGATTTCAAAGCGCTCGCCGCTGGTGCTGTCGACCGTGTCGAGCACGATGCGCCCACCCTCGATGCGGCCGCAGACGATGCGGGTGTTGAGGCTGAGCGCCGCCCCGTGCTCCTCGGCGTCGCCCAGCAGCGCAAGCATCAGGGCATGGCTGTCGATGATGCCGGTGGCGGGAGACAAAAGGGCCGCCGTGCACCGCAGCTTCGGCTCCAGCCTGCGCGCCTCTGCTGCGGTCAAGGGCGTCAAATCGCCCGCGCCGCAAGCAGAGGCGTTGGCCAGGATGGAAGCGAGCACTGGTTCCTGTTCAGCATCCGTGGCGACGATGAGCTTGCCGCAGCGCGCATGCGGCACCGCCCGCTCCTGGCAATAGCGGTAGAGCATTTCGCGGCCTGCCACGCAGAGCCGGGCCTTCAGCGATCCGGCCGGATAGTGGATTCCGGCATGGATGACCTCGGAATTACGCGAGCTAATCCCGGTGCCGATGGCGTTCTCGGCCTCGAGGATCAGGGTGTCCATGCCGCGCCGCGCCGTCTCTCGCGCGATCGCGAGGCCGATGGCGCCGGCGCCGGCAACGATGCAGTCGACATGGTCCACGATCAGGCCACCTCAGGCTTGATGTTGTGCCTGGTGAGCCGTTCGGGAATCAAGTCTTGGCGATGCGCACAGCCGGCTTGGCGCAGGTTCTCGCGTTCCGCAGCCTCGAAGCTGAAATTCTGCATGTCTTCCGTCCATCCGCCAGCCCTTCCGAAATGGCTTGACACCCTTACAAGAAACGGATGCACCAAACAGCATTAATTCAGAGGCCGATGCGCGCGCCGAACGGCGGCAGGACGCACGTCCCGGCATGCAGGACAGGAGCCATCATGGACGCTCGACCGAATTCTCCCGAAGCCCGCGACATCAGCTACCATATGCACGGCTACACCAATGCCCGCAAGCATGAGGAAGCAGGGCCACTCGTCATCGAGAAGGGCGACGGCATCTATGTCGAGGATCTCGCCGGCAACCGCTATATCGAGGCGATGGCCGGGCTTTGGAGCGTCGCGGTCGGCTTTTCGGAGAAGCGGCTGGTCGATGCGGCGGTGCGCCAGATGTCCAAGCTGCCTTACTATCACGACTTCGGCTCCAAATCGCATTCGCCGCTGATCGATCTCGCCGAGAAGCTAGTGCAGATGGCGCCAGTGCCGATGAGCAAGGCGTATTTCACCAATTCCGGCTCCGAGGCCAACGATACGGCTATGAAGATGATCTGGTACCGGTCGAATGCGATCGGCCAGCCGGCACGCAAGAAGATCATCAGCCGCAATCGCGGCTATCACGGCGTCACCATTGCCGCGGCAAGCCTGACCGGCCTGCCCAACAACCATACTTCCTTCGACCTGCCGATTGCCAATGTGCTGCATACGGCGACGCCGCACCATTGGCGCGATGGGTTGCCAAATGAAAGCGAAGCGCAGTTTTCGAGCCGGCTTGCCGACGACTTGGAAAAGCTGATCTTCGCCGAGGGCCCGGAAACCATCGCCGCCTTCTTCGGCGAGCCGATCATGGGCGCCGGCGGCGTCATCGTTCCCCCGGCCGGCTATTGGGAGAAGATCCAGGCGGTCCTGTCGAAGTACGACATCCTGCTCGTCGCCGACGAGGTGATCTGCGGCTTTGGTCGAACAGGCGAGATGTTCGGCTCGCAGACCTTCGGCATCAGGCCGGACATCATGGTGCTGTCGAAGCAGATTTCTTCGTCCTACCTGCCAATCTCGGCCTTGCTGATCAACGAAAAGGTTTTCGAGCCGATTGCCGACGAAAGCAATCGCATCGGCACCTTCGGCCACGGCTTCACCGGCGGCGGCCATCCCGTTGCGGCGGCAGTCGCGTTCGAGAACCTGAAGCTGATCGAGGAGCGCGACCTTGTCGGCAATGCGCGCACGGTCGGCGCGCATATGCAGAAGCGGCTGCGCAACTTCGCTTCGCACCCGCTTGTCGGCGAGGTGCGCGGCGTCGGCCTGATCGCTGCGGTCGAACTGGTCGGCGACAAGGCGAACAAGACGCCGTGGGAGGCGGCCGGCGCGCTGGGCGGGCTCGTCAACGGTTTTATGCAGCAGAATGGCGTCATCTCGCGCAACATGGGCGACGCGCTGGCTTTCTGCCCGCCGCTGATCATCACCGAGCCACAGGTCGATGAGATGATCGACGCGTTCGAAAGATCGCTTGAAGCCGCGGTCAGGCAGGTCGCATCACCGAGCTGAACAGGGCAGCGAAACAAAGAGGCTGAATGGGCGCTGGTGATTGGCGAAAGCCGAAGCGACATCCAATCTCCCCCCTTGCGGGGGAGATGTCCGGCAGGACAGAGGGGGGAAGGATCGCAACTTCGACTTCAGCCTTGCCAGCCCGAATCAGCTTGAGGGCGTGGCTGCGATCGATTGACAGGTCCGAGGAACAGCACCCCCCTCTGCCTGCCGGCATCTCCCCCGCAAGGGGAGATCGGCAGCTTCGCTGGCGGCGCCAGCTCGGCAATTGATCTGAAGCGATTGCCCTTGGACCAGACTTGAACATCGTTCGCGCCGGTGGTACGTCCACCCAATCGACAGGGGCGCTCCGTATTGCCGGGGCTGAGATGGAAGGTGCCAAGCCTTCGGTCCCTCAAGCTGATCTGGGTAATGCCAGCGGAGCGAGGCGACTATGTTTTCAGGTGCACAGATTTCCCTGTATCCGATGTGCGACGATTTTGTCGGCGTCATCCTTAGGGCGCTTTCGGCGATGGACCCCTATCGCCCCAATTTCCGCATCGAAACCGACGACATTTCGACGCTGATCGTCGGCCCGCCGGAACAGCTTTTCCCGGCGATGCGCGATCTGTTCGCTTCTGCGGCGGCAAGTGGTGTGCATTGCGTTCTGTCGGCGACGGTGTCGCGCGGCTGCCCCGGCGAGCCCGACGATCCGATCTGCACACCGATTTCCGGCAGCAGCCACGACCTGTCCCTTGCCCAGCGCATCGGCGTGGCGCGGGCGAATGTCGACAGTGCGAAAAAGCTCGGACAAGAGGTCGCCGCGCAGTTCTCGCTCTATCCGCTCGGCGAGGGCCATCACATGGACGAGATCTACGGCTGCATCGACTTTCTCAAGACCTCCGGCGTCTTCGACAAGTCGAAGAATTTCTGCACCAAGCTGAGAGGCGACAGCGGACCGGTGTTTGCGACGCTGTCGGAAGCCTTCCTTCGCTTCGGCGCGCCGCAAGGCCATGTTGCGCTTTATCTCACCGTGTCGGCGAACAGCCCGAGCCCTTGTTAGTCTTGTTGTCAACGCGTCGCAGAGAGATCCGACACGGCGTCCGGAACGACCACCAGCTTGCCGACAAAATCCTTGGCGATGAAATCCGCCTGGGCGCGATGGAAATCGGACAGCTTGTAGACCCCGCCGACCAGCGGCCGGATCTTCTTGTCCTCGATGTAGCGGACGGAAATCGTGTCGCGTGCCCTGGCTGGAGCCGTGCAGCTGCAATTGCTTGAGGTACATGGTGCGCAGATCGAGCTGCACGACCGGACCGGCAATCGCGCCGGCCGTGGTGTAGCGGCCTTCGGGCCGAAGGATGCGCAACAGGTCGTTGAAGATCGCACCGCCGACGAGGTCGGCAACCACGTCGATCGGCTGGCCGCCGGTCGCGTCGTTGACGGCGGCGGGCAGATCGGCGACGCCACGGGTGATCACCGCCTCGGCGCCGATGTCGAGCACCGCCTGTTCCTTGCCCTTGCCGACGACGGCATAGGGAATGGCGCCGCGCGCCCGCGCCAATTGCACGATGCCGGAGCCGACGCCGCCCGAGGCGCCGGTGACCAGCACACGCTCGCCGGCCTTCAATGCGGCGCGTTCCAGCATCTGTTCGCCGGTAAGGTAAGCGCAGCAGAAGGTGGCGAGTTCGACGTCAGTGAGGGCGGTAGCAACGACATGGGCATTCTCGGCCGGCACGGTCTGGTACTCGGCATAGCCGCCGTCGCGGCCGTGGCCCATATAGTCGATGTCGGCGAGGGAATCATCGTCGCGGTTGTAGATGGAGAAATCGACCATCACCCGTTCGCCGATGCGGGCCGAAGAAACACCCTCGCCGACGGCAACGATGTTGCCGACCGTGTCGGTGCCTTGGATACGCGGGAAGGTCAGCGTATTGCCCTGACGCCGCCAGGTCGACACGGCGGCAGCATCTTCTTCGGTGCCATAGGCGCCCTGGCGCACCCAGACATCGGTGTTGTTCATGCCGCACGCCGTGACCTTGACCAGAACCTCGCCCGGGGCGGGCGAGGGCACTTTCACGTCGGTGCGATAGACAAGCTTTTCCGGTCCGCCGTGACCGGTCAGCTGCACGGCGGCCATAGTGGCGGGGAGGGGTTTGGTTATCGCTTTCATGTCGGTTCTTCAGAGGTTCGCAAACACGCTCTTCACCGCATCGGTCGTCTTCGACACGACGATATCGGCCTCTTCGCGCGTCAGGCAGAGCGGTGGCGCGAAGCCCAGAATGTCGCCCTGCGGCATGGCCCGGCCGATGACGCCGCGCTCGGCAAGAGCGGTCGCGACCTGCGGCCCGATTTTTTGCGAGGCATCGAAGAACACGCGGTCGTCCCGGTCAGCGACGAACTCGATTGCCGCCAGCATGCCGTCGCCGCGCACCTCGCCGACATTTTTGTGGCCGCTGACGGCTTTCGCCAGTTCGGCGCGGAAGTAGGCGCCGGTTTCGCCAGCATTGGTCACCAGGTCCATCTCGTCGATCAGTTCCAGGTTGGCGACGCCGGCGGCGACGCAGATCGGATGCGCCGAATAGGTCCAGCCATGGCCTATGCTGCCGAGCTTGTCGGAACCCTGCACCAGCACCTGCCAGACCTTGTCCGCGACGATGACGCCCGACAGCGGCGCATAGGCCGAGGTCAGGCCCTTGGCGATGGTGATCAGGTCGGGCTTGATGCCGTAATGGTCGGAGCCGAACATCGTGCCCAGCCGGCCAAAGCCGGTGACCACTTCGTCGGCGACCAGCAGCACATCATATTTCTTCAGCACCGCCTGGATCTTTTCCCAGTAGAGAGCGGGCGGCGGCACGATGCCGCCGGTGCCGAGGATCGGCTCACCGATGAAGGCGGCGACCGTGTCCGGGCCCTCAGCCAGGATCATCTCCTCCAGCTTGTCGGCGCAGTGTTGGGAAAACTGCTCCTCGCTCAGCGAGCGGTCGGCGCGGCGGAAATAGTAGGGCGCCTCAGTGTGCAGGATCGGCGCACGCGGCAGGTCGAAGGCGTTGTGGAACAGGTCGAGCCCGGTCAGCGATCCGGTCATGACGCCGGAGCCGTGATAGCCGCGCCAGCGCGAGATGATCGTCTTCTTCTCGGGACGGCCGAGCACGTTGTTGTAGTACCAGATCAGCTTGATGTTGGTTTCGTTGGCGTCGGAACCGGAGAGGCCGAAATAGACCCTCGACATGCCTTGCGGCGCCCGATCGATGATCATCTTGGAAAGCGTGATCGACGCCTCGGTGCCGTGGCCGACATAGGCATGATAATAGGCGAGGTTCCTGGCCTGTGCGGCGATGGCGTCTGATATCTTCTGGCGGCCATAGCCGACATTGACGCAATAAAGGCCGGCAAAGGCATCGATGCTCTTGCGGCCGTTATTGTCCCAGATGGTGACGCCTTCGCCGCCGGCGATGATGCGGGTTGGCGATTCACCCCGTGCATGCGTGCCCATATGGGTCGAGGGATGGAAGAAGTGATCGCGGTCCCAGGCGGCGAGTTCGTTGGACTGGTCGAGCATTTTATTGACTCCTTAGAGAAAGATGGTCCCGACACGGCCTAAGGTGCGTCGAGATTCAGGTCAGGCCGAGTCGAAAATGGTGGCTTCCGAGAACCGGAGCGGAGCGTACTTTTTCGTACGTGAGCACCGGAAGCGCAGGACGCCGCCATTTGCAGACCGGCATCACCTGAATGTCGATACACCTTACGCCACGTCCAGGCACAGATATCTGAGATCGGTAAAGGCTTCGAACCCGTGGCGCGAGCCTTCGCGGCCGATGCCGGACTGTTTGACGCCGCCGAACGGGATCGGCGCGCCGGTGATCTTCACGCGGTTGATGGCGACCATACCGTAGTCGAGCGCGCGGCCCATGCGCAATTGGCGGCCGCCGTTCTCGGTGGCGACATAGGCGACGAGGCCGTATTCGGTGGCGTTGGCGCGGGCGATGACCTTGTCTTCGCTGTCGAAGGGCGTCACCGCGGCGACCGGACCAAAAGTTTCCTCGCGCATAATCAGCGCGTCGTCGGTGACATCGGCCAGCAGGGTCGGCCGGTAGAACAGCGGCCCGGCCGGATGTCTGCCGCCGCCGGTTAGGCAGCGCGCGCCACGGGCTAGCGCATCGGCAACCTGCTCCTCGACCTTCTTGACGCCGCGCTCGTGCATCAACGGCCCGATGTCGGTGTCATCGGCCAGGCCATTGCCTGTCCGCAACCCCTCGATGCGCCTGGCGAAGGCGGCGCAGAAACGATCATAAATCGGACGCTGGACATAGATGCGGTTGGCGGCAAGGCAATCCTGGCCGGACGTGGCGAATTTGGCATCGATGGCGATGGTCACAGCCTTGTCGAGATCGGCGTCGGCAAAGACGATCAGCGGCGCATGACCGCCAAGCTCCATCACCAGCCGCTTCATCGTCGGCGCACTTTGCGCGGCGATCAGTCTGCCGATCTCGGTCGAGCCGGTGAAGCTCATGGCCCGGACGCGAGCGTCTTCGCACATTCGCCCAACGATGGTCGAAGCCTTGCCGGTGAGAACGTTGAAGACGCCTGCCGGCAGGCCGGCGCGTTCGCCGAGCTCGGCCAGCGCCAGTGCCGACAGCGGCGTTTCCGACGAAGGGTGCGCCACGATCGTGCAGCCGGCGGCAAGGGCGGCCGCCGCCTTGCGGGTCAGCATGGCCGCGGGAAAATTCCACGGGGTGACAACGCCGACGACGCCGAGCGGTTCGCGCCGCACCATCATCTCGGCGTTTGGCAAGTGGCTGGTGACGCTTTCGGCGTTGAGGCGTTTTGCCTCCTCGGCATACCACTCGACGAAGGAGGCGGCGTAGTCGATCTCGCCAAGCGCTTCCCTAAGCGGCTTGCCCTGTTCGAGCGTCATCAGCAGCGTCAGATCATCTTTGGCGGCGATGATCAGATCGAACCATTTTCGTAGGATTCTTGCGCGTTCTTGTGGGAGAGCCGCGCGCCAGGCGGGAAAGGCACGCGACGCAGCGTCGATCGCCTTGCTGGTCTGCCTGCTGTCGAGCCCGGCAACCCAGGCAACAGTGGCGCCCGTGGCAGGGTCGGTCACTTCAAAACTCTCGGCCGCCTCACTCGCCGTCCAGTGGCCGTCGACATAGGCGAGTTCGCGCAGCAGCCGGCGGTCGGCGAGCCGGTCAAGCGCTTCGTGGCGGTGTGGGCGGGCAAAATGCGCGGACATTTTTGAGGTCTCCCGGTTCGCAGTGATACGGAGAGACTATGCGCGCGGCCTGGACAGAGAGGCTGTTTCGGCGCCTACGCGTAGAGAGATTGTCTCTATTGAGCTGCCGGAACCGACGATCTCTCTAGCGCTACGGCAGGCGGTAGCAAACCGTGGAGATTGGCTGAACCTCCTCCAACTTCGTCATCCCCGGGCGAAGCAGCAGCGAAGCTCCGTCGCGGAGACCCTGGGATGACGAAGCGACAAATGTCTCAGCCAATCTCCTAGGCGTGCGACCCGGGACCTATGGCCTCACGACGGCGCCGGCAACAGATCCGCCACCGGCAAGGCGACCTCCTCCTTCACCGTCTTGGTGACGATGTAGGTGAAATAGCGGTCGATGCCGATCTCGCGTTCGAGCAGGGCGTCGACGAGCCGCTGGTAGGCGTCGATGTCGCGCGCCATCACTTTCAGCAAATAGTCGACGCCGCCGCCCACCGACCAGCAGGCGACGATTTCAGGGACGTCGCGGATGACGCGCTCGAAACGGTCGAAATCGGCCTGGCGGTGGCTGGCCAGCGTCACCTCCATCAGTACCGTGGCGACCGGCGCGACGGCGCGCATTGCAACCTTGGCGTGATAGCCGGAGACGATGCCGGCCTTTTCCAGCTTGCGCAACCGCATCCAGCACGGCGTCGGCGACAGACCGACTTTGTCGGCGAGCGCCAGCTTGGTGATGCGCCCGTCGCGCTGGACCGCGTCGAGGATTTTCAGGTCGATCTGATCCAGTTTCAATGCGGCCATGAGCGTCCACTTTTTTTCGTCGGCGACACCATGACGGCGCATTATTTCGATTGTCAATTGCACTGATTTCGATCTCTAATATGTCATGACATTGTGGCGTCCAGATCCCGCGCTTATCCGGCGGCCGGCCTATCAATCGCTCGCCGACCAGTTCGCGCGCGCCATTCATGATGGGCGGCTGGCCAACGGCGCGCGGCTGCCGACGCATCGCCGGCTGGCCGACGATTTGAAGCTTTCGGTGCAGACAGTCAGCCGCGCCTATGAGGAACTGATCCGCCGGGGCCTGGTCTCCGGCGAGATCGGCCGCGGCAGCTTCGTGCAGACGCAGCGCCGCGAGCCGGAGCCGCCCTATCTGCCGGAACGCCTTGGCGAGGTCATCGACCTGTCGATCCTGAAGCCGGTCTGTGAGCCGATGCATCTGGAGCGGCTGAAGCAGGCGCTGGGCTGGCTCGCCGAGAACCTGCCGTCGACCTCGGCGCTGTCGTTCCGGCCGAACATGGTGTTCCCGCGCCACCGTGCGGTGGCGGTCGAATGGCTGCGGCTGTGCGGTCTCGATGTTTCGGCGCAGAATGTCAGCCTGACCAACGGCGCCACGGCCGGGATGACGGTGGCGCTGATGAGCGTGGCGCCTCCCGGTTCGACCGTCGCCACCGAGGCGATCGGCCATCACACGCTGATCCCGCTGGCGCGCTATCTCGGCTTCAACCTCGAGGGCCTGCCGATCGACGACAACGGCCTGATCCCGGAGGCGCTCGACGAGGCGTGCCGGCTTTCCGACATCCGCGCCGTGTTCGTGCAGCCCTCGGTGATCAACCCGACTGCAACATTGATGAATGCCGCGCGGCGCGAGCAGATCGCTGCGGTGGCGCGCAGGCACGACATCGCCATCATCGAGAACGATGTGCTCGGGCCGCTGGTCGAAGACCGGCCGCCGCCGGTCGCCGCCTTCGCGCCCGAGCGCACGCTCTACGTCACCTCCTTCACCAAGATCGTGGTGCCAGGCCTGCGCATCGGTTATCTCGCGGCGCCCGACCGCTATGTCGCTGCCGTCGCCAATCGGCATCTCGTCTCCAACTGGATGGCGACGCCGATGGTGGCTGAGATTGCGACAAAATGGGTGACCGACGGCACGGCAATGGAACTCGTAAGCTGGCAACGGTCGGCGCTGCGGCGGCGGCAGGAGATTGCCGCCCAGGTGCTTGCCGGGGTCGACTACCGCGTCCATCGCGACGGACTGCATCTGTGGCTGCAGCTGCCCGGCGACCGCGCCGAGGAGGGCTTCGTCTCGCAGGCCCGCCTGCAGGCCGTGGCGATCGCACCAGGCACATCGTTCCGCATCTCGGCGGCGCCCTGGCAGCCAGCGGTTCGGATCTCGCTGGGCTCGACCACCGAGGCGGAACTGCGCGCCGGCCTCAGCGTTGTGACCAAACTTCTGCTCGGCGATCCGGAGCATCTCCTGCTGGCGATCTAGGCAGACTTTGCCGCGAAATTCTCGGAGCCAGAAACATTGTCATGAGGTTATTTTCCTGATTGACATGATTTGGCGCGTTCCGCATCGTTGAAGGCATCAGCTTCTCAGCACGGGGAATTCATTGTCCGCGCCCATCATCAAGATCGATGCCATTTCGAAAAGCTTCGGTACCTTCAAGGTGCTGGACGGCCTGTCGATGCAAGTCATGCCGCGCGAGAAGCTGGCGCTGATCGGCCCATCGGGCTCCGGCAAGACGACGATCCTGCGCATCCTGATGACGCTGGAGCGGATCGACAGCGGCCACATCCAGATCGACGGCGAGCAGCTTTACCACATGGAGCGCAACGGCCAGTTGCTGCCAGCCGACGAACGGCATCTGGCAAGAATGCGCCAGAAGATCGGCATGGTCTTCCAGCTGTTCAACCTGTTTCCGCACAAGAGCGTCATCGACAATGTCACGCTGGCGCCGATCCTGACCAAGGGCATGCCGCGCGCCGCCGCCGAAAAACGGGCGATGGAACTGCTCGACATGGTCGGCATGGCCGACAAGGCGAAAGCGATGCCGGCGCAGCTTTCCGGCGGCCAGAAGCAGCGCGTTGCCATCGCTCGCGCCTTGGCGCTGCAGCCCAGGATCATGCTGTTCGACGAGGTGACATCGGCGCTCGATCCGGAACTGGTCGAGGAGGTGCTGAACGTGTTGTGGCGGCTCTGCTCCGAGACCGACATGACCATGCTGCTGGTCACCCACGAAATGGGTTTTGCACATGATTTCGCCGACCGGGTTCTGTTCTTCGACCGCGGCAAGATTGTCGAGGAAGGCAAGCCCGACGAGATTTTCCGCAACCCCAAGCAGGAGCGTACGCAAGCTTTCCTGAAGAAGATCATCGCGGCCGGACATCGCGTCTGACCGCCATGCCCAGGGCGGCGAAGCCGTCCCGTAGAACGACCAAACCAAAAGAGAAACAAGGAGTTGGGAACAATGAAGAAACTTGGCATTCTCGCCGGCGTGGCCGGTGTTGCACTGACCGCAATTCTGGCCGCTTCGACCGCGGGATCGGCCGATGACAGCAAGCTCGAAGAGCTCAAGGCACAGGGCTTCGCCCGTGTCGCCATCGCCAACGAGCCGCCCTATACGGCGGTCGCGGCTGACGGCAAGGTTTCGGGTGCGGCGCCCGATGTGGCCCGTGAAATCTTCAAGCGTCTTGGTGTCAACGACATCGTCGCCTCGATCTCGGAATATGGCGCGATGATCCCCGGCCTGCAGGCCGGCCGTTTCGACGTCGTCACCGCCGGCCTGTTCATGAAACCGGAGCGCTGCGCGGCGGTCGCTTATTCGGAGCCGGTGCTGTGCGACGCCGAGGCTATGCTGGTCAAGAAGGGCAACCCGAAGGGCTTCAAGAGCTATGAGGATGTCGCCAAGGATGCCACCGCGACGATCGGCGCGCCGGGCGGCGGCACCGAGGAGAAGCTGGCGCTCACTGCCGGCGTCCCGCGTGACCGCGTCATCGTCGTGCCGGACGGCCAGAGCGGCCTGAAGATGCTGCAGGACGGCCGCATCGACGCCTATTCGCTGCCGGTGCTGTCGATCAACGATCTGGTCAAGAAGGCCAACGATCCGAACCTCGAAGTCGTCGCCCCGGTGGTCGGCGCGCCGGTCTATTGCGACGGCGCCGCGTTCAAGAAGGGCGATGAGGCGCTGCGCGACGCCTATGACGTCGAACTGGCCAAGCTCAAGAAGTCCGGCGAATTTGCCAAGATCATCGAGCCCTACGGTTTCTCGGCAGCGGCAGCGATGTCGACGAGCCGCGACAAGCTCTGCTCGGCAAAGTAGGCGCCTTTTTTTCCTTCTCCCCGTTCACGGAGAGAAGGTGCTTTGGTTGGTTCGCGCCGCCCCTCATCTGCCTGCCGGCATCTTCTCCCCGTGAATGGGGAGAAGGGGCCAAGACTACAACCGTAAAACGCTGGAAAATTCGAACTTCATGACCCAATGGTCCGGCTATTTCGGCCTGATATTGCAGGGAGCGCTTGTTACCATCGAGCTGACGCTGATGGGGTCGGTGCTTGCCCTGATCATGGCCTTTCTCGCCGGGCTGGGGCGGCTGTCGCGTTTTTTCGCCATTCGGGCGCTGGCCACCGCCTATATCGAATTCTTCCGCGGCACCTCGATCTTCGTTCAGCTGTTCTGGGCCTATTTCGTGCTGCCGTTCGTCGGCATTTCGCTGACGCCGCTGCAGGCCGGCGTGCTGGCGCTTGGCCTCAATGTCGGCGCCTATGGGGCGGAGGTGGTGCGCGGCGCCATTCAGTCGATCGGCCGCGAACAGTACGAGGCCTGCATCGCGGTCAATCTCGGCCGCTGGCAAGCCATGCGCCATGTCATCCTGCCGCAGGCGCTGCTGGTCATGCTGCCGACCTTCGGCAACAACGCCATCGAATTGCTCAAGGCCACCGCCGTCGTTTCGCTGATCTCGCTCACCGACCTGACCTTCCAGGCCCAGGTCGTGCGCTCGCAGACCGGCAACACGCTGGTGCCGTTCACCACCATTCTCGTTATCTATTTCGCCCTTGCGCTGATCATTTCCTGGGGTGTGCGTTCGCTGGAACGCCGCATGGCGCGCGGCCTCGACGGGGTGCGCGTCTGATGGATCGGGCCTCATAATGGAGTGGGATTGGAATTTCGTCTGGGAGATCATGCCGACCCTGATTGAGGGCGTGAAGATCACCATCCTGGCGACGCTGCTCGGCTCGGTCCTGGCTGCGATGGTCGGCCTGGCTATCGCGCTGGCGCGGCGCTCGCCGAACAAGGGCTTGTCGCGCAGCGTCGGCTTCCTTGCCGAGTTCATCCGCGGCACGCCGCTCTTGGTGCAGCTCTATTTCATCTTCTACGTGCTGCCGGACATCGGTATCCTGCTGCCGCCGCTGGTGGCGGGCGTCATCGGCCTCGGGCTGCACTACGGCACCTACACGGCCGAGGTCTATCGCGCCGGCATCGACAATGTGCCGCGCGGCCAGTGGGAAGCCGCCAAGGCCTGCAATCTCAACGCCAGGCAGACCTGGACCCACATCATCGTGCCGCAGGCTATCCCGCCGATGATCCCGGCGCTTGCCAACTACTTCATCGCCATGTTCAAGGAGACGCCGCTGCTGTCGGCGATCACCGTGCTGGAACTGATGAACCAGGCCAAGAGCGTCGCCAACACCTACTATCGCTATGTCGAGCCGATGACCTTGGTCGGCGCCTTCTTCCTCGTCATCAGCCTATTCTCGGTCGTGCTGCTGCGCTGGCTGGAACGCCGCTACGGGCGCATTGAAAAATGACAGTGGTTCCTGCGATGCTTTCGCTTTATGGCAAACCGTCGGCAAGGAGAGCCTGGTGACCGCTCCAGTCGACATCCGCTTGCACTCGACACGGCCGGCGCTCGATGCGCGTCCGCTGGAAAAGCGCGTCGGCCTGATCATCCTTGCCACCGACCATACGACCGAACCGGATTTTCGCCGCATGGTGGCAAGCAACCGGATCGGCGTCTATGTCGCGCGCATCCCCTACGCCAATCCGACGACGCCGGAGAATTTGCGCAAGATGCAGCCATCGCTGACGGCCGGCGCGGCGCTCATCCTGCCCGATGAGCCGCTCGATGCGATCTGCTATTCCTGCACCTCGGCCTCCGTGGTCATCGGCGATGCCGAGATCGAGGCGGCGGTGCAGGCGGCCAAGCCCGGCGTACCCGTGGTTACGCCGCCGATGGCAGGGGTGCGCGGCTTGAAGGCGCTGGGCGCCAGGACGATCAGTATTCTCACCCCTTATACGGTCGAGACCAGCCGGCCGATGGCCGTCTATTTTGCAGCGCACGGTTTCGAGATCGCCAGCTTCACCTGTCTCGGCTTCGACGACGACTGCGAGATGGCGCGGATTGCACCGGCCACGCTGGTCGATCTGGCAGCCAAGACGACCGACGCGCAAGCGGACGCACTGTTCGTCTCCTGCACAGCGCTGCGGGCAGCGCTTGCCGTCGTCGGCATGGAAGAGGCGATCGGCCGTCCGGTGGTGACCAGCAACCAGGCAACGGCCTGGAACTGCCTGCGGCTTTGCGGCGACGACGAGCCGCGCGCCGAATTCGGCCGTCTGATGACGCTGCCGTTGCCCAAAGGTGAGATGTCGAAGCGAGGAAGTCAGGCTTGATAAGTCAGCGCCGCCCCTCATCCGCCTGCCGGCACCTTCTCCCCGTGAACGGGGAGAAGGGGACTGGCTGCTGCTTCGCACTCTATTCTGCGACGTTGTTGGTTGGTGAAGCCGTCGATGAGAGCACCCCTCTCCCCGTTCACGGGGAGAGGATGCCGGCAGGCAGGTGAGGGGCAGCGCCAACTCATGCCATTTACCTCAATCACCCTCGCCGATATCCAGTCAGCCCGCGAGCGCATCGCCGGCAAGGTCGAGCGCACGCCGACCGTGCCATCCCCGGGTCTTTCCCGGCACTTGGGCGCGCCTGTTTATCTCAAGCTCGAACATCGGCAGACCACCGGCAGCTTCAAGCTGCGTGGCGCCTCGAACGCCATCGCGTCGCTGACCGCCGAGGAGAAGGCGCGCGGCGTGGTCGCCGCCTCGACCGGCAATCACGGCCGGGCGCTGGCTCAAGCGGCAAAGCTCGAAGGCATACGCGCGACGATCTGCATGTCGCGACTGGTGCCGCAGAACAAGCTCGACGAAATCCGCCGGCTCCGTGCCGAGATCCGCATCGTCGGCAACAGCCAGGACGATGCGCAGCAAGAGGTCGACCGGCTGGTCGCGAAAGGCGGTCTGATCATGCTGCCGCCCTTCGACCATCCCGATATCATCGCCGGGCAAGGTACGCTCGGGCTAGAAATCATCGAGCAGGTTGCGGACGCCGCACTGGTGCTGGTGCCGCTGTCCGGCGGCGGGCTGGCGGCGGGTGTCGCCGCTGCCGTGAAGGGCGTCAGCCCCGGCACGAAGGTCATCGGCGTTTCGATGGCGCGAGGTGCGGCGATGAAGGCAAGCCTCGATGCCGGACATCCGGTTTTGGTCGAGGAACTGCCGACGCTGGCTGATTCGCTCGGCGGCGGCGTCGGCCTCGACAACCGGCTGACCTTCTCGATGTGCCGCGACCTGCTCGACGATGTTATCCTGCTCAGCGAGGACGAGATCGCCGCCGGCATCCGCCATGCCTATGAACAGGAGCGCGAGATCGTCGAAGGCGCCGGCGCGGTTTGCATCGCCGCCGTGCTTGCCGGCAAGGTCAGGGCGAGCGGCCCCAGTGTGCTCATTCTGTCGGGCCGCAACATCGACATGACGCTGCACAGGAAAGTCGTTTGTGGCGAAGCATTTGAGGAGAGCGCCGCATGAGCCGGATGATGATACTCACCGAAGCCGAACTGCGCGCGATCGTGAAGCTCGATCTCGATGCCGTCGCCTGCGTCGAAAATGCGTTCCGAGCGCTTGCCACCTTGCCGGTGGCGATGCCGCCGATCCTGCGGCTCGACATTCCCGAGCATCGCGGTGAGGTCGACGTCAAGACCGCCTATGTGCCAGGGATCGACGGTTTTGCCATCAAGATCAGTCCCGGCTTCTTCGACAATCCGAAGCTCGGCCTGCCCAGCGTCAATGGCATGATGGTGCTGCTGTCTTCAAAAACCGGACTGGTCGAGGCGCTGCTGCTCGACAATGGCTATTTGACCGACATCCGCACGGCGGCGGCCGGAGCGGTCGCGGCGAAACATTTTTCGCGAGCCGACACTTCGATCGCTGCGATCTTCGGCGCCGGCGTCCAGGCCGGACTGCAGCTCGAGGCGCTTATGCTGGTGCGGCCGATCGCCGAGGCGCGGATCTGGGCCAGGGACGCCGCCAAGGCCGAAGCCGCGGCAGCCACATTGCGCGAGCGGCTGGGCATCGTCGTGCATGCTGAGCCCGACGCGGCAAAGGCGGCGGCCGGCGCCGACATCATCGTCACCACGACCCCCTCGACCGAGCCGCTGATCAAGGCCGGCTTCGTCTCCGCCGGCCAGCACATCACCGCGATGGGCTCGGACGCCGAGCACAAGAACGAGATCGCGCCGGCGATCCTGCGCATGGCCGATCTCTACGTCGCCGACAGCGCGAAGCAGACGCGGGTGCTGGGCGAATTGCATCATGCCATCGCGACGGGGGTGATGGCGGCCGATGCCGAGATTACCGAGCTCGGCCAGATCATCGCCGGCGATAGACATGGCCGCCGTTCGGACAGCGACATCACCATCGCCGACCTCACCGGCACCGGCGTGCAGGACACGGCGATCGCCACGCTCGCCCGCGACCGTGCGCGGGCGGGGAATGCCGGGACGATTTTCGAAAGCTGATACCGGCCGCAAGGCCCAACAAACGAGGACCAAGAACAATGCAGCCCAATTTGAAATTCTCGCGCGGCGAATATGCGGATCGCCTCGCCAAGACACGCAAGGCCATGGAGGCCAAGGGCGTCGAACTGCTTGTTGTCAGCGACCCGTCCAATATGGCCTGGCTGACCGGCTATGATGGCTGGTCATTCTATGTGCACCAGGCCGTCATCGTGCCGCCGTCGGGCGAACCGGTGTGGTACGGGCGCGGCCAGGACGCCAACGGCGCCAAGCGCACCGCCTATCTCGCGCACGACAACATCGTTGGCTATGCCGACCATTATGTGCAGTCGACCGAACGCCACCCGATGGATTTTCTTTCGCAGGTGTTGGCCGATCGCGGCTGGGGCAAGCTCAGCATCGGCGTCGAGATGGACAATTATTGGTTCTCGGCCGCCGCCTTCGCATCGCTGCAGAAACACCTGCCCAATGCCCGCTTCGTCGACGCCACAGCACTCGTCAACTGGCAGCGCGCGGTGAAGAGCCCGACCGAAATCGACTATATGCGCAAGGCTGCCCGCATCGTCGAAGCGATGCACCGGCGCATCGTCGACAAGATCGAAGTCGGCATGCGCAAATGCGATCTGGTCGCCGAGATCTATGATGCCGGCACGCGCGGCGTCGACGGGCCAGAGGGAAAGATTGGCGGCGACTACCCGGCGATCGTGCCGCTGCTGCCGTCGGGCGCCGATGCGTCGGCGCCGCATCTGACCTGGGACGACCGGCCGATGAAGTCGGGCGAGGGCACCTTCTTCGAGATCGCCGGCTGCTACAACCGCTACCATTGCCCGCTTTCGCGGACTGTGTTCCTTGGTAAACCGACGCAGGAATTCCTCGATGCCGAGAAGGCGACGCTGGAAGGCATGGAGGCGGGGTTGGCCGCGGCGAAGCCCGGCAACAGCTGCGAAGACATCGCCAACGCCTTCTTCGCGGTGCTGAAGAAATACGGCATCGTCAAGGACAACCGCACCGGTTATCCGATCGGGCTTTCCTATCCGCCGGACTGGGGCGAGCGCACTATGAGCCTGCGCCCCGGCGACCGCACCGAGCTGAAGCCCGGCATGACCTTCCATTTCATGACCGGCCTGTGGCTGGAGACGATGGGGCTCGAGATCACCGAATCCATCCTGATCACCAAGACAGGGGTCGAGTGCCTGGCCAATGTGCCGCGCAAGCTGGTGGTGAAGGATTGAGCCCGATGTCCCACCTTCGCCCATCACCGATCACGCCGACCGTCGATTTCGAACGCGACGGCGTGCAGCACGGGTTCCTGCGCCTGCCGTACAGCCGTGACGATTCGGCCTGGGGATCGGTGATGATCCCGATCTGCGTGATCCGCAACGGCAGCGGGCCGAGCGCATTGCTCACCGGCGGCAATCATGGCGACGAATATGAGGGGCCGCTGGCGCTCTACGATCTCGCCCGCACGCTTGATCCCAAGCAAGTCAGCGGCACGGTCATCATCGTGCCGGCAATGAACTATCCGGCGTTCCGCGCCGGCACCCGCACCTCGCCGATCGACAAGGGCAATCTGAACCGCAGCTTTCCCGGCCGGTCCGACGGCACGGTGACCGAGAAGATCGCCGATTACTTCCAGCGTGAACTTTTGCCGCGCACCGACATCGCGCTCGACTTCCACTCCGGCGGCAAGACGCTCGACTTCGTGCCGTTCTGCGCCGCCCATATCCGCCCCGACAAGGAGTTGGAGGCGAAGGGTTTCGCCGCGGTCGAAGCGTTCTCGGCGCCGTGGTCGATGAAGATGCTGGAGATCGATGCGGTCGGCATGTTCGACACTGCCGCCGAAGAGATGGGCAAGCTGTTCATCACCACTGAACTTGGCGGTGGTGGGACTTCGCGCGCGGAAACGGTGCGGATCGCGCGTCGCGGCGTGCTCAATGTGCTGCGCCATGCCGGCATCGTCGCCGGTGCGGTCGAGATGCAGCCGACCCGCTGGCTGGACATGCCGTCGGGCGATTGCTTTTCGTTTGCCGAGGACGACGGGATGATCGAAACGATGATCGATCTCGGCGAGCCTGTCGAAGAGGGCCAGGTCCTGGCGCGCATCCACTCCATTGGCCGCACGGGTGCCGCACCTCAGGAAATCAGGGCAAGGATGTCGGGTCTATTGGCTGCCCGACATTTCCCCGGACTGGTCAAGGCGGGCGACTGCACCGCCGTGGTCGCCGTGCTGGTCGATTGAAGACAAGGCAAGCGAAACTGCTTGCGACAATGCTACTCGATCAGCAGCAGGCCGCGTTTCTTGTCGCCATCGCTATCGATTGTGTCCATGGCTGAGAACAGGCGCTCACGCTCGACCAGCCAAGGCTTGTAGTCCTCGTTTACATCGAGGACGAAAACCATGTCCTCGGCCTCCAGATATCCTCCCACCGGGGAAAAATGGCCAGCGCCGGCGCCGAAAATCTTCTCACGGGTAAAGTTGACGATGTAACGGCGGCCGGGATCGTTGGCGCGCTTCATGTGCTCGCGAAATGCATCGGCGCTCAGATTTCGAAGCACGGAGACTTTCCGCTTGGTGTTCGTTCGAGCGACCTCGGCAAGCTCGTCCAGTGTGAGGCCAATGATGCAAAAGCCTGTCCAGCACATTCCCGTTCCCGCGAGGACCTCGGCTTCGGTTGTCTCCCCCTCGCCGATGGAGCGGAATGTGTTTGCGACACTTGCCGGGCCGCACCTTGATCCGTTTGATTGCCATGTGACGTCGGCATTGAACGTGGCGGCCACGGGCAGCTTCCAGGCGCTGTCGATCAATTCAGGGGTGCGGGTAACCGACGACTGGATCGCGTCTTGCGAAACTCTGGACTGGCCGGCAATCAAAAGTGCGGCGCCGCCCAGCAGGCCGACGACGGCGATGACAATCACACCGAAAGCGAGACTGCGCTTCATTGCTGAACCTCGGAGGCAGCAACAGGACAATGATGAAAAGGCACCGCTACGTCAATCGGCGCCGCACCCGGCCGATCAGCCATCCGGTCCTGCAACAGATCTCGCGGATCGGCAGGAGACGCGGCATCCAATGAGAGCGCTGGGTCTTGGAGGGGTATGGTTCGGGCAGGGAACTTCGCCCGGTGAAGGAGCGGGGTCGTTAGCGCGGATAGCTGCTAGGCCTGCGGACCCCATGTGGGTTCCAGAGCCGACCCAAGTAACTGCCTACTCACGCGTCGGATTTTCGCTAAAGGCGAATCCTAACGAAGGCCAAGGAAGCTGAGTATCGCTATTACGATAACGACGGCCCCGACCAGCCAGATGATATTGTTCATGACAGCTCTCCTTGTCTTTACCGCGAGCCTTATGGCAGCTGGCCATTGTTCCCAAAGTTGGGCTTCAAGCCGGCAATTGTTCTTAGGATCGGGAAAGCCCGCGCCTCTGGAGGAGCGCGGGCCGACCGGGGTACGGGCCCCGATCCAGCAGCCAATATCCGGGAGATATTCGCTGTCATCCTACAACTGTGAGTATGCGCTAATGTTCCATCGATCAGCAAAAAGACCGTGCCCGGTGAGGGCGGGACGCAATGGCGCCTCGGCCCGAAAGCGGGCTTTTGGTGGACGCCTCGGTAATGGAGCCTATGTTCCTAGTGCCAGCGAACCGCAGCATCGTCCGGCAACAGCACAGGTGGGATGAAATCAGTTCTCAGAAACGTTCATCGAACAACACTCAATGCCTGCTGTCCAACACCTGGTGCCGATGACCAAACAATCTCCGGCGGTGGTCCTAAAAAATACCGTGCGCGACGCCGAGGAGACCGAATATGCCGGCCAAAGCGTATATTAACCGGATCGCGACAGCGGTGCCGGAGCACGAAGTTCATCAATTCTATCTGCGTTTCGCGGCCTCCATGCTTGCGGCCGATCGCCGAAGAATTTTCAAACGTATGGTTGACGTTGCCGGCATCGAGCACCGCTATTCCTGCTTTGCACCTGCCGGCGACCCCGAAGGACCATCAGCAGATCTGGCCGGGAAGTTCATCCGGGGCGCCTTTCCTGGAACGGCCGAGAGAATGGCAATGTTCTGTCATGCCGCACCTGTTCTCGCGCAAAAAGGCGTCGACGGATTGGAGCTTGGTGGCGGCGCTTCCCGCATCACCCATCTCATCGTTACCACCTGCACCGGTTTTTCAGCGCCAGGCATCGACCTGGAGCTGGTTGCGCGATGCGGCCTGCCGGACAGGGTCGAACGCACGATGATCGGTTTCATGGGCTGCTACGCGGCGATCAACGGCCTCAAGCTTGCCCGCCACATCGTCCGCTCCGACCCGCAGGCCAGGGTCCTCCTCGTCAATATCGAACTCTGCACGATGCATCTACGGGAAACCAGGGAACTGGAAAAGCTGCTGTCGTTTTGCCTCTGGGGCGATGGCTGTGCGGCTGCGCTCGTCACCACCGAGCCGCACGGCATCGAGCTCGAAAGCTTCTACGGCATCGTGGCGGACGAGCGGCGGGATCTGATGAGCTGGAGCATTCGCGACCACGGCTTCGAAATGGTTCTTTCCGGCCAGGTCCCGGCAGCAATCCATGAAGCGTTGCGGAGCAACCACGACGCCGTCCTCGGCGACCGACCGGCCGAGGCGATCGACCTCTGGGCCGTGCACCCAGGGGGACGTTCGGTTCTCGACGCCGTCGAACGGGCCCTGAAACTCGCGCCCACCGCGCTGGAGCCATCGCGCGAGGTGTTGCGCCGATATGGAAACATGTCGTCGGCGACCGTCATGTTCGTGATGAAAGAAATGTTGAAGGCGCCACCGGGCCTGCTCGGCTGCGGCATGTCGTTCGGACCTGGGCTGACGGCCGAAACGATGCTTTTTCGAACGGTGTCATGAGCGGCCTGGAGCACCGCCAGCTTGCGCCGGAAATCCTCGACGGACTTGCGGCCGACGATCCGCGAGCACTTGCGGCACGCCGCGACCTCCGACGCATCAACGCGCTGATGTTTCAGGCGAAGATCATGGCGTCGCTCTTCAGGAAATTTGTGCCAAAGCCGCCGCGCCGGATTCTGGAGATCGGCGCCGGCGATGGCTCCTTCATGCTGGCGGTAGCGTGGCGCATGGCGGGGCATTGGCCTGGGGTCGAACTGGTAATGCTCGACCGCGTCGACCTCCTCACCACGCAATTGCGCGGTGATTTTGACAGGCTGGGATGGACGGTCGAAGGCGTCACCGCCGATGTCTTCGACTGGGCGAGAAAGAATGAGGGCACGCGGTTCGACGCGATCACCGTCAATCTGTTTCTGCATCATTTCGACGATGCCGAACTCGTGCGTCTTTTTTCGCTGATGGCGCCGAAGGCCCCGCTGCTGTTGGCGACAGAGCCGTTGCGGGCGAAACTGGCGTTGGCCGCGACCCGTCTTCTCCGGGCAATCGGCGCCAATGACGTCACACGAAACGACGCGGCTCAAAGCGTGCGTGCCGGCTTTCGCGACAGCGAGCTTTCCAATCTCTGGCTTGCGGCAAACGGCAAACCGGTCGAGGAACGGCGCGCCGGCCTTTTTTCCCACATTTTCGTCGGCGCCAGCGTCGGTCGTGACCCATGACGCGATTATCGGCCCATGACGCGATCATCATAGGCGCCGGCCCGGCGGGCACATCCGTTGCGCTTACGCTGGCCCGGCGCGGATGGGCCGTGGCTATTGTGGAAAAGAGCGCGTTTCCGCGCCGCAAGGTCTGCGGCGAATATATATCGGCGAGCAATCTTGCGCTTCTGGACCAGTTGGAGATCGGCGAAGCGTGGCGTGCCAATGCCGGCCCCGAAATCCGCCGCGTCGGCTTCTTTTCCGGCGAGACCCGCGTCGAGGCGCCAATGCCTCACGCAATAGACGGGCCTCGCGTAGAACGCGGACCTCTCGCAAAGGACGGGCCTCTCGCAAACGACGGGCGCTCCACAAACGATGGACCTGGTGCAAAAGATGGCTTCGGCCGGGCGCTCGGCCGGGATATTTTCGACTGTCTGCTTTTGCAGGCGGCGCGATCGGCGGGCGTCGAAATCTTTCAGCCTTGCCGCGCCGTCGCCATCGACCCAGATGGCGAGGCGCAATTGGTGCGAATTCAAGCCGGAAACGAAACGACGATATTGCGCGCGCCGGTGATTGTCGCCGCACACGGCTCCTGGGAGCCAGGACCGCTGCCCAGCCAACTCGGAAAGACCAACCGCCCTTCGGACCTGTTCGGCTTCAAGGCGCATTTCACCGGGTCGTCCCTGGCGCCTGATTTGATGCCCCTGCTGGTGCTTCCTGGCGGTTATGGCGGCATGGTTTCGGCGGATCATGGCCGGCTGTCGATCTCGTGCTGCATTCGGCGCGATATGCTCGCACGGTTGCGCAAACACCCCAGACACCAGAGCCATTTGTCGGCCGCCGAGGCGGTCTCCCGTCATCTGATAGAATCATGTCGGGGAGTGAGGGATGCGCTAGAGTCAGCTGACGCCGACGGGCCGTGGCTTGCCGCAGGTCCGATCCGGCCGGGAATTCGCTCCTGCTACGAACGCGACATCTTTCGCGTCGGCAATGCAGCCGGAGAGTCTCATCCTGTCATCGCCGAGGGCATCTCGATGGCGCTTCAGTCTGGCTGGCTGCTTGCTTCCGAACTCTCTCACGTGCCGAGCGGCCGCGCAGGGCGCGAGACAGCCGGCAGACGCTACGAGGCAGCCTGGAAAAGGCTGTTTTCAACACGGGTCTACGCCGCCGCCGTACTTGCCGGGATTGCCGTTAGTCCAGGCAGCGCAGCCTGGATGGCGACGATCGTCCGGAATTTCCCGCAGGCGCTAACGTTGGGTGCGCAACTGAGCGGGAAGACAAAGCCGGTTCCCGGCTTTGTCTGACTGGCCGCGGCGCGCCACCGCGGCCCTCAGGGAGCCTTGACTTCGTTACTCGGGGCAATCCTCCCTATCCGAAGTTGCAGTGCCACTTGCAGTGTTCTTATCGGCCTCCGTCACGTCCTTGCACCGATCACTCATGCCGTCGGCGCCGTCGGTTGTTGAACCGGTTACGTTCGGATCGGCAGGAGTTGCATTATCGGTGCCGGGAGCCATGGTGCCAGTGCCTGTCCCGGTGCCCGCTCCCGGATCGTTGGTGCCGGATCCAGTACCGCTTGATTGCGCCATCGCCGAAGTGGCAAGGGCCATGCTGAGTACGGTTGCAGAAAGAATTTTCTTCATCATGGTCGCTCTCCATTAGAGTTGCATCGCTGGGTGCGATGATAATTATCCAACGAGCTTTTTTTGGAGTTGTTCCGTCAGACAGAAATCGTGATCAACGGGTCGGGGCCGATGGCAAGCAGCAATGCTGGCGAAACAGCGAACGAGCGCCATCTTTTTCGGTTTTCGATGGAACAACATCCACCGGCTACGGTTGGAAGCGCAGTCGTTCTACTCCAGCGACTGTCTAAGCCGTTCGCACGGCATTCCGACAAGGCCCCGCGCTTCCTCCCCGCGGGGCCTTTTCTGTCGCTGCAGACTGGGACGTTCTCTGCCGCCAGCCTCCAGCGGGACTCCAACGCTGGCGACTGGCCACGGGCCACCGCGCCTGCGGACCAGAACCGTAGCAGCTAATGAAGCGTGAGCCGTTGCCGGATTTGTGCTCCGGCATGCGTCGGCCGAGGTCGTCGGTGACGCCGATCCAGATCGTGTCGCGCTTCTGGTGGCATAGCCGGCGGTCGGGGCTAACGAGCACCGTTGCGCATGCGAGTGCCGTCCGCTGCATTCTTCAGCTGAGGTAACGGTAGCCGCCGCTATTGAATGCTGCCGTTCACGGCTCGTCGATATCTTGCTTCGAGGGGTTGCGCGAGAGGGCGCGTTCCTCTTCGTCGTCCGGCAGCGCCTCGTCGCTCTCCTGGTACGGATTGTCGTCGTCTTCCTCGGGCAGTTCAGCCTCCTTCTCGAGGTCGTAACGGATGTCGCCGTTTCCCGGCACGCTGCCTGGAAAATTTCGCCGCCTTTGATCGCGTCCCAATCCTGCTGTTCGATGGCCGGGCCTTCGGATGGATCGTCGGGTTTTCTGCGCGGTGCCATCAGAGTTCTCCTATGCACTGGTTGCTCGTATGCCTAACTCCGCGGACCGCTGCGTAGTTCCTCCGATCGAACCGACGAGATCGTTTAGCGCGATCCAGCACTCATCTCGGCTTGGCCGCCGGCGGCCCCTACCTCCATATTATGCGGGTTGCGCAATGCCGGCCAGAGAGTGACCAGGAATGAGCGACCGGGAACTTGCGCGACTTCTAATAGAAGGGCACACTTGGAAACGGGTGGAAACGGCTCAAAAACAATCGGGAGGAAAGCCATGAACAGCATGAGCCTCACCACGCTTGAACGCGGCAAGACGACAGTCGATGTCGCGGCCCTGGAGGCGCTTTCGGCACAATTGCGCGGTACCGTGCTGAGGGAAGGCGACGCCGCCTATGACGAGGCACGCAGCATCTGGAACGCCATGATCGACCGGCGGCCGGGGCTGATCGTGCGCTGCGCCGGTGCCGCCGACGTTATCGCCGCCGTCAATTTTGCCAGGGAAAACAGGCTGCTCGTCGCGGTTCGCGGCGGCGGCCACAGCATCGCCGGCAGCGCCGTCTGCGACGGCGGCCTGATGATCGATCTGTCGCCGATGAAGTCGGTGCGGGTCGATCCGGCGACGCGGCGGGCATGGGTTGAACCTGGCGCGACACTCGCCGACGTCGACGCAGAGACACAGGCCTTCGGACTGGCGGTGCCGACCGGCATCAACTCGACCACTGGCATTTCAGGCCTGACGCTGGGCGGCGGCTTCGGCTGGATCACGCGGAAATTCGGCCTGACCATCGACAATCTTCTCTGCGCTGATGTGGTTACCGCCGACGGCAAGCTGCTGCGCGCCAGCCAGACCGAAAATCCGGACCTGTTCTGGGCGCTGCGCGGTGGCGGCGGCAATTTCGGCATCGTCACGGCTTTCGAGTTCAAGCTGCACCAAGTCGGTCCGCAGGTGCTGTCGGGGCTCGTCGTTCATCCCTTCGCCGATGCCGAAAACGTGTTGCGGGAATACCGAGCGGCGCTCGAAGCAGCGCCCAATGAGCTGACCTGCTGGGTGGTCATGCGGCAGGCACCGCCGCTGCCGTTCCTGCCGGCCGAATGGCATGGCAAGGAGGTGCTGGTCCTGGCCATGTGCTATTGCGGCGACCTTCAGGAGGGTGAGAAGGCGACACAGAGGCTTCGCGCCATCGGCACACCGATTGCAGACGTGGTCGGTCCCAAGCCGTTCACCGGCTGGCAGCAGGGATTCGATCCGTTGCTGACGCCTGGCGCCCGCAACTATTGGAAGAGCCATGACTTCACCGAGCTTTCCGACAGCGCGGTTGAGGTCGTCACGGCGGCGATACCCAGGCTTCCCGGCCCCGAATGCGAGATTTTCATTGGCCATGTCGGCGGTGCCGCGGGCCGGGTGACAGCGGATGCAACGGCGTTTCCGCAACGCAGCGCGCATTACGTCATGAATGTCCACGCCCGCTGGCGCGAACCGGAAATGGACCAGGCCTGCATCGACTGGGCGCGGGGTCTCTATGAAGCAGCCAAGCCCTATGCCGCCGGCACGGCCTATGTGAACTTCATGCCCGGGGACGAGGTCGACAGGGTCGAAGCAGCCTATGGCGGCAACTATCGGCGGCTTCTGGAAATCAAGCAGCGATATGACCCGCTGAACCTGTTCCGCATGAACCAGAATTTGCGGCCGGTGGAAACGCAGCGCGCCGCATAGGCTGCGCAGGCATGACAAGGCCCGCGCCTCCGACGGAGGACGCGGGCCCCGTTTCGGGTCATGCGCTAGCAGGTATCAGCCTTTAGCTGACGCCGCCCAGGCAAGGTCTAATCCTTTCTCTTTGTTGACTCGGCTTGCAAAAACGGGCAGCAAAGCCTGGCATGGAGGGCATTTCCACTATTTTCACAGCTTTGGAGGGAGCTTTTTTGACATAGACCTTCGCCTTATCGGCGATCGTTAGGGGGATTGGTTAACCAAGTTTGTCCATCTTTTGAATCAATCGGCAACAGACGTGAAGCGTGCCGGGGGGCACCGGGCGACTGTGATTGTGACGGCTGCGAGCCGCGCATGCCGCAAGGCCGATTGAGGTTTGGTTGTATGGCGTTGATGCGTTTGAAAAACCGGGGTGACAATCCCGATACTGGATTGCCCTCGATGAGGCCCGGCCTGCGCTGGGTCGCGATTCCCGTTGTTGGTGCTGCCATCGCTCTGTGGTCGGCTGCGACCGTGGCCGGCCTCCATTCGGTGGGAACTTCGCTCACCGCCGCCTCCAACAGTCTTCCGCAAAACCTGCTCGCGCCGCGCTTCATGGCGCTCGCCGATGCCCGACACACCCTTGCCAATCCACGGGCCAATCCACGGGCCAATTCGTGGGCGCCGTCACTGGCAGGCCGGCAGCGTGAGGCGTCGCTGCTCGGCCGCTGCAATGCCGGCTGCGCGCACGCCGCCGCGAGCTTCGTGCATGAAGGCAAGGTAGCGCGTCTCAAGCCGTTAGTGCGGCCGGATACTGCCCAGCTTGTCGCCGAAATCTCACCGCAATCGCGCTTCGACAGCGTGGTGGCGAAAGCGGCGCTATCGCCGCAAAAGATTGCTGCTGCCTTTGCCCGCGCCTCCGGCGGGGCCGCGCCGTTTGCGGTCGTCAGTCTGCCGACGGGCCAGCGCTTTGCGGAGCCGGTGCGCCTGCCCGATCAGCATGGTCCCGCGTCCGCGCGCTTCGGGCCCGAGGTTGCGGAATCCGAACGATCCTCCCGGCTGGCGCTGGCGCTTGCGAATGCATTGCCGGAAGCGATGATCGACGTGCTGCCGCAGGCGACGACGGCCGATCCTGCTGCCCCGCAAGAGGGCGAGGTGCAGATGGCGTCGCTGCCGCCGCAGGACGCAATGCCCGACAGCGTTCCCTTGCCGACATGGCGTCCGCAGGCGGAAATCGATCAGTCAGACGAGGCGCCCGAGGTCAAGGCACCCAAGGTCGACGCACCCAAGGCCAAAGCGCCCAAGGTCCAGGCATCGAAGGCCGCCAAGGCCGAGTCTCAGCCATCCAAAGCCAACAGGATACAGACCGCCGCCGCTCCGCAGGTCGAGATGCCCCGGGCGCCATCCTTGTCGCCGAGGATCTCGTCAGCGGCGGCGATACCAAGCATGCAAGCCAACCAGGAAATGCGGGGCAGCCCGGGCATGCAAAGCAGCCAGGGCATGCAGGGCAGTCCGGGCAAGCCGGCCAAGCCGGCCAAGCGGTCGAAGGCCGCAGACATGCTGGCCTATGCCAAACCCGACAGCCCGGCGGGCGGCGGCGGGGTCTTCGGTAACCTGTTCACCAAGCCCGGCAGCGGCGTCGCCGTCTACGACATCTCGGCGAAAACCGTCTATATGCCGGACGGCTCGCGGCTCGAGGCGCACTCGGGACTGGGCTCGATGGTCGACCAGCCGCGCTACGCCAATCGCAAGAATGGCGGCCCGACGCCGCCCCACACCTACGATCTGAGGCTGCGCGAATCGCGCTTCCATGGCGTCGAGGCGCTGCGTCTCACTCCCATCGACGGCAAAAACAAATATGGCCGCGACGGCTTTCTTGCGCACACTTATCTGCTGCGCGGCGGCCGCGCGGAGTCGAATGGCTGTGTCGTCTTCAAGGACTACGCCCGCTTCCTCGGCGCCTTCAAGAAGGGCAAGATCAAACGCCTCGTCGTGCGCGGCTAGCCAAGTCGCTGATGCAGGTCGCGTCGGAGGGGCGCAGCGCCTGACCACCTGCAGCGTAGAATAAGCCGTTCTGTAGCGCTCCTTCGCGCCCCCCTCTGTCCTGCCGGACAGAGGGGGCGCTGTCCAGGGCGCTGTCCCGCCGACATCGCCGGAATTCCACCCAATTGTCAGCAGCCTACCTCGAAACCGTTTTCATTCCCCGCCGAGGATACTATGACTGACCGGACCGGGGCGGCGGCTTCAACCGATCAAGAGGATGTCATGACTATACGCGCTGTCGTTTGGGGCGAGAATATCCATGAGCGGACCAATGAGGTGGTGGCGGGGATCTACCCCGAGGGCATGCACGCAACGATCGCCAATGCGCTGAGGCGCGACCCCGAAATTTCCGTGTCCTGGGCGACGCTGGAGCAGCCGGAGCATGGCCTGCCGGCCGACCGTTTGGCGCAAACCGATGTCCTCGTGTGGTGGGGACACAAGGATCATGGCGCCGTCGCCGACGAAGTCGTCGAGCGCGTGGCGCGCCGCGTCTGGCAAGGCATGGGGCTGATCGTGCTGCATTCCGGCCATTTCTCGAAGATCTTCAAGACGCTGATGGGCACGCCCTGCACGCTGAAGTGGCGCGAGGCCGGCGAGCGCGAGCGGCTCTGGGTGACGAGCCCCAACCACCCGATCGCTGCCGGGATCGGCGAGTATTTCGAGCTCGAGAACGAGGAGATGTATGGCGAGCAGTTCGCCGTGCCGGAACCGCTGGAAACGGTTTTCATCTCCTGGTTCCAGGGCGGCGAAGTGTTCCGGTCGGGGCTGACCTATCGCCGCGGCGCCGGCAACATCTTCTATTTCCGGCCAGGTCACGAAACCTATCCGACCTATCACGACGCGAATGTCCAAAAGGTGCTGCGCAATGCGGTGAAATGGGCGCACAACCCGCAGGGCGCGCATCCAGCCATCCTCGATGCGCCGAACGTGCCGGTGGAAAAGGCGCTCGAGCCGATCGTCGAGCGCGGCGGAAAACTCCATGCCGAGGGCGAGGCCGGGTTTCGCTAGACCGCTATCGCGAACCTTCGGTTCTAAAAATCCATGATCGAACAAGAAGATCAGGCATCATCCTAAGGATAAAAATCATGCGTCTCCTGATACTCGGCACCGGCTGGATGGCGGAAGAGCACGCCAGGCAGTTCAGCAGGATCGAAGGCGTCGAACTGGTCGGCGCCATCGATCTCGACCGCGCGCGTGTCGACAAGTTTTCGGACAGCTACGGAATTCCCAACCGGTTCGCATCGCTGGAAGACGCGCTCGCATGGGACAAGTTCGACGCGGTGGCGAACGTGACGCCAGACCGCATCCACCATCCGACCACCATGATGCTGATCGCGGCGGGCAAGCCGGTGCTGTGCGAGAAACCGCTGGCCGAAAATTACCAGCGGGCCAGCGAAATGACCGATGCCGCCGAGCAGGCCGGCATCATCAACATGGTCAACCTGACTTATCGCAATGTCGCGCCGCTGCAGAAGGCGCGCGCCATGGTGCTGGCCGGCGAGATCGGCCAGGTGAGGCACGTCGAGGCGTCCTATCTGCAGAGCTGGCTGGTGTCAAAATTCTGGGGCGACTGGCGCACCGATCCGAAATGGCTGTGGCGGCTGTCGCGCGGCCATGGCTCCAATGGTGTGCTGGGCGACGTCGGCATCCATATCCTCGATTTCGCAAGCTATGGCGCGGCGCTCGACATCGACCATGTGTTCTGCCGCCTCAGGTCCTTCGACAAGGCGCCCGGCAACCGGATCGGCGAGTACGAGCTCGACGCCAATGACAGTTTCACCATGACGCTGGATTTCAGCAACGGCGCCTTCGGCGTCGTCCATGCCAGCCGCTGGGCTACCGGTCATCTCAACGAATTGCGGCTGCGCATCTATGGCGACAAGGGCGGTATCGAGGTCATGCACAATCTGAAAAACTCGGAGCTGAAAGCGTGCATGGGCGAGGACATCGAGAACGCAAAATGGCAGGCTCTCGATGCCGGAACGGTGCCGACCAACTACCAGCGCTTCGTCGATGCGGTGCGCAACGGGGTCCAGGCCGAGCCCTCGTTCCGCCACGCGGCCGAATTGCAGAAGGTGCTCGACCTCGCCGTCGTCTCCGACGAGAAGAGGGCTGAGCTCAGGGCCCATGCCGAAACCCATTGATGTTCGCTGAAAGGGGCCAGCCATGGTCACGCGCCGCGCCCAATGTTCCTGCGGTCAGCTGTCAGCCACCTGTTCGGGCGAGCCTGTACGCGTCTCTGTCTGCCATTGCCTGGCCTGCAAGCGGCGCACCGGCAGCGCGTTCAGCTTCAATGCGCGGTTTGCGGAGAATGATGTGTCGATCCAGGGACGAGCGGCGGAGTTCACGCGCGTTGGCGACGAAGGCGGCCGTGTCATCTACAGTTTCTGCCCGGATTGCGGCACCACTGTCCATTACCGGATCGATGTCCAGCCCGGTCTGATCGCCATTCCGGTGGGGGCTTTCGCCGACCCATCGTTCCCGCCGCCCTTCCTGTCCTTCTATCACGACAGCCGGCGCTGCGAGTGGGTCGAGGTCCGCACTGAGCCTCTGGCGACGTTCGGCTGAAGCCGTCGGCCACCTTCGGCTGACGTTTTTGGACGGTTCAGCCTGCTGATCCAGGGCGAGCCAACGATCGCTTGTTCGATGAACTGGAACCGTCCACACTCTCCACGCATTCGATGGACTGTGAACACGATGACTTCCAACAATGATCCGGGCAACAATGATCCGGGTGGATCACCGGCAGGCTGGACGATCAAGCTCGGAGAGTCGCCTATAGTAGGTACAGCTATCCACAGCGGCACCGACGTTGGCAGGGCTTGTCGATCGCTCATGTGTCTCTCCGATCCCGACCGGCGTCGAGAAGAGGACCCGTTCACCGAGCGTTTCATCGCCGATTTTCCTACCCAGATCATCGTTCATCGGTCACGCTTCCAAGTGGATCTGAACCGTGCGCGAGACGCTGCGGTCTACCGGTCGCCGGACCAGTCCTGGGGCCTGAAAGTCTGGCGAGAGCAGCCGGACGAGGACATCGTTACGGAGTCTCTCTCCTTTCACGACGCCTTCTACAGTGAGCTGAACCGTGTCCTTGCCGGTATCGAGAAGCGCCATGGCAGGTTCGTTCTCATCGACGTCCATAGTTATAATCACCGGCGCGACGGACGGGAGGCTATGCCTACGTCCCGTGACGTCGCGCCCGACATCAACATCGGTACGTCTTCCATGGACCGCGAGCGCTGGGCACCAGTCGTCGACGCCTTCATCGAGACGCTTCGCGGCCAGCGTCTCAATGGCGAGCCGATCGACGTGCGCGAGAATGTGTCCTTCCAGGGCAAGGGCGAACAGACCCGTTTCGTCCATGCCAATTTTCCGGAAACCGGGTGTGCCATCGCCGTCGAGTTCAAGAAGATTTTCATGGACGAATGGAGTGGCGAACCCGACTGGGGAACAATCGAGCGGCTGCGCGCCATGCTGGCATCTACGGTGCCCGTCCTGGAGTCGGCGCTGCGGGCCATGCGATGAAGCCCAAGCTCGTTGAGCCCGCGCCTCCATTGGCGCAAATCGAATTGGACCTGGACGCGCTTTTGCGGGACGGCAAGCCAATCCGCCGCGATTTCGGCAATGGCAACCGTTTGCACATGGATCGGCCGCTGCCCTTTCTGTGTGTCCATGTTGGGTCACATCAGGATGCGGCATTCCATGCCGTCTCCAGCAACGCGGCCTATCTGATCGCGGCCGACATCGGCCTCGCCGGCGAGGCCGCGCGGCTGGTGGTGCGAAGGATGCGCGATCACTGCGGCGCCTTCCTCATGCTGGACATCGGCGAGTTGGCCGAAGACCGGTTCCTGACCGACGATGTTCCGTTCCTGCCGCCCTTCGAGATTGCGCTGGCCTGCGGCGACACGGCGGCGGAGAAGGCGGCACTCAAACGCTTCGCCACCGCTGCGTCCGCACGCGAAGCAAAATACCGCACGCCCCGCGTCGACGAACTCAACCCCACGACACGCGCCGAAGCACGGCTTCTGGATGATCTCGGTGATGCGGCGTGCTTGACGGTACGCTTCGCACCGATTTACCGGGTGCCTGGCACCAAGCGCGTCTACCCCGAACTCCACGACCTTGTCGTCGCCAATATCGTCGATTCCGCGCTTCAGGCCGTCAGCGCCTTCCTGAAGGCATCAAGGCTGGAACAGCCGGCAACCCATCGTTCGCTGGGGCGGCGCGCCTATATCGACGCCGTGGTGCGCGCTGATCGGGCGATCGACAACGTCGCGTCGACATTCGATTTTCTGCTTGCCGTCACACCGATCAATGCCGAACCAGCCTGGCTGGAATTCCAGGCAGGCGCCTTCGAACGTGTGCCCGTACTGCTCTACAGGCCGCTCGAGTTCGAGATCGCCGGCCAGAAACGGAAGCTCTATTCGGTCTCGCTCGATCATCTGGAAGATCCGCTGCTGACCACGCTGCTCTCGGAAAAGCAGCAGGAACTCGATCTCCAGCTGTCGATGCTCGCGGCGCGCGAAACGCCCCGCTTCGTCGAACTCGGACGAGCACTCTATGGTAGCGTCGAGCCGAGCCTGGCGGCGCGAGCACGCGCCATTCTCGAAAAGGCGCCCAGCGTTGCGTCGGCGGCCCGACAGAAGGGCCTGGGCGCCGACGCTGTCGCCGCGGCCGCGCGAGACATGATCGCCGGCTACCGGGCAGCCTATCCCGAATTCGATGCCTCCGTGGAGATCCGCGGCGACCTGCCGGCCGGCCTCCTCGTCTCTCGAAACCGGCTGCTGGTTTCACGCGATACCAATCTTCCACCGGAACGTCTGATTGCGCTGCTTAGCCACGAGATCGGTGTCCATCTGCTGACCTATTTCAACGGCGATGCGCAGGGGCTCGCCATTTTCCGCAACGGGCTCGCCGGCTATGAGGGCATGCAGGAGGGGCTGGCCGTGCTAGCGGAATATCTGGTCGGCGGCATGACCGCAGCGCGGTTGAGGCTGATCGCGGCCAGGGTTATCGCCTGTCAGGCGATGCTCGACGGCGCAACATTCGAGGAGACCTTCCGCATCCTCCACAAGGATTTCGGTCTCGACGATCGCAGCGCCTTCAACGTCGTGCTGCGTGTCTTTCGAGGCGGTGGCCTTGCGAAAGACGCCATCTATCTGCGGGGCATGGTGCAGGTCCTCGATCATCTGAAGGACGGCGGCAGCCTCACGCCGTTCTGGATCGGCAAGATCTCCGCCGCGCATTTCGGAGCGATCCAGGAACTCAACGCGCGCGGCTTGCTGCGGGTGCCGCGCCTCGAGCCTGCGTTCCTCTCTTCCGACGCGGCGCGTCCGCGCCTCAAGAAAGCGATGGCGGGAATGGGTCCGATCGATATGGTTGAAACTTAAGCGGAGTCTCCTCGATGCGCATTGCGTTCTTTGTCAATTCCATTGAGAGCGAGACGCCCGCCTACACGACGACAGCGTTGGCGCTGGCCGCTGTCCAGCGCGGCCATTCTGTCGTCTATGTTGAACCTGGCGACTTCATACTGCGTCCGGACGACAGCCTGGCCGTCAGCGTCGCGGTTCTGCCGGACGCTCCCTACAAGACGTCCGACAGATTGTATGCTGCCCTGAAGGATGCAGCGAAGCAGAAAAAGACCTCCGCGATCAGCGATATCGACATTGTGTTTCTGCGCAATGACCCATCGCTGGATGCCAGCGATCGACCATGGGCCGCCAACGCAGGCGTTATGTTCGGGCGGCTCGCAGCGGAACGCGGCGTGATTGTCGTGAACGATCCGGATGGCCTGGGACAGGCGCAGAGCAAGCTCTACCTTCAGTCTTTTCCCGAGGCGGTCAGGCCGGCTACCCTGATATCGCGCAGTATTACCGAGATCCGCGCATTTATCGACAAACACTCGAAGGGCTGCGTCGTCAAACCACTCCAAGGATCGGGTGGCAAGAACGTCTTCCATATAGCGACACCTACCGATTCCAACCTCAACCAGATTTTCGAAGCGGCCAGCGGTGACGGCTATCTCATCGCGCAGGTCTACATTCCGGAGGCCAAGGCTGGTGACGTGCGTCTTTTCCTGATGAACGGTCTGCCGCTGGTGCGCGACGGCAATTACGCAGCCTTTCGCCGCGTTCCAGCCAAGGGCGACGTCCGGTCCAATATCCATGCCGCTGGAACAGCCCGCAAAGTCAAGGTAACGGGCACGATATTGGGCATTGCCGAGATGGTGCGCCCCAAATTGATCAATGACGGCATGTTTCTGGTTGGGCTCGACATCGTCGGAGACAAACTTCTGGAGATCAACGTCTTCACGCCAGGCGGGCTGACACGGCTCGCCGTCATGTACAAGACGGATTTTGCCACAAGCGTCATCATTGCGCTGGAGGAGAAGCGGACGCTGCGGCAAGCCTATGGAAAGACCATGACAAATTCGCGGCTGGCGACGCTCTGAGGGATGCAGGCAAGCCGGCTAGCAGGCCAACTAGGACCGCAAGTGGGTTGAGGTTCGCACTGAGCCTCTGGCGTCATTCGGCTGAAGACGCCGGCCGGGTCTGTCCAGACTAGGGCAGAATCCAATCACTCTGAACGACCGAGTTCAATCCTTGTCTGCCCTTCGTTCGGAGAACTTCTACGGCAAGTTCTGACCCATCTCGGTCGTTGTTCGCAGATCATTCGAACGTCGCCCTACGCGCTGAAAGCGGCCATTGCTTTAACGGCAACCTGATGAATTGGCCCGACATCTCGATATTTCGTCCGCGCTGCGTCATCCGAATGCGACATGTGCGCTTTCGGATGACCTCCGGACTACGGCGTCAGTCTGCTTTCGATCTTGCGCCCGAAAGTGTGCTCATGCCCGTCGGGGCCGTTCGATGACATCGTCTCATCACGCCTCCAATTCCTCATTCGTACCCGCGTGCCGGCCCGATCTGCGGTGCGCGGACGGGCTTGGCCATTCCGTAGAACACGACAATGCCATGCCCGCCGCAACGGGTCGAAACACCCTCATCGGGTTTGCCATAACACGACTCGGGGTCCTGCCAGTTGTTGGATACCCAGACGTTTCCGGCGGGGTCGACGGAGGCGTCGACCAGCATTTGCATCCCGCCGCCCTTATAGCCGCCGGGCGGCGAAATCGGATCGCCAGTCTTCATGCCAGCCGGGCAGGTCTCAGTCCGCGCACCGCAGAGTTCCGTCAGGCCTCCGCCAGGCGCGAAGTTGGAAATCCAGACGTGATCGTTGCCATCAATTGACACCGCCCAAGCCCCCCAGATACTACCTGGATTAAACGGTGACCCGGGTGCTGGACTGCCGTCAGGTTGCAGCATCGACACGCTTCCCAAGCCGGGGTGGTCCAGCAGATCTTGTAGGGCAACGTGGTCGAACGCCGTGAGCGATGCCCCGGTGAGCTTTAGGTACGCAAGACGCGCCTTAGTTTCCAGCGTCAGTCCTGACCCTAACGAATTGGTGATCCAGGCGTTGCCTTTGCTGTCGATTGCCATGCCTTTGCCACTGCCACCGCCGGTGGGAAACACCTCGACCTTGCTAGGGTCGCTGGCAGGGAAGCGTGTGACTGTGTCGCCGATGGCGTTGGTGATCCATATTCGATCCTGCTGGTCGATCGCCAGGTGGAACGGACCGTTGAGCTTGCAGGGGCTGTCCTTGTTGGGCTTGCCGTCGGTGGACTGGCAATAGAACTTCACCTTTGTCGGATCGCCCTTCGGCATGTAGATTACCTTGTCGTCACCGAAATCCAACGCCCAGACATCGCCATTGGGCGTAACAATAATGCCTTGCATCGTGCTGATCTTGCCGCCGAAATTGTAACCCTCAGGCGGCGAAAGCGGCTTGCCGGTCTTGTCGAACAGCGAGATTGTCTTGCCGCTGGTATTGGTTACCCACACGCGGTCGTTGGCATCGATCGTAGTGCCGAACCCAGGGCCTAGCAGGCCCCCGCCGGTGAATCCACTGGTCATTGGTGAAAGCGGCCGTCCGTCCGGAGCGAACTTTGATAAATTGCCGTTCCATAGGTCGTCATGCCCCTGCCACCCAACGAGGAAGTTGTCACCGCTCCAGGCGTTGCCCTCGCTGTCGAACATCACCTTGGCGCCGCCCGCGTTGCCGCCGCCGGAGAACTTGAGCGGCAGGACCCATGCGCCGGGCGCGAAGCTCAGATAAGGCATGAACGGCGTTGCGCGCATATGCTTGCCTTGGGGTACCGGAAAAAAGGCGTCCAGCAGTGCGAAGACGCGCTCCGGCTTGAACCCCGCATTGTGTGCAATCGATAGGGCCGCAGCTAGCGTGTCCGGCGGCGCCTTACCGTCCCGCCCGGTCGCGGCGGCAAATAGGCTGTCGCATGCATCGGCCTTCACCCGCGTGACACAGCCAGCCATTACGTTTGATAGCGTGGCGAAGTTGGCCATCGTCGGCGTCTGGCCACTGTTGAGAGGGTCCTGAATGACGCTTCCCCAGCCACCAGTTGAGAGGTCAACAAAGTTGGGCACATTGCCCGCAGCGGCCTTGAGGCCGAGCGCATGGCCCCTGATTGCAGTGCCGTCGAAAAACTGTGCGTGCGTCCACACCGAGGCTATCGTCGTCATCTCGTTGATTGTCACTTTGGCTGGCGGTGTGGGACCTACCGCTGCTATTAGCGAGATAGCCGGGTTGTTACCGCTTGCCTTGTTGGCTGTCGGTTCACCGCCGGTAGGGACGAGATAGAGGGTGCTGTCGTTGCTCGGCGCCCCGGCAAAACTCAGCATGAACCGGCCATCGGTACCGCTTTCTGTCCGGGCGAGCTGCGCGGGGACGTCGGCACTCGCAGCCCAAAGCGTGACCATCGCCTTAGCGATCGGGGCGCCCGCGCCGAGCACCTGACCTTCGAGCTGCTGCTGCGCGGACGTCGGCGCGATTGCCATCGTCATCATGGTAGCGAGTGGGAGCAGAGTTAACCAAATCTGCCAAGCGTGTTTCATAGCTGTCTCCTGCGCCGTCATTTGGCGTCAACGACACCAGGCGGGCTGCCGAATGGTCACCAACCTGCGCCGTTCCTACATGGGCAAAATATGATCATTGGGTGATGTTCTGACGACAGAGCGTCCCGCATTGCCCTCCGTCAGTATTATGCAGGAATCGTCGACGCGATATTGCCCTTTAGGGAAGCGGCGACGTCATTGATCCCCATTTGAGGACGTTCATCCCAGCCATCGGCTAAGTCCGAGATTGGCGCTAATTGCTCGTTCCCATCGACGAGACGAATGGCAACATTCCATCCGTCTCGGCCATTGGCGACAGCCAGCTGGTTGAGTTTTGACTCTAATGCCGCAGGATCTTGCTCAGGAAGGCGCGGCTGCGGTCGGTCTTGGGGTGCGAGAAGAATTCATCCGGCGTGCCGCTCTCGACGATGGCGCCGGCATCCATGAACACCACGCGCTGGGCGACCTTGCGGGCAAAGCCCATCTCATGCGTCACCACCATCATGGTCATGCCTTCCTCGGCCACCGCGACCATGACGTCGAGCACTTCCGAGATCATCTCGGGGTCGAGCGCCGAGGTCGGCTCGTCGAACAGCATGATCTTGGGGCGCATGCCGAGGCAGCGGGCGATCGCCACGCGCTGCTGCTGACCGCCGGAGAGTTGCGCCGGATAGGCGTTCACCTTGTCGGCAAGACCGACCTTGGCCAGCAGTTCGCGCCCGGCCTTCTCGGCTTCAGCGCGCGGGATCTTACGCACATGGATCGGCGCCAGCGTCACGTTCTCGAGCGCCGTCTTGTGGGGATAGAGGTTGAAGGACTGGAAGACGAAGCCGATCTCGGTGCGCAGCCGCGTCATGTTGGTGGCGGGATCGCCGAGGCGCTGGCCGTCGACCACCAGGTCGCCGTCGCGGATCGTCTCCAGCCCGTTGATGCAGCGGATCAAGGTGCTCTTGCCCGAGCCGCTCGGCCCGCAGACGACGACCACCTCGCGCGGCTCGACGCTCAGCGTGATATCCTTCAGCACATTGAGCGCGCCGAACCATTTGTTGACGCCGCGAAACTCGATCATGCCGGTGCGACCTTTGATGGGTTTCGTCACAATTGCACCTCGCCATGAGCCGCACCCATGCGCTGCTCCAACCGGCGGGCCAGCATGATCAGCGGATAGCAGACGATGAAATAGCCGAGGCCGACGAGGAAGAAGACCAGGAGGCCGTTGGGCACACGCTGCACCACCAGCCAGCCGACGCGGGTGAGGTCGGTGAGCCCGATGGCCGAGACAACAGAGGAATCCTTGATCAGCAGCACATACTGCCCGACCAGTGGCGGCAGCACGATGCGCATCGCCTGCGGCAGCACCACCTGGCGCATGCGATGCCATCGCGACAGGCCGGACGCCAGCGCCGCCTCGACCTGGCCGGTCGGTACCGAGCGGATGCCGGCGACGACGATCTCGCAGATGAAGCAGGCGGCCAGATTGGTCAGCGCGATTATGCCGGCGGTGAAGGCGTCCAGCTCGATGCCGAGTTCCGGCAGGATGAAGAAGATCAGGAAGATCTGCACCAGGAACGGCGTGCCGCGGATCAGGTCGACCCAAGCGCCGATCACGCTGCTGATCAGCCGGTTGCCGCCGGTTCTAAGGATGCCGAGGCCAAAGCCGATCAGCGTGCCCAGCACCAGGCTGATCAGCGACAGCATCACGGTCATGCCGAGGCCGCGCAAGGCGAGGGGATAGCTGCCGGCGAGGCTTTGCAGCTGCTGCCAGATCATGTCCGTGCCCCCGCTAGGCCGAGCCAGCGCCCGGACAGCGCCGCCAGTCCCTTCAGCCCGTAATAGAGCAGCAGGTAGAAGGCGGCGATGGTGATGAAACCTTCCGCCGGCATGAAACGGTCGGAGGCCAGCAGTTGTCCGGCGCGCGTCAGTTCGGCGACCGCGATCAGCGACAGCAGAGCGGAATCCTTGACCAGCACGATCGCCTGGCCGAGCAGCGGCGGGATCGTCACCTTGAACGCCTGCGGCAGGATGACCAGTCGCATGCGCTGGACATAGGTCATCCCCGAAGCGACGCCGGCCTCGACCTGGCCGCGCGGGATCGACAGGATGCCGGCGCGGATGATCTCTCCGACATAGGCGCCGCTGTTCAGTGACAAGCAAGGATGCCGACGACGAGCTCAGGCAGGATGATGCCGAGCCGCGGCAGGCCGAAATAGAGGAAATAAAGCTGCGCCAGCAACGGCGTGGCGCGCACCGCGTCGATATAGGCCTTGGCCGGCATGCGGAACAGCCGGCCGCGCTGCAGGTTCATGGCGGTGAGCACGATGCCGACGGCGAGCGCGCCGGCAAAGGCGAGGACAGACAGCCACACAGTCGTGACGAGGCCCTGCCCGAACAGGGGCAGATATTCGATGATGGTGCGGAAGCTGAAATTTTCGAGCATCGCTGGGCGGTGAATGGTGAATGGTTAATAGTTAGCGAGTAGCGAGTAGCGAGTAGCGAATAGTGATTAGAGACTACTCGCTACTCGCTACTCAGTGATCCTTCTTCCAGTCGTCGGAATTGACCCAGTAGTCGAGGTTCTTCTGCAGGCGGCCGTCGAGGCTGACCTGGTCGAGGAACAGGTTCATCCAGGTCAGCAGGTCCTGCTCGTCATAGCGCGTCGCGAAGGCCAGCGGCTCCTTCGACAGCATGTCCGGCATGATGGTGAAGCTGCCGGGCGGGTAGGCGGTCGACTGGCCTTTGACCGCCGAGACGTCGTTGACGCCGCAATCGGCCTGGCCGTTGTTGACGGCGTCAAGCAGCAGCGGGCCGCCGCCCTTGTAGCTCTTGATGTCGGCGTCGGGGAAGGCCTTCTTGGCCTCCTTCTCGCCGGTGGCGCCGAGCAGCACGGCGATCTTGGTGCCCTTGGCCTTGCAATCCTCGGTGGATTTGAACTTGCCGTCGGCCTTGGTGAAGACGGTGCTGCCGGTGTACATGTAAGGCTTGGTGAAGGCGACCTTCATCGCCCGCGCCAGCGTCGGCGTCATGTCGGCGACCAGAAGATCGGCCTTGCCCGACAGCAGGGCCGGGATCAGGCCGTCCCAATCGAAATCCAAAAAGGTGATCTTCACGCCCATTTCCTTGGCCATCAGTTCGGCAAGCTCGACCGAACTGCCGGTGCGCTCGCCGGCAGCACCGACCAGCGAGAAGGGCGGTCCCTGCGTCTGCACGGCAACGCGTAACTCGCCGCGCTTGGTGATCTCATCGAGCGTCCCGGCACTGGCCGCGGCAGTAAGGCCGGCGAGCGCAAGGCCTGCGATGAAAAGCTTGGCAATATTCATTAGGCATTCCTCCTTGTTGTCGTTTGTTATTTTCACTTTGTTGTCCCACCCCTTGGGGGTGCTTTTTGAGCGGCAGCGCCGTTGCCGGCGGCCACCGTTCGAAAATCTTTCAGTCCCAGTCGATCGTTTCGGATACCCGTAGACCGCGCCGGGCCAGCTCATCGAGAAAGCGGCCGTCGGGCACATGCAACAGCGGGTTGAGCAGGCCGGGCTCGGTAATTTCGCCCCGCGCCAGCATCTGCGCCACGATGCTGGCGGGATAGCCGACGCCGAGGCTCATGCCGAACAGGCCGGAGGCCAGATCGCGTTCGATGACCAGGTCCGAGGTCACCGTCTTGCGGCGGCCATCCTGGGTGCCGGTAAAGACATTGCGCATCACGCAAAGGTCCTTTTCGTCGGCGCCATACTGCAGTTGCGGCCCGAGCAGCCGGCCGAGAAATTCACGTGGGCTGGCGCCAACGCCGGACACCTTATCCTCGGAAAGGAAGCCAAGCTCCTTCAGCGGCGCCCAGAACGCCGACCAACCCGGCCAGCGCAACGAATAGCGGCCGGAGCGCTGCAGCCCCTTGGCGGCGGCAAGCATGCAGGCATAATGCGGCGCGTCGCCATTGGGGAAGGCTTCCAGCCTGCCGAGCCCGGCGATCTCGATCTGATGGATAAAGCGATTTTCATGTTGCTGGCCGGCCGGCACATCGACCCGCTTGCCGTTCTCGACCAGCACGCTGTCGCGGTTCTGGCTCATCAGAACCATGTCAAAATTCCAGCTCACCTTGTAGCATAGCGGCTTGGCCATCGCCTTCGGCTCGGGGATACCGCCGCAATAGGAATCAATCGCCGTGATGGCGTCGAACTGACGGGCGGCGCGCGCGTAGAGCACAAGGTCGATGCCGGGGTCGAGCCCGCATTCGGTCATGATCGAAACGCCGGCCGCTTCCGCCGCCGGGGCAAGGTCGGCGATCGTCTTGCCGTAATTGGTGGTGACCAGCGGCGTGCGCGTCGCGATCGCGGCCTGCACGGCCTCGCGCATCAGCGGCTGCGGCAACAGGTCGATGGCGGCGTCGACACCCGCCAGCACGTTCGCCAACACAGGGGCGATCGCGCCTTCGGGCACGACGAAATGCACGCGGGCAAGGTCGGTCAGGCCGCCAAGCCGGGCTGCACCATTCGGCGCAGTATCGACGCAGACGACTTCTTCGACATCGGCGCTGGCGACGAGATCGGCGATCGCCGCCCGGCCTTGCAGGCCGAGGCCGCCGAGAACCGCGATCTTCATGGTATTTCCTTTCGCCCAGTTTCGTCGCGCCCAGTTTCGTCGCGCCCGTCGCGCTTGGTCTCGTCCGACCAGCAGCCTTCCGGCAGGCTGACCCATTTGTTGCAGGAGGCCATGACGACGAACGTCTCGCTGCGCACGACTTCGCCCGGCTCGCCGGCGCCGGGGATCAGTTCGCTGGTGACGCGATAGAGATCGGCGACATCGCCGGCCACCGTCACGTCGACGATGATGTCGAAGCGTCCGGTGACGACGGAGGCCGAGTTCACGAAAGGCAGTTCGGCGATGCGCTGCGCCAGTTCCCGAGCCCGGCCTCGGCCCTGCGCATTGATGCCGACGATCGCCGAGATCAATTCTGGGCGCTCGGTCAGGTTGAGCAGCCCGACGATCTTGAGCAGGTTGCGGTCAAGCAGGTTGCGCAGCCGCATGCGCACCGTCGGGACGGAGACGGCCATCTTCTCGGCGAGCCGATTGACGCCAAGCTGCGCATCCTGCGACAGCAGCTTGACAAGTCGCCGGTCTGTCTGATCGAGATGTTCCCGCAAACACTCAGGCTTTCATAAATGAAAAGAATTTATCGACTTTTCTTTCTGATATGAAAACAGCTTAGGGTGTATCTTTTTAAATCGCAAGAGCGTTCGGCCGCTGTCAACAAGGCCGCATCCCGGAAGACGGGGGGCTTTGCCAGCCGCAGCCGACCGAGGGCATGCCGACTAACGCGACTTCTCGATCCCCGGAATGCCGCCGATCCGCTCGGCGAGAAAATCGACCAGCAGCCGGACCCTGGCAATGCCGGCGCGCTCCGGGACGATCAGCATGCTCAGCGGAATGGGAGGCGGGGCGTAGTCGGGCAGGATCACTTCCAGCCGGCCGGCGGCGAGGAGATCGTCGACAAGCCAGTGATGGGCAGGTGCGATGCCGCGACCGGCGACGAGAGCTTCGCGTGCGGCAAGCCCATGGTCGACCCGAAATCGGCCGCCAAAGGACACCGCATGGCGTTCGCCGCCCGGCCCCTGCAGGGCGAGCGTGTCGCTTCCCGCTATATTCGACATCCGGATGCCTTCATGGCCAGGCAAATCCTGCGGGGCAGCCGGCCTGCCCCGCGCCGCCAGATAGGCTGGCGCCGCCACCAGCAGACGCCGGGACTGGCCGAGCGCCCGCAGCTTCATCGAGCTGTCGGTGAGCGGACCGAGGCGAAGCGCGATGTCGACGCCCTCCCGCACAAGGTCGATGCGCTCGTCGGTGAGGCTGAGATCGACCCCGATGTCGGGGTAGCGGTCCTGAAACGCGAAGATCAGCCGGCCGACATGCAAGACCCCGAGCGCTGCCGTGCAGGATATCCGGATCGTGCCGGCCGAAGCCCCGCGCGTGCCCCGTGCCTCGTCGCCGGCCTGCTCAACGAGGCGCAGGATCTGGACGGCGTTGGCATAGTAACGGCTGCCTTCATCGGTCATCGTGACACGCCGGGTGGTCCTGCTGAGCAAGGGCACGCCGACGGCGTCTTCGAGCTCGCGCAGATGCCGTGTGACCGTCGACTGCCCAACTCCGAGCTCGCGCGCCACCGCCGAGAGGCTGCCGCGCTCGGCGACGCGGACGAAGCTGCGCATGCGCTCGAGTGTGACGTCCGATCTATCCATTATTCGGCATGATCATATGCATTTCTCAGGTATAGCGGATCAGCCCGGGGCTGGCTACCTTTAGCGCCATCATCCTTCTTCGGAGTTGACCATGAAAGTCCTGCTTGTTTTTGCTCATCCTGAACCGCGTTCGCTCAACGGCGCACTGCGTGACGTCGCCATCAGGGAACTCGAGGCCCAGGGCCACGAGGTGCGGGTGACTGACCTATATGCCGATGGCTGGAAAGCCGAGGTGGACCGTGCCGACTTTCCGGCGTGGCCGCCCGAAGCACGCTTCCTGCCGGCTGGGGCATCCAAAAAAGCTTTTGCGACCAATACGCTAACCGAAGATGTTAAAGCAGAGATCGACAAGCTGCTGTGGGCAGACACGCTGATCCTCCAGTTTCCGCTGTGGTGGTACGCCATGCCGGCGATCCTCAAGGGCTGGGTCGACCGGGTGTACGCCTACGGCTTCGCCTATGGTGTCGGCGAGCATAGCGACAAGCGGTGGGGCGACCGCTTTGGCGAAGGAACGCTCGCCGGCAAGCGCGCGATGCTGATCGTGACCGCCGGCGGCTGGGAGGAGCACTATTCCGCCCGCGGCGTCAACGGCCCGATCGACGACCTGCTGTTCCCGATCAATCACGGGATCCTTTATTATCCGGGCTACGACGTGCTTCCGCCGTTCGTCGTCTACAGAGTGGATCGTTTCGGCGAGGCCGATTTCGAGCCTGTCGCTGAGCGCCTGCGCGAAAGGATGCGGACGCTCGAGACAATCTGGCCAATTCCCTACCGGCAGCAGAATGGCGGTGACTACCACATCCCGGGCATGCAGCTCCGCCCCGAACTGGGCGATCCGGGCGCAACGGGCTTCGCGCTTCACGAGGATCGCGCAACCGCGAAATCGGCGACGCCGCGCTCGACTTTGCGGGACGTGGCCTGACGCAGCATCCCGAGAAGATCGGGCAAGGCGCCCGAAGCCTACGGGATGATCAGCGACCGGCCCGGAAAATCGCGACGGCAGCAGCCGTCAACGCGGCGTTACCTGATGCCGTAGTGCCGTCCGGAAGCTGCCTGCCGTCTTCCAGCCCGACGCGCGTCGACCAGTTGCGCTCCGCCGCCTTGCGCACGAACGGCCAGACAGTCGCGTTCTCTCCATGAAGGAGAATGGCACGCCGCATCCCGGCGCGTTCGAGCACGGCCTCGATGCCATCTGAGACAGCAAAAGCCTCGTCCAGCGCCTGCTCGGAAATCTCGATCAGGATACGCAGGACCTGGCTGCCATGGTCGAGGCGGACCAGGCGCTCTGCGTCAGCGACCGAAGCGAGACCGGCCTCGATGCCGATGCCGCGCTGCCGCAGTCTCTGCATGATCTCGGGCGCGGCCTTCTCGCTCAGATTGACCGACGCATAGTCGGGCAATTCGCTCCAGCCGGCGATCGCGGCAAGTGTGCGCTCGTCATCATTCTCGATCCAGGCGCCGGTCGACACGCCGATCAGCGTTCCCGGGCAGGCGCGGCGCAGCGCCAGCACGGTCCGGTCCATCGCCGCCGGCGCAAGGCTTTCGCGGCTGTCAGGCCCGCGTGTATGGACATGCAACTCGGCCGCACCGGCGGCCACGCAGGCGGCGCCATTACGCGCTATGGTCTCGGGATCGAGTGGCAGCTGCGGGTGGAAATCGGCGCTGCGCGCGCCATTGATGCAGGTCTGGACAATCATGGAGGTGCGCCCGGTTGAAGTGGACCAAGTGTAGCGCAGGATGGCGGAGACCGGAATCGGGTTCGCGCCAGGAGAGTTGCTGCGGAGGAGGGACGTTCGCAGACGTTGCGCTGCCCCTCATTGCCCTGCCGGGCATTTCTCCCCGTAGAACGGGGAGAAAGAGGCCGGCCGCGACATCGCTCTTTCTGCAACCCGGCCGATTGTCGATATTTTCGGTGAAGGTGTCGGCCGAGGCGCCGGCCGTTACCTGGAAAACTCGCTGCGCACGATGCCGTGGCGCTGCAGCTTGTCATAAAAGGTCTTGCGCGGAATCCCCAGCGCTGCGATCGTGCGCCTGACGTCGCCCTCGTTGCGGCCAAGCGTCTCGCGGATGATGTCGGCCTCGTAGCGCTCCAGCCGTTCCGGCAGCTTCATGGCGGCATCCGGCTGGGCTGGGGCAGGGGATGGCGCTCCAGAATCTTCTTCCAATCCAAGCACAAACCGCTCGGCGAAATGCGCGAGCTCGCGCACATTGCCCGGCCAGTCATGCTCCCGGAGACGGCGGTGTACCGCGGCCGGCACCGCCGGCAGCGGACGCCGGAAGCGGGCGGCGGCGCGCTCGGCGAAGTAGAAGAACAGCAGGGCGACGTCGTCGCGGCGCTCGCGCAGCGGCGGAATGGAGATCGTCACCACGTTGAGCCGGTAATAAAGATCCTCGCGGAAAGCGCCGCGCTGGCGCGGATCGCCGAGATCGACCTTGGCGGCCGCAACGACGCGCAGGTCGACGGGCCGCATCTCGTTGGTGCCGAGCGGGGTGACCTCGCGCATTTCCAGCACGCGCAGCATCTGCACCTGTGTCGAGACCGGCATGCTTTCGATCTCGTCGAGGAACAGCGTGCCGCCGCTGGCGTGCTCGATACGGCCGATCCGCTTCTTCTGCGCCCCGGTGAAGGCGCCGGCCTCGTGGCCGAACAATTCGCTCTCGATGACCGTCTCCGGCAGCGTGCCGCAGTTCAGCGCAACGAAATTGCCCCTGGCGCGGCGACTCCAGCGATGCAAAAGGCTCGCCACCACTTCCTTGCCGGAACCGGTTTCGCCGGTCACCAGCACGTCGACATCGGTGTCGGCGATCTGGCGCAGCGTGCGGCGCAGCCTTTCCATCGCCGGCGTCTGGCCGATCAGCGGCAGCCCGTCCTGCGCCTCTCCGGCCACCTCGCGCAAGGCGCGGTTCTCCATCACCAGGCGGCGCTTTTCCGCGGCGCGGCGCACGCTCTGCACCAGCCGGTCGGCGGCGAAGGGTTTTGTGATGAAGTCGTAGGCGCCGTCCTTGATCGCCTTGACGGCAACCGCGATGTCGCCATGCCCGGTGACGAGGATGACCGGAATGTCCGCGTCCAGCCGCAGGATGCGGTCGAAAAGCTGCAAGCCGTCAATCTGAGGCATGCGGATATCCGACACAACCACACCGGCAAAACCGGTGTCGAGCCTGGCCAGCGCCTCGGCCGCCACCGAAAAAGGCGAGACCGAGAAGCCGGCAAGCTCCAGCGTCTGCGCAGTGGCCTTGAGGAGATCGCCGTCGTCATCGACCAAGATGACCGGCGCTGCGTCGTCGTTCGTCATGCTGCCTTGGCCACTATGCTGCTTTCAAGAGATGGATGGTGAAGCGGGTGCCGTTCTCGTCGCTCGAAACCTCGATGCGTCCGCCGTAGTCGGCGACGATATCCTTCGAAATGACAAGGCCAAGACCGAGGCCTTTTTCCTTGGATGTGTTGAACGGCGTGAACAGCGATTTGAGAATCCCTGGCGGAATGCCAGGTCCGTTATCGGACACGCCGACCGTCACGCCGTCCGCGGTCTCCTCGACCGAAACCCGCACATGAGCGTCGTTGCGGCCTTCCAGCGCTTCAAGCGCGTTCTGGAAGAGGTTGATCAGCACCTGTTCGAGCCGGACCCGGTTGCCCATGACTTTGAGGCTCGGCGGCGGCAGGTCGATCGCCAGTGCGTCGAGCCGGCCGGCAAAGCGGCTTCTCAACAGCACGACGGCGCCCTCGATGACACCGCGCAATTCGACAGGCTGGGCGGCGGTGCGGCCCTTGCGAGCAAAGGCCTTCAATTCTTCGGTGATGGTGCCGATGCGCTCGGTCAGTGCTGCGATGGCGCCGAGGTTTTCCTCGGCAGGCGCGGTCTGCTTCCTGTCGAGGAAGACGCGAGCGTTGTCGGCATAGGCGCGTATGGTGGCAACCGGCTGGTTGATCTCATGGGCGACGCCGGCGGCGACCTGGCCGAGAATGGCGAGGCGGTTGGCCTGGACCAGATCCTGCTGCACCACCTGCAGCTTGGCCTCGGTGCTGCGGTGATCTGATATCTCGGCCTGCAGCCGGTCGCGGGCGCGGCTCAGATCCTCGGTCCGCTCGACGACGCGGCGTTCGAGTTCGGTGCGCGCTGCCTGTTCGGTGGCGATCCGCATTTGTCCCGACTGCCGGCGCCACAACAGATACGCAGCAAGGCCGAGCGACGGAACAATAACGCCGAGTGCAAGGAGCCGCATTTCACGGGCCGCGGCGGCGATCGGCGCCTCGGCCGGAACGAGATAGTCGAGCCGCCAGGGGGTGGAAGGGACCGACGTCGAAAGCCTGAGATATTCCGCGTCGCTGCCTCCGGGCGTCACTGCGTGGACGATGGATGTGTCTGGGCTGAGCGCCTGCGAGCGGGCGATCGGCAACGGCATCAGCGGCGCGTCGCCGAACTGCTGGCTGCCCTGGATGGCGGCAAGATCAGGCCCGGCAAGCGGCGCCGTCGTCATGAAGCGCCAGGACGGCACGCTGGTGATCAGGACAACGCCACGCTCGTCGATGACATAGGCCGGGCGGTTCGCCTCGTGCCAGTCGGCTTCGAGCTGATCGAACTCCGCTTTGACGACGACGACGCCGAGCGGTGCGGCGGCGTTACCGACGCGCCGCGAGATGTAGAGGCCGGGACGTTTACTGACATTGCCGAGCGCGAAATATTCGGTGGTTCCGGATTGCATCGCCCCGGAAAAATAATCGCGGAACCGGTAGTCGTTGCCGACAAAGCTGATCGGCTCGCGCCAGTTGCTGGAGGCGATCGCCAGCCCGTCGGTGCCGATGACATAGAGCACCGAGGCCTTGGTGCCGGAGACCAGCCCTTCAAGCTTGCGATTCAGCACATCGATTGCAGCAGCACTTTTCTGCGCCAGCGCGTCGCGCACCTGCTGGTCTTCCGACAAAAGCAGGGGCAGGGCGCGCGGGCTTTCCAGAACGGCGCGCAGTAGCGCGACCTTCAGATTGGCGTCGGTGCGGCCCTGCGCCGCCAGTCCCCTGAGCTCCGTGGTGCGGCCATAGAGACCGGCGCCGTAAAGTGCGGCCGTGGCCGTCGCAAGGGCGATGACCGCAAACAGCAGCCAGGCACGGCGCGCTCGCCTGCCGAGTTGCTCGGGCGTCGACGGCAAGGCAGCGGCGGGGCGTTGCAGCATCGCCCATTTGTGCATGATTTCGCACAAAGCACAATTCGGCCATGCGAGTTTCCGCACTTTCCGTGTGTGCGATACGAACCGTCAGTTCGAGAATCATCAATAAAATCAAAGCGAATTTCTCTGCCCGCAGTCTGGCACGGCAGTTGCAAACATGAATTCAGCGGTCGCGAGGCTGCTGGGGGTCAATGCAAACGCTCCGGGAGGTCGAGCTTTCGATCGGAGCACAATGGAGGACGTCATGCAGACAGCATTCGCTGCCGCCGAGCCGCGCGGCAAACTTCCGTTCTACCGGCATCTCTATGTGCAGGTGTTGGCGGCGATCGCCGCCGGCGTCCTTCTCGGCCACTTCTATCCCGAAACCGGTGAGGCGATGAAGCCGTTCGGCGACGCCTTCATCAAGCTGGTGAAGATGGTGATCGCGCCGGTGATCTTCCTGACGGTGGCGACCGGCATCGCCGGCGTTTCCGACCTGCACAAGGTGGGCCGCGTCGCCGGCAAGGCGATGATCTACTTCCTGGCATTCTCGACGCTGGCGCTTGTCGTCGGCCTCGTCGTCTCGAACGTCGTCCAGCCGGGCGCCGGCATGCATATCGATCCGGCCACGCTCGACGCCACAAAGGTGGCGACCTACGCCGAAAAAGCCCACGACACCAGCATCGTCGGTTTCCTGATGAACATCATCCCCGACACGATCACCGGCGCTTTCGCAAAGGGCGACATCCTGCAGGTGCTGTTCTTTTCGGTGCTGTTCGGGCTCGCTCTTGCCGCGGTCGGCGATCGCGGCCGCCCGGTCGTCGATTTCCTGCAGGCATTGACCACGCCGATCTTCCGCCTCGTCGCCATCCTGATGAAGGCGGCGCCGATCGGCGCTTTCGGCGCCATGGCCTTTACCATCGGCAAATACGGCATCGGCTCGATCGCCAACCTCGCCATGCTGATCGGCACCTTCTACCTGACCTCGCTGCTGTTCGTGCTGGTGGTGCTGGGCGCGGTCGCCCGCTACAACGGCTTCTCGATCCTGGCGCTGATCCGCTATGTCAAGGAAGAGCTGCTGCTGGTGCTCGGCACCTCGTCCTCGGAAGCGGCACTGCCGGGCCTGATGGCCAAGATGGAGCGCGCCGGCTGCAACCGCTCGGTGGTCGGGCTGGTCGTTCCAACCGGCTATTCCTTCAACCTTGACGGCACTAACATCTACATGACGCTGGCCGCGCTGTTCATCGCCCAGGCGACAGACACGCCGCTCACCTTGGGCGACCAGATCCTGCTGCTCGCCGTCGCCATGCTGAGTTCCAAGGGCGCCGCCGGCATCACCGGCGCCGGCTTCATCACGCTGGCCGCGACGCTCTCGGTCGTGCCCGCAGTGCCGGTCGCCGGCATGGCGCTGATCCTCGGCGTCGACCGCTTCATGTCGGAGTGCCGGGCGCTGACCAACTTCATCGGCAATGCGGTGGCGACCGTGGTCGTGGCGCGCTGGGAAGGGGAACTCGACCAGACCAGGTTCGCTGCCGCGATGGCCGGCGACTTGCCTGAGGAGGCCGATCTGTCGCTGCCGGGGCTGCAGGCCGCCTGAACCGTTCAGGTCTGCATGGCATATCCCGAAGCCGGCTTGCCGCCGGCTTCGGGATAGCCGCCGCCAATCTCCAACATCTGTAATTATCCACAGGCCATGCCGCTGTGCGCTGCCTCAGATGTAACAGGGTTGTGAATCTTGTTCTTGGCGCGGGGCTTGTTCCAGCCGTATTTGAAGGTCAATATTCGCCATGCCTTCAAGGCGGCGCCCGTCCGCTTCGATCCCGACCTGATCGCGACCGAAGGCGAGACGTTTCCGTCGGGCTCGGTTGCGACCGGCCGAAATCGTCGGAGCTTTTGCTGCCGCCGACCACAATCTTGACCAAGGCGGCAGCCTCGAAGGCAATGGCGGCCTCAATATGAAGTCGCAAAGCGAGACGTGACCGTCTCCTGGTGGAAGGCGCAGGCTTTCCTCCTAGGAACTCGTCGGGCACTTTGAAGAGGGGGCACTTGAAGAGGGGGCACTTGAAGAGAGGGCGCTTGAAGCGGGGGCAGGGCCCGTAAGCGGGCTTCTGCCGAAACCAAAGCAAGATGTGAGGTCAAACGCGATGCAGTCTGTCCCGAGGGTTCCGGTATCCATCATCATTCCGAACTACAATTACGCGCGTTTCCTCAAACGCAGCATCGATAGCGCCCTCGAGCAGGACTACGCGGATGTCGAAGTCATCGTCGTCGACGATGCATCGCAGGACAACTCCACGACAATCATGGGATCATATGGGGACGGGATCCTCGCCTGCCCGCGCGCGCAAAATGGCGGGCATGCGGCGGCGTTCAACACCGGCTTTGCGGCAAGCTCGGGCAAGATCGTCCTGTTCCTCGACGCCGACGATTACCTCTATCCAACCGCCGTCTCGACGATCGTCGACACCTGGGATGCGGCAACCGCCCAGGTGCAGTCCAGGCTGCATATCGTCGACGAACGGCAACACATCAAGGACGTCTTTCCGCCGCCCGAGCTGCCCTTCGACAGCGGTGATGTCATGCCGAAACTCCTGCACAAGGGCCGCTATCAGACGACCGTGACCAGCGGGCTGGCCTTTGATCGCACAACCCTCGAATCGATCATGCCTATACCGGAGGCGGAGTTCCGCCAGGGCGCCGATGGCTACCTTGCAACGCTGGCGCCCATGTATGGGCACGTTCAATCCATCGACGAATGCGTCGGCGCCTACCGGATCCATGGCGCCAACCATTCGGTCTTCGGTGAAAAGCTCGCCGAGCGGGCACGCTGGCGGGTAACCCACGATTTCCGCCGCATGCAGGCGCTTTCGGATCAAGCCTCCGGGATCGGCCTGACTATCGTGCCGTCAGAGGCTGTCCGCCACGATCCGGTCCACCTGGAAGAGCGGTTGGCGTCGCTGTGCGCAGACAAGCGCCGGCACCCCGTGGCCAATGATTCCCGGCTGGCGCTCGGGGCGGCGGGCGCCGTCGCCAGCCTCGAAATGACGGCGTCGCTGCGCCGGCGCGCCGTCCTTGCCGCCTGGTTCCTGTCGGTCGGGGTGTTGCCGCGGAAAATGGCGACGGCGGTGCTGTCGTGGAAGCTCGACGCATCGTCTAGACCGGCATTCCTTAGCCGTCTGTCCAAGACGATCCGCCACGCCATGGGGTAGAAGTCCGTCGTCCGAAGCGGAGCGCATATCCGCTCGATAGTTGGCGGGACAGCGCCCCATGGGCGCTAACTTAGGGG
>NZ_CAKXZS010000031.1:0-10630 GCF_935822925.1 Mesorhizobium ventifaucium
TCAAATGCGATAGCCCTGCCCTCAAGGGGGAGATTGCGCGCTCAGCCGTTTTCGCAAATCACCAGCGTTGGAGGCGAGCGGAGCGCCGAAGCTGCCGATCTCCCCCCAAGTGGGGGAGATGGCCGGCAGGCCAGAGGGGGGCGCTTGTCCCGCCGGCATCTCAAGGTTCTTCGCCGGTCCGATTGACCGATCGCTCCTTGCCCATCAATGATCTTTCCCCTGGATCACAACCAGGGATTGCATTAAACATGCGCGCACCTCTCATCCATTTGCCACTTGCGCAACCATCAAAAAGGGTGAAACGTTGGTCGGGGGTAAATGGGCAAGGGGTGGTCGTCGCGGCTGTTAGAAGCTCCGGGGCGGCCTTGAAAAGCGATGAACTTTCCACAGTTCCTGGTGGGGATGACCGCCGCGTCATTCGTCGTGGCGCTCTCGACTTTTTTGGCAACGGGTTCAATCTGGAGGGCGCTGGGCTGGACGGTCCTTACCTCTATCGTTCTGCGGTTGGATATTTTTTGTTCGTCGTCCAGCTGATCTATAGGGCCGGGCGAAAGACACACAGGTGACCGCGACCCGCGAGTACTGGACCATCGAGACGGTTGCGGTTTTTACGCGTGTCGAGATTCCAGGCCAGGCTGGCTGAATATCCATATGCTTAGACATGATGTTCCCAAAATAGATAATATGGTCTAAGCCTTCTGAAAGCGGACATGTTCGGTTCTGGGAATGTGCATTGGACGTTCCGTTACTTTAGCAAACCAGTATATATTTACGGACACATATGCCGGCGACTGGGCAGCGCAGAAGCCTGCCTGCGGCTTGTGCAATCCCGATCCGCTGTCGAGACGGGGCGGGTTGAAGCTGCTGATCTCCCCCACAAGGGGGAGATCAGCGCGTCATCCGCACATCTCCATCGCTCTGCTCACTCCGCCGCCAGCTTGTCCTGCGTCTTGGTGTCGAAGTCGCTGGCGTCGTGGCGCTCGTGCAGCTGCATCGCCGGCTCGCCGAAGGCGCGGTTGACCATGCGGCCGCGCTGCACCGCCGGTCGTGCGTCGATCGCGTCGGCCCAGCGCTGCACGTGCTTGTATTCCTGCACCGACAGGAACTCGCCGGCGTCGTTGTACATGCGGCCCTTGGCCAGCCCGCCGTACCAGGGCCACACGGCGATGTCGGCAATCGTGTAGGCGTCGCCGCCGAGATATTCGCTTGCCGCCAGCCGCCGGTCGAGCACATCCATTTGGCGCTTCACCTCCATGGCGAAGCGGTCAATGGCATATTCGAACTTTTCCGGTGCATAGGCGTAGAAATGGCCGAAGCCGCCGCCGAGATACGGCGCCGAGCCCATCTGCCAAAACAGCCATGACAGGGTTTCTGGGCGCGCCGGCTGTTCGGTCGGCAGGAACTCGCCGAATTTCTCGGCCAGATGCAGCAGGATCGAGCCGGATTCGAAGACGCGGATCGGCTTTGGCCCGCTGCGGTCCATCAGCGCCGGGATCTTGGAGTTGGGATTGACCTCGACGAAGCCGCTGCCGAACTGGTCGCCGTCATTGATCCTGATCAGCCAGGCGTCATATTCGGCGCCTTTGTGGCCGCGCGCCAACAGCTCCTCCAGCATGATCGTCACCTTCACGCCATTTGGTGTCGCCTGCGAGTAAAGCTGCAGCGGATGCTTGCCGACCGGCAGTTCCTTGTCGTGCGTCGGGCCCGCGATCGGCCGGTTGATGCTGGCGAAGGCGCCGCCATTTTCCTTGTTCCAGGTCCATACTTTCGGCGGTGTGTATTGGTTCATCTCGGGAGGCCTTGTGATGTGAGCGGAGAGGGTCTTGGGGAGGATCAGCTTGCATAGATACAGGTAGTGCGGGCTGCGGGAAGTTCAACTTGTGTTGAACTATTGTCGATGCCGGTCTGCCTGCGCGATTGCCCTGCCCTTGCGCCTCGTCACATGCGCCATACCTATAAGAATGATCGGGCCTCTGACGCCCGTCGTGAATATTGCCAGGATTGAAAGCATGACCATCGATACGATTTTGCGGTCCATCGTGGCGGTGCGCGCTTCGATCCCGGATGATGCCTTCACCGCGAATGCGCTGGGCACCAGCCGGGAAGGCAGCGGCGTGGTCATTCGCGATAACGGCCTGGTGCTCACCATCGGCTACCTCATCACCGAGGCGGAAGAAGTCTGGCTGACCGACCACAACGGGCGCGTGGTTCCCGCGCACGCGCTCGCCTACGACCAGGAATCGGGCTTCGGCCTAGTGCAGGCGCTGGCCCCGCTCGACCTGCCCGCGGTGGCTTTCGGCGACGCGGCTAGGGCGATGGCCGGCGACCCCGTGGTGCTCGCCGACGGCATCGGCCAGGCGGTCAGCGCGCACATCGTCACCAAGCAGGAATTCGCCGGCTATTGGGAGTATCTCCTGGACGAGGCGATCTTCACCGCGCCCGCTCACCCGTCATGGGGAGGTGCGGCACTCATCGGGCAGGATGGCAGACTGCTCGGCATCGGTTCGCTGCGTCTGCAGATGAGCCGCGCCGGCGAGATCGCCGATATCAATATGGTGGTGCCGATCAACCTTCTGCCGCCTATTCTCGACGATCTGCTGACACGCGGCCAGGTTGCCAAGCCGCCGCGCCCGTGGCTCGGCGCCTTCTCCGCCGAAAGCAATGGCGAGGTCGTGGTGATGAGCGTCGCCGAAGGCAGCCCGGCCGCCGAAGCCGGCTTGCGCCAGGGCGACATCATCTCGGATGTGCGCGACGGCGAAGTCGACGGGCTCGCCGATTTCTACCGCAAGCTGTGGCAGAACCCGGCAGGGGCGGAGATTCCGCTGCGGGTTGTGCGCGACGGCCGCGAAACCTGGCTGCGCGTCAAGTCGGCCGACCGCAACAGCTTTCTCAAGAAACCGCAGCTGCAGTGAAGCTCCCCCTTTTCCCCTTGTGGGAGAAGGTGGCCGAGCTCACGTCGGCAGCCACACCGCGAATTGGCGGCAATGCCCCGGTTCAACATCTGCTGTGGCTCACGCTATTCTGAAGGTGCGTGAAGTATGAAGTACCTGTTGGCTCTGGGCATTGTGCTCTTTTCGATACCTTTATCGGCATCGGAGATCATCCTTGAGCAGGTCACATTGCGCCGAGGGATGGAAGGCGACACCAAGCAGTCGGGAACCTTGGACGATCCAAAAACCTAGAGCAAAAACAAGGTGTACCGTGAGGAAAAGGAGCTCGCAGCGCAAGCGGGTGTCCCGATAGACGAATTCCTGGACGATTACTATGCGAAAGGATTTCGGAAAGAATCTGAAGCCAACAGAGCAGTACACTACCTGCTATTCTACAATTCAATCTCGGCACCGCAGTGCAAGAGGGATTATCTGATTCAACGGGTAAGGCAAACCAAGATATATTATCGAGATAATAGAAAGATTTCGCGTAAAAAGGTCGAGTATCTTGTGGAGGTTTTTAAGCTGAACAGCTACGGGCACACCAAACGCGCCGACGGTCACGTTCAGCTTCATTTTCTGGGGGACGCCCAATCGAGAAAGACAGTCGTTGACATCGAGGTCGGTTGCGGCGAGGTGCGCAGCGTGGCTGATGGATCGGATTGGCCTTTCGAGCAGAAAATCTTGTTCAAAAAATTGCAGGATTATTCCAACAAACCCGGCCTGTACGACAAGGTCAGCTTCGAGTCCTCCAGGTCCTACAGCTTTACCTCGGAATTCGACCGGAATGGACACAAGATAACGTTGCCGGATTCCTCCGGTAACCTTCTTCGAAGCAGACCCGTGGGCGCCGCGGGCCCTCTGTCCTGCCGGACCCCCTCAAGGGGCCTCAAGGGGGAGATCGGCAGCTTCGCTGTCCTGCCAGCCTTGTAACGAGGTTGCCGTTGCTCCATTCGATCGGAGCCAAGCGGCGACGAGGAGGAAACGACGATGATCGCAAAAAGCGAGACCCGCTGATGGCGCCGGTCAAGGTCGATCCCGCCAAGGTGCGGGAATTTAGCGATGCCGAAAGCTTCTACACCTGGCTCGGCCAGCACCACGACACCGAGACAGAAGTCTGGATCAAGATCCACAAGGTCGGTTCGGGGCTGCCGTCGATCACGCCCAAGGAGGCTATCGACGTCGTGCTGTGCTGGGGCTGGATCGATGCCGTGCGCAAGGGGCTCGACGACAAGAGCTATTTGCAGCGCTACACGCCGCGCGGCAGGAAGAGCACCTGGAGCCAGATCAACGTCGACAACGTCGCCCGGCTGATCGAGGAGGGCCGGATGACCGAGCATGGGCTGAAACAGGTCGATGCGGCGAAGGCCGACGGCCGTTGGGCGCGCGCCTATGCAAGCGGCAAGGACATGAAAATCCCCGCGGATTTGCAAGCCGCAATAGACGCCGAGCCCAAGGCCAAGGCGATGCTGGCAAGGCTCAGCGCGCAGAACCGCTTCGCGCTCGCCTTCCGCATCCACAACATGAAGACGGAAGCTGGGCGCAAGAAGAAGATCGCGGCGTTCGTCGAGATGCTGAAGCGCGGTGAGACGATCTACCCGCAAGGGAAGAGATGAGGGCTGGCGCCGTCGCGGCTGTGGCTGCTATTGCCGCAAAGTTCGCCTACCCGTTGTGGGAGGGGTTAGGGGTGGGGGTCCTCTTCGCAAGATGCGATTGCCTTGCCCAACGGGGAGATTGGCCGTCCACCCCGGCCGCTACGCAGTAACGGTTTCTTCTTTGCTTTTGCCGCACAATGGCTGCGACGAGGCGGGCGAAGTCCAGGACATGGCCGACAAGAAGGATCGCAACGGAGAGTTCTGGGAGTTGGCGCTCGAACGCGCGCATCTTGGCGTCTGGGACTGGGATCTCAGGAGCGGCGACTGTTTCTACTCGGCAATGTGGTCGCAGATGCTCGGCTATGGCGAGGGTGAGCTTGCCAAGACAAGCGATCTCTGGCTGGAGCTGACGCATCCCGACGATCGCGAGCGGGCGGTGGCCAGCGGCGAACGCCACATTGCCGGCCTGACCGATTCGATCGAGACCGAGCTCAGGCTGAAGCACAAATCCGGTCACTGGGTATGGGTTCTCGATCGCGGCGGAGTGGTCGAACGCGACGCGGAAGGCCGGCCGGTCAGACTGATGGGCGTGCAGACCGACATCACCAAGCAGAAGCAAGCGGAAGCAACACTTGAACAGGTCAATGTGCGGTTTGGCCTGGCATTGGCGGCCAGCGGCACCGGCATCTGGCACCACGATCTCGCCGCACGCAAAAGCTACTGGGACAAGCGCACGCGGGACATCTTCGGGCTCGTCGCCGACACCGACGAGGTGTCGCAAGACCTCTGGCACAGCTATCTGCATCCGGACGACAGGGCCGACGCCGAGCGGGCTCACCTGGCGCCGCTGCAAACCCAAAAGGTCGTCGCCGTGCAATACCGCATTATCAAGCGGGACGGCGAAATCCGACATGTCGAATCGCTGATACGGTTCATCGCCGACGCCCAGTCTTTGGGCCAGATCCTGGGCACGGTGCGCGATGTCACCGAGGCGAAGCAACGCGAGCAGGAACTTGCCTATGCGGCCCGCCATGACGCGCTGACCGGCCTTCTGAACCGCGCCGCTTTCGACCGGCTGCTGGCCGAGCATATCGCAAGGGCGCGCCGGCTCGCGGTGTTCTACGTCGATCTCGACTACTTCAAGGCGTTGAACGATTTCGCCGGCCACGCCGCCGGCGACCTTGCACTGAAGCGTGTCGCCGAGGGCATCTTGAACTGTCTGCCGCCGTCGGTGCATGCCGCGCGCCTCGGCGGCGACGAGTTCGCGCTGCTGGTGCCTGATTGCGACGGGCCAAAAGCCGAGCGTCTCGCCGGCGCCGTTCTCGCGGCGGTTCGCGACGCCGACCTCGGCTCGACGGCGGCGTCGCGCAGGCTTGCGGCCAGCATCGGCATCGCCTTTGTCGCCGATGCGAATACCGCGGTGGCCGACGCGCTCGCCTGCGCCGACGACGCCTGTTACGCGGCCAAGGCCGCCGGGCGCAATCGCTTCGCTGTGTTCTCGCCTGAGACGACGTCAGGGTCCGGCGGCCTCAATGCGGCGCGGCTGGCGGCCGACACCGTCGACGCCATGGCGGACGGAAGGCTGAAACTGTTCGGCCAGGAAATCCACCAGCTCGGAAAACCCTGGCAAGAAAGCCGCCATGTCGAGGTCCTGGCGCGGCTTGCCGGGCGCAACGGGCGGCTGATCCCGCCGGGCGAGTTCATCCCGGCGGCGGAGCGGTTCGGCGTCGCCTCGCGGCTCGACCGCTGGATCATCAGGACGGCGCTGTCGCTTCATGGTCCGGCGCTGAAGTCAGGGGCGCTCACGCTCGGCTTCAACCTGTCGGCGCAGACGCTGAGCGACCCGCAGCTTTGGGACTTTGTCGACGCCCTCATCGCTGAGACCGGGGCGCCGCATTCCGGCATCGGCTTCGAGATCACCGAAACCGCCGCGGTCACCAATTTCACTGCTGCCGAACAGTTCGTCCGCAAGGCGCGCGAGCGGCGCTGCCGCGTCAGCCTCGACGATTTCGGGGCGGGCATGAGCTCGTTCGAATATCTCCGGCGCTTTCCCGTCGATGCGATCAAGATCGACGGTTCGTTCATCGAGCATATTGCCGAGAGCCGCTTCGACCGCGAAATCGTCTCGGCCATATCGGGCATCGCCAGGAGCCTCGGCTGCTCCGTGGTGGCGGAGAAGATCGAAGCGCAGGATGCGCTCGACATTCTCGCGGATATGGGCGTTGCCTTCGGCCAGGGATTTCTGCTGCACCGGCCGGAGCCGCTGCAAGCGATCGTGACACGGGCAATCGCGATCCGGGCGAGCGCGAGACTGGCGAGCAAGACACGGGCGAGCGCGCAGGCGCCAGCCGGACGGCGAGCCTAGCCAGCCGCGCGAAAGTCCGCAGACCGATCCGGCGCCTTGATGCGCGACTGGTCAGGGCTTTCCCGGCGGGCGATAGCGGACCGACTTCGCCTTGCCAAGGGCTTGCATCGTCTCTTCGACGCTCAGGAGAACGGTGGTCTCGTACGAGCTGAGCGCTCCTCCCGCACCAATGGCAAGCATGACAGATGCCATCGAAACGTTGTCGGGCGCTTCCCACAGGTTCCAGCCATCGTGCTCTCCGAAGCCGTACCAGAACCCGTGCAGCTTTCCGCCCACCGATTCGATGTAGGTGCGGGCTGCCTCGCGTCTATCCTCGGGGTTTTCGATCAGGCGCGCCCAGGTCTCGGGCGTATAGCTGAATCGTGAGAGATACATGGGCATGGTTCGCCTCCAGCGTTGCCGTTCCCCCAGCGGCTCGGCGTCGAGGGATCGAGGGGGGCTGGCGCCGAGCCTGACCGGCTTAAGTAGTTCACCGGCTGACGAAATATGCGCTCAGGCTAATGTGAGAGCAACTCCTATTCAGGCCGCCGCCGCCTGATGCGGATCAGGCGTTGCGGCTCGCCATATGCGCGTCGAGCTTCTTTCTCGAGGGCCCGTACCGCTTGATGATGGTCGCGGCCTCGCTCGGCGGTATGCCGTATTTTTTCGCAAACGCCGCTACGTCGTAAGGCTCCTCGCCGGCGGCCGGTTTGCGATCCTGCTTGCTCTTGGATTTGTCGTCGGCCATGTGGTCCTCCGTCATATCTGGTGGTTATAGGGTCGCTTGGTCGCCCGGCCATCCTTGCCAGCGTCAACCGTGAAGGCGAGGCTCTGTTCCATCAAAGTCTAACGACTGGGAAAGCGCACTGGAAAGCACGTGCGGTAACAGTTGGTTCAACCATTGCTGGTATTTTAGAGGAGTGTGGTAGCGGCTCCGACAGTGGTGCGGGGAGGCGAATTGCCGGAGCCGCCTGCGCAGCCCTTGGGGTTGACCGCGCTGTCCCAGAATAGGACGGCGCGGTCAACGATTCGTTAAAATGCTCCGGAACTAATTAAGAGCGTGCTAATTGAGTCGCGGTTTTGCGAGTCAATGCATGCGTTTGAAGCCTCCCGAGGGTGACAACTGGCTTCATGAGGTCAAGTTCGACGGGTATAGAACGCAGATCGTCAAGGATGCCGACGGCGTGCGCCTATTTACCCGCCGCGGGCTCGATTGGACGCCGAAGTATCGTGATCTTGCGAAGGCTGCGGTCTCGCTAGACGTCGAGAGCGCCATCATCGACGGCGAGATTATCGTGCTCAACAATGCCGGCCTGCCTGACCTCGGTGAGCTACGTGCCGGCAAGGATATCGCGGCGCTCTTGCAGTGCCATGTCGCGCAGATCGTGCCCGTTGAGGTGCGAAAGGCCGTCACCCGGCGCGACGCGCGGCCGGGACTTCCAGCTGCCCATGCTGTCCGGCCGGCTGCGCCGGAATGCGGCTCGCGCCGCGTCGTCGTGGGCATCACCATGCCGAGCAACGCCGGCACTGCGGCTGCGAGGATGGCGCGATGAATTCACCAATCGAACCAATTTGATGACTGCTAGCCCAAATACCGGAGGCGTTAGGCGGATGCTGTTGATTGTGCGAGCGTGAGTTGAACATCGCCAAAGAACTCGACAAGGTCGGCGTCACAGTCGCAGATGTGAGATTGCGGATCGTCTAGTGAGAGCCTTAGGTGGACCAAGATGCGAGTGCGCTCAGCACTAACCTCAGACTTCCGAGCCTCCACAGCATTCCTCTGCATCGCGACTTGGCGATTAAATGGCCAAATATTGGACAGTTTGGCGAGCAAATCATCTAAGTTACTGAAGTTACTGGTTCCCGCTCATGGGCTCGAACCACGATTCACGCCTTCAAAGGGCGCTGTCCTACCATTAGACGAAGCGGGAATAGAGGAAGTGACGCTGTCTAGCACTTTCTCATCCGCGCATGAAGCCGCTTCATGCCGTCATCGGCTTGAGCAAGAGACACGCCCGTTCAGCAGGGCCTTGAGACAGGAGCAATCGCCGTGACTAGAACCGACCTCTGCGACGTCTACCGAGACTACATTGCCTGCCTGAACAAGCAGGACTGGCCGAAGCTGGGACAGTTCGTTCATGATGAGGTGATCCACAACGGTCGGCGGCTCGGGCTATCAGGTTATCTCAAAATGCTGGAGAGAGACTTTGCTGAAATTCCGGACCTTTATTTCAACGTCGAGATGCTGATTTCCGATCCGCCTTATATAGCGAGCCGGCTCGGGTTCGACTGCACGCCGAAAGAAAGGTTCCTCGGCCTCCCTGTAAATGGGAGGAGAGTTTCTTTTTCTGAGAATGTTATCTATGAATTTCGCAATGAAACAATTGTAGAAGTATGGTCTGTCGTAGACAAGGCTGCCATCGAAGCTCAGCTTTAGCGCGAGAAATTACCCGCGTATCTCGTCTCAAAGCAATCCTTGCCCTGCTGGACAATCTGTCCTGAGTTAGACTCGCGTTATCGCCAACAGGAGAGCCCTGCCGCCGAGAAGAGAGCTCACGAACGCGGTTGCAAAGATCAGATTGCCAGCTCGGGTATTGAGGCTCTCCACCACGTTCTGCTGGTGTTGGAGACCACGCACCGCCTCCGCATAAACGAAGGCCAGGCGAGGGTCCGCAGCGGGCTGGGAGCGGCTTTCTCCTATCGAGGAATGCTCGGCCATGAGTGTCGTCCACGTTCCAGTATGAACCACGATATGAACAGGGCAGCTGCCTGTCTACCGCCTGTCAAGGACCTTGACGCCTGAACACATTGCTCCAGATTACGCGGCGGAGTTTCAGATATGCGATACGACTGTCAGGGGCGCAAATTCCTGGAACGGCATTTCGGCATTGTTATCGCAATTGGCCTGGTTGCAGGGCTGTCGGCGCTGGCCGCGCTGGGCTACACGCCTTAAGCCTCGGTGTTGGTGCCAAGCTGAAGCACCCCTCATCCGATCGAGCGGAGCCTGTCCTCGGGCTTGCCGGAGGCAAGACCCGTGGGCTCGGCCACCGCCCGGGGCGAGTCACGGGCCTCGCCCGCCCTTCGGGCCCCACAAGGGGAGAAGGGGAGGCGCCGCGCGAACCTCGAGGACTCTAGTCCAGAAAGCTTGCGCCCTTCGATCGCGACGTTACATCTGGTCGTTGTAGGGTTCCTTCATCTGGCCGACCATGCGCGCCAGTTTGGAGAATGACGGCATGTCCGCCTCCGGCTGACACTGGTTCGCCAGTTCCAGCAGCCGGATCGGGAAGTTGACGGCATCGCGGCTCGACGCCGACATGCCTTCGGAGCGCTCCTCGCTGGTCTCGCTGGCTTCGGCCTTGCGCAAGGCAATGTCTATCTCCTCGACCGTCAGCACGCCCTTGCGGACAAGGACCTGATTGATCGATGCGACGGCCATCAGCAGGCCTTCGAGTTGCAGATTGGCGACATTCATGGCTTTGCTCCCATTGGCAAAATTGCAAACGCGCGAACGCCGGTTCCGATCCGGACAGCTGCACCATATCGCGGCGGGCGGCCGAATTTTAGGCCGACCCGCAAGATTTCGCTTGCTTTGTGACGGCAGCTATGCTAGGAATATAGTCATGGTGCTGATTTGCGCCAACGACCCGCCCGCCGAGGCGGGTTTTTGTTGTTAGCCCGTTTCGAACGTTTGTGCCTGTGTTGCCGATGTCAAATGTCGGCGGGACAGCACCCCCCTCTGTCCTGCCGGACATCTCCCCCTC
>NZ_CAKXZS010000031.1:10640-17358 GCF_935822925.1 Mesorhizobium ventifaucium
CGAGTGAAGCTGCTAATCGCCCCCTCAAGGGGGAGATGTCCGGCAGGACAGAGGGGGCGTGAGGATCGCGACGCGTGTGATCGTCACTTTCGCCAACACGTTTCTTCACGCGTGCCATAGCGCACACCATCACCAGAGACCGCCATGTCCAAGCGTTACGCCACCATCATCAGCGACGATGACGGCCGCGAGGTCGTCAGTGCCATTGGCGAATTCGAGGGCGCGCCCGATGTGTGCCACGGCCAATTCGAGCCGGTCGCGGTCGGTGTGCGGATCGGCATGGTGCGCGGCGGCCCCGTCGATGCGGCCGACGGCTTCGGGTTTGCGCAAATGAGCGTCAGCGTCGGTGCGGTGGTTATCGCCAGGGCGACGCTCAAAACCGCGTCAGGCGCCGGCAAATCCGGCAGCGCGGCTGCGGCAAGGCCCGATGCGGCAAGGCTCGATGCGGTAAGGCGGGCGCGGAAGCCAAAGGCAAAGCCCGGCAAGCGGGCGCGCAAGAAACCTGCGCGGCCGGCCAAGAATGCGGTCAAGAAAACAGCGAAGCCGGCTATCTCGGCCGGGACGGCGGGGTAGGGCATGACTGACGATCCTTTCGACGACGAACCGGCTGATGTGACCGAACCCGGGCCTTACGGCCGGCCGAAGCGAGCGAAGAAAACGCTGGCCGATGGTTTTCTGGAAGCCATCCGCGCCGATTTCCGGGCGCATGGCGCCGGTGTCATCGCCGAGGTTCGCACCGAAAAGCCCGATCAGTATCTGAAGATCGTGCTGTCGGTGCTGCCCAAGGATCTGCATCTCAACATCAACAGTCTGGAAGCACTGAGCGATGACGAAATCAGGCAGCGCATCCGCGGCCTCGAAGCCGTCCTGCGGCCGTTTCTCGAAAAGTCTGGCGTCGCAAGACCTGGCGTCGCAAGACCTGGCCTCGCAAGACCGGGGCTCGCAAAACCGGGGCTCGCAAAGCCGGGCCTCGACGGCGAAGACCGAGTATCTGAGCCTGCTCAGGGAATTGGACCGGAGGCGGCGCACTAACCAGCTTGCCGCCTACCGGCCTTACCCGCGACAGGCCGAGTTCCATGCGGCCGGTGCTATCAACCGAGAACGCCTGTTCATGGCCGGCAACCAGCTCGGCAAGACAAGGGCCGGCGGCGCCGAATGGGCGATGCATCTCACCGGCCGTTATCCCGAGTGGTGGCAAGGCAAGGTGTTCGACACGGCCGTGCGGCTGTGGGCGGCAGGCGTCACCGCCGAGGGCACGCGCGACAACCCGCAGCGCATTTTGATCGGCCCGCCGCAGCAGCCGGCGGCGTGGGGCACCGGCATGATCCCGGCCGCCGCCATTGTCAGCACCATCATGGGTCGCGGCGCGCCGCATGGGCTGGACAGCGTCGTGGTGCGCCATGGCGGCGGCGGCGATGTGCAGGCCGATGAATCAGTGCTGTCGTTCAAGAGTTTTGAGAAGGGCCGCGAAAAGTGGCAGGGCGAAACGCTGCACGGCGTCTGGTTCGACGAGGAACCGCCGCTCGACATCTATTCCGAAGGCCTGACCCGCACCAACGCGACAGGCGGCATCACCATCGTCACCTTCACGCCGCTGCTCGGCATGTCGGATGTGGTGTTGTTGTTCCTGTCGGCGGGAGAGGTGGAGGGAATGGGGAGGTGAGGTGGTTTTTTGAAGGAAGCTTCGCTTCCACTCACCCGTGGCGTTCCTTCGCGCCCCCCTCTGTCCTGCCGGACATCTCCCCCACTTGGGGGGAGATTGGCAGCTTCCGCGTCCCGATTGCCTACAACCATTGGAGATTGGCGAGCCAATGCGACATCCAATCTCCTCCCTCCAGGGGGAGATGCCAAATTTTGGCAAAGAGAGGGCAGGACAGAGGGGGCGCTGTCCCGCCATCCAAAAAGTCCTTGGCCAAACAACACCATACGTCCGGCGCCTCCCAACATGATTCAAGCTGCGAGGGCGAAGATATGACCCGTCACGTCACCTTCATGACCATCGACGATGCCGAGCACTACACGCCGCAGCAGCGCGCCGCGATCATATCGGCCTATCCCGCGCATGAGCGCGAGGCGCGGGCAAAAGGCATTCCGGTGCTCGGCTCCGGCCGCATCTTTCCGGTGGCGGAAGAATTGATCGCCTGCGAGCCGTTCCGGCTGCCGCGCTACTGGCCGCGACTCGGCGCGCTGGATTTCGGCTGGGATCATCCGTCTGCAGCGGTCGAGCTCGCCTGGGACACGGAGGCCGATGTCGTCTATGTCACCAAAGCCTGCCGGGCGTCACAGCAGACTCCCGCCATGCAGGCGCTGACCCTAAAGCCGTGGGGCGAATGGCTGCCCTGGGCGTGGCCGCGCGACGGCCGCCGCGAGACGCTGGAAGGTGCGGGCGTGGCACTTGCCCGGCAATATGGCGCGCATGGGCTGAACATGCTTTCCAGCCATGCGCACTTCGCCGACGGTTCGGTGTCGGTCGAGGCCGGGCTGATGGAGATGCTCGACCGCATGCAGAGCGGCCGCTTCAAGGTGTTCTCGACGCTTCTGCCCTGGTTCGAGGAGTTTCGGCTCTATCACCGCAAAGACGGCCAGGTGGTAAAACTGCGCGACGATCTGATGGCGGCGACACGCTATGGCGTGATGATGCTGAGGGAAGCGGTGGTCGACCCGGCGGAGTTCAAGACGGCACGGCGAAAGGCAGGGCAGAGCGATCCGCTGGGGGCGTTTCGGTGACTCGAAGGCAACCACATACCATGATCGCCTCATGACCGTCCGCATCATCCCCGCAACCCTGCGCGACCTCTCCTACATCGCCGCCAATCTGCGCCCCGAGGACAAAACTGAGATCGATTGCCAGTTCGACGAATGGTCGCCGGCGCTGCTGGCGCTGACGGCGCTGCAGGGGTTTGCCTATGTCGCCGAGCTGGACGGCAATCCGGAGGCCGGCTTTGGCGCCGCCGAACAGCGCGGCGGCTTATGGATCGCCTGGAGCTGGGGCACGCGCCGCATGAAGCGCTGCGTGCCTGGCATTACCGAGTTCTTTCGCGCCGTGCTCGGTCCGCAGGCTGCCGCGCACGGCGCCTGGCGGGTCGAGGCGCGGGCGCTGGCCACCAATGAATTGGCGCTGCGCTGGCTGGCCCGGCTTGGCGCCACGCAGCGCTGCCGCCTGTCGGGTTACGGCAAGAACGGCGAGGATTTTTTTCTCTATGACTGGACAAGAGAAAGCTGGAACCATGTGCCTATTTCAAAAGCCGCCGGCGCTGAAGCCGCTGCCACCGACACCGACCGTTGCCGACAAGGACGTGCAGGCGCGCGAAGCCGCACTCAGGGCGAGCTCGAGCAGCGCCAGGGAACGCTGAGCACCGTCAAGACCGATCTGTCGCCGAGCGACCTCACCGGCCAGCGCCGCGTGCTGCTGGGGGTGTGATGTGGCGCGCTGTCACCCCGGCTTGCGCGCGAACGCCCAGACCATCAGCGGATATTCCTCGTCGTTGCTGAGGTCGCGCCATAGGCCGTAGGAGCGCACCGGCCCGCCGATATGGGCCTTAGCACAGGCTCTGTTGCCCCAGCTGAACACTTCTATCCCGGATTCCGGGAAGCCGCCTTCGACCAGCAGCTGCTTCAGGCCGGCGGGGGTCCAGCGGTTGTAGTCGTGCGGCCTGGCATGCACCCTGAACAGGAACGGCGTCGCCACCATCGCCCAGCCGCCCGGCCGGGTCATGGCGTGGATATTCTGTGCCGCGGCAAGCGGGCGCTGCACATGCTCCAGCACCTGGTCGGCGATAACGACGGAATACTGGCGGTCGGTGCGGTCCTTGCAGATGTCGAATTCGGGGAAATCGACCGATGCATAGTTGGAGCACATCGTCTTCCAGTGGCGGTTCCAGCCGGGCGAGATCTCGATCACGTCAGAGGATTTGCGGCCGTCGGCCTCAAGAAACGCGGTGAACGCCTCGATCTGCCTGATGCGCAGCCAATTGCGGGAATCGTAGCCGAGCAGCCGCTTTGCAACCTGCTTGCTTCGCCTCTTCAGGGCGCCGGGTAGGCTTTCCGTCATTGTCAAATCGATCTCCTTGAGTCGCCGCCGCGCCCCCCCTTGAACATCGCAAAAGCGAACAAAATTCGACCTGGCCTTGGCAACATCTGGGCTTCGAACAAGCTGATACCACCGAAGAAGGAAATGCCATGGCGAGCGATTCCCGTGCCCACGATATCCTGTCGCGACAGGCGGAACTGGAGAGCGAGCGCAGCCAGTATGAGACTGTCTGGGAGGCGGTGTCGGAATTCTGCGACCCCGACGCGCCCGATGTCTGGAGTGGGCGCCGGGGCGCGGAACCACAGGCCGAGCGGCAGGAGCGGCGCGGCGCCCGCGTCTACGCCAACACCATCAACTCGGCCGCCAACCGGCTGGCCGCGGGGCTGGAAAGCCTGATCATCCCGCAGTCGGAAAAATGGCACGGGCTGTCGACCGCCGCCATGAATGACGAGGAAACCGACGAGGAAAAGGAGTGGGCGGAAGCGCTTCGCGATTTCCTTTTTGCGCTGCGCTATTCCGCCAATTCGAATTTCGTGCCGGCGACGCAGGCCTGCCTTCGCAACGTCGTGCGCTACGGCCCGGCCTATCTCTACGCCGAGGAGGGCTTTGGCGGCACGCTGATCCGCTATGCCTCGATCCCGGTGGTCGAGGGCTATCTCTGCCGCAACCGCTGGGGCCAGGTCGACATTTTCCACCGCCGCTACGAGCGCACGGCGCGGCAGGCGGCGCAACTGCTCGGCTATGAGAAGCTGCCGGCCCGGATCAAAATGCTGGTCGACGACCCAGCCAAGTGCGAGACCAAGATTTCGCTGATCCAGTGCATCCAGCCGCGCGACGAGCGCAAGATGTACCGGCTGGGCGGCACCTTCCAATATCTCGACACGGCGTTCGCTTCCTATCACGTCGTCGAGGACGAGGAGGTCATCGTCAGGGAGAGCGGTTTCCGCTCCTTCCCGGTGTCGTGCTTCAACTGGCGACGCTACGAGGGCGACCCCTATGGCATTTCGCCGACCATCGAGGCGCTGACGACGGTGCGCGAGGAAAACGCCGTGCGCCGCTCCGGCCTCAGGGCGCTGCAGCAGATCACCGATCCGGCGACCGCGTCGAAGGCACGGCTCGACTATGTGCCGGTGCTCAATCCCGGCGAGAACTATCCCGGCCTGATCGACGACAATGGCCGGCCGCTGATTGCGCCGATCGTTACCGGGCAGAACCCGACTTATGCGTTCAACTACGCCGAAAGCCGGGCCGAGGAGATCCGCGACATGATGTTCGTCAACCTGTTCCAGACGCTGGTGCAGAACCCGCAGATGACGGCCACCGAAGCCTTGATCCGGCAGGAGGAGAAGGGCGCGCTGCTCGGCCCCTCCGGCTCGATCATCCAGGCCGGTTTTGCCTCTAATCTCGACCGCGAGATCGGTATCCTCGAGGACAAAGGATTATACGAGGAAGACAGCCGATTCCTGCCGCCGGCGAGCCTCGCCGGCAAGGCGGTGCGGCCGACCTTCACCGGCCCGCTCGACGTGCTGCGCCGCTCGGCCGAGGCGCGCGACACCATCCAGGTGGTGACCACGGCCATGCAGATGGCGCAGTTCGACCCAGGCGTGATGGACAATATCGACGGCGACGAGGCGCTAAAGATCGTGCAGAGCGCCGGCCGCAGCCCGCAGCGCATCTTTCGCCGCCAGGACGAGGTGGCGGGGATTCGCGATGCCAGAGCCAGGGCTCAACAAGCGCAGGCCGGCATGGCGGCGATCGCCACCGCCGGCAAGGTTGCCAGGGATGCCGTGCCGGCGGCGGTTCAGGCGCGCGACAGCGGCCTGCTCGACAGTCTCAGTGGGCTGATGCCGCAGGGCGGCGAGGGCGGCGGCGCATGAGCGGCAAACGCTTCGCCCATTCGCGCCAGGCCGGCGGCCCGGCAAAGGCGCAGGATGCGCTGACCAGGGCCTATCTCAGGGTGTTCTCAGGCCAGGACGGCGAGATGGTGCTGGCCGACCTGACGGCGGCGACCGGCTATTACCGCCGCCCGTCCTATGGCGAGTGGCTGGCCAAGACCAGGACGCCGAACGGCTTCGAGCTGCACAGCGCGCTGAGCAACGCGCGCGCCGAAGTGGTGCAGCACATCATGGGGTTTCTGACACTGGACGAAGCGCAACTGGCGGCGCTGGAGAAGGCGGCGCGGCTGGAGGGGAGGTAGGGTGTGGTGCGAAGGCGCTGTCCCGCCGGCGTATCAAGTCGCACCTGCGAGCCCTGCCTCGATCACAATGTGCTGGCAGACATTGTCGATGTCGCGAATGACGTCGTCGTTCCAGAAGCGCAGGATGGTCCAGCCGTCTTGTTCAAGACGCTTTGTTCTTGCCTCATCGCCTGCATTGGCGTCGGCATGTTGCGAACCATCGACTTCGACGACGAGTTTTCTCTCCGGGCAAGCGAAGTCGACGATGTAACCGGCGATTGGAAATTGTCTCCGGAAGCCAAGCCCCATCAGCCGATGCGCGCGAAGCTCGTTCCAAAGCTTCAATTCCGCGTCGGTCATCGCCTTCCGCATCGACTTGGCATTTGCGCGATTTCGCGGAGGCAATGTCGTGTGAGGCATCGGTCAATGCTCGGTCGTTATTGAGGTTGGCGCTCTATGGCGCCCCCCTCTGTCCTGCCGGACATCTCCCCCACTTGGGGGGAGATCGTCTC
>NZ_CAKXZS010000031.1:17368-37050 GCF_935822925.1 Mesorhizobium ventifaucium
GTTGGGGAGGGGTCCGGCAGGACAGAGGGGGGCGCTGTCCCGCCGGCCTTGCCATGATTTGCAATTCGCTACGTCTCAATAATCGCCGCGGTAGTAGCGGTCGTCGCAAGGTGCGGTGTAGATGCGGCCATAGCGGTCCTGATAGCGGCAAAGCTGTTCACCGCGCCGCTGAGGCGTCGTCGCGCTGCCGACGACCGCCCCCAGCAGGGCGCCGCTGGCTGCGCCGATAACCGTGCTCTTGGTGTCGCGGCCGATCGCCTGGCCGACGAGAGCGCCGCCAGCGCCGCCGACCAGAGCGCCGGTGGTCGCCCGCTGCTGGCCTTCGGTCTGCGCACATCCTGCCAGCGCGGCAGTCACAAGCAGGGCGGCAATGGCTTTGTACATGGTCATCGTCTGATACTCCGTTGAAGCCTATGAACTAATACACTGGCTGGTTTTGCCAAGTGTTTGCCAAGTGCGGTTGCATTGCGGCGGAACCGCGGCAACCGCTTTTCACGAAATGAGACATGGTTTCTTTCGTCTTGACGGTGCGTGCCTCCGACTCTGAAAGATCGTACTCGAACAAGACGATAGGGTCAGGTTCTGTCAAAAAGAATCAGGCTGCGGCCGCAACGGTTCCGCCCGGGTCCAGCCGAGCCCTCAAATCCAATAACACGCCTGGCTGAACTGGCCAGTGCTCGTTTCCATTTGCAAACAACAAGAAGGAATCTTTCTCATGACAGATCTGGCAGACGCCGGGTCCGTGGTGGCGTTGCCACCGGCGGGCAACCTTGCAGGGCCACCGGCCGCCGGGGACAATGGGTCCGCCCCGCCGGCTGCAGAAAGTTGGTTTGACGGTCTTTCCGAAGGCAACCGCAAGCTCGCTGAAACCAAGGGCTGGACCAGGCCTGAAAGCCTCGATCGGGTTTTCACGTCCTATGCGGAGCTGGAACGGCAGCAGGGCGAAAGCCTGCGCATTCCCGCGGCGGACGCAGCTGCGGAAGACTGGGACAGGTTCCATGCCCGGTTGCCTGAGGTGATGCGCCCGCTGACTTCGCCCGACAAGGTCGAGTACAGGCGCCCCGACGGGCTTCCCGAAGGCTTCGCCTATTCGGACGAGCTCGCCAACGCGTCCAAGGCGTGGGCGGTCGAGGCCGGCGCCACGCCGAAGGTGGCGCAGGCCTATCACGACCGCTTCGTCGGCTACATGGCCGAGCAGGCCAAGGCGCAGCAGATCGCCCTTGCCCGTTCGGTCGAGGCCACTCACGACGACCTGGTCCGGGATTGGGGACCGACCGACAGCGACGGCTTTCGTAGGAGATTGGAGGTCGCCAACCGGGCGATGAAGAAGCTCGGCCTGGTCGATGCCTACAAGGCGAAGGGCATCCTCCTGCCTGACGGGGCCTTGACCGATCCGCAGATCGCCAAGGCGTTCCACGCCGTCGGCGAGGCGATGTTCAGGGAAGACACGATCGACGGCGGCGCGGCCCTGAGCGGAGGCAATCCGTTCAAGCGCAACGCCGCCGGCGAACGCAACCTGACCGATATCTCGGCCCTCGTCAGAAGCGACCCCGTCCGCGCCCGGCGGCTGGCACACGAGGCCGGCGAAAACCCCGATCTATGGATACCGAACAACCCCCTCTAGCCCGTTTGGAAACTCTACTCTGGCGGCCATCTGGCGGCGTTTTCTGCGCTTCCGGTGCTCACGGACCGCAAGTCCGCTGCGCTCCGGTTCTCGAAACCACCCACCATATGACTCGCCAGAGCGAGTTTCGAAACGGTCTTTGAGCGATGCCGCCCATCAACCCCTGAAGGAAAGACAAAATGGCAGACGCCTATACCCGTATCGCGGACGCGATCGTTCCGTCGGTCTACGCACAATACTCGTTCGAGGAGCACGTCCAGTCGCTCGAGATCTATCAGGCCGGGATCCTGTTTTCCGACCCGGCCATCGCCTCGAAGCTCCCCATGGGCGGGCGTTCCGTCGACATGCCAGGCTGGAAGGATCTCGGCAACGACCCGTCCGAGCCGGTCAACGACGACCCGGCCGACTCGATCGAGATGAAGAAGATCGGCGCGCGCCGCGAGGTCGCCGCCCGCAATGTCCGCGCCCAGGCCTGGGGCATTCCGGACCTGACCTCGATCCTGGCCGGCGACGACCCGCAGAAGCTGATCGTGCGCCGCCAGACCGACTACTGGCAGCGTGCCAACAAGCTGACGCTGCTCGGCATCCTGAAAGGGGTGCTGGCCGACAACGTCGCCAATGATGCCGGCGACCTCGTCCGCATCACCGGCGCCTCGATCGTCGACGCCGACATCATCGAGGCCGCCTATCTGATGGGCGACCGCGCCGACAAGTTCAAGACGATCTGGATGCACTCCAAGCAGATGAAGGCGCTGAAGCTCGCCGACCTCATCGACTATGTGCCGCCGTCCGAGCAAGGCGGGCCGCTGATCCCCTACTATATGGGGCTGCGGGCCGTCATCGACGACGACATCCCGGTCGCAGGGGGCGTCTACACGGCGTTCATGTTCAAGGACAAGGCGATCCTGTGGAACGAGCTGCCGGTCAATACCGAAGGCGGGCCGCTGGAGTTCGACCGCAAGCCGCGCCAGGGCCATGGCGGCGGCGTCACCGAAATGGTCGCCCGTCGCCACTTCGTTCCGCATGTGCCCGGCACCCGCTTCCTTGACGCGTCGACGGCCGGCGAATTCGCCACCGACGCCGAACTGGCGCTGGCGGCGAACTGGGACCGCACGGCGTCGAGCGTCAAGCACATGACGTTCATTGCGCTGAAGACGACCGAAGCCTGAGAGACCGTTTGGAAATTCTACTCTGGCGGCCATCTGATGGCGTTTTCTGCGCTTACCTACAGCGCCGCGCGTCCTTTGGACGCGCAAAGGACGCTGTAGCACTTTTGGTTTTGCGCATGATCCTTTCCGAAAATCTTCCGATTTTCGGGGCATGCGCGTGCTCACGGACCAAATGTCCGCTGCGCGCCGGTTCTCGAAACCACCACCATATGACTCGCCAGAGCGAATTTCGAAACGGTCTCTACACCGAGGTGACATGAGAGCGTCTGGCGGCCGCTTGTTGCACGTTGGTCGATCGCCGCCACCAAACTGTTACACAAGAGGACGATGCTGCCTTGTCGTGGCAAGGGAGGGAACCATGGATATGACATACAAGGCAGTTCAGGACGTGCTCCGAAAAGCGGGCATTGTCATTAGCAAAAAGGGCGAAGTTCACCGCATAAACTTCTTCAGCGGTCTGGAAAACACCGCCTACTACACGACAAGTCTCGGGGAAGCCCGGGACAGGGGCTTGGCGATGGCGCAAGGCGCCGGAAGGTTGCCGGCAGTCGCTGTTGCCAAGTCGCGCGGCACAGGGCGGCCGACGAGCGCACAGTCGGGCTGACGCCGCAGGATGTCATCGCCGCGTTGCGCGGCGATGGCGATATTGTGAATCTGCATATTATCAGGTGGCGCACGCTGCCAGTTTCTTTTCGGTCGCGACGGAACGCGACCTCCCACAATCCCACCATGCCCTGCTTTTCCCGATCCACACAGATGGAGGCCTAAAACCATGGCCATCACCCCGCTCGACATCGCCAACATGGCACTTGGCGTCCTCGACGAGGCGCCGATCGACAGCCTTGATCAGGACGTCAAACCGGCCCGCCTGCTCAACCTGCATTTCGACCTGACGCGCGAGGCGGAGCTGACGAAACATGCCTGGGTGTTCGCAATCCTGGCGGCCGCCGTCGCCGGGTCCGGTACCGGCAGTGGCGCGGGCACGCTGAACTTTGCCTATGAATTGCCCGTGGACTGCCTGCGGGTTTTGCCGCTGACCCACAATGGCGAGCCGGATGGCGTGCCGATCGCGTGGCGCCAGGAAGCCGGCTTGATCTATTGCGACCGGTCGGGGCCGCTGATCATCCGCTACGTCGCCAACCTCACCGATCCGAACGATTGGGACGCGACGTTCACCGAAGTGCTGGTTGCAGCGCTTGCCGCCAAGATCGCGCTGCCGCTGACCCACAAGGCGGGCATGATCGACATCGCCCGCGGCGCCTATGACCGGGCGCTGGACGCGGCGTTCCACGCCGACGCCATCCAGCGTGGCGGCAGGTTTTCAACGTCGTCCTGGGCGATCCAGCGCGGTGACAACCGGTTCTGGCGCGCCTGATGCCGACGCTCTATCCCATCCAGGACACCTTCGTCCGTGGCGAGATCAGTCCGCGATTGCACGCGCGCGCCTCGCTCGACCTTTACCGCGCGGCACTCTCCCGCTGCGAAAACTTCGTCACCTTGCCGCATGGCGGTATCCGCAAGCGCGGCGGGTCGTACTTTTGCGCGGAGGTCAAGGATTCGTCGAAGAAGACGCGCGGCATCCCGTTCATCTTCTCGGCAGATCAGGCCTACATACTTGAATTCGGCGATCTCTACATCCGCGTCCATGCCTATGGCGCCCGCGTCGGCTCGGTGGAAGTGGTCACCCCCTATCTCGAAGCCGATCTGTTCGACCTGCAATTCGTCCAGTCCGCCGACCAGATGTGGATCACTCACAAAAACTACCTGCCGCAGGTTCTCACCCGCACGGCGCACACCACCTGGACGTTGGCCGAGTTCGTCTTTCTCGACGGCCCCTATGACGACATCAACACAAGCGCGACGACACTGACGCCTGCCGAAAGCGGAGCCGTCCATCCCCAAATGACCAGCGATACGCTGCCAACCGGGACCGCTGCTGCAACCGCCGGCACCGCCTTTCACGTGTTCGACCGTGACAATGGAACAAACCTCACCTTTGGCGCAACCACCGGCGACGTGTCCTATGATTTTGCAGGCGCCACGACCAAGGTCTGCGACGCTTATTGGATAAGGGCGAGAGCAAGCGGCAATCCTCGGGCAGCGGTCGCCTGGGATTTCCAGGGCTTTGACGGCATCGACTGGATCTCGCTTGACAGCCGAACGGCGGAAACCGGCTGGTCGCGCGGCGAGGTGCGGTTTTATGGATTCCAGAACGAGACCGCCTATCAGTCCTATCGGCTGAATATTTCGGGATCGGAGGACGACAGCAACCTGGACATCGCCGAAATGGGCTGGCACGAAAACGGCGACAGCCAGACGTCGTTCGACCTCACGGCATCCTCGATCGTTGGCATCAATGACGGCACCGGCTTCCAGACCAGCGATGTCGGCCGGACCATTCGTTTGCTCGGCTCGGATGCTGTCTGGCGCTGGGCGCGCATCACCAGCCGCAGCAGCGCGACCGTGGTCAAAGTCAGGCTGTATGGGCATGCGCTGCCCAATCTCAGGCCGATCGCCCGCTGGCGCCTCGGCACCTTCGTCCCCGGCAAGTACGTCGAAAGCGGTTCGCTGTACGAGGAGCGGCTGGCCTTCAGCCGAAAATTCTCCGTCTACGCATCCGCAACCGGCGACTTCGACAATTTCGCCACCGGCGAGGAGGACGACGCCGCGCTGGAGTTCGTCCAGGCCGGCGGCGGCCAGGCCAACGATATCAGCTGGATTGCCGAATCCGACGGGGCGCTGATCATTGGCACACTTGGCGGCATCCGGGCGCTGTCCGGCTCGGGCATCGACGAAGCGCTGACGCCGTCATCGTTCAAAAACCGCCGCTCGCGCACCTTCGGCTGCGCGCCGCTTCGCCCCGTCGACGCGGGGCAATCGTTCCTGTTCGTCACAAGGTCGCGCAAATCGATCGCGGAACTGACCCAGAGCGCGGCTGGAAAATTCACCTCGGAGGATGTCGGCCAGGTTTCCGAGCATATCCCGAAGAAGGGTGTCGTCGAACTGGCGTTCCAGACCGATCCCGATCCGGTGTTGTGGTTCCCGCTGGATAATGGCGAACTTGGCGGCTACACCCACCAGCCTTCGCAGGAAGTCCGCGGCATGCACCGTCATCGCATCGCCGGGTCTTTCTCAGGTTCAGCATGGGGCACGGTCGAAAGCGCGGTGGTGACGCCGGGGCAGGACGGCAATGACGATCTGTGGCTGATCGTCAAGCGCACGATCGGCGGCGCCACCAGGCGCACCATTGAAATCAAGTCGGTGCCGTTCGAATATGGCGAGATTGCCGACGCGTTCGAAGTCGATTGTGGTTTGACTTACGATGGTGTGGCCACAGCCACGGTCACCGGGCTTGATCATCTCGAAGGCGAGACCGTCGACGCCCTGGCTGATGGCGTGGTCTATCATGACCTCACCGTGGCCGCTGGGGCTGTTTCCTTGCCCGGTGGTGCGACCGCTGCCAAATGGCAGGTGGGCCTGCCCTATGAGGCCGGAGCAGATACGCTGGAGCTTGATGTCGGCGGCAGGGACGGGTCGATCGTCGGGCGCCGCAAGAAGGTCTCAAAGGTCATTCTTTCGCTGTTTGAGACGGACACCACAGGGCTGGAGATTACGTCGATGCAGCGCGGCCGGTGGGAGCCGGTTCGTATTCCCTCGGTCGTCACCCCTGACAGCTCGGCAAACCTGTTCACCGGCAATGTCGAGGTGCCGATCGATGATAGCTGGGAAGGGCAGGGGCGGGTGAGAATTCACCACACCAACCCGACGCCGTGCACCATCCGGGCGTTCACGCCGGTGTTTGATGCGGAGGTGTAGACGCTCACACCAAACGTAGCGCCCACCCCCCTCTGTCCTGCCGGACATCTCCCCCTCAAGGGAGGAGATCGGCAGTTTCAATGCCCCGCCTTCTCTCCAACGCTGGAGACTGGCGAAAGCCGTTGCGCCATCCAATCTCCCCCCTTGAGGGGGAGATGGCCGGCAGGCCAGAGGGGGGTGCTGCCCCGCCGGCCTTGGTTGTTTCTGTCTCCCAAAAAGGACCCTCCCGTGACCTCAATCCCCCATGACAAGCGCCGCGCCGCCGCGCAAAGTGACGCCTGCGTCGATATCGCGGCACTCGTCGACGAGATCAGGGCCAACGCCGCTGCCCTCGACGAGCGCTGGTGCATGGCGCACTGGCTGATCGAGCAGCTGCGCCAGCAATTGTTCGACGCCGATGCCTTGCGCCGGGCCGTCGCCACCGCCAACAGCCAGTTCGACGCCGCCGGCGTTGCCAACCTGAAAATCAACCTGGCCGCGATCCGGCGCGCTGCCATGACCGGGCGGCGAGCCGCAGCCCCGGCTCGTCTCAGCGCGGCAGCGATCCAGGCCGACAGACTGCTTCTGTCCCTGCTCAGCCCCGGCGGCGCGCTCGACCCGCGACCGGCGCTTGGCGCGCCGGTCGGAGGCATCGCGGGTCGATATTCGCTGCGTGGCCGAGGCCGCGGCTGACCATGTGCACACTTGCCCTTATCGGCCTTTCGGTCGGCGGCGCGCTGATCGAAGGCCAGCAGTCGCGGCAGATGGCCGAATATCAGGCCAGAGCCTATGAGCAGCAGGCGCGGGCCCACGCGCAAGCCGCCGCCTTCGAGCAGGACCAGGAACGCCACAAGCAGGATCTGGTGCTGTCGGAGGCGCGCGCCCGGGCCGGCGCCTCGGGCGTCGCCCTATCAGGCTCGCCGACCGAGGTGCTCGCCGCCAATGCAAGGCAGGGCCAGCTCGACATCAAGGCGATCCAGTACGGCTCGCAGCTGCGCCAGAACAACTTGACCACGCAAGCCGCGATCTCGCGCTTTTCCGGCAGGCAGGCGGTGACTGCCTCGATCTTCAGGGCAGGCGGCAATCTCGTGTCAGGCCTTTCCGGGCTGTACGACCCCAGCAAGGCGGTGACGTTCGGCAAGAGCGCCTTTCCGCCGGCGCCGGGCGGAGGGCTTTACTGATGGCGACCATCCCCCTCCAACTCGCCCAGCGCCGGCTCGATACCGGCAGCGTGGTTTCATATCCCAACAGCTCGCCGGTCGGCGCCGCGATGCAGGGCTTTGGCGACGAGCTCTCGGCCGTCGCCGAGCGTTTCCGGCAGCAGAAACAGCAGCAGGATGCGTTCGACGCCGAGGTCATCGGCCGCGAGTTGAACGGGCAGATTGCCCAGGCCGAGAAAGAAGCGATCCAGAATGCGCCGGCCGACGGTCGCGGCCTGCATGACAGCATGTATGGCCAAGTTGATCCGCGCACCGACGGCGTCATCAAGCCCGGCCTGTTCGACAAGATCTTCGACAGCACCGTGCCGAAAGTGCCGGAGAGCGAACGCGCCAACTTCATCAGGAAAAAAGAGGCTCTAAGGCTGGCCGGCTCGGCGCGCATGGCCGCACAGCAATATGCGCGCCGCCAGGACTATGAACAGGCCGAATGGTCCAAGGCGCAGGACGCCTACACAAAAGTCATCGCGCAGAGCGACCCGGACGACACCGCAGCGTTCGAGGCGATCAGGCAGAGCGGGTTCGGCTTCATCGCCAGGATGGGCAACCCGGTGGCCCGGCAGCTGGCCGAAACCGGCTGGCGCAGCAACACGGCAAAAGCGCTCGCACAGGCGATGATCGCCCAGGATCCGGGCCGCGCTGTTGAACTGCTTGGCGCCGCGGCTGCCGCGAAGGCCACCGACGGCGCGATCGACGGTGAAACCACCGGCGCCAAGGACGGCACCGATCTGTCGGCGAAAAACCCGAATTGGTCCGCTTCGGGCGATGACCGCCTTGCTGATCTCAGGCCCGACGATAGGGTTGCGCTCGCCTGGCAGGCCGGCGCCTCGGTGGCGCAAAACTGATGTCCTCAACCAGGCGGCCGGGCTGGATTTTCTCGTTACCTGCCCCTGTTGCGTTGGCCGCAGGCTTTTTCATGGGAAAACCCAAGGTTCCTGAAGTCTCCGCTGGCAATGCACGCACGTATGTGGTCGTTATCCAGGGGCGATAAGAGACCGATCGGAAACTCTACTCTGGCGGCCATCTGATGGCGTTTTCTGCGCTTCCGGTGCTCACGGACCAGCGCATGACCCCGGAAACCGATTTCGGTTTCCCGGAAAGGATCATGCGCAAATGCAAAGTGTTAGAGCGTCCTTTGCGCGTCCAATTGGACGCGCAGCGCTCTAATGTCCGCTGCGCGCCGGTTCTCGAAACCACCACCATATGACTCGCCAGAGCGAATTTCGAAACAGTCTCTAAGAGCGACGGCGGCCTTTCTTACGACACAGGCTTGTGGTTCTGGATTTGAAATTCCCAAACGGTGATGCGATCATTGGAACGGAAATCCACCTGGCCCGTCCAGGCTATCAGATGAAGGACTGAACCCACCTTGTTGCGCTTAGAATCTTATCCGATGCTGGCAAGGATCGTTTTTCCGGTCACGTTGGCCGGCGTTCTCCTGCTCACTCTTCTGCCGGCGCGGTTCTTGCCGGATCTCGGCACGGCCGTCACGCTTTACGATGACAAGTTGCATCACGCCATCGCCTTTGCCGTGCTGGCGGCATTGGGCAGCCTCGGCTGGCCGGAACACAAGGCAAAGCTGATTTTTGTCCTCGCCTTTACCGGCGCGGCGATCGAGGTTCTTCAGGGCTCGCAACTGATAGGGCGCGATCTGGACGGGTTGGACTGGGTTGCCGACTGCGCCGGCATGGCGTTCGGGCTGACAATCGCCGGCTGGACAAAGAGGCGCGTTGTCGGGCGCGTCGGCGGATTGCCATAGGCCGTCATCCCAGGGCGGAGCAAGGAGCGAAGCGACGCGGCGCAGACTAGCATCAGCCGAAGAATGCAGCGGCTCAGGATAAAATGCTGTGATCCTTGGCGCCCCCCTCTGTCCTGCCGGACATCTCCCCCACTTGGGGGGAGATCGGCAGCTTCGGAGGGGCGCCTCGCTCCGCCATCAAAAGGTTCTGCACCGTCGTGACGCTCCGAGGTGACGGAATGGATCCCAGGGTCTGCGCCGCGTCGCTCCTTGCTCCGCACTGGGATGACGAAGGCGCGGGGGGTTACGCCCAACCGCAGATGTGCCATGGACCGCGCGTCTCGTAAGCGCACGCTGAAATCATAGAGCACTTTCAAGCCTCGCTTTCGCGGGGCTTTTTTCATGGAGAAGCCTGATGGCTCGACCTGCGACTGCCGCCGTTCGACTTCTGACCGGCGAACGCGAACCCGTGCGCCTGGCGACCACGGCCAACATCCTGCTTCATGGCCTGCAGGCCATCGACAGCGTGCCGTGCGAGGTCGGCGACCGCGTGCTGGTCAAGGACCAGGCCGACCAGAGACAGAACGGCATCTACACGGTGAGCGAGGGCCAATGGTTTCGCGCCGCCGACGCCCGCACCGCCCGCACCTTGCAGAAGGGAACGACGGTCCACACCCAGGTCGGTTCGGTCAATGCCGGTCGGGTGTTTGAGTTTAGCGCCGACGAGCCGGTGGTGGGCAGCGATGCCATCACCATTGGCCCGTTCGTGCCGCCCGACATTGCGGAGGTGGTCGAGGATGTCCAATCGCTGCGCGACGCAACGCAGATGCTGAAGGATGCCACCGAGGCCAGTGCCGGCCAGGCCGCCGACAGCGCTGCCAGCTCTGTCGCGAATGCCGGACAAACCGCCGCCGATGTCGTCACCACCGCGGCCAACCTGGCCAGCGCGCAGGCGGCGCGCGACGCGTCGCTGTATGGCAAGGGCATTTTCCCGACGACGACGGCGGCGATGGGTTTTGGTATCGTCGGTAGCGGTGCGATCACGGCGGGCGCCGGTGGCGCCAACGGCACCTTCGATTTGGCGTTTACCGGCGGCGCCGGTTCGGGCGCGGCCGGCCGCTTCGTCGTCGCGGGCGGCGCACTGTCGCAGATCCTGATTACTGCGCCCGGCTCCTACACGGTCGCGCCAAACTTCAGCTTCGCGGCATCGGCTGGGCTGGCTGGCGCTGCCGCTTCCGTCATCCTCGGCACGAATGCGGCTGTCGGCGAATATTTCTGGACCGAAATTTCGACCGGCGTGCTTGGCCTCTACAACGTGACAGCCGGCCCGGCTGCGACTGATACCGGCATCAGGGCGGCAACGTCCGCACTGCTTTCGAGCATCGATACTATAGCGATGCTTGAAGGGCTGAGCGTGCTCACCGCCAAGCTCACGGAGGCGGCTGGGTCTGTTAGTCCATCCGTCTATCGGTCCTACTCTTTTGTGGCCGGCGACACGATTGAACATGTCGTCGTTGCGAGGGCGGCGGAACGCGGTTCCCTTCAGCTTATCCATGCCGCTGCTGGTGCGGCTTACACGGCCAACTTCGATCTCGAACAAGGCGTCGTCGCAAGCAGCTCCGGGGCGAACATCGTGAGCGCCTCCATCACGGATCTAGGCTCCGGATGGTATGAGTGCAAGGCCGTCGTTCTGGTCGCGGCGAACGTTACGAACAACGTGCAAGCCCGCATGTCGGCCTCTGGTGCCCTGCCATACGCAGCTGATGGCGTGAGCGGCATGTATATCCGCAGCATCGTGCTGCGCAAACAGGGCCTGACTGCTAACCTGTTCCCGAGCAGCCACCCGGCCAATGCTGCCTTCACCAAACAGAGCGTCACGGTCACCAGCACGACCAGCCCGAACGAGCCGGCTCTGGTCTCTCTCCCTCCGATTGTCGATGACCTCGACGTGCTCGTCAGAGGCCGGATGACGGCATCGAAGGTCGTTGAGCCGGCTGTTTCGGGAAGTCCCTCTATCTATCAGGCGAAATCTGTCGTCCTCGGCGATCTCATTGTCTGGGAGGTAATCGCCAAGAGGGCCGAACGAAAGCGCCTAAATCTGTTTTCGAACAGTGCTGCGTTGATCGACTGCACGTTCGATCTGGAACTTGGAACGGTTGCGCAGGCGGGGGCGGCTGTCACCGGCTCAAGCTGTATTGCCCTCGGCAATGGCTGGTTTAGGTGCCGGGTCCAGGCGAACGCTTCGGCCTCGGCGTCTTCGAACTGGCAACACCGCATTTTCAAAGATACAGGGACGCATCCTTACGTCGGCGACGGGGTGTCCGGCCTCTATATTCAGCGATCATCTTTCAGCCTCAACGGAGGGGCGAACATTCTCGGATCCGCCGAGAACCTTTCCTCTGTTGGGTGGACTAAGAGCGCTGGCCTGACTGTCGTGGCCGACGCCGCCCTTTATCTCGGCCTGGTGGCCGACCCGACCGCCATTGGCCGCGATCCATACGATGACGGTTCGGCGGCGCTTGTCGGGAAAAAGTGGGCGGCGCTCGGCTCCAGCATCACAATCGGTGCCTACTATGCGCCATTGCTCGCCGAACAGACTGGCATGATACTCACCAATCTTGGGGTCAGTGGCTCGGCGTTGGGGCTGAGTACAACGGCCTATCCTAGCCATGGCATGTCCAACAGAATCGTCGACATTCCGGTCGACACGGAGCTCGTAACCCTAGAGCCCGGCCCGAATGCCTTCGGTGCGCAAGAGACGCCGCTGGGCGCGTTCGGCGACACGACCTATGCCACCCACTACGGATCGTTGTGGGCGGCTTGCGTCGCCATTCGGGCTCGGGCGCCTAATGCCAAGATCGTGATGATTGGAACGTTCAGCGGCGGTCCCGGCCATGCGACCCATCGAATTGGTCGCGTCAATGGCCAAGGCAACACGATGGACCAATTTTTCGAGGCCGAGCGCTATGTGGCACATGCTCTCGGCATCCCGTTCATCGACATTTCCCAGAGCGGCATGGGCTACCTCATGTCGACACTGTACATGTCGGACGAGCTACACCCGAATGCTGCCGGCAGTCTGCGCCATGCCACATACGACGCCGAATGCCTGCGTGAGATGGCGCGGAGGGGCCTGTTCGGTGCCTAGTGGTGAAAGTCTGACACTTGGTACTGGTAGACGGCAAGAATCGACCCTTCCATGCCCTTCCTTCTGGGCAGCGCTACGACAATTCGTGACCCTGAGCCGGCCTCGAACCATGTGGCCGTGTAAGGCAGAATCGGGTGGTTTCCTGCCTTACGTCTCGTCGACCCGAACGGCAAGTAGCGCCATCTCCTGACGTTGGTGCTGGACGCAGAGAACGTCGCGATCGCATCCGGTCACAAGGGGGGATGGGTCCGTGAACAATGCGCAATTGACTTCTGCCCTAGGCGGTGCGGTAATCAGTCAGTAGGTAGAGTGTTGCGGGAGGTGGAATGGACATCCCGCCATTTGATGATTTGAGCCGCCTCGCTGCCCGCGGTGAGCTCTCGAAGTCGCTCGTGAAGGTTTTAGCAGTCGGTCTGCAGGGTCTGTTTGCAGCGCTCGGGACTAAAGCACATGCACAGGCAGCACCGTTGCCATGCGACTTGACGACCCTGAACGGGTGCCTGACGCAAGCTCAAACACGCGCGCAATCGAACTTTGTGGCCTGCATGGCGCTCTGCCAGACGTTGACTGATCCGGTCAGGATGTCGCAGGAATGCTCAGCATGCGCCGGAACCTTTGCCGAGGTATTGAGCAGCGCGATACGCCAGTGCCACAGCAGCGCTTGCGGAGGTCGCAACGAATACTGTCCGGCCGGCTTCAATAGTCGCCCGGGTGCGATCCTCCCAGGCGTTTGTTGTCCGCTTGGAAGCCGTTACTCCTTCAACGCATCTCAAGGGTGGGGATGCCACGCTGGCTGCGGGTTCTTCTGCGCCTCACCGTTGGTGCTTGATCAGGAGTTTTGCGTGTGCGTGTGCGACCCAGGACGAGGTGTATGTCCGTGAGAGTCATGAACGTCGGGATGATTGATCCGGAGGAGCCATAGTGAGGGCCCAGCGCTTCGATGATCTCTGCCGCGTTCTAGCCGTCCCCGCGTCCAGAAGGCGCGTGATGGAAGGACTGGTTTGGACGCTAGGAGGCGGTGCTGCCCTGTGGCTCGTCGGACCGGGCACACGGCCCGCGTTCGCGCAAGCGGCTGCATGCAGGGACGGCGCTGCCGTTCTCTGCAGCCAGCGCGTCTGGCAAAATGTGACGCTTGAAATCATCAAAATATGCGCATTCTCGGTCATCACAGGTCCTTATACCCCCGTGGCCTTCAACTTGTGCATACTGGGCTTTCTGGGAAAGGCGTGGTTAGACGATAAGAGGTGTCGCGAAGATGAGTGCTTGCAAAACGGAGGCTACGGAGGGGAGTGTCTCTCCGATTCTACCAGGCCGGCCCCAACAGACGGGAGCGAGAAAACGGGCACTTGCTGTCCCGCCGGTATGCGCGCCTCCGGCGGTGTGTGCTATCCACCTTGCCCAGCCTGTCAGGAAGGCGACGGTCCTAATTGCAAGCCTTGCGGTCAGTGCAAGACTTGTCGCGGCGGATTGTTAGGCGAGTTGGCTGGCACAACTGCGTGCCTCAGCGTCGACAAAAATGGCATCGCTTGGAAAATCTGTGGGGCGACTTGTTGTCCTGCAGGGAATTATTGCTGCAACAACACATCGTGTTGCACCGATCCATCGAAATGCTGCGGGTCCCTTATCAAGTGTATGGACGCCAATGAACAATGCTGCGGCGGGGGCACCTGTGATGCAAGCTACACGTGTTGCGAGACCGGCATCTGCTGCAACACAAAGGCAGGGTTTGAATGTGCTGTCGGCAGTAACGGGCTACCGTATTGTGATTGAGGCGGCATATTTCGTATCTCGGTACTATGGAGTGCCTGAATGGAGGTGGCATTACTCGTCGCGCGCCTGTTCCTCGCGGCCGTCTTCGCTGTGGCCGCACTTGCAAAGCTCGCCGATTTTCCCGGGACTGCGAAGAGCGTGGCCGCCTTTGGAGTGCCGCAGGTGTTCATCGCTCCGGTCGCTCTTGCGCTGCCACTAGCCGAGCTAATAACGGCCGGGCTTCTCGTACCCGTTACGACGGCTTGGTGGGGCGCGCTGAGCGCCCTTTCTCTGCTCGTCGTCTTCATGGCCGTAATAGCCGCCAACCTCGTGCTGGGGCACAGGCCCGACTGTCACTGCTTCGGCCAGCTCCACTCTGAACCGGTCGGTTGGAGCACCTTGGCTCGCAACGGGGTCCTGGCGGCAATCGCCGGCCTCATGGTCTGGCAGGGAAGGCACCACTCGGCCCCCAGTATCGTGGACCGGCTCGCCGCGCTTTCGACAACGCAGGTCGTACTCCTTACCGCTGGGCTGGCAATGGCGACTGCCATGGCCGTGCAAGGATGGTTCCTTTTCCAGCTGCTGCGACAACATGGGAGGTTGCTGCTGCGCATAGATGCGCTGGAGAGCGTGCTTACCAGAGCCGGTGTCGGACTCTTGCCTATGCAGCCGACGCGCCAACCGCCGGCTGGCCGCGCGCCGACGGGCTTACTCATGGACGCGCCCGCGCCGGCGTTTCGGATACAGAACTTGAGTGGCGAAATCGCAACTCTCGACGATCTGCTGGCAAGCGGTAAACCGGTGGCACTCACATTTGTAGATCCGGGATGCGGCCCGTGCGTTGCGCTAGTTCCGGAAATTACACGGCTCGGGTTCGAGTTCGATTTCGTGGCTATGGTGCTGATTAGCCGCGGCTCATCTGCCGAGAATCGCGAAAAGTTCGGCGGCCATCCCCAAATACCAGTATTGCTGCAGAAGGATCGCGAGGTGGCCACGGCGTACAAGGTCTATGGGACGCCGACAACGGTGGTGGTTCGGTCCAATGGATCCATCGGAAGCGCCCCGGCAGTGGGGGCTTCGGCGATTATGGAGTTGCTTTCAAGCACAGCCCCGCCGATGGCGGCCGCAGCCATTCCGGTCGAGAGGGTGGGGGACGGCCTTTCACGCGACGCGAACAGGGATGCCGCAGCCAGTCCTTGACTAGGTCCACGCTTGTCAGAAGATGCGCACAGTGGCGGGGCATGCTGAGCCCCTTCCGAGATCCACGCAGCTGGCGTCGGGAGCAGCCGATGCGCCGCAAGGCGCCGATGATTTGCGGGCCGCACTTACCAAAGATCACCACGTATCTGAGGTTCCCGGGTTTGGTTGCTCACACTCAGATGATGGCGATCAACGGAACCCAGAGCAATTACGGGACAGGTAAAGCAAAGCCAAGCGAGTGATGCAGGCGGGTGTTTGGTTCGAGTTCCGAATCCCTACTTACGCCGATCGCCTTGAACGTCGCTGAGCGTCGACAGCCGCGGTCCGGCCGAGTGCCGTGAACGACCGCTTGTGGCGCTAGCTTCACATTCCGGGAGTCAGCTCAGACGGCAAGATTCCACCCAACCTTGCCGTTCCGAGGGATGCCAAGCGTCAGGCTTTCACTAGCGAGGCTGCGCCACCATCGCAATTGCCTCCTCCACCAGCGGATTCACAATAAAGGTAGCCGGCAGGCGAGAGGTGGACGCCGTCCCGGAACCCATCATCATAGGGAACGCCGGCCTGCGACATCGCTGTCTCAAATTGCGAGGCAATGTCGAGGATTTGCGCGTTTTTGACGCTTCGTATTTCCTTGTTTTGCAGCGCGATTAGGTCTCGATTGAAGCGAGGCACTAAGGTTCCGGCCGATGCTATTTCGGTGATCGTCAGCAGCACCAGCGGCCTATCCCCTACGGAGTGGGCCAAGGCGTCCAATGCCGATCGGAAGTAACGCTGGCGCGAGCCGAGGTCGTCGCCTTCGCTTGTCTGAGCGTCGTTGACACCGATGCTGACGACCGCACCCGCGACTTTGTTCCACAAGAAAGCGCCCTTGATCCGACTTATAGCAGCCAAAACGTCAGCAATTCGTGAGCCGCCATAAGCGCCTCTTGCGACACTTGGATTCCCGATACCGGCCTGCGACGCCTCGATCAGACTGTCGCCCAGAAGCAAAAGTTTTTGCGAACTAGCTCTTTTCAGGGCATCAAGAAGCTCGGCCTCGCGGTCCGCTCTGGATGTTCCCAGAATTTTGCGCAATGTCAGTCTGGATTTTGAGACAACTTTCCCGAATGTCATGCACGCGCTCCCCGAACGGCTGCTTAGACCTGGACGAATGGCATATGCTTGACAGCGTCCCACTGCTGTTCCGGTGTGGTATCTGACCACTTTCCCCTCAGCACGGACGGCTTCCATGCTGCCTTCGGATCAAGTGACCCGGTTTTGGTGAAAAACGCATTGATCCCACCATCAGAAACTGCCGCTAGGCTGTAGCCATGCGCACCGCAGAGCTTTGCCAGTGCCGCCAGCGAAGCGCCATGATACCATCCACTCGCATGCTTCTTTGTACGATCAAACGCAGGGTCATATACGGTAGAAATCGATCGGTCCAAAAAGCTCGGATTGTATTCGATCGAGATAACGGACGGTTCGATGTCTAGAAGCTTCTCAAGAAACCAGTAGTCGTTGCCGTCAATGTCTATCGATAGCACCCCCAGCTTTGGGAAAGCTGTTCGAATGAAGTCCAGATTATTCAAATCGAGGAAACGTTCCTCGATACGAATACTCGCCGGAAGCACCGCTCGCGCGTCTGCTATCTGGCGGCTGTTCCCGTCGATCAGCAATCCCTGAAACGAGCCTATCAACGCCATCAGCCCAACCCCCATTGTGCAGCGCAGCAACTAGAGAGCTTCCGTGGCGTAAAGTTCAACAACCGGTCATTGACCATTTCTGGGACTGTTTCCAGGAAAGGCCCGGGCGCAGGCTCGGGATCATCGTTTTGGCGGACGATCCGACTTGCTGCTCGGCCACCAGACGATGAAGTAGCTCCGACCCGCCAGACCGGGACTTGGCGCTTCTGCTCGCGGCGGCGCAGCTCGTCCTTTTTCTTGATCTTCAGTGTCCCGCCCGGAAGCCTGATCCTTAATGTCACGCGCCCTCCCGCACCTGTGTCCCATAGGGTATGAACGGTTCCTGGCAGCAGTCTCATCCCGGCTAAGCGATTTCGGTTCAGGTGGCAGGACGGATCGAGCTTCTCAAGCGGTCAATACGATCACTTGAAGAAATCCGCCATGCCCTGGATGGCCAGGAACGCATAGAGGATCGGCCCGGCGACCAGCCCGCAATAGAGGCACAGGATCGCTGCCAGCGCTACAAGCAGGGGCTTGTCGCGGCCGACCGCGCACAGCTCGGCCTTCACCGTCCAGCGCGCCGTTTCTTCGTCTTGCGACATGGGCAATCCCCGCTCTCCCCCTTGGGCTCATTTCACACAATCGCCTGCAAACATCAACCTGTCCGCGAGGGCGGAAAAAACTACCATGACCACTCTTGACCATCACGTGGGGAGCAGACCGGCAAGTTGGACCGACACTTTGTCAATGCTCAGCCTGCGTCGCGCGAGCTAAAGTTGCCTCGATCTCCCAAGCGATCTGCCGCATCGACGCATAGTGTGGCCCAAAAGGAATGTCCTCTCGGCGCCCGTCGTCAGCATGGACGATGAAAAAACCGCCTTTATGCTCGGAAGCAAATCCTCGATAGATTGGATCAACGGAGCTATCAAAATGAGCACCTCCGTCTTGGTCGCGCAAGGACAGCACGAGTGTTCTTCTCGTTAAGATATCATTGTTTTGTGCACGGAGGATCGGCTGCTCCCACCAAAGTGGGAATGAAAAGGCCCTACACTCCAAAGTCGGATACATAGTACAAAGCGGCACATACTCGGCGCTTGATTGGGTAGGCACCAGTACCGCCAGTGGAAATTCGGGCGCAAAGTTCCCCTGTTTAAGTGCACCTGCTGAGCTAACGAACTCGAGATGCTCCTTCATCCCCATCTGAGTGAACATGGATACTGCTCGGGCCTTGTCATGGACAAGAATATAGACGCATGCCGCAAGCCTTTTGGCTTCCCACTTTAATCCTTCGTCATAGGCTTTGGCGGACGTGCGAAGCGCTTCCATCTGCTCTCCGAACGCTTCAGCGATCGCCGCCTTAGTTCGAGAACTCACGGCATTCGCTCCCGTGTCATTGGCCGCCTAATAAGCCGGCCCCCACCTTCAGCCACCGATCCTAACCACATTCGAAAACCAAACAACTGCCCGCGAGGGCGGAAAGGACAAGACCATGGACCTTACGTTCAAAGGCGCCGCCAGGCGCCTGGACGATCTCGATCTTCCAAAACTTGGCGCCAGGATCGGCGTCGGCGAGGACGAGATCCACGCCTTCCTCGATGTCGAAACCAGCGGGCATGGCTTCGATGCTCATGGCCGGCCGATCATCCTGTTCGAGCCGCATGTGTTTTTCCGCAACCTGTCGGGGGCGAAGCGGGCGCAAGCTGTCGCGGCCGGCCTTGCCTATGCCAGGTGGGGCGAAAAGCCTTATCCCCGGGACAGCTACCCGCGCCTGAAAGCCGCCTGCGCCATCGACGAGACGGCGGCGCTCAGATCGGCGTCGTGGGGCCTCGGCCAGGTGCTCGGCGAGAATTTCAAGGCGGCCGGCTTCCTCACCGTGCAGGCCATGGTCGAAGCCATGATGGAGGACGAGGCGCTGCAACTGGCGGCGGCGGTCAATTTCATCGCCGCCAACCGGCTCGACGACAAATTGCGCAAGCATGATTGGGCCGGCTTTGCCAAGGGCTACAACGGCGCATCCTACAGGAAGAACGCCTACGATATCAGGCTTGCCGAGGCGTTCCGCAAATGGTCCGGGATCAAGGACACGCCGGCCGCTGCCCCGGCGCAGCCTCCAGCGCCTGTACCAATCCCGCAGGCTCCGCAACCGGACTTTCTTGCGCCTTCAGGGTCAAAGCACGGGCCGGGCGAGGCTGGAGTGCGGCCCGGACCGTTGCCCGGATTCTGGGCCGCAGTCCTGGCTCCGTTGGTCACCGCAATCCTCTCCTTGTTTCGAAAGGTAAAGCCATGACGTGGTTCAATACCAATGCCGCGCACAATGTGATCAATGTGCTGATCCTGCTGCTCACCGGCCTGGTCGGCTTCGACTGGACGCTGTTCGG
>NZ_CAKXZS010000032.1:0-3139 GCF_935822925.1 Mesorhizobium ventifaucium
GCGGCGAAGCTTCTTCCTGAACAGCACAGCTCCTGACGCATCCGAACCGTGCGCTTGGAATATGTTCTTCGCCAGATCCAATCCGATTGTGCTAACTTCCAACATGGACGCCTCCGTTCAAGTGATGATCGACGACACCACTTTGGCACAGCGATGCCGTGAGGGGGCGTCCACCCCATCAATCTCGGCTCCCACAAGTCGGCCTCGAGCCCGAGCTGGCGGTCACGCTCCGACAGTCCAGGGTCGGTTGCGGACCGATTGCAACGCGCGGATGAAGTTGCTCTTGCCGACCTTTTCTCACCTACGATGAGGATGCTCTCGCCCATCTCGACATCGATCTCTGAGAAATGCGCACACTCCTAATGGTTGATCGCTGCGATTGGCTCGCTCGGCGTTGTCGGTGCACCGCGCCATCAACTCCTCAAAAAAACATTCGACGCCGTCGAAGAGCAGGCCATCGTCGACCATGCGCGCACAGTAGCCACCAAGCGCTTTCAGCGCTTCGCCGGCCGGCACGAGGCGTAAGCTTCAATTGACTGCAGCCACATAATCGATTGGTTCACAATCGGCCGCCTTCTCAGCGAAGAACATTGCCTTGTGCGCGCGACGGCATCCGCCAGGTCCCGATTGGCGAACGCGGTTTCCGTAAGACCTGGTTCCAATCGCACCAAGCCATGCGAGTGACGGGCGACGCGCTCGCCACGTAGGCGCTCTGCAAGGAGAAGACGTGCATCGACGTAGCTTCTCCCAGAACGTTTGCTCAGCGTGCATCACCGAGGTCGGGCCGTTGGAAAGACGACCTCCTCGACCGGGCCGGAGGCGTCGCAGACGACATCGCGCATGCTCGCAGGCTCGCCGGTCGAGCGCGGGCCTAATTCGCGCATGACGCTGGGCGCGACATAGCCCGAACCGTGGTCGTCGCCTCATAGTCGATGAACAGCATCTCGCCTTCGATGCGAACCGCCGCCGCTAGTTCCTCTCTTGCCAGAGCCTCGGCAATAGTCGGCTGCGCCGTTCCGGCCACCCAGTCAGGACGGCGCTTTCGTACCTCGCTCGACCAATGCGAGATCGGCGCTTCTTGGCGGAGCCACATCAGGGACCGAAAAACCACCGTCGTCGGTGACAACAATTGATGCACTTGCGCTAGATCGGAGCCTGATTTCAACAAACGCTAACGGCAGTTCGGATTTTCGTCCGCATCGGGGAGAACGCCTCGTCAGCTAGTCGTCAAACAAACCAACTACCTAGGGCTGTGGCCAACCAGCCTCAACTTAATGCTAAACACAGGAGTGCGATATTATGTATGGTCGAATTGGTGGCTCGTCGGATAGGCACTACACGCGTGGTGCCAACGGGCAAATGGATGCACAAACCCAACAGTGCGCAGACATGTTTGCTCGCATGGACTTAGCTGGATCGGATTCCAGTGGCGGCTCATCGGCGGCGGCTACGCAAGCGTATTCCCTTCATTCCAGACCTCCGGTGGTAGAGATCGACAAGTTCTCTTTCACAGACGAGCTGATCAAGTTTCATGACAAGAACATCAAACACATTGCCAACAATCCGCAAGAGTATTCGGAATTCGTGTCCGCACGGGCAAGACGCACTGCGGAGGTTGCTAAGGAATACCGCGTGCGTTGCGATACGAAGGACACGCGATATTTCAACTACCAATTGGGAAACCAGAGTGCTGGACTGATGAGAACGCAAGGCGGGTTCAGCATGACTGAGTTCGACTCCGAAAATTGGCGGAAACAATTTCCTGGCCGAACTGAGATCACGTCCGTAGTGGATCTTCAGGTCGCTCATCCACTCGTCGAGAATGCAGGCGATATTCTGCTGGAGCATCAACTTCGGATCGACGGCGAACGGCCTTTGCTGAATTGGCGTGCGGCTAATCCAGAAGCACAAGCCCGCGCAGCGAGTATGGGGTTTGTTGAGGTGGAGGATGGCGGCATGGTCCTTGACCCTACCCAGCATCCCGAAAAGTGGACGAAGAACAGTGCCGGTGAATGGCAGCGTGCAGACAAACCGCCGCGCTATCTTTGCAAAACTGAGGATAGCGAGAGCAGTCATGTCGAGAGCTCACCAAGTTCATCCAGATACTCATACGAGGATGACTTCATGTGATCAGCCGGCGCCGCGGGCCTTGCAACCGTCGCCGCGCGCTCGGTCTCTTAGGATATTGAATCCGAGTACTCTTGCGGATTGTCGGCGGTCGGTTCGATTCGTCGCCGTAAAAAACCCTCCGGTGCGGATGCCTGGTTCCAGCACCCTGCCGCCGCGCCAGGGGAGCTGCAGCAATCCAGCCAGCTCGCCCGGAGGATGAACTGCGGCATGAATGCGCATAGCGGCTGCAGCAGGCGAGCGAATCGTATTCGGGACGGGACACCGCCTCTTCGCGTTCAGAACCGGGCTGGTGTCAGCCCTCCCGAATCCGTCTTCCCCGGACAACATACCATTGGCGAGTTTGGATCCGCTGAAGCCGGCCAACCGGATCGGGTGAGCCTGCTCCGCGCTCGTCACCGGACGATCTTCCGGATTGATTTCGGAGAGAGCCGGACGACGCGGAGAGCGCTGTCACGTCTATCCTCAGATAACGTGGCAGCGCCGCTCGGTCTCTTTGCGGTAGTTGAGTTGCGTAGCCGGCAACTCGTGCACCTCGCGGCATTTACCGTTTTTTGCTCAAGACGGAAATGCTTCACCACAAGTCATGAGGCGCCACAAGCGGCATGCTCGCGAGATGCCTAACTACCAGCCTTGGCGAACAGCCTGGTTGAAGCTGCGAGCCAGATGGACGTGCATGGCCGCTAAGTGGTCAACAAGGATTTGCAGAACGCGGGGGTGAGCTTGCCCCGGTGGATTACGACGTTATCGTGACCAATCGCAGCCTGGGCGTCTTGCCACTGCCGATTATGCCCGCGCTGTTCATTGGACTTGACGTGGCAAGCGGCGAAGGCTGCGTCATCCAGCATTGCCAACTGCCTGGCATGTACCGGCCGGTTCGTATGGATGTGCACCCACATCGGACTCGGCATGGCACGATTACGCAGCACCTTGGGCTGCAGCCTGATTTCGAACAGCGAGCCTGGCTCCCCCTTCAACGCCCGTGGTCGATCCGCAGGCTCCAACTCCTCGG
>NZ_CAKXZS010000032.1:3149-36746 GCF_935822925.1 Mesorhizobium ventifaucium
GGCTTCATCTGGCGCGCTTGCGAGACGGTTCTTTGCTGACCAGGCAGATCGAACTGCAAAAGTTCGTCCAACCGCTTGAGTCGTGGCGTCAGGACCTTCATGGACGGCGGGTCCCGCCAGATTGCCAAGTTTTCGCCCGCCGCCGACGCAGTCTCATGCGCCGCCTTCGCGCTCACGATCATCTTTGTACCCAGATCCGAGCGCACGAGAACCTTGGCTTCTGGCGCCGAGTCGCTGATGGCCGCAGCGGCTTGCGGCTCGGGCCGCCGGGCCGCCGAACTCCCAGCGCCGGCGGCCGGCTTGTGATTGCCTTTCCCTTTCTTGCGCGCTGCGGTGCCTTCGGTCATTGCAGCCTTGCCGGGAGCTTCGGCTGGTATCGGAGCGCCAGCGTCGGGCGGCAGTGCAACGGCTGGCGGCTTCGGCTGCAGTCCCAGCAACTGCATGACCTCGTGCCCGACGATCCACGCGCCTTCCACGATCTGGCTCAACAGTTCCAATGGGAGGTCGGCACTTGTTTGGTGATCGTTTAGGGCGGTCCGGATGACTTGCAACTCGGACGCAAACTCCGAAAGCCGCTCGATGACTCCTTCCAAAACGGCGCAGTGATCTGCGTCGAGTGGGTGCCCACCGCTGCTCAGAACAGCGTTCTGTGTCGAAAGGAATGCCGGTAAAACGTCGCCGCTGAAGGCTTCCAGCAGACGCACTCGCCCATTCTCGACCATGAGGATTTCCCTGACGCGTGCGTCGAACGTGCTCGCCTGCGGCTCAATCTTCGCCCGCGCGAGATAGATCCGAGATTGCAGATATACGAGCTTGCTATGCACTACCGAGCCGGCTGCCAGCCGCAGCGCGGCCTCTTCTTCCCGCCGCATCCCGGCTGTTGCACTTGGCAAGCTGGCAGTGGCGAACCAGGCGGCTCGCCCCTGTTCGCTGTGCGCTACGTTCTTTTTCCACCAATCCACGCAGGCCACATGCGCCTCCACCACACTCTCCGGGGTATCGGTGGATTGAGTCAGCCCGAACTCTAATTTCTTAATTTTTGCTTGCAATTCGTGGATAGTCGGTTCGGCAAGGCGGCTATATTCTTGCAGCGACTGCCACACGAGGTAGCGGCACTCAATCACCTTGCCGTCCTGAATTGCCCGCGCCACAGCCGGGGCTAGGCTCCTGTAGTGGTCCAGAGCTGCTGAGCCTGCATGGATGACCTGATCGACCGGCCCTTGCACGCCCGGTTCTTGCATGGCCGCCTTATAGCGAGCGACCGCTACCGCGAGCAGAATGTCCATTCGTCGCTTTTCCTTCATTTCTTCGTCTGACAAGGAAAAGGGGACTGTCACATCCGAAGTTGGCGGCTCGCTGGCGACCGGTGCCAGGGCGGCCGCACCCTCCGACGTTGAGTGAACACTGCGCCGCCGCGAATTGGCTGGACGTGCCGCGCCAGCTGCATGCCGCGCAGGTTCCAGGGTTCGGCCTACGCCAACGACTGGACCAGACGGCCTGTCGCGCAGGGCATCATCGGCACCGCGAACGGAGGGCGTCCTTCTATCTATATTCACGGAGCGCATCTGCTCCACGACGGCATGGAACGCTTGGCCGCCCTGCCCAGGGGCAAGACTTGATTGCGATCGCGAACTGCTCGCCTCCCCCGCACTGCTGGCTCCCTTTTCAGTCCGCGATCTTCCAGATCGGCCAATGCCCGTCATATTCCGTCTCCGTTATTAGGCGAGAATGTCTATGCTGTTAGGGGCCGATGTCGCTAAGCCCTCGTGTAACAAGGCATTGATGAGCGCAATCGCCAGATGGCACGTGGCATGGCGTCTCGGAAACAACGGCATCTTTTCCTCAGCCGTCCCGGTCAGCCGGGGCCCACGACGGCCAAAGTGCACCTTCACTAGCCGCCCAAGATCGGCCAGCCTCGCACGCGATCGCAACCCATGGAGGTCAGTTGGCACGCTCCCGTTTCCGGGCACTACTCTTCGTGCACTTACACCGAAGATCGGCTGCCGCCTTGAACCGCTTCGGCAAAACTCATCGGCAACGCGCCCCACAACCTTGACTTCCTGATTTGCTTGTGTGCCGCCGGCTCGAACTGATTTGCCTCGTCAGCTTCGCAATGCGTGTCTAATGCGGATCGGACGGGTACCAATTGCTATGCCAGCATTTGCACTGCTATCTTTACGTTGGCTTCGGGTCGGTTAGGCACGGCAAGTCTAGATAAACCGCTTGGCTGACGATTAGCTGACGGAGGGTTCTTCTGGACGCCGACATCCGACCTCAAGCGTTTAACCATTGACGACAACAGGCTGGGTCTACACCGGCCTGCAAAAGCGCTGGGTCAGGTCGTCGGGGTTGCGGAGACGCTGTCACTTTATCTAGGGTTACGTGAGGGGACAAAACGCTGTAGCACAGGCTCGGTTCCAAGCCTGAGACAGCGTCGAGGTGACAGCGACGTATGTGGCATGCAGAGCTTTGGAGCCGACAGAGATCGCCCGTGCTGACACGGGCTGCCTCTGCGGCTCTCCAGCTCTGATCGGCTGAATTCACGCACAATCCGCCGTGGAGCAAACGCCCTTGGATCTCGCTGGATTCGGCGGCGAGCCTGAGCTCCTCGGTGTGACGAGAAGGAGGAGCGCCGTGCTGTCAAATGGAGGCGAAACGTCGTTCCCGTTCGTCATGGGCCGGAAAAGCCCGAAGTTGGTGGTGTGACCTGGGTGCGGTGATGCGCCCCCGCGTCCAGCTACTAATGAAAATCACCGAGGGGGTTATGCTGCGATCAGATCATCGCTGCCCTCAGCAGCATCTGCCGATGCTGAGGTGAGATATCGTCCGGAAGTGCAGTTGTGCTGTCGACACTGCCGCTTGCTCTGGCGCAGGTCGGTATCTGAAGACGCTCCGGCCAAGCAAGGGCTCGGAGTTCGCCTATCGCGGCCTCAGCCCGCCACCGCGAGAAAGCTGGGAATATCTGCGTTGCGGCTCCATACAATGATATCATAGCAAGGAAGCCTTGGAAATTTGTCGGAAGAATGTCGGCGGCTGTCAGGCTCCTGTCAGGCCCTATTCCTGCTGCAGAGCGCAATGCCTACCTTTACCGCTTTGCAGGAGCCCGAACCCTGCTCGATCATTATTCTCCGGTAGCCGCTTTTTTGTCCAGTCTCGTCAGGTTCCCGAAAGCTCCTGCTCGTAGCTTGATGAGATTATCTTTGGGCGTCGCCGTCGATTGAAACGGATGCAGGAGTACTTGATGATCGCGGGAATTGGGAGTGGAGTTGGCAACATCGTTTCCTTGGCCAGTAGGGGGCGTGGAGATCCGAACAGCCAGCCACAGGACCCGTCCACTGGCCAAACTGGTCACAACAAGCCGGTTGGCGGGAATGATGACCCGAACAAGCCGGTTGGCGGGAAAGACGACGATAGCAAGCCGGTTGGCGGGAAAGATCCGGTGGAGAGTCAGACCATCTCTGGGGATGAAGCGCAAGCTCTAGCTGAAGCCTTCGAAACAGTTCTCCACTCCGTTGCGCTAACTATTTTGAACGATGCCATGGCTGATGCCGACGAAGCGCTAGCAGACACTGAAGAGGATGCCTGACGCTGGATGGTCCGCGTCAGGAGGTGGGTGCCGTGGTAACGGCACAGTTTCAACAGAAAGGAAAACAATATGAGTAAAGCAGGTACGGCTACCAGTGCGGCTGGTACTGGCACTTCGATGGCTGCAGACGTAGCTACCAAAACCGCTGGGAATGCGGCTTTCCAGGCGCAAATCGCCGAGCTAACGGCGGTTAGCTTGGAGGCTACGGCTAGGAGTATACAGCTGCGCACCGTTACGACCAACCTCAACACAATCAAGAAGGCGGCCGACGAGCGCGTTCAGTAGTGTTGGAAGCGGGGCTCTAGGGTAGCCCTGATCGCGTCGCCAGGTGGCGCGATGTGGAACCGAAATGAGCCGCACGGCAATTGCCGTGCGGCTTCTCTCTTGTTCGGGAGGTCATCCTTGAATGACGCCGTTTCTCTTAATTTCGAAGTTCTGTCGGGGCTCTATTGCGGATTGACAGGTAAGACTGCTCTCGAAACGAGCTTAATCGGCAGCGGCTTAGACGCCGATATGATCTTCGTCGAGCAAGGATTGGCACCGCATCATTTTCGTATAACTCTTCTTGGCAACTCGATCGAGGTCGAGGCGCTTGCAGCCGGACTCAGCATCAAGGGTAAGCGGAATATCGCCGCGGGCGACTGCGCTGTGGTGCCACTTCCTGCCGTCGTTCTCGCAGGCGAGATGTCCATTCTCTGGTCCGTGCAGGATGAAGTGCCAAGTGGTCCGATCGGCATACCACGCCTCTCGATGCGTGTTCTGGCCATGGTAATAGTCAGCTCTCTAGCGGTCGGTACGCTCTCAGCCATTTTCTCCTATAACGGGGACGGTGGTGCATCGAGACCCAATTCACCCAGTGTCAATCATGAGTCGAAGCGAACCAATCACCGCGCCAACGACCAGATTGCGGAGGCAGCGGCCAAAGAGCTGCAGGAGGAAGTCGATAGAGCGGGCCTACTCAATGTTAAAGTCGGCTCGGCAAGGGGTGCTGTGACAGCGGAGGGTACCGTCACGTCTGAAACAGTCATCGGTTGGCGGAAGCTCCAGGAGTGGTTCGATCATCGCACCAAGGGCGCTCTAGCACTGGTCAATGGAGTGCTCATAAAAGATGAAAAGGCGCCATCCGCAATCGCAGTTGAAGCCGTTTGGCATGGTCCCCAACCGTATCTTATCATAGATGGTGAGAAGTATTTTGTTGGCGCCGTTCTGGATGATGGGTGGACGGTCGACAGGATCGAGGACGGTCGTGTGCTGCTGAGCCGTAATGGCCGCCTTGCTGCTCTCCCGTACTAGTCCGCACCTACTAATCAGAATTGTATGGCCAGCAACCATTCTGCCGCGCCCGGTACCGACAAACCTGGACAGACGAAACACCTGCTGACCAGCCAACTTCGCGCATGTCTCTGGTTCTCATGCACAGCCTGCCGCTGGCCAATGTGGACGAGGCTCTCGGACTTCGAATGCTACGCTTCACTGCGTAGCAGAATAATTCTCAAGCGATCGTAAAGGGGCCTCGATGGCCAACGTCCTGCGTAACTTCATCAAGCGTTCGCCGGCCAACCCGGACCTAATGGTCGCGTTGATGCTGCTTCTGGCTATCGCTATGATGGTCATGCCTATCCCGATCGTGGTGGTCGACGCGCTGATAGGATTCAATATGGGATTGGCCATCCTGCTGATGATGGTTGCCCTGTATGTCAGTACTCCACTTGATCTCTCCTCTTTGCCCGGCATCATTTTGCTTTCCACCGTATTCCGCCTGGCCCTCACCGTCGCAACGACGCGCCTGATCCTGGCCGAGGGGGAGGCAGGCGCCATCATCCATACGTTCGGCGATTTCGTGATCTCGGGCAATATCGTGGTGGGTTTCGTCATATTTCTGGTCGTCACCATGGTGCAATTCATGGTCCTGGCGAAGGGCGCCGAACGCGTAGCAGAAGTGGCGGCGCGCTTCACGCTCGACGCTCTGCCGGGAAAGCAAATGGCGGTCGACGCAGAGCTACGCAACGGCCACATCGATGCCAACGAATCTCGCAGGCGGCGCGCCGCATTGGAGAAGGAAAGCCAACTCTACGGCGCGATGGATGGCGCGATGAAATTTGTGAAGGGCGATTCCATCGCCGGACTGGTGGTTATCTTCATCAACATGCTGGGTGGAATATCGATCGGCCTGCTCTCGAAGGGCATGTCCTTCGGCGATGTGCTGCATCACTATACTCTGCTAACGATAGGCGACGCATTGATATCGCAGATTCCGGCCCTGCTGCTCTCAATTACAGCGGCGACCGTCGTCACTCGTGTCACTGGGGCGGCGAGGGTCAACCTTGGTACCGAAATAGTGAATCAGCTCACGGCCAGCAAGCGACCATTGCGGGTGGCAGCTTGCGTCCTGGTTTTAATGGGGTTCGTTCCTGGCTTTCCCCTGCCCGTCTTTTTGATATTGGCCGCAATCTTCGCCGCGATAAGCTTTGTCAAAGGCGATGTTGTCGATACCAGAACTGGAGCTGCAGGCGACACTCAAAAGCAAACCCCGCCCGCGCAGGAATATCCGATCGCTTTCTTCCTTGCGCCAGACCTGATGCAAGCGATCGAACAAGTCGAATTGCAGCAGGAGATTGCGCGCGTTTCGCAACTAGTCTCAGCCGATCTAGGCATTGTCGTTCCCCCCATCCCTATCACCGTCGACCAGCAGTTGCTGGAGGCGCAGTTTCGAATAGACATCGAGGGCGTGCCAGTTGAACAGGATGTGTTAGATCCGAGCCAGCTAGTGCTCAAAGACGATGTGGCGAACATCGAATCGAGCGGTATCCCCTTTCGGCGTGATCCAAAAACGGACAGACTCGTGGCCGACCAAAGCCATGCACCGGCTCTCAAGGGTGCCGGCATCACGCATTACGGTCCTGGCGAATTCCTCGCGTTGCGCATCCATACAGCGTTGACCCGCTTCGCACCGCGGTTGGTCGGTATTCAGGAGACCCGCCAATTGATAGGCCGAATGGAGCAGGACTATTCTGATCTGGTGAAGGAGGTGCTGCGCACCACGCCGATCCCTCGGATTGCGGATGTGCTGCGCCGGCTCCTGGATGAAGGCATCCCGATCCGCCACACGCGGCTTCTCTTGGAAGGGTTGGCGGAGTGGAGTGAACGTGAGCAAAACGTCGCCCTGCTCACGGAATATGTTCGTTCTGGTTTGAAGCGGCAGATCTGTCACCGCTATGCCAATACAGAGGGCATTGTGCACGCCTTGGTCGTCGAACGTGAGAGTGAGGATGTGATGCGTAGTGCAGTTCGGGATTCGGCTGCAGGTCCCTTCCTCGTATTAGAGGATCGGCAAAGCGAAGCGCTGCTGTCACAGATGCGTCAGATCCTTTCGAACGCAGCACCGGGTCAGACCCGCCCTGTCGTTTTAACCTCAATGGATATTCGACGCTTCGTCCGCGGCTTTTTCACCCGAAACGGGATCGATCTTGCCGTGCTGTCTTATCAAGAGCTCGCCTCCGATTTTACAATTAAACCGGCCGGTTCCGTCAAACTCCCGCCTGGACTGATCAGTGGTCTGTCAGATTAAAGCCAATCCGCCTTGCAACGACTGAGTAACATCTCCCCGTTATAATTGAGGATCAAACATGAATTCATACCAGAATACAGCTGTCAGACCATTTAGGTCTTTTCGTCTGAACTCACTTCTCTTTTCTGTACTCGCAATGCTGCCTCTCGGCGGTTGCGTAAGCTTGGACAGGCCTGCTCTTTCACTGAAGGAGACGTCATCCCCAGAGCTGCTCAACGCCAAGCAAATCGATCCGGCTATGCGCGAACGCATCTTGCGGGCAGTCGGCCAGGATGCTCAAGAGCGGGCTTTGCGCGATGAGCTGAAGCAGCACCCGGACAATGTCGATGCGGCGATCCGTCTCACGAATGCGTTGGTGGCCCAGAAGCGCGCGCATGAGGCGCTTCAGGTAGTCGACACGGTCTTGGTTGCGGCCCCAGGAAATTTGCGCGCATTGAACGCGAAGGGAGTGATCTTGGACCTTGATGGGCGGCATGACGCAGCACAGGTGCTGTATCGGCAAGCTCTCGAAACAGAGCCTGGGAATGAGATGGTGCAGCACAATCTCAACCTGTCGCTTACGCTTTGAAGGAAGTCCGGACGGAGTGCGTTGGCGCGGTCCGCCTAGCTGTGCACATGCACCGCATTGCATGCACATATCAGAGCCTCGCAATCCGGCTCTTATTTCATCGAGAGGCAACCGCCAGCTACTGCCATTCGCCAAGACTGATGTCGGAGCATCACCAGAAGCTCAGCTCAGCAGCTCGTTTTGTGGGCGTTTGCCGGCACGCAACGCAAGAGGGCCACAAAGGCCCGGGAACGAAAGGTGACGCGGTCGCTCTTGAAGAGAGATACTCGATGCCCTCATTGTGAGGCTGACCCGCAAGCAAGATCGTCGCGGCGCGGCAGCTTTAGCTGTGCGTCCTTCTAGGAGCCGCGCCGAACTGCTGGGCCTTCGAACCTCAAGCACCGCATCGTTTATCGGCATCTGCTTAAGGATCATGGCGTCGCGCAGCCGAGCGAGACGCGTCGAGGTCGATCCGCAGGCTTCAACTCCTTGGCCGCCGCCAAGTGTTCAAGCTACTTCTGCGTGGGAAAGGGGTAGTCTTCATGCAATCGATGGAAATAGCGGCTTTTCCGTTACCCAAAGCCTTGGCCAGTCTCTGTGGCTCGGACAACATCACGTTGAGCCGGACAGTTTTGTCGTGCGCGTCTTGCATTTGCGCAGGCGTGAGTAGGACGCGTCGACGAGGGTCATTCAGTGCGGCGAGACAGGCCTGCATCTCGGTGACCTGCGTTTGCAGGAGCTCGACCACGGTGCCCACGGCGTTTTCGGCGTCCTCTGGCTTCATCTGGCGCGCTTCCGGACCAGGCAGATCGAACTGCAAAAGTTTCTCCGCCCGTGTGACTAGTTTCTTCAGGGCCTCCCCCGGCACCGGGGCTTGCCACATCTCCAAATCTGCCGCCCAACTCGCATGCGCTTCATTCGCGCTCACGAGCTTCTTCGTGCCTGGATCCGAGCGCACGAGAATCTTGGCTTCTGGCACAAAGTCATTGACGGTCGCCACGATTCGCGGTTCCGGCTGCCGCGCGGCCGAAGCCCCGGCGCCAGCTGGCAGCTTGATGATGGCTGGCGCGTTCGGCTGCAGCGCGAGGAAGTGCATGACCTCGTGCGCAATGATCCTGGCATCGTCCACGATCTGGCCCAAATGTTCCAATGGGAGGTCGGCACCTGTTTGGTGATCGTCTAGTTTGGTCCGAATGTGCTGCAAGGCCGTCGCAAAATCCGAAAGCCGCCCCATGACTCCTTCCAAAACAGCGCAGTGATGTGCGTCGAGTGGGCGCCCATTGCTGCGCAGAACAGCGTCGCCCGTCGAGAGGAATGCCGGAAAGACGTCGCCCATGAAGGTTCCCAGCAGACGCACTTGCTCGTTCTCACCAATGAGAATTTCCCTGGCGCGTGCTTCGAACGTGCTCGCCTGCCGCTCAATCGTAACCCGCGCGAGAGCGATCCGAGATTGCAGATGCATGAACTTGGTATTCAGCGCCCAGCCGGCGCGCAGCCGCAGCGCGGCCTGCTCGACTTGCCGCATCTCGGCTGTTGCACCTGGTAAGTTGGCAGTGGCGGCGCAGACGGAGCGCATCATTTCGCAGCGGCGTGCCTTCTTTTGCCACCACTCCATGCAGGCCGCATAGTGCGTCGCCACGGTGGAAGCGGCTTGGCTCAGCTGGTCGCGTGTGGCGTTGGATTGGAGCAGCGTGAACACTTTAGCCGCACGGTTCCTATGCGCTTCCAGGGAGGAGATAGTACTGGAGCCTTTTGCGTTGCATTTGTCCCCCACGCAAAGGGCATGATCGCGGAGTCGACGGGCCTGATTGTCGGACAGAATGCTACGCGCTACAGACAAGGGCAGGCTCGCTCGGCAGCCCAGAACCGCCGAGGTTGCATCAACGACCCGATCGCGCAGCTCTTGCTTCTTCTCCGAGTCCTGGGCCTGCCCGGCCGCATCACGGCAATCTCGGAGTTCGTCAAGCAGGCCTTGCATTCGTCGCCTTGCTGCGGTGACATCTTCGTCGGTCACGGGAGTGGCACCGACCATACCCGAAGCAGACACCTGGCTTGTGACCGGCGTTGCGGCTCCACGCCCCGACACTGAGCGAAAACGGCGTCGCTGCTCAGTACCTGCGCCTGGCCCCGAGATTGCACGTAGCGCAGTATCCAGGATCCGGGGTGTAGCAGCCGGGCCAGCGAAGACCTTCGTGCATTGGGGACGGATGACGTCGTTCTATCGAGGCACAGAACGCATCCGGTGGGCTCCCCACGGATACCACCTGATTCCAAGCGTGAACTGCTCGATCCGGCCCCAGCATTCCCAATGCGCGATCTCCCAGTTCGGCCAAGGCCCGTCATATTCCATCTCCAGGTCGGCAATAGGCTGTCATGACGTTGAGGGCTGATGTCGCTCAGCCCAGTGCCTCAGGGCTTGCACCCCGAAACTTTGGTGGGTTGGGTATTGCTCTCAAGTTTGCGGAGATTAGGAGCGGGTCGGTCGCACACCGCCTTTCACAGGCACCGTTGCTCGCCGTGACGCCGATGGGCTGCCACTGGAACCTGCACCGGCTAGGTGCATCCGGCCGAACGAACGGTTCCGCAAATCCCTTCCGGCGTTTTTGCTCGATGGCCAGCAACTGATTTGTTTCGTTAGCTTCACCAATTGGGCCAGTGAAAATAGGAACGAGCCAGCAGTTCGACCATACATTACGTCCGCACCCCATGTTTCGCATTGAGTTCAGCCTGAATAGGCGCGGCAGGTTTGATAGGCCGTGTGGCTGACGTCTAGCTGACGAAGGGGCTTCTCCCGGATGCACTAAAGACGGTGCGACCTAGCCTAAGCATCAGCGGTCAGGATCAGGATGCGGCTCACTGCGGCCCGAGTTGTGTACGTTAAGTTCCGCAATAAGCGGCTTGGCATTCAGCGATTACACTGGCGGCGCCGCACAGCCCCGTCTTAGCGGAGCGGCGGTACAATGCGGCCGCGTTAGGCGGCCCTAATTGAATGACGCGGTCAGCTTGCCTCGGATCCCTGACATCTGCTTTTCGGGGCGTCGCACCTGATTTTTTCAGAAGAGATGCAGGGTGGTTCGATCCGGCACTGACCCTTGAGCGGGGGGCTGGTTTGAGCCGGTGCCAGACCGAACCGTCTCAGGGCAACGCCGGCTATCTCGTGGAAGATTGGGACAACGCCGCGGCTAAACGGTGGCGATAATGTGTCACGGAGTCACCAATTCCAACACGCACTTCGCAAATGTGACTAGACGTTTCGGAAACGGCGCAGCGCAGCTGGCTTTGGCCAGAGCTCTGCAGTTCGGCCGCGAAAACGCGAACCTTGGCTGTGGGACTGACCGATCACTGCGGTCGGATGGAAGAAGGAACACTCCCAATTGATTCCGCAGCTCGACGGGCGACACACACCACCGTGACCAGCAGGTGCGGCTCGACTGGAATCGACCAGACCCTCAGGAAGGACTCAGACTGGCAGCCACTGAGTGGCGCGATCATCTTGCCGGTTGCCCTAGCCTACCTGAGCGACGCGGATGAACGCCACACTTGGCTGTTCAGGCAAGCGCCGGGCACCATCGCCCCTGTCGCGTCGGACCCAGGTCCTCACAGGCAACGTTCTGGGCGGCCGCCGCAACGAGATGCTCCTTAAGGGTCGACCAGAACTCCTGAATGCTGAGACGATCGCAAGCAATGGGGCCAATGGTGGGCCTGTATTTTATCCTCATCGGACCAGCCGCCAATCTTATCCGATGGCCTGCTTGCAACAGATCCTTCAAAGAAAATCGTAGACTCTTAGCACTCCAAACCGCTGGGAATGGTTATCCTTTCATCTGACGCAAGTGGGTTCGAGACCGTGGCGCCGTGTACCGAGCCAAAAACTTCAGCTCGGGTTTAAGCAATGCCGGCAAGAGCACCCACGTTGGCCGGGGAAACGAGTGCCATGCGGTCGAGCGGACAAGAAAATTGCCTCTGAAAGGCCTGGAGGACGCTAAATGGACGGAAGCAATAGGACGACTGCCCAACCGATGATGAAACTGGTCAGGAGCCTAAGGGCGGCTGCTCATCTTGATCGGCTTCGGATCCTGGGACTTTGCGCGCATGCGGACCTCACCGTCTGCGAGCTGGCAGAAGTTCTGGCTTTGCCCCGCGAGCACGTTATGGGACATGTCCGACAGCTCGCCAGAGCCGGATTTCTCGGCAACGAACAACGTCCGCGGCCCTCGTACCATCTCGAAGCAGCAGGAAGGGATGGTGGCCTAGTTCAACTGTTGGTCGATCTTCTGCCCCACGGCGATGGCTATCACAGACAAGACCTAAAACGCCTGGAAGCGATACAAGGCGCACGGTCCAAGGGGACCGGCTGCATGTCTTGAAATAGGATTAGTCCAATTGGAGCGCGAAACTGCCATGGACAATTCGGCCGGCGGCGCCATCACGCAGCCCGACACTTACGGGCGGCCTCACCTTGCCGCCGTAGATTGTCGCGTTCACGAACTGCTTCTAAGACAGGAGCGCCAGGAGCGGACAACTCTCAAACTTATCGCCTCCGAGAACTTTGCCTCCTCCGCGGTGTTGGAAGCGACCGGGTCGATTTTCACCAACAAGTATGCCGAGGGATACCCCGGTGCGCGCTATTACGCCGGAAACGAGATCGTCGATGAGCTTGAGAGCCTCGCTATCGAGCGCTTGAAGGCGCTATTCGGCTGTGAACACGCTAACGTCCAGCCATATTCCGGCTCGCCGGCCAATCAGGCTATCTATCGAGCACTGTTGAGTCCGGGGGACAAAATGATGGGCCTGCCCCTTCCCAGTGGCGGCCATCTGACTCACGGTTGGGCAGTCAACTTCTCCGGCACCGATTATCAGCGAGTCCCATACGGGCTGCACGAAAAGACGCAGCAGATTGACCATGACCGCTTGCGCGAGACGGCCAAGCGGGAACGCCCGAAGCTAATTTGGGTCGGCGGAACTGCTTATCCGCGCATTTTTGACTACGCGGCAATGGCCGAAATCGCTTCGGAGGTGAACTCCTACCTGGTGGCCGACATCGCCCACATCAGTGGCCTAATTGTCGCAGGAGTGCATCCGAACCCCGTGCGCCATTGCGATGTGGTCAGCAGCACCTCTCACAAGTCGATCCGGGGCCCCCGCGGTGGCTTCATTTTGTCCAGGAATGAAGACCGTTATCAGGCGCTCTACCATTCGAAAAGCAACCACAATCTTGCCAAACGCATAGACCGTGCCGTGTTCCCTCTCCTGCAGGGCGGACCGCACATGAATACTATCGCCGCGCTAGCTGTCGCTCTGCACGAAGCAGCGAACCCGTCCTTCCGTGTCTACGGTCAGCAGATTGTTAAGAACGCCAAGGCTCTGGCCCAGGCGCTTCTGGAGCGGGGTTATGACCTGGTCACCGGGGGGACTGACAATCACATGCTGATCCTTGATCTTCGGGACCGGCCGCTGTCCGGCAAAGCCTATGCCGAGCGGTTATCGCAAGCAGGTATCATTACAAATTTCAATATGGTGCCGGGCGACTGGCGGCATCCGGCGCTCACAAGCGGCATCCGCTTAGGGACGCCAGCCGTAACGTCCGTGGGCATGGGCGAGGCGGAAATGGTGCAGATTGCCGCTTTCATCGACCTGGTTTGCCGCCAGCCCGATGATCCGGACGTCCATGCCTGCGTGCGGAGAGACGTTGCCGACTTCTGCGCCGCATTCGACGTCCCTGGCATGCCCGACAGGTAAGACGGCCAAATCAAGTGTTACACCTAACTACAACATCTGAAGCGAGGACATTTCATGACCAGGCAATTCGTGTTCTCTTCCGAATCCGTCGGCGCAGGACATCCCGACAAGATGGCCGACAATATCTCAGATGCCGTCCTCGATGCGATCCTTCGTAAGGATCCTGAGGCTCGCGTCGCTTGTGAAGCGTTGGTGAAGTCGGGATTGGTCGTTCTGGCTGGCGAGATCACCAGCCATGCGCAGATCGATTACAGCCAAGTTGCCCGCGATACCATTTTGGATATTGGATATGACGACGATGCCATCGGCTTTGACGGTCGGCGTTGCGCGGTGGTCCTGGCCCTAACCGAGCAATCGGCCGACATCAGCCAGGGCGTCGACGAGGGACGAGGGCAGGATCTCGAGCAGGGAGCTGGGGATCAAGGACTCATGTTCGGTTACGCATGCAACGAGACCGAAACATTGATGCCGGTGCCAATCCAACTCGCTCACGATTTGACAAAAAGACAGGCAGAGGTGCGGAAAACGGGACGGCTTAGCTGGCTGCGCCCTGATGTGAAATCTCAAGTCTCCGTCCGCTATGAAGGTCTGCGCCCCGTGGCGATTGATACCATAGTCCTGTCGACGCAGCATGACGGGGAGGTCTCACAAGCCACGGTCCGCGAAGGCGTCATTGAGGAGATCATAAGGCCGGTCTTGCCCCCCGACTTGGATACGACGGGGATAAGGTTCCTGGTCAATCCAACAGGCCGGTTCGTGGTCGGTGGGCCGCGCGGCGACTGCGGGCTCACCGGACGCAAGATCATCGTCGATTCCTACGGTGGGATGGGGCGTCACGGCGGCGGCGCCTTTTCGGGCAAGGACCCGTCCAAGGTTGATCGCTCGGCCGCCTATGCGGCGCGGTACGTCGCAAAAAATGTCGTTGCAAGCGGCCTTGCGGATGTCTGCGAGGTTCAGCTTGCCTACGCGATCGGTGTGGCCGCGCCGGTGTCTATCCTGATCAATACCTTCGGGACCGCAAAGATCGACGAAAAAAGGATCGAGCGCGTCGTTCTTGAGCTTTTCAATCTCCGACCGAAAGGCATCATCAAGATGCTTGATCTCTTACGCCCAATATACCGCAAAACCGCGACATACGGACACTTCGGCCGCGAAGAGCCGGAGTTCACGTGGGAAAGGACGGACAGAGCTGAGGACCTGCTGCGTGAGGCAGGACCGGCAGCAGCGTGATGCGCCGATGTTGGATGCAGCGGCATACGGCAACTCCATTCCACACCTGCAAAAACCCGCCCGCGCCCGGCGCGGCAGAGGGTGGGTTTTTGGCGGAGATATGAATAGATGCTGGACTATGACGTGCTTTGTATCGGTAATGCCATCGTCGACATCATCGCCCAGTGCGACGAGGCATTCCTGGAGACCAATGGCATCATCAAGGGCGCGATGAACCTGATCGACACGAGGCGCGCCGAACTGCTCTACAGCCGCATGGGCCCGGCCATCGAAGCTTCCGGCGGCAGCGCCGGCAACACGGCGGCAGGCGTCGCCAGCTTCGGCGGACGCGCCGCCTTCTTCGGCAAGGTCTCGAACGACACGCTCGGCGAAATCTACGCCCATGACATGCACGCCCAGGGCGTGGCCTTCGACACCAGGCCGCTCAATGGCGAACCGCCGACGGCGCGCTCGATGATCTTCGTCACGCCGGACGGCGAGCGCTCGATGAACACCTATCTCGGCGCTTGCGTCGAGCTCGGTCCGGAGGATGTCGAGGCGGACAAGGCGTCGGGCGCCGCCGTCACCTATTTCGAGGGCTATCTGTGGGACCCGCCGCGCGCCAAGGAAGCGTTCCGGCAGACGGCGAAGCTCGCCCACGCAGCCGGGCGCGAAGTGTCGATGACATTGTCGGATTCGTTCTGCGTTGACCGCTACCGCGAGGAGTTTCTGGAGCTGATGCGCTCGGGCACTGTCGATATCGTCTTTGCCAATAGCCACGAGATCAAGTCGCTGTACCAGACCGCCTCTTTCGACGAGGCGCTGGCCCAGATCCGCAAGGACTGCAAGATCGCGGCGGTCACCCGCTCGGAAAAGGGCTCGGTCATCGTGCGCGGCGACGAGACCGTCACCATCAATGCGACCAAAATCCGGGAACTGGTCGACACCACCGGCGCCGGCGACCTCTATGCCGCCGGTTTCCTCTACGGCTATACGCAAGGGCGCAGCCTGAGGGATTGCGGCGACCTCGGCTCGCTGGCCGCCGGGCTGGTGATCCAGCAGATCGGGCCAAGGCCGCGGCAGAATCTGCGCCACGAGGCCGAGCAGGCGGGGTTGTTGTAGCGGCTGGGCACTTCCGCGACGTGCTGGCCTCCTCCCCTTGTGCAGGCGGTCGAGGCAAGCGTGTGTAATTGAAATGTCGTATGCCCGTCCGTGAAAGATGGCTTTCCTTTGAAGTCGAGGCTCAGGACCTTGTCGCACCTGCGGGTAGCAGTTCGGGGCGATCTTGATCATCACCATGCCGACGTTTGGCGCAAGTCGTTCAGAGCTCCACCCCAAGTACCCGGACTATGTTCTTTGAAGACAACGATCGTTCAGCGTGACGTCCCTGCCCTCCTCGATCGGCCCGACGATGAAGGCTACATGCGTCGAGGCTGGAGGCGGCGGCGGCAGCCTTGCGGGCCTGGCGCCCAGCTCACCCATCTTCGCCCGCACAATCCAGCGATCGCGCTGGGCCCTCCTACGCTGAACGGCGCCACCGCTTGCGGCGCCAACATGCCATCGTCCGAAGCCTTCGAGACCCGCGACCGAATGTCCCGCTCAATGCTCTTCCCATCGTCCACCTCCATCCCGGTGGCAGAACGCAGCCGTTACATCACAGTCGATTCAACGATTACAGGACGTGCTCTAGGAGCCTAACTTCCGTTGTGCAGGCTAATCCAGGGATCGCGAAAAGCGCAATCACCATAGGTGTAAGGAGATTCTGATGTCGAACATGATGAAGGCGCTGGTCAAGGCCAAGGCCGAGCCGGGCATCTGGATGGAAGAAGTGCCGGTGCCGGAGATCGGCCCCAACGACGTGCTGATCAAGATCAAGAAGACGGCGATCTGCGGCACTGACTTGCACATCTATAATTGGGACCAGTGGGCGCAGAAGACGGTACCGGTGCCGATGGTCACAGGCCATGAATTCGTCGGCACCGTTGCCGATTTCGGAGCGGCGGTCACCGAATACAAGGTCGGCCAGCGCGTGTCGGGCGAAGGCCACATCGTCTGCGGTCATTGCCGCAACTGTCGCGCCGGGCGAGGGCATCTGTGCCGCAACACGCTCGGCGTCGGCGTCAACCGTCCGGGCGCCTTCGGCGAGTATCTGGCGATCCCGCAGCACAATGTCGTGCCGATCCCTGATGATGTGCCCGACGAAATCGCCGCGATCTTCGATCCGTTAGGCAATGCCGTCCACACCGCATTGTCCTTCGATCTCGTCGGCGAGGATGTGCTGGTGACCGGCGCCGGACCGATCGGCATCATGGGCGCGCTGGTGGCGCAGTGTGTCGGCGCGCGAAAAGTGGTCATCACCGACATCAACCCGGTGCGGCTGGCGCTGGCGAAAAAGCTCGGCGTCCAGCATGTGGTCGACGCGTCGAAGGAAAAACTGACCGACATCATGCCCGCGCTCGGCATGACCGAAGGTTTTGACGTCGGCCTCGAAATGTCGGGCGCAGCACCTGCTTTCCGCGACATGATCGACACCATGAACAATGGCGGCAAGATCGCCATTTTAGGCATTGCGCCGACCGGATTCGAGATCGACTGGAACAAGGTCATCTTCAAGATGCTGCACCTCAAGGGCATCTACGGCCGCGAGATGTTCGAGACCTGGTACAAGATGATCGCGCTGGTACAGGGTCCGCTGGATGTCTCAGGGCTTATAACGCACCGCATCGGCATTGACGATTTCCAGACGGGATTTGACGCGATGCGCAGCGGCAATTCGGGCAAGGTGGTGATGGACTGGTAGGGCGATGGCCGGCGTGACTTTGCGAAGGTGCTGACGGGACACCACCCTGGCCTGCCGGCGATCTCCGCGCGCGGGGGCATCGCTGGTGCAAGGCAGTGGCTCCTCCCCAACGTGCGCCGCTCAATCGTCGGCGCTTGTGGCAATTCGCCCAGATCGGTCAATCAATGCTCACAGACGCGACGCGATCGTCTGTTTTCCCAACGCCTACGACCGAGCTCGAGGTGTCGTGGGCGTTTCAGGCGGCAAGATGGGATATGCGATCTCCGGTCGCTTTCCGGTCAGCGAATGAAGGTAGGCAACGATCCGATCGATTTCGATTTGCGTTAGCTCTTGGCCAAGCTGGGTGGTGCCCATAATAGCGACCGCCTGTCTCAGGTCCCAGACCTTGCCCGAATGAAAGTATGGCGCGGTGATTGCTACGTTGCGCAGCGACGGCACGCGGAAAACATAGGAATCCTCTGGTACATTGGTGACGGCAAATCGTCCCTTGTCGTTCTCCGGCAGAACGTCGGCGGTAGGCTTCTCAACGAGGCCGAATGGATAATAGCCTTCCCCACCAAGATTGACACCCGAATGGCAGGACGAGCAGCCCTTTTCGATGAAAAGGGCCAGGCCCTGTTTCTCTTTGGGACCGATGGCGGTGTCATCGCCATTGAGGAAGGCGTCGAAGGGGGCCGGCGTGACCAGTGTCGCCTCGTAGTCTGCGAGTGCATTGGCTACGTTTTCGAAGGTGATGGGATCGGCTTCATCCGGGAAAGCTGAATGGAACCACTCCACATATTGCGGCATCGATTTGAACGTCTCGACTACTCGATGCGATGTGTTGGCCATTTCGACACCGGCCTGTATCGGCCCTTTGGCCTGAGCTTTCAGGTCTTCGGCGCGACCGTCCCAGAACTGCGATTTGTTGAAGACAGAGTTAAACACCGTCGGCGCGTTGCGCTGCCCGTTCTGCCAACCATGCCCAATCGAAGTTTCACGATTGTCGTCGCCCCCGGTGGCCAGGTTGTGGCACGAGTTGCAGGAGAAAACGCCTGAGGACGAGAGGCGTGGATCGAAGAACAGTGCCTTGCCGAGGGCAATCTTCTCCGGCGTGATCGGGTTGTTGGTGAGCGCCGGCGTGAATGGCAAGGGCTCGAAGGTGGCCAGTGCCGTTTCTCTGAGGTCTGGCGGAATGAACTGCGCAGCAAAAGCTGTGGCTGCCACCAGCGCAACAGCCATCGCAGTGAATAGAATTTTCATAAATGGAGTCCTTGCGATGTGCACGTAAACCATTCTCCACATGCGGCTTGCGAACGCCCTGCGCTAGATCATCGGATCGAGGGAATCGTGCCTGCCGACCAGCCAATCGAGCGGCGGAAACTGTGACTGCGGTGTATTATCGCCCAGCGGCGGATTCCAATGGTGGGCGCGCGCAATCGCTGTTTGTTCGCCTGAGGGTTTGGTCGGTTCCGTGGCCTGTCGCCATATGCTGCCGCAACGCCAACCTGTTTCATACGCGCAAGGTTTTCTGCCCCCAGCGAGTGCACGGCTCATGGTGCTTTACAAGCTTTCTGCGTCTTCCTTTTGCAGTTCAAACGGGCGAGATCGGGACTGAACGGCGGATACTGGCGCAGTTATGGACAGCCATTACCGCGCAGATAAGTGTCACGACAGCGTGATGTGCGCTATAGACCTCAATGTTGGACGAGCAACGAACAATCCTGTCGCGAGATTTGTTGCTTTCACCGAAAATCACCACTAGAAGCGACGCTCCGCAGACCAATCCACCGGAGAGTTTCATGCCAGAAGAAGACTTCAAAAATATCGACAACCTCATCCAGCTTACCGCAGATGTTGTCTCAGCCTATGTTTCCAACAATCCCGTTCCGGTGGGGGATCTATCTGCCCTGATCGGCCAAGTGCACGAAGCTTTGAAAGGCACGGCGGCCGGTCGCGTCTCGGCACAAGAGCCGACGGTGTTGACGCCGGCGGTCCCGATCAGAAAATCGGTGACGCCGGACTACATTATCTCCCTTGAGGACGGCAAGAAATTCAAATCGCTAAAGCGTCATCTGTCGACCCATTACGGGCTGACCCCTAATGAATATCGCGCCAAATGGGGTCTGCCGGCGGACTATCCCATGGTCGCGCCAAACTATGCGGCTGCGCGCTCTGCCCTGGCCAAGACAATGGGACTCGGCCGCAAACCGAAAGAGCCTGAAGTCTCGGTGCCCGAGAAGCGGTCTAGAAAGAAGGTACCAGCGTGACTTCCTCCATCCAGACCCGTTGTGGGGCTGGCGGCTCGATCAGCATGATGTGAGCGAAACATCGAAAAGGCGGGATCAAATCCCGCCTTTTCCTTGCACGTGTTATTACGCGCCGCGAAGCGGAATGGAATTGACATAGCGCAGAGACACAGGAGACCGCAGCGGTAAAAGGACCAACTTTTCAGCCCGGGACGAAACTGTTGCAGACCTCGATCCTGAAAAAATATCGCGAGGCTCTCCTGCCTTGGTACACCATCTATCCGACTGTGCCGGAGTTCTCCGCCAGCGTCGGGGCCGAAAGCTATGAGGGATGGTTAAGAGGTCTGCCGGCTGACGATCCGGTGTCGCTCTATCTCCACATTCCGTTCTGCCGATCGATTTGCTGGTATTGCGGCTTCCCGACCAGGATTGCCCGCAATCAGGGACCGATCCTCAATTATCTGGCCGTTCTGCGTGACGAGATCCGTTTGGTCTCGGAGCAAGTGCAGCAGGGGCTCGTCGTGAACGACGTGCATTTCGGCGGTGGAACCCCGACCCTCATCGGGGCAGCGGAGTTCGTGGCCATGATCGAACTCCTGCGCTGCCGCTTCGCGTTCAGGGAGCCCGCTACGATCGCCGTCGAAATTGACCCGCGCACGTTCACGGCCGAGATCGCCGAAGCATTGGGAGCAGCCAATGTGAGCCGCGCGAGTCTCGGGGTGCAGAGCTTTGATCCGATTGTTCAAAAAGCCATCAACCGGGTACAGAGCGAGGCGCAGACGGCCGCTGCGGTCGAAGAGCTGCGCCGGCACGGAGTAAGCGGCATCAACTTCGATCTCATTTTCGGTCTTCCGAATCAGACGGTAGAGTCCTGCGTCCAGACTGCGGCGGCGACTGTCGCCATGCGTCCCAACCGGCTTGCCGTGTTCGGCTACGCGCACATTCCATCGGTGATAAGGAATCAGCGCCTGATCGAGAATACTGCGCTGCCGGACAGCGTCGCCCGCGCCGAACAGGCTGCGGCCGTGGCAGAGACGCTGGTTGCGGCCGGCTACCGAGAGATCGGCCTCGACCATTTCGCCTTGCCGGACGACGAACTTACGCTGGCCCAGACCAGTGGTCGGCTACGGCGTAACTCGCTGGGTTACTCGGCCGACACCTGCAAAACCCTGATCGGTTTCGGCGCGTCGGCTATCGGGCGGGTCGGCGAGGGTTACGTCCAGAACGAGGTGAAACGTGAGTCCTACAGCCGGCATATAGCAGCTGGCCATCTGGCGACGTCAAAAGGTTACCGGCTCACAAACGAAGACGGCGCGCGAGCCGCCATCATCGAGCGGCTGATGTGCGATTTGGAGGCCGATGTGCCGGCAATCTGTGCGGCCCATGGATTTGATCCGATCCGTTTTCTCGATTCAGCTGAACGCTTGGCGATGCTGGCCGAGGACGGGATCGTGGACATCGAAAAGGGTTTCATCCGAGTGCGGCAGGAGCATCGCTTCGTGGTTCGCGCTGTTGCTGCCGCATTCGATGCTTTTCTCGACCGGGTTGGCCCGTAAGCACATCCAAGCAGCGTGGGCGAGGCCATAGGGATGACCGCTCGTTGCTAACGGCACGCTCGTAAATCACCGCAGCGCCGGTGATGGCGCTCTTGCGCCGCTTGAAGTGCTTAACGTTTTCCGAATGGACGAGCGTTGCCGCCTATGAACGCGTCACAATCATTCGACGGTGACTGATTTTGCGAGATCGCGCGGCTGCTCGACATCTGTGCCCATGAATTCCGCCGTTTGCTAGGCAAGAAGCTTGATCGGCAACGAGAACATCATCGCCGCGATGATCTCGTCGGTGGCCGGGAGCACGATCGTGTGTATCGTGTCAAGTTTCGATGCGGCTGCCCCTTTTTCATCAGTGATGAGGATCAACAGTTTGGCGTCATGGACGAAAACTAGCTTAGCCATAGCTAGTAAAGACGTGGGTACGATCCCAGAATCCTAATGCCATCGATCGTCGCCAGGGCAGCCAGCGCCGGGTGCGTCGAAACGTGTCCAGCGACATCGACGACATACTGATGGGTGTCCAGCCGCTCGCATGTCGGACGCTCATAGATATTGAGAACCACTAAATCCTCCTTCGAGAACATGTTCAGTACATAACTGAGGTTTTGCTCTGAAACGCGGAGATGAAGTGTCGTCCGGTCGAATCCTGTCGGCGCAGGGGTCTTGCGCCCAAGCACCCACCACCGGGTTACGTTATGTAGGCCTTCTTCGATTCCTGTTCGCAAGATCTGCAGATCGTACAGCTTGGCTCCAAGTGCAGGACCAAATGCCGCTATCGAGGGAGCTTTTTGCTCAGCCACGAAAGATGTCGTTCCCATGCGGCTCTCTCGCTCGACGTTCGGCATGTTCTCGTCAAGCCATGCGGCCACCTCCTGCAAGGCTACGGGGTGCCCCATTACCTTGGTGATCGTCGAGAAACTCGCATCCTTGCTCGCAATGAGGCTGTAGCTCAGGACCTTCGGATACTCGGCGATAATCCTGGGAGACTTCAAGCTCAGGATCTGATCGAGGTAAGGAGTGGTTCCGACCAGAGAGGTCGTGGCTGGGGCGCAAGCAACGTCGACGAAGCCATTTTCATATGCTTCGAACAATCCGTCGCTGAATGGAACGAGTTCAACTTGGTCACCAAAGAGGTCCAGCGTGGCTTGATGGGTCCAGGTCCCCTCGGGGCCAATGTACCCGGCCCTCTTGATCCCGGAGATGTCAATCGCTGGAAGCTGCTTGAACTGCTCGTTCATTTCCCCGGCCACACTCGATCGAGAGTGCGTCAGACCTCTCATTCCATGATTCACATGTAGAGAGGTTCATGACATGAAAATATTCCGATCGATTGAACTCGAGGCTAGGCTTGGCTAACCATCAGAATACAGAGTGCATTCAAACGAATCCCGACCAAGACGGGGCTGTCTACCCATCGGCTGGAACTCAAGATCACCGAATCGGTCCTCATTAGCGATACGACCTTCCTCGATCCAATCCTTCAAGCTCCGCGGGATAGGCATGGTATTGCCCTTGACCACTTGCTTCGGCTCCGGCTTTGCTATTTAGCTGTGTCATCATATGGACAAGCTAACTGTCAATAGGAGACAACACAACTTTCACAATTCATATTACATGTTCACATAAGATGCACATTTGCAAGTATTATTTTACAGTATCGACATCAAACCGTCGCCACTTTGCCCAAATTAACTTAGATGATCTTCAGAACCTTGCAACAATAACGGCTTCATTACCGAACGGCCGCCAACCATTTCGGCGTTGCAGGCCAATGGTTATCTCGCAGGTTGAGAAGCTCGGATTCTGGAGATCGCTGCGGCGGAGGGGAGTGTGCGCAATGGTGTCCTATGCAGCGGCTGCTTAAGTGAAGCCTCGTGAGGTGACGACGCTGCTTAGTTTGAGCTGCGCAACACAATACGTGAGTGTTCCTGATCCATCTTGCGCCAACTTCAGCCAATGGCTTCTCAGGAAACCGCACCCATCGCTCAATGGTGTCTCCTTTCTCGGTAAAGGCGCGAGCAATGGGTAGGCCACCAGATCGAGAGCGGCCGGCCACAGCACGTTCCGCCTGGTGGAGGCGGCTAGCACCGCAGGCGTTGAGCAGTGCGTCGACTGCACTGCTTCGGGACAATTATATACGCGCGATTCTCTTTCTTATAGTTTCTGCGGTCGCTACGAGCACTGCAGGAATGTTCGTAAGGGCCCTGCCGATTTCTACTTGGACAATTTTGTTTTGGCGCAGCGTGTTTGCGGCGGCTTTCCTTGCAGTTTATCTACTTGTAACTGGTCATAGAGCCGGCTTTCGGCCGACAATGCAGGGCATGGCCATCGCGATCTGTCTCGCTGTTAATATGCTCGCATTCATCCCAGCGTGTCAGTTTACCTCAACTGCCAACGCATTCATCATCTTTTCTGCTGGACCAGTCTTGACGGGCATCTTGGCGTGGTTATGGCTGAGTGAGGACCTTCGCCCAGCGACCATTGTAGCAGCGATAACCATCCTCATAGGCACCTATGTGCTCGTTTCTGGAGCAGGATCGAAATCTGAACTGTTTGGCAACGCCTTTGCGATTGTCACGACTGTCACGATGTCGATCACTACCGTGCTGATCCGTCGCCACCGAGAAGAGTCGGTTCTATCCTTCATCTGTTTGGCCAATGCTTTGGTTGCCCTGGTCAGCTTTTGGTTTTGCGAACCTTTTTTTCCGAATCTCCGAGATCTGGGACTTCTCGCTTTGTTCGGTTTCGTGCAACTCGCGTTTCCTGCTGTTTTCTTCCTGGCCGGCACTCGTCAACTTCCGGCGTGCCAGGTCTCTCTGATTCTGGCACTGGAAGCGCCACTCGCGCCATTATGGACCTGGCTCGCATTCAGTGAAATGCCGACTCGTTCAGACCTCATCGGAGGAAGTATCATTACTGTCGCGGTGGTCGGCTATCTCGTAGTGATGACGAGGTCCATCAGATCCGAACGCGAAGGCGGCGCGAGCTAGCACTGAGCGGTGTGTGAAGGGACCGGGACCCACAAGAAGGTCGCAGCTTGATGTCATCTATCCACATTCGTTCTGATGCGTACAGCTACCGGCGGCATCTGCCGCGAAGAATCTGCTGCAGAAAATAAGAAGCCGGGGACCACCCCTCTTCACTCGCAAGCATCTTGTTTCAGTAGAAATTAGCATCTTCCCGCATCTGCGCCCGGTCTGCGATGGAAGCCATGTTCTTGCCCGCTCTTATGGGGCGGTCAGTGGCAGGTCTGCCCGGCTCTTGCCGGGCAGAAGCAGAAAAGTTCAGCCAGCTTTGCTGAGACTGCCGGCGGAGGACTTGCCAGTACGGCGGTCCTGTTCGATCTCGTAGTTGATCTTCTGGCCCTCATTAAGGGTCGAAAGGCCCGCTCGTTCGACAGCGGAAATGTGGACGAAAACATCCTGACCGCCATTGTCGGGCTGGATGAATCCAAATCCCTTGGTGCTGTTGAACCACTTTACCGTTCCGGTCGCCATAGACGTATTCCTTTGTATCCATTTCAATGTGGGCAGGCCATAAGCCAGTCCGATTCATATCCGAGATTTCAAAAGCAGCAAAAGCGAAAATTGCAAAAGCCAAGCCAATCGCAACAGCGGCTCGCAAGGCTATCATGACAGCCTGGAAGTATGTCCCGCGCTGGCGCTCGGAATGGCCCAAAAGACAGCGATGCCTGCAACGCTCCGGAAAGTTGCAGATCCGCGTCTATCGCTGGTTGGAGTCCTACCACGGGATCTGTTATCTACCGATGTGAGCGAGGGTACGCTGACGACCCAGCAACTACGGGCGCGCGCTAACGCCACCATATTCGTCGCTCGGGTAGTTTACCTAGCCACCTTTTTAAGCGGCAAGCGCTCCCCATTTCGGCGGTGTAAGATGTCCGACAATGTCGGATACGCAACACAGCAGGGTCCGATCAATCACATTGCCCAAACGGTTTTCTCATTTGGCACCGTTCGTGCGCGGTCATCGCAAACGCGTCGTGAAGCCAGGAGAGTCGTCCTATGATCCCCCACCAAAAAATGCCGCCCCACCTTTCCCCGACGCACTCTGAGATAACGCTCGAGTCGGGCTTGGCAGCATGCTGAGGGCTCATCTGGCCCGGCGCTGCCCACCGATCCACTTTCTCCCAGTGAGGGCGACGAGGAAGCAGCAGGCTCAAAATGAGGGACAACTCACTTCGGCTCGAACCTTGCCCATCGCCGGATCACCACAACCGAAGCCATCGACAAATCTTTGGTCTGGCTGGCTGCGCGGGACACTTTTTGCGACCGCGCTGGCGATTGTGACCACCGCTCCGGTTCTGGCGGCTACCGATGACATCAAGGCAACGAATTTCCTGCTCGACAACGGCATGGAGGTGGTCGTCATCCCCGATCACCGCGCGCCCATCGTCACTCATATGGTGTGGTACAAGATCGGCAGCGCCGACGAGCCGCCGGGGAAATCCGGTATCGCGCATTTTTCCGAGCATCTGATGTTCAAAGCGACGGCCAAGCACGCCGCCGGCGAGTTGACCCGCGCGGTGGCCGAGATCGGCGGCTCGCACAACGCCTTCACCTCTTACGACTATACCGCCTTCTACGAAAGAGTGGCGCCCTCGGCATTGGAGCAGATGATGAGCTTCGAGGCTGACCGCATGCGCAATCTCACCCTCACGGATGATGTCGTCAACACCGAGCGGGACGTGATCCTCGAGGAGCGTCGATTGAGGATCGACAACGATCCAGAGGCGGTTCTCAATGAGGAGGTCGTCACCACGCTCTGGCAGAGCCAGCCCTACCGCATCCCGGTGATCGGCTGGATGCACGAGATCGAGAAGCTGAACCGCACCGACGCCGTGGCTTTTTATGACAATTACTACCGGCCGAACAACGCCGTGCTGGTGGTGGCAGGCGACGTCGAGCCCGAGACGGTGAAGTCGCTGGCCGAGAAGACCTATGGTAAGGTCCCGCGTGGACCGGATCTGCCGCCACGCGACCGCCCGTCTGAGCCGGTGCAGAACACCAGGCGCACATTGACGCTGAGCGATGCCCGCGTTGCGGTCCCCTTCTTCTCCAGACATTGGGTGGTGCCGTCCTATCGCACCGCTGAGCCCGGCGAAGCCGAGGCGCTGGACCTGCTGGCCCAGATTCTCGGCGGGGGCAACCGCAGCCGGCTGTACCAGGCGCTTGTCGTCCAGCAAGGAATAGCCGCAGCGGCCGGCGCCTATTTCGAGGGCACCATGCTGGATGCCAGCCACTTCAGCATCCACGGCTCACCGCGCGGCTACGCCAAACTTGCCGACATCGAGGCCGCAGTCGACGCCGAGATCGCGCGCATCGCCAGGAACGGCGTCACCACCGACGAGCTGGAGAAGACGAAAGAACGCTATGTCCGCTCGGTAATCTTCGACCATGACGAGCAGAACTCCGTCGCCAACATGTATGGCTCCACGCTTGCCAGCGGCGGCAATGTGAAAGACGTCGAGGAATGGCCGGACCGCATTCGCAAGGTCACCGCCGATCAAGTTAAGGCCGTTGCCGCCCGTTATCTCGTGTCCAACCATTCGACCACTGGATATCTCTTGCCCAAGGAGAATTGATGCAATGCCGAACCAACTCCGCAGCGCCGTTGCACAAGCATTGTCCTCTCCTGTCGGAGGAGGGAGGGCCGCGCGCCTTGCCTCCTGGCTGGCTGTCCTTTCCGTTGCTGTTTTCTTCCTCATCCTGCCGCCGCTCACCGCCCGTGCTGCGGTGAACATCCAGGAGGTGAAGTCTGAAAAGGGGATCACCGCCTGGCTGGTGGAAGACCATACGCTGCCGATCGTCACGCTCCACTTGGTCTTCGACGGCGGCACCACCCAGGACCCGGTCGGTAAGGAGGGGCTTGCAAATTTGATGATCGGCTTGTTCGACGAGGGTGCCGGCGATTACGACAGCGACACCTTTCAGGTGCAGCTCGATGACGCCGGGGCTGAGATGAGCTTCGACGCGCGGCGTGACGGCATCCATGGCTCGATGCGCATGCTTTCCGAGCGCCAGGAAGCCGCATTCGGTCTCATCAGGCTCGCGGTGAACAGGCCCCGCTTCGATCCGGCGCCGGTCGAGCGCATCCGCGCCCAGCTTCTCTCCGAAATCACGACCAACGAGCGCGAACCTCACGCAATCGCCGAGCTTGCATGGCGGCGCAGACTCTACGGCACCCATCCGTATTCGAGGCCGCCCGAGGGCACCAGGGAAAGCCTGGCCCGCATAACGCCCGCCGATCTAAGCGCCTTCCACAAGGCCGCGTTCGCCCGCGAGGGGCTTCACGTGGCGGTCGTCGGCGACATAGATGCCAAAGCCCTGAGTGCAAGGCTCGACCAGTTGTTCGGCGACTTGCCTCAGAAGCAGGCGCTCGCCCCGGTACCTGATGTCACCCCGAACCTCGGCCAGTGGACGCTGGTCGCATATGCCCTGCCCCAGACTTCGCTCCAGCTGGCTTTTCCCGGCATCGGACGCAGCGACCCGGAATTCTATGCCGCGCAGCTGATAAACGATATACTCGGAGGCTCGTCTTTTACCTCACGTCTGTTCCAGGAAGTACGCGAAAAGCGCGGCCTAGCCTACGGTGTGTCCTCTAGCTTGGAAGGCTACCAGCATTCCAACACGCTTGTCGTGACCACCTCGACGCGCGCCGACAGGGCGGCCGAGACGCTCGACCTGATAAGACAAGTAATCAAGGCCTTGGTGGACACAGGCCCAACAGCGGCCGAACTCGAAGCGAGCAAGAAGTATCTGATCGGCGCCTATGCTATCGACAATCTGGGTTCTTCCAGCTCGATTTCAGCCACGCTTGTCGGGCTGCAGCTCGACAAGCGCGGCATAGACTACATCCAACGGCGCCCGGCCTTCATCAAGCAGGTGACGCTCGACCAAGTCAGAGCGGCGGCGAAGAAACTGCTGTCGGCCGAGCCCGCCATTATGGGCGTTGGCCAGCGGCTTGGCGGCGTACCGTGACGACGAACAGTCTCGCGCTCTACAATAGTTGCTGACCGTCTCCGCCGCCATAGAGGTGCACAGAAGTACAATTGTCTATTTGATGCTTGTCCTTGCTACATCTCACATCCCCGGCCGGTGTCAAAAGGCTTCCCTACGACGATGCTGGGAGCCCAGCGGTCGGCAATCGGAATGCACAGCTCCCGCGGCCAGAAGACGGCTGCTCCAGAATCCGGCTTCCGATGGAGTAACCGATTCGATGTTCGACGGGCTCGCGCCGATATCGCGCAACCCCGTTGTCGCATCTCCTCCAAGGACTCAGCGCCGTTCACCACCCCGAATGCTCCCACCCGAGTGAAGTACAATCGACGCATATCGGAACAACCCACCACCGATAATGAAGTTGTTGGGGCTATGAAGCTTGAAGAGAAAGAGTTCGCCCGGTTGCCTCGGGCGGACCTGCGACCGCCCCCCGGGCTGCCAGAAGTTCACTTCGTCTACGTCCTGGCAGACAGAAATTCGAACCAATCCAGATCGGGAACGTCGACATAGGTCTTGACCGCGTTGGTGCTCATTGAAACGCCTCGGCGCGGTCGCGCACGATCGCCTTCACTCGCTCCGCCGCTGTTTGAGCAGCATCAGCCCGTTCGAGAAACGACGGCAGAGCCAGCGTAGGCACTGCCTTGCGCAGGGCAGCGGCGATCGAACCTGTCGCTTCTTCCGCGCGAGCGACCGGCAGCTCGATCGTGCGCGCCAGGGTTAGGAAGTCCTGCCGCGTAAGCCGGTCGTCCTTACCGTTGAGCTTCAGGGCCATACGATCTCCACCAAGCCCCGGAAAGACACGGGTCGTAACAGCGTCGTAGAGGGGCGCGAACCGCACGGTGTCGAACCGCTTCGAGCCGGACTCTGCAATCTTGAGGAGCGCCAGATTTTTGAGATGCATGTCTCCGTCGGCGATTAGCCACGCAAAAAACGCCCGGCGGAACAAAGTCTCGATGTCGGCGGCAGGATCGGTCGAAAGCGGCCGCAAACCCCGCGCCATACGCTCGATCGTGCCGTCGTATTTGGCGGAGGCCGGCAGATCGAGAACCGAACAAAAATCCTCGAGCGCCAGGAAGCGTCGATCAGTAGGTCCGCGTCGCACGTCGAACCGTTCGACGACCAATGCAGGCGACATCCCATCCGGCATGTCGATAAGCGCGGCGGCCGGAACCTGGAAGCCCGCTGCGCGACCAAGTTCAAGACAGAGCCATTCGACGACCGGCAGCATTTCGAAGCCCGCGGTTCCGGCCGGCTTAAGCACGTGAGTAAACGGCAGGTCGATCGCGGGCAGCAGCTCGCCGTCCGATCCCAAATTCATCGGCGCCTTGATCTGAACACCCGACAGTCTGGGCGTTTCCGCGCGCGCAAACAGCTGAGCCAAGTTGTGCTCGAATGTTTCCTGGATCTCGCCTCGCGACGGGCCGAGGTATCGACCAGTGAAGCGCCCATCGTCGATGAACGCGACAAGCTCGGTGTCGAGTTTGTCCCGCGGCAGGGCATTGAGCTCAGCTTGGCTCTCGACGACCGCGATATTTGACATGTAGCGTTTGCCACGTCGCAGTGCTTCGCGTTCATCCCGCTGATGCAGCACTTGTGCGAGCCATCCTTCTGGGAGGAGCGACTCGATGAAAGCCGGCAGCTTGCCTGTTGCACCCTGTCGAACGAGTGGCGGGCCGCTGCGCCTCACAGGCTTCCAGCGCCATTCGAACCCATCATGGATTATCCGACCGAGGGGGTCCCCATGCCATGCCACAAGGAGATCCAGCGCCGCCTTGTTAACGGGGCCCTTGGCCGCCGACCGGCGCGCAATCAGATAACGCTCAGCGCCCTCCCCTTCGCGGTACCATCCGTTCTCGCGAGCCAACGCCCAGACCGCGTCAGAGGCCATGTGTGGCGAGCCGTACTCCTCTATGAGTCTTGCCGCCATCTCGGCGCGCATCGGTTCGGTGATGGCGCTCGCATGCTCGCTTCGCAACCGAAACGCTTCCAGGAAGCGTTGGCGCGGCGAGGAAACGTCAATTCGCAACTCGCCGAGATCGTCCCCTACCACCGCAGACGCAGTCGAAGGATGGGGGGGCGCCTCGTTCTGAATTATTTCGAGCGTCCGTAACCGAGTTCGTTGGTTGCGCCGACCGCTAACGAACAGGCGGCCATCAGGTGTTGGAGCGAGAAGTTGGGCAGAGGCCGACGACAGATAAGCAGTAGGATAGAGATAGCGTGCAATGCGCACGGCATGGTCCAGCACGGCTTGCTCGATGTCTTCGCCCGAATGGGCATAAACTCCGCGGACGAGCGGGACAAGCTCCCCTGCCGCCGCTAATGCATGCGCGCGTCGCTTGTCTATCGTCTCTCTGACCAGCAGTATGGACACGGACTTTCTCGCATTTCAGATGCGTGACAGTCCGTCAGAGAGTACCAATAGTCAAGGACTTTCTCGCATCTGAAATGCGCGAAGGTCATGCCTGTCTACTGGCATCGCCAGCCTACTCGTCTCCCTTCTCGACCTGCTGGTTTGCCGAATTCACTGCTAATTCCGATCGAGCAATGGGACCCGCCGAATGAGTGTGCGCGCCGAGCGGGAAGCGATGAGTCCGGCCTGGGTTATGCCCCCCCGCGCACCGGCCTGGCGGATTGCCCAAACGGCCGCGTCGACGCCGGACAATGAACGCAAACTGCAGATCATCGAACAGAGCTGTGCCCCAGGGGAGACGGTTTCCTCCGCGGCACGGCGGTTTGGGGTAGCGCCAAATCTTGTATCGCAGGCGTCGGCTCTTGAGCGAGGGAGGCACAGCGTAAATTCGCAACCGCAAAGTAGCCGTAGCTGATCTAGAACGCCGAGGCTTCCGGGAATCATTTTTGCTCACTATCATTCAAGCGCATGCGGGAGGCGCACGATGGCATTGAATTTTGACAACCTTTCTCGACCAAAGGGCACTAGCGCGCCGACCGATCCGTTCGAGATTTTTGCAAAGACTCCGAACCTCAAAAATGTCCCCAACGATCTTTGGAAGGGACAGGCGGAGGCTCTGAGATCTTGGCATGGCAATCGAACCATTGATGACAACGTCATTCTGCTCAACACGGGAGCGGGAAAATCCATCGTCGGAGTGTTGATCGCGCAAAGCCTCGTAAATGAGAATATTGGACCGATTGTCTTTGTATGCAGCACAATTGACCTTGTCGAACAGACATCAAGGGAATGTGAGCGCCTAGGACTTCAATATACAAAGCGTATAGCCGGTGACTTTTCCAATGACTTGTTTCAGACTGGACGAGCTTTTTGTATTACGACGTATCAGGCTCTGTTTACAACTCAGACAGCGTTCAGCAAGGATAAAGCACCCGCTGGAGTAATATTTGACGACGCGCATGTCGCCGAGCGCATGATCCGCGATGCGTTTACGCTTTCAATCGATAAAGAGCGTTTTCCTCAGTTATTTAATGACCTGGTTGAAATTGTCCGGCCGGAGTTCGACAAACTGGGAAAAGCTCAGCACTTGAATGTCATTCTAGAGCAACTGGGCGCTCAAACTGTAACCATGTGCCCTCCCGTGACGGCGTTTCGATGCCAAGGGCAAATCATCGAGGCCATTAAGCGTGTGAAAGATTGGCGGCAGACCGAGTTGTTTTTCCCGTCGCTGCGGCTTTGGGAGAATATTGGCCGTTGCGCTGTTTTCGTATCCGGATCGGCAATTGAGATTTCTCCGCCATTTATTCCAACCGGAGTATACCCATTCCTGGGTAAGGGTGTTCGAAGGGTCTACCTTTCGGCGACCATGGAGTTCGAGACAGATTTTGTTCGAGGGTTCGGCAGGCGTGTACCGAAGCCAATTGTGCCAGACAATGACGCGGGCAATGGTGAGCGACTGATTCTCTTAGCCAGTCGTTTCGGTGATAAGGTCGAAAAGACTGCGCTGGCTCAGGAGATTTTGAAGAACCACAAATTGTTGGTTTCTGTACCGTCGTATCCCAAGGCGCGGCCTTGGAAAGAGATCGGAACTCCACCTAAGCGGGCAGACTTTTCGGAAGAACTCCAAAGGTTTCGCGCTGCAACGGCGGGAGCATTTATCCTCGTATCGAGGATAGACGGCATTGACCTTCCGCAGGATACTTGCCGGGTAATGGTGATTGACGGGGCCCCATCAGGCGCGAGCCTAATGGATCACTACCTTTTTCAGAACCTGTCACTCATCAATCTATTTTCTACGAAAATGGCGGGCCGGATCACCCAATTGCTTGGCCGCATAAATCGTGGGCGCAGTGATTACAGCGCGTTCGTCGTCCATGGTGGCGATATCAATGTATGGCTGAAAACGGAGCGAAACCTAGCGTTGCTACCGCCTTTGGTCCGGAAGCAAGTAATCCTGAGCCAGACGGTGCAGGAGGGTATAAGGCGGATGCGGCAGGTATAGCTGGTTTAATTAGTCAGGTGATCGGCCGCGATGCGGGTTGGTTGAAATTCTATCGCGAAACCGTAGACGGGTTGGAGATTTCAACTGAGGCAATAGAAAAGGTGAAGGAGCGAGAGGCACAACTCGCGAAATCCGCTGTCGCAGAATGCGCATTCATGACAAGACTTTGGCAGGGCGACATAGAAGGTGCGCGCAAGACTTTGCTGGACGTATTAGACGACACTGCGCTTGCAGATGCAAAGTTGGCAGGGTGGTACTCGGTCTGGCTTGGTGCCACCTACGAGGCGGAGGGTGATAGTGACACATCAATCGCGCACTATAAAAAGGCGAGGTCACGTCTTTCGCCTTGGCTAAATGTCCCATTCAAAAGCGAGTTCGACGTAAAGTCGGAGGCAGATGGGAAGAAAACCATCTTACAGAAAACACTTCTGGCGGAAAATCTCCACGGGCCTCAAGCCCTAGGGGACCTAATCGCGAAACTGCGGATACAAGCAAAGACCTTATCGTCGGCTGAAGCTTCATCGAACTCGAAGGAGGAGTCTGTCAGACGTTTCGGGGAGCTATTGGGCTTTGCGGCGTCTCGGCCCGACAACGAATATGGGTTTGGGCCGGACGCCATCTGGATTGATGAACAGACAGCGTATGGTGTAGCCTTCGAGCTGAAAACTGAAAAGAATGATCCGGCAGAATATAACAAACACGAGGTATCGTGTGGGACGGCTTGCTGATTGTCGGTCCTCCGGGAACCTGCAAGTTGGAAGCCAGCCCATCGGAAAATCTGTTAATCGTTGAGACAAATGTATTAGCTGAGCGCATGAGGGCATTGGCCGCCAAGATCGATGACACGCGCGGGCGAACAGCGATTGATCGTTGGGGGCTGCTCAATGAACTTGGCGGCCTAGCAGAATGGCAAGTCGGCTGTGAAGAACGTCGATT
>NZ_CAKXZS010000033.1 GCF_935822925.1 Mesorhizobium ventifaucium
AGTAGGGGAGTAGGGGAGTAGGAATGCGCGCCGCCGCTACTGCGTTACTCCCTACTGCCTTACTCCCCTATGCGGCGGCGGCCGCCGCCGGCACCTTGCGGCCGAGCCCATCATGCAGGTCAAGGCAGCGCTCGAACCACTGCGCCACCACATCACTATCGTCGAGCAACCGGTAGGGTGAGGCGATGCGCGCCCATTGCAGCGCGCCGAAGACGATGTAGTCGGCAAACAGCGGAGATTGGCCGCCGATGAACGGCTGATAGGCAAGCATCGAGCGCAATAATTCCAGCGAGGCACGGAAGGCACCAAGGCCGACGTCCCGCGCCGCCACCACCTCTTCCAGTCTCTTGCCGAAGCGCTGCTCGCGGTTTTGGCGAAAATAGGCGGCGTTCGCCTGGTCCTGCATGGCGTGCAGGTCCATGATCGCCGCAGTGGCGACAAAGGGGTGGATGGTCAGTTGCGACCAGCGTTCGACGAAGCGCGCCATCGCCTTGCCGCCGTCGCCGCAAAACAATGTCGGTCGCTCTGGATAGGCCTCGTCGAGATAGAGCGCGATGGCGAAAGAATCGGCGACCACCTTCTCGCCGTCGCGGATGACCGGAAAGAGTTTTGAAACGCCGCCTTCAACGGTGGGCACTTCGAGAAAGCGTGTCGGCACGGTTGAGATATCGAGGCCCTTGTGGGCAAGCGCCATCGTCGCCTTCCAGCAATGCGGGCTGAACGGACGGGCGCCATCGCGTCCGACGAGGACATAGAGCAGAATGGTCATTGGCGGCAGCTTCCTTGCGGTCTACTAGAGCGACGTTCGGGCCTTGCGGTAAGCACCCGAAACGGGGTCTTGCGGGCCGGAGAAAACGATGAAACAGCACTTCATGATGTTTGCGGCCTACAATCAATGGGCCAATAGCCGCATCTACGATGCCGCGGCCGATCTCGACGAGGAAGAATTTCACCGCAACGTCGGGGTTTTTTTCGGCTCGATGATGGGCACCCTCAATCATGTTCTGACTGCCGATCGCATCTGGATGAGGCGCTTTACCGGCGAGGGCGACGCGCCGGCCGGGCTCGACACGATCCTGCACCGCGCCCTGCCGGGCTTGCGGCTGGCGCGCGAGGCCGAAGACAGAAGGATCATCGACTGGGTTGGGGCGTTAAGCGACAAGGCTTTGTCCGGCCGCTTCTCCTACATGACCGTCTCCGACATGCGCACCGTCTCGCAGCGATTGGCGCCGGCGCTTGATCATTTCTTCAACCACCAGACCCATCACCGCGGCCAGGCGCACGCGATCCTGACCATTCTCGGCCGGCCTTCGGTGCCGCTCGACCTGACGCTGTTCCAGCGCAGCGAAGAGGGCCGCGCCTACGGGTGATTTGGGATCATCTGTGGCGATCATAATCGAATTGAAGGCAAAGTCTTAGGACTTCATTTGTGATCCCGCTTCAAAATAGCTTGCCATAGCGGGAGCAATGCATGCGGATCGATTTTTCCCCCACGAGTTGGGGCAGGGTGGTGGCGGTCACCGTCGCCGGGACCGCAGTTTGCATCGCGGCCGCCTTCTTCGTCGATTCCTTCAATTTCCCCTATCTTTCGCCTGAAGCGCTGTGGCGGGCGAAACTCACCGATCTGCTGCTGCCGCTGGTGCTGGCCGGTTCGTTCCTGTCTTTCCTGATGTGGAAAATGCGTCAGCTGGCAATCGCGCAAAAGGAGCTGACAATTGTCGCTGCGACCGACAGTCTGACAGCGGTGTTCAACCGCGGCGCGTTCTCAATGCTTGTCGAAGCCTATCTCGAGCAAGCTCGCAGCCATTCTGTCGTCAGCTCCGGGGCTTTGCTGATCGTCGACGCCGACCATTTCAAGTCCGTCAACGATCGCCTCGGCCACGACTGTGGCGATCAGGCCCTCAAGCTGATCGCCAAGACCATTCAAGACCAGCTGCGCGGCGCCGATATCGTCGGGCGAATTGGCGGCGAGGAATTCGCAGTCTTCCTTCCCGGCGCCGACCCGTCGCATTCCTGGCTGGTCGCGGAGGGGATACGGCGCCGTATCCGCGAGGCGGATTTTTCCCCGGGCGGGCAACCCTGTCCCCTCTCGGTAAGCATCGGCGGCGTCGCCTTCAGCGGACCGACCACTTATGCCGAGATGTTCGTTGTGGCAGATAAACACCTATACAGGGCTAAATCGAACGGCCGCGACCAGGTCAGCTTTGAAGCGGCGGCATTGAGCGGTTTGCCGAACGGCGACCTGATGACGGTCCATTGAGGGCCTGATACTTGTGGTCGCAAACCCGTCGAAGACGAACAGCATCTTCGGCGGGCCACAGTCGCAAAAGACGCCTGGCCAGTCAGGCGGCGTATCCGCCCTGGCCGCGGGCGATCGGCTTGACCGAGACTGCCGGCTGGGCTGAAGGCCAGAGAATGCCTGCCGCCGCTGCGAAGGTGATCAAGGCATCGCGCGCCGCTTCGGGCGAGATCTCGCCGGCGCGTGCCGCCTCGCAGGCCTTCACCGCCGCGCCATAGCTCAGGCGTCGCCGCGATGGCGGGAACTCGGTCAGGAACTCATGCATGTCGAAAAGCGAAGCGATCATGCGCTTATGGCCGGCGCCGACGGTTACGGCGACCGGGGTGAAAAATGTCGTGTCGTGCATTCTGGCCTCTCGAATTGGGCGGAGGTGACGGGCGGACGCCGCTCTCCGACCGGGGGTCGGACGCCCAGAAACGCGAATTGCGGCATCAGGTTCCATGTTGCCGAAATTTGGTTTTCGCCACCAGGTCCCGTGGCATGAGCGCCGTGCCGAAGCCTATTTCCACATGTCGCGCATGCGGGCGCCAAGGTCGACGCGCACTTGCGGCTGACGGCGCGGATCGTCCTTGGCCTGGACGCTCGCCCATGATGTTTGTTCGAAGGCGCCGAGGATCGAGGCCGGGATGAAGCGGGTGCGCGAGGCGTAAACATGGCGATCGCCGCGCGCCGCCTGGCCGTGGACGAAAAAGCGTTGCGGCATGACCAGGTGCAGGCCGTCCTTGGCCCGCGTCATCGCCACGTAGAGCAGGCGGCGCTCCTCGTCGATATCCTCCTTCGAGCCGACGGCGAGATCGATCGGGATGCAGCCGTCGACGGTGTTGAGCACGAAGACGTTCTTCCATTCCTGGCCCTTGGCCGAATGGATGGTCGACAGGATCAGATAGTCCTCGTCGCGATGCGGCGGCCCGGCCTCGTCGCTGGTCGCATCCGGCGGATCGAGTGTCAGCTCGGTGAGGAAACGCTCGCGCGAGGCGTAGCCCGAGGCGATCTGTTCGAGCTGCAGAATATCGGCCCGGCGCGTCGTTGCATCCTCATGGATGCGGTCGAGATGCGGCTCATACCAGAGCCTGACCTGTTCGAGGTCAGCCGGCCATTTTCCCGACCCAGTGCGAAGCTGCGAGAACAGCGCGACGAAACCCGGCCAGTCGTCAGCGGCGCGTTGCGGCGGGCGGTAGCGCGCCAGCCCCATCGCTTCGTCGAGCGACGTCGCCATGGTGTCGACGATCTGCGAAGCCGCCGAAGGGCCGATGCCGGGCAAAAGCTGCAGCACGCGAAAACCGGCGACGCGGTCGCGCGGGTTCTCGGCGAAGCGCAGCACCGCCAGCACGTCCTTGACATGGGCGGCGTCGAGGAACTTCAGCCCGCCGAACTTGACGAACGGGATGTTGCGTCGCGTCAGCTCGATCTCCAGCGGCCCGCTGTGGTGCGAGGCGCGAAACAGCACGGCCTGCGCCTTCAGCGCCGTGCCGGCCTCGCGCTCGGTCAGGATCGCCTGGCAGACGTAACTCGCCTGCTCGGCCTCGTCGCGGACGCTGACCAGCTTCGGCTTTTCGGTCGATTTGCGCTCCGACCAGAGGTTCTTGGTAAAGCGCTCCGAGGCCTCGCCGATCACCGCATTGGCGGCGGCCAGGATGGTCTCGGTCGAGCGGTAGTTGCGCTCCAGCATGACGATCTCGGCCGGCCGCGCGAACTGTTTTGGAAAGTCGAGGATGTTGCGCACTTCCGCGGCGCGAAACGAATAGATCGACTGCGCATCGTCGCCGACCACCGTCAGCCCGGATCCGTCCGGCTTGAGCGCCGCGAGGATCGAGGCCTGCAGCCGGTTGGTGTCCTGGTATTCGTCGACCAGCACATGGTCGAAACGCCCACCCAGATGCGCCGATATCTCCGGCTCGCCGGCCATCTGCGCCCAGTAGAGCAGCAGGTCGTCGTAATCGAGCACGTTCTGCGCCTGCTTGGCCTCGACATATCGGGCGAACAGCACCTTAAGCTGTTCTGCCCACCCCGCGCACCAGGGAAACACCGAACCGAGAACTTCGCCGAGCGGCGCCTGCGCGTTGACGGCACGCGAATAGATCGCCAGGCAGGTTCCCTTGGTCGGAAAACGGCCTTCCGTTTTCGAGAAGCCGAGTTCGTGCCGGGCGAAGTTCATCAGGTCGGCCGAATCCTCGCGGTCGTGGATGGTGAAGGCCGGATCGAGGCCGATCTCCAGCGCGTAGTCGCGCAGCAGCCTTGCGCCGATGCCGTGAAACGTGCCGGCCCAGCTCAGCGCATCGGTGATGACGGAAGCGTCCCGGCCAAGCACCTCGCCGGCGATGCGCTCGACCCGCTTGGCCATTTCCGATGCGGCGCGACGCGAAAAGGTCATCAAAAGGATGCGCCGGGGGTCAGCGCCCCTGACGATCAGATGCGCGACGCGATGCGCCAGCGTGCTGGTCTTGCCGGAGCCGGCCCCGGCGATCACCAGCAGAGGCCCGGCGACCTTGCCGTCGCCATGCTCGACGGCGACGCACTGCTCGGCATTCAGCTTCGCGAGATAGGCAGGCCGGAATGTCGAATCACGGGGAGCGAGGTTCATTGCCCATCAAGCATCGTTTCTGCTTTGTTCGCAACGCTTTCGTACGCGCGACCGATGCGTCCGATCCTACTGGCGCCCCACCGATGAACCGAAGCTAGCGCTGCGGCTCCACGCCCATCGCCGCTGACTGCCGCGGCAGCGACTTGTCGTCATCGGGAGGCGGCAGCAATAGCGGATCGAAGTCGTCGGGTACCTCGTCGACGAATTCCCTGACTATGCGGTAGGCCACATAGACGGCGGCCCCGGCTATGAGCAGACGGATCATGATTTTCTCCATTGGTGTGGACCAACCGAAGAGCCCGCGTTTTGTTCCCCGCTTTCCAAATGCCCAAGCTCTGCCCGAGCGTGCAACCAAATCCGCACCGTCTCGTTTGCCCGGTGACAGGAGGTTGCGATGAACAAGCTCTCAATTTTGCCGGCCCCGGCCTGGCTCGTTTTGGCCGCAGCGCTGGCTGTCGCGGCCTGCGACAACAACATTCCACCGACAAAGGCTCCCGGCGCCGATCAAAACCCGCAGGTCGACCCTGCGCCCAACTCGACGCCAGGCGATGATCAACCCGGCATGCCGCCGGCGCAGTGATGGAAGCCTGCAGGAAAGTTGGCCGGCGCCGCTTGGGAGGGGAGCGATGGCGCCAGGCGGGTATCAGGTCCGCCGCACACCTAGACATAGCTGAGTCTTGCCTTTGCGTCATGACGCGATAGCCGAAGACGACCGCCTTGCACCGGCAATTAACTGACAAATGCGCAATTTCGGCTGCGAGAAGCCGATGCTCGCCAGGCGCCACGCCATCACAGCGGTTGCCCAGAGCCGGCCATCTGATCCGGCGAAGCCGCGATCGGATTAAGTCTTCTTCCCTCCCGCGGCACAAAAGCAACTGGCTGCCAGCCCGGCCATTTTCATGCGTTATTCGGCCAACCGGCGCTCGAGGTCTTGCGAAGCGCTGACGTCCCGTGCAAAAGCGCGGCCATGCTGATCATTAACGACCTTTCGCTCCGCATGGCCGGACGCCTGCTTCTTGACCATGCCTCGCTGACCTTGCCGGCCGGCAGCAAGGCAGGGCTTGTCGGCCGCAACGGCACCGGCAAGACCACTTTGTTCAAGGCGATCACCGGCGACCTCGCATCCGAGACCGGCTCGATCAGCCTGCCGAAGAACACGCGCATCGGCCAGGTGGCGCAGGAGGCTCCCGGCACCGAGGACCCGCTGATCGAGATTGTGCTCAAGGCCGATCTCGAACGCTCCGCATTGCTCGATGAGGAAAAGACGGCGACCGATCCGCACCGCATCGCCGACATCCACATGCGGCTGGCCGATATCGACGCCCATTCGGCCGAGTCGCGTGCCGCCACCATCCTCGCCGGCCTCGGCTTCGACGACGCCGCCCAGCGGCGGCCGGTCTCGTCGTTCTCCGGCGGCTGGCGCATGCGCGTCGCACTCGCCGCGGTGCTGTTTGCCGAGCCCGATCTTTTGCTGCTCGACGAGCCGACCAACTATCTCGACCTCGAAGGCACGCTGTGGCTGGAAAACTACGTGTCGAAATACCCGCACACGGTGCTTCTGATCTCGCATGACCGCGACCTGCTCAACCGCGCCGTCAACTCGATCGTCCATCTCGACCAGAAGAAACTGACCTTCTGGCGTGGCGGCTACGACCAGTTCGAGCGCCAATTCACCGAGCAGCGCGAATTGCAGGAGAAGGGCAGGGTCAAGCAGGAAGCCGCGCGCAAGCACATGGAATCCTTCGTCGAGCGCTTCCGCGCCAAGGCTTCCAAGGCGAGACAGGCCCAGTCGCGCATCAAGGCGCTGGAGAAGATGAAGCCGATCGCCGCGATCGTGAACGACAACGTGCGGCCGTTTTCCTTTCCCGAGCCGGTGAAAACGGTGGCCTCGCCGATCATTGCGCTCAGCAACGTCAATGTCGGCTATGTGGAGGGTGAGCCGATCCTGAAGAAGATGACGCTCCGCATCGATGCCGACGACCGTATCGCGCTGCTCGGCGCCAACGGCAACGGCAAGTCGACCTTCGCCAAATTGCTGTCCGGCCGCCTGAGGCAGGAGAGCGGGACCATGACGGTAGCACCCAGCCTGAAGGTGGCGATCTTCGCCCAGCATCAGCTTGACGATCTCAGGCCGAGTGAAAACGCCTATGAGCATGTCCGCCGGCTGATGCCGGAAGCACCGGAATCGAAAGTGCGCGGCCGAGTCGCCCAGTTCGGACTGACTACCGAAAAGATGAACACCGCCGCCAAGGACCTGTCGGGCGGTGAGAAGGCGCGGCTCTTGATGGGCCTGTCGGCGTTCGAGGGGCCAAACCTGTTCATCCTCGACGAACCGACCAACCATCTTGATATCGACAGCCGTGAATCGCTGATCCATGCGCTGAACGAGTTTCCCGGCGCCGTCATCCTGATCTCGCACGACCGCCATCTGCTCGAGGCAACGGCCGACCGGCTGTGGCTGGTCAAGGACGGGACGGTCAATCCTTTTGACGGCGACCTCGATGATTACAAGACGCTGGTCACCGGCGTGGCGGGCGACCGCCGCGGCAAGCGCGAGGCCGAAAAAGCCTCGAAGGCCGACCGCCGCCGCGACGCGGCGGCGCGCCGCGCCGCCTTCGAGCCGCTGGCCAAGGAGATCCGCGCCACCGAAGCGCTGATGGACCGCATCCGCAAGCGCATCGACTTGATCGAGGACGAACTCGCCAATCCGGCGGTCTATGAAAAGGACCCGTCGACGGCGACACGGCTGGCCAAGGAGCGCTCGCAGTTGGCCCAGACGCTCGCCGCCCATGAGGAAAAATGGCTGTCGATGTCGGCGGAGTATGAGGAAGGCACGGCGGAGTAAGGGAAGCGTAATCTCCCCCACGAGGGGGAGATTGCCTAATCATCTGGCCCTACACCTGGTCGTCAGAAGCAGTTAGATTGCCCCCATGAATCAGCACGCCCAGCTCAGGATCGGCCATTCGGCCTGTCCGCATGATTGTCCGTCGACCTGCGCGCTCGAGGTCGAACTGCTCGACAGCAAGCGCATCGGCCGCGTTCATGGCGCCAAGGCCAACAGCTACACGGCTGGCGTCATCTGCGCCAAGGTCGCCCGTTATGCCGACCGCGTCCATCATCCCGACCGCTTGCTGAAGCCGCTGATCCGGGCGGGCGCCAAGGGTGAGAGCGCCTGGAAGGAAGCGAGCTGGGAGGCCGCACTCGACCTTGTCGCCGAAAAATTCATCGCGGCCGAGGCAAAATACGGCTCGGAGACAGTCTGGCCCTATTACTATGCCGGCACCATGGGGCTGGTGCAGCGCGACGGCATCGAGCGGTTGCGCCATGCGAAAAGGTACTCCGGCTTCTTCGGTTCGATCTGCACCAATCTGGCCTGGACCGGCTGGATGATGGGGGCCGGCGCGTTGCGCGGTCCCGACCCGCGCGAGATGGCCAAGTCCGACTGCGTGGTGGTCTGGGGCACCAATGCCGTGGTCACCCAGGTCAACGTCATGACCCACGCGATCAAGGCGCGCAAGGAACGCGGCGCAAAAATCGTCGTCATCGATGTGTACGAGAACGCGACGATGAAGCAGGCCGATCTCGGCCTGGTGCTGAAGCCCGGCACCGACGGCGCGCTGGCCTGCGCGGTGATGCATTTGCTGTTCCGTGACGGCATGGCCGACCGCGCCTATCTGGAAAAATACACCGACGATCCGCACGGCCTGGAAGCGCATCTTCAGACGAGAACGCCGCAATGGGCGGCTGATATCACCGGGCTTTCCGTCGATGAGATCGAGGCTTTCGCCCGTCTCGTCGGCAGGACCAAGAAAACCTATTTCCGCCTCGGCTACGGTTTTTCGCGGCAGCGCAACGGCTCGGTCAACATGCATGCCGCCGCCTCGATCGCCGCGGTCACCGGCTGCTGGCAATATGAGGGCGGCGGCGCCTTCCATTCCAATTCGGGCATCTTCAAGCTGAACCAGGAACTGCTGGAAGGCACGCGGATGCGCGACCCGGCGATCCGCCATCTCGACCATTCGCGCATCGGCCCGGTGCTGACCGGCGCTGAGGATGCGCTCTATGGCGGCCCGCCGGTGACGGCGCTGCTGATCCAGAACACTAATCCGGTCAACGTTGCGCCTGAGCAGCGGCTGGTGAAGCAGGGCTTTTTGCGCGACGACCTGTTTTCCTGCGTGCACGAGCAGTTCATGACCGACACCGCAAAACTCGGAGATGTCGTGCTGCCGGCGACGATGTTTTTAGAGCATGACGATGTCTACAAGGGCGGCGGCAACCAGCACATCACGCTCGGTCCGAAGCTGATCGACCCGCCGGAAGGGCCGCGCACCAACCATTTTGTGATCGAGGAACTCGGCAAAAGGCTCGGTGTTGGCGACAGGCCTGGCTTCGGCATGACCGAGCAGCAGCATATCGACATCATTTTGGGCAAGCGCGGGCTCGGCAGTTTTTCGAGCCTCAGGGAACAAAAGTGGCTCGATTTGCAGCCGGATTTCGCGGCGGCGCATTTTATCGATGGCTTCGGCCACGCGGACGGAAAATTCCGCTTTCGCGCCGACTGGACCGGGCAGGCGGCGCCCAACCGGCCGCCAAAAAGCATGGGCCTGTTCGGGCCGGTGGCAAGCCTGCCTCAATTTCCCGACCACGTCGATCTGATCGAGGTGGCGGATGCGGCGCATCCGTTCCGGCTGGCCACCTCGCCGGCGCGCAATTTCCTCAACTCGACTTTTTCCGAGACGCCGGTGTCGAAGGCCAAGGAGGGCCGGCCGGAAGTGCTTTTGCATCCAGACGATGCGGCAGTCTTTGGGCTGGCCAATGGCGACCGCGTCGAGATCGGCAATGCGCGCGGCGAAGTCGTGCTGCATGCAAGATTGTTCGACGGCATCAAGCGCGGCGTCGTGGTGGCCGAAGGCATCTGGCCCAATAGCGCGCACGAGCGCGGCGAGGGCATCAACGTCCTGACCGGCGCCGACGCGCCGGCGCCCTATGGCGGTGCGGCGTTCCACGACAACAAGGTGTGGCTGCGCCCGGCAAAGTGAAGCGTCGGAACGATATACCCAACCAGCCGTTTTTGCGTGGCGGTGGAGACATGGTGATGGCAGAAGCGTTGGCAGCGCCGGCCCCCGTTGGAAGAACGCTTTCGCCCGGCGAACTCGTGACCACGATGGCGCATTTTCATCGCGCCGAGATTCTGCGCATGACGGGGTGGCGCGACCGCCTGGACCGGACGAGCAATTGGGCGATAACGGTCGTCGCGGCGATGTTGTCCGTCTCGCTGTCGACGGCCAGCGCGCATCACGGCGTGCTGCTTTTTGCCATGCTGCTTGTCCTGTTGCTGCTGTGGATAGAAGCGCGGCGTTATCGCTTCTTCGATGTTTACCGGGCTCGTGTGCGCCAGTTCGAACGGCACTATTTCGCGCAGATATTCTCGCCGCAGCCGGACTTCGCGTCCGATTGGCTGTTGGTCGTCGGCGAAAGTCTGCGCACTCCAAAATTCCTCATTTCGCAGCGAGCGGCGTTGGTGCGCCGTCTGCGTCGAAACTACATCCACATGCTGCTGATCCTGCTGTTGGCCTGGATCCTGAAACTGTCGACCCCCAGTCTTCTAAGCGAAGGTGTCCGCATCGACTTCGTCAGTTCGGTGCGCGAGGCGGTTGCCGGCGCTGCTCTGGGGCCCATTCCCGGCTTGGTCATCGTCGTGCTGGTTGCCGCCTTCTATGCCGGCCTGCTGGTCACGGCGTTCCTGACCTCTAGCGACGACGGCGAGCTCTCTTTTGGCGACGTGCACGTCTAGGGCGGCAGCGCAAAACCGGTAGATCTGCGATTTCATCTGCGCACCCGCTGCCGCCATCCTCATTGCCACAGGCAGCGCCTTGGCCGGCAGCGACCACTATGGTTCGGACGGCGTCAACCAGCCGGCCGCGCCTGTTGGCCATGCGGCTGTTGGAAATGTCGACAGCACGTTCACGGGCTCGATCCGCAAGCTCCCGACCGAGCACAACGCTGTCAACACCAGTGCGACGTTCGAGTCAGGCACGGGTCAGTCCGCCGCGCCTCAATCGGGCCGGGGCAACTGGGGCCGCCGCTAAGCCCTAAAGCTTCGGAACGCAAAGAACGGCGGGCCTTGGCCCGCCGTTCTTGCTTATCAAGTCACAGCTCTCGTTTAGCGCAGATCCTTTGGCCAAACGCAGTGCGTCAGCCGCGCATCGCCGAGGGCAAGCCGTGCCCAGTCGCCGTCGAAAACGAAGCGGGCAAGAGCCGCTGTCGGGAATTTTTCTTCAAGCTTTTTGAGTGCCGCGGCATCCGATCTGGCGCCGGCAAGCCGGCGCGCGAATTCCTCCAGGCCGGGATTATGGCCGAGCACCAAAAGGCTGCTTGTTTCCGTATTTGCCTGTCGTATCTTGGCGAGAACGTCTGCCGCACTGGCCTCGTAGAGCGCCTGGACAAATTTGGCCGGCGTTTTCGCCGGCAGTTCCGCCGAGACCAACCGCCATGTGTCGCGGGTGCGCAGCGCCGGCGACACCAGCGCCAGGTCCGGCAGCCAGCCCTGCCTGGCCAGTTCGCGCCCGACCAGCGGGGCGGCCTTCAGCCCGCGTCCGGAAAGCGGCCGGTCGAAGTCAATAAGGTCAGGATCGTCCCAACTCGACTTGGCATGACGCAGAAGAAGGAGTTGCTTCGTTGTCGCCATGCCAGCCTTCTCCTGCTTAGGGCGTTATGCGCGCCAGATGCTCGAGGTCGGTCTCCTCGCGCAGCGGATCGGGGGCCATCACCACGGAGGTGCTGTTGTCGGCATCGTCGGCGAAGTGGGCAAGCACGGTGCGGCCGCCTTCCATCCGCGCCTTGCCTTCGGCGACCAGCCCGAGCGCCAGCGGATAAAGCCGGTGCTCGGCCTTCAGCACGCGGGCGGCGAGCGTATCCTCATTGTCGCCGACCATGACCGGCACGGCGGCCTGGGCGATGATCGGGCCGTCATCCATATCCAGCGTGACGAAATGCACCGTGCAGCCATGGATGCGGATGCCCGCGCGCAAGGCGCGCGCATGCGTATCCAGCCCCTTGAAGGCGGGCAGCAGGGCAGGGTGGATGTTGATCATCCGGCCCAGCCATTTCTCGACGAAGCGCGCGCCGAGAATGCGCATGTAGCCGGCCAGCGCCACGATCTCGGCGCCGAACGAGACAAGTGCGGCGTCGATCGCCCCGTCATGCGCTTCCTTGCTGCTATAGTCGGCCCGCGAAATCACCTTGGTGGCGATGCCGCGCGCCGCCGCGATGCCGAGACCGGCGGCATTGGCCCGGTCGGAAATGACGCCGACGATCTCAGCCGGATAGTCCGGGTTGCTGGCCGCGGCGATCAGCGCCGTCATGTTGGAGCCGCGTCCCGAAATCAGCACCACGGTGCGTCTGCGCATGCTCATAGGCCGATCGAGCCCCGATAGATCACGCCGACGTCGCGGCGCGGCACGATGCGGCCGATCGGCGTCACGCTCTCGCCGGCCTCCTGCAGCACGGCCGCGACCTGTGCCGCCTGGCCGGAGGCGACGGCGAGGATCATGCCGACGCCGCAATTGAAGGTGCGCATCATCTCTTCGGGCGCCACGCCGCCGGTCTTCGCCAGCCATGAGAACACCGCCGGCACCTCGATGGCGTCGAGGTCGAGCTCGGCCGAAAAATCCTTCGGCAGGACGCGCGGGATGTTTTCCGGGAAACCGCCGCCGGTGATATGGGCCAGCGCCTTGATGCCATGCGTGTTACGGATCGCCTTGAGGATCGACTTGACGTAGATGCGTGTCGGCTCGAGCAGTGCCTCGGCCAGCGTGGCTTCATCGTTGAAGGGCGCCGGATCGGTCCACGCCAGGCCGCTTGTCGCGACGATGCGGCGGACCAGCGAAAAGCCGTTCGAATGCACGCCCGAAGAGGCCAGTCCCAACAGCACGTCGCCCTCGACGATGTCGTCGGTCGGCAGCAGCTGGCCGCGTTCGGCCGCGCCCACGGCAAAACCGGCGAGGTCGTAGTCGTTGCCGTGATACATGCCGGGCATTTCCGCGGTCTCGCCGCCGATCAGCGCGCATCCGGCCTGCCGGCAGCCCTCGGCGATGCCGCCGACGATCGCCGCACCCTGATCGGGGTCGAGCTTGCCGGTGGCGAAATAGTCAAGGAAGAACAATGGCTCGGCGCCCTGAACGACGATGTCGTTGACGCACATGGCGACGAGGTCGATGCCGATCGTATCGTGCTTGCCCGCATCGATGGCGATCTTCAGCTTGGTGCCGACGCCGTCATTGGCGGCGACCAGCACCGGGTCGGTGAAGCCGGCGGCCTTGAGGTCGAACAGGCCGCCGAAGCCGCCGATCTCGCCATCGGCGCCCGGCCGGCGCGTCGCGCGCACCAGCGGCTTGATCTTCTCGACCATGAGGTTGCCGGCATCGATGTCGACACCCGCCTCGGCATAGGTGAGCCCGTTCTTGCGCTTGCTCATCACTCTTTCCTGCTTTCCGGGGCTCTTCGCATGAACGGCTGCGCCTCGCAAGGATAACGGCTGGCTCAAGCACTTTCGGCATCACAAAAGAGTGGACAGAGGCTTCAGGCAAATCTCCAACATTGGCGATTGGCGAAAGCCTTGAAGACAGCCAATCTCTCCTCCACAAGGGGGAGATTGGCAGCTTTCTGCGTCGCCACTTGCCGTAGCCTCCCATCTCCATCATGTATCATCAAAACAGAAGCGACGGGATATGCGTTTGACCATCCCCAACATGATCACGATCATGCGTTTCGTGCTGGTGCCGGGCGTGGTGCTGGCCATGCTGCAGGGGCGCTGGGATTGGGCTTTCGCCGGCTTCCTGATCGCCGGCATTTCCGACGGTGTCGACGGCTTCATCGCCCGCCATTTCAACCAGTTTTCGCAGCTTGGCGCCTATCTCGATCCGATGGCCGACAAATTGCTGCTGGTCTCGGTGTTCGTGGTGCTGGGCTTCATCGGTGAATTGCCGCTGTGGCTGGTCATCACCATGGTGTCGCGCGATGCGCTGATCGTCTGCGCCGTCGTTTTGTCCACCGTCATGGCCCACCCGGTCGAGATGAAGCCGCTGTTCGTGTCGAAAGCCAACACGGCCATCCAGATCGGGCTGGCGGCGGTGGTGCTGGGCGAGCTAGCCCTCGCCATCGACCTCGACCCGCTCAGGCCGATGCTCATATTGCTGTCCGGGGTCTTGACCGTGGCTTCGGCCGCGGCCTATCTCGTGGCTTGGCTGAGGCATATGAGCGGCTATGGCGAAGGCTCCAAACCGGGCACCTGACCAGGACATTGACGCGGCAGCCGAAGCTGCGGCCGCCGATGCTGCCGCGTCTGGCGTGTTTCGCCGCCAAATCCGCTTCTGGCTGATCAGCGCCGTCATCCTCGCGATCTTCCTCTATGTCTTCAGCGGCATCCTGCTGCCGTTCGTCGCCGGAATGGTGCTCGCCTACTTCCTCGACCCTGTCGCAGACCGGCTGCAGCGGCTCGGCCTGTCCAGGCTGATGGCGACGATTGTCATCCTGTTTGCCTTCATCGTCGTTCTGGTACTGGCCTTCGTCATACTCATTCCGGTGCTGGCTTCGCAGATGGCCGATTTCGCCAGCAAGCTGCCGGAATACCTGACCCGCCTGCAGACCCTGATCACCAGTTTCGATCCGAGATGGCTGGAAGAGAAATTCGGCGTCGACGCCAATGGCCTGCGCGAAGGGTTGAATTCGCTGCTGACCTCCGGCTTTGGTCTCCTGACCACGGTGTTCACCTCGATCTGGAGCTCCGGCGTCGCGCTGGTATCGGTGGTGAGCCTGTTCGTCGTCACGCCCGTCGTCGCCTTCTACATGCTGCTCGACTGGGACCGGATGGTGGCGATTGTCGACAGCTGGGTGCCGCGCGACTATGTCCAGACCGTCAGGGCAATCGCCAACGACATCAACACCTCCACCGCCGGCTTTGTGCGCGGCCAGGGCACGCTGTGCCTGGTACTGGGCGCCATGTACGCCATCGGGCTTACTCTGACCGGCCTGAATTTCGCCATCCTCATCGGCCTGTTTGCCGGGCTGATCTCTTTTATTCCCTATGTCGGCTCGCTGACCGGGCTGGTGCTGGCCGTCGGCGTCGCCTTCGTCCAGTTCTGGCCGGACTGGACCATGGTCGCGGCGGTGGCCGGCGTGTTCTTCGTCGGCCAGTTTATCGAGGGCAACATCCTGCAGCCGAGGCTGGTCGGCAAAAGCGTCGGCCTGCATCCGGTATGGCTGATGTTTTCGCTGTTTGCCTTCGGCGCGCTGTTCGGCTTCGTCGGCTTGCTGATCGCCGTGCCGGCCTCGGCCGCCGTTGCCGTTCTGGTGCGCTTTGCCATTTCCCGCTATCTCGAGTCGCCGCTTTACAAGGGCCACAATACCGAACCTGTCCCGCCGCTGCCGGCGCGTCGCCGCGGGAGCGGTGGGCCGCGCAGTTGAGCCAGATGCCGGACCACAACAAGATCGACCCGCCGCGCCAGTTACCGCTCGATCTCGGCCACGGCACCGGCTACTCGCGCGACGAGCTCGTCGTCTCCGGCACCAACAGCCAGGCGGTGGCGCTGGTCGATCGCTGGCCGGACTGGCCGTCGCCGGTGGTCGTCCTCGCCGGTCCGGCGGGCTCTGGAAAAACCCACCTGGCCTCCATCTGGCGCGCCCGCGCCGGCGCAGTGAAGGTCGACGCCGGGCGGATCGGCGACTGTATGGCGAGCCTCGGCGCGCGGCCGGCCCTGATCGACGATGTCGATGCCGGTCCGGTCGACGAAGAGGGGCTGTTCCATCTGATCAACGCGGTACGTGGGGCCGGCTCGACCTTGCTCTTGACCGCGCGGCGCTTTCCGTCCGCCTGGGGCGTCAGAATCCCGGATCTCGCCTCGCGGCTGAAGGCGGCGGCGACGGTGGAGATCCACGAGCCCGACGATCACTTGCTGGCCGGCGTCATCACCAAACTGTTCGCCGACCGCCAGGTCGAGGTCGAGCCGCATGTCGTGCAATATTTGGTGCGCCGCATCGAACGCTCGCTGGCAACCGCGATGCGGGTGGTCGATCGGCTCGACCGCACGGCCCTGGAGCGCAAGACGCCGATTACCCGGGCGCTCGCCGCCGAAACCGTCAGCGCCATGGATGAGGGGCAGGGCGAGTTCGAGATTTAAAAATCGCCGATCAAGTGACATGAGCCTTTCCGGGCAATCATATTTTCAATTCTGGTAGATCGGTGTATGATTTAATCATACACACCAGAGGGCATGAAAGACGGTTTGATGCGTACCACTCAACCCCTGACCATCACCTTGCCACTTGATATGGCGCAGATGGTGAAAGACAAGGTTTCATCGGGCGAGTACGCCAGCGAAAGCGAGGTCATTCGCGATGGCCTTCGCACGCTCGCCCAGCGTGATGCGGCTGTACAGCGGTGGTTGCGTGAGGAAGTCGTGCCGACGATGCAGGCTGTTGAAGCAGACCCATCGCAGCTGATGAACCTGGAAGAGACCAAGAAGCGCCTGCACGCCGATGTCGATGCCATCGTGGCTAAAGCCTCCCGCCGATGACCGACCAGGTAGTGTTCAGCGCGGCCGCCGAGAAGGACGTGGCCGAACTGCTGGCCTACCTGGTGCCCGAGGCTGGAGAAAGAACTGCACGGGCTTGGGTCGACCGCCTGATTGTCTACTGTGAGGGCTTTGCCACATTCCCTGAGCGCGGCACGCGCCGGGATGACATAGCCCGGGTCTGCGTACGGTTGGTTATCGACGGCGGGCGACGTAGCCTTTCGCGAGCCTTTCGGGTGGATGGCAACTTTGTCGTCATCTTGCGCATGCTCCATGGCGGCCGCGCCTTGGAGGCGGTCGAGGATATAGACCGCGAATAGATCTTCGGTCGCAACACATTGACCTCGGCCGGTGTCCCATTTCGGGAAACGTTGACTGGCATCTGCTTTGCACCTGCAAGCTTGCCGGCTAACCCCGGTCCTGATTGCGTATCAAATCAGGTGTAGGCTCGCCGGGAGATGAGGCGGTTGGGGTTCTCTTCCCGGCGAGCTTGCCTTCAACGAGGGGTCGCTAGTCGCGTATCCGGCACTGGCACCGCGCTCACGGATAATCGCAGTCCCGCGCTGTCTTTGGCAGCCGTTATGATGGACCGTTGAATGATCCATTTTCATCGCAAGTGTGGCCAAGGATGGTCCATTGAGGAGGGCAGATGCAGCTATCCGTTACAGACGCCAAGAGACAGCTGACAGAATTGGTGCGTCGTGCCGAGGCAGGTGACGAAACCATCCTGACCCGTCATGGTCATGCGGCCGTCCGCCTGGTTCCGGTCAAGGCAGTGCCGGACAGGAAAAACCGCCGGGCATTGCTGGAGGCGATGCGGGCATCCGGCGCCGCGAGGGCGAAGGCTGGGCCATCCGCCGCCCGAAGCCAGGATTTCCTCTACGGCGATGATGGCCAGCCCGAATGGCCGTGGTCGACACTTCGAGGCCGATGGCGAATCGTTCTTGACGAACCGGAAGGCTGATGCCTGCATCGCGGCGCTCGAGGCCGAAGGCGACATTCTGATTTCTGCCGGTACCGTGCCCGAAGCGCCGTCCCAGTCGGTTCGGTCGAGACTCGTCACAACCGTTCGCCCGCCACCGCCGCTCGTTCCGCGCCAAAGCGCCTGCGGTAGTCGCCCGGTGCCAAGCCGGTTATCCTGGCGAATACTTTGCGGAAGGAGCCGGGATCGTCATAGCCGACGTCCCAGGCGATCTGATCGATGGATCGGGTCGTCACTTGCAGCATCTCACGCGCCTTGCCGACGCGCAGGTGCTGGCAATATTCGGTTGGCTTGAGGCCGGTAGCGTTGCGAAAGCGGCGCAAAAAAGTCCGCTCCTCCAAGGCCGCATGCTCCGCCATGGTGGCAAGCGTCACATCGCGCGCGCCTCTCGCCTGAAGCCAGTGCTGCACCTTGAGGATGGCCTCGTCGCCATGGTTCAGCCTGGGAGCAAAGGGGCTGTAGAAGCGTTGCTCACGTCCCGGTGGGTCGACCAGCATGAAACGGGCGGTGTCCATCATGGCGGTCGGCCCAAGCACCCGGTCGACGAGTTTCAGGCCTAGGTCGGTCCAGGCCATATAGCCGCCGGCGGTGATGATGTCGCCGTCGTCGATGACCAGCTTGTCGGCATCCAGTGCGATGTCGGGGAAGCGCATCGCCAGCGCGTCGCGATAGGCCCAGTGCGTGGTCGCCGCACGACCAGACAACAGGCCAGTCTCGGCAAGCACGAAGGCGCCGGCGCAGACCGAGCCGAGCGTCGCGCCCGCAGCATGGCGGCCCCTGAGCCAGTCGGCATAGGGCGCCGCCGCCTCGCGTGGAATCGGATCACCCAGGGTCGGAGGCAAGATGACCATGGCAGGTCCATGGCCGGGGCCGGGTTCGCTGTCGAAGCTGCGGATGACGGTTTGGCTCGCGTCCTGCCACTGCCAATGGCTGACGCGAAGTCTCGGCGCGTCCGGCGACCGTTCGGCAGCCAGCCGGTTGGCTAGCTGGAACAGGTCGGTCAGACCGAGAACTGCCGCTTCCTGAACACCGGGATACACCACAAGCCCGATTTCAACCCGGTCAGACAGCGTAATCACCTGTCAGTTTTGCCACGTTCAATGTCTGTTTTGCCAATTCTCACAATGGCTCCGTTGCAATAGCTTGTCCACAGAAGGAACGAACCTTCCCGACCAATTCCGCTAACAAGGAGTACGACCATGAGCACATTCACCACCAGGGACGGCACCGAGATTTTCTACAAGGATTGGGGCACAGGCCAGCCAATCGTGTTCCATCACGGCTGGCCGCTGAGCGCCGACGACTGGGACAACCAGATGCTGTTCTTCCTCGACAAGGGCTATCGCGTCATCTCGCATGACCGGCGCGGGCACGGCCGCTCGACACAGACCTCGACCGGCAACGAGATGGACACCTATGCCGCCGACGTCGCGGCACTGGCCGCTCATCTTGATCTCAAGAACGCCGTCCATATCGGCCATTCGACCGGCGGCGGCGAGGTGGCGCGTTACGTGGCCCGCTACGGTGGCGAAGGACGCGTCGCCAAGGCGGTGTTGATCGGCGCGGTGCCCCCGATCATGCTCAAGACCGACAACAACCCCGGCGGGCTGCCGATCGAGGTCTTCGACGGCTACCGTGCCGCTTTGGTCGCCAACCGCGCCCAGTTCTACAGGGATGTGCCGGCCGGCCCGTTCTATGGCTTCAATCGCGAGGACTCCCAGGTCTCGCAAGGGGCCGTCGACAATTGGTGGCGCCAGGGCATGATGGGCGGAGCCAAGGCCCACTACGACTGCATCGAGGCCTTTTCCGAAACCGACTTTACGGAGGACTTGAAGAAGATCGACGTGCCCGTCCTGATCATGCACGGCGATGACGACCAGATCGTGCCGATTGCCGACTCCGCTCTGCTTGCAGCCAAGCTCGTGAGGCACGGCACGCTCAAGGTCTACGAGGGCCTTCCGCACGGCATGTGCACCACCCACCCGGAGATCATCAATCCGGATCTCCTGGCGTTCATCCAAGGCTGACGCTTCGCAAGCTTCAGGCGGGCACGCTCGGAAATCCGGGCTGCCCGTTGGTCGCTTGGTGCTTCGCCCGTCGCAGATGCTGTCCGGCGCAGGTGCGCCGGCAGCACGGCCGATGATTTCGAGTGAATGGATGGTCGGAGTGGAGAGATTCGAACTCCCGACCCTCTGGTCCCAAATCAGCCAGACGATGTGACTTAACTCTCTGATTTCAAATAGATTTTCTCAGTTTCGACGCTGCATTTAGCGGCAATAGCTCCCGAGTGCCGACGTCTTCGGCAACACACTTCGGGGCACAGAAACGAGAGATGTTATAGCATGGTCCACAACCTAAGCTGGCAGGAGCCGGCTCTACAGGATCTCCAAAATTCCGGCATGTCGTATGCCGAAGTCGGAAAAATGTACGGAAGGAGCCGAGCAACCATCATCAAACTTGCGAGGCTGCATGAGTTAATTCGACGTGTTCCGATCTCAAGAACCGGGCTGCAAAGGGATGCCGATAAGGCAGTGATTTCTTCCTATCACCGAGGGGTTGGATTGAAGGTCGCTCTACTGCGGAAAGGGCGTACATATTCCGAGATCGCGGAGGAACTCGGAGTGAACCGCTATGTCGCCCGCACGATGGAACTGGGTGTCCACGAATTCACCTTGAGCGAGCTGATGGTGCTATCGGAAAGGCTAGGGATGGGCTTTGATCAAATGGTTATTCCGCCACAGTTAGCTTTGTCTTTGGCCAAGCAGACTATGGCTACCGCCGAACAACGATTGCTCACCTGACGGGCTTGCTGCCGCTCATCACGCGAGCGATGAGCGGCAGCAGGATAGCCTAGGCCAAGCTGGCGGTAGCCTGTCTATATCTCTCCAGAATATGAACGTAGGCGTCTGGCAGAGGATATTCGTTCTGCTCAAGAACTCTCGCGACGTTTCCCAGGTTAGTTATGCTCGGCTCAAGTGCGTGAAGGTCGCTATCTTCATATTGAAGATCAAGCTCTGAGGCAAAGTCGTTGATGAGGGCCACCAACGAGTCGAGGTCTTGGGTGGTGAATAAAAGTTCTTCAGTCATTTAATATCCTTGATGCCGGTATGGGCGTCTTGTTTGCGGGGTAGCAGGATTGCCACCGCCGCAAGACCGGCGGCTCTCCTGGGTCACAGCACGATCCAGGGGGCGTCCGGGCTACGTCGGATAAGTGTGGGACCGCGCCCGGCGACACAAGATGGGTCGGGTGCTTAGTCTATAGGGTATTGAATTTATGTTATTTCTACCAAGGATTGAAATATGCCGGCGGGCACAATTCGCTCACTTTGGGAAAGGGGATTTTTTGAGACGCTCAACGAGCGATCAATAATATCAATGATATCAGCCAGATAGTGGAAGTTGGCTGCACACATTCTACACAGAACTAAACACACGACCCTCTGGTTTTCAGAAGACATCGCGGCGTCAGGTGAGAAAGTCCAAGAAGAAACAATAAGTTAGGATGGTCGGAGTGGAGAGATTCGAACTCCCGACCCTCTGGTCCCAAACCAGATGCGCTACCAGGCTGCGCTACACTCCGAGTCCCTGGCGGCGTATAGGGTTCTGGGCTCGGCTGCGCAACCCCTAAAAGACGAAAACGGAACAAACGGCAGGCATTCCGTTGGCACGTTGTCCACCGCCCGGACGGTGACCATCGCGCCGGCCAGCGATCGCCGTACTGCCCCCGGGCAGCAAGGCTTCCCTGGCAAACTGCTCAAGCTGATTGACGGACGAAAATTTTTTGACCGCGCGCGATCATCGCGGTGGCCGCCGTGAAGGGGGTACGGCAGGCATCGGCCTTGCCGCCGGCAGCATTGCGCAGTAATGACGGGAATACAGCGGCTGTGCCGCTTGCACGTAACGAGGTGTTCATGTCCGCGCGCATTTTCAGCCCAGCCAAAACCGCGATGCAGTCCGGCAAGGCCAAGACCGGCCACTGGGTGCTGGAATTCGATCCCGAGATGCGCAAGAAAATCGATCCGCTGATGGGCTACACCACGTCGGGTGACATGCGGAGCCAGATCAGGCTCACCTTCGACACAAGGGAAGAGGCGGTGGCCTATGCGGAGAAAGAGGGGCTGGCCTACCGTGTTGAGGAGCCGAAGGAATCCAAGCGCCGCCAGATTTCCTATGCGGAGAATTTCCGCTATGACCGCAGGACGCCCTGGACGCATTGACCGGCAACTGCCGGACAGCCGTCCCAGCGCATAAATTAGCCGGCCCTTGGCGTCGGCCAGCGGTCCCGTAGCTCAGCTGGATAGAGCACCGGCCTTCTAAGCCGATGGTCACAGGTTCGAATCCTGTCGGGATCGCCAGCATTCACAGGTCCATTCTGGACACATAGGT
>NZ_CAKXZS010000034.1:0-74589 GCF_935822925.1 Mesorhizobium ventifaucium
AACCTGAGCGTCCGACGCTCTAGGTGTTCGAACTTGAGGTGCTGCCAGCTTCTGAATCAACGCCAGGAAGCTTCCCTCCGCGCGAAGCTGGCAGTCAGATCGCGAGAGCAGCCCAAACGACAGTCGGCGCCGGGATTTCTCCCAGCGCCTCCCTGTCAGATCAGGACACGGTCGCGGCAGCAACTTCCGTAAAGACGTCGCGCGATGCCGGCCTTGATGTTGACGGTCCTGCCAGCCGCCGCCCGAGGGCAGCGTCCGTTCTGGACCTCGCCAGTCTCCACCCTTGCGAGCTTCGGCCAGCGCCATCGAAGGTTTTGCCGTCCTTCATGGCAGCATCGGTCCGCCGTAGGCGTTCGCACGCTTTCCGCGGCCCCGTAGGTCTCGGTCCTCAAAACAGGCAAGCCTGCCTTCGTTCGGGGCCGTACGGGCCTCAGGAAATCTGCCGTTTCGCTTTGCCTTTCGGCTTGGCAATCGGTAGCCGCCTGAGATGGGTTTAATCTACGCCGAGTAAGCGTTTGGCGAAACGGCTGCGAGCCTGTGGATAGCGGGATTATCGGGGACCAGGGCCTGCATCGGAGCGTTTTTTGACGGGATGCGGGGCGGCACACGCCCAATCTGCGGCGAGCCGCAGGATCACACATTCTGCCCTTGCCCCACACTGCGCCGCGGGCTTCAATGCCGGCGAAGGATTTTAGGACAGCAGTGTCGTTGCTGTCCCGGGGAGGACATTCTTGAAGGTCGGGGTGGTTCTCAATCCGATTGCCGGCGGCGGCTGGCTCAAGCGGCATTGGCCCGAGGCCAGCGCTTCGCTTAGGCAACATTTCGGCGATTTCGAGATGCGCGAGACGCAGGCGACCGGCGATGCCGAACGCCTGGCGCTGGTCCTTGCCGCCAGCGGCTTCGACCTGGTGATCGCGGCGGGCGGCGACGGCACCGCCAGCGAAGTCGCCGACGGGCTGCTGCAGGCGTTTGCGGAAACCGGCCGGACGGCCGAGCTCGGCCTGCTGCCTTGCGGCGCCGGCATCGATTTCGCCCGCGGGCTCGGCCTGTCTGGCGAGGTCGACCTGACGCTGAAGCGCATCGCCGGTGCCACGGCCCGCAAGGTCGATGCCGGCCGCATCTCCTATGTCGACGATCATGGCGCGCTGGCCAGCCGCCATTTCATCAACATCGCCAGCCTCGGTCTGTCGGGCGCCACCGACCGCGCGGTCAACGCCGACAAGCGCAAGGGCAATGTGTCGGCCAAGGCGCTGTTCTACTGGCGCACCGTGTGGGAATTCATGCGCTACCGGTTCCAGGACGTCGTGATCACCGTCGACGACGGCGTCCCGATCGAGGCGCGCGTGGCGCTGGTGGCGGTGGCCAACGGAAGATTCTTCGGCGCCGGCATGATGATCGCGCCCGATGCCGAACTGGACGACGGGCAGTTCGACATCGTCATCCTGCGCGCGGCTGGCAAGCTGAAGCTGATCTGGGATATCCGTCTGCTCTATGGCGGCCGGCATCGCAACCACCCGGCGATCACCATTTTGCGCGGCAGGAAAGTCGTTGTCGAACCGCTGGGCGATGTGCAAAAGAACGGCGCCCCGGTCGACATAGACGGCGAGTCGCCGGGGCGTATACCGGCAACCTTCGAGATCCTGCCCGGCGCGCTGACGCTGAGGTATTGAATCAAGGTGTTGAGACTTTGGTTCCGGTCGCTTCGATCGTGATTCCGGCGATCAAGCCAATATGCTGGAATCGCGTGACAATTACCTGATGGCTGAGATCGAGCTTGGCTGTGAACCCGGTGACCGATGAACGCGTGGCTCTCGCGCGCGCTCACGGCACCAACGGCGTCTGCATCATCTGCAGATGCAGGTCCGTGCCGGTCCAGGGATATGCCTCGCAGACGGCTTCGTCGAGCTCGACGCCGAGGCCTGGCTCTTTCGATGGAATGACGTTGCCGTCCTGCCATTCGATCTTCTTCTTCAGCAGCTTCTCGTGAAAGCCGTCCCATTGCTTCAGCGATTCCAGGATGAGGAAGTTGGGCAAGGTCACGGCAAGCTGGATGTTGGCCGCACCGACGATCGGCCCGCAATAGCAGTGCGGGGCGATCTGGATGTGATAGGCCTCGGCCATGGCGGCGATCTTCTTGGTTTCGAGAATGCCGCCGGACCGGCCAAGGTCGGGCTGCAGAATGGTCGCGGCGCGGTTCTCGATGACGCGGGCGAATTCGAATTTGGTCGTCAGCCGTTCGCCGGTGGCGATCGGGATCGACGTGCCGCGCGCCACTTGGCCCATCACTTCGGGCATATCGGGCGGAACCGGCTCCTCGAACCACAGCGGGTCGTAACGTTCGATGGCGCGTGCCATGCGCAGCGCGCCCGATGCGGTGAACTGGCCATGCGTGCCGAACAGGATGTCGGCCCTTGTGCCGACCGCCTCGCGGATCGCCTTGATCATGCGGGCGGAGAGATCGATGTCGACGAGACGCGGCTGGTGACCGTCAAAGGCGGTGTAGGGGCCGGCCGGATCGAGCTTGACGGCATTAAAACCCTGCTCGACATATTCGAGCGCGCATTCGGCCGCCAGGTCGGGGTCGTTGTAGACGTTCTTGCCGCGGGCGTCTTCCGAATGGACGCTGCCGCTGTGCGGATAGAGGTAAGTATAGGAACGCAGCGTTTCGTTAACCTGCCCGCCGAGCAGCTTGTAGACCGGCTTGCCGGCCTCCTTGCCGATGATGTCCCAGCAGGCGATTTCGAGCGCCGAAAAACAGCCCATGCCGGACACGTCGGGGCGCTGGGTGAAGCCCGACGAATAGGCGCGGCGGAAGAAGTTCTCGATGTCGTGCGGATCGCGGCCGATGAGATAGCGTTCGGCCATGTCCTCGATCATTTTCGCGGTGACGTGGGCGGAGAAGGTGGCGTTGTAGGCCTCGCCATAGCCGACGACGCAGCCGTCGGTGGTGAGCTTGACGAAGATGAAATACTTGCCGCCGATACCGGGCGGCGGATTGCCGACCACCCAGGTTTTTACGTCGGTGATTTTCATTTTTGATCCTCCAGAACCAGTTCGGCGCCCTTCCATCCGGTCATGATCGAGGCGGCGTTGGTGTTGCCGGTGATGTTATCGGGAAAGATCGAGGCGTCGATGACCCGCAAGCCTTCGAGGCCGTGAAGCCGCAGGCGCGGGTCGACGACGGCGGCGGTGGCGTCCGGTCCCATGCGGCAGGTCGAGACCGGGTGGTAGACGGTGCCCGAGCGTTTCCTGAAATCCTGAATGAGATCCGCGTCGGAGGTGATTGACGGGCCCGGCAACACCTCTTCCTCGATGATATCGACCATCGCCGGCATGGCGGCGATCTTCCGGATGAACTTCACCGCCGCCAGCATTTCGGCGACGTCCGGTTCGGTCGAAAAGGCGTTGGCGACGATCTTCGGGTAATCGCGCGGATTGGCGGAGCGGATCATGATCTCGCCACGGCTCGATGGACGGCAGTTGGACAGGCCGATGGAAAAGCCCGGCCACGGATCTGGGGTCAGGATCGGGCGCTCGCCGCTCTTCGGAATGACGGTCGAGAACGCCTGGAAATAGAGCTGCATGTTGGGCCGCGAAAGCGCGGGGTCGGTGCGGAAAAAGCCGCCGGCATTGTTCATCGAGAGCGACAGCGGGCCGGAGCGCATCAGCATGTATTGCATGCCGACCATGAGCTTGCCCCACCACGGACGCAGGATCTGGTTTAGCGTCGGCAGCCTGCCCCTGAAGGTGTAGTTGATGCCGACATGGTCCTGCAGGTTTGCCCCGACATTTTTGTTGGCATGGACGACGGCAATGCCGAGAGCGCCGAGCAGGGCCGACGGGCCGACCCCGGAAAGCTGCAGCAATTGCGGCGAGTTGATCGAGCCGCCCGACAGGATGATCTCGCGGCCGGCGCGGGCGGTTTTCGTCTCACCATTTTGGAGATACTCGATGCCGACGGCGCGCTTGCCCTCGAACAGGATCCTGGTCGCCAGCGCATTGATCTCGACGCGGAGGTTTTTGCGCTTCATCGCCGGGCGCAGGAAGGCGCGGGCGGCCGACATGCGGCGGCCGTTTTTGGTGGTGATCTGATAGATGCCGGCGCCTTCCTGGGAGGCGCCGTTGAAATCCGGGTTGAACGGCAGGCCGGCCTGATTGGCGGCCGCCAGATAGCGCTTGGTCAGCGGATGGACCGAGGTCGAGCAGTCGGTGATGTGCAGCGGACCGCCAACCGCGCGCCATCGATCGGCGCCGGCCTGATTGTCCTCGATCGCCTTGAAGACGGGCAGCAGGTCGTCGAAGCCCCAGCCGGGATTGCCCGCGTCACGCCAAGCGTCGAAATCCTCGCGCGCGCCGCGGATCCAGACCATGGCGTTGATCGAGCTAGAGCCGCCGAGCAGCTTGCCGCGCGGCCAGTGGTCGACATTGCCGGCGAGGCCGGGGTCCGGCTCGGTCTTGTAGTTCCAGTTGACCGCCGGGTCGAAGAAGGTCTTGCCGTAGCCGAGCGGCATCTGCACGTAAAAACGCCGGTCGGTGCCGCCGGCCTCGAGCACCAGCACCGAAAAGCGGCCCGAGGCCGAAAGTCTTTCGGCCACAACCGAGCCGGCCGAGCCGGAGCCAACGATGATGAAATCATAGGTCTGCATGATGGTTGCGGCCGGCTCCGAATTCTCACTCAACCTAGACGCCGCGAGCCGCCGCGATCACCGGAGCTTCCGGCATCGCCTGTGAAAAAAGCGACCGGCGCTTGGTTTGCATTTGGCGTCCTGCCCGAAGCGGCCTTTGCCTCGTGGCCAAGCGGTCCAGCATTACACGCCATCATCAACATTTTGCTTGAAATCATAACGCATCATCGGGCGGGATGGCACCCTGCGAGCGACGACCCTGAACCCGGCGCGAGCGAAGGTGGAGGCGTATCCGCTGCCGGAAGCGCTCGGCGATACGTCTGCATCAAAAGGATAGGCTTCAAGCGCATGGGCGTTTGCGCGCCTTGCAGCGTCCAGCGCCGCTGCGATCAGGTGAGATGTGATGCCTTGCCGGCGGTATGCTTTTCGCACGTAGAGGCAGGACAGGGACCAGACCGGCGCGTCACCCGCTTGAGTTGCCACAGCCGATCGAGCCAGGGCACCGCATTTCGCGGCGTCACCTGGCACCACCCGACAGCAGTGTCGCCGTCGAAAGCGAGTACGCCTGGAGGCGGACCATGCTCGACGGCTTGCCGGAACGCAGCCTTGTTTTCCTCGCCTGGTCGCTTTCGATAAGAACTGCCGATCCGCCCGTACATGCACCAACAACGACTGCAGACGGCGCTCTCACCGAACAGCTCCTCGAGTGCGGGCCAAAAATCTGATGTCAGGGGGCGAGAGGTAAGATTCATGTCAGCTGCCTTCCTCAACTCACTATGCGCAGTTTAGCACTTTGGCAGTGCGCGTTGACGCATCGGTGCCATCCCGATACGGGATCGGGAGAAGATCGATATCGAGGGGATTTGGCGCATGGTGCATTACGCGGATGGGCGGCCGATTGGCGATCTGACGCTGAGGACCTTGGCCATGCCTTCGGACGCCAATGCGGCGGGCGACATTTTTGGCGGCTGGGTGATGGCGCAAATGGACCTGGCCTGCGGCATCCGCGCCGCCGAGCGCGCCAAAGGCCGCGTGGTGACGGCGGCGGTGAAGGAAATGTCGTTCGCCAAAGCGATGAAGATCGGCGACACGCTGTGCATCTATACGCATGTCGAGCGCGTCGGCCGCACCTCGATGACGCTCAAGGTCGAGGCATGGGCGCAGCGCTACCTCTCCGATCTGATGGAGAAGGTCACCCACGCCGACTTCGTCATGGTGGCGCTGGACGGCGAAGGCAAGCCGAAGGCTGTTCCGGCGGAAAGCTGACCGGCTGGATGCAATCAAACGGCAACGCCGCTGCCACGCTCTCGCAAGGAGACGGGATCAGCGATGCTGTGCGATGCTTTTCATATTCGCGTTCGCACATTTTCGTGACCATGTTTGGCAGGCATGGGGAAAAGACAATGCGTCAACGATTGCTGAACGGCGCATTGGCAGGCGTGCTTGCAGCCTTGTTCTGCCTGATGGCCGCGACCGCCTGAGCGAGGTCAAACGAGACGAGGCTGCAGCCAGTTGCGGCTCCGAAAACCGCACCCTCAAGCGGCAAGTGCGCCAGGTGCGAAATCTGCCTGCGACGACGTAGACGCCGGCGCGAGAACCGTGAGCAATTGCGGCAAAGGGGGCGGCCTGCGCCATCGACAGCAAGGTGGTAAATCGGATCCCGAAATCGAAGTGGAGTCGGAACCCTCTGCGGGCCGGAACGCAGATGCAGCCGTAGAATTCGTCTACGTTACGCGCCGTGCGCAAACACCCTTGCGGCGCAAGAGTTTCAGGCATGAATCTCGTCGAACCTCGCGCGCGCGGCCTTGACCCGCTCGGTGTTCTTGCGCGCCCATTCGCCGAGCGCGCCGACCGGCACAAGCAGCTCGTAGCCAAGGTCGGTCAGCTCATAGTCGACGCGCGGCGGAATGGTCGGAAACACGGTGCGGGTGACGAAGCCGTCGCGCTCCAGCCCGCGCAATGTGGTGGTCAGCATCTTTTGCGAAATGCCGCCGACGGCACTGCGCAATTCGTTGAAGCGCAACGGCCCGTCACCGAGCTTGCCGACGACGAGCACGGTCCATTTGTCGCCGACGCGCTGCAGGATTTCCGAGATGGCGCGGCAGTCCTCGGTGCGGTGCGGGTGCCTTGGTATCAAAAAGGTGCCTCCTTGCGCCTCGTCGGCGCAGTCACTCATATAGCTCAGGTATCTAAACGATACCAGAAATTCGCCTGAAGGAGAGCCTCCCAAATGTCCAAACCCAAAATCGCCATTGTCGTCGGTTCGACCCGCGCCGCACGCTTCGCCGACGTTCCGACCCAGTGGATCGCCAAGATCGCCAGGTCGCATGCCGACATCGACGTGGAAGTGGTCGACCTGCGCGACTTCCCGCTGCCGTTCTTCGACGAGGTCGCTTCGTCCGCCTGGGCGCCGTCGCAGAATGAAGTGGCAAAGCGCTGGCAGAAGAAGGTCGCCGAGTTCGACGGCTTCATCTTCACCGCCGCCGAATACAATCATGGCCCGACCGCCGTGCTGAAGAACGCGATCGACTACGCCGCCAATGAATGGAACAAGAAGCCGGCCGGCTTCGTCGGCTATGGCAGCGTCGGCGGCGCGCGTGCCGTCGAGCAGCTCAGATTGCATGCCGTCGAGCTGCAGATGGCGCCGGTCAAGTCGGCAGTCCATATTGCCTGGGCCGATTTCCTCGCCGTCAGGCAAGGTGAAAAGAAGCTCGAGGAGCTCGAGCACCTGAACCAGGCGGCGGCCGCACTGGTCAACGACGTTGCATGGTGGGCCAAAGTGCTGAAGGCGGCGCGTCAGGCCGACGCGGTGGCCGAAGAAGTCAAGGCGGCCTGAACCGCAGGCCAGAACAATCCTCCCAAGGATTCCGGGGCGGCGCTTGCGTCCCCAAGTATTTCCCCTCCAATTATGGTTGTAGGAATTTGGCTGAGCGACAAACAGCGTGGTCGCATCTGAGCGGGATCGTGTGATGCCGGAGAACTCAGGCAAACTAGATCCGCCCATTCGCAGAAGCGGCCGAAAATGCTTTTATGCCAATCTGCAACAGGTTACATTTCGCCCCATTAACGTGGAAGTCAGGATTAAAAATGGCGCCTGCCCGACACCGTCGGCAACTTGCCGCGATCCTGAGCATCGACATGAGGCAGTACAGCTGGTTCATGTCGCTGGACGAGTCATCAACCCACGAAATCACCAAATCCGGTCTCCGACGCTTCGAGAAATTGCTCAAGCAGCACGCCGGTCAAATAATTGGCCATGCGGGCGACGGCATGATTACGAAGCTGAACAGCGCAATCGACGCTGTTGAGCTCGCAGTTGGTTTCCAAGAGCATATGCAAGCCGACCCCTTGCCAATATCTGAGGTCGGGCTCGCTCGATTCAGAATTGGTATCCACGTGGCGGACGTAATCAGTGACGGCGGACGGATCCATGGCACCGGAGTCAATATCGCAAAAAGGCTGGAAAGCCTCGCAGATCCGGGCGGCATTCTTGTTTCCCGTTCAGTTTACGATCAAGTCAAGGACAAGAACAAATACGAACTTGAATATCTCGGGCCCCTCCATCTCAAGAATATTTCCCAATCTACCACCGCCTACCGCCTGTTCTCGAAAAAGAACGGTACAATGCTCCGGCCCACCGTTCGTGAAGCCGCAAACCCTCTACCTGTTCCTACTCGGAAGTCCATAGCCGTGCTTCCATTCAAGGATGTCAGCCCTAACCAAGATCAGGTTTATTTTTGCAGCAGCTTGAGTGACGAGGTAACATCAAATCTCGCTCGGTTCCATGACCTATTCGTGATATCGTACAGGTCGTCATCCATCTTCAAGGGTCTCGACGTTCCGGCTGAATCCATTGGGCGGGACCTTGGCGTCGAGTACATTTTGCAGGGAAGCGTAAACAAATCCGGGAACCGTCTTCGTGTTGTCAATCAACTGATCGAGACCAAGCTCGGCAGCCATGTTTGGTCTGAGCGATTTGACAGCGATATCACGAACATTTTCGACATTCAGGACCACGTTACGCAGATGCTGTGCGTCCGCCTGGCCGTCCAAGTCGAAGGCAATGAGCTCGCTCGGAACAGAACCAAGGAAACGCAGGACCTCGAAGCTTACGGACTGATCCTTAATGCCCAAGAAAGTCTGTTTGCGTATACCAAGCAGGGCAATCAAGCGGCCAGGTCCCTCTGCGAAAGGGCCATAAGCCGGGACCCGGAGTATGCCCGTGCCTACGCAGCGCTGTCCCGAACCCACATATATGACTGGCGCTATCTATGGTCAGATAGCCCAAGCGACTCATTCGACAAGGCTCTCGAAGCAGCCAAAACTGCCGTTCGGCTGGACGAAGGCGATGCGCGCGGCTATGCCGAACTCGGCTTCGTACACCTCTGGTCGAAGGAAATAGAGGTAGCTGTTGATCTTTACAGGCGGGCTCTGCTGTTGAATCCGAACAGCGCTGATATCATGGCCGAGTTGGCGGATGCTTTGGGTTACGCCGGCCGCCTGGAGGAAGCGGAGAGCCTGATAAAGTCGGCGATGAGGCTGAATCCTTACTACCCTGACTGGTACTTGTGGTATCTCGCCGACATTTACTATGGCATGAGGCGGTTCCGGGATGTCATCTCGTCAATTGCCAAAATGCGGGACCGCCGCGAGGGTTACCGTCTCCTGGCGGCAGCTCATGCCATGCTTGGCGAGGAGGAACAGGCGAGACTTTTTGCGGGCCAGGTTTTGCTGAGGCAGCCCAATTTTTCGGTAACCCGCTGGGTGGAAATACAACCTGAAGCAGACACTGTCAGCAGTCAGCTTTTGGCCGAGGGACTGTTGAAAGCGGGTCTTCCCGCTTAAAGAAAATCGCGTCGAACCGTGCTTCTTCGCAAGGTGGCAATGACAAACTATTCGTGCTAGGCTTTTAGTCGTATTTGCAACTTTTGTAACCTTGGACGGGACGGTCATGGCGACGAGCTACCAGAAGCCCGGAATAATCTTGATCTTTGATCAAGAGGTTTGGTATCAACCTGTAAAGCAGTACAGCGACCTCAAAGCTGAGATAGACAATATCAAGAGCGCGCTCGTCGACCCTGCAAATCAGCAAAGAGTGCTCAAGACAGCTGTTCAATTGCAGACACTGGATGAACTTGAGCTTCTTAAGGTTGAAAAAGACGACATCCGGGATTTGTTGCTGGGCGGAGTGACGATTCGTCCTACGGGAAAGTAACGGCTCCCCTTGCTTCTCACGCGGTCTTGCTTGCGCAACGGTTTGGAAGAAGTAAGCATTGCTTCATCGGCCCTGATAGCCGGACTGTCAGCCGAGTCGCATAAGGTTTTTCGGGACGGCGGCCGACGGGCCGTTACTCCCGAACAGACGATCGCTCGGATTTCGCCTTTCCTTGGCCAAATTGGCGTCACGCGTGTCGCTAATATCACGGGGTTGGACCGTATCGGAATCCCTGTGGTGGCCGTTTGCCGGCCAAACTCCCGCTCACTGGCGGTTTACCAAGGGAAAGGTGCCACGCTCGCTGCTGCCAGAGCGTCGGGGCTGATGGAGTCCCTTGAGCGCTACCACGCCGAGTTTGCCCGGGTACCAGAGTTGGTCGCGTCCTATGAATCCATTCGCAAATCGGCAAGTGCCGTGGATGTGAAGAAGCTGCCCAAAAGAGAAGGTTCGACCTTTCATGCGGACCTCCGACGAGGCTGGATTCAGGGTATAAATTTGTTGGACCGAATGCCTGTTTGGGTTCCGCACGAGATTGTACACTACGCAACAGCAGGCGAGTTTGGCGAAGATCGATACTTTCAGACCAGCAGCACAGGGCTTGCGGCGGGAAACAGCTATTCAGAAGCCGTCTTGCACGGCATGTGCGAGGCGATAGAGCGCGACTGCTCGACACTTTGGCGGTTGCGCAATCCTGCTGTGCAGCAACTGTCACGCATTGACTTGGCCTCAGTCAGCGATCCGCGCTGCTTGACTCTGATCGAAAAGCTCAAAGCAGCCGGATTGGGGGTCGCTGCGTGGGAAACCACCACCGAAATCGGAGTAGCTAGTTTCGTTTGCCGTATCGCGGAGCCCGAAAGCTCGGGTCCGTCGCCTTATGAATTCACCGATGCTGCCGGCTGCCATCCCTCTAAAGAGGTTGCGCTGGCACGAGCCATACTGGAAGCGGCCCAAGGACGGGCAACGGCAATCTCGGGAGCGCGCGACGATTTATTTGACGATTATTATGAACCCGTGGGCCGGGCTTTGGCCGAAAAGCTTCACAACGACTTGCTTTCAGGTCAATGTTTCAGGTCTTTTCAACACACTCCATCATTTGACGGCGACATAATCGAATCCGACGTCTCCTACGTCCTCGGGAAGCTTGCAGCGGCCGGCATTCAGGACGTTGTTGCAGTTTGCCTGACGAGGAGCGACTTCCGGATACCGGTCGTCCGCATCATCATCCCCGAACTGGAAGACGGTGAGCTCAACGACTGCTATTCACCACGCGGCCGCGCGATTCGCGCCTATAGGGGGAGGTCGTGAAGCCGGTCGTCTTTGTGGGGCCCACCGTGGACGTCCGGACCGCCCTCGCCCTATTGAAAGCAGAATACAGGTCCCCCGCCCGGCAGGGGGACATCCTGCGCAGTGTTCTGGACGGTGTCCCGGCCATCGGCCTGATAGACGGCTATTTTGAGCGTGTTCCCTCAGTCTGGCACAAGGAGATTCTTGTCGCCCTCGCCAGGGGCACTCATGTTTACGGTTCTTCAAGCATGGGGGCGCTCCGGGCTTCGGAGCTTCACAGTTTTGGCATGAGAGGCGTTGGTAAGGTCTTCCAAAGCTACCAAGAAGGGAGAATCGAGGACGACGACGAAGTCGCTATTCAGCACGCACCGCCAGAACTCGGCTACGCCCCATTGTCAGAAGCCATGGTCAACATCAGGGCGACTCTGACGGCAGCATTGGAGGCAAAGGTTATAGGAGCGGCCTTGGCCGCCAGCCTCACTCGAATTGCGAAGCAAACCCATTACAAGAACAGGTCATATGAGAACCTTATCCGGCATGGAAGGGAGAACGGTCTCAGTATTGACTGTCTGTCGCGGTTTGAGTCGTGGCTCGGAAATGGGAAGGTGGATCAAAAGAGATTGGATGCCTTGGAATTGCTGAAAGAAATGGCGAAAGACCAAAAACGCGACTTCCGCGTCCGCTCACTGCCGCCAGTTGTGGTTGAAAGAAGTCTCTCGTGCCAAACGCTGCTCGAGTCGCTTGGAAAGAGGAATTAGTCGGCCGTGGACAAAGCCGGCGGCGGCCAAGATGGCGTTGACGGCGTCCCTGCTTGCCGGCGAGATAGCTGCGGCCCATCCGGTGCTCGGCCTTGATGTGGCTCGATCGCTGAGCGGCGGCGCATCTGGCGCTTGATGGCTGGGGTGATACGGCGTTTCTAGCCGCTGGTGAAAACCCTGAACTTGTGGCTCTCCGGTGCGTTGTGGCCGCGAATAGCCGGCGTCGGCGAGAACGCGGCTGATCTCGTTGCCGATGGTCTTTTCCATGTCAGGAATGATCGCTGCGAGCGTGTGGCCGTCATAGGGATTGCCGGGCAGTGCTTTCGCGTGCAGGGCGAACTGGCCGCCTTTTGAGCGCTGCAGCGAGTAGCCAGCGAGACCTTCACCCCAAACTCGTAGGGCGCATGCTCAATCCTTGCCGTTCACTGGATCAGGGCCGGTCGATCGTCACATCGGTGACGTCGATGGTGATTGGCAGCAATGGGCATGGCCAGGCGTCCGAAACAATCTACCACCGTCGTCGCAATTTCTTCGGCACGGCAGCAGCTTCGTGACGGCATCGCTTCAAAAACAGGGCGCCACTGCTGGCGCAAGGAACAAGAGGACAAACGACATGGGTATTTCCGCGAACGGGACAGCTCTCGTGACAAGCGCGTCCTCAGGCATCGGCGCGATTTACGCCGATCGGCTGGCGCGCCGAGGTGATGATCTGTTCAGCAAGAACTGTCGAGCGCGCTCTGTCGCAAGCTGGCAGATTGCTCTCACCACAGGAGAGCATTCAAGGGGTGACGGGTCAGCTAGCAGTCGGGCCCGTTCCAGAAGTTCCTGCGCGAGTGCCTAGGACACATTATCTACACGTAATATATAACCTAGCCGATTTCGAAGAAATGGGACATAGTTGAGGAGCATATGATCTCTTGTTCATGAATCCGGGCGAGTCGCCCGCCAGCGATTGGAGATATGTCATGGCAGCCAATTGGGATCCTATTCAGACTCTTAACTCCGGCCGGGTCGAGTGGCCGAAGGGTGATATCGATATCACAGACCTCCCCGCAGGCAATTTTGTCCCCAGGTGGGTCGACGCCTGGGTTGTGCAGGGGGGAGGCATGGGCGCAGGACAGATCTTGGAGGGCCCAAGTCAAAGCACTAGCCACAGCTCATATTGGTCACCTTGGGTGCCGCCGTATAATCGCTGGACTGCAGACACGGCGGGGTGGGTAATGGGAACCTTCCAGGCCGGGCAGCCGGCATTGGGAATCTCGGTCCTGGCGTGGCGCGATAGCAACACAGGGACTAATCTGTACGAATGGTGGTTTGACTTTATCGTTCTTCAGTAGCGCTCGGTGACTGCCGGGCGGGGCACAAATGGAGGAATGAAATGGCCATCATCACCGACGAATTTATCAAGAATTTCCAGAATCAGATCTATGCCCTTAAGAGCTTGGAGAAGAAGATCCAGGATGCGATCGTAAGAGGCAACTACGAGCTCGAGCAACTGAACAAAAACAAAGGGGAACCTGTGGAGAAGGTCTTTCGTGTCCCGCCAAAGAAATAAGTCCGGCGGCTCAGGGCAGTGGTGGCCAGGATCGCTCGGTAGAAGCGACCTAAAGGCAGCAGCTTTCAGCTCCCTCGGGACAGCCGCAGCTGGTTTCGCGGGTGGTCGCGTGCGTCGTCATGGACGATAGAACTTCGCGCACCGCCGTTTTTGGACGGTAGCGGGGCTTGAGTTCACAACCTTGGCAGTCTCGTTTGCTGGCCCGATATTTCCGGTTTCCACTGGCATTGTCGGAACGCGGGTAGTTGCGACGATACTGCATGTGCTGCTGCTCGCCAGCGGGACAGGTAAACTGGTTCTGGACCGGATCGAAGATGAAGTCAGCACGGCTGAAGGTCCCGTCATCGGCGTTCGCAACGCGATTTCTATGGTTGCGTTACCCCGGCGAACGCCATCAGATCGGCCACCGTGAAGTTCCCAGGCGTGGACGAAGGAAGGATAGGTGTGAACCCACCGGCGACGTTCAGATAGGATGACGCATCTCGCTTCAAAATCCTGACAAACGTCTCCGCCACGATCCTGCCGCCGACCGGGCCCAACTGATTTCCGCCGGCGAGGACCGCAGCCTCGCGAAGGACGTAATACCACAGTGGCGTCTTGTTCAGCAGTAAACCGCCGCTGGAATTCAGCACAGCCATTTCGGCCGCCGAAACCCCAGATGTCAACTGCGCCGCGGTCATCGGCGCGATGCCGAATGAGTTGGCCATGCCCTGTCCACTCGGCAGACCGAGAGCTAGAGCGCGCCGGAGGTTTCGCGTTGCCAGAATCGCCATTATTCCAGAGAATCCGGGCAACGATTCCAATCCGTTAGCCATGAAGCTATCGATTTTCCGGGCCTTGTTGTGAACCGGTACTGGCACTCCGGTGTCAAAGAACGCGTTGAAGTCAACGACCCAGGTGGAAAAGACCGGCAGCCGTGGATCGCGATTGAACTCAAACACCTTTCCAAGTGTGGCTTCCGGGAAGTTGAAATTCACCCAGTACGTATCACGGATCATACTGTGGCCGAACCGGTACGCTGCCACGGCGAACTCGACGGGCATTCGGAACGAGCTACCGATGGGAGCAGATACGCTCGCCATCGCGTTGTTCACGGCAGCCACTCCGCAGATTTTTTCCAGAAAGTCATGCACCACGGCCCATTGGTAGTGATGGGTCACGATTCGTTTGGCCTCTGCGAAGATGTCGCCCGCAAACGCTACTGCCACCAGCAGATCAACGACGGCGTTATGGAAACGCAGCATAGCGTGCTGGAACTGTACGATGATCAGATTTTCGTCGTTGCGCGGATCGCCGATCGCAGCAGTATTCGTACCCTGCATGCGGGGCACATCCCAACTCGTCTGCTGGACCATGCCCGATTTGTCACCGTTGTTGCTGGGGCCGCCCGGGCCAATAGGAGTGTTCGAGCCCCTATGCAGCTTGATTGCGGTAGCTGGACCACATGTAGGAAAAACGTAGAGAAATGGATCTAAGCCAGGCCCACGGCCGTAAACGGACTCCAGATCGAGCGCCGGGCTTCGCATGTTACTGATTGTATTTGCATCGGTAGCGGCGTCGAGAGTCGACGAGACGTCGAACGTGATGTCATGGTCCACAAACTGACCAAAATAAGTGAAGCCTGCTGGTATCGAAGACACGCCCGCATCAGCGGGATCGTGAGACGCAGGATTAGGATCACGGCCGGGGTCTCCCATCATGTTACCGAGTTGGCCCAGAAGTGCTTGCGTCGCGACATTGAATGGCAACTTCGTTGCCGCACGGGTGGCCGCGGACGACATGTATCCGAAGCGATCTGCACAGGCAGAACTCAGCCAGGGAAACGGGAACCAGTAGAGCGGAATTTTAACGCCGTGAAAACGTCGAATCCCTGGCTTTAGTGCGAGGATAGACTCTTTGACGTCTTCCGGTAACTTCTCCACGGGAAGGTCCGCCGGCTTGATGCGATTCGCGCTGGCCAACAGTTGCTCCAGCGAAACGGTGGGTCTCAGATTCGTCTCGGTCACGCGCTTTCGCAACTCCGACAGCACGATCGGCTTTGGGTTAACGAATCCTGTAGGAATCGATGTCTTCTTGAGAAATTCGCGGACTGGCTCGGCAATTTCGGAAGTTGCGGCTGGGTTCGCTGTCTCAGCTTTTCGCTTTGTAGGCTTCGTCGCACCGAGTCGCTTGGGTGTCTGTTTCGCTGGGGCTTTCTTTTTCGTGACCATGCTTGACCTCTGAAAATGATTTCAGGACGTAGCACCCTCACCCGATGGGAAAGGAGCCTTCAACAAGTTGGGATTAAGCAGAAAGGCCCATGCAGGTGCCACCCGGCTGGAGGACCCAAATGTCGAGCCTCAGCACTGTCTCGCCCGGTCCAGCTCTAGGGGCCAGCGGTGAGACATATTTATGCTCGTCGATCGTATCGAAGTTCGGTGGCATCACATCACCTCCGATCCAGAGCGGTTCACAAGGAGGTGCGGGCGGTGCCCCTTGCCGCCTCCCTACGGTGTCACATTTTGACGAGTTTGCCTAGGCGGAGCTGGGTCGCGGCCGCGGCGACCACGTTTCCCTTCAGCTCGTAGAGATGCAGCGCTCCGGACACAGCGGCGACCGCCTCGTCGCCGAGGCGGGCGGCCTCGAGCACGTGCGACAGGTCGACCAGCGCATCCGCCCGGTCGTTGACGAAGTCGGTCGCTTCGGCGATCGTCACTGCTTCGCGCGCGAGCGCCTCCGCCGCCCGGAGCTCTGCCCGCCGCGCATGCACGCGTGCGCGCACGCGGCGCCAACGGACCTGCGTCACCAGGTCTCCGCTTGCAGCCAGCTGGGCGCTGAGTTTAGCAAAGTCCTCGGCCTCTTCGTCGCGTCCCTGTTCGAGGATCACCACGGCGAGGGACGCGGCCATCGTCGAACGGAACGCGCGCTCGCCCATCTCCTCAAGCGCGTGATACGCCGCGCGCGCGCTCCTCTCGGCCGCAGCAGGGTTCCCGGCGAGCAGCTCGATGACGGCCTCGTGCTCTGAGGACGCCACGTAGAGCGTAAGGCCGAGGTCGGCGTAGGTGGCGTTGCTCGTCGCGATCAGCTCGCGGGCAATCGCGAAGCGGCCGACAATCGCGTTGAGGCACGCGAGCTGGCGGAGGATCGCTGCCTCGGACTCGGGGCTTTCGCCCACCTGCACGCGCATCGCCTCGCAACGGCGGATGCCTTCGGCTGCCGGGGTGGGCCCGAACCACAAGGAGGAAGCGATCCACGTGAGGATTTCGTAGTACTCATGCCAATCCCCCGCACGTCGCGCGTGATCAGCAGCTTGCTCCCAAGCTGCAATGGCGGCCTCGCCGCGAGCTGCGGTGAAGGATAGCCAGGCCTCGAGCCGCCGTGCGCGGCAGAGGCCGAGGTCGTCCCCGAGGCGCTCGAAGACCGGGATCACCGCAGCTGCCGCGCGTGCCGCCTCCTCCAGCCCGCCCTCTTCGCCGTGGAAGATCCGGAGGAACTGCCGCTGAACGAGCACATGCGCTGCCAAGCGCTGGTCGTCAGCGGCAGCGGCCAAGCGCTCCGCGTCGTCCAGCGCGCGCCCGGCGTCGTCCAGCCGGCCGCTTTCGATCAGCGCGCCGCTCAACTCGGCGAGCAGCGCGATCCGCCGTGTGTCATCGGTGGGAAGCAGCCGGGAAACCCTCTCAAGCAGGCTGATCGCCGCCGGCAGGTCGCTGCGGACAAGCGCCCGCCGCCCGGCTGCCTCGAGCCGTTCGCACGCCCGGGCGGCAAGCGAGGCCGCGCGCACGTCGCGCGGACCGAGCGCGACACGGTACTGAAAGGCCTGCTCGAGGTGATAGCCGACAATCTCCTCAAACTCGCGTAGCCGGTCCGCGGCCGCTAGCTCGAGCCAGGCGGCGAAGCGCTCGTGCAGGTCGGCGCGCGCATTCTTCGGCAGGGAGCGATACGCGGCGTCGCGGATCAGGACGTGACGGAAGCGATAGGCCTTCTCGCCGGCGAACAACGGCGCCTCCGGGCGGATCAGGTCCCGGCGGACGAGCGCGAGCAAACCGTCCTCGAATGTGTCGAGCACCGGGCAGGCGAGCTCGCTGACGGCGCTCCGATGGAATACTGAGCCCTCGACCGCTGCGGCCGTCAGGATGGCGCGCTCGACGGACGGGAGGCCCTCGAGACGGGCAGCGAGAAGCGCGTTGATAGTCGAGGGGACGGGCAGCTCAACGAGGTCCGACGCGGCGACCCAGCTGTCGGGCGCCTGCCTGAGCAACGCGTCGTCGACGAGCATCGCCACGAGTTCCTCAGCGAAGAGCGCATTGCCTTCGGCCGCGCTCGCGATCCTCGACTCGGCAGCGGGCGGCAGCGGCGCGTGGCCAAGCAGGTTGGAGATCAGCTCGCGGCATTCCGCGTCGCTGAGCCGCTCGAGGACGATCGACGTCGCGTTGCGTTTGCCGGCCCCCCAGCCAGGACGCGAGTCGAAGAGCTCCGGCCGCGCGATGCAGATGAGCAGGATCGGGAAATCGCGTGAGAAGTCGGCGACGTGCTCGACTAAGTCGAGGAATGTCGACTCGGCCCAATGGACGTCGTCCACCACAACGACGAGCGGCCCCGCTCGCGCGAGCGCCTCAAACAGCCTCCGGACGGCCCAGGCGGTCTCCTCGGTCGTCCCTTGTCCCGCGCCGCCAAGCCCGAGCGCCCCGGTCACACGCTCGGCAATCAGCCGCGCCTTCTCGTCGCCTGCGAGCCGCGCCTCGACCACCGCTGCGAGTTGCTTGCCGGAGTCCGGTCCCTCCGCGCGGGTAAGCTCCCGGACGATCTCGGCCAGCGGCCAATAGGTGATGCCCTCGCCATAGGGCAGACAGCGGCCGTGCAGGACTGTGACATCCTCGGCAAGGCCGCTCGTGAACTCCCGTACGAGCCGCGACTTTCCCACACCCGCGTCGGCGAGAATGGTGACCAGGTGGCAGGTCCTATCGCCGACCGCATTGCGGAAGACGGTCTCAAGCAAGGCTCGTTGGCGTTCGCGCCCGACGAAAGGCGAGTCGAAGCGGCGCGCAACGCCGGGGGCGTGGGCGAGGACTTCTAACACGGCGAGGGCGCGGATGGTCGCGCCGCGCTTGAGTGCGCGCGGCCCGCTCGGCTCGACGACGACCGCATCGCGCACGAGCTTGTGCGTCGGCTCCCCTATCAGGATCTCATTCGCCGTCGCTGCCTCCTCAAGGCGCTTCGCGACAATGACGGCCTCTCCGGCGACTGACAAGTATCCCTGCGTTTGGTCGCCGGCGATGACCTCGCCGGTGTTGATGCCGGTTCGGTTCATAAGGCGGACGCCCCAACCGGCTTCGAGCTCGTGGTTAAGGATGGCAAGTTTTTCGCGCATCTCCACCGCTGCCCGCACCGCGCGCAGCGCGTCGTCTTCGTGGACGAACGGCATGCCGAACACAGCCATGATCGCGTCCCCGATATAGTTGTTCACGATTCCGCCGTGCCGTTGAACGACGGCGCTCAACTCGCCGAAGTACCGGGAGAGCAGGTTCCGGAGCGCTTCGGGATCGAGGGAGAGGCTAAGCCGCGAGGAATCGACGATGTCGGCGAAGAGGATGGTGACCGTCTTGCGGGCGTCCGGCCCGGGCTCCCGCGCGGCCGGCGCTGCCGGCTTAGCTGGAACCGAGGAAGCCACCTTAGGCCTCCGCTTCGGGTTCGGCCGGAGATGGTTATCCGATGACATGGCACGGCTCCGTGTCTTAGCCTCCCCACGCCGCTGACCAGTTGCGGATTGTCATGGGTGCTGCTTTCACGATACAGCCGCTTCTCAACAAGAACAAAGCGGTTTCCTCGCCGGTCAAAACTCCCGCACTTCTTCCAAAGATACCTTTTGGGCTATCTGCGGGGCTTTAGTTGGCTTCTCCCTCATAGGTGGAAGAACCGGCTGCAAACTTGCCGAGCGGTCCGTCCGCAGAAAGCGATACCCGCACTATTAGGAATAACCACCGGGCAGGGCGAGCCTGTCAGAGGGGCAGCTATGAAAAGTGATAGGGTCTCTCCGTCAGTTGTCGAGCAGGCGGAAATGCGCGGCGCGAACGACGGCCTGCGTGCGGTTCCTGGCGCCCAGCTTCCTGGCGGCGGCGGTGAGGTGCATGACGACCGTAGGAATCGAGCGCCCGATGACGCGCGAGATCTCATTGGCAGAGAGGCCATGTGCCGAATGGCGGAGACACTCGCGCTCGCGCTCAGTCAAGGACGGCAGGAGCGGACTGAGAGCCGATCGGTCGTAGAGGGCGTAGGCCGTGTCGTGGAAGACATGCGCCAGCAAGCTAAAGCGCGCGATGGTTCCCGCATCCCGATCTACCATCTCGTCCGCGCCGAGGCGGATGCCGGTAACCGTGGCATAGCCGCCGCGCGGCATGTGGATAGGGATCGTGACGCCGCTAGTGAGGTCGCGCTCGCGCAGATAGCGCGCGACGGGTTCCGTAGTCTCGTCGAGGAGCGCGCCTATCTCGGTGTCGATCTCCTTGTTGTAGCTCCAGGCGAAGGGGGTGGAGCTGCGCGCCGCCACGATCTGCACTGGATCGATGCGGAAGTAACCTCGATCGCACCAATAGTCGCGCATGTCGTCATCGATGTTACGCAGCTTGAGCATCGACGGGATCATGATAGCGCCGTCGAGATCGTACGGGATGGGCGTGTAGTCGTAGACCAGCGCGTCGTAGCCTAGGCCGGACAGGGCGGCGAACGCCTCGTCGATGCATTCGTCCAAGGTGCCATGGCGAGTGAAACGCCGCCTGATCGTTGTAATTTCGTCCAGCATGAGCTCTTCCGCCTACATCCCGGACCACCCTATCACTTCTTATAGCTGACGCACTCCCAACGTTTCGCTTAATATATGAGCATGCCTAAAATCTGTGCATTCGGAGCGTATCATGTGGCGTGAGATGGCGGCCGACGATCGCATCGAGGTAAATGTCGACGGCTTTAAGGTCGTCGCCTACAGCTTCGGCTCCAGCACCGAGACGGTGTTCTGCCTCAACGGCGGGCCTGGCCTGGCCTGCGACTACCTTCGCGAATCGCACTCCTGCCTGGTAGACCAGGGATACAGGGTCGTGGCGTTCGACCAGCTTGGCACCGGCGCCTCCGACCGGCCGACGGACACCTCGCTCTGGACTATCGCGCGCTACGTCGAGGAGACCGAGACGGTTCGCAAGACGCTGGGACTCGGCAATGTACACATGCTGGGTCATTCCTGGGGCGGCTGGCTGGCGATCGAATATGCGCTTGCCTACCAGGAGAACCTGCAGACGTTGATCCTCGAGGATACCGTCGCCGACATGCCGCATCTTGTTCTGGAACTGGAACGTCTGCGCGCCTCGCTGGGACCCGAGACCGTATCGATGATGCAGAAGCACGAGGCGCAGGGAACCTACGATCATCCGGAATACATGGCGGCGGTGACGATCCTCAACTACCGCCATGTCTGCCGCCTGCCCGAATGGCCGGCGCCGGTGCGCCGCTCGCTCGACGACTGGAACATGGGACCCTACGCGACCATGCAAGGTCCGAACGAGTTTCTCTACATCGGCAATCTCAAGGACTGGAACCGGGTGCCCGACCTGCCCAGGATCAAGGTGCCGGTGCTGATCACGCATGGCGAGCACGACGAACTGACACCAGCCTGTGGTCTGCGCATGAAGCTTGACCTGCCGCAGTCGGAGTTGCACATCATCCCGAATGCGAGTCACATGCCCTTCTACGAGAACCCAGCTGCATACTATCCGATCCTTTTAGGGTTCCTCTCGCGCAACAAGGCAGGCTGATGCAGGCGGAATGCAGGGGAAAGGGAGCGGACGGGGAAACACCTCAGGGCCATGCACCGCTATAAGTTCGTTCTATACCGTCCGCTTCAGTTCCTGCCGGTGCTGTTCGGCATCAGCGTGATCACGTTCATCCTTGTCCGGCTGATCCCCGGCGACCCCGCTCGCGTTCTGCTCGGTACCCGCGCCACCCCCGAAGCGATCGCCCGCGTCCGCGCGCAGTACGGCCTCGATGAGCCCATGCTCGCCCAGTATTTCTACTTCCTGCGCAACCTCGCGGACGGCGAGATGGGGCGCTCGATCCTCTACAAGATCGATGTGCTGAAGCTGATCGCCACGCGCATCGAGCCCACTCTGACGCTGGTGCTTTGCAGCGTTGTGCTGTCGGTATTGATCGCCGTGCCGGTGGCGGCGATCGCGGCGCGCAATCAGGGCAGGCTGGCCGACCAAGTTATCCGCATCGTTTCCACCTTCGGCATCGGCTTCCCGCCCTTCTGGCTCGGCCTGATGCTGATCATCCTGTTCAGCGTCGAACTCGCCATTCTCCCGGTGTCCGGTTACGGCAACACGCTTTCTGAAAAGCTTGCACATCTCGTGCTGCCGAGCCTCACTGTCTCGCTGTCGCTGTCGACCGTTCTGGCGCGCAGCTTGCGTGCGGCGATGGTCGAAGGCTTGAAGTCCGACGTGGCGACTGCCGCGCGCGCGCGCGGCATGCCGGAGAGCATCGTGTTCTGGCGCCACGTGCTGCCAAATTCGTTGGTGCCGACCGTCAACCTTCTCGCCGTAAACATAGGTTGGCTGCTAGGCGGCACCGTCGTGGTGGAGACCGTTTTCGCGCTGCCCGGCATGGGCCAGCTGCTGGTGCGCGCCATCTTCTCGCGCGACTACATGGTCGTGCAGGGCGTGGCCATGGTCTTCGCCTGCGCCACCGTGCTGATCAACTTCCTGGCTGACATCGTCACGGTGGCTCTCGATCCGAGGGTGAAGCTGTGAGCGAGCCCTTGGCCGCGCCCGCGCTCGGCAGGAAGGGCCGCTTTCGCCGCCGCGGTACGCTGGCGGCCGGCGTCTTCCTGCTTGGGGCGTTCGTCGTCCTCGCGCTCGGCGCGCCGCTGATCGCGCCCTACGATCCGATCGCCCAGGACGCGACAGCACGGCTCCAGGGGCCGTCCTGGCTGCACCCGTTCGGGACCGACAATTTCGGCCGCGACATCCTCTCGCGCGTCATCTGGGGCACGCGCATCGACCTCAAGATCGCCGTCATCGGCGTTATCTTTCCCTTTCTCATCGGCACCACGGTGGGCACGGTAGCCGGGTTCTTCGGCGGGATAGTCGACGCCATCTTCATGCGGCTGGTCGACGTCATCTTGGCCTTCCCGTTCTTGGTATTGATGCTGTCGATCATTGCGATCCTCGGGCCTGGCCTGGCCAGTTTTTACATCGCCATGGCCCTCGTCGGCTGGGTTTCCTACGCGCGGCTCATCCGCGCCCAGATGCTCGTGCTCAAGAACCACGACTACGCGGTTGCGGCGGTCAGCCTCGGCTTCAGCCGCATGCGCATCATGTTCCGTCACCTCCTGCCCAATGCCGCTGCCGGCTCGGTCGTCTTCGCGATGTCCGACGCGGTCCTCGTCCTGCTGAGTGGCGCGGCCATTAGCTATCTCGGGCTGGGCGTGCAGCCGCCAGTCGCGGAGTGGGGCGTGATGGTGGCGGAAGGCCAAGCCTTCGTCACCACCGCCTGGTGGATTACACTGTTCCCGGGGCTTGCGATCGTGACGCTCGCCTTCGCCTTCAGCATGATCGGCGACGGGCTGGCCGATTTGTTCGGGGTTCACGAGTGATCGCGGCGCTGCTCAAGGTCACCGACCTGACGGTCGTCCATGACGGTGACGGCGGGGAGCGTACCCTGCTTGATGCCGTGTCGCTTGATCTCGCCCCGGGAGAAGTGCTCGGGCTGGTCGGCGAGAGCGGGTCGGGCAAGAGCCTGCTCTGCCGCTCACTCGTTAGGCTGCTGCCATCGAGCCGGCTCAGGATCAGCGGCGGCTCGATCACACTTTCCGGGCGTGAGCTGACGACCGCGCCGGAAGCCGAGATGCTCGCGGTGCGCGGCGGTGAAATCGGCATGATCTTTCAGAATCCGAGCAGCCATCTCGACCCGGTCATGAGGATCGGCGACCAGATCACCGAGGGCATCCGCTTTCACCAGCGGCTGGACGCCAAGGCGGCGCGCGCCGCGGCGGTGGATATCCTCGCCCAGGTCGGGTTTCCGGATCCGGCTCGGCAATACGACAGCTACCCGCACGAATTCTCCGGCGGCATGCGCCAGCGCGCCATGATCGGCGCGGCGCTGTCGAGCAATCCCAGGATCCTGATCGCCGACGAGCCGACGACGGCACTCGACGTGACGATACAGGCGCAGATCCTGCGGCTTCTGATGGACATCCGTGCCAGGCGTGGACTCTCGGTGATCCTGGTCACCCACGATCTCGGCATCGTCGCCCAAGTCTGCGACCGCATCGCGGTGATGTGGCAAGGTCGACTGGTGGAGATTGGAGAGAAGCGCGGTCTGCTTGCGGCGCCGGCGCATGCCTACACCCGTTCGCTGATCGCCAGTCATCCTTCGCTGCCGGAGGAGGACATGCCGGCAAAGGCTGAGAAGCTCCGGACACCCGGAGCGGTGCCGGTGGTCGACATCGAGAAGCTGCACGTGCGCTTCGCCACGGGCGGCCTGTTCCGGCGAGGCGCGGTTGATGCCGTCAATGGGGTCACACTCCGTGTCATGCCGGGCGAAACGGTCGGCATTGTGGGCGAATCCGGAAGCGGCAAGAGCACTCTGGCGCGCGCCGTCCTTGGACTTACGCCGGTCTCGTCAGGCACGATACGGTTCGATGGTACGGACATCGCATCGGGTCGCGCAGTCCTCGGCATGCTGCGACGTCAAACCGCCATGGTTTTCCAGGACCCCTACAACGCCCTCAATCCTCATCTTACCGTTGGCAAGATGCTGGCGGAGGTCCTGCGGGTACAGGGCAAGATCGAGACCGCGCAAATTCCGGCACGCTGCGGCGAACTGCTCGACCTGGTCGGCTTGGGGCGCGCGTTCCTCGACCGCAAGCCGCGCTCGATGAGCGGCGGCCAATGCCAGCGGGCCGGCATAGCTCGCGCGCTCGCCGTCGACCCGAAACTTATCATTGCGGACGAGTGCGTGGCCGCCCTCGACGTCACCATCCAGGCGCAGATCGTGGAGTTGTTCCGCGAACTGGTGGAACGTATGTCGCTCACGCTGATATTTATCGCCCACGATCTCGCAATCGTTCGCAATCTCTGCCAGCGTGTTGTGGTGATGCACCGCGGCGTGATCGTCGAGGAAGGTCGGTCGGAGGAAGTGTTCTCCCGGCCGAAGCATGCCTACACCGCCGCGCTGATTGCCGCCGTTCCGCATATCGATCCGGACAAGCCGCTGCTTGCTCCCTCGAAGATGGCGACCCCGCAGGCCTACGGGGTCGCAAACTGAAACCAAAGGCAAACCAGAAGGGGAATACCGATGTTAAGAAGCAAATGGATGCGCATCGGCTTGGTCACCGTTATGACCAGCCTGTCCCTGGGGGCGACGCTCGCAGAAGCCGCCGGCGTACTCACGATTGGCCGGCGCGAAGACTCGACCACCTTCGATCCGATCAAGACCGCCCAGAACATCGACCTGTGGGTGTTCGCCAACGTCTATGACGTGCTGATCCGCGTCGACAAGACGGGCACCAAGCTGGAGCCCGGTCTCGCCGAGAGTTGGGAGGTCAGTCCGGACGGCCTCACCTATACGCTCAAGCTGCGCGACGCGAAGTTCTCGGACGGCTCCGACCTGACGGCCGACGACGTGGTGTTCAGCCTCACCCGCATCAGGGATGACGAGGGCTCGCTGTGGGCGGATCCTTTCAAGGTGATGGATACGGTCGAGGCAACCGATCCAAAGACCGTCACGATCAAACTCAAGCAGGCGACCGCGCCGTTCCTGGCGACGCTGGCCTTCCCGATCGCCTCGGTTCTTTCCAAGAAGGGCTTCGAGACGCTCGGTCCGGAGAAATATGCCGAAACACCCATCGGCTCTGGCGCCTTCACCATCACGGAATGGAGGCGCGGCGACCGTGTCATCCTGGCGAAAAACCCGCATTTCTGGGAGGCCGATCGTGTCAGCCTCGACGGCGTCGAGTGGATCTCCGTGCCGGACGATAACACCCGCATGCTGAACGTGCAGGCCGGCCAGCTCGATACCGCGATCTTTGTGCCGTTCTCACGCGTGGCCGAACTGCAGAAGGATTCCAACCTCACCGTCCATCTCGACCCGTCGACCCGCGAGGATCACCTGCTGATTAACCACGAGCATGGCGCGCTGACGAAGAAGGAGGTGCGGCAGGCCCTCGACATCGCCATCGACGAGCAGGCTGTGGTCGACACGGTGACGTTCGGCTACGGCGAGGTCGCAAATTCCTACGTCCCGAAGGGCGCGCTCTATTACTACGCCGACAATCTGAAGCGGCCCTACGATCCGGAAAAGGCCAAGCAGATGCTGGCCGACGCCGGGGCCTCGGACCTGACGCTCAACTACGTCGTGCGGGCCGGCGACGAGATCGTCGAGCAGACGGCCGTGCTGCTGCAGCAGCAACTCGCCAAAGCCGGAGTCACCGTCAACATCCAGAAGGTCGACCCGAGCCAGGAATGGGACATGCTGGTGGCCGGCGACTATGACATCTGTGTCAACTACTGGACCAACGACATCCTCGACCCAGACCAGAAGACCACCTTCGTTCTCGGCCACGACGCGAACATGAATTACATGACCCGCTACAACAACGAGAAGGTCAAGGAGCTGGTCGCGGCGGCGCGCATCGAGATGGATCCGGCCAAGCGCGAGCAAATGTACACCGATCTGCAGAAGATGGCCAAAGAGGACGTCAACTGGATCGATCTGTACTACAGCCCGTTCATCAACGTCTCGCGTAATAACATCGAGAACTTCTACCAGAATCCGCTCGGCCGGTTCTTTCTGGAAGACGTGGTCAAGAACTAGACTTGTGAACGAAGCCACGGGACGCCGGTCTCGGCGTTCCGCCCAGCCCTGACAGCACGCTTGGCGTGCCGCCCGTCTCACCGCGCGTCGTTTGTTGGGACAGGTGAGCGATCTGCTGCTGTCGCTACTTCCGCTTTTTGACAGTTCCGCGCTGATTGCGGACGGTCCGCACTCGCCCCCAACTTGCGTCATCGCCTGCTTCAGCCTGACCGATTGAAACTGGTCATCGGCCCAATGCAGGATTCGTCCGCACTGAGGCAGAACACTGGTTCGTTGGCGCAATAGCAACGAACCGAGCACTCCGAATCCCTGGCCCAACGGCCGGCGCGGCTGCTCGTCGCTTTGGTCAAGGTTCTTTCTTCCGCAGGTCCTTGACGACATCGAGAAAAGCCCGCAGTGCGGGCGGTACGGCTCGATGTCCGGGGTAGTAAACCGCAACTTCTTCCGGAGCGGGCATCCATGCGGTCAGGACCTTGCGCAGCCGGCCGTCGGATATGGCCGCTTCGGCGGCCCAATCGGCCACGTAGGCGATGCCCAGACCCTCTATTGCGGCTTCGACCATCAGCTCCTCGTCGTCGAGGACGATGGAGCCGTTTGCGTCGATCACGAGTTCCTGGCCGGCGCGTTCGAACTCCCATCGGTAAAGCTTGCCGCTGGGCATACGGTGGCCGATGCAGCGGTGGCGTTGCAATTCCTCGGGGGTTCCCGGGTCGCCAAAGCGATCGAGATAGGCGGGCGAGGCGACACAGATGAACGTCAACCTGCGTGCAAGCGGCACGGCGACCATGTCCTTGGGGACCGATCCGAGGAGGCGCACGCCGGCATCGAACCCGCTGGACACGATGTCGATGAGCCGCCCCTCGACGACGATGTCTACGGTCACGTCCGGATGGCGCTCCGCCATGCGCGGAAGAACCCCGCGAACGAGAAGCCCGGCCACCAATCGCGGTGCGTTGATGCGGACGGTGCCCGCGACATTGCCCCGGAACCCCGCGACGCTGTCGAGCGCCTCGTCCAGCGAGGCGAGCGCCGGCTGAAGGCGATCGAGCAACTGGAAACCGGCTTCCGTCGGTGAGACGCTGCGTGTGGTGCGGTTCAGAAGGCGCACCCCCATGCGTTCCTCGAGCGCACGCATGGCGTGGCTCAATGTGGAAGGTGCCGTGCCGATCTCGTCCGCTGCGCGGCGGAAGCTGCGGTGTGTGGCAACAGCCACGAAGGCGGTAAGATCGTTGAGCGACGGGCGGGGCATTGATGGGGATTTTGCATCAACTCATGCCGATTTCAACGGCTAATGCACGCAATGGGATTGCCCTATCTCCTGCCTGGATCAATTGGAGATATGAGAAATGGCAAAGACCTGGCTCGTAACGGGTGTGTCGTCCGGTCTAGGCCGGCTGCTGGCGGAGAAGGCCCTGATCAGGGGAGACCGCGTCGCCGGTGCCAGCCGCAGCGAGGGCGCACTTCCCGACCTGCGTGCACGCTACCCCGAACGGCTCCGCATCGTTGCAATGGACCTCAAGGACCAGAGCTCGGTCCGTGCCGCGGTCGACCGCGCCTTCGCCGCATCCGCTCGGATCGACATCGTCGTCAGCAATGCCGGCTATGGCCTGTTCGGCGCGGCGGAAGAGGCTGGCGATGTGCAGGTTCGGGACATCATCGACACCAATCTCGTCGGCCCGATCGCACTCATCCGGGCGGCGTTGCCGCATCTGCGCAGCCAGGGTGGCGGGCGTATTCTACAGGTATCGAGCGAGGGAGGCCAGATCGCCTATCCGGCTTTCAGCCTCTATCACGCGACCAAGTGGGGTATCGAGGGGTTCGTCGAGTCCGTGGCGCAGGAGGCGGCTCCCTTCGGCATCGAGTTCACCTTGGTGGAACCCGGGCCCGCGCGGACCGGGTTCGGCGGCAATCTCGCGCGGACCGAGCCGCTCGCGGCCTACGAGGGCACCCCCGCCGATCAGGTCCGCGAAGCGCTTGGCTCCTGGGTGATCAAGGGCGACCCCGAGCGCATGACGGACGCAATGATCAGGCTTGCCGACCAGGATGGTCCGCTTCCGAAGCGGCTGGTGCTCGGCGCCGAAGCTTATGCCGGCATCCGCAGGGCACTCGGCGGGCGCATCGAGGAACTCGACCGGCAGAAGGACGTCGCCGTCGCGGCGGATTTCACCGACGAGGAGTTGGCGCGGCTGTGACCCACCCTGTCCGGCCGATCCACAGCTGCATGGTACCGTCGTGCAGCTCCGCCAGTTGATCCCGATAGATTCCCCCGGCTCCGGCCCGCTGCCGGCCCGCTCCCGTTATCAAGACAGAAAGGAACACGAAATGCCTGCACGTGACGCCATCTATCCGGCCAAACGCCACGCGTTATACGATATCCATCGATATTCCGCGGCCATTCGCTCCGGCGATCTTCTCTTCGTGTCGGGTCAGGTCGGGAGCCGTGAGGACGGCTCGCCCGAGCCCGAATTCGAGGATCAGGTTCGGCGGGCCTTCGCCAATCTGCGCGCGGTCCTGGCCGCCGCCGGGTGCAGCTTCGACGACGTTGTCGACGTCACCACCTTCCACACCAACCCGGACGAACAGATCGAAACGGTGCTGGCCGTCCGGGCGGAAGAGATCGGCGGACCTCCCTATCCGAACTGGACGGCGGTAGGCGTCAACTGGCTTGCCGGCTTCGATTTCGAGATCAAGGTCATCGCCCGCATCCCTTCGACGACCAGCGGCCAGCCGGCGGGCAAGCGCTGATCGCTCGCCCTGCAATTTCTGTACTGAACGCGGAGTCGGCTCGAGGCGTTGTGCTCCAGAGAGCCGCTTTGCGGCCTCAGTTTCCAACGTCAGTCGCCGATGACATATCGGCCGCCGCCGCGACAATGGCACGTCTCAACCATATATGCCTGGGCGCGTCCTGCTGGCGCGCGTGCCAGACAAGGCTCATCGTGAAGCTGCCAAGATCGAGCGGCGGCGGCAACGATACGAAGCGCTTCATGTTGGCGGCCGCTCGCGCCAGGCTCGAAGGCAGGGTCATGATCAGGTCGGAGCGAGCGGCGATCTCGACCGCCGCGAAGAAGTTCGGCACGCGCAGTTTCACCCGTCGCGTTCGCCCGATGCGGGCAAGCGCCTCGTCGACAGGCGCAGGCCCGGCGCTTGTGACGCTCACCACGATATGCTCAAGCTCCAGGAAACGCTCGAGCGTCAGCTTTCGGGCGAGCGCTGGGTGCTCCGCGCGTATCAGCGTCACGAGCTTCTCGTCATAGAGGCCGCGCCGACGGATGCCGGCTGGGGCTTCGTCGACCAGCGCCACCATCGCATCCGCGATACCCTGCTCCAGCGCTTCGACGGCGTCCGAGCCCGGCGCGACGATATCGAGATCGAGGGACGGCGCCTCGCGACCAAGGCGGGCGAGCAGATGCGGCGCGAGCACGGCGGCCTGGAGATCGGGCATCAGCAGCCGGATCCGGCCGGTGGCCGTGGCGGGATCGAACGCGTTCGCCTCCACCATGTCTCTCACACCCGCCAATATGCCGCGCAGCACGGGGCGCACCTCTTCCGCACGGGCGCTGAGGATGTAGCCGCCCGGTCCATCGACCAGCAGCGCGTCCGAAAACAGCGCGCGCAATCGGCCGAGCGCTCGGCTCGCGGCGGGCTGGCTCATGCCGAGCCGGCTTGCGGCACGGGTGACGTTCTTCTCGTCCAGCAGCGCTTCGAGCGCCACCAGCAGGTTCAGGTCGATCCGGCGTAAATCCACTTCGCGCATGGTGACTATATACACCATGCATGCGACGCATGGAATGCCTGCGCCTATTGTTCCCCCGTCAAGCGAGATGAAGGTCAAGCGAGATGAAGGTCAGGCGAGCTGAAGGAGAAGAAGTGATGTATGTCGTGCTTGGAGCAAACGGACGCGCCGGCGGCGAGGTAGCGCGCGCCCTGATCGCAGGCGGCGAAGCCGTGCGCGTCGTCCTGCGTCACCCAGAGCAGGGTAAAAAATGGACAGCCCTTGGCGCGGAGGTGGCTGTCGCAAACATGGAAGATGCCGACGCGATGGCCGCTGCGCTTATGGGGGCATCGGGAGCATTCCTGCTCAACCCGCCGCCGGTGAGCGGTGATCCCTATCAGCGCACGCAAGAAATCGGCGCCGCGCTTGCCGATGCGGCACGGCGTGCAGGTCTGCCAAAGGCCGTCGTCCTGTCGTCCATCGGAGCGCAGCATGCCTCCGGCACCGGCGTCATCGCCACCCTCAACCGGTTCGAGGCGCTGCTCGACGGCGTGGCACCCGCCACCGCTTTCCTGCGGTCGGGGTATTTTGTCGAAACCTGGAGCGAGGTGGCGCAACCGGTCCTGTCGCAACGCATATTGCCGACCTTTATCGAGCCCTCGCAGAAAATCCCGTTGGTGAGCACGATCGATGTCGGGCGCGCGGCAGCGACCGTGCTGTGCGAGGAATGGACAGGCAAGCGGGTCGTGGAACTGGGCGGACCGGAAGACTGGAGCGCCGGCGATGTGGCATCGGCCTTCGCGGAAGTTCTCGGCCGGCCGGTAACGCCTGTGCTTGTTCCGCCGGAGAAGCGTGCCGCGCTGCTTGCCGAGGAAGGCGTGCCTGGCGAGGTGGCAGACGCGCTGCTCGGTATGTACGAGGGAATCGCCAACGGCCTGTTCATGCGCCAGGACAGCAGCGAGCACCGGCGCGGCGCGATCTCCCTGGCGACGGCGATAGCGCGCGTTGTCGCAACGGTTGAACCAGCCGGCCGCTGATCCCTCGGCCAAGTAGCGACGGCCGAATCCGAAACAGGGGTGGATCACGGGTTTCCAGCCACTTGCAGGGAACGTTTTCGGCCGCAATACCCCCGCGTCTCGCCGGCCAACGCTGTCGGCGACATGCGGAACTCGCGCCACTGGTTTGGATTAACTCCATTCCGGACGGCAAAAAGGGAATCTGACATGAGACTACCTGCCTCACGCCATTTGCGTCTCTCCGGTGGAACCGAGCTTGCCTACGTCACTGCGGGCGATCCATCCAACCCCGCTTTGCTCCTCCTGCATGGGTTTCCCAGCTCCGCACGTGCATTCCGAGATGTGATTCCAGGTCTGGCGGGCGCAGCCTATGTGATCGCGCCCGACCTCCCGGGCCATGGCCAGTCCGACGTCCCGCCGACACCCGCCTTCGCCGCGATCAGCGATGCGATTTCCGAATTGCTGTCCCACCTCGCGATCGGGCACCGCTTCATCCACATTCATGACTGGGGCGCCGCCGTGGGTCTGCAGATTGCCACGCAAGCGCCCGAGCTGGTTTCGGGTCTCATCATTCAGAACGCAAACGCGCATCGAACCGGCTTCGGCCCCGTTTGGGACGCCGTGTTGAAATTCTGGTCAGAACCGACAAAAGAGAACGAAGCGGCCGCGACCCCCGACCTGACCTTTGAATTCACGCGCGAGCAATATACCGGCGGCCTGCCAGAGGATGTCGCCGCCACGATCAGGGGCGAACCCTGGGTCGAGGACTGGAGGGTGATGAATCTTCCCGGCCGCATGGAGACCCACCACGCGCTAATCGGCGACTACAAAAGCCATGCCGAGCGTTTCGATACGATCGCCGCGTATCTGAAGAAATGGCAACCGCCGGCGCTCATGCTGTGGGGCCGTCACGACCCCTATTTCGATATCGCCGAAACGCTGTCCTGGATGCAGGATCTGCCACGTATGGAGGCTCATATTTTCGACGGCGGGCATTTCCTGCTTGAGACGCACGCCGAACCAGCACTCTCCCTCATGATCGACTTCATCAAGCGAACACAGGAGATGCACCCTGATCAACGCCCCGCCCATCCCGGACCAGTGTGAGGAGTGCAGGCATGACATCCCCCACGCAACAGCGGCTGCGCCTGTCCGGCGGGACCGAGCTTTCCTTCATCACCGCGGGAGATGCGTCCAATCCCGCGCTGCTGCTCCTGCACGGCTTCCCGAGCTCGTCGCGCACCTTCCAGGGCATCATTCCCGGCCTTGCGCGCGTCGCCTTCGTCATCGCACCCGACTTGCCTGGCTACGGCCAATCGGCGCCGTTGCCCGCGCCCTCGTTCGAAGCGTTCAGCGGCGCAATCCAAGAGCTCCTAAGTCATCTCGGGATCGATCGGCGCTTCATCTACCTGCACGATTGGGGCGCGCCTGTAGGTCTCCAGGTCGCTATGCAATCCCCCGACCTCGTCTCCGGCCTTATCATTCAGAGCGCCAACGCACACCGCACAGGGTTCGGACCGCAATGGCAAGCGACATTCGAGTTCTGGTCAAATCCCACAAAAGAGAACGAAAGGCAGGCTACCGCGTTTTTGACTTTGGAAGGCACCCGCGAGCAATACATGGGCGGCTTGCCGGAGGATGTCGCCGCCCGGATCAAAGGCGAACCGTGGATCGAGGACTGGAGGGTGATGAAGCAGCCTGGCGGCATGGAAACACAACGCGCGCTCCTCGCCGACTACGCCAACCATGCCGCTCGCTTCAGTATCATTGCCGACTATATCGAAACGTGGCAACCGCCGGCGCTCATGCTGTGGGGCCGCCACGACCCGTTCTTCGATATCGCCGAAACACTGTCGTGGATGCGAGACCTTCCGCGTATGGAAGCGCACATCTTCGACGGCGGCCACTTTCTCCTTGAAACCCACGCCGAGGCGGCAGCCGCGTTGATGATTGACTTTATTGAGCGAACGCGGCGACCTTGAGCACCGCTCGCGCCAATATGAAGCGCGCTGTGCTACGCTCGCGGCCCGCCATGACCTTATCCGGCGGCAGCATTCCTGGGCTTCCTAAACAGCCCGGCTATGCTCGCAGATGCCCCGTGCCGTCGCCAGCGCCCAACTTCGAGGAGACCGATGCTGGCGAGCGCGTAGAGGAGCCGCGACAGACGGTTGGGCTCGACTTTGAGCGCGGCCCCACGGCTGTCAGCAGTCACCGCTGCCATCGAGCCCGGTGAAGATACCAAGGTCCAGCCCGGCGCGGAGCGCTAAGGGCGGAGGGCACCGCTGCGAGAGGCTCGTGCACGTCGCGCCGGCGTCGTGGATGCACGAAGGAGCGTGTTATCGCAATGTCATTATGATAAACTCGTTCCCCGCCGAAGGAGGCGTCGATGGCCCTGAGAGGCCAAATGAACGTTGCAGTTTGGCTCAAGAGCTTGGGCCTGGAGCAATATGTTCCGGTTTTCGACGACAACGCAATCGATGCCGAAATCCTGCCCCGCCTCACCGCCGAAGACCTGAAAGAAATTGGGGTTGGCGCGCTTGGCCACCGCAAGCGAATACTTGAGGCGATTGCCGCGATGGAAGGCCAGCCGGAGGTAGTGTCGGCCAAGCCGGCTTCTGCCTCACCAATTCTGATGTCGGCTTCGGTTGAGCGGTTCGGCGAACTTGGTCGCCCCCGGGAGGCGGAACGGCGGCAACTGACGGTCATGTTTGTGGATCTCGTCGGTTCTACGGCGCTCGCTACGCGGCTTGACCCCGAGGAGATGCGCGACCTCCTGAGGCAGTTCCAGAATACCACGGCGGGCGAAGTCCTTCGCTTCGAGGGGCACGTCGCGAAGCTCATGGGCGACGGTGCGTTGGCCTATTTCGGTTGGCCGCAGGCGCACGAAGACGAAGCCGAACGCGCCGTCCGTGCGGCGCTTGCGGTAGTGAGCGCTGTCAACCGTCTGTCCGTCAAGGGCGGTCAGCAACTCTCAGTTCGGGTCGGGATCGCGACCGGGGTGGTGGTCGTAGGTGACCTCATTGGCATCGGGTCAGCGCAGGAGAACGCGGTCGTGGGAGAGACTCCCAATCTTGCCGCGCGGCTCCAGGCCATCGCCGAGCCGGGAACGGTAGTCATCTCTGAGCTTACCTATCGACTTATTGGAAACCTGTTCGAGGTGACCAGCATTCGGCCGCAGAAGCTAGCAGGGTTCGACACGCCCGTCAGCGCATTCAAAGTGATTGGAGAGGGCCGCGCAGAGAGTCGGTTCGAAGCACTTCATGCAGACGAATCTGCGCCGCTTACCGGGCGCGAACACGATATCACCTTGCTGCTCGACCGGTGGCGGCTCGCGGCGGCCGGTGAAGGACAAGTAGTCGAGCTGTTCGGCGAGGCTGGCATTGGCAAGTCCCGTATTCTGCAAGAGCTGCGGGAGCACTTGAAAGACGAGGCACACACGCGACTGCGGTACTACTGCTCCCCCTATCACGTAGAAACCGCCCTTTATCCTGTCACGGATCAGTTACTCCGGGCCGGGGACATAAGGCGGACCGATCCGCCCGACCGTCAGCTTGACTGTCTCGAGCAACTTCTCGCCGGTTCGACCAAGTACCCAAACGAGGCAATACCGCTGATCGCCGCATTGCTATCCATCCCGACTGAGGGGCGCTATCCCAAGGTCGATCTTGTGGCGCAAAAACAGAAGACGCGCACGTTCGAGTTGCTGATCGAGCAACTAGAGGCTCTTGCCCACAGCCAACCAGTGCTGATGCTGCTTGAGGACGCGCATTTTCTAGATCCGACCTCGGCCGAGCTATTCGACCAAATCGCAGGCCGGATTCAGCAACTACCTGTACTGCTGATTGCAACTTCGCGACCGGAAGGCGCAGTCCGGTGGAGTGGTCTCCCGCACGCGACATTTTTGACGCTCAATCGGCTCAGCCGCGCCCAGGCGGCCTCTATCATAGCGGCGATGACAGGGGGCAAGCAGTTGCCGGCCGCAGTGCTGGACCAGGTTCTGTCCAAGACCGAGGGCGTTCCGCTGTTTGTCGAAGAACTGACCAAGGTCGTCCTTGAATCAGGCCTGCTTCAAATGCGCGATGGAGAGCTGGTTCTGGCTGGCCCGCTACCTCCGCTGGCGGTTCCAGCGACGCTCCACGACTCGCTGATGGCCCGCCTCGACCGTTTGGATTCTATCAGGGACGTGGCGCAGGTCGGAGCAGTGATCGGGCGCGAGTTCACGCACGAGCTACTTGCCGCAGCCACGGGCCTTCCTGAATTGGAACTTGAGCGCGCAACGAACCAGTTAGTCGCGTCGGGCCTTGTTTTCCGCCGTGGCAGCGACAGTCAAGTGAGCTATGCCTTCAAACATGCACTTGTGCAGGATGCGGCGTACAGTAGTCTGCTGCACAGCCGCCGTCAGCAGCTGCATGCTCGGATCGCCTTAATTCTCGAGGAGCGCTTCCCCGAAATCGTAGCCACGGAACCCGAACTGCTTGCTCACCACTTTGGTCAGGCGGGGCTTTTGGAAAAGGCGGTCGAGTACAATGAACTGGCCGGTCGCCGAGCGCTTTCACGCTCGGTCCTGACGGAGGCGCTCGCCCGATTCGACAACGCCCTGAGCGGGCTTTTGGCGCTACCCCCGTCCGAAGAGCGTTCGCGCCGGGAACTTTCAATTCAGCTGGCGCTCGGCAGCACGCATGTTGCGGCGCATGGCTTTGCCGCGCCTCCCACAGCAGACGCCTATGGTCGCGCGCGCGAACTCTGTGAAGAGCTGGGCGAGACGCGTCAGCTCTTTCCGGTGCTTTACGGCCTATCCCTTTACCACATCTATGCTGCCGAATTTACTGAGGCACGTAGCGTCGCGGATCGCCTGCTTGAATTGGCGGAAGCGGACAACGATAGCGGGCTCTCCTTTTTTGCTCATCGGGCAGCCGGCGTCAGTGCGTTTCCTGCCGGCGAGTTCACCCGCGCCCGGATCCATCTGGAGGAGGCGCTTGCCCTTTACGACCCCCGAGCGCACAGATCGCCGGCGTTTGTTTACGCCTTCGATCCACGGGTCGTGTGCCTAGTTTATCTCGCTCGCACATTGCTGCCGCTCGGGTTTCCCGATCAGGCTCTACAGGCAAACGACGAAGCGGTTGCTGAAGCGCATGCTGTGGATCATCGCAACAGCCTCGCGCTGCCGCTATTCTTCGGCGGGGTTATCCGCCAGATCATTGGCGATCACGAGGGCGTCCAGGAACAGTGTTCAGAATTGACCCGCATCGCCAGCGAAGCCGGATTCCGCTTGTGGCTCGCCGGCGCCACAATCTTGAGCGCCTGGGCGATCGCCGAGGCGGGCGATTTCGATCGTGGCCGCCTGGAACTCCAACGAGGTCTTACTGAGTGGCGCGCGACTGGCGCAGAATTCATGGTTCCTTATTTCATCGCCCTTCAGGCGCAAATCGAGGTCAGAGCTGGCGATCACGATGCTGCATTCCTTCTGCTCGAAGCAGCGCAAGCAGGGATTGAGCGCACTAAAGAGCGTTGGTTTGCGGCCGAGATACTGCGTCTGCAGGGGGAGGTACTGCTGCAACTTGGGGAGGACAAAACCGGAGATTCGAGGGATCGCCTCTTGGACGCACTGGCGACGGCCCGGGCTCAGGGAGCGCGTTTCTGGGAACTGCGTGCTGCACTGAGCCTCGTGCGAGCCGACTGTCCCGCGCCTGGCGCGCGCGAGCGGCTCGCACTGATTTATTCCGGGTTTACTGAGGGCCTGACGTTGCCTGACCTGCAAGCAGCACAGACGCTCGCAACAACGAATGAAGGCCTTCGGGCCGCGAATTGATTGGGAAGGCGATAAACAAGGTGGACGCCATGACACAATCAACTGAGAATATCAGCGACGAAATTCAGCGAGCAAATGATGGCTGGAATTCGGCCTTCAACAGCGGCAATGCTGACGCAGTAGCTGCGCTATACACACAAGACGCGGTCGTGTTGCCATCCACTCACGCAGTCGTCAGGGGAACGAGCGCAATCAAAGACTTCTGGAATGGATTGATCTCGGCTGGAGTGAAGGATCATCGGATCGAGATGATCGATGCGCAGGCTGTCGGCGACATTGCCTATGCAACAGGGAAATGGTCGGCCAACGCTTTGGGCGAAGGCGGTAAAACGCAGCGTTATGAGGGAACTATCGTCACGATCTTCAGACGCCAAGGCGATGGATCTTGGAGGGCCTGCCTCCACACTTGGAACTGAGGCTGTGCCGTCGCTCATCAGGCATCCGGACCTTCGCGGTTCAGCGGCCGCAGCGGGTTTTTGGTCCCGTTTCGGTGACGTCCGCTTCCAAGATGCCATTCCGTCTCGGGACGGCCGCTCAGGGTCAAAGGACGAAGCCGCTCGCGCGCCATTGCCGCGCGAGCGGGTTCGTCCCAGGGTCAAAGTGGACCTCGACAACGGAGCGGCACATTGTGTTGACTGCTACCGCGCGATTTCGCGATGGCCGCCGGGCAGGCGCGTGGCGATGAGCTTGTCGATGCGGCGGCCGTCGAGGTCGACGACTTCGAAGCGCCAGCCCTGCGCATCGACGCATTCGCCGGTCGTCGGCAGATGGTGCAGATGCGCCAGCACGTAACCGGCGACGGTCTCGTAGTCGCGGTTCTCGGGCAGATCGATGCCGAGAACGTCCGCCATCTCGTCGGCCTGCATGTAGCCGGCGAGCAGCCATGAGCCGTCCTCGCGCTTGACGGCGTTTTCCTCGTCGCCGGCGTCGAGGTCCGCCCGGAAGACGCCGGTGATGGCTTCCAGTATGTCAGCCGGGGTGACGATGCCTTCGAAATGGCCGTATTCGTCATGGACCAGTGCCATCGGCACGTTGGATTCCTTGAGCGTCGAAAGGACATCCAGCGCGTCGGCCTGGTCATGGACGATGGGAGCGGTGCGCACGTGCCGGCGCGGGTCGAGCGCGCGACCGCCGAGCATCGCCGCCAGCACGTCGCGGGTCTGGACGACGCCGATCATGGCATCGACGCTGCCATCGCCGGCTGGCAGGCGCGAATGCTGGGTCTCCATCAAGAGCTTGCGGATCGCCGCGTCGTCGGACTGCAGGTTGATCCAGTCGACCTCGGTGCGCGGCGTCATCACCGCGCGGACGGCGCGGTCGCCGAGCCGCATGACGCCGGCGATCATGCGCCGCTCGTCGGATTCGATGGTGCCGTGATGCTCGGCCTCGGCGACCAGCATCTTGATCTCCTCGTCGGTGACCTTCTCCTCGCTTTCACCGCGTTGGCCAAGCAGCCACAGCATGGCGCGGCCGGAAATGTCGAGTAGGAAGACCAACGGCGCCGAGACGGTGGCGACGATGGTCATCGCCGGAGCAACCCTGGCGGCGACGCGTTCGGGATCGCGCAGCGCGATCTGCTTGGGCACCAGTTCGCCGATGATCAGCGAGAAGTAGGTGATGAGGGCGACGACGATGCCGACGCCGATCGGGTCGGCAAGGCTTTCGCGGATGCCGGTCGATGCCAGGAACACGGACAGCCGCTCGCCAAGCGTGGCGCCGGAAAAGGCGCCGGACAAAACACCGACCAGGGTGATGCCGATCTGCACCGACGACAGGAATTTGCCTGGATTGGAGCCGAGCGCCAAGGCGCGTCCGGCGCCGGTGACGTTGCGGTCGATCATCGCCTTGAGGCGGGCAGGCCGTGACGAGACGATGGCAAGCTCGGACATTGCCAAAAGGCCGTTCACGCAGATGAGGACGACCACGATAGCGATTTCAGCGTAAAGCATGCGGGGTCAATAGCATTGCGGCGCGGTCTTCGAAAATAGACGGCCGTCATTTTTTATGTCGGCGGGCGCAACCATCTCATGCGGCATCCCATGGCGGCGACGAAAAATGCTCGATCAGGGCGTCAACGACGACGCGGACTTTTGGCGTCAGGCTGCGCGTCACCGGCCAGACGGCGTGCACGACGATGTCTTCGACGAGACAGTCCGACAGGACCGTCTCGAGTTCGCCGCTCTTGAGGCTGTCGGCCGCCAGCCAGGTCGGCAGAAAGACGATGCCGCAGCCGGCAAGGGCTGCATCCAGCATCGGTTCGCCATGACCGAGGACAAGCCGCGGCCTTGGCACGAATTTTCCAACATGGCCGTCGGCATGCCTTACGGTCCAGGGCCGGACAATGCCGTCGCGGCCATAGCCGATGACGCTGTGGTTGGCGAGCTCCTCGATCGATCGTGGCCTGCCGTGTTTTTCGAGATAGCAGGGGGCCGCGCAGATCGCCGAACGCTGGGCGTAGATGCGGCGCGCAGCGAGCGACAGACTGTCATCGAGGTCGCCCATGCGGACCGACAGATCGATGCCTTCCTCGATAAGGTCGACGCGCCGGTCGTTGAAGGAGATTTCGATCGTCAGGTCCGGAAACTGTTTGGAAATATCGAAGAGCACGGGTGCGACGCATCTGCGGCCGAAGGCCAGTGGCACGTCAACGCGAAGGCGGCCGGAAGGCACCAGCCGATGGGCTGCAAGCAAAGACTGGGCGGCTTCGATTTCGGACAGCGCCCGGACGCAGGCTTCGTAGTAGCCCAAGCCTTCGCTGGTCGGGCTCAGGCTGCGGGTTGTGCGATTGAGCAGGCGGACACCCAATCGCTGCTCCAGTTGCGCGACCGCCTTGCCGACCGCCGACTTGGTCACATGCAGCCGCTGGCCGGCGCCGGTGAAGCTGCCGGCCTCGACCGTCTGTACGAATGCGAGGACGCCTTGCAGGCTGGCCGATTCCATGAGCTTCCCTCTAATTGTAGAATCCAAGTCCTCAATTTGTTTCCTAATATGCCGCATGGAAGCGCTTTTATCTATAGTCAAATCGCCTAGATGTCTCGCGTGGCCACCAACAACGGAGCGCGGACCGAGATGAGACCTGAGATCAACAAAATCCTGGCAGATGACCGGTTTCGGCCTGTCAAGGCTGGAGCCGGCTGAAGGAAAAATTCCCCACGCGACCTTCTGGTGCGGATCAAAGCCGTTGCGCTGAACTACAAGGACAGGATGATCGTCGACGGCGTGCTGATCCCGGACCTTGCATTTCCTTTCGTGCCGACATCCGACGCCGTCGGCGAAGTGGTGGCCATCGGAGGCGAGGTCAGCCGCTTCCGCGTCGGGCAGCGCGTCCTTGGCCAAGTGATCGCCGATTGGCCGGACGGCGACGCACCGCCTGTCCTGCACAGGCATACGCTGGGGTCGTCGCTGCCCGGCACGCTGTCCGATTATGTGCTTTTCCGCGAAGATGCCACCGTGGCGGCGCCGCCTTCTCTCAGCGACGCCGAGGCCTCGACGCTGCCGATCGCGGCGTTGACGGCGTGGTTTGCCCTGGTCGAGGCGACAAAACCGGTCCCGGGCGAGACCGTGCTCATCCAGGGCACTGGCGGCGTGTCGCTGTTTGCGCTGCAGTTCGCCGCCGCCTTCGGGCTGCGCGCCATCGTCACGTCAAGCAGCGACGAGAAGCTTGAGCGGGCAAGAAAACTCGGCGCTGGCAGGTGATCAACTATCGCACGCAGCCGGCATGGGACGAGGTTGCGCGCGCCCTGACCGATGGCGCAGGCGTCAAGCATGTGCTGGAGATGGTCGGCGGCGATAATGCGCGGCGCTCGCTCAATGCATTGGGCGCCGACGGCCGGCTGTCGGTCATCGGCCTTCTGGGCGGCATGGAGCTCAGCTTTCCGATCATCCCGTTCCTGCAAAACCGGATTGTCGTGCAGGGCATATCGATCGGTCACCGCCGCGCCTTCGAGCGGATGAACGAGGCGATCGAGACGCTTGCGATCAAGCCGGTTATCGACAAGGTTTATGGTTTCGACGAGGTGCCGCAGGCTTTCGAACTTCTGGAGAGTGGACCGTTCGGCAAGATCGTGATCGCCGGGTCCCGATAGCAGGCGGAAGGCTCGAGGCGGAAGGCCGGCCCTTCGTCTTGCGCCTACGGCAGCTGCCGCAGCACGCCCACCACCGCCTTGCCGTCGGTGAAATAGGGATCGCCGCCGCCATTGCGCCCGGTCTTTGTCGCGCCGATGCCTGATATCTCGCTGGTCGAGATCAGCATGCCTGCGGCAGACAGGGCGCGGATCAGGAAGTCGCGCTCGGCGTCGATGTCGGGACCGATATGGTGGGTGACCTGGCCGGTGTCGTGGCTGAGGCCGACGCCGCGATCGAAGCTTGCCGCACCCAGCCAGAGCGGCCGGCCATCGTCTCCGGTCGCATCGGTCTGCCAGAAGCGGACGTGATGACGCCGGTCGGCACTGTCGCCGACCGCCTTCTCGAAGGCCAGATCCTGCGCACGGCCTTCGAACAGCAGCCGGCTGACCGGCGCGTCGGGATAGGGCCGATCGAACAGCACGCTTTCGCCGATCTCGACTGCGGTCTTCAGTGTGAGGGCGTCGGCCGTGTCCCATCCGGCGACGGCGAAGGCATGGACCAGCTCTTTTTTGGTGCCGACGAGGCCGACATTGATCGGATCGCCCGCGATGCCTTGCGGCGTGTGAGTCACCATCTCGAAGCGCTGCGTACGGAAATTGCGCAGGGTCCAGAATTCCGGCGCGGCGAGATAGGCAAGCACGAGATAGCCGGCACAGAACGCCACCAGCCAGATCGTTGCGCGTCGTCGAAGGCTTCGTCGGCTCATGCGAAAGCTAAACGTCCAGTCTACTTGGCCAGAGCTTACCACGGCTTCGTCATTCTCGGGCGGAGCAGGAGCGAATCCTGTGATGTCGGAGCGTTGCTGCAGTGCAGAACCTTTGATGCCGGCGGGACAGAGGGGGCGCGAAGGATCGCTACGGAGCGTTTCTATCAGCGGCAGGCGCGGTAGCCGTTCCTGCGGTTCTTGATGTCGAAATGAAAATGGTTGCGGTGGTCATAGTTGTAGCCGGGGCCGAGCACGGTGGTGAAATACTGGCAGCCGTCGGCGCGCACGGTGTTGAGGAAGCCGCGGGTGCGGAAGGCGAACAGGCCGGGCTTGCGCACGTCGATCTCCTTGCCATTGCCGAGCTCGATGCTCATGACGTCGAGCGCGTTGCCCTTGCCGTGCTCCGACAGCGTGCCTTCGCCGGCGATCCTGCGGCAGGAATAGCTCGAGCCCTGGCGAATGGTCCTTACGCCGGAGAAATAACGCCAGCGGGCGGACGGGACCAGTTCATTCCTGGCCCAGCCGGCGAAAGTGGCGGCCATGTCGCAGGTCAGCGTCGCGGCCGGCTTCATCCCGATGCTGCCGATGGCCGAGATCTTGACCGGATAGTCGATGCCGCACTGGCCTTCGCGGATCGGCGCAAGGTCGGTGTAGACGACGCCCAGGCGCTTCAAATCCTGGCGGCACTCGACCTCGCTGGCCGGCATCTGTTCGGTCGGCGCCATCGGCTCGTCCATGCGCGGATAGGCGGCGGTCATGTAAGGGTTGGACGGGACGAGGCGCTGCATTCCAGCGTACTTTGGGACAGCTGATGTCTGGCTGCCGACATCGACGGCCGGTTCCAGCGAAAGCACGCTGCCGGTGGTGCAGGCCGAGATCGCTGCGATGCCAAGCCCGCCGGCAATCATGCGCGCGCGTCTCACTTGCCGCACGGCGACAGACGCGGCGCGAAATATCCCGGCCATTGGCAGGTTCCCAGTCCCCGAGCCGATCAGGCTCTATGTCATCGTTTGATCATGAGCTTTCTCCGAAAACCGGATCCCACTTTTCGGGGTCATGATCAGATGAAACGGAGCTTACCCGCCAACAGTAAAGGAAAAATCAGCGGCTGCGTTTACGGCTGCGGCCAAATTGCGGCGCGCGTCGGTTCCGGAACCATATCACTGACAGAAGGTGCCGCCGTTGCGGCGCGGTGCAAGATCGAGATGGAGATGCAGCGAATGATCGGCATCGCTGCCCGGGCCAAGCACGGTCTTGAACGGTCCGCAGGCTGCCTTGCGTATTGCGTTCAGGAATTTCGCGTCCTTTTCCGGCGGCGCCGGGCCGATGTCGATCCTCCTGCCGTCGGAAAGCGTGAAGCTGGCGATGTCGAGCGCGTTGCCGAAGGCGTGCTCCGACAATTTCCCGCCGCCATTGCGGTGTCGGCAGACGAAGGCCGATGCCTGGCCGACCGATTTGAGTTCGGCGCCGAGCTCGGCCTTGGCCGCCGGCTGGACGATATCGGTAGCGAAGCGCGCGGCGGCCTCGGCCATCTGGCAGTTCAACTCGGTTTCGGGGTTGATATCCAATGACTTGCCCAGCGTCTTCAGCGCGATCGGATAGGGGATAGAACAGCCGACCGCCGCATCGTGCTCGGCTTTGCGTTCCTCGAAATCGACGCCCATCGACTTCAGCCGCCTGCGGCAGGCCAGTTCTTCGTCCGGCATTTTCTCCTGCGGCACAGCGGCCGAGCGCGGGTCGGGAGGGATTTCTTTCTTCGGCGCTTGCGCCGGCTTCTCCGGTGGTTTTGGCGCGGCGGCCGGTGGTTCTGCCTCGGCGGGCTTTTCGGTCGGCGTCGGAGCGACTGCCGGCGGCTCCGGCCGGGCTTCCTGATGCTGGTCCGACTTCTGCTGGTTCAGCGTGTCGGTCGCGGGTTGATCTGGCTCTGGCGCATCCGCAGGGCGCGGCTCAGGGATCGGCACGTCGGCAGGTGCGGCTTCTTGCGCTGATTGCGGCTGATTGAGCTCCGGGACGGGCACGTTATCGGGCAGTTCCGGAGCTTGGGCCAGGGCCGCTCCTGCGGACAGCATCGCCGCCGCCAAAGGTAGCGCCAATCCGATCAATCCGGCCAATCTGATCGATGTAGAAGGGGTCAGCGCCGCCATTCGCCCTTAACGGCGGGCGAATGCGGAAGTTGCCTCAACGCGGGTTTTGGCCGATCACAAACGGTAACCGCGGTGTTACGCCCCGATTGCTTCCAGCCCTTCCTCCAGCCAGTCTGCCAGCAGCGGCATGCCGAGCAGATATTTCGCCGTGCGCTTGTTGGCGCGCTCGCGTGCGGCCGTCAGCGCGTCCGCCCATTCCGAAGCGTCATAGTCGCCGCGGCCAACCCAGGCCAGTGCTACGAGTTCGGCCGCCTCGTCGACATTGAGGTCGTTGATCAGTTCGCGCAGTTCTTCTTCGGTGAGGTCTTCGGAACGTTCCTCGACGAGACCGTCATGATGATGGTTGTCATGCGCCTCGCTATCGAGTTCTACCTCGTGCTCGGCGCCATCGGCATAGTCATCGTTGACGGCGGCGCTCAACGCCTTCGCCTTGAGGATGAACAGGCGCACCGTGTCAGGACCGATCGAAAGCTCCCATTCTTTTTCAAGGCGCTGCTGCACTGGCCGTCTCCGCATACTCCGTTGGCGTTCGTCGGATGATAGCGAATTTGCAGCGCTCGTCACGTTTTGTTCGGCGCTTCTGTTTTCCGACTGGCGCTAATCGTTCAAAAAGCGTTCAGTAGCCATGACTTTTTTCCGGGATGAAACGGCTTTTGCCCGGCGTTAGTCCTGCATTGTCATGCTTCAAGGAGGATTCGATGCGCAGACGATTGCTGATCCAGGTTCTGGCGGTTGCCGCCCTGCCGCTGTTTGCTGTTCCGGTGTTTTCGGCCGGTGAAGGCGGTGGCGGCGGCAGTGGCGGCCAGACGACACAGTGCAAGAAAGGCATGGTCTGGGACAAGAAGCTGAAGAAGTGCGTTGCACCCAAGCAAGGCATGCTGGACGACGACAACATTTATGAAGCCGGCCGCGCGCTGGCGATGGCCGGACGTTATGACGAGGCGATCGCCGTGCTCAGCCTAGCTGCAGACAAGAAAGACCCTCGCATCCTCAACTACCTCGGCTACTCGCACCGCCATTCCGGACGCGTCGCCGTCGGTCTCGGCTATTATGAGGAAGCGCTGCGCATCGATCCTGATTACACGCTGGTACGTGAATATCTCGGCGAGGCGCATCTGCAGATCGGCGATCTCGCCGGCGCCCGGGAACAGCTCCGCGAGATCGAGAAACGCACCGGCAAGGGATCTCGTGAATACGGCATGCTGGCAGAGCAGATAGACCGTTTCATGAAGAGCTGATTCGAAGCCCGGACCACACCGGCTGTGAGCAATCGCAGCCGGTTTTTATTGGTGCGCCCGGCCGGCCGGGCTGCCGTGACGGCATTTCCACAAATAGCGGGCGAATTTTTCAAAACCGATTTTTTGGCGTGAAAAACCCGCGAAGATTGCTATATTGAGGGAAATAGCGGTGACACGGTTCCGTTAGCCCGAGGCTGCCGGACCGTTTTCTTTTTGTACCCATCGACAAGGCCGCTCCCGGAATGCGGGGGCGGCGGCAGGAAAGGTCAGGCATCATGAACAAGGTCCCGATGACAGGCGAGGGGTTCGCGTCATTGAAGGAAGAACTGCGCTGGCGCCAGCAGGAAGAGCGGCCGCGCATCATCGAAGCAATCTCCGAAGCGCGCTCGCACGGCGATCTGTCTGAAAACGCGGAATACCACGCGGCGAAAGAGGCGCAGAGTCTCAATGAGGGCCGCGTCAACGAGCTCGAGGACTTCATCGCCCGTGCCGAAGTGATCGACATCACCAAGCTCAGCGGCGAAAAGGTCAAGTTCGGCGCGACCGTGGTGCTGGTCGACGAGGACACGGAAGAGAAGAAGACCTACCAGATCGTCGGCGACCAGGAAGCGGACGTGAAGTCCGGCCGCATCTCGATCTCCTCGCCGATCGCACGGGCGCTGATCGGCAAGGAAGTCGGCGATGCCATCGAGGTCAACGCGCCAGGCGGCGCGCGGGGCTACGAGATCGTCCAGGTGCAGTTCATCTAGGGCCTTTTGATAATTCTACTCGGGCGGTCGACTAGCGCGGTTTTCTGCGCTTCCGGTGCTCACGTACCCAATGTACGCTCCGCTCCGGTTCTCGAAAACCACGCTATTCGACTCACCGGAGCGAATTCTGAAAAGATCCTATGTCGCGGCCTGCCATTTGAGCGCCAGCTGCCTCTCTGCCTCCGCTACCACCTCTATCGGCGCGACACGGCTGCCGGGCGCGGCCAGCAGCGTTGACGAGAACGGCCCGCGCGGGCCGGTCAGGCCGGGTTCTGTCGCCACAAACACGGCGACGGTCGGAAGGCCGAAGGCACTGGCGAGGTGGGTAAGGCCAGTATCGGCGCCGATGACCAGCACCGACCGGCCGATGATCGCTGCGATCTCGGCAAGCGGTGATTTCGGCACCAGCACGGTCTGTGGAACGGCTTGGGCGATTGCCTCGGCAACCGCCTTTTCCCTGTCGTTCGACCAGGTGGTGACCGGCGTCATTCCTCTTTCCACGAGAAGTCTGGCAGTCTCGATCCAGTTGCCGACCGGCCATTTCTTGTCCTCGCGGCTGGTGCCGTGCAGAAGGAAGGCGGTTTTTCCGCCGACAAAAGTCGAAGCGACGGCGGGCGGCACGATGCCGGACTCGAGCCCGGAAAAATCCGGTTCATAGCCGAGCGCCAGCCCGAACAGCCGCCTTGTGCGTTCGATGGCGTGCAGGTCGCGCGGCACAGCATAGCGGCGGTCGTAGAACAAGGTCGCCGAAAGCTCGCGAGCGCTCGACCAGTCGAAGCCGGCGATCGGCGCCGCGGCCTGTTTCGCCACCACGGCCGACTTCAGCAATCCTTGCGCGTCGATGACGAGATCGTAGCGGCAATCCCGCAAGGCGCGGCGCAACCCCGCTGCCTCGCGCCATGTGCCGCGGCCAAGCGGGCTTGTGCGCCAGCGCCGGATTGCCACGGAGTGGACGGTTGCGATCGCCGGATGCAGCGCCACGATGCCGGCAAAAGCCTCTTCCACACACCAGTCGAACGACACGTCCGGCCGGTTGCGGCGCGCATCCTCGACGGCCGGAAAGCTGTGGATGACGTCACCCATCGAGGATGTCTTGACGATGAGCACCCTCATGCGGCGGCCGGCATTTCCAGCAGCCGTTCCGCCGCTGCCGCGACCTGTGCCACCTCGAGTGTGTTCAGGCAGTTGAGATGGCCGAGCGGGCAGATTTTCCGGTGGCAGGGCGAACAGGACAGGCCGAGCCAGACCAGTTCGCGCTGCTCGGCGAGCGGCGGCGTATTGTGCGGCGAGGTCGAGCCGTAGACGGCTACGATCGGCGTGCCGACAGCGGCGGCAACATGCATCAGCCCACTGTCGTTCGACACCGCAAGCCTGGCCGCGGCGATCAGGTCGATGGCGTCCTCGAGCCGCGTCTGGCCGGCGAGATCGACAACATCAGGTGCAAGCGTGGCGATTTCCGCCGTTACGTCGGCGTCGTTCTTCGATCCGAACAGCGCGACCGCAAAACCTTTCGCCATCATGTCGCGGGCAAGACCGGCATAGCGTTCGCTCGGCCAGCGTTTGGCGGGCCCGAACTCGGCACCGGGCATCAGCGCGACGAACTTTTCCGCCTCCAGCCCGAAACGGCCCAGTAATGCCGTCTGGTTCTTTGTGTCGACAGCGAGCTCGGGAGCACGGAACGTGCCGCCTTGCGCGAGCCCGAAATAGGCCTGCGCCGTGCGCCGTTTGGCATTGTCGGGCAAGGCAACGATTTCGGTCAGCAGCCCGTAGCGCATTTCCTTGAGATAGCCGACACGGCGCGGAATGCGGGCAAAGAACGGGACCAGCGCCGACTTCCAGCTTCCAGGGATGACATAGGCAATGTCGTAGTGGCCGCGCAGAAGGCGGCCAAAGCGCCTTCGCATGCGGAATTCCAGCGCGCCGGATTTCAGCGGCAGATCGATCTGCTGGCGTATTTCGCGCATCCGCTTGACCAGTGGCGCCGCCCATGCCGGCGCCAGCACGTCGATCGCGGCGTCCGGGTGAAGCTCTCTCAGCGCCGTGAACAGGCACTGCGCCATCACCATGTCGCCTACCCAGCGTGGGCCGATCACGAGGATCGTTGGGCTTTCAGCCATTCGACATAGTCTCTGACGCCGGTTTCCACTGTGCGAAACTGACCATTGTAACCGGCGGCGCGCAACCGGGACATATCAGCTTGCGTAAAACTCTGGTAGCTGCCCTTGAGATGATCTGGGAAGTCGATGAACTCGATCTCGCCTTTGCCGAGCGCGCCGATCACCGTTTCGGCAATGGCGCGGAACGGCTGGGCTCGGCCGGTGCCGCAGTTGAAGATGCCGCTTGAGCCCCGTTTCCACAACCACAGATTGATATCGGCAACGTCGCCGACATGGATGAAGTCGCGGCTCTGCTCGCCAGGCCCAAAACCGTCATAGGCGCCGAACAGCTTTGGGTTGTGGCCTTGCACGACCTGGTTGAACAGATGGTAGGCGACCGAGGCCATGGCGCCCTTGTGCGCCTCGCGCGGTCCATAGACGTTGAAGTAGCGCAGGCCGGCCACCGGCGAATGATCGGTATCGAAGACGGTGCGGCGGACATAGTCGTCGAACAGCTTCTTTGAATAGGCATAGACATTGAGCGGGCGCTCGCAGTCCGGCTCCTCGCGAAACTCGGCGCCGCCGCCATAGACGGAAGCCGAGGAGGCATAGAGGAAAGGCAGCCGCAGCGCGAGGCAGGCATGCAGCAGCCGCTTCGAATAGGCGTAGTTCACCTCCATCATGAATTTGCCGTTCCATTCGGTGGTGGTCGAGCAGGCACCCTGGTGGAAGACGGCCTCGATGCGGCCGAGGTCCCCGGCCTCAATCCGCGGCAGGAAATCGTCCTTGTCGAGATAATCGGCGATCTGGAGGTCGGCGAGATTGGCGATCTTGTGGCCGTCGGTCAGGTCGTCGACGACGAGAATGTCGCTAATCCCTTCGGCATTGAGCCCGGCGACTATGTTTGAGCCGATCATGCCGGCGCCGCCCGTGACGATGATCATGAAAGCCTCTGGTATCTTGTGCCGATTCCGGCCCTTATAGGGGAGGCTTGCAGGACTGTCGATAAAGCAGGTCGCAATCCGGCGGTTGGCTGCATGCCTCAGTGCCGCCGCACAGCTTTCGCTTCAGTTCCGCGATTCACCGGCGAAGCACGACAGGAGCAAGGCAATGCCGTCCACCGAACTGCTTATCGCCTTTTTCGCCACCACGGCGATCTTTGCCTACATCCCCGGTCCGGCGATGCTTTACGCTGCTGCGCAAACCATGGCGCGCGGCCGCTGGTCCGGCCTGACGGCGGCATTGGGTATCCATCTTGGCGGCTATGTGCACGTCGCCGCCGCCGCTGCCGGGTTGTCCGTGCTTTTCCACGCCGTGCCGACGCTCTACGTGGCGGTCAAGCTGGCCGGCGCGCTCTATCTGATCTGGCTGGGTGTGTCGCTGTTTCGCGCCAGGGCTCAAGACGATGCTGTTATCTCAGGTGTCGAGCCGAAATCCGCCCGCCGCGCCTTTTTCGAGAGTATCACCGTCGAGGTGCTCAATCCCAAGACTGCAATATTCTTCATGGCGTTCCTGCCGCAATTCATCGACGCATCGGCGACGTTTCCCGTCTGGCTGCAATTCCTCGTCCTCGGGACGATCGTCAATCTGATGTTCTCCTCGGCGGATGTCATGTGCGTGGTGCTGGCGGGTGCGCTGATCACCAGGCTGCGACCCTCGAGCCACGCGCAACGCCTGATGCGGCGTGCGGGCGGCGCGGTGCTGGTCGGATTGGGTGTTCATGTGGCTTTGCAGAAAAGCTGATCCGCCAACCGGCGTTGGCTGTGGTCCGTTCGGTGCCTGCCGTTGCGCTGAGCCGAATTGCGGTATATCGGCTTCGCCATGAACGATCAGCCCTGCCAGTCCAGCGTTTTCACAGCATCGGGACCGGCTCTCATTGCACGTCGAAGATGACATGAGCGAGCAGTACCTGCCTTCTCCCGAACCGCTTCACCGCGCCATCTCGCGGTTCGGCAACGTCACCGTGCTGGTGGTCGGCGACTTCATCCTCGACCGTTTCGTCAACGGCGTCATAGAGCGGATTTCGCCTGAAGCGCCCATTCCGGTGCTGCGCGGGCGTGGCGAAACGTCGGCGATGGGCGGCGCCGGCAATGTCGTCGCCAACATCGTCTCGCTCGGCGCTGCCGCGATTCCGGTTTCGGTGATCGGCGCCGATCAGGCCGGCGACAATCTCATGCGCATGCTCGCCGAGCTTGGCGTCGACACTGGCGGTCTCGCGCAGGACGCCAACCGGATGACGTCGTCGAAAAGCCGCTTCAGCGCGCTCAACCAGCAGGTGCTGCGCTTCGACGAAGAGGAAATCAAGCCGCTGGGCGACGCGGAGCGGGCGACGCTGATCCGGCTTTTCCGCGCCGGGCTGGCGCAAGCCGACATCGTCATTCTGTCCGACTACGGCAAGGGAATGTTGCTCGACGGCGTTGCCGGCGAGCTGATCTCGATCTGCCGCGAGGCGGACAAGCCGGTGCTGGTCGATCCCAAGGGCCGCGACTATGCTTGCTATTCCGGGGCGACGGCGATCACGCCCAATCGCAAGGAACTTGGCGAGGCGGTCGGACGCGCGGTGTTTGCCGATGACGAGATCGTGGCCGCGGCGCGTGAGCTGATCTCGGCACATGGCTTCGATTTCGTCGTCGCGACGCGCAGCGAAAAAGGCATGAGCGTCGTCGACGCGGACGATGCCCGGCATATTTCCACGCAGGCGCGGGAGGTGTTCGACGTTTCCGGGGCCGGCGACACTGTCATCGTTACGTTTGCGTTGGCTCTGGCTGCGGGCGCCGACCGCGTCATTGCCGCGGCCATCGCCAACGCGGCGGGTGGCGTGGTGGTGGGCAAGCGCGGCACCGCGCGGCTGACGGTCGAAGAGCTTACCGGCGCGCTGTTTCGCTCGCACGGACCGATTGCCCACAAGGATGCAATCCTCGATGCCGCTGCCGCCGCACGGCTGGTGGCGACGTGGAAGGACGAAGGCCTGAGCGTCGGTTTCACCAATGGCTGCTTCGATATCCTTCACGCCGGCCATGTCAGCCTTTTGCATGCGGCGCGCAGCCAGTGCGACCGGCTGGTTCTCGGCCTCAACAGCGATGCCTCTGTGCGCCGGCTGAAAGGGCCTGGACGCCCGGTCAACGACGAGCATGATCGCGCCTGCGTGCTGGCGGCGCTTGCCTCGGTCGATGCCGTCGTCGTCTTCGAGGAAGACACGCCGCTCGCGCTGATCGAGGCGCTGAACCCCGACATACTGGTGAAGGGCGCCGACTATACGATCGATCAGGTGGTCGGCGCCGAAATCGTGCAAAAGGCGGGCGGCCGCGTCGTGCTGGTCGATCTCGTCGCCGGCAAGAGCACCACCGGCACCATCGGCAAGTTGCGCGCCGGCAGCACAAACTGAGGTTTTCATGTCGGAACTGAACGAATATCTGGTCCGCTCGGCGGCCGCGATCACCGCGATGGTCGAGCGCGACCTCACCAGCGAGATGGAGCGGGCGGTTACCGCCGTCGTCGCCGCGCTTTCGCAGGGCAAGGCGCTGCTGATCTGCGGCAATGGCGGCTCGGCCAGCGACGCCATTCACATCGCCGGCGAACTGGTCGGCCGCTTCCTGAAGGAGCGCAAGGCCTACAACGTCATCGCGCTGCCAGCCAATGCGGCGGTACTGACCGCCTGGGGCAATGACTACGGCTTCGACACGGTGTTTTCACGCCAGGTCGAGGCGCATGGCGCCGCGGGTGCTGTGCTGCTCGCCATCTCGACCAGCGGCAACTCGACCAGCATCCTCGCCGCCGCCGAACAGGCGCGCATGATGGATATGACGGTAATCAGCCTGACCGGTGACAGCGGCGGCAAGCTCAAGCCGCTCTCCGACATCCTGCTCAACGTGCCTTCGACCTCGACGCCGATCATCCAGCAGGGGCATCTGTGCCTCTATCATCATCTGTGCGAAATGGTCGAAGCGCGCCTCTGTGATGGCTGACCTCGGCCCGGTCGTGAGGTCTGATCATTACCCGCTTGAAGCGCCGGGCCTGTGGGTCGAGCGGATTGGCAGCTCGGTTTTTGCAGCTGGCACGCCGGCGCTGTTTCTCGACCGCGACGGCACCATCAATGTCGATAGCGGCTATCCCAGCGATCCTGCTGACATCGTGCTGCGGCCGCAGATGCTGCCGGTGATCCGAACGGCCAACATCGTAGGCGTTCCTGCGATCGTGGTCTCCAACCAGTCAGGCATAGCCCGCGGCTATTTCGGCTGGCCGGAGTTCGCCGCAGTCAATGCTCGGCTGCTGACACTTCTCAAAGCACAGAATTGCCGGATAGATCTGGTGCTCGCCTGCGCCTACCATTCGAGCGGGACGGGTGAACTGGCAGCAGGTGATCATCCGATGCGCAAGCCCAATCCGGGCATGCTTCTGCGCGCGTGCGATCTGCTGGGCGTGGATATCAGCCGATCAATCATCGTCGGCGACAAGGCCGATGACATGGAAGCCGGGCGGCGAGCCGGGCTATGCGAGGGTTGGCTGGTGAACGGCAGATCCAATCGGACTTCCGGCGAAGGTATGTTCAGGACGCGCAGCCTGACGACCGATAACGACCACAGCAAACTCTGCGAGGCCATCGCCGGACTCGGCCGGGATTAAGGTCTCACTTCGCTGAAAGCCACCAGGCCCTCGTCCTTGACGCGACGGATGGTCAGTGCCGTCCGCACCGTGTCGACATTCGGCGCCGAGGCCAGTTCCTCGATGACGAAGGTCTGAAAGGCGCCGAGGTCGCTTGCCACGCAATGCAGCAAAAAGTCGGATTCGCCCGACACCATCCAGGCGTCGCGAACGATCGGCCAGCCGCGGGTGCGTTCGGCGAAAGTTTTCAGCTCCGCGTCGGCCTGGTGATGCAGGCCGATGAGGCAAAAGGCGACGACATCCAGGCCGAGCGCCGGCGCATTGAGCAAGGCGCGATAGCCGCGGATGATGCCGGTTTCTTCCAGCCGCCTGATGCGACGCAGGCATGGCGGCGCCGAAATGCCAACGCGGCCGGACAGCTCGACATTGGTCATTCGCCCGTCGTGCTGAAGCTCGCGCAGGATCTTCCAGTCGATGGCATCGAGATCGGCTTTGAGCGGCATGGATACCTTCGGCGCTTCACGCAAGAATCTTTCGTGATTTTGTAATTAAACCACTTCGCTGTCCATTCCATCGCCGGTGATTTTCGGGCAATCGCGCGCCAGGATGTTCATGGATCGTCTATTTGTGCGGAAGCTTTCCGGGGACGAAGGCCAGGTCGTCTTGCTGGCGTCGTCCGCAACACCTAGATTAGGCCGGAAATCGATCCCTGTGCCGGACGCTTCATTCGCGTCCGGTTGTTGTGAAAGCCCTGATATGACGTCCAAGCACGCACCCGTTCTCATTATCGGCTCCGGCCCCGCCGGCTATACGGCGGCAATCTACGCCGCCCGCGCCATGCTGAAACCGATGCTGGTCGCCGGGCTGCAGCAGGGCGGCCAGCTGGTGATCACCACCGACGTCGAAAACTATCCGGGCTTCGCCGATCCGATCCAGGGTCCGTGGCTGATGGAACAAATGCTGAAGCAGGCCGAGCATGTCGGCACCGACGTCATCAATGACATCATCACCGAAGTCGACCTCAATGTGCGGCCGTTTCGCGCCAAGGGCGATTCCGGCACCACCTATACGGCCGACGCGCTGATCATCGCCACCGGTGCGCAGGCGAAATGGCTGGGCATCCCGAGCGAGCAGACCTTTATGGGCTTCGGCGTATCGGCCTGCGCCACCTGCGACGGCTTCTTCTATCGCGGCAAGGATGTCGCGGTGATCGGCGGCGGCAATTCGGCGGTGGAGGAGGCGCTCTACCTTTCCAATCTGGCAAAGAGCGTGACGGTCATCCACCGGCGCAGCGACTTCCGCGCCGAGCGCATCCTCAGCGAGCGGCTGTTCAAGAAGGACAATGTCCGCGTCATCTGGGACACTGTCGTCGACGAGATCACCGGCCAGTCCGGCAAGACGCCGCTGCCGCCGTCGGTGGAAGGGCTGAAGCTGCGCAACGTGGTGACCGGCCAGGAGATGCATCTGACGGTCGACGGCGTGTTCGTGGCGATCGGCCATGCGCCGGCGGTCGAGCTGTTCGCCGGCAAGCTGAAGCAGAAGCCGAACGGCTATCTGTGGACGGCGCCGGATTCGACCTGCACCGACGTGCCGGGCGTGTTCGCCGCCGGCGACGTGACCGACGACATCTACCGCCAGGCGGTGACGGCGGCGGGGCTCGGCTGCATGGCCGCGCTCGAGGCGGAAAAGTACCTCGCCGGGATCGAAGTTCACCGCGAAGCGGCGGAGTAAGGAAGCGGCCGAGAAAAGCCGCGCAAAAGCCTGATTTTTCATTCAGACGCCAGAAAACAGAGCGAGGGGCATCATGGCGTTGGACTGGGACAAGCTACGCGTGTTTCACGCTGCGGCGGAAGCTGGGTCGTTCACCCATGCCGCCGAGACGCTGCATCTGTCGCAATCGGCGATCTCGCGGCAGGTCAGCGCGCTCGAACATGATGTCGGCGTGCCGCTGTTCAATCGCCATGCCCGCGGCCTGGTGCTGACCGAGCAGGGTGAGATGCTGTTCCGCACGGCGCATGACGTGCTGATGAAGCTGGAGACGATCAAGTCGCGGCTGACCGAGGCCAAGGACCGGCCCTCCGGCGTGCTCAGGGTGACGACCACGGTGGGGCTCGGTGCCGGCTGGCTGACCGAGCGCGTGCAGGAATTCATTGAGCTCTATCCCGAGATCAGCCTGCAACTGATCCTGGCGAACGAGGAACTCGACCTCACCATGCGCCGGGCTGACTGCGCGATCCGGCTGCGCCAGCCGCAGCAGCCTGATCTCATCCAGCGCCGGCTGTTCACTGTGCATTTCCATCTCTACGCCGCCCCTTCTTACGTCAACAAATATGGCAAGCCGGCGTCGGTCGCCGAGCTGAAGAGCCATCGCATCGTCACCTTCGGCGTGCCGGTGCCGGCGCATCTGTCGGAATTGAACTGGCTGGAAACGGTCGGCGATTTCGAAGGCGGGCAAAGGGTGCCGACGCTGCAGATCAACGACATATTGTCGATCAAGCGCGCGGTACAAGGTGGCGCCGGCATCGCCATGCTGCCCGACTATGTGGTCAGCAAGGACTCAGGGCTGGTGCAGTTGCTGCCGGAGACCGAAGTGCCGTCCTTCGACACTTATTTCGCCTATCCCGATGCGATGAAGAACCAGGCGAAGCTGCACGTCTTCCGCGATTTCATCATCGCCAAGGCCCGAAGCTGGTCGTTCTAAAGCGCGTCGCATTTGAACGGATATATGCGACGCGCTTAAGTTTCTTGTTTTTATGCATGTCGTTGTCCCAAAACCGCTGCGCACCCTCGGGTCAGGCCCGAGGGCATGCTTTTGGGCGACACGCATTAGGTATATCGATATTCAGGTGATGCCGGCCTAGGAACGGCTGATACCAGCGCTCCCGGTACTCACGGACCCGATGTCCGCTCCGTTCCGGTTCTCGGAACCCACCATTCGAGGGCAAAACGGGCGAAGGCATGAAGCAGCAAGGCCGCTGCAACGCCAATCAGGACCCAGCCGACCGGGACCAGGCCGGGCTGGGTCGACCATGGCAGACGATAGCGATCGGTCAACAGCCAGGGCAGCAATCCCGCGACCACACCGGGCGCTGCGATGAAGAACAGCGCGCTGCCGGCGATCGCCTGACGGGTCCTCATCGGGGCTTCCTTCGTCGCGATTTTCGGGCCGATGCATGTCTGCCGCAAAAATAATGGCTGCCGCAAAAATAAACGCGCGCTGCCTGATTCGCCATCATTCGTTGTTTTCTGCGTTCTGGGCCAAAAATCAGCGCTGATTCGCTATTTCGCGATGATTCTTGACCGGCTGCGCACCGCATTTCGCGATTCTTCTGGTCCTACGAGGCCAAGCAACGGGTTAGACCACAGCCTGTGTCATTTTGCATGCGAGTGTTGCAAAATAGATGCTTGTTTCTTGGGCATGATGAGCACATATATGGATCATCTCCTGGGCGCGTTCTCCTCCCATTAGCGCCCTCGAGTGTTCCCCTCTGGAGGTTAGCCTTAACAGGCACTTCCAATCAAACTCAGCCGGATCTTTGTTGATCCGGCTTTTTTGTATCCCGAACCTGCCGGCGCTGACGCAAAGCCGACCGAAATTTTCATGTAACAGTGACATGTAACCTCAGGTAACATGTCGCAGGCGCGCAGCATCGACTAAGCAGATCATAGGACGCGGTGTGGTTCGTGCGGGAGATGGGGGCATCACTCGGACGATCCGGGCTCAGGCGGCTACCGCGTCCGAACCATTCTTCCGCTGAGGCTGGCAAGCGTTGGCGGCATATGCGGCGGACCTGCCGCTTCGCCTCCCACGAAGACGGTCCGCAAGAGAACGGCGTCCGGATCATTTCCGGGCGCCGTTTCCTTGTGTTCTGCAGCCTGACTGTCGCCAAGTTCCAGTGTTAGGCGGCCTTGCCATTGGCGTTCAACGCCTCGTCGGCCAGGCGGCCGGTGAGTTCGGCCATATGGTCGAAGCTGGCACGATAGCTGGCCACGCCCGCGGTGGCCGAACGCAGCTCGATGATCAGATCGCCGATCTCGGCCTGCGGCATGGTCGCCTCGACGACATCCCATCCCGGCCAGCCGGGCCGCGCATCGTAGCCGAGGATTTGGCCGCGCCGCTGCGGGATCAGGGCGATGATTTTCGATGTCGCGTCGGACGGCGTGACGATTTCCACCTTCATGATCGGTTCAAGCAGCACCGGCGAGCAGGCGGCCATGCCTTCCTTCATCGCCAGCTTTGCCGCCATCTGGAAGGCCATGTCCGATGAATCGACAGAATGATAGGAGCCGTCGGACAGGTTGACGGCGACGTCGACCACTGGAAAGCCGAGCGGGCCCGATTTCAGATAATCGCGCACGCCGGCCTCGACCGACTGGATATAGGTTTTCGGCACAGCGCCGCCGGTGATGGTATCGGTGAACTGGAAACCGGAGCCGCGCGGCAGCGGCTTGATCTCGATCACCACGTCGCCGAACTGGCCATGGCCGCCCGACTGCTTCTTGTGACGGCCACGCTGCTGCGCCGCTTTGCGGATCGTCTCGCGGTAAGGCACGGCCGGCGGATGGCCTTCGACCGGAATCTGGTTCTTGCCCTCCAGCCGCTCGCGCACGACACGCAGATGCATTTCGCCATGGCCCGACAGCACGGTTTCAGCCGAATCCTGATTGTGGCGCACGCTGAGCGAGGGATCTTCTTCGGCAAGGCGCTGGATGGCCGCCGACATCTTAACCTCGTCCTTGCGTTCCTTCGGTCGCAACGCAAAAGCAAAGACCGGTTGCGGCGGCGTCAGCGTGACCAAGGGCTTGATGCCGCCCTTGACCGAGCTCAAGGTCTGGCCGGTCGTGACCTCGTCCATCTTGCCGAGCGCGACCGTGTCGCCAGCCGGGGCCGAGGTGAGCTTGGTCTGGTCCTTGCCGAGCATTCTGTAGATGCCGGAGACCTTTGCTGTCGCGCCATTCGAAAGGAAGAGCTCGGAGGCGTCGGCAAGCTGGCCGGACAGGATGCGCGAGATCGACAGCTTGCCGCCATGCGCGGTGTGGATGGTCTTCATCACCTGGACCACGGTCGCATTGCCGTCAGGTGCGCCGAGGCGCTTGCGTGTTGCTTCAACATCAGGCGCGTCGTGGCGGATCGTTTTTAGCAGCCGCAGCACACCATTGCCCTTCTCGGCGGTGCCGATCAGCACCGGCGTCACGGCACCATCGCGCAAGTCGGCGGCCAGGTCGTCGAAGATGGCGTCCTTGGGCGGCTCGATTTCGTCGAGCAGCTGCTCCATCAGTTGATCATCATGGTCGGCGAGCGTCTCCAGCATCGAAAAGCGCGCTTCGAGCTCGCGCGCCTTGTCGTCGCTGGGAATCTGGGCGACTTCGCTTTCGGCATATTCGCGATAGATGTAGGCGCGCTCCAGCGCCAGATCGATCGAGCCGATCACCACGCCGTCCTTGCGCAGCGGAATCTGGCGCAGCAGCAAAGGCACCGAGCTTGCCGGCTGCAGCATCTTCAGCGTGTCGCGCACGCCTGATATCGCCTTGTCGACCTTGTTGAGGAACATGATGCGCGGCACTCCGAGATCGTCGAGCTTGCGCATGATCAGCTGCAGGGCAGGGATCTTCTTCTCGTCGGCTTCGGCGACGACCACGGCGATGTCGCAGGCTGCAAGCACTGGCTCTGCCTCGAAGGAGAATTCTATGGAGCCGGGACAATCGACGAAAGTGAGTTGCTCGCCCATGAAGTCGGTGGTGGCAAACGTCGCCTCAACGCTCATGGCGTGGGCGCGTGCCTCGAGTGAATGATCGGATACGGTGTTTCCCGAGGAAACGGGATTCTGGCGGGGAATGGCGCCCGTGCGGGCCAATATGGCTTCGAGAAGTGTCGTCTTACCGCTTGCAAAGGGACCGACTATGGCAATGCATTTCGGTCCCGTGCGTCGTCCTCCGGTGCGAGTTCCCATGACTGACCTCCACTCAGGCGTTTCCCTGGGAGCGGCGGCCGGCCTGTCGACCGTCGCGGGCGGGGCTTTTTTCAGTTTGCCACCTACCCAAAAGCATCGTCCCACGGGTTCGCCGGGAGGGCAAGTGATTTGAAGATCGCCTGATGTCGCGGATGTTGAGCCATGATCGGCGAAGCCGTCGGATGCGGGCCTGGGCTTCCGGTCAATCCCGTGACAGGGCCCGTCGCCGACGCCGCAAAAGCGGTTGCGCCATGATGGTTATCGGATGAAAGTGCCCCTTCCTGCGACAAAAAGGAACGGTCGTCGCCGACCGATCCGCCATCAGCTTGAGGATTTGCGACGATGAAGATCATTACTTGCGGCAGCGTGCCGACCGTCATTGCGCCGGAAAAGTACTTCACCGGCCGGGTGTGGCAGACGCCGATCATCGAGCAGGAAGCGCCGGCGCGGCTACGCGCCATCATGGTCGGTTTCGAGCCCGGCGCGCGTACCCACTGGCATACCCATCCGCTGGGCCAGACGCTCTATGTCGTGTCAGGCGCCGGCCTCGCGCAAAGCTGGGGCGAGCCGATACAGGCAATCAGGGCCGGCGACGTCATCTCGTTTGCGCCTGACGAAAAGCATTGGCACGGCGCCGGTCCGAAATCGGCGATGGCCCATATCGCCATGCAGGAGGCGCTCGACGGCGTCCATGCCGACTGGCTGGAGAAGGTGACAGACGAGCAGTATGGCGGCTGACGCTATTGAGCCCACTAAACCCGACTGCGAGACGGGTTTGGAGTTCGAGATGCGCCTGATCAGGTCAGCGAGGCAGTGAAGCGCTGGATGCGCGCGCAGGCCTCTTCGAGCAGCGCCTCCGACGTGGCATAGGAGATGCGGAAGTTCGGGCCGAGGCCGAATGCCGAACCGAACACGACCGCCACGCCCTCGGCCTCGAGCAGTTCTGAGCAGAAGGCTTCGTCGCTGTCGATCACCTTGCCGGCTTTGGTCTTCTTGCCGATCAACTGGGAACAGGACGGATAGATGTAGAAAGCACCTTCGGGGGACGGACATGTGATGCCGCGCGCCTGATTGAGTATCGACACGACGAGATCGCGCCGAGCCTGGAAAATCGCCTTGTTTTTCGCAATGAAATCCTGCGGACCGTTCAGTGCCTCCACCGATGCCCACTGGGCAATGGTGCAGGCGCCGGAGGTCTGCTGGCCCTGGATCATGTCCATCGCCTTGATCAGCGCCACCGGCCCGGCCGCATAGCCGATGCGCCAGCCAGTCATCGCATAGGCCTTCGACACGCCGTTCATGGTCAGCGTGCGCTCATAAAGCTTCGGCTCGACCTCGGCGATGGTCGTGAAGACGAAATCGCCATAGATCAGGTGCTCGTACATGTCGTCGGTCAGCACCCAGACATTGGGGTGTTCGAGCAGCACGTCGGCCAGAGCGCGCAATTCAGCCTCGCTGTAGGCGGCGCCTGACGGGTTCGACGGTGAGTTCATCAACAGCCATTTGGTGCGCGGCGTGATCGCCTTTTGCAACGCCGCCGCAGTCAGCTTGAAGCCGTTGTCGATGGAGGTGTCGGCAAAGGCCGGGGTGCCGCCACAGATCGCTACCATCTCCGGATAGCTGACCCAGTACGGCCTCGGAATGATGACCTCGTCGCCGGGGTTCAGCGTCGCCATGAAGGCGTTGAACAGGATCTGCTTGCCGCCGGTGCCGACGATGGTCTGTTCCGGCCGGTAATCGAGATTGTTCTCTCGCTTGAATTTTTTGGCGATTGCCTCGCGCAGCGGCACGATGCCGGAAACCGGAGGATATTTCGTTTCGCCGCGGCGGATGGCCTCGATCGCAGCGTTCTTGATGTTGTCCGGCGTGTCGAAGTCCGGTTCGCCGGCACCCAGCCCGATCACGTCACGGCCGGCGTTTTTCAGCTCGCGCGCTTTCTGCGTCACTGCGATGGTCGCGGAAGGCTTTACGCGGGAAAGGGCGTCGGCAAGAAAGGCCATGACGGCGTTGTCTCCTTGTAGGGCCAGGCGGTCCGTCCGACCGCGGCGTCTCTCATGTCGCATCATCCCGCCAAGCGCAAGCATTGTCGGATGAGCAGACCTCAAATCCCCGGCAAATCCGGCAACAATAAATTCACTTACACGCGGTAAAACCCGGGGTGGCTGGATCACGACCCATTCCACCAGTCTCGCAACGGGAGGAACCGTGTCGCGCAGCATCGGGCTTGCCCATATCGTCCGTCACGACGACGGCACCGCCAGCGGTGTCTGGGGCAATTATACGCTGCAAAGCGCCTTCCAGCCGATTTTTGCCTTCAGCAACGGCAAATTGCCCATCATCGGATTCGAGGGCCTGATCCGGCCGTTCCGCGACGCCGAGCCGCAGTCGCCGGTGAGTTTTTTCAACTCCTGTCCGACGGTCGACCGCCTGCATATCGAGGCGCTGACAAGGACGCTGCACCTTTTGAACGCCGGCGCCTGCCTGCCGCAGGAGGCATCCATCTTCATCAACTTCGATCCGTCGGTGTTCACCGATCGCAGCATCGCCGACAACGCGCTGCGCGACATGCGGCTGGTGCTGCATGAGGCTGGGATCGATGCGAACCGCGTCGTCTGCGAGGTGACCGAGCAGAAATCAGCGTCGCAGGAAACCCTCTACAATTTCGTCGAGGCACTCAGGGCCAATGGGTTTCGCATCGCCGTCGACGACTACGGCGCCGACGAGTCCGACATCAACCGCATCAAGGAGCTCAGGCCGGACATCGTCAAATTCGATGCCCACTGGGTCATGCAGCTGATGGAGTCCGGCGCCGGTTTCGCACTGCTGACCGCCATGGTGGCAAGTTTCGAACAGCAAGGCATCCGCACCGTGTTCGAGGGCATCGAGGAAGGCTGGCAGCTTGAACTGGCCGAGAAATCGGGAGCCTCGATGGTGCAGGGATTCGCGCTGGCGCGCCCCGAGCTTGCACCGACCAGCTTTCACGTCTTCGGCAAGGACAGGCAGACGCCAGTGACGGTGCCCGATGTCGGCGAGGCGCCCGCGACCGTCTCGCCTTCGCCGCGGCCGAAACGGGCTTTCGGGCGCAAGGTGGTGCCGTGACCGGGCGGCCCGACAGGCGGCGCAATGTCGGCGATGCAATCTTTGCCGACGAAGTCGGGATCGAATATGGCGTCTATGGCGCGTTCCGGCTGAGGAGCGCCTACCAGCCGATTTTTGCGCCGCGCGGCAGGTTTTTGAAGGCCGTCGCCGTCGAAGGCCTGATCGAGCCGCACCGCGCCGGCAGGCCGGTCGCGCCGCGCGTATTCTTCGAGGGCATCCCCGTGCCGGATCGCCTATTCGTCGAGACGATGTGCCGGGTGCTGCATCTGCGGAATTTCCGCAACATCGGCGTCGGCGGGCTCGACCTGTTCTTCAACTACAATCCGCTGATCAATGATGACCCCCGGCGGGCGCTGGCAGAAATCAGGCTGATGACCAGGCGTCTCGCCGAGTTCGACCTGCACCCCGGCATGCTGGTCTGCGAGATCACCGAGCAGGCGGCCGACGACAAGGTGCTCGTTAACCTCGGGCGCGAGATGCGGCGTGACGGGATCCGCATCGCCATCGACGATTTCGGCACCGGGCATTCGACGGAAGAACGGGTCGCCCTTGTCCAGCCCGACATCGTCAAGATCGACGGCACCTGGTTCGCGGAATTCTGCCGCCATGCCGCCGCCGAACGGTTTTTCCGGCCGCTGGTCTCGGCGCTGCATGACCGCGGCGCCAAGGTGCTGGTCGAAGGCATCGAGCAATCCACGCATCTGCGCGTCGCGCTGGACGGCGGCGTCGACCTGATCCAGGGTTTTTACCTTGCCCGGCCGGCGCTGGCCGGCACGGTCTTCGACGAGGAGCCGCTGCCCATCGACAGGCTGCTTGGCATGGCCAACAACGTCGTGCCGTTGTTTGGGTGATCTATCAGCGGCGCTGATGGTTGCGCCAAAACAAATCACTGGATGATGCCGTCGCTGCCGGGATAATTGCCGGTAAAGGCGTCTCCTCCGAAGGGGAGTGGCGATGGGAGCACCAATGACCATACTCTATGGAATGATCGACAGCGGCAATTGCTACAAGCCGCGCCTGTTGATGGCCAAGCTCGGCATCCCTTTCACCAATGTCGAGGTGAGTTCGCATACCGGCGACACCCGCAAGCCCGACTATGTCGCCAAGAACCCGAACGCCATGGTGCCGCTGCTCGAGCTCGACGACGGCAGGAGGCTTGCCGAATCCAACGCCATTCTGCTCTATCTCGCCGAAGGCACGCGGTTGCTGCCGGCCGACAAATACGAGCGTGCCCTGGCCTACCAATGGCTGTTCTTCGAGCAATACAGCCACGAACCCTATATCGCGGTGCGCAAGGCGCTGCTGACCTTTCCCGAACGGGCCAGGGACGCGACGCCGGAACGGCTGGCGGTTACGCTCGAGCGCGGTAACAAGGCGCTCGGCGTGATGAACAAGCATCTGGCGGGCAGTGCGTTCTTTGCCGGTGAGGCCTTGAGCGTCGCCGACATCGCGCTCTACGCCTATACGCATACGGCCGAGATGGGCGGTTTTCAGCTCGACGCCTACCCGGCGGTTGCGGCCTGGCTGAAACGGGTGGAGGCCGATCCTGGGCATGTGCCGATGGAGTGGCTGCCTTGATATGTTTGCCTTGGAGGCGCCGCTCGGCGTGGGCATAGATTATCCCGGTCGCCGATTTTCCTAAGCAACGTCAGCGATCGGCGAAAGCTTCGGCGAAAGCGTCCTTCTCCCCGTCACTATACGGGGAGAAGATGGCGGCAGCCAGATGAGGGGCGGCGCCAGCCTCTGTCGCAATAGCGTGCTTGGCTCCGCGACGGGTAGCTAATCCTGATGCGTTGCGCTGCCCCTCATCGCCCTGCCGGGCACGTCTCTCCGTATAGTGACGGGGAGAAGGACGCTGCATCGCCGGTTTCGCCAATTGTCGGCGTCTAAAATCCGGACAGCAAAAAGGCGGGACAAAATCCCGCCTTCCCATGCTTGGTAGCCTGATCGGGAGCGCTTTGGCCGGGCCGGCAGCAATCTGCTACATCGGCTTGTCGGGTTCTTTCCGCTCCGGCGCGCTTCTCGCGCGACCGTCAGTACATCCGTGACTTGCCGCGCGCCCCGAGCTATCGCCCGGCGCGCGCCATTCGCAAAATCAGGCTGCCTTGCTCAGAGATCCAGCGGACGACTTGCCAGTGCGGCGGTCCTGCTCGATCTCGAAGTTGATCTTCTGGCCTTCGACCAGGGTCGACAGCCCAGCGCGCTCGACTGCGGAGATGTGGACGAAAACGTCCGCGCCGCCGCTGTCAGGCTGGATGAAGCCGAAACCCTTGGTGGAATTAAACCACTTGACCGTACCTGTTGCCATTTCGATATTCCTTATACGTTTGCTTTAGCTTGACTGAACCGAAGTCCAGCCGGTTTGTATCGAGATTTTGGAGATAGACGTCAGCAAACGCGAATATCGCGAGGCCCGGATCGATCGGCCGAAATATCAATGGACCTCATATAGTCCGCTTCTCGGCAAAAAACAAGACTGCACGAAAAAAGGCGCTGATGCGGCGCTGCCCAACGGCCGCCCCAATCGCGTGAAAGCGTTGCAACGTAGCGCGTTGCGGCGGGTCGCATCGCCTATGCGCACGCTGCGGGGAAGGATCGCGCCGGCTCCGAGCGCCCGGTGCTGTTGGGGAGAGGACCATGAAAACTGTCCTGTTTGCCGCCTGCCTGACGCTGGTCGCCGCCGAGGCGCAGGCGATCTCGCGCTATGACCCGAGCCGCATGAGCTGCGGCACGGTGCGCGCGACGATCGCACGGGAAGGCGCCGTCATCTTGCGTTATCAGTCGACGCGCACGTCGGGGCTGCCGCTATACGACCGTTATGTGCGGAGCCAGAGTTTCTGCAACATGGGCGAGGTCAGGGCACGCGCTTCGGTGCCGAGCGCCGATACCAGCTCCTGCATCGTCTACAAGTGCAAGCGCGTGGAAACAGACCGGCATTTCCGCCGGCGCATCTTTCCTGACTAGCTATGTCGGGCCTCAAAATCCAAAAGAGACCTGCGCTGGGGGCGGCGGACCGACGCGCACGCCTTCCATCGCCAGCATCTTCTCCTTGGTGGTCGATCCGCCTGGCGCTGAAAAACCGCCGATCTTGCCGCCGGCGGCAAGAATGCGGTGGCAAGGGATGACCAGCGGCACCGGGTTGGCGCCGAGCGCGGCGCCCGTCTCTCGCGCCAGCCCGGCATGGCCGGCGCGCTTGGCCAGTTCGCCATAGGTGGTGGTCTCGCCGAAGGCGAGCTTGCGCGCCGCGTCGTAGATTGCGAGGCGGAAATCGTCGACACCGGTGAGATCGACCGGCACACCGGAGAAATCCACGTCCTCGCCAGCGGCATAGGCCTTTATCGACGCGATCAACTCGGTAACCCATTGCGGTCGGGCGCTTGAAGCGGCGTTGCCGGCATGGCGCAGCAGCCGCCGTTCCACGGCGTCGCGGCTGCGCTGGGGCAAGCAGAGCCGGGTCAGGCCACCCTCGCTCCAGGCGATGCCGATGAAGCCGATCACGGTTTCGAAGACGGCGTGGCCGACGATGGCTTGAGAGGTGCCTTCCATGATGTGCTCCTTTCCGAAGGAACGAATGGCAATCCAGTACATATCGAGAACGATATATCGCATTTTCAGGGGTCTGTTGCCACCCGAAAACCATTCGAAATCCCAACTGGCTGCGGATTGCCGGGGGAAAGCCGCTGGTGTAAGGACTTCTTAACAGACGAACCGGACCCGAGCGCGGCTTGCCAGCAAAAATCATCTTTCCCGCGATCGGCGTGATGCTCGCTGCGGCCGGTCTCAGCGGCTGCACTTCGACCACGCAGACCAATGCCGTGCCTTCCCTGAGCGAAACCGCCGCAGCTGGTAGCGATGCCGGCTATGCGCTGGCGCTGCCCGACACGGTTTCGGTGCTGCCGGAATCGTCCGGCATCGCGCCTGTCCAGACCGCGGCTCTGGCGGTCGATCCCACCGCGATGCCTGCCCAGCCAGCTGCCTTTGCCGGCCCGACTCCGTTGGCCGTAACTGCACCTGCAGCCATGACGGTCGATGCCGCGCCAGCCAGCACAGCACCTGTCTATGCGACCGCCGCCGTTGCGATGCCGGTCGCCGGCGAGACAGGCAAGACGATGCCAGGCGTTCAGCAGGCCGCCTATGTCGTGCCTGAGAATCCGTCCGCCCTGCTTTCGACCAGCCCTGCCAAGGAGTATTCGGCGGGCCCGCGCGGCGAGATCGAGCGGCTGATCGAGAAATATGCCGTCCTCTATCAGGTTCCGGTCGATCTGGTGCGCCGCGTCGTCAAGCGCGAGAGCACCTTCAATCCCAAAGCCTACAATCGCGGCCATTGGGGGCTGATGCAGATCAAGCATGCGACGGCGCGCGGCATGGGCTATGACGGGCCGGCGAGCGGGTTGTTCGACGCCGAGACCAATCTGAAATATGCGGTGAAATATCTGCGTGGCGCCTGGCTCGTGGCCGGCGGCAACGCCAAGCGCGCCGACCGGCTTTACCAGAGCGGCTATTATTACGATGCCAAGCGCAAGGGAATGCTGGAACAAACCGGCCTTGGCCGCGACCGCGCTAGGCGCCGCCTGCAGCCCGACGCCTAAAAGCGCGTCGCGTGTGAACGGATACATGCGACACGCTTTTAGTTCTTGTTTTTATGCATGTCGGTATCGCAAAACCGCTGCGCACTTTTGCGCGACAGGCATTGAACACCATGCCTGAGCCGCGCCCGCCGGCGCCGAACGACATAAGGCTGCGCAAGATCCTCGACGACACGCTCGTCCCGCCGCGCTGGCCGGAAGGTTTTGTCATGCGCGGCTTCAAGGCCGCCGACGCGCTCGCTTTGCATACGCTGCTGACCACCGTGTTCGACGATGGCGCCGACGGGCCGTTCGACGAATGGTGGCCGCGCATTTCAGGCGACGCGGAATTCGACCCTGCTATGTGTTTCCTGGTCATCGACGGCAAGGGTCGGCTGGCGGGGGCGGCACTGTGCTGGACGAGAGCGTTCGTCAAAGACCTTGCCGTCCACCCCGAGGCGCGCGGCCGAGGCATCGCCGAAGCGCTGATGTGGCACGTCTTCACCGCCTTTCACGCACGGGGTGCTGCGCATGTCGATCTCAAAACCAACACGGTTGAGAATGCTGCCGCCGTCAGGCTTTACGAGCGGCTGGGGATGTTCGAAGTCGACTGGGCGGGGTGAGGAGCGGTTGGCGAAGCCGATCAGCGAGCATTGTGCGGAAACGAAGTGTCCACCAAGGCGGCAGGCTGCATCTTGCCGGCAACCGTTCGGGCATTAAGCTGCGATCCTGCGGCTTTCGTGCCGCGGGCGGGGTCTCGACCGAAACCGGAGAAACACGATGCGGCTTTTACATTTCAAAACCGGTCTGGCCAAAACCGGTCTGGTGATCCTCGCCCTTCCGCTTCTTGCGGGCGTTGCGCGTGCCGACGATTGCGCCGACGCACAGGACCAGGCGGCCATGAACGAATGCGCCGGCAAGTCGTTCACCGAAGCCGACAAGAAGCTCAACCACGCCTACAGGCAGATCGAGGGCCGGCTGAAGGACGACGCTGCGACGAAGAAGCTGCTGGTCGGCGCGCAGCGCGCCTGGGTCGCCTTTCGCGATGCCGAATGCGCTTTCCAGGGCGGCCCGCCCGATATGGCAGGCAGCATGTATCCGATGGTCATCGCCGGCTGCAAGGAGAGCCTCACCAACATCAGGCTGAAGGATTTTCAAGACTATCTCAACTGCCAGGAGGGCGATGCAAGCTGCCCAGTGTCGCCGCAGTAGCCTCTGTCCCTGGCGAAGGCGGAGCCGCTAAGGCCTCATCGCCGGGCCAGGCGTGCAAAATGTCGGAACTCTGCTTCGCGATGCGTCCTTGAGAGGTAAGGTGCGCTGCCGCTTAGGGCGCGCGCCGCCAAAAGCACGGCAGATGGAGATGACGATGATCACCTTTCCCAACGAATCCGCTGAATACCGCGCCGCCCGCGAAATCCTCTTGCAGAAGGAGATCGAGCTGCGCCGCGCCATGGAGGATGTGGCCGTCGCCCGCCGGGCACTGCCGTCGGGTGGGCTGGTGCCACAGGATTATGTGTTCGACGGGCTAGGCGCCGACGGCAAGCCGGCCCGCATAAAGCTGTCGGAGCTGTTTTCGCCCGGCAAGGACACGCTGATCGTCTACTCGATGATGTTTCCGCGCCACCCGCAGGAGACGCGCGACGTGGCAACAAGCGGCGGCACGGCCAAGCTACCGCGTCCAGACCAGCCATGCCCCTCCTGCACGGCGCTGCTCGACCAGTTCGACGGCGCCATCGGCCATCTCGAGGCCGCCGGGTTCAATTTCGCCGTTGTGGGCAAGACCGCGCTTGAAAACCTGATCACGCTTGGCCGCGATCGCGGCTGGACGAACATGCGGCTGCTCTCCTCGGCCGGCAACAGCTTCAAGCGCGACTACCACGCCGAAGCCGACGACGGCGCGCAACTTCCGATGCTGTCGGTATTCCATCGCGACGCCGATGGCATCCGGCATTTCTGGAGTTCGGAGCTTGGCTTCGCGCCGTCCGAACCCGGCCAAGACCCGCGCGCCATCGGCACTTGCGAGCCCTTGTGGAACCTGATGGATTTCACACCGGAGGGCCGGCCGGACTGGGACGAACAGCTGCAATATGCCGGCGCATGCTGACACTGAGCTTGGCAGCCAGGCACATTTCCTTCCTGTTGGAGAAGGTGGGCGTGTTGGCGCGGAGCGGGGTGTTGGCAGGATCGCTGACACCTCATTCCTGTCTCCGTCGCGCAACTTCGCTGCTTGTGTCGCGTTGAACTCTCCGAGGATCACAAACCCGGAGATTTCCTGTGAAAACGCATCTCACGCTCGCCATGGTCGCCTTGCTTGCCGGCGCGCCGGCGGCCTTCGCCCAGTCCACCGCGCCGGCCGATATACCTGTTGTCGATGAAACCAGGATCGACACCGAGACCTTCTCCAGAACCGTCCCCAGCGCCAACCGGTTCGAGATTGAAAGCAGCAAGCTGGCCGAACAAAAGAATGTCGCCGCCGATGTGAAGGATTTCGCTGCGCTGATGATCAGGGACCACACCAAGGCTGGCGAGGATTTCAAGGCAGCTCTGGAACAGAGCCAGACCACGGCCTCGGTGACAGCGAGCGGCCCGGCTTTGCTGCCGAAAGACCAGGCGATGCTCGACCAGCTCAAGAAGCTCGATGGTGATGAATTCCAGGCGAAATACATCCTCCTGCAGACCGAGGCGCACAAGCAGGCGTTGGCGCTGTTTTCAACCTATGCGCAGTCGGGCGAAGATCCAGCGCTGAAGGAATTCGCCAAGAAGACGCTAGCGACGCTGCGGATGCACGAAAAACACATAAAGGATCTGGTGGCCGCTCACAGCTAGCATGTCGCCCAAAAGCATGCCCTCGGCCTGACCCGAGGTGCGCAGCGGTTTTGGTATACCGACATGCATAAGACGAGAGCTTAAAGCGCGTCGCGACGCGCTTTAAGCTGGAGTTATCAGGTGTTTTTGATCTGCTCGACCGCCGTCGCCAGCAGGTCGTTCATGACGCTGCGAATCTGAACATCCGACTGGGCGACGCCCGCCGCGTCGAAATCGGCGCGGAGTTTGCGCAACACGTCGTCGTCCCCGGCCTCTTCGAAGTCCGCGCGCACCACCTCTTTCGCATAGGCGTCGGCGTCCTCGCCTGACTTGCCGAGCTTTTCGGCGGCCCATAGGCCAAGCAGCTTGTTACGGCGCGCCATGGCTCTGAACTTCGTGTCCTCGTCCATCGCAAACTTCTTTTCGAAGCCTTCCTGACGGTCTCTCATACTGCTCATGGTGTGCCTCGTTCAGATGTGAGTCTCCGACCTTCATTCAATGGAGAAGAAGGGCGGCGGGTAGGGGCCGAACATGGCGCGCATGGATGTCATAAGCAAGACCGGACCGTTCATTCCGCAGGGCAATCGCTTCAGGTTTGCGCTGCCGCTCAGCCCCGGCCCTCTGCCCGAGGGCAATCGCATCTGAGAACTGCCCCCTAATCCGGCCGCTACGCGGCCACCTTCTCCCCGCCGAAGCGTCAGAGCTGGCTCCTCTCCCCTCGGGCCCCTCGGGGAGAGGTCGGATTGCCCCGAATTGCCCTTTGCAATTCGGTTGGCAATCCGGTGAGGGGGCACTTGCCGATATGCGATTGCCCTGCCGTAAGGATGGGGAGAAGGTCCCGGCAGGGCGATGAGGGGCGGCGCGCCGGCTTCGACAATCGATCGCGTGGCCGACGGCTTCGCACCGATGTGATTTGACGTCGCCGCGCCGTGACCTACTCTCGAATGGCGAGATGAGCCGAGGAGGCGAGCGATGCAGTCACCTTTCAACGGGATTCGGAGCGTCACGCTGGCAGCGGCAGTGATTCTTGCCGCCGCCACCGTAGCCTATGCCCATCACGGCTGGTCGTGGACCCAGGATGGGTTTTTTGAGCTCCGGGGCAAGATCACAGCCGTCTATATCGGCAATCCGCACGCCACACTGGATGTCGACGCCGAGGGAGAGGCCTGGCGGGTGGATTTGGCGCCGCCGTCCCGCACGATCGCCGCCGGCTTCACCGAGGAGGTCGCCAAAGTCGGCGACGAGGTGACCGCGATCGGCCACCGCTCGCGCGACGAAACCGAGAAGTGGATGAAAGCAGCCCGCATCATAGTCAACGGCAAGGCTTATGACGTCTATCCCGACCGCATGCCGCCGGCTTGAATGGACGAGTTCCTAGCCGGCATCGAGCAACTCGCCATCGTAAGGGGGCTGAAGGCCTCCTTCGTCGCCTACCCCATAGTCAATGCGCTCCACATCATGTCGATCGGTGCGCTGCTCACCAGCGTCTGGCTCATGGACCTCCGGATCTTGGGCGCCTTCCGCTCGCTGCCCTACGTGCCGTTCGTCGCGCTGCTGCGCCGCACCGCATTGGCCGCGTTCGCCGGCGCGCTTGTCACGGGCTCGCTGCTCTTTTCAATCAGGGCGAGGGAGTATGCGGCGATGCCGATTTTTCTCACCAAGATGACGCTCATACTCCTCGCCGGCGCCAACTTCCTGGTCTTCATGCGCTACGCAAAAGGCGGCGACGAGCCGGCCGGCGGGACCGTCACCATCCTGGCGGTGCTGTCGCTGGTGCTGTGGACGTCGGTGCTGTTCGCCGGACGGTTTATCGGGTTTCTCAACTGAGCGGGCGTCGGCACAGCGTGCCTTCATCAGGGATCTCGCATGACCCTCGGGGGCCGCGGATCGGTGCGATAGTCCTGGACCGGATCCGGTGCAGTTGGAATCGCGACGTTGGCGGGACAGCGCCCTCCTCTGGCTTGCCGGCCATCTCGCCCACTTGGGGGAGATCAGCTAATCGCTTTAGGAAAAATACTCCTGCAATGGCCGAACCTCCAGACTCCCCGCCCTTAGCGCCGCGATCGCCTCCGCCACTGCCGCAGCCCCCGAGAGCGTCGTGTAGTACGGCACTTTCTGCATCAGCGTGGCGCGGCGCAGCGATTTCGAGTCCGACACAGCCTTCTGGCCGTCCGTGGTGTTGAAGACGATCTGCACCTGGCGGTTGCGGATGGCGTCCTCGATGTGCGGGCGGCCTTCCAGCACCTTGTTTATTTTCTCGGCGACGACGCCGTTCTCGGCGAGGAAGCGGGCGGTGCCGGATGTGGCCATTACCTTGAAACCCTGGCCGGCAAGGCGCTTGACCGCCGGCAATATGCCCTTCTTGTCCTCGTCGCGCACCGAGACGAACAGCGTGCCCGCGCGGGGGAGATCAACACCCGCTCCTAGCTGGCTCTTGGCGAAGGCCAGCGCGAAGTCGCGGTCGAGGCCCATGACCTCGCCGGTCGAGCGCATTTCCGGCCCGAGCAATATGTCGACGCCGGGGAAACGGGCGAAGGGGAACACTGCTTCCTTGACCGCGATGTGGCCGGGATTTTTGGGGTCGGGCATGGCGCCGTAATAGGCGAAGGCGTCTTCCAGGCTCTCGCCGGCCATGATGCGGGCGGCAATTTTCGCGATGGGGCGGCCGATGGTCTTGGCGACGAAGGGCACGGTGCGCGACGCGCGCGGGTTGACCTCGAGCACATAGACCGTGCCATCCTTGATCGCGTACTGCACGTTCATCAGGCCGCCGACATTGAGCGCGCGGGCAAGTGCGGCCGTCTGGCGCTCCAGTTCGTCGACGAGCTCCGAGGGCAGCGAGTGCACCGGCAGCGAGCAGGCGCTGTCGCCCGAATGGATGCCGGCCTCCTCGATGTGTTCCAATATGCCGGAGACGAAGGTCGACTTGCCGTCGCATAGGCAGTCGACATCGACCTCGATGGCGCCACTGAGATAGGTGTCGAACAGCAGCGGGTTCTTGCCCAAGAGCGTGTTGATCTGGCCTGTTTTGTCGTTGGGGTATTTCTGCTTGATGTCCTCCGGCACCAGGCCGGGCACGGTGTCGAGCAGGTAGGATTGCAGCATGCTCTCGTCGTGGATGATCTGCATGGCGCGGCCGCCGAGCACATAGGACGGGCGCACCACCAGCGGGAAGCCGAGCTCGCCGGCGACGAGGCGGGCCTGCTCGACCGAATAGGCGATGCCGTTCTTCGGCTGGCTGAGGCCGAGCTTGTGCAACAACTTCTGGAAGCGGTCGCGGTCTTCGGCGAGATCGATCATGTCGGGCGACGTGCCGAGGATCGGGATGCCAGCCTTCTCCAGCGCATCCGCCAGCTTCAGCGGCGTCTGGCCGCCGAATTGGACGATGACCCCGACCATCTCGCCCGACGCCTGCTCGGCGCGCAGGATCTCCAAAACGTCCTCCGGCGTCAGCGGCTCGAAATAGAGCCGGTCCGAGGTGTCGTAGTCGGTCGACACGGTCTCCGGGTTGCAGTTGACCATGATCGCCTCGAAGCCGGCGTCGCGCAGGGCGAAAGCGGCGTGGCAGCAGCAATAGTCGAACTCGATGCCCTGGCCGATGCGGTTCGGGCCACCGCCGAGGATGACGACTTTTTTCCGCGACGACACTTGCGCTTCATTGGCCAGCGCACCGGCGAAGGGCATCTCATAGGTCGAGTACATGTAGGCGGTCGGCGAGGCGAACTCGGCGGCGCAAGTATCGATGCGCTTATAAACTGGATGAACGTCGAGCTTTTCGCGTATCCTTTGAACATCTTCGACATCTTTCCTGACCAAGGACGCGAGGCGGGCATCGGAAAAACCCATTGCCTTCAGCATGCGCAGATTGGCGGCGTCTTCGGGGATGCCGTGCTCGCGAATGCGGGCTTCCATGTTGAGGATGCCGGCGATCTGTTCGAGGAACCACGGGTCGATCTTGCACATGGCGTGCACGTCTTCGAGCGAGGTGCCCATGCGGATAGCTTGCGCCACCATGCGCAGCCGGTCGGGCGTCGGCGTGCCGAGGGCAGCGCGAATGGCGTTGCGGTCGTCGGCGTGGCTGGCCGCGCCGTGCGCGATGCCGGGGATCTCGATCTCGTCGAGGCCGGTGAGGCCAGTTTCAAGCCCACGCAGCGCCTTCTGCAACGATTCCTGAAAAGTGCGGCCGATGGCCATGACCTCGCCGACCGACTTCATCGCCGTCGTCAGCACCGGCTCGGCGCCGGGGAATTTCTCGAAGGCAAAGCGCGGGATTTTGGTGACGACGTAATCGATCGACGGCTCGAACGAGGCCGGCGTGGCGCCGCCGGTGATGTCGTTCTCCAACTCGTCCAGCGTGTAGCCGACGGCGAGCTTTGCCGCGATCTTGGCGATCGGGAAACCGGTCGCCTTGGAGGCGAGAGCCGACGAGCGGGAGACGCGCGGGTTCATCTCGATCACCACCAGGCGCCCGTCGGCCGGGTTGACGGCGAACTGAACGTTGGAGCCGCCGGTCTCGACGCCGATCTCGCGCAGCACTGCGATCGAGGCATTGCGCATCATCTGGTATTCTTTGTCGGTCAAGGTCAGGGCAGGGGCGACGGTGATCGAGTCTCCGGTGTGCACGCCCATCGGGTCGATGTTCTCGATCGAGCAGACGATGATGCAGTTGTCGGCCTTGTCGCGAACAACCTCCATCTCGTACTCCTTCCAGCCGAGCACGCTTTCCTCGATCAGCACTTCGGTCGTCGGCGAGGCGTCGAGGCCGGACTGGACGATCTCGTAGAATTCGGCGCGATTGTAGGCGATGCCGCCGCCGGTGCCGCCCATGGTGAAGGACGGGCGGATGATGGCGGGCAGGCCGACATGGTCGAGCGCCTGTGCGGCGATCGCCATGCCGTGGCTGATGTAGCGCTGCTTGCGGTCGCCCTCGCCGAGGTTCCAGCGCGTTTCGAGTGCGTCGAGCGCGGCGTCGAGGTTTTCGGGCTTCTCGGCCTTCAACGCGGCGCGCTCCGCCTCATGCGTCTTGCGGTCGGCATTCTTGACGTCGGTGGCGTTGGCCAGCATCGATTTTGGCGTTTCCAGGCCGATCTTCTTCATCGCCTCGCGAAACAGCGCCCGGTCCTCGGCCTTGTCTATTGCCGTGGCGTCGGCGCCGATCATCTCGACATTGTAGCGTTCGAGCACACCCATGCGGCGCAGCGACAATGCGGTGTTGAGCGCGGTCTGGCCGCCCATGGTCGGCAGCAGCGCGTCCGGCCGCTCCTTGGCGATGATCTTGGCCACAACTTCCGGCGTGATCGGCTCGATATAGGTGGCGTCGGCCAGCTCCGGGTCGGTCATGATGGTGGCCGGATTGGAATTGACCAGGATGACGCGAAAACCCTCTTCCTTGAGCGCCTTGCAGGCCTGGGTGCCGGAATAATCGAATTCACAGGCCTGACCGATGACAATGGGGCCGGCCCCGATGATCAGGATCGACTTGATGTCGGTGCGTCTTGGCATATCGAGGGTCCGTTCGGCAGGCGGCTTGCACGAAAAACCGGACGGGAAGACCCGGCCGGTTGTGCTCGCGATTCTGGTATCAGGCTAGGAGGGCCTTATAGGGAAGAGTTTTGCCTGATGTAACCCCCTAAAATGCGAGGAGGGCAGTAGGGCAGTAGGGCAGTAGGGCAGTAGGGCAGTAGGGCAGTAGGGCAGTAGG
>NZ_CAKXZS010000034.1:74599-125982 GCF_935822925.1 Mesorhizobium ventifaucium
AGGGCAGTAGGGCCGGTTCGAGCGCCCCTTAAACATATTCCCCTACTCCCCTACTGCCTTATTCCCCTAACCACTGATCCGTGATCTCGAAGCGCTCGGAAACGCCGACACGGATCATGTTCAGGCTGCCCTCGCGGGTGTAGCGGAATTCACCTGATGCGTTCGAGCCGGCGGGCCGACCGGCCTGGAAGCTGATGACGCGGGTGCCGCCATCGGGCCAGGTCACGGTGACCTCGGCTTTGTCGCCCGTGCGGACAACGCCTGCCTTGCAGCTGGTCATCGGCTGGCCGACATGGCGCGCGCAAGGAATCTCGTTGCGGGCACCCAGGGCCGGCGCGGGCCTGCCTGGGGGCTGCAGCCGCGCGACGGTTTGCGCGTTGGCCGGAGGCGCCGCATTGGCGGCGCGCTTGCGGATGGGCTTGTCCGCTGCCGCGGGCGCCTGCGTCTCGCCGGCCGAAGGATTTTCGCTGGCAGCAAGCGCCAGGCGGTAAGCATCCTCGATGGCCGCCCTGCCGATTGCCTCAACGGCAGTCACCGTGGCTTCGCGACCGGTCGCGTCCAGGCGCGCCGTCAGGTCCGGCGGCGGCTGATCTGCAGTTGCCGGGTTCGAGGCCTCGGCTGCAGCGGCCGTGCTTTCGCCGGTCGCTTCGATATCCGCATCCGTAACGGCCGCCGGATTCTCGGGGTTCAGGTAGCGCGCGGGAGCCCATCCCGCCAGTTGCGGGTTGTCAATTTCTGCGACCTTGCACCAACGATAGCCATTGACGTCGTTGCAGCCGAGATTGTTGACGCTCGTGCCATTCGGCAGCCGAGCCTTGATCTTGCCCATCGCCGATGCCGTGGCGCGGACGTTCAGGAGATCGCCCGGAGCGAGGTCGGTCACGATGGAGACGAACGGCGCTTCCTCGGCCCTGGCCGGCAGCAGCGCCGTCAGCAGGAGAGGGGCGGCAATCAGCAGCGTCGTCCGGAGCGTAACTGTGCGCCTCATCATTTTGGCCGTGGGCGATAGAAGCATTTCCGAAGGCGCGGCCAGGCACCGAATCGCCACCGCATTCCAGGACGATTTTATAAGCGACGACATGGCGCTATGTAAGCCGGAAAATGCGGCTGGGGAATGGTGTTCGGTCCACGGCATGCGCAAGCTCAGCCGGGCATGAGCTCGTACCTCGCTCAGCCTGAGGCATGAACGCGTTGCGGGCAGCCGGACATGAATGCGTTGCGTTCAGCCGGGCGGCATGAACTCGTGCCTCGTTCAGCCTGGCATAAATCCGGTGCGCAGCGCGTAGGCCCATTCCGGCCGTCCTGCCTGCTCGGCCTGCCGTGCTGCCGCCTCATGGTCATAGTCGACGGCGATGGCTTCGAAGCGGTCGGGGCGGCCCGGCTCACCCAGTTCGACGATGCCGTAGCGTGCATGCGGAGAGCCTTGCTCGGAGACATGCGCCGGTGGCGTGTCGTCGCCATAAGCGGGGCAGCCGATGCTGCCCGGATTGAAGACCACCGGGCCGTCCGGGATACGGATCAGTTCGCTGCGGTGGCTGTGGCCACACAGCACGATGCGGCAAGCCGGATCGAGCGCGGCCAGCCGCCGCTTGATGGCGACCAGCGGCGCGCGCGCCAGCCGGCCGTCGGTCATTGTATCGGTCAGGTATTTTTCGTCATGGTCGGGTCGGGCATGAAAGGCGGTCACGGCTGGGGCGATCTCCAGCGTGAGCGGCAAGGTCAACAGTGCCTCGCGCTGGGCCGATGTCAGCCGTTCCTGCGCATATCGGTCGGACGGCCACATGGCATCGGGGTGTCGCGGGCGACGCGGCGGTCGTGGTTGCCGCGCACCGTCGGCAGGGCGAGCGCTTCAAGCCGCTCCATGGTTTCGCGCGGCCAGAGCGGGCCGGAGACGCAATCACCGAGATTGACTACAAGATCGGCGCCGCCGCGCTGCCGCAGATCGTCGAGCACGGCGTCCAGGGCGAGGACATTGCCGTGGATATCGGCGAGAACGGCAATGCGCATGGGAAGCTCCGTTGGGTCCACGAATGACTGGTCGGGAAGGGCGGACCTGGCAGGACCCAATTCCTGCAAGGCTATGCGCGGACTTCGATCTCGGAGGCGCCGACCGCGGGCAGAGCTGGGTCGTCGACGGCAGCGGCAATGACGCTATCGAGCAGGCCCGGAAAGCGGGCATTGAGATCGTCGCGGCGCAGCGTGATCAGCCGGCTGGTGCCGACGACCTCGGTTCGGGTGACGCCGGCCTCGCGCAATTTGGCCAGGTGGTAACTGAGATTGGTTTTTGAGCCGAGATCGAGGAACTGGCTGCAATTCAGCGGCACGCCTTCCTTGCTGGCGAGATAGCGCACGATGGCCAGCCGGGTGGGATCGCCGAGCACGGCAAGCACGTTCGGCAGGCTGATCTGGTCGGCGGTGGGGTGGGGCAGCGTCATGCCGGAGAACTAAGCGTAATCGGGGCCGATTTCAACGCATCTCCTTTTGGTGGATGCCCGCAGTTTCCACCTCCCGCTACCTTGTCCTGACATAGAGCTGTCAGCAGGGTTCGGCTATTCTCGGCTGGCCTCATTGACACCATGCCTCATTACGTACAATTGTTCAATAACTTTTGAACTAAGGATTTCACTATGGACACGCGCCTCTTCTGGCTTGCGCTCGGGTCGTTTACGATCGCGACCGAAGGCTTCGTCATCTCCAGCCTGCTGCCCGACATCGCGGGAGATGCCGGCATCTCGGTTCCACTCGCCGGCGCGCTGATCACCGCCTTCGCGCTCGCCTATGCGCTCGGCACACCGATCCTGGCGACGCTGACCGGCGAATGGGACCGGCGACGCGTCATCTTGTGGACGCTGGTGTTTTTCGTGCTGGGCAACCTGGCGGCGGCGCTCAGTTCCTCCTTCGAACTGCTGCTGATCGCGCGCATCATCATGGCGCTGTCGTCCGGCCTGTTTGCGGCGACGGCGCAGGGGACGGCCGTGGCGCTTGTCGATGATCATCACCGCGCCCGCGCCATTGCGGTCGTCGTCGGCGGCACCACGGTCGCGGTGGCGGTCGGCGCACCGCTCGGCGCGCTTGTCGCGACGGTTGCGGGTTGGCGCGGCACGTTCTTTGCCATCGCCGGGCTCGGCGCACTGGCCGGCGCAATCCTGTGGTACCGGCTGCCGCGCGGCATCATCGGCACCAAACTGCCGCTCAGGCAGCGGCTGGCCGCAACGCTTCGCCCCGGCGTGCCATCGATCCTGCTGACTACACTTTTGGCGCTCACCGGCGCCTTCACTGTCTTTGCCTTTGTCGCGCCGCTAGCCATCGAAGGCGGCGGCTTGAGCCCGATCGCGCTGCCCGGCATGCTGCTTGCGTTCGGTGTCGGCGCCGTCATCGGCAACATCGCCGGCGGGCAGGCTGCCGACCGCTTCGGTGCGACGCGCACCGTCAGCTGGTCGCTGGCGCTGAGTGCGGTCATGCTGGTGATGCTTTCGGTCATCCCGGCCTTCCTGCCGCACAGCATCGCCGGGCCGGCGCTGATGGCCATGATGGTGCCGTGGGGCATCGTCGGCTGGGCCTTCCCGCCGGCGCAGGCCAGCCGCATCATCAGGCTGGCGCCCGACGCAGCGCCCATCGTGCTGTCGCTCAACGGTTCGGCGCTCTATCTCGGCGTGGCGCTGGGCGCCGTCGTTGGCGGCGCGGTGCTGCGCTATGGCGCGCCGGCTGATCTCGGCCTGGTCGCAGCGGTGTTCCCGATCCTGGGTCTTGGCGTCATGCTGGCCGGCCACCGGGCCGCCCGGGCGGTGGCCATGCCGGCGGAGTAAAGGGAGATCGCAGAAGCGTGGCGCTGTCCTCATCGCGCTGCCGGGCAGAATTTGGGTTCCTCTCCCCACGCACATCTAGCGGAGCTAGGAACCCAGGTCCTCCCCACACTACTTCCAGGTCCGGCGCCTCTCGATCTCCGCTTCGGATGGCTGTTGCTGGGCGAAGGATCCAGTCTTGATCTCACCGGCGCGTTCATAGCTCGCTATGATGACCCCGGTGGTCGATGCCTGTGAACGGTTCAGCTTGAAAGCCGCCGGGATTGCGCCGCTGCCAAACAGCCGCTTGCCCTTGCCCAGCACCAGCGGGAAGGTCAGCAGGCTGATCTCGTCGATCAGGTCGTTGGCGAGCAAGGTCTGGATCAGCTCGCTCGAACCCTGGATGAGCAGGTCGGGGCCGTCCTCCTGCTTGAGCCGGCGCAGGGTGGCCACGACGGCGTCGCCAAGCGATTGGCTGTTTTGCCACGACAGCGTATCGGGCCGGTGGGTGGCCACATATTTGGTGACGGCGTTAAAACGGTCGGCGATCTGACTGCTCTCCTGGTAGGGCCAATGCGCGGCGAAGATGTCGTAGGTCTTGCGGCCGAGGAGCAGCGCGAAGGGTTTTGCGAAGATCTCACCGATGAAGGCGCCCCCGACGTCATCCCAGTAATGGAACGTCCAGCCACCGAATTCGAAGCCGCCGACCGGGTCTTCTTCCGGCCCGCCAGGCGCCTGCATGACGCCGTCGAGGCTGACGAATGTCGCAGTGATGATCTTCCTCATTGGATTCTCCCTTTTCACTATCTGTGCCGTCGGTGCCGGATTTCGGCCAAAGGACGTGCGAGCGGACGCCGGTCCGAGAGGGCCGGAAAATTTCTGGGCTCCGGCGCATGTCGAGCGGCAAGCACGGGACGCCTCGCCGCGGCGATGTCATTGCGACCGCCTGCCGCCAACATCTTGCGACGAGAACCAGACGTCGCCGATGACGGCGGTGGCGGTGCGGTCCGGTGCCTTGTCGGCCGTCAGCCAGATCTTGCGGCTGCGTGCCGCCTTGTCGCGGTGGATTTTCGTCGAGGGGGTTGCCGCCGAGGCGCCGATGCAAGGGATAAACCATGATCGCATGAACGGATCGCAGGCAAACCCCTTGTCCGTGCGCGTCACCATCACCGCGAGGCCAATGCGCTCGGCCGGACGCCACGGAAAGACCATGCGGCCGCCGGGCTTCAGCGCCTTCAGCCATTCGGCTGGGGGTGCCGCAACGCCGGCATTGACATAGATGATGTCGGACGGTGGCAGGCCGCCGACGACCGCATCGCCATGGATGGCGGTCACATTGCCATAGGCTTCGAGATTCTTGCTCGCACGGTCGGCGAGACTGGAATCCAGTTCAAAGGCGGTGACTGCGCCGCCCGGCGAAACCAGTTTTGCCAGCAGAGCTGTGTAATAGCCGCTGCCGGCGCCGACATGAGTGACGGCCTCGCCGGGTTTTGGCGCCACCTTGCCGATCCACATGGCATGCAGGAACGGCTCGCCATTGTTGATTCCCTTTTCGGCGTCGAGTGACACCAGCACGTTCTGATAGATGTGAACAGGATCGGCGCTCGGCGTTTCTACCTTGCCGTTGCCGGCGACGACCGTCCACGGCCCGGGCCCGAGAAAAGCTTCGCGCGGCACCGCGGCGAACACGTCTTCGAGACGCGGATCGGCCGAACCTGCATTGGCAGCCATCAGTCGTGCGTAGAATTTTCGGGCTTCGGCAATTCTGGTCATGTCGCGTGAGAAAATAGCGCGATTGGCCGAATTGTCGCGCTCGCCCAACGAACACACTCAATGCATGGCCGAGAAAACGCTCCGCCGAAGCGGCGAAGCGCGGCGCAGTGCGCTAGTAAGATTATGTCGAGCTTATCGCCGACCTGATCGAGGACGGCAACGAGGCCCGCCAGGTCGACATCGCTGCGCGGCTCGGCGTCGCCCAGCCGACGGGGGCCAAGATGCTGACGCGGCCGGCAGTCCTGCCGGAACCGCCGCGTTGCCGCTGCGTTTGAGATGGTGCCAGCAATTGGCGCGAGACCGAGGAGGATACTATGGGCGTTGAACAGGCACCGACAGCGAAAGGCAAGCAAGCGGCCAAGGGATTGAAGCAGGCTGCGGCGAAGGACGAACGCAAGACCGAAGCGGATACTGGACGCCCGCTCAAGAAGGGCGCGGCCCGCTTCGACGAGCGCTCGAAAAGCTCGGACGGCAAGAGCGCGGGCACCAAGCAGAAGATCTGAGCGTGACCCGACAAGTCCAAGACCAGAAAAAGCGGGCAGGGCTCTCAGCCGTGGGTGTCATCCATGGACTGACCCCAGAGCCGGCGGCCCCTTCATGCGAAAAATACTGTGACTTGGCGCAACCATTGGGATAATTGTTTGTTGGGTCGGATCGGGCCATGAGATCGGCAGGTTACCGATACGCGCGTCGCGGAGAGTCGCCATGCTCTGGAAGGGTCGTCGTCAGAGTGACAACGTGGAGGACCAACGCGGCCAGGGCGGCGGGTTCAACCTGCCGCGCGGCGGCCCCGGCCGTCTCCGCATCCCGATCGGCGGCCGTTCCGGCGGCGGAATGTCGCTGTCGACCATCATCATTCTCGTGGTCCTCTATTTCGGCCTGAAGGCCATCGGCATCGACCCTCTGCAGATCCTGGCCGGCGGTGGCGGCTTGGCGCCGGGCGGCGGCGGTCAGATCACCGACAACAGCGGGGAGGGCACCGGTGCGCCGGCCTCCGACGAGATGAAGCAGTTCGTCTCGACGGTGCTGGCCGAGACCGAGGACACCTGGAGCGGCATTTTCCAGGCCGAGGGCCTGACATACGAAGACCCCAAGCTGGTCCTGTTCAGCGGGCAAATCCGTTCGGCTTGCGGCTTCGCCTCTTCCGCGGCCGGCCCGTTCTACTGCCCCGGCGACCGCAAGGTCTATCTCGACACCACCTTCTTCCAGCAGCTCGACCAGCAATTCGGCGCTTCGGGCGATTTTGCCCAGGCCTATGTGATCGCGCATGAGGTCGGCCATCATGTGCAGAACCTCACCGGTATCCTGCCCAAGTTCAACCAGATGCGCCAGCAGATGGGCGAGGCCGAGGCCAACCACATGTCGGTGCAGGTCGAGCTCCAGGCGGACTGCTTCGCCGGCGTCTGGGCGCATTTCACCGGGCAGAAAGGCATTCTGGAACAGGGCGACATGGACGAGGCGCTAAACGCCGCCCAGCAGATCGGCGACGACACGATGCAGAAGAAGACGCAGGGCTATGTCGTGCCGGAAAGCTTCAACCATGGTACCTCGGAGCAGCGTCAGACCTGGCTGGCGCGCGGCTACAGGAGCGGCAAGCTCTCGGACTGCGATACGTTCAACACCCCGATCTGAGGTGGTTGGACTCTCGTTGAATGGCGTTGAAAGCGGCCGCGATGCAGCCGCATTCATGTCGACAGTTGATGTCAGGATCAAATTTCCTGACGCGTTCCCTTATTGTTCTGTGTGGCTGACTCGCCTCTAAATGGCCCTTCCGCCTTTGCTGCGAGGCGGCTCCAGGAGTCGATACCGTCATGATCGAAGCCAGAACCCAGGCGGGGCCTTGCGCTTGTTTTCACCACGCTGCTGCTCGACATCACCGGCATCGGCATCATCATGCCGGTGCTGCCGGCCTATCTGCAGGAGCTGACCGGCGTCGGTGTCAGCGAAGCGGCGATCGAAGGCGGCTGGCTGTTCTTCGTCTATGCGGCCATGCAGTTCCTGTTCGCCCCGCTGGTCGGCAATCTCAGCGACCGCTTCGGCCGTCGTCCGATCCTGCTGGCCTCGGTGCTGACCTTCGCCATCGACAATCTGATCTGCGCGGTGGCCTGGTCCTATTGGGTCCTGTTCATCGGCCGGGTGCTGGCCGGCATCAGCGGCGCCAGCTATTCGACAGCCTCCGCCTTCATCGCCGATGTCAGCACCGACGAGAACAGGGCGAAGAATTTCGGCCTGCTTGGCATCGCCTTCGGCGTCGGTTTCGTCATCGGCCCGGTGCTGGGCGGGTTGCTCGGCGAATTCGGGCCGCGCGTGCCGTTCTGGGGCGCGGCGGTGCTTGCTCTGATCAACTTCATCGTCGGCTGGTTCTTCCTGCCGGAAACGCTGGAGCAGCATCACCGGCGCCGCTTCGAATGGCGCCGCGCCAATCCTCTCGGCGCCCTGAAGCAGATGCGAAATTACAAGGGGATCGGCTGGATCGGGCTGGTGTTCTTCCTGATGACGCTCGGTCACATGATGTACCCTGCCGTGTGGTCGTTCGTCGGCAGTTACCGCTACGGCTGGAGCGAGCAGCAGATCGGCTTCTCACTCGGCGTCTTCGGCCTTGGCGGGGCACTGGTGATGGGTTTTGTCCTGCCGCGCGTCATCCCACGGCTCGGCGAATGGCGGACCGCCGCGATCGGCCTTGCTTTTACCGCGCTCGCCGCCTTCGGCTATGCCGCGGCGTGGAAGGGCTGGATGATCTATGCGGTGATCGTGGCGACCTGCCTCGAGGCGCTGGCCGACCCGCCGCTGCGGAGCCTGGCGGCGGCCAAGGTGCCGCCCTCCGCGCAAGGCGAATTGCAAGGTGCGATGACGAGCGTGTTTTCGATCACCAGCATCATCACGCCGCTGCTTTATACGGGAATCTTCGCCTGGTTCACCGGGCCGAGCGCGCCGGTGACGTTCGGCGGCGCGCCCTTTGTGCTCGGCGGCATTTTTCTTGCTTTGTCGCTGATCGCGTTTGTGCTCAGGGTCGAAAGACCGGTCGCGGTGAAAGACGTCACGACCGCGACGGTGCGAACCTGAATCAGGCGCGCTCCGCCAGCGCCGGCTCGCCGCGCTTTTCGCGGATGAGATTGACGAAGCGGCGGAACAGATAGTGCGAATCCTGCGGGCCCGGCGAGGCTTCGGGATGATGCTGGACCGAGAACACAGGCCTGCCTGTCAGTGTGATGCCGCAGTTCGAGCCGTCGAACAGCGAGACGTGGGTTTCTTCGACGCCGCTCGGCAATGAGTCGGCGTCGACGGCAAAGCCGTGGTTCATCGAGACGATCTCGACCTTGCCGGTAGTGTGATCCTTGACCGGATGGTTGGCGCCGTGATGGCCCTGATGCATTTTGGCGGTTTTGCCGCCGAGCGCCAGCGCCAGCATCTGGTGGCCGAGGCAGATGCCGAAGACCGGGATGTCGGTCTTCAGCAGGTCCCGGATGACCGGAACGGCATAGTCGCCGGTGGCTTCCGGATCACCGGGACCGTTGGAGAGAAAGATGCCGTCGGGCCGCATGGCGAGGACCTCCTCGGCGCCGGTTTTGGCCGGCACCACGGTGACCTTGGCGCCCAGGCCGGCAAGCAGGCGCAATATGTTGCGCTTTACGCCGTAGTCGATGGCGACGACATGCATGGACGGATCGGTCTGTTCGCCAAAACCCTCGTTCCAGACCCAGGGCGTCTCGCGCCAGACCGAGGACTGGCCAGAAGTGACGTCCTTGGCTAGGTCAAGCCCGATCAGGCCGGACCAGGCGGCGGCGCGGCGCTTCAGATCGTCGATGTCGAAAATGCCGTCGGGCGCGTGCGCGATGACGGCGTTGGGCATGCCCTTTTCACGGATCAGCGCGGTCAGCGCGCGGGTGTCGATGCCCGAAAGCGCCACGATGCCACGTTTCTTTAGCCATTGGTCGAGACCAGAAGCGGCGCGATAGCTGGACGGATTGGTGACGTCGGCCTTGAACACGGCGCCGACGGCGCCGGCTCGCGCGACCGGGTTCAGATCCTCGATGTCCTCGTCATTGGTGCCGATATTGCCGATATGCGGAAAGGTGAAGGTGACGATCTGGCCGGCATAGGACGGGTCGGTGAGGATTTCCTGATAGCCTGTCAGCGCGGTGTTGAAGCAAACCTCGGCGACGGCGGAGCCAGCGGCGCCAAGGCCGTGGCCCTCGATGACGGTGCCGTCGGCCAGCACCAGCAAGGCGGTCGGCTTCTCGGTGGCCCAAGGGGGGGTTGACGTGGCGGTCATCGTTGCCATGCGGCACTCCTAAAGGCTGCGCCTTCAATCGGTCCAGCGAACCATTCTGCGCAGCAAACCGCGCGCAGCGGCGACTTCGCAGCCAGCGGGCGCAAGCTTTTCGTGTGTGCACATCGTTGTCCCAAAACCGCTACGCGCTTTTGGGCGACGTGCACTAGAATTCAGTTCATGCAAGGCCCAGTACATAGGGGAAGGCGCCAGAGCGGTCAATGATGCCACGCCCGCAGGCGCGATTTATTTCGTCGAGCAATATCAGCGGTTTGCCGGGTGGCGTCGAATTTGCCTTGGGCATTCGGTACGGCTATTGTCCGTCGCATTCGAAGGAGAAAGCATCATGCGCGGCAAAATCGCCGAATCCCTGAAGAGCGCGATGAAGGCGCAGGACAAGCGTCGGCTGCCGACACTGCGGCTGATCCAGGCGGCCATTCACGACCGCGACATCGCCAATCGCGGCGCCGGCAAGGAGCCGGCCAGCGACGACGAGATCCTGCAGATACTGGCCAAGATGGTGAAGCAGCGCGAAGAGTCGGCCAAGGCTTTCGACGACGGCAAACGGCCGGAGCTTGCCGCGCAGGAGCGCGACGAGATGGCCATCATCCGCGATTTCCTGCCGACACAACTGGGGCAGGCCGAGACCGAAACAGCGATCCGCGCCGCCATCGCCGAGACCGGCGCCAGCGGCGTCAAGGACATGGGCAAGGTGATGACCGCACTCAAGGAGAAATACGCCGGCCAGATGGATTTTTCCAGGGCGAGCGGCATCGTCAAGGGACTGCTGCAGTAGGGATTTTTCCCGCTGCAGCCATGCTCAAAGGCCTCGAAAGAGGCCACCGCGAGGAGCCAGCGCTGGCCGGTTGTGGATGATCCTCAAGCGCACTTTGGTTTCTGAGAGCGCGGTGTAGCTCGCACCGACAGGTTCAGTGCCACGGCGGCGCGAATGAGCGCCTTCAGCGCCTCTTCATCGATCGTGTCTCCCTCATGGATATCGATGGCGCGCCTGGTGTTGCCTTCGAGGCTGGAGTTGAAGAGGCCAGATGGGTCCTCCAGCGTGGCGCCCTTGGCGAAGGTCATCTTGACGACATCCTTGTACGTCTCACCGGTGCAGATAATTCCGGCGTGCTCCCACACCGGAACCCCTCTCCACTTCCACTCCTCGACCACTTCGGGATCGGCCTGCTTGATGAGGGTTCGGATCCGAGCGAGCATCTCGCCCCGCCAATCGCTCAACTCGTTGATTCTCGCATCTATCAACTGAGAGGGAGTGTCTCCTCCTTCTCCCTCCTTCGAGCCGCTCTTCTTCATGGCTGTTGTCGCTTTGGTCATGATTGGTCCCAGTGGCTTTGTGCACGTCGGCGTTTGGCGTCTCACGACGGCATCGATGGGCAAGCCATTTGCCGTTCCGGCGCGTTCGACAAACTCTCGACATCGAGGAGGAACCTTCGTCGCTCCAGACCCGTTTTGCAACGAGGATCATACGAAAAACGGAGCTTCGATTTGGCGGCGCGTTTGTTGAACATTGTCGGCGCCGCCACCAGCGCCGGCGCCTATTCGCCAGGGCAGGAGCAAGCCCCCGCCGCCTTTCGGCGACATGGGCTCGCAGAGGCGCTTGCGAGCCGAGGCAGAACCATCAGGGATCACGGCGATGTTGCATCGTTCCGGTGGCGACCGGATCGCTCGCGGCCGCAGGCCATGAACCTGGAGGCCGTGCGCCACGTCTGTAACTTGGTCGCAAGCGAAGTGGCGACGGCGATCGCAGCGCAGGAGGACGTGCTTGTTTTGGGCGGCGATTGTACTGTGGAGCTGGGAACGGTCGCCGGAGCGAACGCGGCCGGCGCGCGGATCGGACTCATCTACATAGACTTCGACGCCGATCTCAACACACCTGACACGAGCGACGGCGCGCTGGACTGGACCGGTGTCGCTCATCTGCTCGATATTCCCGGGTGCGAGCCTTCACTCGCTACGCTCGGCCCAGCGCGTCCGATGCTCGTGCCTCAGCAGCTTCTCTATTTCGGCGTCGAGAACATCACTCCGCCCGAAGCCACCGCGATCAGAGATCACGCGATCAAGGTCATATCGCGTGAGGAAGCTTTGAGTGATATCGAGGCAGCGGCGGCGCGCGCGGCCGAATGGGCGGCGCGCTTTGACTGCGTGCTCATTCACTTCGACGTCGACGCACTCTCCTTTATCGATTTTCCGATCGCCGAGAATGTGCGCCGTTGCGATGGTCTCAAGCTGGAGCAGGCAGCCTTCGTGCTAAAGCAGTTAACCGCCCTGCCGCAGTGGCGCGGCCTGACCATCACGGAAGTTAATCCGGCTCATGCGCCAGACGAGCCCGCCGCGTTCGCCCGCTTGAATGAGGTGCTTGCGGACGCCCTTGGCTAATTCGCGATGCGTCTCACATTCGTTCGCCGGGCAATTGGCTGGCTTGCTTCACCCAGGCGGCAAACTGAGCTTCGTCGAGCTGGTCCTCACAAATGTCGAGGTAGCGCACTTCCTTGTGTTTGGATTCGCCGGGAGGCACAGGACGCAGTGACGTGCCCCGGAAGAAGGTCACTTTGACGTAGCGGGTGAAGACATGGAACGACAGGAACCAGCCCTGGCCCTCGATGCCGTAAAATGGCGAGTTCCATTTGACGGCCTTGTGCACGCTGGGGACAGTGCGCACGATGATTGCGTCGAGACGCCGTCCGACATCGCTTTTCCAGCCCGGCATGGCCGCGATGTAGGCCTGCACCGGAGCGTCGCCTTCAGCCTTCGCGATCTGGGGTTGCCGCCTGCGAGGAGTGCCGGCTTCGCTTCCTTGCCGGACTGCGGCTTTGCCGTCGCCTTGCGCGGTTTGTTTGCCGCGACCCGCTTGGCGGCGGCCTTAGCCGACTTCTCGGACCTGTGGTCGGCCATTGTGTTCACTCCAAAGTAGGTGGACCCAATCGATGACATTTGATTTTAGAAAGCCGCCCCTGAAGATCAACTTCGGAATCTTGTCCATCTCCGTCACCCAATAGGCGCACGGGTGGAGGCTTCTCCTCCAAAGGGCAGACGTCGCGGAGGCGACCCGGATGCCTGCCGGCGCAGCCGACTATTCGGCAGCGGCCGGCAACGGCGGCATCGTGTTTCGGCGCCACTCCCAGATATGCGAGGCAAGCGCGACCGCCACGGCGACCAGCATGGCTATTGCGCCAACCACCGGCAGGCTGCGATAGCCATAGCCGGCGTTGAGCATGGCGGCGCCGAGCGAGGCGGCCAGCGCGATGCCGACATTGAAGCCGGCCGGGATGAGCGAAGAGGCGAGATTGGAGGCATCCGCCGTCCAGGTCAGGATACGGGTCTGGATCGGGGTGCCGATGGCAAAGCTGAGACCGCCCCAGATAAAGATCGCCACCACCATCGGCACCGGGTACGGGCTGACGGCGTAAATGACGGCAAGTGTCACCGCCTGCATGAAAAGCATGGTGATGAGTGACGGCATCAGTTTCCAGTCGGCGAGCCGCCCGCCAAGGAAGACACCGATCGTCGCGCCGACACCGTTGAGCAGCAGCACCCAGGGCACCAGGTCCTCGTCGACGCCGGTGACTTCAAGCATCGTCGGCGTGATGTAGGTGAACAGGGCGAACTGGCCGATCATCAGCATCAGCATGAGGATCAGCGACGTCCAGACCTGCTGGCGTGCGAGGACGCGAACCTCGCTGCCAAAACTGACGGACTGGCGCGACGATCCCGTCTTGCGCGGCAGGAGGGTGGCCATGGCGGCGATGGAAACCATGCCAAGCGCGCACATCACCCAGAATGTCGCGCGCCACCCCCAGATATTGCCGATCGACGTGCCGGCCGGCACGCCGATGACATTGGAGACCGTGAGACCCGACAGGATGAGCGCAACGGCCATTCCACGCTGATCCTGGCGGACCAGGCCGACCGCAACCACCATTGCGATGCCGAAATAGGCGCCGTGCGCCACGGCTACCGCAATCCGCAGCAGCAACATGGAGGCGAAGTCGGGTGCAAGGGCGCAGGCGGCCTGGCCGATGGTGAAGGCTGCGGCAAGGCCAAGCAGCAACGCCTTGCGGGAAAGCGTCTTGGTGGCGAGCGTCAGCAGCGGTCCGCCGATCGCGATGCCGCCGGCATAGCCGGAGACGAGGTAGCCGGCGGTTGGGATGGAGACGCCAAGGCCGTCCGCCACCTGCGGCAGCACGCCGGCGATGACGAACTCGGTGGTGCCGAATGCGAACGCAGCGATGAACAGGGCGATGAGGGGAAGCATGGCGCGGAAGGGCGGTCCTTGAATGAGATGGCTCAAATCACGAACGAGAGCGGCGGGCAATCCAGAAATTGTCGACGCCGCTTCAGGTTTTCTTGATCGGGCTGATGAGGCGGTTTTTTCTTCCCCCCCCCCTTTGTTGTGGGAGAGGACAAGGATCACCCGGCCTTCAGCCGCGAGCCGGTGAGCAGGCCGCGTTCCTCGAGCACGGGGTAGGCCATTGAGGCGAGCAGCGAATTGATCTGCTTCAGGTCGCGGATAGTGTCGAGATGGATGGAGCTGGTCTCGACGCTCTTGGCGGTGCCATCGCGCAGCCGCACGAAATGGCTGGCGCTGGTCTCCTTCTCGCGGTCGCGCAGCCGATCCTTTTCCAGCACCAGCTGGCGGGCGGTCTCCGGATCGCGCGAGACCAGCACGTTGAAGGCAAGCCGTGCGTTGGCGAGCACCGAAGCGTGGAAGCCGCATAGCTCCCGCCAGCCCTCGGGCGTGAACTCCAGCCCGCGCTCGAGCTTCTTCCTGACATGCACCAGCATGTTGCGCACGATGATGTCGCCGACCTGTTCGAGCTTGACGCAGGCGCCGATCAACTCCTGGCAGCGCAGCGCCTCGTCCTCGCTCAGCGGGTTCCTGGTGACCTTGGCCAGATAGAGCTTTATCGACGCATGCTTCTTGTCGACGCGGTCGTCGAGCGCGGCCAGCGCCTTGATCTTGTCGGCGTCGGCGCTCTCATAGAGCTCGATGATGCGCTTCAGCATGATCTCGACCGTCTCGCAGACCCGCACCACCTCGCGGGTGGCGTTGGCCAGCGCCTGGCTCGGCACGTCGAGGGCGCTGTCGTTGAGCGCGGACAACTCGACGACGTCGAGCGCTTCTGCCGGCGCCGGTTTGGTGCCGAGCGCCACGATCTTTTCCGAAACGCGGTAGACGAGGCCGGCCAGTGGCAGGCCGGCGACCAGGATCAGGACGTTGAAGAGGATATGGGCGTTGACGATCTGGTCGGGCACGGCGGCGCCGATTAAGGCGACCGGCGGCTTCAACCACAGGAACAGGATCAGCATGGCCAGCGAGCCCATGCCGCGCATCAGGAGATTGCCGATCGGTACGACACGCACGCCCGGCTCCGCATTGCGGGTGAGCAGCGGCGCGATGATCGACGAGCCCAGATTGACGCCGAGCACCAGCACGATGCCGAGTTCGGGCGGGATGAAGCCGCGGCCGGCGAGCGTCACCATCAAAAGGACCGCGGCGATCGAGGAATGGAACAGCCAGGTGACCAGCGCCGCCAGCAGATAGGCGGTGACCGGATCGCTGGAGAAGTAATCGACGACGACCGGCATTAGTGTGCTCTGGCGCAGCGGCTCCGAGGCTTGGCCGACCATTTCCAGCGACAACACCAGCAGGCCGATGCCGACCAGGATGCGGCCGAACTGGCGCCAGTCGCGCCGCTCGGTGGCCATGAACATGACGGTGCCGGCGACAAGACAGACCGGCACCAGCAGCGATAGGTCGAAGGTGAGCAGCTTGACCACCAGCGCCGAGCCGATCTCGGCGCCGCGCACGGCAAGCTGGCCCGATATGCCGCTGACGATGCCGGCGCCGGCGAAGGAGCCGACCAGCAAGGTGACGGCGGTGGAGCTTTGCAGGGAGATCGCCAGGGCGCAGCCGGCCAGAACCGCCATGAAAGGATTGCGCATGGTCGCGCGCAGCTTGTGGCGCAGCACATCGCCATAGGCGCGCTCGACACCTGTCTTCACCAAGCGGGTGGCAAACAGCATCAGCGCCACCGCGCCGGCAAGATGCAGCAGAACGACCGAACCGCTCATGTCAGGCTCGCATTCCGACAGGCGCCAGCGATACGGGAGCCGTCACGGCAAAGAGGCAAAAGAGGGGGCGAATCAAGGACATTGCAAAGGTCGATACTACTCCGATTCCTTTTAGCCGGATAATAAATTTTGCCCAATTCGGCCGGCTGTTGGTGCGCGATAGGGCGTGTCGGAAATGGATGGATCGCAAAATGGTTGCATTGCCGGCCGGCTTCTGGATGGTCGCGCGGTCGAGTGCCGACGGCCCTTTCAGATCAGGTCTGAGGTGAGTGTTGAATTAGCTGTTATAAATATGTGAAATCATTACAAAAACGTAATCCGCGTGTTCAGTTTCGGTTCATTCTTCGGACTCTATTGCTTGGGCATCGACAACCAAGGAGTACCCGTCATGAAACGTATCATTCTTTCCGCAGTCGCCGTAACGATGCTGGCTGCGACGTCCCTGCAGGGCCAGGCAGCGCCGTTGAACGCGCCGAATGCACCGCAGTCGACCTATAGCCAGGTCGACTGGAAGAAGCCGGACAGGCACGTGAAGAAGCGCATCGTGGTGAAAAAGAAAGTCGTGGTGACGAGGAACCATTGGCGCAACGGCCAGAAATATTCGAGCTGGAAGCGCCACCAGCCGATCCGCGACTATCGCCACTATGGCCTGCGTCGTCCGGGCCGTGGCCAGGAATGGATCCGCGTCGGCAACGACTATCTCTTGGTCAGCGTCGTGTCCGGCATCATCTTCGGCGCGATTGCCGCGCACTGACCGTCAAAACGTCGACCTGCGCAATGCCGGATAAGAAGGAAGGCGGCTTGCAAAGGCCGCCTTCCTTTTTGCCCTGTGAAAACCGGGTATGTTCCGCTTTAGGAGTCGTCGGGTTTCGCCGGCGTGATTATATGGAGGGCAAACGAGCCGTTCCCGATGCGCTTTCCACCTGCCTTCCTCGACGAGATACGCGACCGCGTGCCGATTTCATCGGTGATCGGCCAGCGCGTTGCGTGGGACAGGAAGAAAACCAACGCGCCGCGCGGCGACTATTGGGCGTGCTGTCCCTTCCATGGCGAGAAGAGCCCGTCCTTCCACTGCGAGGACAAGAAGGGCCGCTACCATTGCTTCGGCTGCTCGGTTTCGGGCGATCACTTCAAATTCCTCACCGAACTCGACGGGATGAGCTTTCCCGAAGCGGTCGAGAAGATCGCCGATATGGCCGGGGTGCCGATGCCGGTTCGCGATGCCGAGGAGGAACGGCGCGAAAAGGAACGCGCCAGCCTGACCGAAATCATGGAAATGGCGACCGCCTTCTTCCAGGAGCGGCTGCAGGGACCAGAAGGTGCAAAAGCCCGCGCCTATCTGCGCGACCGCGGGCTGACGCCGGCGACGCAGCAATCGTTCCGGCTCGGCTATGCCCCGGACAGCCGCAACGCGCTGAAGGAGCATCTTGCCGCCAAGGGCGTGCCCAAGGCCGATATCGAGGCATGCGGGCTGGTGCGCCATGGCGACGACGTTCCGGTTTCCTACGATTGGTTCCGCGACCGCATCATGTTCCCGATCCCGGATTCCAGAGGCAAGATAATCGCTTTTGGCGGGCGGGCGCTGGCAGCCGATGCGCTTGCCAAATACATGAATTCGCCCGACACCGAGCTCTTCCACAAGGGCAATGTGCTCTACAATTTCGCCCGCGCGCGCCAAGTACTGGGAAAGGGGACACTGGGAAAGGGGGCGCTGGCCAAGGGCGGCACGGTGATCGCCGTCGAGGGCTATATGGACGTGATCGCGCTGGCGCAGGCCGGTTTCGAGAATGTCGTGGCGCCGCTCGGCACCGCGCTGACCGAAAACCAGCTCGAACTCCTGTGGCGGATGGCCGGCGAGCCGGTGCTGTGCTTTGATGGCGACCAGGCCGGACTGAAGGCGGCATGGCGCGCCGCCGACATGGCGCTGCCGGCGGTCCAGGCAGGCCGATCGGTGCGCTTTGCGCTTCTGCCCGAAGGCAAGGACCCCGACGATCTGGTCAAGGCCGAAGGGCCGCACGCGTTTCGCGCCGTGCTTTCCGAGGCGCGGCCGCTCGCCGACCTTTTGTGGATGCGCGAAACGGCCGGCGGAATCTTCGACACGCCGGAACGGCGGGCGGCACTGGAAAAGACGCTGCGCGAACTGACCAGCCGCATCCGCGACGAGAGCTTGCGCTATCACTACCAACAGGAAATGCGCGAGCGGGTGCTAAGCTTTTTCGGCGCCCAGCGCAGCGCGCGCCAAGCTTATCAAGGGGGGCGCCAGGATGGGCGGCCCGGCGGGCGCTTTCAGGGCAAGGGCTCAACTCCCGGCGGACAGTTCGCACGCGGCGGCAATGCCGGCGGACGCACCGCGATCACCGAAAGCCTTGGCCGCTCGGCGCTGGTCAAACGCGGCAGCGAGGGGATGTCGGTGCGCGAGGCGACGATCATCGCAGCTCTTGTCAATCATCCGGCGCTGATCGATGAGAATTTCGCGCATGTCGAGTTTCTCGACCTCGCCAACACCGATCTGAAGCGGCTGCATGCCGCGATCCTCGATGCGATGGCGCATGACATGGCCAACGACCGCAACGCGGTGATCGCGACGATCGAACGGGCCGGTTGCGGCGAGATCTGGGCACGCGTGGTGGCGCTGATCAAACGGGCGCGGCAATGGCCGGCGCTGGAAACAGCCGGACTTGACGATGCCCGCGACGCCTTCAGCCAGGCGCTCCACTTGCAGCGCAGCGCGCGCACCTTACATAAGGAGCTGAAACAGGCAGAAGCGGCGCTCGCCAGCGATCCCACGGACGAAAATTACCGGCATCTCGTGGAGATCCAGGCGCAATTTCGTGATGTGCAAGCAACGGAAGCGCTGATCGAAGGGTTCGGCGTGTCATCGGGCCGGGCTGGGCGGGTGTAGGTCGAAGCTTACGAAAGAGTGAAAGTGCAGACCCTGCTTGCGCGCCGAATCAGCCGCGGCGCTTTAAGTCGGGTAAATGATTCGCTTTTTTCATGCGAATCATGCGAGAGGCGCTTGACCTTCTGGCAGAATAACGGAATCAGGACGATTCGAAACGTTAACCCGCGCCGGCGTCGACGGAAATGCAGCGATGTGAGGTACCGGTCACTGGACAGGCAGTCAGCCTGACACAGATACCAGGGTTAATCTGGACTTAACGAGAGATGCAGTTACTGGCCCGGGGAAGCGCGTTCCAGCGCGAGCGCATCTGATTTAACCGGTACGGCAGCTTACGCGGCTTGATACTTATGCGGCTAGATACTCGGCCGCTTGGAGAAAATATAGAATGGCGACAAAAGAAAAGGAAGAGGTCGAGACCGAACGTGAAGGCGCCACCGATGGCCCTCTGCTCGACCTTTCCGACGATGCTGTCAAGAAGATGATCAAGGCCGCCAAGAAGCGCGGCTATGTCACCATGGACGAACTGAATTCGGTGCTGCCCTCGGAGGAAGTGACCTCCGAGCAGATCGAGGACACGATGGCCATGCTCTCCGACATGGGCATCAACGTGGTCGAGGATGACGAGCAGGGCGAGGAGCCCGAAGCCGCCGATGCGGCTGCCGACGCCGAGGAAGACGCCAACGAACTGGCCGAGCAGACCGGTACCGCCGTTGCTGCGACGACCACCAAGAAAGAGCCGACCGATCGTACCGACGATCCGGTTCGCATGTATCTGCGCGAAATGGGCTCAGTCGAGCTTCTGTCGCGCGAGGGCGAAATCGCGATCGCCAAGCGCATCGAGGCCGGCCGTGAGACGATGATCGCGGGCCTGTGCGAAAGCCCGCTGACCTTCCAGGCCATCATCATCTGGCGTGACGAGCTCAACGAATCGAAGATCCTGTTGCGCGAGATCATCGACCTCGAAGCGACCTATGCCGGACCGGAGGCCAAGCAGGCGCCGGTGGTCGAGCGGATCGAGGAAGCCAAGACCGAGGACAAGCCGCGCCGTTCGCGCGAGGACGAGGACGACATCACCAATGTCGGCGGCGACACGCGCGGTCTGACTGATGACGACGAGGAAGACGAGGACGAAGCCAGCCTGTCGTTGGCGGCGATGGAAGCGGAGCTGCGCCCGCAGGTGATGGAGACGCTCGACGTCATCGCCGATACCTACAAGAAGTTGCGCAAGCTGCAGGACCAGCAGGTCGAGAACCGGCTGGCAGCCGCCGGCACGCTGTCGCCCAGCCAGGACCGCCGGCTGAAGGAGCTGAAGGACCAGCTGATCAAGGCGGTGAAGTCGCTATCCCTGAACACGGCGCGCATCGAGGCGCTGGTCGAGCAGCTCTACGACATCAACAAGCGCCTGGTGCAGAACGAAGGCAAGCTGTTGCGGCTGGCCGAAAGCTATGGCGTGCGCCGCGAGGAATTCCTGAAGGAGTACCAGGGCTCGGAGCTCGATCCGAACTGGACGCGCTCGATCGGCAATCTGACCTCGCGCGGCTGGAAGGAATTCACCAAGAACGAAAAGGACGCGATCCGCGACCTGCGCGCCGAGATCCAGAACCTCGCCACCGAGACGGCGATCTCGATCCAGGAATTCCGCAGGATCGTCAACCAGGTGCAGAAGGGCGAGCGCGAAGCCGCGATCGCCAAGAAGGAAATGGTCGAGGCCAATCTGCGCCTCGTCATTTCCATCGCCAAGAAATACACCAATCGCGGCCTGCAATTCCTCGACCTGATCCAGGAAGGCAATATCGGCCTGATGAAGGCGGTCGATAAGTTCGAATACCGCCGCGGCTACAAGTTCTCGACCTATGCGACGTGGTGGATCCGGCAAGCGATCACCCGCTCGATCGCCGACCAGGCGCGCACCATCCGCATTCCGGTGCATATGATCGAGACGATCAACAAGATCGTGCGCACCTCGCGCCAGATGCTGCACGAGATCGGCCGCGAGCCGACGCCGGAGGAACTGGCGGAAAAACTCGCCATGCCACTCGAAAAAGTGCGCAAGGTGCTGAAGATCGCCAAGGAGCCGATTTCGCTCGAAACTCCGGTCGGTGACGAGGAGGATTCGCATCTCGGCGATTTCATCGAGGACAAGATGGCGATCCTGCCGATCGACGCGGCGATCCAGGCCAATCTGCGCGAGACGACGACGCGGGTGCTTGCTTCGCTCACCCCGCGTGAAGAGCGCGTGCTCAGAATGCGTTTCGGCATCGGCATGAACACCGACCACACGCTGGAGGAAGTCGGCCAGCAGTTCTCAGTCACCCGCGAGCGCATCCGCCAGATCGAAGCCAAGGCGCTGCGCAAACTCAAGCACCCGAGCCGCTCGCGCAAGCTGCGAAGCTTCCTCGACAGCTGATGCCGGGCAACGAATAAGCAATTTAAAGGGCGCTGCGGCGCCCTTTTTTGTGCGTGCCGCAGAGATGGTCTGGCGACGGTGAGGTTGTTGTTGCAGCACACCTGCTGTGGGAGGATAATCGCGTGTCGGATGCAATTTCTGGGCGACAAACCCGGATGCCCGCCCCGGCAGTGACGCCGTGCTCCGAGGCCCCGGAGGGAGGTGTGCATGACAACTTATATCGTGCTGATCAACTGGACGGAGCAGGGCGCCAAAAATGTGCGCGAGTCGCCGAAGCGGCTCGATGCTGCCAAGAAGCTGCTGGGAGACATGGGCGGCTCGTTCAAGGCCTTTTATCTCACCATGGGCGAATGCGATATGGTGGCAGTCGTCGAAGCGCCCGACGATGCGGTGCTCGCTCGTTTCTCGCTGATGCTGGCGACAGGCGGTAACGTGAGGACGCGGACGCTCAAGGCTTTCCCGGAATTGGCCTATCGCGAGATCGTCGCCTCGCTCGGCTGAGGCGTTGCGCGGCTCGCGCAAGCTGCCGGACATCGGACGGTCAGGCGCCGCTTGACGGCGCCCGGCCAATCTGGCCCGAAGGTGGCTGGCCCGGAAGCGTCTGGCCCGAAAGTGGCTGGCCCGAAATGTTGCGGGGCGAAGGTATTTCCCTGATAGTCAGCGCAGCCACTTCAGCTCGCGTCTCGAGACACATGCCCAAGCCCCTGCTGACCATCTGGTACAATACCCGTTGTCCGGTTTGCGATGCCGGCATTAGCCGGCAGAAGCGGCGGCTGGTCGAGGCGATCAAGGCCGGGCGAATCGCGTTTCGCGACATCAATGCCGAACCGGCGGCGCTGGCCGGATACGGCGTGTCGCTGGACGACATCCGCCGCCGGCTGCACGCAACCGCGGACGGCAAGCTGCTGGTCGGCGCCGACGTCGCAATTGCCGTCTGGCTGAGAACGCCGGGCGAGGGCTGGCTGGCGGCGCTGTTCGGCAACCGCGCCGTGCTGCCGCTGACGCGCTATGCCTATGATCGCTTCGCTGATCTTCTCTATGCCTGGAATCGGCGCAAGGGCCGCTGGTAGCCGGTATTTCGTCCGCAAAGCCGATGCAGCGCACCAGATACATCGTAAGATATATCTTGACTCAATCGCTTTACGCGCTTAGCTAAGATATAACGTAAGACATATCTCAAGGAGCAGACGATGCACCGACATCATCATTTCGGCAAGCATGCCGAGCGCGTTTTCATGCATATGGCCGGCAGGTTCGGCGGCCGTGGCGGCGGCTTCGGCCCATTCGGCCACGGCATGAGGGGCGGCGGGCGCGGCGGGCCGGGCGACATGTTCCGCGCCGGGCGTATGCTGGCCGACGGCGATCTCAAGCTGATCACGCTGTCGCTTCTGGCCGAGGCGCCGCGCCACGGCTATGACATCATCAAGGCGCTGGAGGAACGCACCAGCGGCGTCTACAGCCCCAGTCCCGGCGTGGTCTATCCGACGCTGACCTTCCTGGAAGAGGCCGGCTATGCCGTCTCGTCGGCGGAAGGCAACAAGAAGGTGTTTTCGATAACCGAGGCAGGGCAGGCGCATCTCAATGACAATCGCGAGATGATCGACCACGTGCTCGATCATCTCGAGCGTTTCGGCCGCAAGATGGCTAAGGCGCGCGACTGGTTCGGCTGGAACGACGACGGCGAGGATGGCGGACGGCGCGGCCGCGGCGGTTCGGAAAGCCGCGACGAATTCCGCGCCGTGCGCCGCCGGCTGCGCGCAGCCCTCGACGACATCGTCGACGCGCCCGCTGAAAAACAGGCCGAGGCGATCGCGATATTGAAAGGGGCGGCCGAAGCCCTAGAAGCGCTGTCGCGCGACTGACGTCCGGGCCGGATGCGGCCCTTGCCCGTTTGCCTAAGGACCGCTAGTGAAATCATCCTGCACCACGCTATTTGATGCAGGACGATTGCCGTTGGAGGGCGCGCCCATGTCTTTTCTGAAACGTCTTTTCGGCGGTGGCGGCGGTGACGCGGGCGAACCAAAGAGTGCTGCACCGGCAAAGCAGATCGAGCACAAGGGATTTTTGATCAGCGCCACGCCCTACAAGGCGGAGGGCCAATACCAGACCTGCGGCGTGGTTTCCAAGGAGATCGACGGCGTGATGAAGGAGCACAAATTTATCCGCGCCGATCGTTTTGCCGGGCTCGACGACGCTGTCGACATCTCGATCAAAAAGGGCATTCAACTGGTCGACGAGCAGGGCGAGAAGATGTTCGGGTGAGACCCCGTTCGGTCTCCGGCACATCTACCTAAAAGCGAAATAGGGCAAGCGCCGTATCAGGCGCCTGCCTTTTAATTTACCGACGGCTGGTGGACTACGCCGCCGCCGCGGCCTGTTTGCTTTCGGTCGAGGCCACCAAGGCATCCACCTTGGCCGATGCCTTGGCCAGAGCGCCGGTGACGGCCTCGGGGCCCATGCCGACGCCTTCGATGCGGATGACTTCGACATCGGCAATGCCGATGAAGCCAAGCACGCTGCGCAGGTAAGGGATGGCGTGATCCATCTGCACGGCAGCGCCCTCCGAATAGATGCCGCCCGAGGCAAGGACGATGTAAACTTTCTTGCCGGTGACAAGGCCCTTCGGGCCATTCTCGCCATAAGCGAAAGTCTTGCCGGAGCGGGCGACGTGATCGACCCAGGATTTCAGGGTCGACGAGATGCCGAAATTGATGAAGCCGGTGGCGAGGATGATGGTGTCTGCCGCAAACAGTTCATCCAACACGCCGTCGGAAACGCCGACGACCTCGGCCTGGCGCTGGGTGCGGGCCTCGACGGGCGTATAGATGCCGGTCGAATAATCGGGATCGATATGCGGCAGCGGGTCGGCGACGAGGTCGCGGACGACAAGCTTGGCCGAGGGATCGGCGGCAAGCAGTTTCTCGGCGAGCTCGGTGGCGATACGGGTCGAGTGCGAGGCATTGCCGCGCGGGCTCGATGTGACAAGAAGGATAGACATGGCGGGTCTCCAGGGATGAGTTGAATGTCCCGCAAATATGGGGCTGCCAGCCCATTTGAAAAACTGGTATATTTTTCGTATGATCCATCTAAATTATGGATGGAACGATGCAACCCAACCCAACAATCGACCAACTGCAGATCCTGGTTACGGTGGCCGACACCGGCAGTTTCTCCGCCGCCGGGCGCAAGCTCAACCGCGCGCAATCGGTCATCAGCTACGCCATCGCCAATCTGGAGGCGCAGCTCGGGCTGAAACTGTTCGAGCGCGAGGGCACGCGCGAGCCGCAACTGACCGATATCGGGAAGGCGACGCTTGAAGATGCGCGGCGCATGGTCGGCGTGCTGCAGCGGATTCGCTCGCGTGTCGACGGCCACCGGCAAGGTCTCGAGGCCGAGGTCGTCATGTCAGTGGAGATGACCTTGGCTTTGCCGGTGCTGGTGCGGGTGTTGAAGGCCTTCGAGGTGCAATTCCCGACCGTGACGTTGCGCCTGCATACCGGTTCGCTGGGCCTGATCGTCGAGCAGGTGGTCAACGGGCAGGCCGATTTTGGAATCGGCGGCATTCCGGGCGATGCCGACGTGCACCTGCTGCGCATCGGCTTCACGTCGATGGTGCCGGTTGCGGCGCCCGATCACCCTTTGGCGCGACTGCCAGGACGGGTGCCGCTGGAGGAGGTGCGCGAGCACACCCAACTGGTGGTCAGTGATCAGTCGGAGCGGACGCGCGGGCGCGATTACGGCGTCTTTGCCTACCGCACCTGGCGGCTGACCGACGTGCGCACCAAGCATGCGCTGATGCGTGAAGGATTAGGCTGGGGCGGCCTGCCGCGCTGGCTGGTCGCCGACGATCTGGCAAGCGGCCGCCTTGTCGAGCTCGACCTCGAACCCTACAGCGAGGTGCGGGCGCCGCTTTATGCCATGCATCGCGCCGACCGCAGCCCGAAGCCCGCGGCAGCCTGGCTGATCGACGAATTCAAGCGCCAGCTTGGCTGCTTCAACGAATTTGAGCCGGGTGAGGTGCCTGAGGAGGAGGCGGAGTCAGTCCGTCGATCAGCGCCATGAGAACCGTGCGATAGTCCTCGGCCGACGCTCCAGCTTCAATGGCGAGTGCCGCGCGATCGAAAGCGGCGGCAAGCAAAGTCGTTAGCGCTTCCACAGGCAATTTCGTCATCGAGTGGGAGCGCATCGCGGCAACGAGACCCTCGCGCAGCGAGCGGTTGCCGTGGCGGTTGTCGATCTCGTCCATGGCGGCGCGGCCGAGAACGGCCGGTCCGTCGAGCAGCAGCAGCCGGGTGCGGCCAGACATTCGCATGGCGGCAAGATAGGCATCCGAGCCGGCGACCAGCGCGTCGCGGGCAAATAGCGAGGGCGGCGAGGCGCGCTCGATCTCTTCCGCCACAGCAGCCGCCTCCTGCTCGACCACCGCGGCGAACAGCGCCTGCTTATCGGCAAAGTGATGATAGAGCGCGCCGCGCGTGACGCCGGCCGCAGCCACGATCTCGGGCGTGCCGGTCTCCGCATAGGACTTTTCGATGAACAGTTTTCGCGCCGCGGCGATCAGGTAGGCGCGCGTCGCTTCGGTACGATCGCGGTTGGAACGGCGCGCGGATTCCTGTTGCATACATGCAGCCTGTATGTTAATACGCATTTACATGCAGACTGTATGTTATTTGACGGGAGAAGGAAAGATGAAGACGACAAGCTATTACCCGGTGCTGATGACCGGCGACGTTGCCGGCACGAAGGCCTTCTATGTCACGCACTTCAGCTTCAAGCCACTGTTCGAGAGCGACTGGTACGTGCATCTGCAATCCACCGAGGATCGCCACGTCAATCTCGGGATCGTCCAGGGCGATCATGACACGATTCCTGAGGAAGGGCGCGGCCGTACCTCCGGCCTGTTGATCAATTTCGAGGTCAAGAACCCGGATGCGGTCTACGAGCGGGTCACCGCCGCCGGCCTGCCGATCCTGCGAACGCTCCGCGACGAAGCCTTCGGCCAGCGCCACTTCATCACCAAAGACCCCAATGGCGTGCTGATCGACGTGATCAAGCCGATCCCGCCCAGCGCCGAGTTCCTGGCGCAGTTTGTTGAAGGGGCGGCGGGCTGAGACGAGGAGAGTTCGCTAGTCGTCGGCGGCGACTGCGCGGTCCTGCTTGGCACACTGGCTGGTGGTTTCGCTGCTCGTCCGGATCTTTGCGCCGCAATAAAGGTCAGCTTCGCGCCACCGGCATCAGCGTGACCTGAGCAATGCCGGAGCGGCGCACCACCGTGCACTGCGTTTCGCGGCCGATGCGCTCGGCATCGAGCATGCGCACCAGATCGTCGACGCCGGTGACCGGGCGGCCGTCGATGGCGGCGATGATGTCGCCTTCCCTGAGCCCGGCCTTGGCCGCCGGGCTGTTCGCCTCGACGCTGCGCAGGCGCACAGCCGTGCTGCTCGACACTTGCGACAGCAGGGCGGCGCGGCGCGGCAGGTTTGTCGTATCGGCCGAGACACCGATGAAGGCGCGGCGCACGCGGCCGAAGCGGATGATCTCGGAAATGACGAAATTGGCGGTGTTGGAGGCAACCGCGAAGGCGATGCCTTGCGCGCCATGGATCATGGCGGTGTTGACGCCGATGACCTCGCCCGCCGACGACACCAGCGGTCCACCGGAATTGCCGGGGTTGAGTGCTGCGTCGGTCTGGATGACGTCGTCGATCAGCCGGCCGGTGGAGGCGCGCATAGAGCGGCCGAGCGCCGAGACGACGCCTGATGTGACGGTCCATTCGAATCCGAGCGGGTTGCCGATGGCAATGGCGATCTGGCCGCGCCGCAGGCGCTTGGAATCGCCGAGCGGCGCGATGTCGGCAAAGTTGCCATCGGCACGCACCAGCGCGATGTCGGTATCGGGGTCGCGGCCGAGAACACGGCCTTCTCTGGAGACGCCGTCCGGCATCGTAACACGGACGGTGCGGGCATCGCCGACGACGTGGAAGTTGGTGACGACCAGGCCGTCCGGCGTGATGACGAAGCCGGAGCCTTGGCCGCCGGCGCCACCGACGCGCTCGATGCGGCAGACGGCGGGACCGATGCGGTCCACGGCATCGGCGACCGTTGCCGAATAATCATCAAGCAGCGCATCATCGAACTGCAATTGCTGGGCGGGGAGGGACATGGCAGGGCTCCGTGTCTTTAGAGCAAGATGAAGGACGCCTATATGTGCGGAGCAGCCGGATCGGCCGCGACCTGACCAGATGGCCAGTCGAACGCCGAACTAGCCGTCAGGCGAGTATCCGCGAGCGCGCTGCCGAGCGATATCTGGGGTATGAAAAAGACCCAGGAGACCAACATGAGCGACTTCAATCTGAGCGCATTTTCCGACGCCATCGCCGATATTGGCACGGCAGCAGCGCCGGCGACGGCGAGCTTCGCCACGCATCAGCATCGCACCGCGACCGCCTTCCATTGGCGCGACGGCTATTTTATCGCTGCCGAGGAGGCGGTGGAGGCCGGCGAGGAGATCGAGCTGGCGCTTGCTTCGGGCGACAAGGTGAAGGCTGAGCTGGTCGGCCGTGATCCATCCACTGGGACGGCCCTTCTGAAGCCGGCCGGCGCGCCGGACGTGCCGCCGCTGGCCAAGGCAGGCACGGTGCGGCCGGGCCATCTGGCCATCGCCGTTGGCAATAGTGACGGTGCGGTGCTCGCCGCATTCGGTACGGTCGGTGAGGTTGGTCCGGCCTGGCGCTCGATGCGCGGCGGCATGATCGACCGGCGCATCAATCTGGCCGTCAATGCCGGCGGCCGTTTCGAGGGCGGCCCGGTGCTCGACGCCAAGGGCGCACTGATCGGCATGCTTTTGTTCGGGCCGCGCCGGCGTGCGCTGGTCATGCCTTACGAGACGATCGAACGGGCGGTGACGACGCTGCGCGAGAAGGGCCATGTCGCGCGCGGCTATCTCGGCGCCGGCCTGCATCCAATCCGCAACGGCGACACGCATGGCGCGATGGTGATGAGCCTCGACGACAATGGCCCGGCGAAGGCGGCCGGCCTGCATCTTGGCGACATCATCACGTCTTGGAACGGCGAGGCCGTGCTCGGCCCGCGCGAGCTGATCCGCAGGCTCGGGCCGGACAGCGCCGGCGCGTCGGTGACGCTCGGCGTGGTGCGCGGCGGCGAACAGCGCGACGTCGCGCTGACCATCGGCGAAAAGCCGCTGAACTGAGAAGATCGATGGCAAGTAACGGGATCACGGGGCGGCGGCTGACGGTGCTGATCGCGCTCGATGACGTCGTGCGCGCCGAGCACCTGTCCACCGCCCTTGCCGCGACCGGCGATCTGCTGCCGATCGTGGCCGGCAGCAGCAATAGCGCCGACAGAGCGGATGTCGCGATCATCGATGACGTTTACCTGGAAAGAGGGGGCCTGGAAGGCGGGGCCAACGATCCCGTCATACCCCAGGTGCTCCTGTCGCAACGAGCGAGCCGGCAGCGGCCGGCCGATACCGTGCTTGCCGTGCTGCCGGCGGCAGCGGACGATCTGCTGATCGCTGCCGCCGCGCGACTGGCGGCGGCTGGCTATCGGATCTCGGGCGAGGGCCGCCCCTTGTCCGATCGACATGACGATTTCGCCTTCCATGACGACGACCTCTCCGACGAGGAGCCGGTCGACGACAGGGCCGGCCGGCCGGCGCTTTCGCCGCGCGAGAGCGAAGTGCTGGCGCTCTTGGCCGAAGGCGCGCCCAACAAGGTGATCGCCCGGCGCTTGAACATTTCCGTGCATACGGCGAAGTTCCACGTCGCGGCGATCCTGATCAAGCTCGGTGCGGCCAACCGCACCGACGCCATCGCCATCGCCATGCGGCAAGGCCTGGTGCTGGTGTGACGGTGGACTACACGGCCGGTTCGATATCCGTCAGCCGGAAATCGTCCCCCTTGAACAGCAGCGGCATGGCCTCGAGACGGGCCGTGGCATAGGCGATGCAGTCGCCGAAATTGAGAGCGGCCGGATGCCGGCCCTTGCCGTAGCGCAGGAAGGCCTGACGGGCCACAGCGGCGTGGTCGGCCGTAAAAGGGATCGTCTCGATCGATGCGGTGCGCAAAAGGGCTTCGAAGCGGTCGCCGATCTGGTCTTGCCAGCGGCCGACCAGCACCATCGTCGTCTCGAGCAGGGTCGGTGCTGCGAGCAGCCGCCTTTCAGCCCGAGCGATCGCCAGCACGAAACGATCATAGCCTGGTTCTGTGCGCAAAATAGCGACGAGGGCAGAGGAGTCGATGATCATCGCGTCGGGATTCCGAGTTCGTCGTAGCCGAGGATTTCGTCTTCGGTCATCGCATCTTGGCGTTTCGGTATCTGTGCGGCTCTTTCGGCGATTGCCATCAGGCGCTGAAAAAGGTCGTCGGCCTCGTCGCGCGGCACAAGCCGCTCGCGCGCAACTTCGCGCTCGAGGCTTTGACGGATCGCTTCCGTCACCGACACGCGACGGCGGCGGGCAAGTTCCCGCGCCAATTGCTCGACTACCCTGTTCTTGATCGACAGCGCCATTCTATATTCCACCTCTTTTTATAGAATATATATTTGCTCCGCTGGCGAGTCCACGCATTTCAGGTCGCCTCCGCAGCGTCACCACCACTCGCTGCTCGCCGCTCTTGTGTCTGGCGACGGCACGGGCAAGGATCGCGACCAACAGAATTGCAAGGAAGGCGGAACACATGTCGCTCAAGGGAAAGACGCTGTTCATCTCCGGCGGGTCGCGCGGCATCGGGCTGGCGATTGCGCTGCGCGCTGCGCGCGACGGTGCCAATGTGACCATCGCGGCCAAGACCGCCGAGCCGCACCCGAAGCTGCCGGGCACGATCTATACGGCCGCGCAGGAGATCAAGCAGGCCGGCGGCAAGGCATTGCCGATGCTGTGCGACATACGCGAGGAGGGGCAGGTGGCCGAGGCGGTCGCCAGGACCGTCGAGAAATTCGGCGGCATCGACATCTGCATCAACAATGCCAGCGCCATCCAGCTCACCGGCACGCTGGAAACCGACATGAAGCGCTACGACCTGATGCACCAGATCAACACACGCGGTACGTTCCTGGTTTCCAAAATGTGCATTCCGCACCTGAAGTTGGCTGACAATCCTCACATCTTGAATCTGGCGCCGCCGCTCGACATGAAGGCCAAATGGTTCAAGAACCATGTCGCCTATACGATGGCCAAATTCGGCATGTCGATGTGTACGCTGGGCATGAGCGCGGAGTTCGCCAGGGACGGCATCGCCGTCAATTCGCTGTGGCCGATCTCGACGATCGATACGGCAGCGGTGCGCAATCTTCTGGGCGGGGCGACAGTGGCGGCGATGAGCCGTTCGCCGGATATCATGGCCGATGCCGCGCATGCGATCCTGCTCCGGCCGTCGCGCGAAGCGACCGGCAATTTCTACATCGACGAGGAGGTGCTGCGCGCCGAGGGCGTCAGCGATTTTTCGATCTATGCGCCTGATGCGACAGGCCCGCTCGCCGGTGATTTCTTCGTGCCCGACGAGGTGTTTGCAAATTCGAAAACCAACGTCAAAAATATCTACTGACTGGCACCGGACGCCGTTCTCACTCCTCAGCCCTGCTTGGCTTCGAGGCCACCGCGAGGAATTGTCTAGGCCCCGCATAGGCCTCGGTTCTCCTCCGAAGCCCGGAAACAAAAACCCCGCCGGCGAGGGGGGTACCGGCGGGGCTCATGTGTCCCGCTGGAGTCGGGACAGGGCAGGGAAGCCCTAGCCAGAATCTGGGGTGGACGACCTCGCGATTCAATGCCGGGTTAAATCGCGACTTACATTCTCCTTCAACCTCGGCTCATTGCCGAAATTGCCCATCCCGGTGAAACCGGGGTGGGCTACGTCTTCCCGTATAGATTCCAGAAACCAGTTCTGGTTTCTGGAACTGCGAGTTAATTCGCGCTGGCCACCGGCGCCACCAGCGAGGTGATGCGGCGGATGGCGACGCGACGGTTCTCGCGCTCAGGCTCCGACGTATCGACCTTGAGATACTCCTCGCCATAGCCCTGTGTCGTCAGGTTCTCCGGCGGGATGCTGAAGGCATTGCTCAGGGCTTCGGCGACCGCCTCCGCGCGACGGTCGGACAGAGCGAGGTTCGCCTCCGGCCTGCCGACGGCATCGGTATGGCCTTCGATCAGGAAGGTTTCCGCCGGGTTCTTCTCGAGCAGCTTCTCCATGGCGCTGGCGACGCCTTCCAGTTTCTGCACCTCGGTCTCGGGGATTGAGGCTGAACCGAATTCGAAGTTCAGCGTGTCGAGGTCGATGCGGCGGGCGATGTCGCGCACGCGGGCCGAGCGCTTGACCTCGTCGATCGAGTAGAGGCGCTGCACCCTCTCCACAGGCGGCTGTTCGAGGAAGGCATAGTAGTCGTCCGGATCCTCGACCTCTTCGGAATCCAGAATGTACTCCTCGCGTGGAATGTCGATCCGGATCGGCGGCAGGTCGTCACCCGGATCGCGCCAGTCGCCATCGTCCTCATAGTACCGCTCGTCGACATAGCTCAGCACATATTCGCGTCCGTCGGGCGCGATGCGTGAACGCCGGACGACATCGCCGTAGCGGTTGCGGATGGTGACGATCTGGATTCCGTTATCACGCTCGACGATTTCCCGGGTGCGATCGCCCGACAGCTCCTCATAGTAGACGTTTCGCGCGCCACGGTGCATGCGCGGGGCGTCGTCGCTTTCCACGATCGTCTGGTTGTTGAACTGGAGGATAACGCGGTCGCCGAGTTCCCTGACGACGTCGACCCCTCGCGGACGGGGACGGCGGCGAATGTCCTCGACGTCGGGCGCGCGCTCAACGCGTTTGCCCTTTTCCTCGGTCACCGGAACCATCTTCTCAAGCCTGATCGCCTGCTGGGCTGTCCTGTCGTCGGTGGGCGGCGGTCCCTGGTCGACCGGAGCCGGCTTCGGAGCTTCCGCCTGCTCGCCGTTCTGCTGGGTGGGCTGACCACCCGCGTCCTGGCCGACAGTCTCTTGCGCGTTGTCCCTGCCGCCCTTGCGCTTGCGCTTGGCATCTTTCTGACTGTCGAACACGGGAGCCTCGCCTTGTGCCGGAGCTTCGCCTTCGGCGGGCGCGGCCTGTTTGCGCTCGGCGGGCTGCTCGCCGGTTGAGGGCTGCTCTCCCGTCACCGGCTGTTCGTCGACAGGATTCTTGCCACGTTCCTTGGCCTGATCCCGGGGCTTGTCGCCCTCAGCGGGAGCCGTTTGCTGGTCGGTCGGAGGCGGCTCGGTCTGCTCGCCGGCTTCCTTCCTGGCTGGCTGTTCGGATGGTGCGGCTTCCTCCTGCTGCTCCCGCTCCCGCTTCTTTCTGCGGGGTTCGGGCTGTTCGTCGCTCGCAGGCGCGGCCTGCTCGGCGGGCTTTTCGGCCGGTGCGGCTTCCTCCTGCTGCTCCCGCTCCCGCTTCTTTCTGCGCGGTTCGGGCTGTTCGTCGCTCGCAGGCGCGGCCTGCTCGGCGGGCCGTTCGGCCGGTGCGGCTTCCTCCTGCTGTTGCCGGTCGCGCTTCTTTCTGCGCGGCTCGGGCTGTTCGTCGCTCGCAGGTGCGGCCCGCTCGGCGGGTGCGGCTTCTTCCTGTTGTTGCTGCTCGCGCTTCTTCCTGCGCTGGCTGCCCTGCTGCTCCTCGCCGGAAGGCGCGGCCTGTTCCACGGGCGCCGATTCAGCCTGCCGCTCGCGCTTCTTGCGAGGCTTCTGCTCCGGTTCCGCCTGCGGGGCGCAGCCTTCCGCCGACTCGCCTTCGGGGCAATTCGATTGCACGGGGATCAACGGCGTGGCGGTACTCTGCGGTGGGTCAAGCGCGGCGCTGCCCTGCAACGGGAATGCGCCCAACGGCGCGGACGCCATCAGCAGGCCAAGTGCCGTGCCTGCCAGAATCCGTGGTTGGCGTTTCATTAAAAAATCCTCCTTTGGCGTCCCATCCCGGCCCAAACTGTTCATCAACCGGATTGGTTCCGGTTAGTGGGCATTAACGGCTACGAAGGGCAATTGGCCGGCGTTTTGAAGGCGACTTCGTGTTATTCCTATGGTGCCGGCCAATGGTGCTGGCCGGGTCTGCGTCTGTTGCGGAGCTTGACCTTCACCCGGCCAGGGGCCACATCCCGTCGATGGAAACGCCGTTCTGGAAAATCAAGACGCTCGAGGCTATGACCCCGGCCGAGTGGGAATCGCTTTGCGACGGCTGCGGCAAATGCTGCCTGTCGAAACTCGAGGACGAAGACACCGGCGCGATCTACTGGACGAGCGTCGGCTGCCGGCTGTTCGACGCCGAAACTTGCCGCTGCTCCGATTATGCCAACCGGTTGGCGCGGGTCCCGGACTGCGTCGGGCTGACGCCGCAGAATGTGCGCACCATCAGTTGGCTGCCCAAAACCTGCGCCTACCGGCTGGTCGCCGAGGGCCACGACCTCTACTGGTGGCACAGGCTGGTGTCAGGCAGTGCCGAGACGGTGCATGAGGCCGGCATCTCCATGCGCGGCCGGGTCAGCGCCAGCGAGACCGATCTTGCCGAGCAGGACGACTATTTCGAGCACATGCTGGACGACGAGCCCTAGGGGCCTGGCCTTCAGGACCCGGAACCGGCTGCCCGACAGCGCGTTTTCCACCCAAATGGTTCAGAACCGACCGGATTGTTCAGAACCCGGAAGCCGAGAAGACTGCGCAATTGCTTGTTGCTGCAACATGAACGCGAAATGAACGGCCGGTTCGTAAAAAGTTCAGATACACAAGCGCATTCTCCTGGCCATAGGTTCGACCAAGACATGATTGGTTCGATCAAAGGCGGGCGGAAGCCCTGAACAAGGAGAGAAGACATGTTCAACACGATCAAGACGGCGGCCCTTTCGGCGCTTATCGGCCTCGGCACGCTTGCCGCTATCCCCGCCACAGCCCATGCAGACAGCATCTATCTCGGCTTCGGCAACAACGACGATCCGCGCGTCGGCGTCTATTCCGGCGATGACGATGGTTACTACCGCGAACGCCGCCGCGAACGCGACTGGCGCCGGTCCTGCTCGCCAAACCGTGCTCTCGGCAAGGCAGAGCGCATGGGTCTGCGCCGCGCCCGTATCGTCGACGTCAGCCGCCGCACTGTGAAAGTGGCGGGCCGCCAGTATGGTGACCGCGTCCTGGTCGTGTTCGCCAATGAGCGCGGCTGCCCGGTCCTCTACCGGTAAGCGTTCGCACGTTATCTATCGGCAACGGCCCGGAGTAATAGGGACCCTTTCCGCTGGGATAGAAGGGTGCGGCTCGAAAAAACCCCGGAGGACCAGTCCTCCGGGGTTTTCATGCAGCAAAGTCAATGTTGCCGCAGCAAGGCCGAACCGATTCCGGTGGCGGTCACTTCAACTCGAAAGTGACGGTGACCTGCACCGTGTAGGAATTCTCGCCAGCCTGCACCGGAACCGATTCGCGGGCCGCGTCGAAGGCCTTGGCGTTCATCGGTATCGGTGGCGGCACGACGTTCTGGTCGGTGATTTCCAGCACCCGCCCGATGCTGACCCCGGCAGCTTCGGCCAGCGTCCTGGCCTTGGCCATGGCGTCGGCGACCGCCTTCTTGCGGGCTTCGGTGACAGTTGCCGTTGGATCCTCGTTGGAGAACGAGATGCCGCCGCCCTGGTTGACGCCGAGCGACACCGCCTTGTCGAGAATCTCGCCTGTCTTGTCGATGTCGCGGATGCGCACCGAAAGCGTGTTGGTCACCTGGTAGGCGATGAGTTCGGCTTCCTGGCTGCCGTCCGGCTTGTTGGTATAATTGTAGCGCGGGCTGATCTGGATGCCGGCTGTCTGCAGGTCGCGCTCCTTGATGCCGGCTGACTTCATCGCGGCGATCACCGAAGCCATGGCGTCGTTGTTGGCATCGAGCGCGGCACGCGCGGTCTTGGCCTCGCGCATGACGCTGAGCGTCAGCAGCGCCAGATCGGGGGCCGCGGTCGCTTCGCCTTCGCCAGTGACGACGATGCGGGGCGGCGGCGAATCGGCCGCGCCGGCGATCGCCGGAAAAGCGATTGCGGCGGCGAGCGCCAAGGGCAAAAGATGTCTGGTCATAAAAATCTCCTCGGTCTGCGATCCAGTCGCGCCTGTCGACTACCGCATCCGCCCAAGAATCGGAATCGATTTCGGGACGCACGATGCCTAGATTCAAAGCGTTAGAGCGTAGTTTGCGCGTCAAGTGGACGCTGGTCGCTCTAATGTCTGAATATGGGCTGATTTGGACGATTTCGGCCAGCCCATCCGGAAAGCCTTGTGCGATTCGGGGAAAAACATTAATCCAGCCGCGTGTGGGGCCTGTAGCTCAATGGTTAGAGCCGGCGGCTCATAACCGCTTGGTTGGGGGTTCGAGTCCCTCCGGGCCCACCATGACCTTTGATTTCATTAATAAAAAGTGCCCTCGGCCCAAAACGTTTTGGGCCCATTGTGGGCCCAAGGCAAGGCCGTGGCCCCGGTTTGTTCCGACTCGATTTGGTTATTTGACAATGCGGAGGTTTGTCCGCCGCTTCATGGCGTCGCGTTTGGCCTCGCGCTCGTTGATGGCACGAGCAATATCAACCGCGATCCGCTTCTTATTGGCCTCGCGGACATACTCATCCGTCACGGCCATTGAGGAATGGCCCATCGCCTCCATAATGGCCCGCGCTTGGATGTTGCATTCAGCGAGGTAGGTGCCGAAGGTGCGGCGCAGGCCATGGAGCGTGTAGCCGCTAGGAATTCCCGCCTGCCGCGTCCAGTGCTGCATCATGCCGGTCAGGCTCTTTTCCGAGAATGACCTGCCATAGGCGTTCTTTAAGACAGTGCCGCCTTTCGAGCGATCGAGCGGGTCCAAGGCCGCTGCTAGTTTGTCTACGACTGGAATGAACATCTCCCGCCCGCCATGGCGGTTGCGGTTCTTCTTCTGGCGGAAATCAAAGGCCTCGATTAGCACCAGCGAGCCGTCGAACAGTTCGATCTCTTCCGTTAAAAGATCGTCCCACTCAAGAGCAGCGATATCGCCGCGCCGATTTCCAAGCCAGAAGCCGAGTGCATAGCAGGTGCGTGCGGCTGTGCCGATTGGGTGTCGCTCCTCGAACCTTTCGCGCATCGCAATTGGCCAAGCTGGGTTCTTGGTCGATTTTGGCACCCGCACACGGATAGATAGCGATGGATCATCCTGCGGCTTGATCCATTTTTCGACATCGGTCGCAACCCATAGAAGCTTCTTAAGAGCGACCAACATGTGTTTGGCAACTGTGCGGTTTGTCCTGAAGATGCCTTCAATTATGGCGCGAAGCCGATCCGCGTCGAGATGTTCGACAGGAGTATCGCGCCAGGTGAGTGGGTAGTTGGGATCGACCCGCAGGTTGAGAAAACGCTCAATCAGTCGCGCATTCTTCTGCTGCGTGGCTTCATCAAAATCCAGCCACTCCATTGTCGTTTCAAGCCGGCGCGCGGCATGGCCAAAGGTTTTTGGCAGTCCCCGACTGGGCAAATCGACGATAACTGCCTTCTTGGCTTGACCCTGCGTGGCCTTCTCGTAAGCCGCGTCGAACTCGGCCTCTCCGGGCTTACCGGGAAGGCGGATTTCCGGCATGCCTTTTGCGCGGTAGCGATAGATTAGCTTGCCGTTCTTGGGTCGCGAAGATACCCCAGGGTAACGGGCATCCTTAAATGGCCGAGCCATCAAATGCTCCTTTCAGTCCGGGGACCCTTTCAGAATCGCCCGTAGCGAAAGGGTTTTGCTTTTGATGGCAACGCGCAGGAGCACCGGGTAAGGAAACCCTCTTCCTTGCTCTATGCCTTCGAATGTGCGTTTCGGTATTCCCAGCACCTTGGCCGCGGCTTCGGCAGTAAACCCTTCCTTGGCCCGCCATGCTTTCACGTCTTGCGCAAGTTTCTCATTCTCGTTCACGTCATGCCTTCCGCACGGGCTATCATCGTACTACGCCTGCAGCGTATACGCAACGAGCGTAGTTGCTATCTTTTGTCTACGCCCCGTTTGCTTCGTTCCAACAGCTCTTGAAGGCCGCTGTCTTTGTCCGGCAACGAGGTGAAAGCGATATCCAGGGCTACACGATCCCAGACAGCGCGGCTGTTGATGCGCTTGGGCTTTGGCATACGCCCATCGGCAACCATCTCGTCAAAAAGCGTCGATCCGACACCGATGTAACGAGCTGCTTCCTCACGAGATAGCCCTCGTGGGGGATACGAGATTGCGTCACTCTTCATGGACGCTGCCTCGGTCTTGATACTCCGGGCGTGTTGGTGTCGAAGCACAAAGCCGCATCCTAGTTGCCATTTCGCAGCGAGGAGATCGTGTTGGGCTAAACTAAGAAGAGCCTCGTTAAGCGGAAGCGGCCTGACTAGCTCGTTCGGCGTAAACTGGCAGCAACGTGTGAACGGGTGGATTCCGGCAGGAGAACAACCCGTGGGGCAGGACGGCTTTTCGCCGAGCATGGCAATCAGCGAGCCACTACTCAGCGTCGCGTTTGGGCCGGGGAACGAACCCGCTGCGCGGGCTGGGCGCCGCGGTAAGGTAGAGGGCACAGGCCGGCCGTCGCGCCTGCATTGAGCGTCGTCCGACAGCGGCAGAGCATGACGGGCTTCTTCAATAAGGGAGCCTGACCATGCCTAATCCCGTTCCGATGCCCCTATCAGCCCGCTGCGCCAACGGTTGATTGACGACATGACCATGCGCCGGTTCGGCCAGGAGACGCAGCGCAACTACGTCCGCGATGTCGGACGGTTCCCGACCTTCCTATAGAGCTGCCGCGTGCTGATTGGCTTCATCCGCGTGTTGTCCCGGGAACAGCCAGCCGTCGCGGTGCATCACTCCCTGCTGCCGTCCGACCTTCCACCACTGGCGCAGCAGAGTGAGCAGGTCTTCGGATAGCATCGCATTACGATATCGCCCTTGCCTCGCTCGACACGCAGCAGCATGCGCTCGCTGTCGACGTCGGTGACCTTCAGCATCGACACCTCCGCGACGCGCAGGCCCGCGCCATAGGCGACCGAGAGCGCAGCCTGGTGCTTGAGACACGTGGTGGCGTTGAGGAGCCGGGCCACCTCGTCGCGGCTGAGCACCACGGGCAGCTTGCGCGGATGCGCCAGTCGGACGAGCCTGCGCGCCAGGTCCGGGCGGTCGAGCGTATGGGTGAAGAAGAAGCGCAGCGCCGACACGATGCTGTTCATGGTCGGCACCGGAACGCCGTTCTCCTGCTGCTCGATCTGGAACCGGCGCAGGTCGTGGGCGGTCGCAGTGTCTGGTGAGCGGCCAAGGAATGTCGCCAGGCGTCCGATGTCGCGGAGATAGTTGCGCTGCGTCTCGCCTGACAAACGCCGCATGTTCATGTCGTCGGTCAGCCGCTGGCGCAGCGGACTGATAGGGGCATCGAGAACGGGATTAGGCATGGTCAGGCTCCTTGTTGAAGAAGCCCGTCATGCTCTGCCGCTGTCGGACGACGCTCAATGCAGGCGCGACGGCCGGCCTGTGCCCTCTACCTCAACCGCAGGCGCCCTCCCGCGCAGCGGGTTCGTTCTTCGACCTATTGCGGTGATTGTCGCTGTTCGGCGACAGCTCCGGTTCTTCCAGTTAGGTGATGATCCTACGGCTTCACGTTTCGCAGGAGCGAGTGTCGCTACGACGCACTTGAAGTTCCTTCGCTGACGTTCCTCGCGATAACGCTAAGCGCCTGATCATATCCACGACCTTGATATAACCGTCAAGGACGTCGCCGGATCGAGACTGTCGGCTGCCCCAGCACCACTAAGGCCGATGACACCGCCGCGGACCGGCCCCTCAGCCCCTGATTTCTGAGTGATCTGCGCCATGTGGCCCAGCGGGGTCAGTACAGGTTTCTCGTAAACGCGCTTAACTGGAACAGTACGCATAGATGCGCGCGCAGCGCTGGCGAGGATCGAATTGGCGACCGTGGCTGAAACGCCGAGCGCCGTCGCACGGCCGAGAAATTCACGTCGGCTCAGCCGACCCGCAGCGACGTGACGGCTGAGATAGTCGAGTTCCTGCGACATGAGATGTTCCTTCTCCCATTCATTGTTCCTGGAGAATTGCGGCTCGTTCACGAACCGACTTTCTTCCCCAGCCCGCTAGGCTGTCTCGTGCTAATGTCAGCGCTTTATCAAGATCAGTGGAAGCGAGCGGCCAAAGAATCCCTTTTCTATGGTAGTGGTCAAATACAGATTGTCGTCCCACATGATCTCGTTTCAAGATCGTTCACACGCAGGGCGGATCTGGTTCCGAGATGCGCGAGAATCGATACTTGACGAAATGATGTGTGATCGAACAATCAGCAGCAGGCCAGTCTGGCGCGGCCGGTCTCCGCAGCCCGGAGGCGACCTCGTCGCCGCGATCGAGGATGATCATGGAGGATTTGCGATCTACGGGATCGCCGCGTGCATGCGGTGCTGCGCAGAAAGGGCGCTGTCACATGATTGAGCGGTAAGGAAAGAGGTGCAGCGCGCCCATGACTGTGAGTGCGCTACTACGGGCGACCAAACGCCATGCCGAACGTAGAACACTGCTCTCATAAGGCTTGAACAACCGGGCGGAGCATACGGGAGCGAACGCGACAGGATTTCCGGTCAGTCGCGCCGCAGGTCGGCGGGCTGGGGCTGGGCCGCCAGCGTCTCGAACAACTGCGCGGCGATCGCCTCGACCTGCTGCGCGAGCAGCTTCACCCTGCGGTTGCTGAAGGCCGGCGCCACGATCGTGCGTAACCGGGCATGCTCGCCCCCTCGTGCGAGACCAGCCACCCCGGCGAACCGAGAATCACCGAATCCGGGGTGAATGCCGCCGGCGGCATTCCCGCGGGCCGGAACGCCGCGTCGGACAGCGCCGCCTTGGCCTCGTCGTAGCCTGTCACCCACCAGCCTTCGTGCCCGGACGGGAAGCGCACGCGGTGGATCGGACCGTTGGCGCGTAGCGCCAACATCTCGGGCGAGGGCTCGATGTGATCGACGCGCCACATCGCTTCGGCAAAGCTCGAGCCGATCCTGATCACTACAAGCCGAACGGAGGCTAGATCATGCTTCAGAAGACCAGCCATCTCATGCGCGAGGCTAATCTCATCAATGGCGAATGGGTGCAGGCCGACAGCGCCAGACGGTCGACGTCAACAATCCGGCCACCGGCCTCAGGATCGGCACCGTGCCGAAGTCGGGCAAGGTCGAGACGCGCCGCGCCATCGAAGCCGCCGACGCCGCCTTCCAGACATGGCGCAAGACCACCGCGCTCGAGCGTTCGAAGCTGTTGCGCAAGCTGCATGACGCGATGATGGACAATCAGGATGTGCTGGCCGAACTGCTGACCATCGAGCAGGGCAAGTCGCTGTTCAAATCGAAGGGCGAGATCGGTTCGGCCGCGTCCTACATATTGTGGTTCGCCGAAGAAGGCCGCCGCATGGCGATGTCGTGCCGTCGCCCTGGGCGGACCGCCGCATCCTGGTGACCAAGGAGCCGGTCGGCGTCATCGCCGCCATCACGCCATGGAATTTCCCGTCCTCGATGCTGGCCCGGAAGCTCGGCCCGGCGCTTAGCCACACGAGGCGCGCCAGCTGACGTGTTGTTGTTGGTGTGCGCCTCGGCAACCGCTTCATTTTGTCAACCAGCCGCTCCAGCGATCCGGCGCGTTCCAACTCCGCAAAGAAATGATGCTACCGAGCCGGTGCATCTCGGCCAGGTTCCACACATACGGATACTCGACCATGAAATCGGATCGAGGCGAGGCCTTGGACGGTTCAGTCTTGGTTAGGATACCGCCGCCTACGATCCGATCAGCCTTCTCCCTTGGTGCCATACACGGCCTTCAGCGCAGTCGCCTGCGACGTCAGCTTTCAGGAAATGGCAAAGCTGAACTATACGGCCGAAATTGCGACGCAAAATGGACTGCCCCGCATACTTGATCGAAGTTACCCGCACGTTCCGGCGTTCTCAATCTTTTCCAGGTAATCTGCCCACCACTGCATCATCTTAACACGCTCTTCCCAATGCTCCGCCCGGGCATAGGCGCGCCGAACGTTGTTACTTTCAATGTGAGCAAGCTGTCGCTCTACGGCGTCTGGATGCCACTTGCCGCTTTCGTTCAACAGAGTTGATGCCGTTGCTCGAAAGCCGTGCGCGGTAGCTTCTTCCTTGCCGTAGCCCATACGGCGCAGGGCGGCGTTAAGCGTGTTGTCGGAAATCGGACGCGAACCCGATCGAACACTAGGAAACAGCAGCAACCCACCACCAGAGATTTCTCTAAGTGAGGTCAGGACGCTGAGGGCCTGCTTTGAAAGGGGGACGCGATGCGGCCGTCGCATCTTCATGCGTCCTTCAGGGATGGTCCACACCGAGCTTTCGAAATCAAACTCGTCCCATCCGGCCGCGCGCAACTCGCCGGGGCGGGGAAACAGCAGCGCCATCAGCTTCAGGGCGGCCCGGGTTATAGCCTGTCCGTCAAATGCATGGATCGCCCTCAGCAAGCCTCCCAAGGCCTTCGGATCGGTAATCGCGGCACGCGACGTGACTATCGGGCTGATGAGTGCGCCCCTCAGGAGGATAGTCGGATCTGCTTCGGCGCGTGCGGTCGCGATTGCGTATCGAAACACGCTGCCGATGGTGGAGCGCAGTCGCCTGGCCGACTCGTATCGACCGCGAACCTCCACGCTGCGGAGAGCGGCAAGAATTGTGGCCGAATCGATCTCGCGAACACTATTGTCTCCAAAGGCTGGATAGGCAAAGTCGAGCAACCATTTGACCTTGGTGATGGTCCGGTCTGCACGTCCTTCCTTCTTCAGCTTGTCGACATATTCCTCGGCGATTGAGCGAAAGGTGTCCTTTGCCGAGTCGGCCTTTTGCAGCTTACGCTCCTGTGCGGGGTCAATGCCACGTAGGAGGAGACGTTTGGCGGTATCGCGCGCCTCGCGTGCCTCAGCGAGGGAGATGAGGGGATAGCTCCCCAAGGCCAGAAGCTTCTGCTTGCCGCCAAAACGATAGGCGAGGCGCCATAAGCGAGATCCGGTAGGCTGAATCCAAAGCTGGAGCCCGCCAGCGTCAGACAATTTCACAAGCTTGGAAGCGGGTCGGGCATTGCGGCATTTCACGTCGGAAAGGGCCATTTTCGGGACCTTCATTTGGCTGCATCGATACCATCAGGATCTCCAATACCAGCGAAAATACCAGCCCCCCGCCGCGTTTGACCAACTACGCCGAAGTTCCACAAAACCCGACCATCCGCGCCTTTCGCGCCGAAATCGCTAAGGATTTCAGTCGGTTGAAGGAACAGAAGCGTAGAAGCTTCGGCGAAAGAGACTGTCGGGAGAAGAGGGGATGGTGCCCAGAGGCGGATTCGAACCACCGACACGCGGATTTTCAGTCCGCTGCTCTACCAACTGAGCTATCTGGGCCTGTTCCGGCACGCGGGCAGTTCTGCACGCCGGATTTCTTGAAAGCGCCGCCGGCGCCCCTTGAAAGCGCGTGGGTTATAGCACGGGAATCCGGCCTGTCCAGCGCTTAAGCGTTGATTTCAAGCGGGAAGCCAGCAGTTGCTGGACAGGTCGATTCATGGGACCCGGTCGAAGTCACCAAGCCGTGCCGAACAGCTTCATTTAGGAGGGTCGTTGTCCGTTTCGTCCTCGTCGTCGCGGCCCGGAATGACATAGGCGCCCTTGAGCCAGCGGTTGAGGTCGATGTCCTTGCAGCGCACGGAGCAGAACGGGTAGGTCTCGCGCGCCGACGGCTTGCCGCATTCGGGGCAGGGCCGCTTGGGGCGCAGCGGCGTGACCTTGTCGTCCGAACCCGAACTCATGGCCGAACTGACTCCCAGTTGGCATGCACTTTGAACCCCTCGCCGGTCAGCAGCGCCACCGTCTCATAGAGCGGCAGGCCGACGACGTTGGTGTAGGAGCCGACAAGCTTGACCACGAATGCGCCGGCGAGACCCTGGACGGCGTAGCCACCGGCCTTGCCGCGCCATTCCCCCGAGGCGACATAGGCGTCGATCTCGGCGCGCGGCAGCCGCTTGAATCGCACCCTGGTTTCGACCAACCGCTGGCGCAGCTTGCCGGCCGGCGTGATCAGGCAGATGCCGGAATAGACCCGGTGCGAACGGCCGGACAGCAGTCCGAGGCAATTGACGACGTCGTCGAACGTTTCGGCCTTGGGCAGGATGCGCCGGCCGACGGCGACCACCGTGTCGGCGGCCAGCACGAAGCTCGGCGCATAATCCTCTTCCGTCTGCAGCGACGCCAGCGCCTTTTCGGCCTTTTCCTTCGACAGGCGCTTGGCCAGCGAGCGCGGATGCTCGGCGCGCAGCGGCGTCTCGTCGACACCGGCCGGCAGCACGCGGTCCGGCTCGATGCCGGCCTGCTGCAACAGCTCGATCCGACGCGGCGAACCCGAGGCAAGCACGAGCTTCGGCAAAATGCTCATCGCGATCCCGGGAGCTCTGACGATCTTACTTGAAACGGTAGGTGATGCGGCCCTTGGTCAGGTCGTAAGGTGTCATCTCGACCAGGACCTTGTCGCCGGTCAGCACGCGGATGCGGTTCTTGCGCATGCGGCCGGCGGTGTGGGCGATGATTTCGTGTTCGTTTTCGAGCTTCACCCTGAACATCGCGTTGGGCAGTAATTCCGTGACGATACCCGGAAACTCGAGGACTTCTTCCTTCGGCATTCGATACCTTTGCTTGGATGGATTCCCAGCGCCTAGAGCATGATGCCGAAAAGTGTGAAGCGGTTTTCGGACGACATCATGCTCTACTTCTTTGATTTAGAGTCGGATGATTTCAGGTCGAACAGACCTGAAATCATCCGACTCTAGCCGGAATTTGGGCGGAACCTATATGATAATCGTGCGCTTGTGAACATGCTTAAATCAGCGCGGTTTTCCTGCTTCCGGCGCCAGAAAACGGCTGCCGATCCGCGCCTTCAGTCGTTCGCGCACCTCGCGATAGGCGGCCATGATCTGCTCACGCGTGCCGCCGACGCCAGTCGGGTCTGGCATCGGCCAATATTCGACGTCGACGGCAAGCGAGCGGGTAAGCTCGAGCGCGGTGTGATGGGCTTCCGGCGACAGCGTGATGATCAGGTCGAAATAGTCGTCCTCGAGGTCGTCCAGCGTCCTCGGGCGCCGGTCGCCCAGCGAAAGCCCGTCCTCGGCCAGCACGGCGTCGACGAACGGGTCGCGTTCGCCGCCGCGCACCCCGGCCGACGCGACGAAACTGGTGGCCGGAAGCACTTGGCGCGCCAGCAGTTCGGCCATCGGCGAGCGCACCGCGTTCATGCCGCAGACAAACAGGATCGAGCGGGGCAGGATCGAGCTGGGCAGAGCGGCTGACAGGTCAGCCTCGCCAGTGCAGCACGCAAACCAGCGTGAACAGCCGGCGCGCCGTGTCGAAATCGATGTCGATCTTCCCGGCCAGCCGGTCCATCAATGTCTGCGAGCCTTCATTGTGCAGACCGCGCCGGCCCATGTCGATCGCCTCGATCTGGCTGGGCGTCGAGGTGCGGATGGCGTCGTAATAGCTTTCGCAGATCATATAATAGTCCTTGACGATGCGCCTGAGCGGCGTCAGCGACAGGATGTGGGTGACAACCGCCGCGCCGTCCTCGCGGGCCACCGCGAAGACCAGGCGGGATTCGGCCAGCGACAGTTTTAGCCGGTAGGGCCCGGCGCCGTCGTCATTGACCGGCTGGAAGCTGTTTTCCTCGATCAGGTCGAAGATCGCCACCGCCCGCTCATGCTCGACGTCGGGCGTCGAACGGCCGATCGATTCGTCGAGTTCGACATCGATCAGCCTGGCACGGGTTCGATCGTAGTCCGCCATGTCAGCTACATATTCAGCCGGATGGCGACGGAGCGTCCATGCGCGTCGAGGCCTTCCGCTGTGGCCAGCGCGATGGCCGCCGGCGCTAGCGCCCGCAGCTGCTCAGGCCCGAGCTTCAGGATCGAGGTGCGCTTGACGAAATCGAGCACTGAAAGCCCGGACGAGAAGCGCGCCGAGCGCGCCGTCGGCAGCACGTGGTTAGAGCCGCCGACATAGTCGCCGATGGCTTCCGGCGTGTGGCGGCCGAGAAACACAGCGCCGGCATTGCGCATCCGCGCCAGGAAGGCTTCCGGCTCGTCGATGGCAAGCTCGACATGTTCGGCCGCGATGCGGTCGACCAGCGGCAGTGCTGCCTCGATTCGGGGGACGTGGATGACGGCGCCGAAATCGCGCCAGCTCGCCGCCGCCGTCCCGGTGCGCGACAGGTTTTGCAACTGGCGTTCGACCGCCTGTTCGACTGCGGCGCCGAAGGCGGGATCGTCGGTGATCAGGATCGACTGCGCCGACACATCATGCTCGGCCTGGGCAAGCAGGTCGGCGGCGATCCAGTCCGGATCGTTGCTGCCGTCGGCCACGACAAGCACTTCCGAAGGCCCGGCGATCATGTCGATGCCGACCGTGCCGAACACCTGGCGCTTGGCCGCCGCGACATAGGCATTGCCGGGGCCGACGATCTTGGCGACCGGCTTTATCGTCTCGGTGCCATAGGCAAGCGCTGCGATCGCCTGCGCGCCGCCGACGCGGTAGATCTCGGATATGCCGGTCAGGTCCGCCGCCACCAGCACCAGCGGATTGACGATGCCGCCAGGCGCCGGCACCGCCATGACGACGCGCTCGACGCCGGCGACCTTGGCCGGCACGGCGCCCATCAGCACCGAGCTTGGATAGCTCGCCGTGCCGCCCGGCACGTAGAGCCCGACCGCCTCGATTGCCGTCCAGCGCGAGCCGAGCTCGACGCCGGCAGCGTCGGTATAGCGGTCGTCATTGGGCCGCTGCCGCTCGTGATGCGAACGGATCCGGTCACGGGCGAATTTGAGCGCGTCGATCGTCTGCGGGTCGGCCGCATCGTAGGCCTTGGCGATGTCGTCTTTCGACACGGCCATGCCGAGGCCTTTCAGGTCGGCCTGTTCGAATCTCTGCGTGTAGTCGATGAGCGCCGCGTCGCCCTCGGCGCGCACCCGCGCGATGATCGCGCGCACCACGGCGTCGACGTCCTCCGAGACCTCGCGCTTGGTCAAAAGGAACGCGGCAAAACGCTGCTCGAAATCGGCATCGGACAGACGAAGCGTGATGGCCATCTTGTGTGCTCAGGCTCGGTGGAAGGGGCGCGACGTCGCTTCCCAGGCGCCGCCAATGTCAGCCAGCCGCGCCTCGATGCACTCGACATCGAGCATGATCGCGCCGCCGCCTGAAAAGATCAGCTCGATGATGCCGGCCGGCTTGTCGAGGGCGACGAAGCTGATCGCCAGCAGCGACAGCACCTCGTCGGGCTCGTCGCGGGCAATGCCGCTGGTCTTGGCGCCCAGCACCCGGTCGAAATGCAGCACGCTTTGCCGCCGCTCATTGTGCTGGCGGAATAAACCGGATTTCGCTTCCCAGACGAAGCGGTTCATCGTCATCACAAAACGCTTGACCGCCGGCATGTATTCGAGGTCGCCGACCTTCAGCACGGCGTCCTGGACATGGGCCGAGACAATGCTCAGATCCTGATCGTCGAGCGCGACAAGCTTGAGAAGGTTCATGCGGAGTTCGCACCTGCGAAGGTTTACAATCGAGTTTCTGTTAGGCGGTCTTGGCGATCCGTGCAACCGCGCCACGGATTCCGACCAGGCATCGCATTTGGATTCTTGCAAAAGTGGACCCCCACCCTAACCCTCCCCACAAGGGGGAGGGAACGCTGCCGCGCAACTTTAATTTCCACTTGGCGCCGAAAGGCAATCTGCCGAGGTCGGCGCCAACGGAAGTCTCCCTCCCCTTGTGGGGAGGGTTAGGGGTGGGGGTACATCGTAGAGCGAAAGCCTCGGCTTTCCACCGGCAATAGCCCTGGTCCAGACGGAGAGAAGATGCCGAACATGCAAGAGGCAGCGCCCACCTCAGGCCCGCTACCTCTACCCCGAAATCCGCTCGATCACCGCGCCGCAGCCGGACAGCTTTTCTTCCAGCCGCTCAAAGCCGCGGTCGAGATGATAGACCCGGTTGACCGTGGTCTCGCCTTCGGCCGCCAGGCCGGCGATGACCAGCGACACCGAAGCGCGAAGGTCGGTCGCCATCACCGGCGCGCCCTTCAGCTTCGGCACGCCGTCGACGATCGCCGTCTGGCCGGACAGCGTTATGTGGGCGCCGAGCCGGGCAAGTTCCTGGACGTGCATGAAGCGGTTTTCGAAGATCGTCTCGGTGATGCGCGACTTGCCCTTGGCCATCGTCATCAGCCCCATGAACTGGGCCTGCAGGTCGGTCGGGAACGCCGGGAACGGCGCTGTTGTCACGTCGACCGGCGCGATGCCGGCGCCGTTGCGCCTGACGCGGATGCCGGAATTGGTCGGCGTGATCTCGGCGCCGGTTTGGGAAATCACGTCGAGCGCGGTCTGTAGCAGGTCCGCCCGCGCGCCTTCGAGCATGACGTCGCCGCCGGTCATGGCGACGGCCATCGCATAGGTGCCGGTCTCGATGCGGTCGGGGATCACCCGGACGCGCGCGCCCGACAGCGCCTCGACGCCGTCGATGGTAATGGTCTCGGTGCCGGCGCCGGAAATCCTGGCGCCCATGGCGTTGAGGCATTCGGCGAGGTTGACGATCTCCGGCTCGCGGGCGGCGTTTTCGAGCACCGTCTCGCCCTTGGCCAGCGACGCCGCCATCATTAGCACATGGGTGGCGCCGACCGACACTTTCGGAAAGGCGTAGCGATTGCCGACAAGACGGCCGTTTCTGGTCTTGGCGATGACATAGCCGGTGTCGACGTCGATATCGGCGCCCAGCACCTGGAGGCCATCCAGGAAAAGATCGACCGGCCGCGTGCCGATGGCGCAGCCGCCGGGCAGCGACACCTTGGCCTCGCCCATGCGGGCAAGCAGCGGGCCGATCACCCAGAAAGAGGCGCGCATCTTCGACACCAGCTCGTAGGGTGCCGTGGTGTCGACGATGTTGCGGGCGGAGAACGTGACGGTACGCGAGTAGCCCTCCTGCTGCTTTTCGCGGCGTCCGTTGACCGAGTAGTCGACGCCATGATTACCGAGGATGCGGATCAGCTGCTCGACATCGGCCAGATGTGGCACGTTTTCCAGGGTCAGCGTGTCGTCGGTGAGCAGCGAAGCGATCATCAGCGGCAGCGCGGCGTTCTTCGCGCCCGAGATCGGGATGCTTCCGGCAAGCTTGTTGCCGCCAACGATTCTGATGCGATCCATTTGAAGAACGTCCCCTCGGCCGAAAGGCCGGTTTTCCATCGGTTGAGTCTGTTGTGGCCGGTCTAGACCATTGGCCGGCTTGGTTCAAGAAACAGGAATCCTGCGCCCTGGCCAGCCTGTTGATATCGGTCAATCCTTTTGCGTTTCCCCCAAAACGCCGAGTCCGTCCGTCCGCGTGTCAGCGTCGCCGGTGCGCCGCGAGCGCGACTGCGCCTTGCGCTTCTGCAGGTTGGCGCGCAATTGCTCGGCAAGCCGGCTCTTGCGGTCGGCCTTTTTCGGTGGGCTGTCCTTGTCGTGTGGAGTTGTCTTGTCGTCCATGGTTCGGTCCCGGCTGACGATTAGAGCGACGTGCGTCCGAAAATCGAATCCGAATTTCGGGCCGATGCGCCAGCCCGCCATTCAGGGATAGCCAACATTGTGGCGCTGCCATGTCCGCAAAAGCCGTCGGAGCGGGCTTTCACAGATGGCTTGCGCTTGCCGGTTCGATATGGCAGAAGCCCCGCCATCAGCGGCTGCGGTAGCTCAGTGGTAGAGCACTCCCTTGGTAAGGGAGAGGTCGAGAGTTCAATCCTCTCTCGCAGCACCATTCATTTTCGAAGCAGCATCAAAAGCATAGAGTTTTCCGTGGCTTCCGCCCATGCGGACTGTTATGGGAAAGTGCTCTGATATGGCCGGGAAGCGATGGCGAATGCGAGGTCTGTCCAAACGCAAAGGCTCTGAAGTATGGCAGGGCAAGTTCCGGGTCCCTCAAAGGCTGTGGGATCGGCGTGACGATTTGAGGTCTCTGGGCGTCTCCGACCTGGGGAAAACTCAAGAGTTTACTCAGTCCCTCGGGGAATATGATCGGGATCGGGCTGGCGAAGTCTACCGCAAGCGCCTCGCTGTGTGGGACCTCAAGCTCGGGGCGTGGGCGGCGCTCCTGGAGCACGGTCCTCGGGGTCTGACCCAGAAGCAACGCTTCGCACTCGCGGGGGAATACGCCAAGGCCTTCCTGGCGGCGCATGAGGAAGAGCCGTTCTACGCTCCCCCAAGTCTCCCCGCCCCTGAGGCCCGTGCGGACGATGGTGGGGTGCTGGCCAGGGCGGTGGCCTCAATGGCTCCCGGCGACCGTGCCGAACTTCGAGGTGCTCTTCTCGCCTACTTCAGGGCCGGGGACCATGAACGGGTCCGGTTGGCCCTCTCCCTATTCATCAAGTTCCCAGCACTCCAGGAGAGCCTGGGGCCAGACTTTGTGGCTGCTCTGGAAGGAATGCATGGGGCTGAGGCTGATGCGGCCCTCGCGGCTCGTGGGCTCCTGGTCACGGAGGAGGCGCGGCGTCTCCTGACCTTCGACATGGCGGACATGATGGGGGCTGCTCGACGGGGCCTAGTGGCGCGGAGCGGGGGCGACTACAGGCCGGTTCCTGAGCTTGAAGGTGCTCCCGGCTTCGTCTTGGAGTCCACACCTGTAGCAGCCGCGCCAGGCCCCGTGGTCACATTCGCCGCTATCATCGATGCTCAAGCCACCAAGCGCGGTGCGGGGCAAGGCTCCAAGTCGATGCCGGACAAGTCGGTGAAGAAGTACAAGCGGATTGCCGATGCCTTCGCTCGACACCGGGGCTCATCCAATGCAGCAACCGTGACAGTGCTGGAGGTCGAGGCTTGGCTGGACTCAATGCAGGCGGAGGCGGAGGTCTCTAACCGCACCATCGCGGACAGGCTCGTCAACCTCGGGACCATCATCAACTGGGGCAAGCGACTGCGGGAATACCGGGAGGCCATGGCGGCGGCGGAGACGATCTCGGGCAAGGTCGAGTTGCCAAGCTATATGGAGAAGCCCGGTGGTGAGACCGCATACAGGCTCGAAGAGGCCCGCACGGTTCTCAAGGCAGCACGGAGCGAGACCGACCCAAGCAAGCGATGGTTGCCCTGGCTGTGCCTCTATGCGGGCCTGCGGATAAGCGAAGCGAACACGCTGAGGAAGGCTGACTTCTTTGAGGCGGAGGGATCGTGGTTCCTCAAGGTGACAAGCGCCGGTAAGCGCTCCCTCAAGACGGCTAGCAGTGAACGGCGCATTCCTGTCCACCCTGCCCTGGAGGCTGAGGGTTTCCTTGAGTGGGTGAGGGCGGCTCCTTCTGGTCAGCTATTCAGGGACGGCGCTACGTCGCTCATCGGGCGGTGGGTGAAGGGCAAGGTGGTTGGCCTGGTACGGCTTGGGGTCGCCCCTAATCACGGGCTGCGCCACCTCTTCGTTGACCTTTGCCGCCGCTACGGAGTGGAGGACAGTGCTCGGGAGTATATGGCGGGGCACTCGTCCCCATCGGTTCACACCAAGTACGGCTCCTCGGACGCCATGTTGCCAGGCCTTGCTGCGGAGATGCTCAAGGTTGTGCCTGTGCTTCCGACGCCTACCAACAGTGCCAGATAAGGGGGACTACGCATGGAAAAGTTTCTGGTACCGGGAGCCATCATTGTCGCGGCCATCATCGGCGCGGCTACGTTTCGCTATGATGTCCTAGTAGGCGGTGCGAGTAGTCAATTTGTCCTGATACGGGACCGCTGGACGGGCGAGGTCAAATACTGTGGGGGTTCGAGTGGGACGTCTATGTGCTTTGCATATCTGTCACGTGGCATGGCCCCAATTAGGAAGGCTGAGAACGGGGATAGGCAAACAGCATTCCATGGCGGGATGGCGGGCCACTGAGGGTCTTGCCCTAGGCGGTGGGATTGGCCCTCCCGTCAGCCCCTAGCCCGCTGTCGGGGTCTTCCCTGAGTCACTGAGCGGCCATCATCCCGGAATCGTACCCGGGGTCGATCACCTGAGCGCTCCAATTTACGTGGCAGCGGGCGGACTTCCCCCCCTGGGGGGGTACGGTGGTCACGATGGGGAGACAAGCGGCCGCCACCTCCAGGCTCGGCCCTTGCGGCCGCCACCTCCAGGCTCGGCCCTTGCGGCC
>NZ_CAKXZS010000034.1:125992-214445 GCF_935822925.1 Mesorhizobium ventifaucium
GCCCTTGCGGCCGCCACCTCCAGGCTCGGCCCTTGCGGCCGCCACCTCCAGGCTCGGCCCTACCGACAGCAAAAAGCCCCAGCGGCGACACTGGGGCTTTCATAGCAGCGCTGCGAGGCGTTAGGCGGCGACTTGCCAGCGGCAGGGTAGGCCCTTGCGCTCCGCCGCTATGTCAATCCAGAACTGTGTGCCCCTCACATGCCGCGTTTGCCAGTCAGCTTCAAAGTCGCCGATCTCGTCGGCCTGAAGGTGGTCCACCGCAAAGCGATACTCGGCATCATTAAACTTGATCTGGAGGGGGGCCTGCTTGCTGTAGTCGTACATGGTGGTTTCCTTGAGGTTGATTGATGTGGTCGAGACAATCCACAATACCAGCAGTATCACTAAAGTCAAAGACATAATGAGACACCATGCAAGAAACTTGCGGGGGCTTCGGTCGAGACCATGCAGTATCAATAGGGCTTGCCTCAGTGAGTCGGCTGGGAGGGCCTATTTTGAGTCTCACACGAATATGGATTGACTTTTTGATACGGATGGATCACAGCCTCAAAGAGTCTAATGATCCGAAAGGGAGCCGCCATGCAAGCGCCGGAGCACACCACATCGACCGCCACACCGAACGGGCATCTAGTCGGATACGCCCGCACCTCCACCACCGACCAGAAGGCAGGGCTTGAGGCCCAGCTTAGAGACCTCACCGGAGCAGGGTGCGCGAAGGTGTTCCGCGAGGAGCTGTCCTCCGTGGCCACCAAGAGGCCGGAGCTTGAGAGGGCCTTGGACTACGTGCGCGAGGGCGACACACTCATCGTCACCAAGCTCGACCGTCTGGCCCGCTCAGTGGCCGACCTCGTGGGGATCACCGCGAAGCTCCGAGCCAAGGGCGTGGCCCTCCGCATCCTCTCGATGAACCTGGACACCGGAACCCCAACGGGAAAGCTCATGGTGAACTTGCTGGGCTCCATCGCAGAGTTCGAACGGGAGCTGATGCTGGAGCGGCAGCTTGAGGGGATCGCCAAGGCCAAGGCAGAGGGGAAGTACAAGGGGAGGGCTCCCACCGCGCGGCGCATGGCCCCGGAGGTCATTAGGCTGAAGGCCGAAGGCAAGACTGCCGACGCTATCGCCAAGGAGCTGGGGATCGGGAGGGCCAGTGTCTTCCGCATCTTGAGGGTTCCATAGAAGCAGAGAGGCAGTGGCCAAACTACTCGATAAATAATCTAGCAACAACACTGCGCATGTGCACGATGAAAACCATGCGATCTACTTCGAAAACGTCTTGATTGCTGAGTCGTTATGAGGATATTTGGTGGCGCAACCGCAACTGGAGACTGCGTATGACCACCATAACGCCTGCCCGCCTGCCGTCGATCCCCACATCCGTCGATGCTTTCGCAGACGCCACCACCGCCATCAACTTCGCCCTGGATTGCCTTGAGGACTTCGAGGTGGGTTCCTTCCTTGCCGACCGAAGGGCTGGCAGGGACCTTGGCGGCTGGCTGTCGCACGTCACCTCGGTTCGCCGCGAGGCCAGTTCCTGTTACGGCCCGCTGTCGGTGCCCCCCCACCTAGCGGACTGCTGAAGCCATCCCGTTCCGGCCCCCAAGTTAGAGTGTGAGTTTGCAATGTCGAGCCAGACAATCCGTAGGTATCTTGAAGCCAACCGCCGCATGATGGCCGAGGGAAAGGATATGCCGATAGCTATCTCGGTGGCATTCTTGGGGGCCGCCATCTGGGGCTTCGATCCGCGAGACCCGGACGATCCGCTTACCCTGGAGGACCTCGCGGACCGATTGGGGTTTTCGCCTACCACCATTTCGCAGCACTTGCGCTACCTGGGGCACGGCTACCGCGAGGGGACGCCGGGTCTGGGGCTGGTCGGGACCGTGCGGAACTCTGACAATGGTCGCAAGAAGATATTCTATCTGACACCACGCGGACGAGGCCTGGTGTCGCAGATCGAGTTCATTTTGGACGGCGGTTCGTAGCCCGCACTAAGGCCACGCCGCCGTGCGAATGAATGGGCTCTTACTTGATGAAACTAGCGGATTGAGGCCGTCCGGCCATAGCGGATCGAATTAGGCGTCTACTTGATATGCTGGCGGCCAAATCCCCCAATTGTCCCTGTAACCAATAGCCCACCTACTTGATAAGCGGCCAGCCCAGCACGGGTACTGGTAATCGAGGCTTGTCTTAGGGGGCCGTATCTCGCTCCGCTATTCGGATGGGACGGAGCTGGCTTTCTGAGGAATAAATACCTACGTCCGAGGGATCGGATCGGTGGACCATTCCAATCACGCATCGAGGAGGGAGACAGTAGGCGGGGCCAGATGCCACCGCCCTAATGCCCTCCATCTAGCTCCCGCATTCATCTCTCGGCGACCGTAAGCGCGGCATCACGGCCGACCTGCGATCCACTCCGGGGGGCCGTCCCCACCATCTTCACAACCCAAACCAGAGGGAGCCTATCCATGGCCCGTGCGCTAGTGCGCCAAGTTTCCACCCCTGCCGCCATCCAAGGTGTGTCCGCTCCGGTCAACACCTACGTCCGTCCCGCCCAGGCAGCTCCATCAAGCCTGCACCAACTGGCGGAGGGCCTCGGCGCTCTGGACTCCGGCCTCAGTGGCTTCCTGGAGAAGCGCAAGGTCAAGACCGATGCAGCCGACAAGCAGTTGGCCATCCGGGACGCCTACCTGAACAATGGCGAAGGGTTCGACTCGGGGGTGAAGAAGGGTCTCATCCCTCCCCAGGAGTCACCGGCCTACATGACCTGGTACAAGACGACCCGGGGCGATGTCCAAGGCCGCAAGCTCCAGGACAAGTTCGACCTGGCCTACCAGCAGTGGCCTGGCCGAAACTCCGGGGACCCTGAGGCCTACAAGACATTCGTCGGGGAGTTCCTCAAGTCCAACGTGGGCGAAGCGACGGACCCCGAGGTGCTCGCCGGCCTCAACCCTCACATCAACCAGATGCTGGACAACAATCAGGCCCGGTTCACCAAGGACCGCGCGGATGCTGTCTACAGCGGTGCCCTGGCGGCCCACGGTGCCTCCACCACGGATCACATCGAGCGGGCCGAGGAAGCCTCCAGGAGCACCGGAGCGGAGATCGACTACGAGGGCCTCTGGGGCACCCTTATGGCTGAGCGGGATACCGCCCTAACCAAGAACCTCGCAAAGGACGTGGACAGCTTCCTGGTTGACTCCATCATCCTCCAGGCCACCGAGAGCGGCAACGAGGAACTCCTAACGCTCCTCAGCCGCAAGCTCCCCGGCCAGGACAGGCCTATGGACTACGACCTGGAGGTCCGCACCAAGCGACTCAAGGCAATGGACGCCATCCAGACCAACCTGGCGCAGACCGCCACCGCCAAGGCAGCAGCCGCCGAGAAGGCCGACAAGCAGCGCCACAATGCCCTCGTTTCGGACGTGCTGCGGAAGGTGCATGAGGACCCGAACTTCCAGGTGCCCGAGGAAACCCTCAAGGCGCTGTCGAAGCGCGACCCCGAGTTCCGCTCCAAGCTCCCAAGCTTCCGCAAGCAGATGGTCGGAGACGGCATACCGGAAGACTCGGATGCACTCATGGAGATGTGGACCAGAATCGACAGCGGGGCGCTCACAAGGGACGGCATTGTGGAGCTTCAGAGGATGGGCGTCATCAAGGACCCCTCGACGCTCACCCAGGCCTATGACCGCATCAAGGCCGTTGAGGCCGCCAACAAGCCGGACGGCATCCTGAGCACCGCCTCCGCCAAGGACAGCATCAGGATGATCAGCGACGCTACCGGTATCCCCGAGCGAGACAACATCTTGGGCAAGGTGACAGGTCTTTCCGAAGACGGCGCAAGGGCGCTCTACGACTACCGCACACTCCTCATGCATTGGGCCTCGGAGAACCCGAACGCTACCAGCCAGGATAAGGAGAGGGCTGCCTTCGACATCGGCAAGACCATCCGCGAGCGCATAGTGAAGGTCGAAGATGGCGATCAGACAGGCACCTACCCTCAAAGTGTTCAGGCCACCCCAAGGACGACCGCGGAGCAGTCCGATGCGGACGCTGCCCCTGTGTCGGGGGGCCGGGTGGACGGCGCTATCCACCGTCAAGCTGCAAGAGATTTGGCAGCCAAGTACCGTATTTCCGAGGAGGAAGCCGCCCAAATCCTTCTTGATGCGGAGCGGGCCGAGGGGCTGGAGACGGGTTCCGCCGACTGAGAGAACTTCATACATCCCCAGCGCCTGGCCTCAGCATGGCTCGGGGCTCCCCTTAACGAGGTCGAGCAAGCGCCGCTCAGGCGTCTGGACCTCAACTCGACAAGGAACATCACTTGGACAACACGACTGCACCAGCAGACGACACGCAGGCTCGCTTCCTTAGGGCATTCGCGGCGGCCGACGCCCAGCTCGCGGCAAGGGCGGCTTCTCGTGGAGGCGCTCTGGCACCATCCTCCCTTTCGACTGGGCGGGACACCACGGGCGCACCGATTGACGACGAGAAGGCCCGCATCAAGCGAGCATTCGAGAGGGTCTCCGCCAAGCTGGCCGCACGGGCAGCCGACAGGATTACGGCCCCAGAGTCTCTCCAGACGGCACGGGACTCATCGTTCCTGCCTCAGGGGGTCACCGACTTCGGGGCCTCCCTCAATGCCGGCATGTCCAAGGCGGTCTTCGAGACCAAGGACTTTCTGGTGGGCGAACCTTCGGAGGCCGAGAAGTCTCCCTACCGCAGGAACATCGAGGCCCAGGACAAGTTCCTGGACAACCAGAGTGTCGGCTACGGTCTGTCGTCGGGCATCTCCCAGATCGCCGTGGGTCTCATCGGGGCAGGCAAGCTCCTGTCTCCCGCGAAGGCCTACACCCAAGGCAGCACTGCCCTGAAGGCGGGCTTCGAGATCGCCAGGGGTGCGCTGGCGGGCTACGTCGTCCTGGACCCCCATGAGGCCCGCCTGTCGAACCTGGTCGAGGAGTTCCCTGACCTCCAGAACCCAGTGACAAACTACCTGGCGTCCGATCCGGATGACACCGCCGCCGAGGGCCGCTTCAAGAATGCCTTGGAGTCCATCGGGGCAGACCTCGCCCTCGTGGGTGCCGTCAAGGTCATCAAGTACCTCCGCAACGGAGACAAGAAGGCGGCGGCGAAGGAGATCGCCAAGCTGGAGAAGGCCCGCCAAGCCAACGCCAATGAGTTCGGCCAAGACTTCGGGCCAGGCAACCAGCCATTGGGAAAGGACAAACCAGTCGAAGTGCCCGTCTCAAGCTCTCCCGGGGTCCTTGACCCTGCCCAACCTCAGGCGAGGCCGGCAGATGGCGAAACTCCACCGGAAGCGACCATCGAGCAGACCGGCAGTAGGTCAACCATCGACCCCAAGACCGGCCATCCCGTCCTCCCGACAGCCAAGACCTCGCCTAAGGTCGTCTCCACCGGGGAGATACCGGACGAGGACTTGGCGTCCATCCTCAAGTCCACCGAGGACGATGCCAAGGCGATAGCTGCCCACGGGTCCAGGGCTCAGGCACAGGCGGCTGGTCACGATTTCGGCGAGAAGGTCCCCCTGCCGTGGCAGAAGCTGCATACCCCTGGCAACGTCGAGTCGCTTCTACAGCGATCCAGCCAGGTCCTAGAGGACCGCTTCAATGCGGCCAAGGGCGGCAAGGTCCAGACGGATGCCCGCGTGAAGTCCCTGGCCAACGAGCTTGGAGCCCAGTTCAACGAGGACCCGGCTCTCATCATCGGGCAGTTCGCTGAGGCCGGCGAGCAGGCCAAGCTCATGGCTCCCCGTATGGAGGCCGCCCTCAGGCTAGGCAACCGCATGTTCATCGACGCGGACGACCTGGCGACCAAGATTTCCAACGGCAACCTCCAGGAGTTCGGGGGCAACGCCCAGCTCGCCACCGAGGAGTTCATGGCGCGGCTCGGGGTCTCCTTCGACACGATGGCATCGGCTAACTCCATGCTCGCCAACTCGGGGCGCACCTTGCGCTTCGCTCGCTCGCAGTTCCGCTTCAGGCCCGCCGACATTGCGAAGCTCAAACGCATGGACCCCAACAAGGTCGTCATGGTCATGCGCAAGGCCGGTGGAGACCCCAAGAAGGTCGCCATGATCCTCAACGAGAGGTGGGACAAGCGCGTCATGGACGAGGCTACCTGGCACCTGACTAACGGCCTTCTCTGGCTCTGGCCCACTCATGTGGTCAACATGACGACCAACGCCTTCATGCTGGCTGCACGGCCCACCGAGAAGGTCTTCGGGTCGGCGGCCCTCCGTCTCATCACCAAGGATGCGGGGAAGAGGGCGGAGCTGTCCTCGCTCTCCAGGCAGGGCCTCCGGGAGTACCACTACGCCATCGCCTCCCTGGCGGACGGCTGGTCCAATGCGGTCGAAGCCTTCAGGCGGGGCGACTCCATCCTCAACCCCCATAACACCGAGTTCTTCGACGGTTCCATGACGGGCATCCAGACGCAACCTCTTCAGTGGAAGCCCTGGAACAGCATCTGGGACGTGGCGCACAACGCCTGGCAGTCGGCCAACTACCGGACCATCGTGGGCTTGCCTACGCGGGCACTTGGTGGAGCCGATGAGTTCTTCAAGACTCTCCGATACAGGGCCGTGGTGCAGTCCAAGGCGGCGACCGATGCGGCGGATCGTGGTCTCACCGGCCAGGACCTGAAGGATTACGTCCAGAAGGCTCTCAACCAGGCCATCGATCCAGCAACGGGCAGGGCACTTGATGCCAACGCCGTGCGGGAGGCCCAGATGACCACCTTCCAACAGGACCTCAACTACGAGGTCACTTTCGGGGGCAGCATCGGGCGGACCATGCAGAACGCCAGGAAGACGGCACCCATCCTTGCCATCGTGATGCCCTTCGTGAAGACCCCAGTGAACGTCATCCGGTATGGCATCAAGCTCACCCCTGGGCTGAATGTTGCCCAGAAGGAGTTCCGGGACGCCCTGATGGGCAAGGTGGGAGCGGAGGCTCAAGCCCACGCTATCGGGCAGATGGCCATGGGGTCCATGTTCATGGGTCTCGCAGCCAACCTTGCAGCCAACGACCAGTTCACTGGCTACGGGCCGACCGACTACAAGCTGAAGCAAGAGCTTCTATCGACCGGATGGAAGCCCTACTCGGTCACCTGGATGGGAGAAGACGGCAAGAGGCAGTACTTCCAGCTCGGAAGGTTCGACCCCGCTTCCACCGCCATGGGTCTGGTGGCCGACATCGTGGCCCTCCAGAGGAAGAACCCCGACCAGGACCGTTCGGACCTGATCATGGCGGTTGCCGTGGCGGTGGCCAAGAACCTGGGCGAGAAGACGTTCCTCCTCAACCTCAACAACGCAATGGACGCGGCGCTAGACCCGGAGAACAAGCTCCCCAAGTTCCTGGGGCGCACCGCTGGGTCAATGCTCCCGATGTCCTCCCTGATGCGCGGCCATAATCCCGACCCGTACCTCCGTGAGGCTCGGACCTTGGTGGACAATGCCATCAGGGGCGTCCCTGGGCTGTCGGACACCCTGCCCCTCTCCATGGATGTCTGGGGTGACCCCATCGAGCGCCACGTCGGCCTCATGGACTCCCAGGACAATGACATCGTGGAGGCCGAGCACAACCGCATCATGCTCCAGACCGACAAGGGGATTGGCAAGCCGGGGACAGACCTCCAGGGCGTGGACCTACGGGAGCTTACCCTCAAGGACGGCAAGAACGCCTACCAGCGGCTCCAGGAGCTGTCTGGGCACATCCCAGGGCAGAAGAGCCTGAAGGAGGTGCTGGCGGGTCTCATCAAGTCGGATGCCTACCAGGACCTTCCTGACGGCGAACCCGAGGTGAAGGGCACCAGGATCAACAAGCTTGGGGAGATCGTCCAGCGCTACCGCGAGGCCGCCAAGAAGAAGTTCCTCCAGGAGAACGTTGAGCTGCATCCCATCATCGGGAAGCGGCAGATGGAAGCTCGGGGGGCCATCCAGGCGAATAGAAAGGCGAGGGCGGATGCGCAACCTGGAGCAAGGGCATTGCTCGACGCTCTCAGCAATGGGCAGGGACAGTGATGAACAACACCCCGACCAACAAGGGTCTATCGACATGACAGCTTCAAAGCACGGCTTCGCGCCCGGAGAACTGAACTCGCCGCATGCAATCTCCGCTGCGGTCGCCGCGTGGCACGAGCCCCAGACGAAAGTTACGGCAGTCGGGAGTTTCCAGTTGGGTACCTATGGTGTCGTCTGGGCGGGGCGAGGCAAGGAGGGCGTCCTGTGGGGCGCTGGGCACTCCACCACGGGCGTCCCAATGCTTGCCCTAGGCATCCGACGCCTGTTGGCCGAGGTGCCAGCCGGCGCGGAAGTCTTCGTTCAGGCTCACGCGGAGTTGGGGACGTACATTGGCCCATCTGGTCATATTCGGGGCGCTATGCGCCGAGGGGGTGAGACCTCAACCGGCAAACCCTTCGCAGGCTATGACGTGCTCCGGGAGATCACCAACAGCCATGACGAAGGTGTCTGGACGTACCAGCCTGGCGCGAGACCCAGTGCGGCTAACCGGCTGGGGAAAGCTACCGCCATTGCTCAAGGGCCTGCCCGCCTGGCCGGCTTGGCCTACCAACGTTCGACCAACCCATCGTTTGTCGACTCAGCACTGGGGTTCATCCAGACATGCGAAATTCCGCGGCCGTTCACCATAGCCGTGGAGGGGCCATGACCTCAGAAACGAAACTGCTAGACGGGATGGTGGTGGCAAGTTTGCCCCCATCGCCCACGATCATGCACGATCCCTGGCTGACAACCCGAGAGGCTTCCCCGCTGGCGGACATGGCGGCCTCCCTTAATGCCAGGCTTGAGGGCACTTCCCGCCGCAACCCAAAACGCAAGCCAAGGTGGGATGCCGCCCAGCGCCGCTTGGCCATTGTCCAGAATCTAGTGGCCAATCTCGCTATGCTCGCCTTCCGCCACCAGCCGGGCACCCGCCTTGCTGTCCAGGCGCATAAGCAGGCCGTCAACCGCTACGATCGCGAGGAGCTGCCACGAGGGCCCCTCATCACCACCCTCAAGTTGATGGCCGAGCAAGGGCTGGTGCACTACCACCAGGCAGTCTTTAAGCAGCTTCGGACCACCATCGAGCCCGCGCCACAGATGCGTGCCATGTTGGCTGGCTCGGGGGCAGCGCTGGGCGACATTAGCCGCGCCCCAGGAGGCGAGACAATCATTCTCAAAGCGGTAGTCGGCAGAGGCCGCCCGAAGGTGCTGGTGGACTACTCTGACACAGTTGAGACCCTCCGGCTTCGCGCCGAGATGGGGACCATCAACGCCGCCTTGGCAAGGAGTGACATAAGGCTATGCGGCAGCCGCCCGCCGCCTGACCAGCTCGTTCGGGTCTTCCTCATAGGGAGCCCGGAGGCACCGGCCAGCTTCGACGGCCACGGGAGGCTGTTCAGGGGCTTTTGGGAGTTCCTCCCCCGGGCGGAGCGGGCGGGCATCACAATCAACGGCGAGCGCGTGGTGGAGCTGGACTATCGCGCCATGTACGTTCATCTCGCGTACGCGCTCCTCGGGGCAGGCCTGCCGGGTAGAGACCCTTACGATATCCCCGGCCTCGAAAGGCACCGGGATGCCGTTAAGAAGGCAGTGGCGTCCCTCTTCTTTCGGGAAGGTGCCTTGCGCCGCCTCGCCGGGGAACTGAGAGAATTGCTGCCGGAGGGATGGACCGCGAGCAGGCTCACAGCGGCGGTGGCAGCTCGGCATCCCGCCATTGCCCACCTCTTTGGTACCAACATAGGGCCGAGGCTTGCGAACGCCGAGAGTGGCGTCCTGGTCGCCGTGCTGCTCAGGCTTCTCTCTGAGGGCGTAGTCGCGCTGCCGATCCATGACTGTGTTCTCGTGGCGGAGAGCAACAAAGAGGCGGCCAGAACGGCGATGCTTCAAGAGGCGAGACGGCTGGTCGGTGTGGCGCTGCCGGTGGAGGAGAAAGTAGTTCAATAACGCGCCGCTATGTAACAAGATAACTCGCCGCTATAGGCTCCAGGTATGGCTCTAGGAGTATTTGGAAGCCTCCGTTCCTCTCCATCGTCGGCTCTTCTACCGAGTGGCCTTGCTTCAGGCCGACATGACGCCGTGGCATGTGGCTTGCTCTACCACCAGGCTGTAGTGCTCAATGTGACTGCCTTGAGTACCGGAAAGTCTTACAGTAGCTCCATCCAGTAGAGGAGGGAGGGGAAGCTATTCCCCAATCAGGCCCTCCACCCAGTCACTCCCCAAACGGAACTCCCACCCTCCCACACCATGGCCACCGCAGGCCCCGCCGTCATGCAGTCCAGGGTCTCTCCCATCATGCCACTCGGGGCAGCGAAAGCTTGGGTCTCACCGCAGGAAGTGCCGCAGGGCCAAAAGGGGACGGCATGAGGTGGTGGCATAGGGCGGGACCAGAAATCCGGTCAACTCGTCGGGCGCTCCAGGTTGACCAGGAAGTTGCCCTTAGCCCCCGCGCCGTAGTGCATCGCGGCAACCCCTGTCACCGTAAAGACGATGCCAAGAGGAAACACTACCCCGAGCAACACGAAGGCGGTGCCGAATAGCAGCCAAGGGTAGCGCACAAGGAACGGCATGAGGCCGACCACGATGAGCAGCTTCATCTGAAGATTCCAGATCGAGCACAGCGCACGGGCAGCCACTGGGACCATCTCATTCAAAGAGTCTTCCAGCCGCGCAAAGTCGCTGCGTGGGGCTGCACTGCTTTCGACAGGGTCTCCTGCCGGTCGGGCGTCGGCCGTGGGCGCGGCGGGCGAGACCAGTGGCGATTCCGGGGCGTTCCCTCTCCCAGGCATTAGCCACCCGATGACAAAGCCAATGGGGGCCGAACACAACCGCTCCGCTCACTGCACTGCCCAGTGCCGCAACGCCCGTGCTGAGGCCGATGGCGTAGCCGATCCCCCCGAAGATAAGACCGCGCGTGAGCCGACCTTGTGTGTAGCGTGGGGCGGGGCCACTCATCCGAACGAGAAGGTGAAGGGCTTGCCGCCAAGTGTACCCGAGCCAGTGCCGCGAGTGCCCGTCGAGACAAACGTGAAGGGGCCGCTCTGGCCGTCGCTGCAAGTGAACGTGCCGCTGCCCTCGCGCCTGGTTATGTACACGAAGTCACCTTTGCAGGTGCGGCCCTTGTTGCTTACGATGGAGAGGGTTCCGGCTCCGTCGATTTGGCCTGTTGCGGACCCTGTGAAGGTCTCGGAACCATCGCCCGACTGCCCCTTGACCGGCAGCGTCATAGCGCAACCGCTAATCATCAGCACTGCCGCCAGCGCTGCGCAAGCATTCCGCATAAGATTATCCCCCCCAAACAGTTGGGTGCAGCTTACACGGAAACCCCGCGTTCGCAATCGATCCACAGTCAGTGAAGCTCCGAAGCGAGTCATCGCTAGGGGAGCGCATCAATGGTTTTTTTGGACTATAGGCCCGGCCCCCCCCGATGGCTGTGACCAATAGTGGGCCGCTTGGCGTTGCGCAGCCTTGGGTGTACGAACCAGTCGCGGAAGGACGCCATACTCCTGCACATCTACTCAAGGCTTTGGAAGCGTGCTTCGGGTTGCCAACTGCTATGGTCCGCTGCTATGGAACTCGTAGGGTCGGACCCGAAAAGCTCTGTCTTTTCAATGCTGGGTGCGGCGTTTGAGGGACTTCAATCCTCTCTCGCAGCACCATTCCAACCCATTTTTCGCCGCCTGTCTGGTACACAGGGGTGGTACACATGAGCTTGAGAATGCCTGGACCTTGGAAGCTATCCGAAGACTGGTGTCTATTACCTTCGGCAACGCGCACCGACTGACTTGAAGAATTTTCCACTGGACGGGAAGGTAGCAATTCCCGTTGGCGGAGCATCAAAACAGTGAAAGCGGGGGCAACCGTCAAGGTCAGCCTCGCTACGAAAGACCGCGAAGAAGCCAAGAAGCGCCACCGCGAGGCCGACGCCGCACTACATGAGTACTGGCAAAGGTTCAGGGAAGGCCCTCAGCCGCTCTCCACCAAACAAGTCCAGGCCCTTGCCGGCATCCACTACGCCCGCTTGGTCGACATGATGGACAGTGAGCCGGGCGAGGAGGGGATTTGGAAACAAGTCCTCCAGCTTAACAAAAGCAAGCAGGCAAGCGGTGAACTGGACCGTTGGTTCGGGCCGACGGTCGATGATCTGTTTGCCGAGCAGGGGATAAATACTGAGCCGTTGAGTCGAACCCGCGTCGTCCATGCCGCCTTCAAGGCAATTCAGCTTGCGGCTGAGACGAACCTCAAGAAGGCCGGAGGCGACTACTCGCCTGACGAGGAGGCGCGGAAGCAGTTCCCCGCCTGGGCTGCGGAGCCGACGCAAGTTGAAAGGCCTCCACGGGCGGCTGGCGACATGGACCTGTTTGCTCTCTTGGACCACAAGTTCGCCACCCAAAGCCGAAAGCCGAAGACCAAGGACGACTAGGCACGGATGCTTGGGAGAGAGGGCCACGCGCTTGGCGCCGTAGGGAACGATACGGCGGGCCTGAGAGGCGGCTGGAGCATGCGACAGGGGCTGCGGAAGGCGTTGGCATAGAGCCGCGCTGTCACCGTTCCCGGCACACTCTTGGCACACCCTGTGAGTGCTGTATGTAGGGTGGCAGGAAAATGGGAGGGTGCAGGGGTGCGTTGGATTTTTCTTTTGATGGTGATGGCAGCAACTTCGCAATCTGCATTGGCGGCGGACGAACAAGGCATGTTCATGACGGGTGGCGGGATGGGTTCCGTGAGTTGTCCGGAACTCGTAGACGGCATGGCATTGGTCCGACAGCGGGGAGGCATCAAAAGCCCGCAAGGCGTACAAGTAACCAATGAGTTCAAGCAATACGTTCGGGGGTTCCGCACAGGCTACAACATGGCTGCCCCCAAGGTTTCCGACGCCTTTGCTTCTTTGGGCGACGACGTGGTAGCCAAATCAATTGTCTTCATAGATAACTGGTGTACCAAACATCCCGAAGCGACCTTCGACCTTGGGCTATTGGAATTGGTGAAGACCTTGAAGGACAACGCCAAGAGTAATTAAGACAGGCGCTGAGAGCGGGAATATCTGGCGGAAAAATCCGCCCGACCGATCAGATAGAGGGCAGCGCGGGATCACCCCCCTCGGTTCCACCACACGCCACGCTCAGGAACGCTTAGGCAGCCTCGCTTCACCCCACGGTTGACGCACCAGAGCTCGTCTCGCGGTAGCGCCAATGCTGTTTCGTGGGGTCGTCGAGCATGGGATGACTGCGAGCTTCAGGTAACGGCGGTGGTTGCCGTTGCGGTCAACATCGGATCGCCCAGGCAGGTAATGCGGTCGCTTTGACGGAGCGGCCGAAGTGGATCGTCAGGCTTGGGCGGAGGGCGTTTGTGGTCGACGAGCGGGTGCCTGAGGGGTTGCCTTTGCGTCGGGGATCTCCTCAGGCAGCGTCGGGGAGGACTAGGAGGAGGCACGGCCGAAGGTCGCTGAACGGGCGCTGAAGATGGCGCTCTGGGTCGGCTAGACCTTCGGGGTTCCGTGACGGTAAATGAGCAGCGGGGACCGGGTGGGGGGCTTGGGGTTAGTCCCCGCTGCTTTGAGCTGCCTTCGCAGGGTGCAGTGGCAGCACAACTAAATAGTGACTGAGCGATGACAGGACAGACAGCGGAGCCTTGGGCACCCTGTCAGTCTTACACCGGCTAGTGCCGCCCCCAAGGCCACCCGGGCGGGTGTCTCAAGAGTGCGGCCGGGGACGGACCTTCAAAGATTGCGACTTCCGTACCCCAGCCTACACCCCGGCCTGACGCGCGTGCCCACCCAATGACGAGTGCCCACCCAATTGACCCCAGCGTCAAGCGACAGGTCATTAGTAGCCGATATAGGTCGCCCCCAAAATCGGCCGCTTGAGCTAGCTCGGATAGACAATTCGGGTGAGCGGGTTCAACGGGGTCAAAAGGAGGGGTCGGAATATCCGGGCCAAATTTTCATACGACCCATCGGATAACAGGCTCATGCGAGCTAAAGTGAGAGCTTCATGGCCATAGTACCCCCTCCTCCTCGGCAGCAGCCTCCAAGTCCTTGCGTACTTCCTTGAGGTCCACCTCCTCGCCACCTAAGGCTTGAAGGCAGAGGGCCGACGCTCGGTGCCACTTGGGTCCCCTCTTGGTCCACTTCAGGAGCTGCTCGGCGGCACCTCTGACGTTTTTGCACCCGTAGCTGACACCGACCAGCTCGGTCTTCACGAACACCGGAGGGGAGAACCAGAAGGTTGCCATGAGGGGAATCTAGAGGGGGAAGAGGCCGCTGATAAGGGAACGATGTAGGCCCGCGCGGGTTTAGAGCGGGTTTAGAATTGCGGCGGTCAGTTCTCCGTGGAAGCACAGCCGCTGTGGGCCCGTCGCTTGTCCCTCAACGGCGGCGGGCTCTCCCTTGGGGGGCGTATTCGGCCCGCCCGGCCTTGCCGATTGCCTCAAGCAATGATGCCAGAGTTGGCGGCAGTTCTGGTTCGACCTCCAGCCCAAGCAGCTTGTGTACGTGATGACGATTGTCTTCAGCACTAATGAACTGCCGAATGAACTCGGCAACGGGGGGCTTTTGCCCGGCCCTATCACGCTTTGCCATGTCTGCTTGTCCCAACCCCGCCCAGCCGCAACTCGCGAAATACGGAATGGTTCCTTTAGGGGTCAGTAATGTTTGGTAGAAATTCTGAGCGCGAAGGACTGGCTGATCAACCGGCGGCCATCAGAGGATCATTCGCGTTGGTCGAAGGCTACCGCGCGCCCAAATGCCGGAGCCGCTTCCACGATAAACTCGATCAGATCACAGTCGGTCACTTCCCAATGGGGGCCATCTTCGCGCACCGCTGCTATGGTGGCCTTAACGGAGACGATTCCGCCGTATGGGGCTGCCTCGATGACCTCCATCACAAGGTCCTCGACTGTGCGCCCGTTGGTCGTCTTAACGTTCACCCGAGGGTTCCCCGAGCCGCTGCCCCAAGTAACCACTTGTTGCACTTTCCGGGAAAAAATCAATGTACGATTTCGTACGAAAAAAGGGGCCGGAATGTTTGGTAGAAATTTCTGGCGGGGTGCAGCAGAGCATCGAGGCGGAGTACGCAACAGCGATGAGTGAGCGCACGAGGCGGTTTGCTGAGCTAAAGGAGCGCTGCATGAACGACGGTCGCTTCAGTCGACTTCTCTGCCTAAATCTCGTGGCGGCTGGGTTTCCGGCAGATGAGGCAACCAAAATATCACCGCAGTTTGCCATTTTTAGCGCGATGGGGCTGGGGAGGACGAAGTAACGGCTCGTTCGCACGGCAGAGCTTGATGGTCTCAGGTCAAGCGTCGGTTGCAGAGGAGACACAAGGGTGGTACACAGACTGCACCGGCGACGAAAATTTACGAAGTAATATCAGATAGTTGTGCCATCGCTTGGCGAGTTCAATCCTCTCTCGCAGCACCAGTTTCACTGGTAAATCAACTTCTTAGACGTTTTGCCATTTACGTGAGCCGTCGTCGGCGTGCGGAACAAAGTGCGAAACTGCATGCCCTGGAGCGAAGAACCGGTAGGTTTCGGGCCAGAGACGTGATCGCTTACGATGCCAGCTTCGCCTTTTGTGCGGGTCGTTTCGGCGACTTCTTTTTGCTGAACGCCAGCAGACTCGCGGCCAGTTGTCCATGGACGGTGTCTACCTCCATCTATCTTGCCGTAGCTAGGCGGCCACGCGAATGTCGACTTCCACCGTGCGTCCCAGCGCTGAGAAGGCTGCTTCCAACTGTTCCAGTCTGGATCGGTGATCAAGCCTGAACAGGCGGTCGACAGACTCCCTCTTCCAATCCGATCGCGTGGCTAATTCTGCTCGCGTTATATCCGCATCCCTGAGCGACCAATAAAGGTTCAGCTTCAGCCAGGTCAGTGCCGGTAAATCGATGACCAATCCCGGTTGGCCATCTGGGCGAGGGACGTCCTCACCATCGTCGATCATACTTGCCAGTGCGGTCTCTATGGCATCAACCGCGTGCTGGAGCACACCCTGCTCATCTTCTGCGAACGTCACCACAATTGGCAATTGCGGGCATGTTATGAGCAGCGTTCCGTTATCGTCCGGTTCCACGTTGACACGATATCCAGCCATCACTTCAATCCCAACTGCTTTTTGATTGCATTGACCAAGCCTGTTCCGAGTTCCTTGCCAGCCATGCATTGGCAATTCCGACTTGCGATCACCACGACGGATGATCAGGTGGCTGGAGCCACCCTTCTTGGTTTCGAGGTGCAACCCTGTGCGGCGAGCCATAGAACTGCGCGCCCGGTTGTGGCACAAAGTCCAGCACAGCATGTTCGCCCAGGTGTTCTGCGCGCAAGGATGCTCAAAGGGGAGCCGGATCGACTGCCGCCAGGGCCTTCTCAGTTTTAAGTTCGGCCGCGGGTGGCGAAGGTTTTGCCAATCGCGCGTTTGCAGCCTATGCTCCGATATCGGCCGCCAGTGCTGCGGATGCAGCCGACAGTGAGAGGATACGTGCTCTTGCCCGTTCGGGAGAGAGCCGTGTCCCTTCCTCGCAATCATGTGCTGAAAACCCTCTCCCCAGAGGATTTCGCGCTGCTGCTGCCTTCGATGCATCATGTCCAACTGGACCTCAAAGCCCAGCTGGAGGTGCCGTATCAGCCGATCGAGCATGTGTATTTTCCAGAGGCGGGTATCGCTTCGGTGGTCGCCGCCATGACTGGAGGGCGGCAGAGTGAAGTCGGGATCATTGGCTATGATGGCATGACAGGCGTTGCCGTCATTCTCGGCCAGGACAGCTCTCCCAATGAGACCTATATCCAGGTCGCAGGCAATGGCTGGTGCCTGCCGGTTGAGAATCTTCGCTCTGAGGTGGCAAAGAGCCAGTCGCTTCGCGAGTCACTGCTTCGCTATGCCCACGCCTTCCTTGTTCAGTCATCGCGGACGGCACTGGTCAACGGCCACTCCAAGATCGAGGAACGGCTGGCCCGCTGGTTGCTGATGGTCCACGACCGGACCGAGGGAAACAAGATCCAGCTGACGCATGAATTTCTGGCGACCATGCTCGGCGCCCGGCGCCCCGGGGTCACCACCGCGCTGCAAATGCTGGAATATCGGGGGCTGGTTCACGCCAGGCGCGGCGAGATCACCATCGTCGACCGTGCCGGAATGAAAAAGCTCACGCATGGTGCCTATGGCGACGAGGAGCAACGTCACTTCGGCCCAGCCTCCGCCCGCCCGGCCTCCGCCTGATTGTCCGATATCAGACATATGCTTGAAGGCCGCCGCATGTTAGACGAAAGTCGTATTGTTGGCAGGGAGGAACTGTTGATGAGCCACACTTTTCACACAGTCACGGTTGAAGGCGCGACGGAGGCCTATGTCCTTTCCAGAGGCAAGGCTCGGTATCTCTCGATCGCGCAGGCGATACGCGCCATTCGAACCCTCATGCCGGCTTGCAAGGCCACCAACCATGAGTTGGAGGAGATGCTGGCGGCAGCATGCGTAGTGCACGGCGTGCCCGTCGCTTTCGACGCCAAAACAGCCGATGGCCTGGAACCACGGCTCCATTCGTAGGCCGGAAATGTCCGCGCCGCTGCAGAAGCCAAATTCATTGGATGTTCGGCAAGCGATTGTCCGCTACCTGATCGATCATGTCGACAATCCGAGCGTTTCGATATTCGAAGTGACCACCGCCGTGAGGAAGATGTTTCCACTTTGCGAACTCACGGATTGGCAAATTGGCGATCTCATTGCGAGAAGCGCCATCGACGCGGGATTTGCGATCGATTTCGATGCGGCCCCCTAGACGCCTCTGGGTAGCAGCATAGCGGCGCCTCGGTCTCTCACGGCGGACCAGGCTGGTAGCGCAGATCGTCCGCGACGATGGGGCCGCAGGTTCCCGAGCGGACTTGCGCGTCGCCGGCCTGCCGAGCGCAGCCGATACTGGATCAATCCTGAGCGGGAGCCTGCTATAATCCCGTATGGCCGCTCGCATAGTGATTATCCTGGCGCTGCTTTCCGCCTTCGCCTACGGCTTCGCAAAACTCGTGGAACGTTATGGCGACGCTGGCGACAAGCCCTCTCCGTGTGAAAAATGGCCACAGCCTGATTGTCCAGTCCCAAGCGCGCCACCTCAAGAAGAAACCAAGCCTTGAGCGGGCGTTCGCGGGCGCCCCAAGCATCGGCGTTGATGCGCCGTGGCAGCCGGTTCGTGCATAACCGGTGGAACAAGAATTGCTCCGCATCGTTGAGATAGCCATGCAACCCGCCGCGGCAGCAATCAAGCACCGCAGCTGAAGGTTGCTTGGAGGCTATAATGGGAAAGCAACTTACATTGGCTGCGGCAGGCATCCTTCTGCTCGTCGGTGTCAGCGCCGCCGCCGCTCAGGACGTCATTATTCAACCCGAGCATGACACCGTGATCCGGGAATACGTGAAAAAGAAACCGGTGGCATCACTCAGCCTTCCCGGCGTGGAGCTCAACATCGGCACAGCTTTGCCCGAAACAGTCGAGCTTTACGAGGTGCCGGACGTCCAGTACCGCTACGTCGTCATCGATGGCCGAACCGTCCTGGTCGATCCAGGTACCCGCAAGATTGTGAAGGTCTACGACTGACGTGACCCCTCACGCTGAAGCCCGTCTTGCCGAAAGGTGCGGCGGGCTGGCGCCTTCTCGACATCCCGATGTCGCAGAGATGGAAGGTGCAATATCGCGCTGGATAGTCATGCAACGGCGTGATTGCCCAATGCGCCAAATCCCGACAGACACCGGCGAGCAAACTCCCGCGAACAGTTCCGAGTATATTGGAAATGCTGATTTTTACTGATGCTGGTGATTGCCGGCTTCCTTCACCACCTTGACCTCCACCGTCATGCCGAGAAAGCTCGACGCGCTGCCGCAGTAGCTTCCGGAAAGAGGAATGGCTTGCCCGGGATGCCTGGCCACAGCCACCCTGATCAGGTCCCGGTTGCCGACAATGCCGTTGGTGGGATCGAACTCGACCCAACCCGCGCCAGGCAAATAGACCTGGCACCAGGCATGCGTCGACCCACCGCCGAGGACAGAAGCACTGTCGCGGTTCGGCACATAGACATAACCGGTCACAAACCGGGCGGCAAAACCGAGCGAACGAACCGCTTCCATCATAAACAGCGCAAAGTCCCGGCATGTGCCTCGACGCAGGTGCAAGGTCATGAGAGGCGGTTGCGTTCCTGATTCAGTTCGACGCGAATACACAAAGCTTTCGTGGATGGCGTAGCAAAGTGTCATCAGCAATTTGCCCGTCTCGGTGTGCCCTTTGGCGCTCACGAACTGTCGTGCCCATTTGCCGATCTCGTCGCCGTCATCGAGGTAATGGCGCTCGATGGTTTGGGTGAGGTCGGTTGCCTCGTCGGGATCGTAGGAAAATGGATAGCTGAGTGCTGCGTCATCGATACGGAAATCAGGCGCATGCTGCGGCGTGTGATCGAGCCGAATGTCTGTGACGAAACGCAGTTCGTCGCCCGAGCCGTTGAAGTCGATGACAGCAACGCAGTTTCCGAAAACGTCATGGATCCAGCCAATCTCTTTCGGCTCGGGGTCGACAAACAGGGCGTGATCCAGAAGTCGCTGATCGAAACTGTCGCGCGGCCTGAACATCAGCCGGTGCTCGCCGAACCTCACCGGTTGCGTGTAGCGATAGACGGTCGTGTGCTTGACTGAAAAGATCGGCATTGGCTTGCGTCGACCACCTGCGATATCAGCCCCATCATATAAGCTTTTTTGATGTGCAGCGGACAAAATGGGGCTGCCCTCAATACGGCGTGCCAGGCGGATTGATGAACAGACCGGCACGGCTAGCGCCGAAGTGATCATGCATGCCGGCCCGCTGCTCCTGGTTTCGTTGGGAGTATGGCCGCGAAAAAAGCAGCGGACGTGCGCCGCAGGCCTTTTGCAATCTCCAATTGGTAGACTCTCTCAAGGCCGGGGAAGTTAATCCTTGCGCCACGGAGGGCCAAGGCGAGGAACGTCGCAAACGGGAGGAAGCAATGAATGAAGACTACGAACTGGCCATAGACCAAGACAAGCCTTACGAAATAACTGCTTTCGCTAAAAAGCACGGCCTTACGACAAGGGCTGCCGAGCTGATCCTTTTCGCCTATAGCCCGTCCCGAGCGGCGTGCGATACTGCCGCAACGGCTTTCCTCACCGCCGTCGCCGTCCAAGCCAAGAGACAATCGGCGCGCTAGCTCCGAAAATCCGGGCGCGAGGGCTGGCGCAGATCAGCTCGCCGCCGTCGCATGCACCTGATTTCCGAGCGTGAACTTGGATGATTTCGAGGCTGCGCCGATCGACGGCGCAGCCTCGATATTGAAGACTCAGGTGAGGCTTCTGGACCAGTCATCTACCTGGCGCTCTGCCTCTTCCTTGGCGATTCCATACCGCTCCTGAATGCGGCCTGCGAGTTGGTCACGATTGCCCTCGATGCGGTCAAGGTCATCATCGGTCAGGTCACCCCATTGCTCCTTGGCCCTACCTTTGAACTGCATCCATTTTCCCTTGATTTGATCCCAGTTCATGAATTCCTCCTTTGCTGCTCAAAGGGAAATGCAAATGGCCACCACACGTTCCCGACGGCGGACCGCCGATGACGATTATTATTGGCGACGCAGCAAAAGCCGCCGGCCGAAGCCAGCGGGCGAATTCGAGCAGGATGGGACGATCCGCGTCTTGAAATCACACTCGACGGGAAGGTTCCTCAGCGTGATCAGGTGGCGCGCGCCAAGGCGATCGATATGACGTTGTCTGCATCCGCGCCCGGTAGATCGAACAGCATCGGGAGTTGGCGGGTCATGGCCATTTCAACGATCAACTCTTCAATGGACGCTGTCGGCAAGTCGGTCTCGACACTGTTCGAGATCATCGAGGCAAGCTTGTGGACTGGCACTGGTGCCGACTTCGCACGGTCGTCGAGCAACCTGCTGATTTCGATGACAACGTCTGCGTCAATGCTCTTTGGCAATTCGCGCATGGCTTTTCCTCCCTGCCCATATCATGCGCGTGCCCGAGGGCCGAGTCTCGAAAAATCAGGGCTGAGTCTCGAAAAATCGGCGTAAGGACTTAGCCAACGGGCGTGCGTCGGTCCGATTGCCTGGCCGTGCGTTCGGGCCTGCGGCGTAAAGCGCTTTGGTGTCGCATGTGGCAACGAAATTGCCCGTTTTGCGTTGGCCAATCAGACATTGTGAGCAAACGCGACAAAGGAGAGTAAGCATGGCAGCCGACGCGGCGAAGCTCTACCCACGCCACCGGGATCGGATCTCCGGCAGCGAGGCTTATGTGGTAACGCATTTTGCCCGGCAGAACGGCATCACCCCGGCGCAAGTCCATCAGTTGATCAGGAGATATGGAAGCGACCGCGCCAAGCTGGTGGCTGCGGCGAAGGAACTTCGCACGTCGTTTCGACCGGATATCCCCAAGGCCATGCTCGCCTCAGGGCGCCGCGCCGGGCGTTTTAGCGCCGGTGTTGATGCCGGAAATGGCTTGGGGAGACAGTGAGCAGCCTGCCTAAAAATTCAGACTTTTCCATCCTGGCCGCCGGCTTCTGTTCGCGATTTACTTGCTTCAATGGTCGCCTCCAGATCGGACCGGCTGCCATGTCGAACCGAGTAAGCTCGTGTAAATTCGGCGCCCAACAGAAAGATCACGGACGAATAAAAGACCCACAGCAGCACGACGAGCAGTGCACCGGCTGCCCCGTATGACGATGCGACGGCGCTGGTCCCGATATACCAGCCGATCAGCGACTTGCCGATCGTGAAGAGAAACGCCGTTACCACGGCGCCGACGCCGACGTCGCGCCATTGCAGCGCGCGGTCGGGCAGGACCTTGTAGATTGCCGCAAACAACAGCGCGATCAGCGCAAACGAAACGATCCCGTTGATAGCGCTGAGGATGAGGGTGCCAAAGGGCAGATATGCATTGATGATTTCGCCAAGCGCCGAAATTGCAGCGCTCGCGACCAGCGACACCAGCAGCAGGAAGCCAAGCGCCGCGACGAGCCCAAGGCTTGCGGCGCGAGCCCGCACAAGGCTGGAAATCGATGTCTTTCCCGGTTTGACTTTCCAGATCTCGTTCAGGGCAACCTGCATTTCGCCGAACACGCCGGATGCGGTAACCAGCAGCGTGACGAGCCCCAAAATGCTCGCAAGAGTTCCCGCCTCCTTGTGTGACGCGTTCTCGAGTGTCACTTGCAAAAGCTCGGCGCTCTGCGGACCCATCAGGCCCGCCATCTGTGCCGAAAGCGCCAGCTGCGCCGCATCGTTTCCGAAGGCCATGCCTGCGATGGCGACAACGATGAGCAGGATCGGCGCGAGCGAGGTCGTGGCATAGAACGCCATCGCTGCCCCGTGGCTCAAGGCATTGTCATTGATGAAGCCGAGCACGCTCTCCTTAAGGAGTGTCCAGCCCTCTTTCGCCACATTCCACATGTTTTGCCTCACCTGCTTCTCAAGAAAATAGAGGCAGTACCGCGGCGGACCAGAGTGTGGCAGGTCGCAAACCTCCATAGGGCAAACCTTTAGGATTGGCGGCGGAGGCCGGTCGGCAGCGAACGTCCTCAGTCCCTTCAGGCTCGGACTAAGAACCAATCCTCTGTGCAGAGGAATCAGGTGACGGATCTTGGCTTGTTTGGCGCGACCTGTCCCACGGCTCTTTTTGTGAGACCATCCTGCGTCGGGAAGGCCGCGAATGCCGCGATAGCTAGAAAAATCGGAATCCCCAATTCGAGGATTTCCTCGAACACTGTCGAGGTATCGATCCGGGCGAGATGGATGCCGAGAAATGTGAGATTCGACGGTGCCCCGTCGATGACCTTCGAAAGGACGGCGCAACCGATAGCGGCGGCAATGGCAACGGCAGTCGCTTCGCCGTGGCGAAGCCCGTGCACAAAGCTACGGAAGCCGTTCTTCAGGAGCAAATAGAAGGCAACGCCGAGGGCAATAACGACCATAGCGCCGATTAGCTTTTCCAACAGCGGAACGTCAGGCGAGATATAGAGGGTGGTCTTGGTGATGTTGTGGGTGGTGAAATGCGCATGAAAGTCCAGCTCGCGCAGGCACATCGCGATCAGGATGGCGACGAGATACCACCGCTTGAGCAGGTCCCGATATGAGATTTCCCGGACAAGCGTTGCCACGACGATCAGGTAGCCTGCGGCCGAGAAGACTTCAATTGGACCGCCTTCGCTGAGGTAAAACTTCCGTATGTCTTCGGGAAAGAAAGCGAGCGGAAGGGCGATGAGAAAGACGAGCACCAGCAGGGCAAGGCCCATTTGATTGAAATAGTGGCCTTTGCCGTAACCGGTCTTTCTTTCGCTCCACGCCATATCTGTCTCGCCCATCTGTCTTGTGCCGACTCTCTATTAATCGTGATTTCACTCAATTTGAAAGACTGGGCCGTTGTCAAGTTGCCGTTCCGTAATGCCCGGCCGCTTGCCGGCGCTCTGACGGCATGCCTGTGGCGAGCTAGTCGGGGCTAGCGCGGAGCCGACCCATTCGCTCACGCCACCGACCAGCCGCCATCGACCAGTATGTTGGCGCCGGTGATCAACGACGCGGCCGGGGAGGCGAGGAACACCACGGTGCCCGCGACGTCGATCGGGTCGCCGATGCGGCCGAGCGGGATGTGCCCGAGCACATGGGCATGAAAGTCCGGATCGGCGAGCGAGGGCCGTGTTCCGTCGGTCCAGATGAAGGTCGGCGCGACGCTGTTGACGGTGATCTTGTGCTGCGCCCATTCGGCCGCGAGGCAGCGGGTGAGGTGGTTTATCGCCGCCTTGGTCATGCAGTAGATGGCTTCGCCCTTCAGCGTCACCGTGCCGGCTTGCGAGCTGATGTTGATGATGCGCCCGGATTTTGCCGCTATCATCAGCCGTCCGACCGCCTGGGTGGTGAAGAACGTCCCCTTGAGGTTGACGTTCACGGTGAGGTCGAAATCCGCTTCGGTCACATTCTCCGCGAGGTTTTCGGGCCCGAGCCCGACATTGTTGACCAGCACGTCGATGCGGCCGAAGGCGGCGTTGGCGTCGGCGACAGCTTTTCGCACCGTCGCCAGATCGGTGAGGTCCATCTGCAGCGCCAGCGCGCGCCGGCCTGTGCGCTCGATCTCGGCGGTCAGATCCGCGCCGTCGGCTGTGTTGCGCACGCCGACGATGACGTTGGCCCCGGAGCCGGCGCAGGCGAGCGCGCAAGCACGTCCGATGCCGCGGGAGGCGCCGGTGACCAGCACGACCTTGTCAGCCAGATCGAATTTCGGCGTGAATTCATTTGTCATCTCAACCTCCCCTGAAAGCCTGTCCGCGCGTCGGCCGGACAGGCACGGTCTCCGCGTCGCTGGACACTATCTGGGCTGAACACTATCCGCTCGCGGTGTGAAAGCCAGCCACAAGAAATTGCCGACGGCGGCCGGTTTTGTTGGCAAAAGACTACCATTCCCTGCTATTCCCCCTTCAAATCAAAAGCAGTGGACTTGCGCATGACCAATGTCGCCTTGACCGGGCTGGCCCGCGATCTCGCCAAGCGCGCCGCGGAAGGCCGACCGGTGCGCATCGGCATCATCGGCTCCGGCGAGATGGGTACCGACCTGGTGACGCAAGGCATGCTGATGCCGGGCATTTCGGTGTGCGCCGTCTCGACCCGCCGCCCGCACACGGCGCGTGATGCCGTCCGCATCGCCTATGGCGATGAGGCGATGGCACGCGAGGCCGATACGCCGTCGAAGCTCAGCGAGGCGATAGAGAGCGGAAAAATAGCCATCACCTCGAACGAGATGCTGGTCACCAATCCGCTGATCGACGTCGTCATCGACGCCACCGGCAAGCCCGGCGTCGCCGCCGATTTCGACCTGATGGCGATGGAGCACGGCAAGCATCTGGTGATGATGAATGTCGAGGCCGACGTCACCATCGGCTGCTATCTGAAGCAGCAGGCCGATCGGCTCGGCGTCGTCTATTCGGTCGGCGCCGGCGACGAGCCGTCGAGCTGCATGGAGCTGATCGAGTTCGCCTCCGCGCTCGGCTACACCATCGTCTCGGCCGGCAAGGGCAAGAACAACCCGCTCGACCATGACGCGGTTCCCGACGACTATCGCGCGGAAGCGCTGCGCCGCAACATGAACCCGCGCATGCTGGTCGAGTTCGTCGACGGCTCGAAGACCATGGTCGAGATGTGCGCCATCGCCAACGCCACCGGGCTGGTGCCCGACATTGCCGGCATGCACGGTCCCAAGGCCGACCGGGATGAATTGGCCAAGGTGCTCATCCCGCGCGCCGACGGCGGCATCCTGTCGAGGAAGGGCGTCGTCGACTACACCATCGGCAAAGGCGTGGCGCCCGGCGTGTTCGTGATCGTCGAGGCCACGCATCCGCGCATCATCGAGCGCATGGACGACCTGCATATCGGCCATGGACCCTATTACAGCTTCTTCCGGCCCTATCATCTGACCTCGCTGGAAGTGCCGCTCACCGCCGCGCGCATCGCGCTCTATGGCAAGCCGGACATGGTGCCGCTGCCGAGGCCGGTTGCCGAAGTCTGCGCCGTGGCCAAGCGCGATCTGGCGGCAGGAGAGATTTTCGACGCCATCGGCGAGACCTGCTACCGCTCCTGGACCATGACTGTCGAAGAGGCCCGCGCCAACCGCGCCGTGCCCGTCGGCCTGCTCGAAGGCGGCAAGGTGCGGAGGCCGGTCCACAAGGGCGAACTGCTGACATCAGCCAATGCCGCGCCCGACCCGACCACCAGGCTGTTCGCCTTGCGCCGGCTGCAGGACGAGATGCTGTATGGAGATCAGGATAATGATCGAGAGGCGTGAATCCGAATTGAAGCGGGAAAGCGGACCGGGCAGGGACGGCCGGCCTGCAACAAGGATGAGATCGACGGGTTGTGGGGACATCCGGCGAGTGGAGCGACTATATCGAAGCGGCGATGCGGCCCGATCTGTTGAGACCGCTGGATCGCCGCACTTCTGGCCACTGTAACGGCATGGACCCTAGGATCCATGCCGTTACCTCTGAGCGTTGCAGCGTTTGAATACCAAGATTCTGTGACCTTTAAGCGCTGCTGCGCTGAACAGCAGGCAGCACCTCACCCGGGTCGATCGACCGCCGGCTGAATATCCACACCTGGCCCGCAGTCCGCTACTACTTTCCCAACTCGATCGATCGCAGCCGTGCAGCTTCCACCGCTTCGGTGAGCAGTTTTGTCAGCCGGTCCTCGCCCATCAGCACGGCAAGTGCGGCGGCCGTTGTGCCGTTGGGGCTGGTCACCTGCTGGCGCAGCACGCCCGCATCTTCGCCGCTTTCGGCGGCGAGCGAGGCGGCGCCATAGACCGTCTGCACGGCCAGCAGCCTGGCGGTTTTGGCTGGCAATCCGGCCTTCTCGGCAGCCACGGTCAGTGCTTCGATGAAATGGAAGACATAGGCCGGGCCAGACCCTGACACCGCAGTCACCGCGTCCATCAGGCCCTCGTCGTCGATATCTGTCACTTCGCCGCTCGCCGAAAGCAGATCGGCAACGAAACGCTTCGTATCGATCGAGACCAGCCGGTTGGAAAACACCACCATCATGCCCTTGCCGATCGCCGCCGGCGTGTTGGGCATGCAACGCACGATCGGCGCGCGATCGCCCAGAATGGCCTCGAAAGTGGCGACCGGCGTTCCGGCGGCGATGCTGAGGAAGGTGGTGCGGCCGTCATTGAAGCGCTTGTAGGCGGCAGTGACGTCGCGGATCACTTGCGGCTTCACCGCAATGACGACGAGGGCCGGCACCGCGTCCGCTGGAATGCCGCCGGCGTCCGCGGCAGCACTGCAGCCCAGCGCTTCGGCGCGCTTGCGCAGATCGGCATTGGGCTCGACAACGAAAACCGCCGCCGGGGGGAGCTTGCCCGATTTCAGCCAGCCCGAGAGCATGGCGTAGCCCATATTGCCGCAACCGGCGAGAACAAGCCTGATCGTCATAGAAAACCTCCGCTAGAGCATCGGACCCAAAAGTGGGTACCGGTTTTGGGACAATCCGATGCTCAAACAATTAGCATCGGACCCAAAAGTGGTTCCGGTCTTGGGACAATCCGATGCTCAACAATAAGCATCGGACCCAAAAATGGGTACCGGTCTTGGGTAAATCCGATGCTCAAACAACAAGATGACTTCCCATAGACGCTTGCGACCATGCGGGAAAGCCCTGTTGGGACGGAGGATCAGGACGGACCACGAACCGCCATCGGCCGCAGCGACACCTGCCTGAGGCCGAACATGGCGAACGCGAAGAACAGCCAAACCGGATCGGCGCGATGGAAGAAGAAGCTTTCGAGGAAGGCGTTCAGCGCCGCGAACAGCACCACCATCATGAAGAAGTCGCCGAGAAAGATGTTCTCCTTGCGCAAAGGGATGCGCATGTAATCGCGCAGCGGCGCGATCAGGAACGTGTAGATCGCCACGCACAGCGCCGGGATGCCCATCAGCACCGCGATGTCGAGGTAGCCGTTATGGCCGTGCACGATGGTTCGGATGTCCCAGGCCCGGTCGAAAGGCTGGTCCTGGTTCAACAGCAGCGGCGTGCCCCAGAAGCTCTCGAAGCCATAGCCGGTCCACGGCCGCTTGGTCAGCATCTCGCCGGCGAACTCCCACAGCGTCGTGCGCCCGGTGTAGGTCAGGTCGGGGAAATAGAGTGCCGTTAGATGCTTCACCGGCGGCAGGAAGACGATGCCCAGCGTGCCGATCGCCGCGGCGATGATGGCCAGCGCGAACAGGATCGGCGTCCCGAGCCGCATGCCGATCAGGCTCGGCAGCACGACGATCAGGATCGAAAACGGCACCAGTCCGGCCGTCGTCTTGGAACCGGTGTGCAGCATGAAGATCATCGCCGCGCAAAAGATCGATGCGCCCCAGAGCCGCTGTCCGCGCCGGTAGAGGTACAGCCCGGCGAAGCTGAAGCAGGCCATGACAGGCCCGGCGATGTTCTTGTGGGTGAACACGCCGCGCCACAGGCCGGCATGTTCCGGCTCCAGCGATGCGGTGGTGTGCAGCGCCTCGTTTGGAAAGACGATGAGCCCGATATAGGACAGGCCCATGACGACGACGATGGTGAAGATAATGACTTTCGAGAAGGCTTCGGCGTCGCGCGGAAGCGCCAGGATCGTCGCCATCGTCAAAATGCCGATCAGCGTGAAGAAAGCGGCGCGCATTGCCGACGGCGGATCGGTTGCCATCACCACCGAAAGCATCAGGAAAGCCAGCATCAGAAGCCAGCAAGGGCTGAGCATCGAACGCACCACGCGCGGGTCGGCGAAAGCTATGAGCGAGAAGACCGAGATCGCGCCAAGCGAGCCGAAGCCGAGCTGGTTGACGATGTCGCCGCCGTCGCCGGTCATCTCGGCGCCGGCCGGCTGGAACGGACGGAACGACACCAGGATGACGGTGAACAGCAGCGCGGCGATCGCGGTCGCGACGCCGTCGCGTGTGAAGGCCGCGCTGAGCGGCGCGCGTTCAGTTCTTCTCAGGCTGTCGGTATTGCTCATTGGCGTATCCGAATTCGGCAAGCACGCGGCCGACAGCGACATGGATTGGGTACAAGGCTGTCGCCAATGACCCCGTCCGCGCCAGCCTGGCCGCGCCGCGAAACGGTGAGACGGCAAGCAGCGCCAGGCTCTTCAAAAAAACCCTGATGCCGGCGAACGGCATGCCGGCCCGTTTCTTCTTCTCGACCAATGTCGAGATGACGCCGTTGCGCAGGCTGCGGGCACGGATCCAGTCGGCCTCGACGCGTCGGGCCGGAACTGTTTCATGCACTTGCGCCTCGGCGCACCAGCCAAGCACAAAACCTCTTTGTGCCGCCCGGCTTAGGAAATCGGAATCGCCGCCGCCCATGAAGTTGAATTTCAGGTCGAGAAACGGCGGCCCCATGGCGGTGAGCACGTTGCGCCCAACCAGCAGGTTGCCGGAGGAAAACAGCGCGGGCACCCGCCCGGTCTGCCGGTAGGGTGGCGCAAAGACCGGGTGCTCGGCCCATCTGGCATGGGCTGCGTCGGCAAACACCGGCATTTGCGGGCCCCCGACAATGTCGGCGCCGAGCGTCTCGGCCGCCTTGCACATGCGCTCGAGCCACTGCGGATCGGCGATCTCGTCGTCGTCGATGACCAGCAGGTGGCTGAGGCCGGGAAAGTGCAGGATCGCCGTCTGCCAGCCGGCATTGTAGGCGCTGCAATTGCCGCGCTCATGCGCGACGATCACCATGCCCGGAATGTCGCCGCGCTCGAACAGCGGCAGCGCCGCCTTGGCGCCGGCGCGCGCGTCGGCTTCGTTCTCGATGACGATGATTGCGAAGCGCCTGCCGGTTTCCTGGGCCTTGAGCGATGCAAGCGTCGCCAGCAGGTGCTCGGGCCGTTTGAAGGTCGGCAGCGTAACGACCGCCTCGACGGCAGCGGCGACAAGTCCCGGCGACCGCCCTGCGATCGATACCGAACCGTCCAATGGCAAAGGGATCATCCGTGTCCAGCCCGGGATGGTGAGTTTGGCTCTCGATAGCATCGCGACGATAACGTTTCGTTAATCACCTTCGCGGACAAGCCCGCAAATCGGCAACGCCGGGCCACCAAATAGCTTCACTTAATCAAGGCTTCACCGCGCGTTGTTAGCTGTATCCGCTCAGGATAGGTGAGATGCATCTGCTGTTCGCCACATCGATCGTGCCCGACGGAGCCCTTGCCTCGGGCTACGAGATCGCCAATGCCGCGATCATCGCCGCGTTGCGGCGCGCCGGCGCGCGCGTCACGGTCATCGGCTTCACTTGGCCGGGCAGGCCTGCGAGCGATCAGCAAAACACCATCGTGCTCGGCGCCGTCGATGTGCGCACCGAAACCGCCTCATCGCTGCAAAAGCTCGCCTGGGTTGCAAGGGCGATGCTCTCCGGCCTCACTTTCGCGTCAGTCAAGCTGCGCGTGGCCAACGACAGCGAGGTCCGCGCCGCCGTCGAACGCACCGGCCCTTTCGACGGCTACGTCTTGAATTCCGTGCAGTTCGCCGGCGCCTTCGAAAGGCTTTTCAGCGACCGAGCGTCGATCTTCGTCGCCCACAATGTCGAGCATCGTTCGGCGCAGGAGAACGCCGTTGCCGCCGACGGTCTTTTCCAGCGCCTGCTGTTTCGCCGTGAGGCAAGGCTGCTCAAGCTTGTGGAAGAACGGCTATGCCGCCGGGCACGCTTCGCCTTCACGCTGGCCGAAGAAGATCGCTCAGCACTCGGCGTCGCTTCCGACGACCGTTCGGCGGTGCTGCCGCTGGTGACTTGCGCCGAGCCGCCCGTGCAAAAAACCCCGCGCCGCATCGACTGCGACGCGGCGCTGATCGGCACCTGGACCTGGCAGCCGAACCGCATCGGCCTCGACTGGTTCCTGGAAAAGGTGGTGCCGCATCTCAGGCCCGATTTCCGGGTCAGGATTGCCGGCGGCATGCCGTCGGGCGTCAAGTCGGCGCATCCCGGCGTCGAGTTCGTCGGCCGCGTGCCGGACGCGCAGGCTTTCGTGCGCAGCGCCGCCGTCATCCCGCTGATCAGCACCTCCGGCAGCGGCGTGCAGCTCAAGACCATCGAAACCTTCGAGCTTGGCCTGCCCTCTGTCGCCACCAGCCATTCGCTGCGCGGCATCGACCATCGCCCGGTCAATTGCGTGGTGACCGATGACCCGATCGCCTTCGCCGGCGCCCTGGAAACAGCAGCAGCCGATGTCAGGGATGTCGACGGCAGCGCTTTCCACCGCCGGCAGCTGAAGGCGCTCGATGCCGCGATCAGGCTCGGCCTGCACAAGCTCGGGCCCGTCGGCCAGGAGGTGTTCGCATGAATATGCACAACACCGGCGCCGCTTTCGGGGCCGACAGCTTGAGATCGATCCTGGGCATCTCGGTCCTTGCCATCCGCTGGGACGATGCGGTCGCGCTGCTGACCCGGTTGATTGCAGAGCGGCGCTTCACCCAGGTCACCTTTCTCAACGCTCACAACGCCAATGTCGCCTATACCGACCCTGTCGTTGCGGAGGCGCTCGACGATTTTCTCATCCTGCCGGACGGCGTCGGCGTCGATCTGGCGGCGAAACTGCTTTATGGGGCGCCGTTTCCGGATAATCTCAACGGCACCGATTTCATCCCTGCCTTCCTGCAGGCGTCCGCCAGGCCGCTGACCGTGGGGCTGCTCGGCGCAACCCGGGTAAACGCCGAGGCGGCGTCGAAGAAGCTGGCAGCGCTCGCGTTGCAGCACCGGTTCGTCGTCATCCATGACGGCTATTTCTCTCCCGCCGAGGAGCCGGCAATCGTCGATCGCATCGCCAGGTTGCGGCCGGACGTGCTGCTTGTCGCCATGGGCGTGCCGCGCCAGGAATTATGGATCGCGCGCCACATCGACGCGCGCCACTGCACGCTGCCGATCGCCGTCGGCGCGCTGCTCGACTTCCTGAGCGGCACGGTGCCGCGGGCGCCGCTGTGGATGCGCCGGCTCAGGCTCGAATGGCTGTTTCGGTTGTGGATCGAACCGGGCCGCCTCTGGCGGCGCTATGTGGTCGGCAATCCCCTGTTCCTGTGGCGCGTCATCGGCCAGAAGTTCTTGCGCAGGCCCGCTCCTGCCAAAACTCGCCTTGGAGCAGATCCCGGAGCGAGCTGTTGAACAACCGGTTCGTGCCGAGCCCTGATAGCGAGGCCGATTTCCTTCGCCGGACGCCGACGGCGGCGGTCGTGACGGCAAGCTATGCGCCGGATCTGGAGCGCTGCCGCCTGCTGTGCGACACCCTCGACCGCTACGTTTCCGGCGTGGCGCACCACTATATTCTTGTCGAGCATAGCGACGTGCCGCTGTTTCGTCAGCTGGAGAACAATCGCCGCACCATCGTCGACGAGCGGGACCTGTTGCCGCGCTGGCTGCATGCCTTCGACGATCCGCTCAGCCTGTTCCGCCGGCGCATCTGGCTCAGCCTGAAGACCATGCCGCTGCGCGGCTGGCACGTGCAGCAGCTTCGCCGCATCGCGATATCGGCGCACGCCGGCGAAGACGTGCTGATCTTCTGCGATTCCGACGTGGCGTTCCTAAAACCTTTCGACTGCAGCGCCTTCTGGCGCGACGGCAAGGTGCGGCTGTTCCGCCGCGACGGCGTGCTTTCGGATGAAGGCCATGAGGAACACCGGATCTGGTCGCGCAATGCCGGCTCGGCGCTCGGCATCGAACCATCGGAGGTTTCGACCCACGATTACATTTCGACGCTGATTGCCTGGCGCCGCCAGACCGTGACGGCGCTGTGCGCGCGGATCGAGAAGAACCATGGCCGCAACTGGGTCGAGGTGGTCGGCGCGGCGCGCAAATTCTCCGAATGCATGATCTACGGCCGCTATGTCGACGAGGTGCTCGGCGGCGCCGGCCATTTCCATGGCGCGGAGGAGTTCTGCCGCGTCCACTGGACCGGCGAGGCGCTGTCGGATGACGAGTTCCGCCGTTTCGTCGCCGCCATGGCGCCGCAACAGGTGGCCATCGGCATGCAGTCCTTCATCGGCACCGATGTCGGCCGCATCCGCCGCCTGATCGGGCTGGATTAGTGCTGGGTTAAAGCCAATCACTCTGAACGACCGGGTTCAATCCCTTGCGGATGTTTAGTTGGGGCGTCGCATGACGCGATCTGACCCGTTAACGACCTTCCTGACATCGCGCTTCAACGTCCGCACAGGGGGTGAATGCTGTCATTGTTGCGCAGTCGTGAAGCGACGAGCCACTGAATCACGATCTCCGAGCAGGTAACGATCGGCCAGCGCCGTGATCACTCGGGATCAGTTCGACTCGCCGCCGCGGGGACAATGAGACCTTGGCATGCGACATGGCAGATACTGTGGGCTGGACAAATCATGGGCCGGCCGCATTCCGCCCCGACCCGGAACTCGGATTGGGACGCTTTGACAAAGCGCACGTGATTTCGTCGCGTGAGATACCAATGTCGTTAAGAATGTCATCCGGTGACCGGCTCAACCCGTCCGTTATCATCCACATAGCTTTTCGCTCGGCGCGAAGGCGGAACCATCCGCGAATGTAGCCAATGGTGCCATTATGAAAACTTGTCCACATCGAAGTCATTCCTTAATCATCTGCTCGAACACACGGCACGGAACGGCACTGGCGGTATTCACCGCGAGGAGGACCGGTTACGTCGCATCTGACTCGTCTCAATTCCGAACTTATCGGTCTCGTCCGGCTGGGCGCATCACGGCGGCTGCAACCGCGCCGGCGAGGGTTAAATGCTGATTGTTTTTCGTTACATAGTTCTGTTTCCTTTCAGCGATGATGGTTCATCAAGCGATCAAGTTGACATGCATAAGTTGTGCCGGCCGACAACATAAGGCCAGAACCATCATCTTCTTCTACAAACAATTGCTATGCTAAGTTTACGGTGCGTGAGGTCGCGCTCGAACACAACGAATATATATTTCAAAGCTAATTTTCTAGCTTTAGCAAGCTATATTTTAACGGCAAGCTTGACAAATCCACCGCTAACCTCTCGGTGCTCCACCCAGGGTGGTCAAGAGACGATCGGCAAAAACGGGTTTGCGGGCCAGGGCCGCTTCGGAGCGGGCGGCGGATGCTTCGTTCCTTCTCTCACCGCTTGCGCATGGGCGTTTGTCGCTACGCTATCGGCCTGCGTCGTGCTATACTTTTTGTTTGGCTTCCTTCGACGGGAACGGAGATGTTCGACCTGTCAACCTTGACGCGGAGAAGCATTGGCGTTGCTCTTGTCGGTTGCGCGTTCCTCGCGCCGGCTGCCATGGGAGCGGGAGATACTGAAGATGTCGCGATGGGAATCCGCATTGCGGAATTGCTTCGCGCTGGGCGAAGCGTTGTCTCCAACTATCAGACACTAATCAACGATCCCGCACTTGGCGACAAGCACCTCGACAGCGAGCGGTTTGCGAGCGAGGCCATCGCCGTTTACTCAAAAAACACCGGCCAGGACCCGTTTTCCGGCGAATTGACCAATCGCGACCGGCGTCTGCTTCAGGCCCAGATTGGGGCTATGCGGGAGGTGGTGGACGAGCAGCAAGATGACATCAACCGCGCTGGGATCGGGTTCAAGGGCTTCGTGCCGGCCGTTTTCGCGCGTCTGTTGAATGAGAAATTCGCCGCCAAGGTTGGCAACGAAGCTCTGGTGCGCGTGACTGCGCCCGAGCAACTCGTGCGCAACCGCAAATCTCTTCCGGACGCTTGGGAAGCCAGCATCATCGTAAGCGTCTTTTCAGATCCGAAGAGAGCAAAAGGCGAAGCCTACACGGATGTGACGGAGGTGGAGGGACGCCCGGCATTTCGAATGCTCCTGCCCGAATACTATACGGAGTCGTGCCTTTCCTGCCACGGCGAGCCGAAGGGCGAGATCGACATAACTGGATATCCCAAGGAGGGCGGAAAAGCCGGCGATCTGGGGGGCGCAATCAGCATCGTCTTGTTCAAATGAGCGTCCTGGAACAGACACCCCACGAGGTGGAAGCCATACCGGCGCCGTCGAAATCCCTGGGACGTCGCCTTGCCAGTCTGCCGATCGCGGCCCGCGTAGCTGCACTGACAGCGGCCGGCCTCGTCAGTCTCATCGTATCTTCCATCCTTCTCACGCAAGCGCTTTATCGCAGTGCCGACCGCACCGCAGACACTAAGGCATTGTTCGATCTCGCGGCGACTGCGGCTGCGGCGCACGTGACCTTTGGCGAATTGCGATACTGGCTCACCGATTTGTCGGTCAGCTTGCTAATGAACTCCCAGCGGAGTGCCGAGCAGGCGCGTGAGCGACTGCTGGACCAATTGGACGGCCTTTCGAAATCATCCCCCGATGCAGTGAGGGAAATCCGTGTCGAGATCGATGACTACGTCAAAAGGGCACTAGACGCGGCGGACAGCTATACTCGGGATAACCGCATCATTGGAAACGCTCTCCTGGCCGAGGCGCGAACCCACAGCACGAATGTCGATGCCGCCCTTAACAAACTTGTCGAGCAAGTGAGCGCCGAGGCAGAAGCTGCTCGCAACGAGGCTGTAAGGCTAGCCCAGAAAACCGCGACTACCGCTGCCATTCTGGTGGTCATCGTGCTGTTGATTGGGTCGCTTCTTACAATCCTTGTTCTTCGCTCGATCATTGGCCCGTTACGGCGGCTGAACCGGGTCATCGGCGAACTGACGCAAGGACGCTACGATATTGAAATACCGATTGAGGGAGGCGACGAACTCGGCGCAATGTCGCGGACGCTTCGACTTTTTCGCGCGGGCGCGATTGAAAAGAAACGACTGGAAGACGAGGCGGAGCAGCAAAGACGGACGATCGCAGCGGCGCTTGAGGCAATTTCTGACGGATTTGTCCTATTCGATCCGCAGGACAGGGTCATCCTGGCCAACAGCAAATTTTGCGAATTCTTCCCTGACCATGCGCGAGCTTCTCTTCCTGGGCAAAGCTTCCAAGAAATCTTGGAGCAACGCCTGGCGGGCGGGCAAGTCGACCTTGCGGGCGCGTCGCCGGAGGAGTGGATTGCCCAGCGGTTACACATTCACAAGGACCCGGCGGGCTTCGTCGGTGAGGATCGCTTCGGCGACAGATGGGTTCGCGTAAGCAGGCGAAAAACGCCTGACGGCGGCGCGGTCGCCGTTTACACCGACATCACGGAATTGAAACAGAGACAAGACGAACTCGAGCGCGCCAAGAGCCGTGCTGAATCGACGAATGAAGCCAAGAGCCGCTTCGTCGCATCCGTCAGCCACGAACTGCGTACGCCGCTGAACGCGATTATTGGCTACAGCGAGATGCTGATCGAAGATGCGAGCGACCATCACATGGTGGAATTCGTTCCGGAACTGGAGAAGATCGCCGCGGCTGGTCGCCATCTCCTGGCGCTCATCAACGACATCCTCGACTTATCGAAGATCGAGGCGAACAAGATGGAAATTTTCTTAGAAACGTTCGACGTCGCCGATTTGATGCGCGACGTCCGGGCCACAGTCGCGCCTCTGATGGCGAAAAACCGAAACGGTTTCGTACTGGACCTCGAGGACGACCTCGGGAAAATGCATTCGGACCAGACGAAGTTGCGTCAGAACCTGTTTAACCTGCTCAGCAACGCCGCCAAGTTTACCGAAGGGGGTCGAGTAACACTCGCGGTGCGTCGCGACAGGCGACCAAACGGCGATTGGCTGATATTCAAAGTGTCCGACACCGGGATCGGGATGACGTCGGAGCAGCAGGAACGGCTCTTCGACGCTTTTACGCAGGCGGACGCATCCACCACTCGCAACTATGGCGGAACGGGGCTTGGCCTCAGTATAACCCGGAGTTTTAGCCGAATGATCGGAGGCGTTGTAAAGGTCGAGAGCGAACTCGGAAAAGGCTCGACCTTCACAATGGAGATTCCAGCCGAGTTCAAAAAAGAATCTAGCGAGCAACACCCCTCCGAAGCTGTGCCGTTGCCGCCACGAGACAAGGCGGTTCTGATCATAGATGATGAACCAGCCGCCCGAACCGTCATCGCCAGCGCTTTGGCGGAGGCGGGACTGGCATCGTTCGAAGCAGCAAGCGGCGAGGAAGGAATAGCCGCTGCTCGAGCGCATCGCCCCGCGGCGATCATTCTCGACATCATCATGCCGCATCAGGACGGCTGGTCAGTGCTGCGATCTCTGAAGAACGATAGGGAGCTTTGCGAGATTCCTGTGATCCTTGCGACTATACTTGCAGATCGCGAACTCGGCCTCTCACTCGGGGCGGTTGAATACCTGACGAAGCCGATCGACACCGAGAAGCTGATTCAAACAATTGAGGCTTGCGGCGGTGGCAACCGCGATGTGCTTGTAATTGATGACGACCAAGCCTCCCGCGATTTCCTTCGGCGTATCCTGATCAAAAAGGATTGGCGGGTTCACGAGGCAAGCGACGGCGTGCGCGGCCTTGGCCTGATGAAACGGTTGTTGCCGCGCCTGGTGGTGCTTGATCTGCTGATGCCCGAAATGGACGGGTTTCAGACATTGAGTGAAATGCAGCAGACGCCCGAACTGCAGAACATTCCGGTGGTCGTAGTTACCTCGAAAGATCTGTCGATGAACGAGCTCGAATGGCTCCGCGATAGGGCGGTTGCCGTTGTGACCAAGGGCGCGAACAGCAGGTCTCAATTGGTCAAGGCGCTCGAACGCCAGATTTCCGCGGCCGAGTAGGTTGGCCCGGCATCTCAGTTCGTTGACCCATCGTTAGAAGAGGCCGAAGATGACGAGAATCCTTCTGGTGGAAGACAACGAAATGAATCGCGACATGCTCTCGCGGCGGTTGTCGCGGCGTGGGTTCGAAGTGCTTATTGCGGAAAACGGACAATCCGGCGTGGAACTAACCATTTCGGAAAGACCGGATCTGATCCTTATGGATATGAGCCTGCCCGTGATGGACGGATGGGAGGCGACACGGCGGATCAAGGCTGATCCGGCCACCTCGGGGATCCCTATAATCGCGCTTTCTGCGCATGCTATGACCAGCGATCGGGAATTGGCGCTTGAGGCCGGCTGCGATGACTACGACAGCAAGCCGGTGGACCTGCCGAGGCTTGTCCAGAAAATCGAACAATTGCTTGCCGCAAATCCGTGAGCCGCCGAGTCGGCGGATTGGAGACATGACTGCCAACGAGTTCCAACGCCACGCAATAGCCGCCCATCTGGCGCAGACGCTTGCTGGACCAGCACGGGCAATCTCGGGATTTCAGGAACTGCTGCTAGAACAGGTGCAGAACCACAGTCTGGTGCACATCACTCCAGATCTTGAGAGGGTCGGCGCCGCTGCCCGGCAATTGAACAGCCTCATCGACAGCTTGATCCATGGCAAAGCCGACTATCCGGACCATGCAGGGCGCGAGATCGAGGCGAAACTGCGCCACGATTTGCGAACACCACTCAACGCGATTATCGGCTACTCCGAAATGATCCTTGAAGAAGCCGAAGAATTGCACGAACACGCATTGGACGAAGATGTCAGGGTGATGCTCGCGGCTGCGGCCGAGCTGTTGGCGCATGTCGATGCAATTGCCGGCCTATCGCGCGCCAGCGACAACGAAGGGCTGTGGACGACGGATCAGGCAGAGATCGATGCAGCAGGGCTCGAAAGGGCGCTGGGCAAGACGGAGCGCGATGCATTCTCAGGACGCAACGGTAGAATACTTGTCGTCGACGACATCGGCAGTAACCGCGATCTTCTCTCGCGCCGCTTGCTGCACGACGGTCATCAGGTAGTCACTGCCGAGTCAGGCCTGTCCGCGCTGACTCGCCTTGCGGAATATGAATTCGACCTTGTTCTGTTGGACATACTGATGCCGGACATGAACGGCATCGAGGTGCTCTCGCGATTGAAAGCTGAGCGCCGGTGGCGGCACATCCCGGTCATTATGATATCGGGGCTGAACGAAGTCGACGCCGTGGTCCGCTGCATCGAGGCGGGAGCCGACGACTACTTGCTTAAACCGTTCAATCCGGTCCTGCTGCGCGCCCGGATCAACTCCAGTCTGGAGAAGAAGCGTTGGCGCGACCGCGAGCACCAGTATCTTCAGCGGATCGAGGCGGAAAAGCGGCGGGCCGACTCGCTTCTACATGCCGTCCTGCCCGGTCAAATCGTTGCGCGGCTGCAAGGGGGCGAGGAGATCATTGCGGACCGGTTCGAGGAAGTGACCATCCTTTTTGCCGATATTGTCGGATTCTCGCCTATCGCAGCGAAATTGCCGGCATCCGACCTTATCAAGCGCCTCGACCGGATGTTCAGCATGTTCGACGCGCTGGCGGAGAAGCATTCCGTGGAGAAGATCAAGACAATCGGAGACGCGTATATGGCCGCTTGTGGTCTTCCGGAGCCGGCGGCCGATCACGCCGACAGGACCGTGGCGCTGGGAAAATCCATGCTGGACTCGTTGAGGCTCTTGGCGTCGGGCAGCGATAGTTTTCGCGTCCGAATCGGCGTACACACCGGACCGGTGATCGCCGGTCTGATCGGCCGACATCGGTTCGTCTATGATGTTTGGGGCGAAACCGTGAACATCGCAAGCCGGCTCGAGTCCCAGGGCGTAGCCGACCGCATGCAAATCTCGGAGGCAACCAGACGCGCTCTGCACGCCTCTTGGGAGCTAGAACCGCGCTGCACTGTGGAACTGAGAGGCGTCGGCACGATGGAAACCTATCTCGTTCGACACTGATGTCTGATTCCCTAAGGATATTCCGCAAAGCGACGCGTAAGCGAGTAGCTTACGGCACCGGCATTGAGAGGCTATTACTACCATAGCAATCGCGAATCGAAGAGCAGATTAACCAGCGTCCGTGTCATCATCAGCATGACTGGGTTAGGCTCGGCGGATTTGGCTACGACCACCCGTCCCATCCATATCGAATTTAGTTATGGGTTGCTGGCGAGACTGGAGGCCTATGTCGAGACGGGTATTCTATGCTTCCGCCGCATCTCCAAGCGGAAGTTCATCCATCTGTGATGGTCGAGAATAACGCCAGAGCTATCGCGACACAGTTCATCTCTGGGGTGCTGACCTACCGTGGCACCATACGTCCGGAACGTGTCCGAGACGCGACCTCCATAGCGATGGCCGCGTAAGTCCGATTATGGCGCAATCAAGTCATACCGATGGCCACGCCATCCGGCAACATTCCACCGCTACCCGACATCCGGCATTTTTCGAGTCAGCGACCAATCTCGGGCGACAACCTCGATGGTCTCGTCTCGAAAACACAACAAGAAATGCCGTGAATTCGGACTGTCTGGCGACAGAGCCTCCCAATCGTCGATTGCCCGGCTGTCGTCGGTCACCTCGTAGAACGCTCCCCATTTCGGAGCCTGATTGCTGTAACGGCCTTCACCTGCAAACCACGCGCGATCGTCTGAGGCGTCCCATTGCCAACGACTACCAAAGAAGCGAAGTGTTGCTATCACTCCCTCTGCGGCGTCATGGGTCAATGAGTTCAAACGAAAGGAAAGCTGAACTGCATCGCCGTCGACGGTTAGCTCTACATCAGGAGCACTAAGCTCGGCGTTTCAGTTAGGGTTCAGGTGACGGAACTTGGTCATGCAGCGATATTGCGTGTCGAAAGGGCAACTTTCCATCCCATCTCGGCTATTGGCGGCAGCCGGGCCGATCGAGTTTGCCCCTAGACCGGCTTCGCCGGCCTGCGCATCGCCGAATAGGTGAGCAGCGCTGAGGCGAGATAGAGCAGCAGGAAGACGACATTGAGCGAGAGCACCAGATCGGGCGTGCCCAGGATATGGGTCAGCACATATGTCAGCAGCACCGCCTTCATCCCGGCAAGCAGCGCCAGGTTGATCGCCCGCACCAGCGTCTGGCCGCGCGCGAACAGAAGCTCGGCCTGGTATTCGACGAGATTGCGCAGGCCCGGCACGCAGATCGCCAGCGCCACCAGAGGGGCGGCCTCCGCAACATTCCTGCCGAGCGCGTTGGGGAAGAAATGCAGCACGATGCCGAGTGCCGCCAGCGCCAGTGTCGAGACCGCGAACACGCCGCCTTCGATGCCGCTCTTGACCGAAAGGCGCGACAAGAGTTCCGGCGTCCGCATCATGCGCTGCACCAGCATCATCGAGAAGGTGCGGATCGGGATCGCCGTCAGGTCGACCAGCCGCATGATGATGGCATAGATGCCGGCGAGGTGCGGGCCGCCGATCGCCAGCACCAGCAGCTTGTCGAACTCCATCTGCAGGTAGAACAGCACCTCTGCGCCGGCCACGTAGATGGAATCAGCGAGCCGCCTGAGATAGAGCGCCAGCCGCAGCCGCAGCCTCTGGCGCGGATAGAAAAATCCGAAGGCGATGAGCAGCGAGGCGGCGTTGGCGCCGATGTAATACCAGGACCAGACCGCTACGGTCGGCTGCGCCGCGAACATGAACAGCACGGCGCCGAGCGCCCGCAGGGCCGTCGCCAGAATCGTCAGCAGGGCGGCGCGGCCGAATTTGCCCAGACCGTTGTTGACGATCAGCGCCACCTCGACCGGCCGCCACAACAACGCCTCGGCAAACACGATCGCCGCAAACACCGACAGCGGCACGGTGCCGGCAAAGAAGACCAGGTAGACGCCGTAGGAGGCGGCAGCCAGCAACGGCAGCGATATCGCGGCAAGCAGCAGGAAGCCGGCCGTGAAGGTGCCGATCAGATTGGGGCGGATAGTGGCCGTTCGGTAAAGCGCCGAGATGAAGCCGAAGGCCAGGATGCGCGACACCATCACGCCGGCCGCCGAAGCGGTGGCGAACATGCCGAATTCGGCGATCGACAGCGTGTTGGCCAGCGCGATGAAATAGGCGAGCGAAAACACCAGCCGCCCGCCCGCGCCACTGATCGCCGAAAGGTAGTCGCGAACCACCCCACGTCGGCCGGCCACGAAAGCGCCGATCCGGGCTAGAGATCTCCTTTTTTGCGGGATGTTGCCTGTCCCAGTCATGTGCCGTAGACATAGGCTGGAAAGTTTAACGCGCGGTTCTGGGACCCTTTCGGTGCTTTCAGGAAGTGCACAACCCAAGAGGGAAACCTGGCCTTCAAGGGCAGCAAAATTAACCTTTTGTTTCCTATGCTTGTTTAGCGTGGTTTAACGAATGGCTGACCGCGCGTCCAGGCCGCAAAGGGCAAGCTCCACGACAATGGTCGACAGGCAAAACCGTGAAGATTGGAAGCGCGAGCGGTCCTTGCTGGCGCTCGGCCAGGCATTGCGCGGCGAAGAAGAACCATCGCTGGTTGCGATCGGCGACCGGGCATCATGGCGCGAGGATGCCGCAACGCGCCATCGTGTCGCGCGCTTACGCCGTGAGCGGCGAGCCCATCCGGAATTTTCGGCAATCCCGGAGTCCACTGCGACCCCGGAACGCCGGGTCAATCCGGAATTTTCGGCAAACTTTTCGGCAAACCATGAAACTCGGTTTCAAGCCGAGGATGCACCGGCGGCTGCCCGGATTGAGGCCGACGACGCCGCTGAAGCGGACGATGCGCAGGCCAGGCAGCGGGAGGAGCCTGGTGCAGCCGGTGTTTCCGAGGACCGGCGTTCCGATGCCGAGCCTCGACACGCCGCGTTCGGTCCCCGAGACGCCGCGTTCGAGCCTCGAGACACCGCGTTCGAGCCTCGATACGATCCTCGGTCCGCCGGCGAAGAACCTCGATATGCCGCGTTCGATTCTCGATACGCCGGTGACGAGCAGCGGTTCTCCCGCGAGGAGTACGACAGATGGAAGCCGTTGATCGATCCGATGCAGGTCGTCCGCGGCATTGCCCGCTCGAAGCTGCTGATCGTCGCCATGACGATACTCGGCGCCACGCTTGGCGTCGCCATCGCGCTGTCGACGCCGAAGAAATACGAAGCCACCGCAGAGCTGATCGTCGACCCGCGCGACCTCAAGCTCACCGACCGCGACCTCACCCAATCGGTGGTTGCGTCCGACGCCACGCTGGCCATTGTCGAAAACCAGGTTCGCGTGCTCACCTCCGGCACCGTTCTCAACAAGGTCGTGGACAAGCTCAATCTGGTGAATGATCCGGAGTTTAACGGGCAAGGTTCCGATGGCCTGGGGATGATGACGCTCATCCGGTCGATGCTGTCGCGCAATGACGGGCCGGCTGCCGGTGAGGGCCGCCGCCGTGCGCTGGCCGTCGCCAATCTGGCGGAGAGCCTTTCGGTCGAGCGCGGCGGCAAGACCTTCGTCATCTCCGTCAGCGCCACCACGCAAAATGGCGAGAAGTCGGCGCTCATCGCCAATACGATGACGGACGTTTTTCTGCAGACCTTCGGCCAGATCCAGTCCGATACCGCTGGCCGCGCCACCAACGAGCTGACCGGCAGACTCGACGAGCTGCGCAAGAGCGTGGAAGTGGCCGAGCGCAAGGTCGAGGATTTCAGGGCCGCGCACGACCTCGTCGACGCGCAAGGCCATCTGATCAGCGACGACGAGATGCTCAAGCTCAACCAGCAGCTGGCCATCGCCCGCGCGCGCACGCTGGAACTCAACGCCCGCGCGGCGTCGGCGCGCTCGATCGACGTGAATTCGGTTCTGAGCGGCACCTTGCCGGAGGAGATCAACTCCAACACCATGAGCGAATTGCGCTCGCAATATGCGACGCTCAAGCAGGAGGCCGACCGCGCCGCGATCCGGCTCGGTCCGCGCCATCCCGAGCTCCAGGCGCTCAATGCCCAGCTTGCCGGATCGCGCGAGCGTATCGCCGGGGAACTGCGCCGCATCGCCTCGTCGCTGCAGGTCGACTTGAGGCGCGCCGTGCAGCTCGAACAGGATCTGGCCTCCCGGCTGGCGCAGTTGAAGGTCCGCAGCGGCGACGTCAACAGCGACCTCGTCACGCTGCGCGAACTGGAGCGCGAGGCTGCCGCCAAACGCTCCGTCTATGAACAATACCTTCTGCGCGCCAGGGAGACCGGCGAGCAGAAGGATATCAATACTGCCAACATCAACGTGATCTCCAAGGCCTTCGCCCCGCTCGAGCCGAACGGACCGTCGCGCGCCATGACGGTGCTTGCCGGCCTGCTGGCGGGGCTTGCTTCCGGTGTCGGCCTCGGCGCCATGCGCGGCGCTTATGCGAGCCTGCGCGACACCGCCGATTCGCGGCCGCGCCGCAGGGCAGAAGGGCGCCGGACACCCATTGAAGACAGCGCATACCAGCCGCCCGTTCCGCCCCATGCCGGGCCTCATCCGCAGCAGCAGTATCCGCGAGCCTCGTCGGACGAGGCAAGCCAGGCTGCGAAAGCCGCTGAACAGCAAGCCTCCATCGAGGAAATCCGAGCCAGCTTGCGCGAATTCCGCGAAGCGGTTCGCGAACTCAGCGAAAGCCGATCGCGACGCTATTTCTGAGCGCCGAATAGAATAAAAGCCATCGGTTTCGAGTTAGCGGCATAAGACGGCGCTTTGACGGGATTGCCCGGCCGGGTTTTCGTGAAAATGCCGCCCGAAGCAGACGATGTCGAGGGTGGTTGATGGCCGAGTTGATTGACGGAAAAAGCGTCGCCGAGGGCGTGGTGCGGCGCGTAAAGGCCCTGACGATCGAATTGATGGAAAAGGGCGCGCAGAAGCCCGGTCTCGCCGTGGTCATCGTCGGCGAGGATCCGGCGAGCCAGGTTTACGTCGCCTCCAAATCCCGCACCGCCAAGGAATGCGGATTTCATTCGGTCCAGCACACGCTGCCGGCCGAGATGTCCGAACAGGAACTGCTTGCTATCATCGGCGAACTCAACGCCGATCCCGGCATCAACGGCATCCTGGTGCAGCTTCCACTGCCTGGCCATATCGATGCGGGCAAGGTCATCCAGGCAATAGCGCCGCAAAAGGATGTCGACGGCTTCCACTTCATCAATGTCGGCAAGCTGGGCACCGGCGAACTGGAGACGGCGTTCGTGCCTTGCACGCCGGCCGGCTCGATGCTGCTCATCGAGCGTGTGCGCGGCAAGGATCTTTCCGGGCTCAATGCGGTGGTCGTCGGCCGCTCCAATATCGTCGGCAAACCGATGGCCAATCTTCTGCTTGCCGCCAACTGCACGGTCACCGTCGCGCACAGCCGCACGAAGGACCTGGCTGCACTGGCGCGCACCGCCGACATTCTCGTTGCCGCTGTCGGCAGACCTGAAATGGTCAGGGGTGACTGGGTCAAACCGGGCGCCACCGTCATCGACGTCGGCATCAACCGCATCGCGGCGCCAGAAAAGGGCGAAGGCAAGACCCGTCTCGTCGGTGACGTCGCCTATGCGGAAGCGGCGAAGACGGCTGGCGCCATCACGCCGGTGCCCGGCGGCGTCGGACCGATGACCATTGCCATGCTGATGGCCAACACGCTAGCTTCCGCCTATCTCGCGGCCGGATTGAAACGGCCGTCTTTCTGAACCTGGAAAGCCTGAAGCTTTGCCGAACCTCACTGTTCCCTCAGAGCGGCCGGTCACCAACGATCCCGTTCACGGCGGCCGGCAGTTCGGGTTCCTGCTGGTCGACAAGTTTTCGATGTTTTCGCTGGCCGCCGCAATCGACACGTTCCGGTCGGCCAATCGGCTGCTCGGCCACGACTTCTATGGCTGGACGACGGTGTCGGCCGACGGCGATTCCGTCATGGCCTCCAACGGCCTGCCGCTCAAGATCGACTACGCTGTCGCCGATCTGCCGCCGGTCGATATTCTTTTCGTCTCGGTCGGTCTGACGACCGAGTTTCCCGGCAAGAGCAAGGTGCTGGCGGCGCTGCGCAGTTGGGGCCGGCGCGGCAACGCGCTCGGCGCACTGTCGGTCGGCTCCTACCTGCTCGCCGAGGCAGGCCAGCTCGAAGGCTATCGCTGCACCATCCACTGGGAAAACCGCGCCGGCTTCGTCGAGCGGTTTCCCGACATCAACTGCACTGGCAACGTTTTCGAGATCGATCGCAAGCGCTACACCTGCGCCGGCGGCACCACCTCCATCGACCTGATGCTGGAGATCGTGCGCGGCGATTTCGGCTCGAGCCTCGCCAACGGCGTCGCCAACCAGTTCCAGCACGAGCGCATCCGCTCCGCCGGAGACCGCCAGCGCGTCGGTCCTGAGCGCGACCTGACCGGCAAATCGGAGAAGCTGCGGCGCATCGTCGAGCTGATGGCCGATCATCTCGACGAGCCGCTGTCGGCGGTGCAGCTCGCCAAGTCGGCAGGCCTGTCGGTGCGCCAGGTCGAGCGGCTGTTCCTGCGTCACCTCAGTGTGACGCCCGGCCGCTATTACATGCGGCTCAGGCTCGAGCGGGCGCGCGAATTGCTGCGCCAAACCAACATGCCGATCCTCGACGTTGCGATCGCCACCGGCTTCACCTCGCACTCCTATTTTGCCCAGAGCTATCGGCTGCAGTTTGGCCGGCCGCCTTCCGAAGAGCGGCGCACGACATATTGAGCGGTTTGGCGCAGTCAGCGCCGCCACGTGCCCCGACGCCCCGGCTTGTATCCTGACGCGGCGTCAAATAGCTTCGCCCCGGACGGGCATGGGCTGGCTGGCAGAGACTGACTTGGGGGGAGATTTGCATGGCGGGACTTGCACGGAGCATCGCAGCGGCGATTTTACTGTTGTGGATGACGACGCTCGGGCTTGCCGCCGACCGTGTCGTCATCATTCTCGACGCCTCCGGTTCGATGTGGGCGCAGATCGACGGCAAGCCCAAGCTCGAAATCGCCCGCGAATCGCTGCGAACGGTGCTGCAATCGGTCCCCGCCGACAAGGAAATCGGCTTCATGGCCTATGGCCATCGCGAGAAGGGCAGTTGCGAGGACATCGAGCTCATCGTGCCGCCGCAGGCCGGCTCGGCAGCTACTGTTTCCACTGCCGCCGACAGCCTGAAATTCATCGGCAAGACGCCGCTGACATCAGCCGTCAGGCAGGCGGCCGAGGCGCTGAAATACACCGAGGACAAGGCCACCGTCATCCTGATCACCGACGGGCTCGAGACCTGCAAAGGCGACCCCTGCGCGCTCGGCAAGGAACTGAGGGCTGCCGGCGTCGACTTCACCGTAAACGTCGTCGGCTTCGGCCTGACCGCGGACGAGGGCAAGCAGGTTGCTTGCCTCGCCGACAACACCGGCGGCAAATACATCCAGGCCACCGACGAGAAGGCGCTGCAGGACGCGCTGGTCGAAACCATCGCCGCCGCACCTGCACCGGCGCCCGAACCAGCGCCAGCGCCGCAGCCGGCCGCCGCGCCGGAAAAACCGGAATTCAACTTCATGCCCGTCGTGGTGCTCGCCGAGGGCGGCGATCCCGTCACCGACGGCAATTCCTGGGAGATCCATAAGGCAAAGTCCGACGGCACGCGCGGCGACTACGTCACCACCGAATACGGCGCCTACAAAGGCAATCTGGAGCCGGGCGACTACATGATTGTCGCACGCTATGGCGAGGCCGGGACCGAACAGAAGATCACGGTCGAGGCGGGCCAGGTCTACAAACCCCTCCTCACGCTGAATGCCGGCACGCTCATCATTCATCCGCGGCCAAGCGAGGGAGCGGATGTCGCCGATGGTGCGGCTGTCGTGATCGCCTATCCGGGCGTTGATACGCCCGCGACCTATTATGGCGACACCAAGGTCGTATTGCCGGCCGGCGATCAGAAAGTGACGGTCAGGATCGGGCAGGGCGAGGTCACCGAAACCATCCCGCTCACTGCCGGCAAGGTCGTCGACAAGGATATCGTCGTCGGCGTCGGCCATGTCGTTGCCAACGCCTACTACATTGCCGGCGGCGACAAGGCCGACGGTTCGGGCATCGGCTTCAAGGTGTTCAAGGCAAAAAAGAAGATCGACGGAACGAGGCAAGAGGTGGCTTATGCCTATGGCCCTGACAGCAAGTTCGATCTGCCGCCCGACGACTATGTGCTGACGGCGACGGTCGACCTTGCCGTCGTCGAGCAGCCGTTCAGCGTCAAGGCCGGTGAGCATCAGGATCTGAAGATTGCCATCAATGCCGGCGTGCTGGCGATCACCGCGCCAGGAGCTTCGAAGATCGAGATTTTCGATGCGAAGAAGGACATCGACGGCAACCGCAAATCGCTCGGCTACGCCTATGACGAGAAATACCAGGCGGCGCTGCCGGCCGGCGACTATGCGGTCGTCTCGGAGATGTTGGACAACAGCTCGAAGGAAAGCACCGTGACCGTCACAGCCGGCGAGCGAGCCGAGCTGACGGTGCAGTAGGGACGCAATTCGACGCCAGTGTCGATTGCTCGCGATGGGAACCCGCCCGGCCTTGAAGGCGCAAGGTATCGAAGCGATCGACTGATTGTTAGATAAGCATACGCCCCACAATCGCTGAGCTTGGCCTTGGATTGCGGCCGGCGCTGTGGTCGTACAGATCGGACTGGCATTCGCATTTCTACCTCGCAGGCAGCGTCGACGCGAACTCGTCGGCTGAACGTCCGAAATGGTGGAATGTTGCCATTCGTCCCGTCGATCGGAACGAGCAGGTAGCGCCAGGAACGGCCATCCCCGATATGTCTGTCGAATGACCGGAGTGGGCCGGAAGCGGAAGGTCCGCTTTCGGGATGATGGGGCTACAAAGCCGACCTTTTCATCCAGGGTAGTGCCGACCGCTTTGCGCCAGAAGCTGGCCTCCGTGATTTCATCTCCAAATATCGCGTTTCAGATCGGATACCTGAAGAACGCCGTTGGCGCGTCGAGCAGCTTGTCCGGATATTGATGCGCGTCGTCGAACCAGACGAGCATCAGGTCCGGGCCCGAACCGACATTGGCCGCGACCGCGGCCTTCGGGCGGATGTCCTCCCAGCTCTCCTTGTCGACGCGGACCTGCACGCCGGTGGCGTCGGTAAAGCGCTTGGTGTTTTCCAGCCACTGGTCCTCGTCGCCCTGCACGAAGGGCGACCAGCGCAGCAATCTCAGCGCAGCGCCGGCCTCGGGCGTGAATGTCGCGTCCTGGGCGAAGGCGGGGGAGCCGAGGAACCGGCTACCCACCACGCCCGCCGCAGCGGCAGCAGTAGTGCGGATCACATCGCGTCTAGTGAACTTCATGGTCATTTCCTCCTTGGGTTTCTCGTTCGTTCGTGCAGTCCGTCCGGTTCAGCCTGTGAGGCGCTGTCCGGTTTCTTTGTTGAATAGATGGATCAGGCCGGGCGGCCAGCCGCACCGTCTCGCCCGGCTCAAAGGAATGACGCTCGCGGAAATTCGCGACGATGTCCTGCCCGCCCGGCGTGCGGCCGATAGTCTGGAGTTCCGATCCGGTCGGCTCGACGACGACGATCTCGACCGGAAAGCCCAGGTCCGACAGCCTCAGATGCTCCCGCCGGATGCTGAGCACCACGTGCGTGCCCCTGGCAGCGCCGGCCGCGCCGTTCAGCGGCAGGGAAACGCCGCCCGCGCCTTGGAAGGACGGCGCGCCATCACCGCCGATTTCGCCGCGCAGCAGGTTCATGGCGGGCGAGCCGATGAAACTGGCGACGAAGAGGTTGTGAGGCCGGTCGTAGAGTTCGAGCGGCCGGCCGATCTGCTCGACGAGGCCGTCATGCATGACGACGATCTTGTCGGCCATGGTCATCGCCTCGATTTGGTCGTGGGTGACATAGATGGTGGTTGTCTTGAGGCGCTGGTGCAGCTCCTTGATCTCGGCGCGCATCTGCACGCGCAACTTTGCGTCCAGATTGCTGAGCGGCTCGTCGAACAGGAAGACCTGCGGGTCGCGCACGATGGCGCGCCCCATGGCGACACGCTGGCGCTGGCCGCCGGAAAGCTGGCGCGGATAGCGCGACAAGAGCGGCACTAGGCCCAGAATCTCGGCGGCGCGCTGGACGCGCGCTTCGCTCTCGGCTTTCGGCGCGTTCTTCAGCATCAACGAAAGCCCATGTTTTCGCCGACGGTCATATGCGGATAGAGCGCGTAGTTCTGGAACACCATCGCCATGTCACGCTCTTTTGGCGCGACATGGTTGACGATGCGCTCGCCGATCCCGATCTCGCCGCGGGAAATGCCCTCAAGGCCGGCTATCATCCTGAGCAGTGTCGATTTTCCGCAGCCGGACGGGCCGACTAGCGTAACGAATTCGCCATCGACGATGTCGATGCTTACACCGTGCAGGATCTCGACTGAACCAAACGATTTGTAGACGTCACGAATTTCGACAGACGCCATCGATTTCTCCGTCGCCGCCCTTTGTGCCACAATGCCAGCCTCAGCGATCTGGAAAACCGGTCGTAACGCTACGCGACCGGGTTGTGCATGGCCAGGAAGGCAGCCGCTTCCTCGAAGAACTGGTCGAAGGCGGGCGTGCCTTCAATCAGCACGTGGTTATTTCCCTGCAGTTCGACAAACATCGCCCCCGGAATGAGCTTGGCCATCAGGCGGCCCTCCTCGATCGGCGCGATGCGATCGCCTACGCAGTGCAGCACGAGCGTTGGGACTTGGACCCTCTTTGCCAACTCGGTCGCGTCAACTTCAGCGTTCATTTTCCAGAGTCGCATCGCGGCCTCGGGGCTCGTGGCAATGCGCTGCAGTTCGTCAAAGCTCGCCACAATCTCCTGTGGGGCGTCGGGGATGAACGTCGAAGTAAAAAAGTGCCTGAACACGGGATTCGGCGACCCCCAGCCGTCGCGGATCATCATCGCCCCGGCTTCATAAAGCTTCCTTTGATCGAGATCCGGTCGCTTTAGCCGACCTCGGAGAAAACCGCCCAACAAGATGAGGCATGTCACTTGCTCCGGATGCTCCACGGCATAACGCACAGAAAAGGCGCAGCCTTGCGAGATGCCGAGGAGCGCGAACCGATCCAGCCGTGCAGCGGTCGCGACTGCGGACATATCGCCGGCCATTGCATCTTCCGATACCGTCTCAACCTCCCAGTCCGAGAGCCCGTTTCCGCGTTGGTCGAACCTCACGAGATGGCAGAGCTTCGCGAACTCCGAGAGAATCGGTCGCCAAATGGGACTGTGCCATTCATACTCAAGATGGTTCAGCCAGTTCGGACCCTTCAGCACCGGCGCTCCCTGGCCAATGCTGGCCCAAGCGATCTGCACGCCATCCGACGCCGTCGCGAACTGCACCCGCTGATGCAGCGCCGCTTCGACAGGTCTCGTCGTCAGCCGCGCCGCGTCGGGCGTCCACTGCCAGACACGGATGGGTCGGGAGATGTTCTTTACTCGCTGATTGCCCATGTCACGGAAGGGCACTTTGATCCGATCCGCGACTGCCTGATGCACAATGTCCGAGACGCACACGCTGCCCGGCTTGGCGAGCCCCTCAAGCCGCGAGGCCACGTTTACACCGTCGCCGAAGACGTCTCCGTCCTCGAAGATGACGTCACCGAGATTGATCCCGACGCGGTATAGGATTTGGCTGTTCTCAGGCTCACCGGTATTCCGCTCTGCCATCGACCGCTGAATTTCCACAGCGCTCTCAACCGCCTCAACGACGCTCGCGAAGTCGGCGAGCAGGCCGTCGCCCGTGGTCTTGACGATATTGCCCCGATGCGCCGCGATGCTGGGCCTGACGACCTCACCAATGTGTACCTTCAGGCGCGCAAGCGTGCCGGCTTCGTCCACCTCCATCATCCGGCTGTAGCCAGAGACATCCGCGGCAAGGATCGCCGCAAGCTTCCGCTCGATAAGGTCGGCTGACATCAAGTCCTCCCAGAGCGAAAGGGCGGCTTCGGTCAAACTGTCACAGACGCCCCGCGAGCCACTGCAGCGGGGCATTCAGAGCCCGCCTCGGGACGATTGCTCGCGCCGCAAATCTGAGTGCGTGAGCACCATATGACCGACTCGGTGGAAAATCGTGCCGTCCAGACGCTTGGCCTCCTCCTCGCAGAGATCACACGCCACGCGCCTAACCCCGCGTGCCGGGTCTCAGTGGCCTCGCGAGCCATGGTATCCGATACATCTACCAAAAGCACGATCCGCGTGCAAACCACGTCTCGGTGCACACTCGTCGGCGCTCGAACTCGAGCTTAAAGCGCCACGGCCGATGTCCGTTCATGGCGCGACCGCGACCTCCCAGCTGGCCACCCTCGATGTCTGCTTCTGGGCGGAGGCAAAGGTTTGCCTCAACGGCGGACATCAGGCGCATTGCTGACCGGGATTCTATGGGCCGACAGTGGACTGGCAGCTTCAGGCTGCGGATCTTCAAGAGCGGGCATTCAGGTCGGCGTGGGCATCGTCGTGAGTTGACCCGATGCGGACCTTCTGCAGCGGCTTTTCCTTGCTCGATAGCAGACGTTCGACGGAACGGGTCGCTGTCCACCGCAACCCATCGGTTCGCAGCCACCTATGATGGAGCCCAATCTAGAAATCTTGTTCGCCTCCGCTGCCCAGCAGTGGCATCCCACTACTAGGGCAGAAGGAGCGTTCCGAGCATAAGAGACGCATCTTGCACGCGCGCTGGATGACGGCGGGCGGTGCGCCGCACTTATCCTTGCAGGCCAGGTGGCGACCGCGACATTGCCCCGCATGCGGCCTCAACGCCAGAAGCGCCTCGTGTTGACAAAGGCATGGTGCGCTTTCGCGGCGTCCTCAAGAAGCTTGGATTTGTCTTCGGCGCTGTAGAGATCCTTCGCCCCAGCCACCTCCGAAAGCTCCAGAGCTGCCAGCATATCGGGGGCGGTGGCGATATCGTTGAGGCTTCCGAGCCTATCCTGCAGGTCCTTCAGGGCCTCGATGAACCGTCGATGGCGTTTGGCTTCCGTCTTGTTGTTGTAAAGCGGCTCGAAGAACTCCGCCGCATAGCGCAGTTTCTTTGCGGCGATGCGCACTTTATGACGGCTCTCGTCATCGGCATCGATGAGGTTGTCGCCGTCCTTCGCCACCTTTTTCCGAAATTTATCAAATACCATCGAGGCGAAATCCGTTGACGACTGCACGTGCAACGTTTCGTCCGATTGGGTTCGCCAGCCCTCGATGGAGATCCACTCGGTGGCATCGATCATCAAGGAGCGGGCGCGCGTTGAGGAGAGCGATGCTTCGACCGCCGCATAGGCCTCGTCGCGTGCTTCACGAAGGCAGCTTGAAAGAGCCTCGCTCGAAGCACGGTCGATCATCACGTCGATATTGCGCGCATCGCCAAGTGCCGAGGTAAGCCATTTGAATTCTTCTCGCAGGTGGTCGAAACGGCTGTCATCGAACAAGCACTTGGAGATCGAGAATAGGGAGCGCAACCGTCGCAGCGACACCCGAGCCTGGTGCAGGGCCTCGGCATCGCCGGACCAGCCCAGCGCCGCCTCATTGAGACGAAACTGTCTGAGACAAGCCGCGGCGATGCACGCGAAAGCCGTTGCTGCGCTCATGTCGGACGTGAGCGGGGTCGGAGCCGCTTTCGCAGCACCGGGCGCCGGGCCAAGCAGACGATAGCCCCGTTCCGCTTTGCTCATCACCCCGAGATGCGCCGGCGTGATCAGGTCGACTTTCCGGGCGAGCGCGAACAGCGCTCTCGGTGGGCCCGCCTTCTTTTCCAACTCGATCTCACAGAGCGGCGACTCGCGATCGGCTGCAACGACCTTGCCGATATCCAAAGCGACCTCGACCGTGGCGTCGTCATCAATCACATTCCAGGAATGCCGTTTGACATGAACCTCGAACAAGGGCGCGAGCTTTGAGCCAGCCCCTGCAAGCAGGTCTCGGATCTGCGGATCGTCGATTACCGGCGTATTGCCGGCGACCGGTCGCTCCCATTCCGCGCGTGTGAACGATCCTGCTGCGGCGCCATCGCCGGCTTTGACGGTTTGTATCCGTTCATTTCCCGATTGCCGAATGCGAAGCGACAGGCCGCGCTTGGACAGATCCCATCCGGGGGTGTCGAAATAGATGGATCTCTGCTGAAGAATGGTGGGCGAGGATCCGAACGGATTTTTCTTCAGGAGCGACCCCGCACCCGACCGCGAAAGCTCGAGCTTCAGTTCCGTTTCCTGCATGAATGGCCTCGCGCAGCGTCGCTTCACGGTAATCGGAGGGACCCCACCGCATGATGGGTCATAAAACTGTCACAAACAACCGCTCGCCTCGACCAACTGCGGCCGCCGGCGAACGACAATGCGCGAGCCGGAACCACACTTCTCAGTCCTCGTTCATCCGATGATGCAGGAGAAGGACACAGAGATGGCTACCAAAGAAAAGAAAGAAAAGAAGAAGGCGAGCCGCGTGGTGCAGGGGCAAGAGCTGGAGGTAGAGCACCTGACTGAAATTACCGACGTCTCGCCGAAACAGGCGCGCGCTTTGTTGCGTAAACATGGTGCCGACTGGACCAAGCTCAAAGACGAAGCCGAAGATTTGAAGGAAGCCTGAAACTCTCGGCGCGGCTTCTTCTCTCTGTCTCTCCGCCCCATTGCGGAGCGGCACTGCTCGGCCGGTTAACGCCCCTCTGGCGAAGGCCGGTTTGCACTGGCGATGCTCATATGTAGCGTGAATTTAGTTTCAGCTCATAAAGGTGCTCTGCTAGACTTGGTCTAGCGCGAGCCACGACAGGAGTGTTTCCCAATGGATGCAACCGAATTGCAGGCGATCGGCGACACTCTGATGCGGATCGTAACGCCGGACATGACGCCCAAGCATTTGATCAAGGCGACACGGAGAGAGCACCCGGACGCGTCGAAAAAGGACATCGCTCGGGCAGCATTCTTTTCGATTATCGCTAACTCCGATCAGGACCACGGCAAGGCGAAGAAGCTGCAGGCGTTTGCCATCGCGGAACGAACGCAAAACGCGGCCGAGTGAGCCTGTCACATCGACTTAACACTTCTCAGCAGCCGAAAGGGAAGTTCCACAGCCGCGCCGACATAATCAATGCACTGACCAGCTGCCGCGGCGCGGTCCCGTCGTCTATTGGCAGAAAGTCGAGCCGTTGCGGCGTGGCTCGAGATCGAAGTGGAAGTGTAGCGCGTGTTCGGTATCGCCACCCTGTCCGAGCACGGTCTTTGTCCGTACGCGGCCTTGCGCACGGCGTCGAGGAATTTCGCGTCCGCTTCCGGCACGTCGGCCCTGACATCGATGTGGCGACCGTCGGCGAGGCCGAAACCGGCGACGTCGAGCGCGTTTCCGTAAGCGTGCTCCAACGAGCAGGCCATTTGGCGGGACGCCCACAGTGTCGCGGGCTAAGAATTGCCCCGCATCCTATCGGGGATTTCGAGGAGCCGGGGCTTGCCGCCGCATTGGCAAACTTTGCGATAAAGCATCGGAACCGCGTGTGACCGCGAACACTCCCCGCGCCAGCATGTCGGCCAAGCGCCGGCAAGCCATCTTCAGCGAGCAATGCACCGCTCACAACATCGCGCCGTGCTGCCTGTGCGGCGAGCCTATCCACCGCCACGAAGACCGCTGGATTATCAAACACAAGCGCGCCCTCGCCTTGCTGGCTTGGATGAGAACGCGGCCAGTCTGCACAGCGGGCGTGCGCCCTGCATGAGATCAAATTGGGCGGAACCCTATCCGCTTCCTTGCGTTCCCCAAAACCGAAAGGAGAACGTTTCATGGCTAAAAGCAAACGCAAGCTTCCCAAGAAGATCGGCGGGTTCAAGGTCCCTAAATCGGTGCGGAAATCGACCCTTTTGCGCAACATGCTAGCGAGCCCGGTTGGCCGAGACCTGCTGGCCAATGCGATTACAGCAGGCGCCGGTGCCGCTGCGGCTGTTTTGGTGCGCGAGCGGGGGGAAATCGCCGACGCCACAAAATCGGCAGCTAAGACCGGGGCCAAGAAATCGGCGCGCGCTGCGGGCTTGGCCACGGATATGGTACAGAGCGCTGCCTCCGCGATGATGGCGGTCGTTTCGGAAGCCGCACACAAAGTTCTGCCGGAACAGAAATCGCGTGGAGACAAGGACCGGGACAGTCGCGCGCGCCGAGCCACGCACTAGAGGCAAGGCGCGTTCCGGACGCTCGCTCCGGCTTGCCGAAATTCGTGGAGCGGCGACTTCTTCAGCCCTATTCGGACACGATTTTACACCGCGTAGAAGGCGCCGCCGCTGTGAGGGCATTGGGGGTGCTGATCCGGAAACATCCCCGAACTGCGCTTGATATGCTTGGCTCTGGCCTTGCCCAGGCCGGCCTAGTCGGCATCCGTGAAATCAAGAATAAGATCAAGGGTGAACATCCCCAAGCTGCACGTGCCGGGATGCCGAAGCTTACCAAACGCCAGTTGCGACGACTCGCTCGCACTGTGGCCGACAAGGGCGGATCATGAAGAGCCACTATTGCATTGCTGGCCAGGCCTACCACTCAATTCGGCTGTGTCCTCTCCGAAATTGCGAATGCCTGAAGCTTCTTCGACTTGGCAGGGTCTAGGTGGTCAGCGTTGGCAATGAGAGGATAGAATGCCGCTCTGGCGATGTCCTTCTTTGAAGCCTTCGGGTGCGCCTTCCTCACAGTTTTCATCAACTGCTTAGGGGTCATTTCCGGCGTCACCACTTTGCTCAGCCACGATCGCTCTGATGGCGCGGTATTTGGGCCGATTCCGGTCAGGCAGCTTTCAAGAACCGCCCTGCTAGAGCGGTTCAGGTTTTGATAGAACCGCCGAACCGCTTTAAGTATTTGTTTTTACGCAATTCCGGACGGAAAACCGCTAGGCACTTTTCCTGGAATTGCTCTAAAGCAGACGTTTAGGTCGGCTGGCGTGATGTCCGAGTCTGACCCGATGCGGGCCTTCGGCAGCGGCTTTTCCACGCTCGATAGCAGACGTTCGAAGGAACGGGTGATCCTGCCCCGGCAAACACCGATGATGTCAGTTTAAGTCCGGAAGACAATGTCATGAGGAAGCGAGGCGACATTTCGCGCTCCGCGACAGCCGGAAGTGATCGACAACCTTTCCAACGTTTTCCTTCGCGATTGACCCATCCTGGTCAAACACCCCAAACCGGTGCGGCTGCATCACCGTTCCTCCGGCGGCTTGAGGTGCCGAAACTGCATCAGCAGCAGCAGATCGTAAGCGATCTTCAGTGCACCGCAGATGAGGAGGGGCCAAGCCCGGAACGAGGCAGCGAACAGAGCGCCCGCCAGCGCGGGACTGGCTGCGGCGGCCAGGCTGCGCGGGACCGATGTGAAGCTCGCGGCGGCTGCCCGCTCCACCTCGGTGACAACCGCCATCACGTAGGAAGAGCGCGTGGGCACATCCATCTGCGAAAGTGCGGCGCGAATCAGCAGCAAAGCGAGCGCCAGAGGGAGCGTCGGCGCAAGCGCCGCCAGCATCAGAGCCAGGCTGGACGGAATATGTGTGAACACCATCGTGTTGATGAGTCCGATGTGCCGAGACAGCCAAGCTGCAACGGGGAATGAGAACGCCGAAAGTACGCCCGACCAGAAGAAGAAAAAGCCGGCTTCCGAGAGCGACAGGTCGAATTTTTCGAAAAGCCATAGGGCAAGCAGCGACTGGACGACAAAGCCGCCGGCGAAAGCATCAAGGCTAAAAAGTGCCGCAAGCTTGAAAACAATATTGCGCGAGGGCCCGAGCGCGGACGCGGTGCCGGAGTCCGACGCTGGACGGCGCTGTGGGATCTGCGCGTAGATGAGGCCGCCGAGCAGGCCCAGAAACGCATAGAGCACGAACATCGCCTTGATGCCGCTGAGTCGATCGAGGCCGGCTGTAGCCAGAAGATCAGGTGTTGCCGAAGCGAGCGCGCCAACGGCGCCTGCGAGCGCACCCACAAGGCTGTAACGCGCGAACATCTTAGTCCGCGCGGCGTCAGTGACCTCACGTGTGAGCACGGCATGCTCCAAGGGCACGAAGACGCTGACGCTGCCGGCCGACGGGTTGATTGTGCCTGCGAACGCGATCACCAAAAGCAACGCGTAGTCGTGGACCACAGCAAAGGCCGCACCCGTGGCGACCATCAGACTTGCGGCGGCAAGCAGGAGTTGGCGGTGATCGTACCGGGCGCCAAGGAGTCCGAAACCGATGGTCAATAGCGCGGAACCGAGAAGCGACGCGGTCGCGATGACGCCGACCTGCAGAGGTGCAAAGCCTAATGCGAGGAGATAGACCGGCAACAGAACGGCCACGAAGCCGTCACCCATGTCGCGCAAGGCTCGAGCCGCAAAAAGGAAAGTCGCCGGGTGGATCCGCTGCACTGATCTAGCCTGCCCTCATCACCTGCGTCGGCACCACGGGCTTGGGGCAGCGTCGCTCGACAGGGCTGGAGATCATGACGGAGTCGCGTTAGACATTCCAGCGAGGCGAAGGCCATGAAGTTCGGGAAGTGGGTCAGAATTCCCCATGATCTTGCTTTGGTAATGTCCAGGAAGGGGCGCATTGCCGCCCGCCAGCCTTTTTGGCCGATAGCGGACTGGCTTCTTTCGGCGGGGTGATCGGAAAAGCGGACGTTCAGCTCCACCCGCAAGATGGGTCTCAGTATGACCCGAAGCAGACCTGAACAGGGCTAGGCTGCGAAGCGATACCCTTCTATCATGATGCGACCGGTGCCCTACGTCCGGAGCCCAAATATGGAGCGCAGGCTTGCGGCGATTCTCGCCGCCGACGTCGTTGGCTTCAGCCGCCTCATGGAGGCTGACGAGGCGGATACTCTGGCACGCCTCAAGAGCACCCGCGAGAATCTTATCGATCCGAAAATTACCGCTCATAGAGGGCGCATCGTAAAGCTCATGGGTGATGGCGCGCTGATAGAATTCTCCAGCGTGGTCGACGCGGTTGGTTGCGCCGTCGAAATCCAGCGGACGATGGCGGAGTGCAACGCCGAACTGCCGAAGGAAAAACAGCTCGAATTCCGCGTTGGCGTAAACCTTGGCGATGTGATTGTCGAAGGGCAGGATATCTATGGCGACGGCGTGAATGTCGCGGCGAGACTGGAAGGATTGGCCGAACCCGGGGGCGTGCTAATTTCAGGAACGGCATTCGATCAAGTCGAGAGAAAGCTGGATTTTGAGTTCGAATTTGTGGGTGAACAAACGCTCAAGAACATCGAAAAACCTGTTCGTCTGTATCGGGTAGGCCCGCAGGCACGCGCCGCGGCCGAAATAGTTCCAGCAAAACGCAAACGTCATATCGAATGGCGCCGGCTGACAGTCGCGGCGACGGCGCTGATCCTGATCGCCGGAGGTGTAGCGCTTTGGAAGGTGGTCGGGGACGGTTCAGGACCGCCGGTCGAGGTGGCCTCCAGGGAAAGAATGGCGCTCCCGCTACCTGACAAGCCATCGGTCGCTGTATTGCCATTCACCAACATCTCGAGCGACGCCGGCCAGGAGCACTTCGCCGACGGCATGACCGATGACTTGATCACCGACCTTTCCAAGGTTTCCGGCCTCTTCGTGATCGCGCGAAACTCGACATTCGTTTACCGCGGCAAGCCGGTAAAAATCAGCCAGGTCGCCGAAGAACTTGGCGTGCGTTACGTTCTCGAGGGGAGCGTACGGCGAGCCGGCGAGCAGGTGCGAGTCAACGCCCAGCTCATCGATGCCCTCACCGGCGGGCATGTGTGGGCGGACAGGTTCGATGGAAACGTCGCCGATATTTTTGCGGTCCAGGACGTTTTTGTCGCAAGGATCGTCGAAGCGTTGAAGGTCAATCTCACCACCACCACAAAAACGGAAATTGCCCGCGCCAAGCCGGACAACATTGCAGCCAAGGAAGCTTTCGATGGGGGTTGGAGCCTTTATCTCCGTTACAACGCGAAGGATACAGCTGCCGCCATCACTTCTTTGAAAAAAGCAACGGAACTTGATCCCGAATATGGGCGCGCTTATGCCGCCCTGGCGCTGGCCTACTTCCGCGTCGTTGAGTCACTCTGGGGTAAAGAACTCGGTAGGGACGAACCATACTTCTGGTGGGGAGCCTATGATTACGTAGAGCTGGCCAAGAAATATCCAACGTCACTGTCTTATACGGTCGAGGCATTGCGGGACGTTTATCAAGGCCTGGCCGAAGATGCACGCAGGAATGCCGGTCGAGCGATTGCCTTGGATCCCAACGACCCCGAGGCGCACATCGCAACGGCTTGGGCGCTGACGATCTCAGGCGAACCCGCCGAGGCGCTGAATTTCGTCGCGACCGCCATGCGGCTCAACCCGAACTATCCAAGCCACTACGTTCTCGCTCGTGGATTGGCGCTTTTTGCAATGGGCGATCTGAAACAGGCGGCTGAGGTGTTCGGAAAAGGTGTAAGGCGAAACCCAGACGCAACTGCGCTCTTTCTACCTCTCAGTTCCGTGCTGGCGCAGCTCGGTCGCCGCGAAGAAGCGAGACAAATGCTGCTGAAGTTCCGACCGGGTGTAGGCCAGAAAGGACTCGAAAACCTTGCCGACACCTTACACCTTTCGTTCAAATGGGATTATGAACACGCAAGCGTCCCGGAGCGCCTGAATGACGGTATCCGTATCGCTGCGCTGCCGCTGAACGTCACCGTTACAAGCCTGGAAGCAGAGCTTGGCGCCGGCGATCCCTTTTCCCAGCTATATGCAGCAAAACGACTGGGCTGGTTTGGACCAGCGGCAGCACACGCCGTTCCGGCTCTGGTTGAAGCGCTCAAGGTTGAGTATCTCCGCCGGGAGGCCATCGAGGCGCTGGGAAAGATCGGACCTCCGGCACAAGCTGCGATACCTGCGCTTGTCGCACTCCAGAATGAAGCTCTGGTTGGCATTTACGCAAAGGACGCGCTGTCCAAAATCAGAGGCAATTGATGGACCCTGGATGCGCGCCAGGGATTTCCGCTTGTGGCCCAATTTGGACCTGCTGCAATGTCCGCTCCGGAGCCGCTGTTGGGGGCAAGGAGACATCAAACGCGTCCAGTCCGCCATCCCAATTGACGAGTACACGGCCTAGGCGAACCACCAGCGTTCGGCGATCTTCAACCCGTCCATCGGCCAGTTCGACGCCACCTCGCCATGGGCGAGAGCCGTGGTGTGGGCATCGACATAGGAGTTGAAGAACAGGTTCACCAGCCCGCCGTCGTCATGAAGCAATTGCTGCATTTCGGCATACATGCCGGCACGCTTGGTATCGTCGATCTCCGAGCGGGCGGCGACGAGCAGCTCATTAAAGCGCGGATTTTTCCAGAACGTTTCGTTCCACACCGCTTCCGCCGCATAGGCGACGGTGAACATCCAGTCGCACGTCGGCCGGCCGGCCCAGTAAGAGGCGAAGAATGGCTTCTTGAGCCAGACATTGTCCCAGTAGCCCTCGTTGGGCTCCCTGATCACATTCAGGTTGAGCCCGGCCGCCCGGGCATGCTCCTGCCAGAGGAAAGCCGAGTCGGTCGCACCCGTGAACCCGGCATCCGCGACCGACAGGTCGAACCGGGTGTTCTCGACCCCCGCCTTCTTGAGGAGGCTCTTGACCATGTCGGGGTCGTAGACGTGCTTCGGCTGCGGATCGATCGCGAACTTGACGGTCGGTGCGATCGGATTGTCGTTGCCGATGGCGCCGTGGCCGAGAAACACCTTCTGCACGATCTCCTCGCGATTGAGCGAGTACTTGATCGCATTCCGCACATCGGGATTGTCGAAGGGCGCCTTCTGGACGTTCATGACATAGACGTAATGGCCGTAGCCCGTCGTCTCCAAGATCGCGAGATCGGGGTTCTGCTTCAGAATGTCGAGCGTCTTCAGGTCGCAGCGATCCATGTAGTGGACCTCGCCGGTGTAGAGCGCGTTGGTGCGCGCCGTTACATCATTGATCGCCAGGCATTCGACACGGTCGAACCAGCCCTTGTCGGATTTGAAGTAGCTCGGGTTCTTGTTGAAGGTGGCGATGACGCCGGGCTCGAATTTCTCGAGCATATAGGGGCCGGTGCGGATGCCCGACTCCCAGTCGACGCCGCCCTCTTTCGCCGGCATGACCGGGATGTCCGACATGATGTAGGGGAAGTCGGCATTGCCGCCGTCGAGTTTGAACACCACCGTCTCGGCACCGTCGGCGACGACATTCTTGACCGAAGCCAAGAGCGATTTCATCACCGATTTCGTGCCCTCGATGGTATGATGCCTGATTGAGGCCACGACATCGTCGGCGGTAACCGTCTTGCCATTGTGAAAGGTGGCTCCTTTCTTCAGTTTGAACACCCACTTCTTGGCGCCGTCTGACGGCTCAAAGCTCTCGGCGAGGTCGGGGACCACGTTGCCCTTGGAATCGATCTCGGTCAGGCTATTCGATAAGGTTCCGAATAGCGCGGTGCCGGTGAACGGGTTGACGTTGGTGCTACCCGGGTCCAGTGAATCGGTGGCGGCGGCATCGCCGATGCCGATCTTCAAGGTGCCGCCCTTCTTGGGCTCGGCGCGCGCGACCCTGACGAACATCGCATTGGCGGCCGTGGCGGTAAGGCCGGCGGCGAGCGCCAGCTGAACAAAATCACGACGCGAAACCCTGCCTTTCGCGGCAAGCTTGGCGACCGACTGCAGCTTCAATTCGAATTCCGTCATTTCCTGGTTTCTCCTTCAGATCCAGATGGAGAACGGGCATGTCCAAGAGGAAACGAGGAGGCGCATCCCCTGACGAGATGGGCCGGTAACCTCCCTGTTCGTTCTTGTTCTTGTTTAATTCCTCCGTCGCGGGGCCAGACGGTTTCGACCCGCGGCAGATCATAGCGGGCCCGAGTGTGGCGGGCAAACCGGCCGACGCTCGCGAGGCGTGCTACATGCAACCGGGCGTTCTGCTTTCACCTATTCGAGATTCTTCGGGCTTTGGATCGCTTTTTGCAATGGGCGATCTGAAACAGGCGGCTGAGGTGTTCGGAGAAGGCGTCAGGCGAAACCCAGATGCAACTGCGCTCTTTCTACCTTTCAGTTCCGTGCTGGCGCAGCTCGGTCGCCGGGAAGAAGCCAGACAAATGCTACTGAAGTTCCGACCGGGTTTAGACCAGAAAGGGCTCGAAAACCTTCCCGACACCTTACACCTCTCGTTCAAATGGGATTATGAACACGCAAGCGTCCGGGAGCGCCTGAATGACGATGTCCGTATCGCTGCGCTGCCGCTGGACGTCACCGTTACGAGCCTGGAAGCAGAGCTTGAGACCGGCAATCCCTTTTCCCAGCAATATGCAGCAAAGCGACTGGGCTGGTTTGGACCAGCGGCATCACAAGCCGTTCCGGCACTGGTTGAAGCGCTTAAGGTTGAATATCTCCGCCGGAGGCCATCGAGGCGCTGGGAAAGATCGGGCCTCCGGCACGAGCTGCGATACCTGCGCTCGGGGCACTCCAGAATGAAGCTCTGGTTGGCATTTACGCAAAGGACGCGCTGTCCAAAATCAGAGGAACGCGCGCCAGGGATTTTCGCTTGTGGCGTAAGATCGCCATTGCCAGTATCCCATGAATGTCAACGGCCGGCGCAACGGCCAACATGCGGCGCAAAGCCGACGTGCCGGAAAGGGGCCGGAAGCGGACCGTCCGCAGTCGGGACGAAACTATCAGCAAGCCGCCATTTTCGGAGGACCTTCAGTTCGGAGCCTGTAGCAGACTGGCAGCTCCTGGCATCTAGAGAGCGGTAGCAGACATTCACCCTGGTTGGATTGAAGTCTCCAACTGACCATCGCGCGAGCTTGGCCGCTCCCGACTGACGCCTGATACTGCTTGACATCGACTCTCCGTTCGGGAAACAGTGGTCAGACCACTGTAAGGCCAGTGAAAGGAAGAGCGTCCGATGTCAACGATGCTTGCCGAGGGCCACGACCTGTCGGGTGCAGAGAAGGTGTTCACCTTCTTCCGCGACGCGTTGCTGAACGGCACCCTAAAACCGGGCGAGCGCCTGCTGGGCGAGCGTGAACTGTCGCTGAGCCTCAGCGTGTCTCGGCCGCTGCTGCGCGAGGCATTGCGCTCGCTTGCTATGCTCGGCTTCCTCGATATCCGCCATGGCAAGGGCGCCTACGTCCGCCAGGCCGACATCAACGTCCTCTCGGATTTCTTCACCTTCAGCCTCGCTCAGCAGCCCGACATCCTCGACGACGTGATGCAGGCACGCATTGCGATCGAGTGCCAGGCGATCCGGCTTGCCTGCGAGCGCGCGACGGAAAGCGATCTGAAGCGCATCGGCTCGAAGCTCACCCGGCTGATGGACACGTTGCACGATCCGATTGAGGGCGGCGCAGCCGACTTCGCTTTCCACCAGGCGATCGTCGAGGCCGGGCACAGCGAGGCACTGACCACGCTCTACGGCGCGATCGGCGAATTGCTCCGCCGCAGCCATGTCCAGCGGCGCGAAGTGACCGTCTCAGAGCCCGGCATCGTGGACTATCTCGTGGAAGCGCACCGCGAAGTGTTTCTATCGATTGTCGATCGCGATCCGGACGCGGCCGACCGCAAGCTCCGCGACCATTTCGCCATCGGCGACGAATTCCGTCGCCGCAGCCTCATCTCGGCCTTCGCCCGGAGGCCGCAGACCTAAGCAATAGGCATGAAAATCAAGGGAGGATTTCCGACATGCTGCACAGGACCATCATCAACGCATTGACAGGCGCGGCCGTCGCGCTCGTCATGACGGGCGCAGCGCTCTCCGCCGAGCTGCGCTACGCTCATGTGGGTGCCGAGGGTGATATCCAGACGATCTACGCCGCCGAGGCCGCGAAAGGCATCGCCGCAGCCACGAACAACGAAGTGACCGTGACGGTCTATCCGGCGAGCCAGCTCGGCGGCGTCGCCGAGATGGTCGACGGCGTCAAGATGGGCTCGATTTCGATGGGCCACCATGACTTCGCCTCGCTCGCACGCCTTGTGCCTGAGGTCGCGGTGTTCAACGCTCCCTTCATCTACCGTGACGGTGCGCATGCGCTTGCCGCAACCGACCCGGCGACGTCACCCGCGCTGCAGGCGATCAACGAGAAGCTCGTCGCACAGGGTGTGCGCATCATCGGCCGCATCTACCGCGGCGACCGCCAGATCTCGTCCAATTTCCCGGTCAAGACGCCGGCCGATCTCGCCGGCAAGCCGTTCCGCGCCGTCCCACTCGAGCTGTGGGTCTCGATGGTCAAAGGGTTCGGCGCTATCCCCACGCCGGTCGAGGTCGCGGAATTGCCGACAGCCCTGATGACGGGCGTGGTGGTCGGGCAAGAGAACCCGCTGACCATGATCGCCTCGAACAACCTCAACGAAGTGCAGTCACATATCTCGATGACCGGCCACATGCGTGCCGTCCTCGCCGTGTTCGTCAATGAAGAGGTCTGGCAGGGCCTGACTGAGGCGCAGCGCGCCTCGATCACCAAAGTGCTCGACGACGAGGCAAAGAAGTCGCTGCAGATGGCCCAGGATGGCGAGGCCAAGCTCGTCGAAGAGCTGAAAGGGCGCGGCATGACCATCATCACCGAAGCCGACGGGCTGGACATTGCCGCATTCCGCGACGGCGTCAACAAGCAGATCACGCAGGACTTCCCGAACTTCACACCGCTGATCGAGCAGATCCAGGCGGTCAAGTGATCGACCACGGCCGGGACTCGCGCCCCGGCCAACCCCTTTGGTAAATTGTCGCCGCCAGCGCCGGTCCGCCGGCCGGAAGGGAGGAAGCGATGCGCATCGCCGAACGCATTCTTACAGCTTTCGTGGTCATTATCATGGTCGGCCTCGTGCTCGTGCCGACCGCGCAGGTGATCATGCGTGGGGTCTTCGTGCTGCCTTTCATCGGGGCCGAGGAATTCACGCGCTTCCTGCTCATCTGCCTGGTCTTCTGCGCCTATCCACTGGTGGTGCAGAACGGTGAGAACATCGTGATGGGCGAATTCAAAGCCGCGATGCCGGGGCGCCTGCGCGGGATCGTCAACTGGTCGATCTCGATCGGCGCTATCGCTGCGACCGGCTTCCTCGCCTATGTCACGGCAACCAACATTTCGAGGAACCTAGCCAACGCGACGCCGACGCTCGGCATCCCGTTCTGGATCTTCCTGGGCGCGACCTTGTTCGGCTTCGCCGGCGCGGCTCTTGTCCACCTCCTCCACCTGCGCAAGCCGCCGCAGGCCGACACCAATATCGCGGTCTGACATGGGTTTCGCGGTCGTCATCGCCTTCCTGGCGCTCTTCATGCTCGGCTTTCCGGTGGTCTATGCCATCCTCCTGCCGTCCATTGCCTACGTAGTCATCGAAGGCCTTCCGCTCGGCCTCCTTGCACAGCGCGTCACTTATGCGCTCGATTCCTTCCCGCTGGTTGCGGTTCCGCTTTTCATCTTCGTCGGCAATCTGATGAACCTATCGGGGATCACCGACCGCATCTTCCGATTTGCCTACACGCTGGTCGGCCGCGTGCCGGGCGGTCTGGCGCAGGTGAATGTATTCGGCAGCTTGGTCTTCTCCGGTATGTCGGGCGCCGCGCTCGCCGATATCGGAGGACTCGGACGCATCGAGATCGATGCGATGAAGAAGCGCGGATTCGACGCCTCCTTCGCAGGCGCCGTCACCGGCGCCTCGGCGACACTGGGGCCGATCTTCCCGCCGTCCATTCCCCTGATCGTCTACGGCTCGGTGACGAGTGTCTCGATCGTGCAGCTCCTGGTCGCGGGTATCGTGCCCGCCATAGTGTGCACTGCGCTCCTGATGCTGACGGTGCTCGTGGTGGCGACAATCCACAAGCATCCGCGGGCCGATCGCTGGCCGACGCCGTGGGAAGTGGGACGCGACCTCCTGCCGGCGCTGCCCGCGATCGTGGCGCCCGCCCTGATGATTGCCGGCATGACAGCCGGCGCCTTCACGCCGACCGAGGCGGCGGCCATCACCGCCGTCTACGTCATCCTCATCAGCGGCTTGCTCTACCGCGAATTGACGGTCGATCATCTGTGGAACTCGGCCGTGCTCACCGCGCGCAGTTCCTCGGCGATCCTGATCATCGTGGCGGCCGCGGCCCTCTTTGGCTGGATCCTCGCGGTCGAGCAGGTGCCGCAGAGCTTCGCGGCCGCACTGCTGGGCCTCTCGCGCGATCCGGTGATGCTACTCGTCATCGCGAATCTCATCTTCTTTGTGGCGGGCATGTTCCTGGATTCCACGACGGCCACACTGCTGCTGGTGCCGATCATCGCGCCGCCGCTGGTGCTGGCAGGCGTCGACCCGGTTCAACTCGGCATCGTGACGATCTTCAATCTGATGCTCGGCCTGCTGACACCGCCGATGGGCCTGTCGCTGTTTCTGGTGGCCGACATCGCCAAGGTCTCGATCCGGCAACTGCTCAAGGCGCTGCTGCCGTTCTACATCCCGCTGCTGGCCACGCTTGCGATCCTGACCTTCGCGAAGGATCTCACCTTGTGGCTGCCCCGCATGATCACTCAGTAACCCTGGAGAATTCTGAAGATGCGCATCGTAATCGGTTCCGACCACGCCGGCTTCCCGCTCAAGGCGACAATCATCGATCATATAAAGTCCCTGGGACACGATGTGCACGACGCCGGATCTTACGATTCCAGACCGGTGGACTTTCCGGACATCGCCAAGACGGTGACGTCATCGATCATCGAGGGCAAGGCGGAGCGCGGCCTGATGGTCTGCGGCACGGGGGTCGGCGCTTCAATCGCGGCTAACAAGGTGAAGGGTATCCGTGCGGCGGTATGCCACGACGTGCATTCGGCCCACCAATCGGTCGAGCACGACGACGTGAACGTCATGTGCATCGGCGCACAGATCGTCGGTGCCTGGCTCGCCAAGGACCTTGTAACGGCCTATCTCGCGGCCGAGTTCTCGACCGACGAGGATTTCCGCCGCCGTGTACGTAAGCTCGCCGAGATGGATGGCGAGCGGTAGTTTCAAGGCAAGAAGGCACTATCGGGGCCGGTTCCGGACCGTCCGCTTTCGGGCATCGGCCGTGAGATAGCTGCCATTCAATTACCGGTGACCGAATGGCAGCTACCGACCCCTTTGCGGACATGGGGAGCTACTTCGAACAAATATGTAAGCTGCCGTTCCACATCCAATCCAATAGCAGTTCTTCGGGCCTACCATACCAGATTGGTGTACCTTTGCTTCTGTAGGCTCTAAGCGATTCCAAGGTGCTGCTTTTTGCCTTTCCAGTGCGGAAGGAACATCATCAAAGCCCGGCTCCCGTAGCACCGGATGACCGGCGCGATGCGCGAGTGAAACACACGAACGGCACATGAATGTTGGACTTGTTTACTCCGCGATTCCGGAAAGAAAAACTCCACAATCACTTTCGTCTCATCTCGGCCGACCCTGACTACGCAAAGGCCCAGCCCATCATTCAAAACTGGGCGACTGGCCTGCTGGATCGAAGGGGAGAGAGTCAGAAATTCATCAACGAATTTCAAACGACGTTTAATTCCTCGATGTGGGAACTCTATCTGAACAGAGCGCTGATCGATTTGGGATGCAGTGTCGACTTTTCAAAGTCAGCACCGGATTTCTTCGTCCGAGGACCCGGAAACTACGAGTTCAACATAGAGGCTGTCGTCTCCGACCAGCCTCCGACCGCGAAGCAGCAGAAGACCTTTAACGAGCAAGATTTCAAAACCCGTGGTGCGCTGAAACTTGCCGGGAAGATCAGGGATAAGCTGGATCTTTACCGCGGAAGCAATGGAAAGAAACACCCGTATTCCTCGATGAGCCACGTGCGCGATCGGCCATTTGTCATTGCAATCGCCCCCTTCGATAGCGACCTCTCGCTCACTCAAAACAACGAACTCATCAACATGGTCCTTTTGGGCTTGACGCCACCTGTGCTCGAAGGGCCAGACCTAGGAAAGCAAGACAAGATGACCTCTCTCCGGAAGCCTTCGGGTGCGCAAGTTGACATGGGAGTTTTCACGAACGATTCGTTTAAAGAGATCAGCGCCGTTTTCTTCTCTACGCTCGGAACCTTTGGAAAAGCAGTCGTCGAAAGTAAGATTGATAGGCTCGTCCGGGCGACCCGTTATAGGGTGATCGACAAGGACAGGATTGCGCCCGGTTCGGAGCTCTGGCAGGTCGGGACGCACCGGTTTCAGTTCGCCGCGCTGAACTACCTCCTCACGCAACGACGGGAGAGCGAGCATCAGATCGGCGGTGCAGATATGCTTATTCAGCACTCATCGTTTCATCGTGAAACTCATCTGGATGGGCTTCAGGTCTATTTCAATCCGTATGCAGAGGTGCCATTTGACCCAAAATTCCCATGGCCCGTAGAAATCGCTCTCAATTATTACGACGTCGAAAGCGGTGAGCACATCCAAGCGCATCCTGACGGCGCGCTCGTTTCAAGGCAGGTTTATGAAATAACCCCCGCATACATTCGGCTTCTGCTCGGCAGATACGGTTTTATTCGGTGATTGTTGGCCGCATTGGGGAGGCTTCAAGATAGATTCCTATGTCCGCATCCTGAGCTCTGCGCTCAAGAGCGGACTGACGGCAACCCACCCCATCTCAACCATCGACGGCCCTGAGTTGGAACGGCAGCCTTTGGGAGATGAGGGTCCTAGCTTGAACGTTCGAAATGGGGGCGCATGTCGGACCGGCAGATTTGGGGCTGTTAACGGACTGTCTGGTTTCAAGCGTCCATGCGCAACTAGCTGCCGCAGAAGCTGACGGCAAGAACGACCGTTCTCCACCCCATTCTGTCTTTAAACTCGACTCGCCATGCCGGGGTCAGTCGCGCGATACGGGCAGCCCCGCCAGAAGCGGTGCGTAGGCGACAAGCTTCCGGGACACGAACTCGGTGAAGAGCCGCACGCGCTTGGTCTTGCGTGTCTCCCCCTGTGTAAGGAGCCATAGTGTGCCGTACATATGCAAGTCCGTGCCCGGCACTCTCACGAGCAGAGGGTCTGCATCTCCGACAAAGCACGGCAGCGTCCCAATCCCGAGTCCTTGCCGTAAAGCAACGATCTGCGCTGCGGCGTCCGTGGTCCTAAAAGGAACCCCTGTGGTGCGAACCTCACCCTCGCTCGCCCATTCCGGAATGCCATGCATGCTTATGATGATCCACCGGAAGGGATCAGGCGCGCCTGCACGCCATGCAGCTAGTCGATCGCGGGAGGTATAGACCCCCCCCGAACAGCTCCGGGCCTTTCGAGCCGTGAAGATTGAGCGGCAGGGTTTGGCGGTCGTAAACCACGCGGATCGCGACGTCGGCCTCTCGGTTGGTCAGGTTTGCCAACTCGCCGGACGACACGACATCCATTTCGATGTCCGGATGCAGACGCGCGAAATCGGCAAAGTCCGGCATGAGCAGGTGTGTCGCAAGGATCGGTGTCAACGTCACCCTCAGAAGCCCGCTCACGCTTTGGTCGCGGCCGAAGACGCGCGTTTCCAGCTGGTTCGACGACGCTTCCATCTGGTTCGCGAGCTCGAGCACCTCCTCGCCCGTAGCCGTCAGGCGGTAGCCCGAAGGCAGCTTTTCGAACATCTGCGTCCCGAGGCGCTCCTCGAGCTGCGCAATGCGTCGCAACACCGTCGCGTGGTTCACACCGAGTCGCTTGGCGGCGGCCCGAACCGAGCCTCCCCGAGCGGCGGCAAGAAAGTACCGGACATCATCCCAGTCGATCATGGTGCATTCCCGCGCCGCGCGCTGCCGCTTACGAAGCCATCCTAACACGTTGAGGCTTGGCGCAAACGGTCGTTTTGCCATTCTCAGCCGGTGGCCGGAGCGTTTACGCACCACCGATGTGCACACTTGCGCACTGAATGCCTCAGGCAGGTGGACCCATCTTAAGCGTGTCAGGGGTCCTCCCCGACAGCCAACGACTCAGACGCCGAAGCGAAGGATGCACGACATGACCAGATTGAATGGAAAGACCGCCGTCATCACGGGCGGCGCCACCGGCATCGGCCTCGCAGCCGCAAAGCGCTTCATCGAGGAAGGCGCCTTCGTCTTCATCTTTGGCCGCCGGCAGGAAGCCCTCGACGCCGCAGTATCCGACCTCGGGCCCAATGCTCGCGGGGTGAAGGGCTCGGTTTCCGAACCGGCCGACCTCGACCGGCTCTACGCGGCAGTGAAGGCCGAGCGCGGAAGCCTCGACATCGTCTTTGCCAATGCCGGAGCTGGAGGCCCGCTTGCGCTCGGCAAGATCACCGCCGAGCACATCGACGAAGCCTTCGACACCAATGTGAAGGGTACGATCTTCACGGTCCAGCAGGCGTTGCCCCTGATGGGCCCAGGCGGTTCGATCATCCTGACCGGATCGAGCGCCGGCACCACCGGCGCCCCGGGATTCACCGCCTACAGCGCGAGCAAGGCTGCCGTGCGCAACCTCGCGCGCACCTGGGCGGAGGATCTGAAGGGTACTGGCATCCGCGTGAACGTGCTGTCGCCCGGGGCGACGGCGACCGAACTGGCGAAAGAAGCCTTGGGAGAGGAGGGCCAGAAGGCTTACGGCGCGATGACTCCGCTCCAGCGCATGGCCGATCCGGCGGAAATCGGGGCCGTGGCCGCCTTTCTCGCATCGTCGGACAGCAGCTTCATGACCGCCAGCGAGGTCGCCGTCGATGGCGGCCTGGCGCAACTCTGAGCGCCACGCCCGGCCGGTCACTCCGATTATCCGCAAATACAAGGACGAAATCAAATGGAACAGGCTCTTAAGGGAAAGACCGCTCTCGTTACCGGGGCATCGCGGGGCATTGGCCGCGCTATCGCCGAACGTCTGGCGAAAGATGGAGCGACGGTCGCACTGACCTACAACGCCAGCATATCTGGCGCGGCCGAGGCGGTCTCGGCCATCGAGAAAGCTGGAGGTACTGCGTTCGCGATCCACGCGGACCTTCTTAGCCCGGGAACCGTCCCGACCTTGTTCGAGAAACTCGACGAGGAGTTCACCAAGCGCAACGGAAGCAGGGCCCTCGACATCCTGGTCAACAACGCTGGCAATGCCGGCTGGGTTGGCTTCAAAGACGCGACGCCAGACAGTTGGGACGCCGTAATCGCGGTCTACGCCCGCGCTCCGTTCTTCATTGTTCAGGCCGCAATGAGTCGTCTCGCCGATGGCGGAAGCATCATCAACATCTCTTCCGCCGCCGCCACGAAGCCCGTGACAGCCGCGCCCATTTACTCGATGGCCAAGGCGGCCATCAACAACCTCACCCATGCGCTCGCGTCCGAGGTGGGGCCACGCGGAATTACCGCGAACGCCGTAGCGCCGGGCTTTACACGAACGGACGCGAACGCCGCCTTCCGAGAGAACCCCGAACTCGTAAAGGCGGTCGAGGCTCAAATCGCGCTGGGACGCTTTGGCGAACCTTTGGAAATCGCCGCCGTCGTGGCGTTCCTGGCCTCTGATGAAGGCCACTGGGTGACCGGCCAGACGATTGAGGCAAGCGGCGGCTACAAGCTCTGACCGCACCGACAAACCAAAGGAGAATGGATATGAGTTACGCAATTATCGGCTTCGGCAAGATCGGTCACGCTCTCGCCAAGGCATTTGCCCGTAAGGGTATCGAAGTATTCGTTACGACAACGCGCGACCCGGAAAGCTTTGCGGCCGACGCAAAGCCGCAATCGGGCGCGAGGTAATTCCCACAACGCTGGCGCAAGCCGTCAAGGCGGACATCATCTTTTTGGCTGTCCGTTTCGATCAGCACGCTGATGTCGCGAAGGCGCTCCCCACCTGGCAGGGCAAGATCATCGTCGATGTCACCAATGCCTACGGCGTGCCCCCAGAACAACTGGGAGGCCAGCCCTCTTCCAAATTCGTCGCGCAGGCCTTCACCGGTGGACGACTGGTCAAGGGCTTCAACCATCTGGTCGCTGGCGTTCTCGAACAAGATCCGGTCGTCCACGGCGGCAGGAGAGTCGTGTTCCTGGCGAGCGACGATGACGGCGCGGCAGCGGAGGTTGGTGCGCTTGCGGAGGATCTCGGTTTCGCGCCAATCAAGCTTGGCGGGCTTTCGGAAGGTGGACTGTTAGTCCTGGCGCGCGGAAACGCCTGGGGTCACCTGATCTTCACGGACCTGGTCAAGTTCGACTGATGACCGCGACGTCCCTACCCGCAGAGAATACGTAACCCACGCGATCGGATCGAGCGCTCTCCGATCCGAGCAAAATGGAGAAATAGCCATGAGCCTTGAGAAGAACATCCAGACCGTGAAGGACTTTTTCGCCGCAATCGGCCGCAGCGACAGGGACGCCCTGCTTTCGCTGGTCGCCGACGACATCGAGTGGATCATCCCGGGTAAGGACTGGCCGCTGGCCGGAACGCACCGCGGACATGTGGGGCTGACTGATTTGCTTGAGACGGCATCTAAGTCGATCGAAACATCTACGGAACCGCGCGAGTTCGTGGCGCAGGGGGACCGGGTCCTGGTCGTCGGTTTCGCCAGGGGAAGGATCAAAGCCACGAACAAGACGTTCGAGGACGACTGGGTCTTCGCCATCACGGTCCGGGACGGCAAACTGACCAGCATCCGGGAATACGTCGATACGCAAGCGCTGGCCCTGGCCGCGCGGATAGAAGCCCCGCATGCCGCGCGCTCGTCGAATACGTAACCCTAAGGAGAATCCGATGTACGACCAATCCAAGCTATCCGAGTTGATCCGGTTCGCACTTGTAGATGCGGGCTCCATTGTCATTGACGTTTACCCGGGCGACGGCGACTGGACGCGCCTGTTCTCCGACATTGTGGGACCGGAAGGTCAGGTCACCAGCTTCGTGCCCGCCGAAGTCGCCGACTTCAAGAACGACCCGGTCGGCAACATGCAGACGCTTGCGAAGGAGCCTGGGCGAGAGAACGTCCAAGCCGTCTCGGCGGACCTCGTCGCGATGGCGGAGGCCACGCGGCCAGCCGATGTCGTGTGGCTGCATCTGTTCTACCACGATCTCCACACCGCGCTGATCCAGAAGAAGGGTGCGACGGCAGCCGACTTCAATCGAGCCGTATACGAGCGGCTGAAGCCCGGCGGGTTCTACGTCATCGTCGACCATGCAGCCGCTGCGGGCACGGGCTTGAGCGACACCCAGTCGCTGCATCGGATCGACCCCGCCTCCGTCCGCAAGGAGGTGGAGGCGGCCGGCTTCGTGCTGGACGCGGAAAGCACCATCCTTGCGAACAAGGAGGATGCGCACTCGATGAAGGTCTTCGATCCCTCAATCAAGGGCCAGACTGATCGCTTCGCGTTTCGGTTTATGAAGCTCTGACGGGTCAAGGTGCCGACTTTTGTTTCGAGCTTCCAGTGCGTGCATGCAAGTCTAACAACAGCGTGCCTTGCCTGCCTTCACGAGGCCGGCCTTTAACTATCGATGGGCGAGCGGTGCGAAGTGGCGCGATAGAAGCTGAGGCACACGCGCATCGATGAGCATGGCCTCACTTGAAACGGAGGCGATGAAGCGTTGAATACAGCTGCGTGCGCCGAGGTCGCGCCTCTCGTCTACGGCCAACGAGCGCCTCCAGAAAGGTTTGATCAGTCGATTTGGGCGATGAGGCTTTCCCGTGCATGATCGGCATCCACATTCGAGACCATCTAAGGAAAAGCCATGCCTAAAGGATCGGACCTCTTTGTTGCTGCCCTGGAGAACGAGGGGGTCGATCGCATATTCGGGGTTCCGGGCGAGGAGAATCTAGACCTTCTGGAATCGCTGCGCACGTCTCAAATCAAGCTTATTCTGACACGTCACGAGCAGGCCGCCGCGTTCATGGCTGCAACGCATGGACGGTTGACCGGCAGACCCGGCGTCTGTCTGGCGACACTCGGACCGGGGGCGCTGAATTTCTCGACCGGTGCGGCCTTCGCCCATCTCGGCGCGATGCCGATGATCCTCATTACCGGACAGAAAGCGGTAATGAGCGCTAAGCAGGCTCGCTTCCAAATCGTGGATATAGTCGCCTTGATGAAGCCGCTCACCAAGATGACGCGACAGATTGTGAGCGCAGCCAGCATTCCTTCGATCATACGCGACGCCTTCAGGGTGGCAATGGAAGAGCGGCCGGGGCCCGTACATCTCGAATTGCCCGAAGACATCGCGGGTGACGAAACTGAGGATGTCGCCGTCATTGCGCGCCACCCACTGGAACGCCCAATCGCGAGCCCCGCGGCGGTGGATAGCGCAGTCGAGAAGATTCTCGCCGCAAAGCGGCCGCTCGTCATGGTCGGTGCGGCTGGCAGCCGGCCATCGCTGGCCGAACCGCTGTCAACGTTCGTTGCCCGTACGGGACTGTTCTTCTTTAACACGCAGATGGGCAAGGGCGCCGTTAACGGCGGCTCCAACCTCTACGTAGGAACGGCTGCGTTATCCGAAGGCGACTACGTTCACGAGGCGATTGAACGCGCCGATCTGATCATTTCCATCGGTCACGACACGGTCGAGAAACCGCCTTTTCTGATGAGAAGTGCGGGCGGGCCGAAGGTCATCCATATCGGCTATCAGTCGGCGACGGTCGAGCAGGTCTATCACCCGGATCTGGAGGTGATCGGCGACATCGGTGCCTCGGTTGAAGCACTGGCTGCGCGCCTCGAAGGGCGGTTGTCCGTCCATCAAGGAATGGCAGACCTGCGCCAGCAGATACTCGCCCGCATCAACGATCGGTCCGAGGAAAACCGCTTTCCGGTCACACCCCAGCGTCTTGTCCACGATATCCGTAAGGTCATGCCGGATGACGGCATCGTTTGCCTCGACAATGGCATGTACAAGATCTGGTTTGCGCGAAACTACCGTACGCATGTCGCAAACACCCTGCTTCTCGACAACGCGCTCGCCACGATGGGTGCAGGCTTACCTTCAGCAATGATGGCGGCCGTGCTTAACCCCGGCCGTCGCGTTATGGCTGTCTGCGGCGACGGCGGTTTCATGATGAACTCGCAGGAAATGGAAACAGCGGTTCGGCTCGGTCTGAACCTCGTCGTGGTCATCCTCAACGACAGCGCTTACGGTATGATCCGCTGGAAGCAGGCGGTAGATGGATTCCCCGATTTCGGGGTGAGCTTCGGCAATCCTGATTTTGTACGCTATGCCGAGGCATACGGCGCCAAGGGATCGAGGGTTACTGCCGTGCAAGACCTCGTTCCTACGCTGGATGCCGCTTTCGCCGGTGGCGGTGTCCATCTTGTCGATGTTCCGATCGACTACTCTGAAAATACCCGCGTTCTTATCGACGAGTTGCGCAACCGCAGGCCGGATGTGGAATGCGCGTGATCCGGAAAAAAGTCAAAGGATGCTGATGGTCGCGCAACCACCGAGCTGTCACGGAGATCGGGACTGACGATCCGGCGATGAACCTCGTTGCGAAACATGTTTCTTCCGAGACCGGCTGGGAAACCTCCCTTTAGCTAGAGCTCAGAAACTCCTTCCAAAATGCGATCGGTGAAGTCGCCCGAGGAATGTCCGCTTTCGGTGGATGACCTCGATAGTGCAAATGACCGACATCAGGCGCAAAGCAGCCATGCCGCCGTCGCGTGTGAGACTCTGCTTCGGGTCACAAGCAGAACAGCAGCCCCCTACGGCTCGTCCCTCTCATCGCGCAAATTAGACACAACGCGGCGGTTCTGCGACCTGCAGGCGGTGTCGGGGCAGTCGCGGACGAGCCTGTCCTTGCCGTAGCCCTTGGCCCACATGTGGTTGCGGTCTATGCCGCCGGCGGCGAGGTAGTCCATCACCGCATCGGCGCGCTGCTGCGACAGCGCCGTTTCACTTGCGCCGGGATCGTCGGCGAAACCCTGCAGCTTGAGCAGCCAGCGCGGATGCTTTGCTAACCAGGCGATCTGGGTGTCGAGGGTAGCCTTGGCGACAGAATCGAGCGCGGCCGAACCTTGCGTGAAATAGGTGCGGCGGCCGACATTGAGGATAAAATCCTCCTCGCTGCCCGGCTGCACGTTCTGGAAGCCGGCAACCTCGGTGTTGGTGATGTCGGGCGTGGAAGGGGCCAGCGTGTTGCTGGTCGAGCAGGATGCGGCCAGCATCAGCAGGCCGGCGGCGAGCAGCCGGCGCGTGTTTTCAATTATGCGGTTCATGAGGCGCCAATCATTCGACAGTGGTGGAAGCGGGCGCCTGGTCGGCGATGTGCGGCAGGACCTGGACCGCGGTGCCGATCGGGCAGCGCTGGTAGAGGTCGATGATGTCTTCCGGGAACATGCGGATGCAGCCGCTGGAAGCGTCGGTGCCGATGCTCCATGGCTCCAGCGTGCCATGCAGGCGATAGCCGGTGTCGGCGCCGTTGCGGTGCAGATAGAGCGCGCGCGGCCCGAGCGGATTGTTGGACGCGCCGCCTGCGACCATGTGCGGTAGGTCCGGCTTGCGCTTACGCATTTCGGGGGGCGGGACCCATTGCGGCCACAGCGCGCGGCGGTCGATCGTCGCGCGGCCGAACCATTTGAAGCCGTCCTTGCCGACGCCGACGCCGTAGCGGATGGCGGTCTTGTTTTCCATGATGACGTAGAGGAAGTGGTGGCGGGTATCGACCACGACGGTGCCGACCGGCTCGCTGCTGAAATACTTGACGATCTGGCGATGCCATCTCTTGTCGATCTTGGCGAAGTTGGTCTTGCGATAGACAAAATTGTTGTCGCTGGCGGTACCGGCGAAAAAGGATTTTGCCGCCGCGGCTTGAGCAATATTGCTGGTTGCACCCACCGCGACCAGCGCCAGGCCGCCGAGCACGACACCCCTGCGTGATAAAACCATCGGCAATATTCCCCTCATGCCAAAAGCCTGGCGGACCATAGTTGAGAATTACTTCGCCTCAAAGTGGAAAATGCTGCGTTGCTTCAGTCCGCCGTGTCCGGACATTCGGCAATTTGGCGGCGAGTGACCGAATTGTGACAATCTTGCCGAGGACGAACGTCTAACCTAAACCCATTCCAGGACATTAACCAAATTGGCGCGACTGTTTGGGACCGGGCGTAGTTGCGACATTGCCCTATCCGGACGTGTGAGCAATCCCGTAGGCAAACCGTGATGCATGCTTTTTTTCGTTCGGTTGCTGCGATGATTGTGGTGTCCGGCGTGGCAGGTTGCACCAGCATTTCCTACTACGCACAATCCTTGAAGGGTCACGTGGAGATCATGGTGGCGCGCCAGGATGTCGGAGAGCTGATCGACGATCCTTCAACCCCTGGGACATTGCGCGCTCGAATGGCATCGGCGAGCGCCATCCGACAGTTTGCGATAGATGAACTAGCGCTGCCGGACAACAATAGCTACCGCAGCTATGTTGACGTTGGTCGGGACGCCGTGACATGGGCCATCTTCGCAGCGCCGGAATTCTCGCTGACGCCACGAACATGGTGCTTTCCGGTGTTCGGATGCGTTCCGTACCGAGGATACTTCTCCAAAAGGTCTGTGGTTGAAACCGCTGTCGAGCTTCAGAGACAGGGCCTGGACGTCTATGTGACGGGCGTCACTGCATATTCCACGCTTGGCTGGTCAAGTGACCCGCTGCTAAGCACCATGCTCAGCCAAGATGAAGCGGGTCTTGCAGGGCTGGTGTTCCATGAGCTGGCCCACCAGCGCGTCTACGTACAGGACGATTCCGCGTTCAACGAAGCGTTCGCTGCCGCTGTCGAAACAACCGGGGTAAGAAAGTGGCTGCGCGCGAATGGGGATACTGCCGGTTTGCGCCGTTACGAAGCCGACCGGAGGCGCAGAGCTCAATTTCTTGCGCTGGTGTCGCAGACCCGAGACGAGCTAAGGCACGTCTATGACGACTCCAGTACCTCGGACCAGAAGCGGGCTGCAAAGACAGCCGCGATCGAACGGCTGCGGATGCGCTACCGACAGATGCGCGACAGTCGCTGGCGTGGGTACCGGGGATACGATGTCTGGTTCGATTCTCCGATTAACAACGCGAAGCTCGCCGCGACTTCCGTCTACGGCGATCGGGTGGCGACGTTTCTCCGCTTGTTCGATTTGTGTTCGGGCGACTATCCACGATTCTTCGCGTCGGTTCGACGGATAGGAGCGTTAGACAAATCTGACCGCGCCGAAGCGCTCAAGGCGGCAGATTCATGCGATTGAGCCGGTCAAATCCGAAGGCCAGAAGCGGCGAATCGGTCGCTGATGTACTCGGCAGCCGGCGCAGGTGATTGAATTGACCATTTGTCGCCCGATTTCCAAGGTACTTGACGGCGGCGGGGCCGGAAGCCGCATGTCGGGCCGATAGAAGCCAAAAGCGGACTTGCCTGAACCCCTGCGGGATTGCCGGCGGGCCGTGGCGCCTCAGTGTGCTCCCCTACGAGGCCGAAAACCTCACGCTCACGCCGCGCTGCCGAAAATAAGCCTGCATCAGTTTGCGGCCCGAACGGTTGTTCTGCGCCAGCCTGGTCGGATCGAACACCGCCTGTTCTATCCCCTCTCGCGCCAGCGCTGCTTTGAGCGCCGCGATATGTGCGTCGATGTCGGCATTGTTCGCCCGGAGCGACGCATAGATGCTGTCGGTCGCCTCGGCCACGGTCGGCTCGCTCACGGATGTACTCCTTTGGCTATTCGGGCGGCGGCTTAGCACAGATCAACGGCTTCGCCGATACCGATAAGACGGCTAGATTGGCGGCAACAGTGTTCCTTGGGGTCGGTTGTGAATCATAGGTTCCGCCTGAGTCGGAGATCGCAAGCCATGTCGACACGAACGAGTGAGGAGGATTGGACGCACACGTTCGAGTATCCGGGCTTGCCTGCCGCGACGCGGGCGGGAGGTGGCTCCGCGCGGGCGTGGCCTGAGGAAGTTCACCTCAAATTGCTCTTCGGAAACAGCACGCGATCGGGTTTTGCATTCATTCGCGCCAGCATTTCCTTGATCAAGCGTGTTTTGGTGCGCCCCGCTTCCTTCGGCGGCACGAGGTAACGCACGATGGCCTCGAGCCAAGTGTTTTCACTGACGCGAAAATGAACCACGGGATGCTCCTTCACTTCGAGTTCGTCCACCGGCGTTTGCGACAGGATGTGCTTATAGACCTTCACCTTCTGGCTCATGATGTCGCCGATCTGCTCGTCAACGACCTCTCTCATGGTTTTCGCTACGAATTCCAGATCGCTTTCATAAGCGAGCTGGAACTTGATTTCGTTCCAGACATAGGGAAACAGCGGCCAGGAATAGTTGAAGACCGGCGTGTCAAACACGGTGGAGTTCGGAAACTTGATGACGCGTCCGCTCGGATGATCGGTCCAAAGATGTTCGCCGCCGAATTCCCATAACGTCGTGTCGAGATAGCTTACATCAATGACATCGCCATGGGCATCGCCGATGCGAATCCGGTCGCCAACGCGATAAGGCGCCCTGGCCAGAATATAAAGCCACGCGATGAAACTGGAGATCGGCATTTGCAGCGCAAAGCCGAGAATCAGCGAAATCAGGCCGAGTGAAACAACCGCAGTGTACCAGTTCACAAACAAGACTGAAATGGCCACGAAGACGATGGCGACGACGACGACTAATCGAAAAATACGTTGCAAGTTGAAGCGCGAAACACGATTGGGAATTCGGCCAATGAGAAAGACTTCGATAACATTCGCAACGGTCAGCATAACGAAAATGAGAAGGCCGCCCCTGACGTAGTTCAGCACGCGAACGCGCAAAGGCGCGTCAAGCCATTCTAAGCGCCAATTGATCAGGACTTGGATGCCAAAAAGCAGCAAGGCAGCGGCAGCGAAACCAACCGTCCACCAGACGTCTTCCTTGCGAAGGCTGAAGCGGAATTTTTCGGGCTTTTTCGCCTTCTGTTCCATAGTTTTTGGATCAGCAGTCTGTTGCGCGGCCCGTTCGAGTCGGGAAAGGTTCTCCTGTTCCTTGGCGCGCGGTTCCATGGGTTCACCTCCCGATGTGGCCATCAACACCCAGCCAGTGCCTTCTCGTTCTTCGACGGCGGCATTGCGGCAACGACCCAATGTCAGTCGCTGACTGGCTCCTTGCCGGTCCCCGAAAGCTGGCCTTCATTCCCGTCCTTGGTGAAATAGGGCGGCAAGCACGTCGCCACCATATTCGGCAAATGCCTTATAGCTCGATCCGAAATTAAGTTGAGTTTGGTATCAGCAGCTCCCGAGAGCCCACCGGTAGAGATCTCGACTGTTCATCGAGCGGCCGTTGGTTCGAATTCGCTCTTCCGGCGGGATCATGCCGGCGGATAGCCGCCATCCATTGGATTGCACGGTTGACTCGAGCCCATCACAACGACTGAGCGAACGGCGGGATTCGGGATCGAGCTGGGCGTCGACGAACGGCTGAGATCAGGCGCAAAGCGGCGGCCATTCGCGGTGGGATAGACATAAGTCGCCTTTGGGTCATGGGCTTGAATTCGGCCGGGGCAAACGAACTTCCGCTTAAGGTGGACTTTGCCGTTTCTGAAGACGCAGAAGCGCTCGATCCCAAAAGGCAAAATTGCGTGGCAATCGACGGCCAGCGTCAGACGGCCGCGAGCCGCCCTTTCACTGCAGTGCGAATTCCGCTGCGTTGTTTCCGAAGGCGCTGGCGCCGTGGTCGGCACGCCCGACCATTTGCCGGAACCCAGCGAAAAGCTCGCGGCCGAAGCCGAATTCATTGCCGACAAGATCGCTGTCTGCCGCCCGGCGCAACGCGAAATCGCCTGCCGGCACCAGCACTTCCAGCGTTCCGGCGTCGGCGTCGAGCCTGATGATGTCGCCCTCCTGGATCCTGGCGATCGGCCCGCCCTCGACCGCCTCCGGCGTCACATGGATCGCCGCAGGCACCTTGCCGCTGGCGCCCGACATGCGCCCGTCGGTGACCAGCGCCACATGCTGGCCGCGATCCTGCAGGACGCCGAGCACGGTGGTCAGTTTGTGCAGCTCCGGCATGCCGTTGGCTTTCGGACCCTGGAAGCGGATGACGGCGATGAAATCGCCGGTCAACGTGCCGGCCTTGAACGCCTCGTTGAGCCCTTGCTGGCTGTCGAAAACCTTGGCCGGCGCCTCGATGATGCGCCGTTCCGGTTTCACCGCCGATGTCTTGATGACGGCGTGGCCGAGATTGCCTGACAGCATCTTCAATCCGCCCGTTGGCTGGAACGCCTTCTTGAACGGCGCCAGCACCTTCTCGTCGCCGCTTTCGCGGGGCGAGTCCTCGCGCACCACGCCGCCATCGGCGCCGAGCTTGGCCTCGACCGCATAAGGCCGCAGCCCTTCGCCCCAAACCGTCTGGACGTCCTCGTGCAATATTCCCTCGTCGAGCAGTTCGCGGATCAGGAAGCCGAGCCCGCCGGCTGCGTGGAAATGGTTCACGTCGGCAAGGCCGTTCGGATAGACCCGCGCCAGCAGCGGCACGGCTTCCGAAAGATCCGAAATATCCTGCCAGGTAATGGCGATGCCGGCCGCGGCGGCCATGGCGACCAGGTGGATGGTGTGATTGGTCGATCCGCCGGTGGCGTGCAGGCCGACGATGCCGTTGACGATCGAGCGCTCGTCGATCATCCGGCCGACCGGCGTGTAGGCGTTGCCGAGCGCGGTGATCGCCAGCGCCTGCTTTGTCGCCTCCCGGGTCAGCGCGTCGCGCAACGGCGTGCCAGGGTTGACGAAGGAGGCGCCTGGCGTGTGCAGGCCCATGATCTCCATCAGCATCTGGTTGGAGTTCGCCGTGCCGTAGAAGGTGCAGGTTCCCGGCCCGTGATAGGATTTGGACTCGGCCTCGAGCAGCTCGGCCCGTCCTGCCTTGCCTTCGGCATAGAGCTGGCGGACCTTGGCTTTCTCGTCATTGGGCAGGCCCGTCGTCATCGGCCCGGCCGGGATGAACACCGCCGGCAGATGGCCGAAGGTCAGGGCCGCGATCACCAGCCCAGGCACGATCTTGTCGCAGACGCCGAGATAGACGGCCGCGTCGAACATGTTGTGCGACAGGCCGATCGCCGCCGCCATGGCGATGACGTCGCGCGAGAACAGCGACAGCTCCATACCGGGCTGGCCCTGCGTGACGCCGTCGCACATCGCCGGGACGCCGCCGGCGACCTGGGCAATGCCGCCGGCCTCGCGCGCCGCGTCCTTGATCAGCGCCGGATATGTCTCAAAAGGCTGATGCGCCGACAGCATGTCGTTATAGGAGGTGATGATGCCGAGGTTCGGCACGCGGTCGCCGCCAAGTGCCAGCTTTTCCGAAGGGCTGCACACGGCAAAGCCATGGGCGAGGTTGCCGCACGACAGCACGGCCCGGTTGGCGGTGCGGTTCGAGGCCTCGGCGATGCGGCCGAGATAGGCTTCGCGGCCCGGTCTGGAGCGCTGGCGGATGCGCTCGGTGATGGCTTCGATGTCGCGTCTCGCGGTCATGGCGTCGGTCCTTTCGAACGAGGTCTCGGGGACACGGTCCGGCTATCCGCCGGGACCCCTTAGCAAGTTGAATCAGGGTGCCCAGAAAACCTCTACGGGCCTCTCGGCTGCGTCGAGCACGGCGCGAATGGGCTTTCGCAGTTCCGATGCCATCGCGCTTTCGAATGCCTTGCGCTTGTCCTCGCCCTCGATGTGCAGTGCGAGGAAGCCGGCCCTGACGATCCGCGCCAGCGACAGCGTCAGCCGCGGCTCGCCGGCGCTTGCCGCGTGAACCGGGAGCACGACTTTTGCCGAGGACGGGTCGAGCAGTTTTTCCAGATTGTCGGCGTCAGGAAAAAATGACGCGGTATGGCCGTCGGTTCCCATGCCAAGCACAACCACATCGAGCGGCCAGGGCAGCGACCGCAACATCCTGCTGTCGGCCTCCGACATGTCCTCGATACTTGCTGCCTCCTGGTAGAGCGGCACGAAACGCGCGGCTGCGGCCGCGTTTTGCAAAAGATTGGCAGCGACCAGCCCGGCATTGGAGCGCGGAGAGGAGGCCGGCACGCAACGCTCGTCGACCAGCGTCACCGTGACCTTGTTCCAGGCGATCGGAATACTCGAAAGCGATGCGAAAAATTTCGCCGGCGTCGTGCCGCCGGAAACGGCGAGCAATGCCGTGCCGCGCTCAGCGATTGCATTGGTCAGGCGGCCTGCGACGTGCCCGGCAAGTGCTGCCGCCAGGTCCTGGCGTTCGGCAAACGCGTGCCAGCTATAGGCGGCGCTGTTCAATTGCTCTCGTGCCATGTCCGCCCGTCGCGTTCGATAAGCGCAATCGAAGCCGAGGGGCCCCATGTGCCGGCCGTATAGCCCTGCGCCTCTTGCCTGGCGCTTTCCCATGCGTCCTGGATCGGGTCGATCCACTTCCACGCTGCCTCGACCTCGTCGCGGCGCATGAACAGCGTCTGGTTGCCACGGATGACGTCCATGATCAGCCGCTCATAGGCATCGGGCGCGCGGCCGTCGAAGGATTGCGCGAAGCTCATGTCGAGCGGGATCTGGCGCAGCCGCATGCCGCCAGGCCCCGGATCCTTGATCATGATGAACTGCTTGACGCCTTCGTCGGGCTGCAGCCTGATGACCAGCTGGTTTGCCGAGATCGGCCCGGCGCTGTCGCCGAAGATCGAATGCGGGATCGGCTTGAATTCGATGACGATCTCCGAAACGCGTGTCGCCAGCCGTTTGCCCGTCCTGAGGTAGAACGGCACGCCCGCCCAGCGCCAGTTGCCGATTTCGGCCTTGAGCGCAACGAAGGTCTCGGTGTTGCTGTTCTTGCCGAGCTCCTCGACATAACCTTTCACCGGCCCGCCGGCCGAGGCCCCGGCACGGTACTGGCCGCGTACCGTGTGCTTGGGCGCTTCGTTGCCGTTGATGCGTTTCAGCCCGCGCAACACCTTTAGCTTTTCGTCGCGCACGGCATCGGCGTCCATCGACGACGGCGCCTCCATGGCGACGAGGCAGAGAAGCTGCAGCATGTGGTTCTGCACCATGTCGCGCAGCGCACCGGCCTTGTCGTAGTAGGTGACGCGGTCTTCGAGGCCGACGGTCTCGGCCACGGTGATCTGCACATGGTCGACATTGGCGGAATTCCACAGCGGCTCGTAGAGCGCATTGGCAAAGCGCAGCGCCATCAGGTTCTGCACCGTCTCCTTGCCGAGATAGTGATCGATGCGGAAAATCTGGCTTTCATGGAAATCGTCGCCGACCAGATCGTTGAGCTCGCGCGCCGAGGCGAGATCGCGCCCGATCGGCTTCTCCAGCACGATGCGCGAGTTCGGCGTGATCAGCCCGTTCTCTTTCAGCTTGTGCGAGATTTCGCCGAACAGCGCCGGCGCGACCGCCAGGTAGAAGGCGCGGATGCATTCGCTGTCGCCGATCGCCTTCTTCAATTTGTCGAAGCCCGCGCCGGTGGTTGCGTCGGCCGAGACGTAGGAAAGCCGGGCAAGGAACGTCTTCAGCTCCGTGGCGTCGATATCGGCCGGCTTCACATGGTCGGAAATCGCTTGCCTGGCGAACGCCTGGAATTCCTCGTCGGTCATTCTCGAGCGCGAGGTGCCGATGATGCGCGTCGGTTCGGAAAACTGACGGCCCCGCTGGCGATGGTAGAGCGACGGCAAAAGCTTGCGTTCCGACAGATCGCCGGTGCCGCCGAAAATGATGAAGTCGAAAGGGTCGACGGGAATGATCTGGCTGGTCATTGGTCTGTCCGCTCTGACGCCGCTCGCTGTGTAGCGATTGATATAATCTAATCGATTTAGACTTTCCAGTGACACGGCGTCACATCCCAAGGCCAATCGGGTGATGGCCGATTGTTCTGAGGTGTGCCTTGACACTGGCGCAACCCGGACGCTTGTCGGCGAGGTGGTTCCGGGAGGCCTTCGCAGATGCAGCATAGAGCGGGATCGAAGCGAAAGCCAAAGGAGAAATCGAGAGTATATTGATCTTTCGGCGGCCATTGCCGGAGGCTGCCGGAGCAGTCATCTTCAATCATGAGTGAGAAATCCATGCGCCTGGAAAACAAAGTTGCCATCATCACCGGTGCCGCGTCAGGCTTCGGCGAGGGTATGGCCAAGCGTTTTGCCGAGGAGGGCGCCAAGGTCGTTGTCGCCGACCTCAACGCCAAGGGCGCCGAACGCGTCGCCAACGAGATCGGCCGGGCGGCGATCTGGACCCAGACGGACGTCTCGACCCGTTCCGAGTTCGACGAGATGGTCTATGCCGCAAAGAGTGCCTTTGGCCGCATCGACATTATGGTCAACAATGCCGGCTACACCCATCGCAACGGCGATATGCTCGAGATCGACGAGACGACCTTCGATCTGATCACGGCCGTCAACATGAAGGCGATCTACCACGCCGCTCTGGCGGTCGTGCCGGTGATGGATAGGCAAGGCGGCGGCGTCATCCTGACCACGGCTTCGACCGCCGGCATCAGGCCGCGGCCCGGCCTCACCTGGTACAATGCGTCGAAGGGCTGGGCAATCACCGCGACCAAATCCATGGCGGTGGAACTCGCGCCGAAGAACATCCGCGTCAACTGCCTGTGCCCGGTCGCCGGCGAGACCGGCATGCTGGAAAAATTCATGGGCGCGGACACACCCGAAATCCGCGAGAAATTTCGCGCGTCGATCCCGCTTGGCCGGCTTTCGACGCCGCTCGACATAGCCAACGCGGCGCTCTGGCTGGCTTCGGACGAGGCGGCCTTTGTCACTGGCGTGGCGCTGGAGGTCGACGGCGGACGATGCATCTGAGCTGTCCGGCCCTGTCGGCTTCAAGTTTGACTTGACCGTCCCTCGCGCCCGGGCGGCTGATTGCGGCAGCCAAATGAGCCGTGGGCAACGTCAAAGAATGGCCTGACCAATCCTAAAGCGCGTCGCGTCTGAATGGACTCATGCGACGCGCTTTAGGTTCTTGTGTTTATGCATGTCGTTGTCGCAAAACCGCTGCGCACCCTCGGGTCAGGGCCTTGGGTCAGGCCCGAGGGCATGCTTTTGCACGACATGCATTAGGCGCCGGTCTTGACGAAGCTCTTGTAGATCCAGCCGCGTTTGCCGTTGTAGACGATCTGGCACCATTTCTTGCAGCCCATCACCTGAACCGAGGTCTTGGCTGGAATGGTGACGATGGCGGCCGCACTGTTCTTTGGACCGGTGCGCATGGTGACGCCCCTGAGGATGCGTCCGGTATCTGCCGCGCCTGCTTGCTTGGCCTCGACCTTGGCCTGGGCGCCATCCTTCTGCGTCTCGGCCGGCAGCGGATTCGGGGTCGGGATGGCGGCGGTTGGCGCACCGTCCGTCGCCGTCCTGGTGGGAGCTGCGACCTTGGCAATCAATGCTGCCACTTTGGTTTTCGCTGCCGGATCGGCGAATGTCGCCGCAGCGGACGGCCTGTCTGCTTTTTCAGCCTGGCCCGCCACCTGGCCGGATGCGGTCTTCGGTGCCGATCCTGTCCAGCGAGGGTCATTGGGCGCCAGCGCCGCTATCTCGGCCTTCGCTGCAACCACTGCGGGCGAAATCGCATCGGTCTTGCTCGCAGCCTGCTGCGCCGCGGCTACCCTCGACGCCGCAGCCGGCACGATCCTTGTCGTTTTCACCGGAATGCTGGAAACGATCTGCTCGGGACTGGCGACCGCTTGTCTCTCGCTGGCCGGCAATGCCAGCCATAGCGCCACTGCGGCCACGCCAAGCAGCGCTGCTGTGCCAAACGCGGCGATGACCAGATGCAGGTTCGACCGGATTTGCCGCCAGAACCTGGGCTGCATGTCGTAACCAAACTGCATCGCAAAGCGCCGTCGTTCCGGCGCGCCGAAACTGAAGGGCTCTCTCACTCTTGCAACCTCCATTTGCGGGCCAACCTTCTTACGACCTGTGCCGGGCAACCGGCATCTGGTCGGCATCGGTCCCAATCCAACGCGGGCAGGCCCGCAAAATCCCCTTCGACTGCCCAGAACCGGCATCCTTTGCCGGCGATTGTGGCATCACTGCGCCCTTGCCGGCCGGATTCTGCACCTTTACGATCGATTCTGCAACTTGCAAGGGATTTTGCAACCTGTGGTTAGATACGATCTCTCAATGCATACCAGTTGAGCGCAAGAAACAGCAGAGGCGCGCGGAAGCGCCGGCCACCGGGAAAGGCCGGAATCTTCAGGTCCTCGATCAGCCTCAGGCGGTCCCGGTTGCCGGCGACGGTTTCGGCATAGAGCTTGCCGAAAAAGTTCGACAGCATGACGCCGTGGCCGGAATAGCCGCCGACCGAGATCACATTGGGCATCACCTCGCGCACGAACGGTTTTCTCGGCATCGTGATACCGACATAGCCGCCCCAGCCATGGGTGATCTCGACATCCCTGAGGTCAGGGTAAAGCTCGGCGATCTGCCGGCGGATGTGGACATGGATGTCTTTCGGATCGTTGACAGCGTAGATCTCGCGCCCGCCGAACAGCAGCCGACCATCCGTCGATTTGCGGAAATAGCGTACTACGAAGCGGGAATCGTCGACCGCCTCACCGCCCGGCAGCACGTTTGAATCCCCAAGCGGCACCGTCGCGCCGATGAAGGAGCCGATCGGCATGATGTGCGCGGCACTGATCGGCTCGAGCGTGCCGCCATGGGCGTTGACGCCGACGAGACATTTTTCGGCGGATATCGTGCCTTTCGGCGTCGTAACCCTGACCTTGCCGCCAACGGACGCGATGCCGGTCGCCGGCGTCTGCTCGAACAGCTGCGCGCCCGCCTGCGCCGCCACTTTTGCCGTGCCGATCACCAGCTTCAGCGGGTGGATGTGCCCGGTGCCGGTGTCGCGGGTGCCGCCGAAATAGCGCGCCGAGCCCAACCGCTCCGCCGTCTCCTTGGCGTCCATGAAGCTGATGTGCGGATAGCCGAAGCGGTTCGCCATGATCTCGGCATGCGCCTTGTAGTCGTCGACGTAGCGCTGCTTGTGCGCCACCGACATCTGGCCGGGCATGTAGTCGATCTCGATCTTGTTGACGGCGGCGAATTCGAGGAGATGCGCCTTGGCCTCTTCGGCGAGGTCGAACAGCGCCCTGGCCCGGGAAAAGCCGTATTCCGCTTCGAGTTCCTCGGCCCAGGCGCGCTGGCCGGTGCCGAGCTGGCCGCCATTGCGGCCCGATGCGCCGTCGCCGAAACGATGCGCTTCGATCAGCACGACATTGCTGCTGGCCTTGGCAAGGTGCGCCGCCGCCGACAGGCCGGTAAAGCCGCCGCCAACGACGACGACGTCGCATGTCCGGTCACCGTCGAGCGCCGGGTATTCGGACCGCGGGCCGGCCGTTTCCTCATACCAGGAGCGGCCGGGGGAGATTGGGGATTGGTAAGGCATGATGCTCGGGTTAGGGCAGTAGGGCAGTAGGGCAGTAGGGCAGTAGGGCAGTAGGGCAGTAGGGCAGTAGGG
>NZ_CAKXZS010000034.1:214455-245351 GCF_935822925.1 Mesorhizobium ventifaucium
GTAGGGCAGTAGGGCAGTAGGGCAGTAGGGCAGTAGGGCAGTAGGGCAGTAGGGCAGTAGGGTTCTATTCAGATGACAGCTTGCGGATCAGAAGCCGCAGGAGTTTTCCTACGCTTTCGCTGTGGGGCATCAATGACTCGACTGCCTCGCGAGAGGTAATACCAACCCGCTGTGCGATAAAAAGGTGGGTCTCCAGCTCCTTGAGTGATCCTTGGGCGATCCTGAGAAATTGCTGGTAGGAAGCTCGACTCTCTCGACCGTAACCTTCGGCGATGTTGGCTGGCACCGAGGTTGCTGCCCGACGCACCTGACCCGTCAGCCCGTAGAGCTCGTCCTTCGGCCAGGCTCTTGTTACTTCATAGATTGCAACTGTCAGGTCCATGGCTTGCTGCCAGACGATCAAATCCCTGTACGATGCAATCTTATCCGTCATCCTTGCCCTACTGCCCTATTGCCCTACTCCCCTACTCCCCTACACATTCAACAACAAATACTCCCGCTCCCACGGGCTGATCACTTCCATGAAGGTCTCGAATTCCGCCCGCTTGATCGCCGCATAGGTGGCGGCAAACGACTTGCCGAGCAGCGCGCAGAGTTCCTCGTCGGCTTCGAACAGGTCGACTGCCTCGAGCAGGCTGCGCGGCAGGTCTATCTCGGCCTCGTTGGCGGTGGTGAGAACCGGCGGTTCGGCCTTGATCTTGTTGGTCATGCCGATCAGCCCGCAGGCGAGCGATGCTGCCAGCGCCAGATAGGGATTGGCGTCGGAGGAGGGGATGCGGTTCTCGACGCGCCTGGCTGCCGGGTCGGAGCGCGGGACGCGGAAGGCGGTGGTGCGGTTGTCGTAGCCCCATTTGTTGTTGACCGGCGCCGAAGCCGACTGCGTCAGCCGGCGATAGGAATTGACGTAGGGCGCAAACATCACCAGCGCGTTCGGCACATGTTTCTGCATGCCGCCGAGGAAATGGAAGAAGGCTTCGGTTTCCGAGCCGTCCTCTGCGGAAAAGACGTTCCTGCCGGTCTTCTTGTCGATGATCGATTGGTGGATATGCATGGCCGACCCGGGCTGCCCCTGGATCGGCTTGGCCATGAAGGTGGCATAAATCTCATGCTTCAGCGCCGCCTCGCGGATTGTGCGCTTGAACATGAACACCTGGTCGGCCAGTTCGATCGGATCGCCGTGGCGCAGATTGATCTCGAGCTGGCCCGCCCCTTCCTCGTGGATCAGCGTGTCGATCTCCAGGCCTTGGCTTTCGGAGAAATGGTAGATGTCGTCGATCAGTTCGTCGAACTCGTTGACGCCGGCGATCGAATAGCCGGCGCCACCGCCGATCGCCCGTCCCGAACGCCCGACCGGCGGGGTCAACGGGTAGTCCGGATCGGGATTCTTGCGCACCAGATAGAACTCGATCTCGGGCGCCACAACCGGTTTCAGCCCGCGTTTGTCGTAAGCGGCAAGCACACGCTTCAGCACGTTGCGTGGCGTGAACTCGACCGAGCGGCCGTCCTGGTGGACGAGATCGCAGATGACCGCCGCCGTCGGGTCCTCTTCCCACGGCACCACGGTCAGTGTCGAAAGGTCCGGCATCAGCTTGAGGTCGCCGTCGTCCTCCGGATAGTGGAAGCCGTTGCCGTCCTCCGGATAGCCGCCGGAGATCGTCGTCATGAACACCGCCGAGGGCAGCGCCAGCGAGGTGTTGGAGGTGAATTTCTTCGACGGCATCATCTTGCCGCGCGCAACACCCGCCTGGTCGGGCGTGATGCATTCGATATCCTCGATGCCGCGCCATGCCAGCCAGGCGCCGACTTCCTTCCAGTTTTTCACACCACGTTGATTTTTCACGAAGGCAGGCGTGCGGATACGTCCTCCGCGGCTCGACGGACGGACTTCCTTTTTTGCAGGCGGCATCATTCACCAGATTGGGTTGCGGATTTGGGAGTATAGCCGGGGCCGGCGATGGAAGGGAAGGGGACCGCGGTTGCGTTCGCCTGCCCAGTTGAAAACCGCCGCAAGCAGCTTAGGTTCGACGCAAGTTCAATGACCTCGGTTGAAGACGTCGAATGCGGAACAATCGTCAATTGACCACGATCGGCTTCGATGCCGACGACACGCTCTGGCAGAACGAGCAGTTCTTCCGCATCACCGAAAAACGCTTTGCCGCGCTGCTCGCCGATCATGCCGAGGAGGAGCACATCTCGGCAAGACTGCTGGAGGCCGAGAAGCGCAACCTCGCCGTATACGGCTTCGGCATCAAGGGGTTTACCCTGTCGATGATCGAAACGGCGATCGAGATTACCGAGGGCCGCGCGCCGGCCTCGGTCATCGCCGAAATTCTCGCCGCGGGCCGCGAGATGCTTGGCCATCCGATCGAGGCGCTGCCTCATGCGCGCGAAACCGTTGAAAAACTGGCGGATGCATATCGCCTGGTGCTGATCACCAAGGGCGATCTTTTCGATCAGGAACGCAAGCTGGCGCAATCGGGCCTTGGTGGTCTGTTCGATGCCGTCGAGATCGTCAGCGACAAGAGCCCCGCCACTTACGTCAGCATCTTCAGCCGCCACGGTGATGGCGCCGAAAAAAGCATGATGGTCGGCAATTCGCTCAAGTCGGACGTGGTGCCGGCCATCGAGGCCGGCAGTTGGGGCGTCCACGTGCCGCATGAGCTGACCTGGGTGCTGGAACATGTCGAGCCGCCGGTCACCGCGCCTCGCTTCCGCCAGATTGCCGACCTCTCGGAACTGCCCGGGCTGGTCGAAAGCATCGGGAAAGCCGGCTGATCGCCGTCTCGGCCTCGAACCGGACGTGCGGCGCAGCGCACCGGTGCCGACGCGTCGCAATCATTGTTGTCGGCTCCGCAAAGAGCCGCGCTGTCGCTGACCCCATCGCGCGGCCCGTGTACAATCCACGATGCAAAATCGTTTTCTACTTGCAAATCAGTCGCAATTGCAGAATATGCGACAAGCGCGGCGTCACAGCGCCCGCGGGACATGCGAGAAAATCGCGACAGGAGATTTTGATGATCGGAAGATACGGGCGATTGGTTGTCGTCGGGTTGATGGCTACGGTGCTCGCTGCGGCAGTGGCTTCGAGCCCAGCCAAAGCGCAGGAAAAGTTCAAGGCCGTGACGACCTTCACCGTCATCGCCGACATGGCGAAGAACGTGGCGGGCGACGCAGCGATCGTGGAATCGATCACCAAGCCGGGCGCGGAGATCCACAACTACGCGCCGACGCCGGGCGACATTCAGCGGGCGCAGGGCGCACAGCTCATTCTGTGGAACGGGCTCAACCTCGAGCTCTGGTTCAAAAAATTCTTCCAGAACCTCAGCGACGTGCCCGGCGCCATCGTCTCCGAGGGCGTCCAACCGATGAGCATCGACGAGGGACCCTATACAGGCAAACCGAATCCGCATGCCTGGATGTCGCCGACAAACGCGCTGATCTACGTCGACAACATCCGCGACGCCTTCGTCGAGCACGATCCGGCGCATGCCGAGACCTACAAGGCCAATGCGGAAGCCTACAAGGCAAAGATAGAGGCGGCCGTCGCGCCGATCCGCGAGAAGCTTGCCTCGATTCCGCAGGACAGGCGCTGGCTGGTGTCGAGCGAAGGCGCTTTCTCCTATCTCGCACGCGATTTCGCGCTGAAGGAGCTTTATTTGTGGCCGATCAACGCTGACCAGCAAGGCACTCCGCAGCAGGTTCGCAAGGTGATCGACGCCGTCCGGGAAAACAAGATCGTCGCCGTCTTCAGCGAAAGCACCGTATCGGACAAGCCGGCCCGGCAGGTCGCGCGAGAGACGGGAGCACATTACGGCGGCGTGCTCTACGTCGACTCGCTCAGCGAGGCGGACGGCCCGGTGCCGACCTATATCGACCTGCTGCGTGTGACATCGGATACAATTCAGAAAGGCCTCGCCGCGGGGCTGTCGCAATGAACACAGCCGTTCCGCCTCTTGCCGCCGCGCCCGAGGATGCGGCAGGCGGTCTCGCCGTCCGCGGCGCGACCGTCACCTACCGCAACGGTCACACGGCGCTGCGGGATGCGAGCTTTGAAATTCCGACCGGCACGATCACGGCGCTCGTCGGTGTCAACGGCTCGGGCAAGTCGACGCTGTTCAAAGCCATCATGGGCTTCGTGCGGCTGGCAAAGGGAGAGATTCTTGTTCTCGGACAGCCGGCCGCGGCCGCGCTGAGGAAGAACGTCGTCGCCTATGTGCCGCAGGCCGAGGAGGTCGACTGGAACTTTCCAGTCCTGGTCGAGGACGTCGTCATGATGGGTCGCTACGGCCATATGGGCATGATGCGCATTCCGAAGGCAGCTGATCGCGAGGCGGTTACATCAGCGCTTGCGCGTGTCGGCATGAGCGATTTCCGCAAGCGCCAGATCGGCGAGCTTTCGGGCGGGCAGAAGAAGCGGGTCTTCCTCGCTCGGGCGCTGGCGCAGGACGGGCGCGTCATCCTGCTCGACGAGCCGTTCACCGGCGTCGACGTCAGGACCGAGGACGCTATCGTCGAACTGCTGCGCGCACTCCGGCGCGAAGGCCGGGTGATGCTGGTCTCGACGCACAATCTAGGTAGCGTGCCGGAGTTCTGCGACCGTGCCGTGCTGCTCCGGAACACGGTCCTTGCCTACGGGCCGACTGGCCAGACCTTCACGCAGGCGAACCTGGAAAAGGCGTTCGGCGGCGCCTTGCGTCATTTCGTGCTGGGCGGCGCCGGGCTGCATGAAGACGACGACAAGCGCCGCCTTGCCGTCATCACCGACGACGAACGGCCACTGGTCTTCTACGGAGAGAACGGAGCCATGCAGCACAAGATGCGGGAACCGGACGAATGAGTGTCCTGCTCGAGCCGTTCGGCTACGAATATATGCTCAACGCCATGTGGGTGTCCGCCCTGGTCGGCGGGGTCTGCGCCTTCCTGTCCTGCTATCTTATGCTGAAAGGCTGGTCGCTGATCGGTGACGCGCTCTCGCATTCGATCGTGCCGGGCGTCGCCGGCGCCTATATGCTGGGCCTTCCCTTCTCGCTCGGCGCTTTCTTCTCCGGCGGGCTCGCCGCCGCGGCGATGCTCTTCCTCAACCAACGCACAAAACTGAAGGAAGACGCCATCATCGGCCTGATCTTCTCCTCCTTCTTCGGCCTCGGCTTGTTCATGGTGTCGCTGTCGCCGACCTCGGTGAATATCCAGACGATCGTGCTCGGCAACATCCTGGCGATCACTCCGGAAGACACGCTTCAGCTTGCCATAATAGGCTTCGTCTCGCTCGCCATCCTGCTGGTGAAGTGGAAGGATCTGATGGTGGTCTTCTTCGACGAGAGCCATGCCCGCTCGATCGGCCTCAACCCGAGCGCGCTCAAGATCATGTTCTTCATGCTGCTATCGGCCTCCACGGTCGCCGCGCTTCAGACCGTCGGCGCCTTCCTGGTCATCTGCATGGTGGTGACCCCCGGCGCGACCGCCTATCTTCTGACGGACCGCTTTCCGCGCCTGCTCGTCATCGCGGTCGTCATCGGCGCGGCGACGAGTTTCACCGGCGCCTATGTCAGCTATTTCCTCGACGGCGCCACCGGCGGCATCATCGTCGTATTGCAGACGCTGATCTTTCTCGCCGCCTTCTTCTTCGCTCCCAAGCATGGAATGCTGGCTGCCCGCCGCCGCTCGGCGAGGGCCTTGGAGGCCAGCCGATGAGCATCCTCGATACGCTGCTTGCCCCCTTCCAGTTCGGCTTCATGGTCAATGCCCTGATTGCTTCGGTTCTGGTCGCTGTGCCGACGGCGCTGCTCTCCTGCTTTCTCGTTCTCAAGGGCTGGTCGCTGATGGGCGACGCCATCAGCCACGCCGTCTTTCCCGGCGTGGTCATCGCTTACATCCTCGGATTCCCCTATTCGATCGGTGCCTTCGCCGCCGGGATGGTCTGCGCTCTCGCCACCGGCTTCCTCAAGGACAACAGCCGCATCAAGCAGGATACGGTAATGGGCATCGTCTTCTCCGGCATGTTCGGCCTCGGCCTGGTGCTCTACGTAAAAATCCAGTCCGACGTGCATCTCGACCACATATTATTCGGCGACGTTCTTGGCATCGGCCTGCGCGACATCGTCGAAACCGGGCTCATTGCTGCGATCACGGCCGGCATCATCGGCATCAAGTGGCGCGACTTCCTGCTGCACGCCTTCGACCCGGCCCAGGCTCGCGCGGTTGGTCTTCGGGTCAACCTGCTCCATTACGGCCTGCTTTGCCTGATCTCGCTCACGATCGTCGGCGCGCTGAAGGCGGTCGGCATCATCATGGCCATCGCCATGCTGATCGCGCCTGGCGCAATCGCCTTCCTGCTGACAAGGAAGTTCAGCGCCATGCTCACCCTGTCGGTAGCGATCGCGGTCGCCGCATCGTTTCTCGGCGTCTATCTGTCCTTCTTCATCGACAGCGCACCGGCTCCGACCATCGTTCTCATGCTGTCCGCCGCCTTCATCGCTGCCTTCGCAGCCACCACACTCAAAGCGGGCCGAATGGAGATCAGCGGGGAGGGCTAGAAACTGGCGGTCATTCTCTGGTCTGACGAGAGCGTCGCGCTTTCTGGATCGGCTTCACGTAGATCTCCAGTCTGTGGCTGATGATGGTGAATCCGTGCTGTCGAGCGATTTCCTCCTGGAGCCGCTCGATCTCCGCCGACTGGAACTCGATGACATCTCCGGTCTCGATGTTGATGAGATGATCGTGATGCTCACGCGGGACTGTTTCGTATCTGGCGCGCCGATCGCCAAAGGTGTGCCGCTCCAGTATGCCCTTTTCGCGCAGAAGGCTGACGGTGCGATAGACAGTGGCGAGCGAGATCGTCGGCTCGATGGCGACAACGCGGCGATGGAGTTCCACCACATCCGGATGGTCGCTGGATTCGGATAGAACGCGCATGATGACGCGGCGCGGACCGGTGATGCGCAGTCCGAGTTCCCTGCAAAGCGCGGCGATGGTCTGTTCTGAGGACATGTCATGATCCGCCAATATCGACAGCCATGCCGCGAAGTCGGAACATGCCTGCCGATTTGTTCGAAGGTGCTATCCCAGATGCGTCGCAATTGCAAAAGGACATCGGGCGGCGTTCGCTGTCAGGCGGTCGCATACTGACATAAGATATCCAGATCCGATCACAAGAAGCGAGGAAGGGCGTGTGAGCCGGACAGGATGCCGGCTAGCTGCGTCCGAGCCCGATCAAATGGTCGATCACCGGCTGCAGCCGTTCGGTCGTGATCGGTTTGACGACCACCGCATCGACGACGCTCGACAGGCCGAGGCTCTCCGGTGTGCCGCTTTTGGTCGAGAGCAGGATCACCGAGGGACGCGACCTGCCCGAGATGCGTCGCAGTGCGTCGATACCAGACATCAGCGCGTCGCAGTCCTTGTTGTCGGGTCCGCCATCGAGGACGACAGCTCCGGGAATCAGCGAGCGCAGCGTCGTTGCTGCCGTTTCGGGCGATTCCGAGATCGGTTTGAGCCCGGATCGTTCGACGATTTTCGAAACCACCACCCGGTTGATCGGCGATTTTCCGACGACGAGGACGCGAGTGAAGTCCGCGAGCAGTTCGGGGTCCACATTCCGGCTCATCAAACTCAGGTGGTTTACAGTGCGATTCAAGGGGCGCATCAGCGGGGCGGGCACTCGTTGGTTTCAATGCAGGGTTGAAACCTTCGAAACAATTGCCGTAAGATCGCTGCCTATGTCAAGTTGAAATGGCTGGCATCGAGAATATCGCAAGAACGGTTAAAATTTAAAGCAAGTTCTTTTTGGTTTCGTATGCAAACTGGTTGTGCAAGCGCAAATCACCTGCGCAGGGACTGCGGAGGTGATGCCGATCCACCAGCAGGGCTAGGTCGGATTTCGCTCAGCCGAGGCTTCGCTGCGTGACGATCACCGGGATCAGCAGGTCGCCCCAGTTCCCGTCGCCGCCGTGGTGCCTTGCCGAGCGCACAAGCTCGACCGACACACCGGCCTCGACCGCCTTCATCACCGACTGGTTGAGCCTGTGCAGGTCGTTGGCCAGCATGCGGATGGTCGCCTGCTGGTCGACGGTCATGGTGGTGGCCTGTTCTTCCGCCCGTTCCTTGACGCGGCTTATCGATGCCATTGGTCTTCTCCCTTAGCGTTTTTTACCCGTTAGGGGCGTTGCCTCTATTTTGTTGCGTTCGTGCTATTCCGCCGCCGGTTTGAACTGGGCGTGCTCGGTCGATTCATGCATGGCCGTGGTCGAAGACCGGCCACCGCTGATCGCCATCGACACGGCGTCGAAATAGCCGGTACCGACTTCGCGCTGGTGCTTGGTCGCGGTGTAGCCGTGGGCTTCCGCCGCGAATTCAGCCTCCTGCAACTCGGAATAAGCCGCCATCTGCCGCGTCTTGTAGCCGCGGGCGAGTTCGAACATGCCGAAATTGAGCTGGTGAAAACCGGCCAGCGTGATGAACTGGAACTTGTAGCCCATAGCGCCGAGTTCCTTCTGGAACCTGGCGATCGTGGCATCGTCGAGGTTCTTCTTCCAGTTGAACGAGGGCGAGCAATTATAGGCGAGGAGCTTGCCGGGATGCTGCCTGTGCACGCCCTCGGCGAACTTCCTGGCCTGCGCCAGATCGGGCTTGGAGGTTTCGCACCAGATCAGGTCGGCGTAGGGCGCGTAGGCGACGGCCCGTGCGATGCAAGGCTCGATGCCGTTCCTGACTTGATAGAAGCCCTCCACGGTACGGCCGGCGCCATAGTCGACGAAGGGCTGGTCGCGCTCGTCGATGTCGGAAGTGAGCAGCTTTGCCGCTTCCGCGTCGGTGCGCGCGACGACCAGCGTCGGCGTGCCCATGACATCGGCAGCAAGCCGCGCCGCGTTGAGGTTGCGGATGTGTGCGGCGGTCGGGATCAGCACCTTGCCGCCGAGATGGCCGCATTTCTTCTCCGACGCCAGCTGGTCCTCGTAGTGGACGCCGGCGGCACCCGCCTCGATGAAGGCCTTCATAATCTCAAAGGCATTGAGCGGTCCGCCGAAGCCGGCTTCCGCATCGGCGACAACAGGCGCGAACCAGGTTTCGACGGAAAGCCCCTTGCCTTCGGAGGTCTCGATCTGGTCGGCGCGCTGCAGGGTTCGGTTGATGCGCTTGACCAGTTCGGGCGCCGCATTGGCGGGATAAAGCGACTGGTCCGGATACATGGCGGATGCGGTGTTGGCGTCGGCGGCGACCTGCCACCCGGACAGGTAGATCGCCTTCAGCCCGGCCCGCACCTGCTGCATCGCCTGGTTGCCAGACATGGCGCCGAGCGCGTTGACGAAATCCTCCTCGTGGATGAGCTTCCAGAGCCGGTTGGCGCCCATTTCGGCGAGGCTCTGCCGGATCTGGACCGAACCGCGCAGCCGCTTCACATCCTCCGGCGAGTAGGGCCGCTCGATGCCGTCGAAGCGGCCTTCCGGCGCCGAGGGGACGAGGTTGTAAAAATCAGTCATTGGTCGCTCCGACAGATAGTTGCTGGGATGGAAACGCCGCCTTATCAAAATTTCTGCGCCGTTTTGGTATGACAGCATTTACATTTCGGCGCGAGAGCGGCGAGGAAAACCAGAGGATTGGCTGGAAAATAAGGGAAAACCTGTGTTGCGTTTGACATTCATGCGCTGTAAATCTGTCATGATTGTAAAGGCCGGCATGGCAGCGCCGCGCCGAATCATGTAAAGTCTGTCAAGGACAGCCGAGTGGCCGATCAGAAGATCTTCGCCGGGCCGCGCATCCGCCGCATCCGCAGCGCCAAGGGCCTGACCCAGACGGCGATGGCCGAAGGGCTCGGCATCTCGCCGTCCTACCTCAATCTCATCGAACGCAACCAGCGGCCGCTGACGGTTCAGCTGATCCTCAAGCTGGCGTCTGTCTACAAGGTCGACCCGCATGAATTGCAGGGCGAGGCGAGGGGTTCGGTCGCCGCCTTGAAGGAAGTGTTTTCAGATCCGCTGCTGGTCGGCGAATTGCCCGGTGACCAGGAACTGATCGAGCTTGCCGAGGCGGCGCCCAACGCTTCCGCCGCGGTGATAAAACTGTTTCGCGCTTATCGCGAGCAGGCCGAGCGCCTTTCCGACCTCAACGAGCTCCTGGCGCGTGAGGGCAAAGCGACGGCACTGTCCGGCGCCCGCCTGCCGATCGATGAGGTGCACGAGATTTTCGAGCGCCGTCCGAACCATTTTGCCGCGCTGGAAGAGGAGGCCGAGGCATTCACGTCGGTGCTCGATCCAGGCGACGATCTGCTAGGTGCGCTGAAGGCCTGGCTGAAGCGCGAATATGGCGTCGTCGTCAAGGTGCTGCCGGTCGCCACCATGCCGAACTGGCGCCGCCGCTACGACCGCCACTCGCAGCGTCTGTTCCTGTCCGAGCGCCTGTCGCCGTTCGACCAGTTGCGCGAGGTGGCGATGGAGGCCTGCCTGATCCGCATGACGGTCGCCGTGGCAAGCGAGATCCAGGCGCTGAAGCTGACCACGGATGAGGCCCGCCGGCTCGCCCGCTTCGAGCTTGGCCGCTACGCCGCCCACGCGCTGATGATGCCCTATCAGTCCTTTCACGCAGCCGCGACACGCGCGCGTTACGACATCGACGTGCTGCGCTCGCGCTTCGGCGTCTCCTTCGAGCAGGCGGCGAACCGGCTGACGACGCTGCAGCGGCCGGGCACGCCGGGCGTGCCGTTCTTCATGCTCGAGGTCGACAATGCCGGCAACCGCTTCCGCAAGGCGGGCAGCCAGGGTTTTCCGCAGAGCCGCTTCGGCGGCGGCTGTCCAAAACTTCCCGTGCATGCCGCCTTTGCCCAACCCGGCCAGATCTTCGTCGAGGCGGTGGAAATGCCCGACGGCGCCGAGTTCCTCTGCGTCGCCCGCACGCTCGAAGGGCCGCAAGGCTCGTTTTCGGAGCGCCCACGCCGTACCGCACTTCTGCTGGGCTGCGACATCGGCTTTCGTGACGAGATCGTCTACGGCGCGGCCCTGCCGGGGCCGGCTGCCGCGGCGGCCGGAAAAGCCGGACAGGGCGCCAATCCGGCCACGCCGATTGGCCCGGCCTGCCGGCTGTGCGAACGCATCGGCTGCCTCGCCCGCGCCGAGCCGCCGGTGACGCGCCCGCTCGGCCTCGACGAAATGGTGACCGGACTAAGCGCCTTCGATTTCCAGTGAGGCCACGGCAGGCGACCTGCCATCTTTGCCACAACCGTCGCCGTCCGGTGGATCACGCCCGATCTTCGTCTTTGCGTTACGCGATTAATGCACGTTTCTGTCGTTCGCTATGCATCGTGCTGCCCCGAAATTGCCGACAGTCGCAATCATGACCGATACATCATCATCACCGCTAGCCGTCTCGCCTGTCGTCTCGCCGCGTGACGAGCGTATCGGCTTCATGTTGATATTCCTGTCGGCGCTGATGTGGAGTTTCGGCGGCGCCATTGCCCGTTTCATAGACGCCGGCGACAGCTGGACCGTGGTGTTCTGGCGCTCGGTCTGGGCCGCCGCCTTCCTGATCTGCTTCATGGTCTGGCGCGACGGCTGGCACGGCACCCTAAGGTTGTTCCGCGGCATGGGCCTGCCCGGCCTTGCCGTGGCGTTCTGCTTCGCCACCGCATCGACCTCATTCGTCGTGGCGCTTGCCTACACCACCGTCGCCAACATCCTTTTGATGCAGGCCGGCGTGCCACTCCTGGCGGCGCTGTTTGCCTGGGTGCTGTTTCGCGAACGGGTGGCCGTGGCGACCTGGGCGGCGATTGCAGCCGTCATTGCCGGCGTTGCGATCATGGTATCGGAATCGCTCGATGGCGCCGTGTCGCCCATCGGCGACGGCTTGGCGCTGCTCATCGCCGTGATGTTTTCGATCGCCACCGTCATCACGCGACGCTTTGCCCATGTGCGGATGACGCCGGCGACCTGCCTCGGCACGATGCTTGCGGCCGCATTCGCGGCGTCGCAGGCATCGCAATTCGCCGTTTCCAGCAGCGACATGGGTTTCCTGTTTGCATTCGGCGTGGTCAATCTCGGTCTCGGCCTTGCCTTCTTCGCCACCGGCGCCCGGCTCGTTCCGGCGGCGGTCGCAGCGCTGCTCGGCACTTTCGAGCCGATCCTCGGCCCAATCTGGGTCTGGCTCATCCATTCCGAGGTGCCGTCGGGACGCACCATCCTTGGCGGCACGGTCGTGGTCACGGCGCTGCTCGTCCATATCGGGCTCGAATTCAAGCGCCAGGCGCGGCCCGTGCGGCCGGGTGTCACCGGTATGCCGTCGCCTAATTGATGCAGCGCACGCGCCAGAGCGAGATGAGCCATTGACAATGGCGCAGCCGCGCGGGCAGGCTGTGAATACGGCAACAACAAGACAGGCTCATCTTGCCAAGTCTCCCCTCCGGGCCGACCGAGACCGGACAACATCGTCGTATCCCTGCCCGCGCCATGGCGAGAGCCTTCGACGGCGCCGGAATGCCACCTGGATCACGACATGGGAACGGGGGGCTCGGCCGCTGCGCATCGAACTACCATGGTATTGGCGGTTCGCGCTTGTCGCTTGTCGGAAAGCCCAATAATCTGAAGCAAACGCCCAGCCGCGCAGCCCCGCGACGCGCTGGCGATGGAACACTCATCAAAGGAGAGACGCATGATCCGCAAAGCATTCTGGCTTTCGGCGACCTCGGCATTTCTAGCGCTTTTCACCCTCGGCGCTCATGCCCAGGACCGCGTCGTCAACGTCTATAACTGGTCGGATTACATCGACAGCTCGATCATCGACGACTTCACCAAGGAAACGGGCATCAAGGTCACCTACGACACCTTCGATTCCAACGAGCTGCTTGAGACGAAACTGCTTGCCGGCGGCAGCGGCTACGACGTTGTCGTGCCGACCGCCAATTTCCTCGCACGCCAGATCCAGGCAGGGGTGTTCCAGAAGCTCGACAAGTCGAAGCTGCCCAACGTTTCCAACATGTGGGACGTCGTTTCGGAGCGCACTGCCAAGTACGATCCCGGCAACGAATATTCGATCAACTACATGTGGGGCACAGTCGGCCTCGGCTATAACGTCAAGAAAGTGCAGGAAGCGCTCGGCACCGACAAGATCGACAGCTGGGACGTGTTCTTCAATCCGGAACAGCTGGCCAAGCTGAAGGATTGCGGCGTCTATGTCCTCGATTCTCCGAGCGACATCCTGCCGACCGCCTTCAAATATCTGGGCATCGATCCCGAGACCACGTCGCTGGACGATTTCGCCAAGGCCGAAGAAGTGATGCTGAAGATCAGGCCTTACATCCGCAAGTTCCACTCGTCGGAATATATCAACGCGCTGGCCAATGGCGACATCTGTCTGGCCGTCGGCTGGTCGGGAGACGTGTTCCAGGCGCGAGACCGTGCGACGGAGGCAAACCAGGGCGTTGAGATCGGCTATTCCGTGCCGAAAGAAGGCGCCGAAATGTGGTTCGACCAGATGGCGATCCCGGCCGACGCGCCGCATGTCGCCGAGGCGCATGAATTCCTGAACTACATGATGAAGCCGGAAGTCATTGCCAAGGCGAGCAATTACATCTTCTACGCCAATGGCAACAAGGCGTCGCAGCAGTTCATCGACAAGGAGATACTAGACGATCCGGCGATCTACCCGGACGAGGCGACGCTGGCGAAACTGTTCACCATCGCCCCCTACGATTCCAAGACCCAGCGCGTCGTCACCCGCACCTGGACCAAGATCGTCACCGGGCAGTAAACGACAATCAACGACCCCGGCAGGGTGCTGCCGGGGTCAAGTCTTCCGGGGATAGAACGCAGCACGGAGTGGGACATGAAATCGCTTGGCAGCATCCGCAGGGATTTCGCGCCATGGAACGATCCGAACGCCAAGCCATACATCCAGTTCGACAAGGTGACCAAGAAGTTCGGTGACTTCACCGCCGTCAACAATTTGTCGCTGACGATATTCGAGCGCGAGTTCTTTGCCCTGCTCGGCGCGTCGGGCTGCGGAAAGTCGACGCTTCTGCGGATGCTCGCCGGCTTCGAGGAGCCGACCGCCGGTCGCATCCTTCTCGACGGCCAGGATCTGCGCGGCATCCCGCCATATCGGCGGCCGGTCAACATGATGTTCCAGTCCTATGCGCTCTTCCCGCATATGACGGTCGATAACAACATCGCCTTCGGCCTCAAGCAGGACGGCATGCCGAAGCCCGATATCGCGGCGCGCGTGGGAGAGATGCTGAAGCTGGTCAAGCTCGAGCAGTTCGCCAAGCGCAAGCCGCACCAATTGTCCGGCGGCCAGCGCCAGCGCGTCGCGCTTGCCCGCTCGGTCGCTAAAAGGCCGAAGGTTCTGCTGCTCGACGAGCCGTTGGGCGCGCTGGACAAGAAGCTGCGCGAGGAAACGCAGTTCGAGCTGATGGATCTGCAGCAGTCACTCGGCCTCACCTTCGTCGTCGTCACGCACGACCAGGAAGAGGCGATGACCATGGCCGACCGCATCGCCATCATCGACAAGGGCGAGGTGATGCAGGTGGCGACGCCGGCCGAAGTCTACGAGGCGCCGGGCTCCCGTTTCGTTGCCGGCTTTGTCGGCAACGTCAACATGTTCGAAGGCAAGATTGCGCATGGCGAGGCGGGTGCTGCAAGCATCGATGCCGGCAACGGCATCACCATCCGGACCGAGAATGCGGGCGATGCCGCAACTGGCGCGGCCGTCGCCTTCGCCATCAGGCCGGAGAAGATCAGAATATCGTCGACGAGACCGGCCGGCGCCGTCAACGCCATTGAGGGCGAGGTCTACGATATCGCCTATCTCGGCGACATGACCGTCTATCACGTCCGGCTGGACGACGGCCAGGTGGTGCGGGCGAGCACGATGAACGCGGCCCGCATCACCGAGGATCCGCTGAGTTGGAACGACCGTGCATGGGTGTCGTTCCGGCCGGATGCCGGCGTCGTGCTGACGCGATAGGGGGCGGCCATGTCGAATGCCGCTGTCACCGCTGCAACAAGCTCACGAGCCACCGCTGCGGGCAAATCCGCCCTGGCCAGACTGGGAGAGGCCTTCGTTAGCCGTCTTGTCATCCTCATTCCGTATCTCTGGCTGGTCTTCTTCTTCCTCATTCCGTTTGTCATCGTCTTCAAGATTTCGCTGTCGCAGACGGCGATCGCCATACCACCCTACACGCCGGTGCTCGGCTTCGGCGACGGCCTTGCCGGTTTTTTCGCCCAGCTGAATGAGCTCAGCATCGACAACTACATATGGCTGACGCAGGACGCGCTCTACGTCAACGCCTATGTGACGAGCGTCATTGTCGCCGCCATCTCGACGGTGCTGACATTGCTTGTCGGCTACCCGATCGCCTACGGCATGGCCCGCGCCCCGGCGATGCTGCGCCCGACTTTGCTGATGCTGGTGATCCTGCCGTTCTGGACCTCGTTCCTGATCCGGGTCTACGCCTGGATCGGCATCCTCAAGCCTGAGGGGCTGCTCAACCAGCTGCTGCTCGCCACCGGAATCATCGGCCAGCCGCTGGTTATCCTCAACACCTATACGGCGATCTTCATCGGCATCGTCTATTCCTACCTGCCGTTCATGGTGCTGCCGCTCTATTCCGCCCTCGAGAAAATGGACTATTCGCTGATCGAGGCGGCCAAGGATCTCGGCTGCCCACCGACCAGCGCCTTCTGGAAGATCACCTTTCCGCTGTCGCTGCCCGGCGTCATCGCCGGTTGCCTGCTGGTATTCATCCCCGCGGTCGGCGAGTTCGTCATTCCCGACCTGCTCGGCGGCTCGCAGACGCTGATGATCGGCAAGACGCTGTGGAACGAATTCTTCGCCAATCGCGACTGGCCGGTGTCGTCGGCCGTCGCCGTCATCCTGCTGTTGCTGCTGATCGTGCCGATCATGCTCTTCCAGCGGGCTCAGGCCCGCGCCCAGGAACAGGATCGCTAGACCCATGAACGCCACCTGGAGCCGCTTCAACATCACTTCGATCGTGCTCGGCTTTGCCTTTCTTTACCTGCCGATCGTCCTGCTCGTCGTCTTCTCTTTCAACGAATCGAAACTGGTCACCGTCTGGGGCGGCTTCTCGACCAAATGGTACGTCTCGCTGTTCCACAACCAGGGCCTCATGGACGCCACCTGGGTAACGGCTCGCGTCGCCGTCATCTCGGCCACCGTGGCGACCGTGCTCGGCACGCTGGCGGCTCTCACCTTGACGCGCTACACGCGCTTCAAGGGCCGGACGCTGTTTTCTGGCATGGTCTTTGCGCCGCTGGTCATGCCGGAAGTCATCACCGGCCTGTCGCTGCTGCTGCTCTTTGTCGCCGTCGGTCTCGACCGCGGCTTTCTCACCGTCACGCTTGCCCACATCACCCTGACCATGTGCTTCGTCGCCGTCGTCGTGCAGTCGCGCCTGATCACGTTCGACCGCTCGCTGGAAGAAGCCGCAATGGATCTTGGCGCGCCGCCGGTAAAGACCTTCTTCCAGATCACGCTGCCGGTCATCATGCCGGCGATCGTATCCGGCTGGATGCTGGCGTTCACACTGTCGCTCGACGATCTGGTCATCGCCAGCTTCACTTCAGGGCCTGGCGCCACCACGCTGCCGATGAAGATCTACAGCCAGGTTCGTCTCGGTGTGACGCCGGAGATCAACGCCGCCTGCACCATCCTGATCGCGGTTGTGGCGGTTGGGGTCATCATCGCTTCGCTCGCCAACAAGCGGCGCGAGTTCCAACGCCAGCGCGATGAGCAGGCCGCGCAGCGGGGGTGACGAGAGCGGCAGCAGCAAATGCCGGCAAGGAAACACCCCTGACGCAGCAGACTTCGTCTGCCTATTCTCCGGAAACGCCGCGGCTTATCGGCGAAATGAACGGCGTGCTCCACGTTCCGCCGACGAAGAACGAAGACTGGTTGGGACCCTGGCCATTTGTCTGCGTGGCTGCCTGGTCCGCCTGAATGATGCCGCCGGACAGCGCCAGCCCACGTCCGGCATAGGAGGCGATGCCGGAAAGCCAGATCTTGTACTTCGCCGAATTCGCTTCGGCCTTGTCGATCTTCGCCACACCGTTCGAAATGCTCGCCTTGAGTTCGGCCCCGTCGATCGGCAGTGTTCCGTCGGAGACATCGTCGAGCGCGAAGAACCCGCCCTGTTCGTTGTGTTTGAGAAACGCCGGCAGGTTGAACCGGCTCAACGCGCCCTGGCCGAATTTCGCCGAAACCGAGCCGTCGGCGTTTTCGAAAATGGAATCCCAGGTTCTGCCTGGCCCCTTGAGGATGACCGAAACGGTTCCCGTGCCGATGGGCACCAGTCTCGTCATTCCGGCTGCGGTGCCAAAAGCGCCGCCGTCGATGTCGGAGGCGAGCAGCCTCATCTCGACCTGCGTGCCTTCCGGCTTGCGGTCGAAACGAAGACTGCTCTGGATGTTGCCGCCAAAGGCCGATGCATCGGAAATATCGAAGACGGCAAGACCGTTCTTGACCTGGGCGGCGGCGGCGACGTCGGCAAGCTGGATGGCGCCTGCAGTGGCCTGCGCTGCCGACACTCTGAGATCGAGATTGATGCGGTCGGCGACGCTTATGTCGATTTCGCCGGGGCCGGCGCCGTTCGCGGGCGCCAAGGGCGTGAAGGCGGAGAGAAACGACCGCAGGTCTAGCGTCTCAAAGGCGAGCGTACCGGAGACCACCGGGCGCGCCTCGCCAAAGGAGAAATCCAGCGCACCCATTCCCGGATTGTCGTCCAGGGCGATCTCGGTGTTTTCGAATTTAATGCGGCCGGAGGTCGCCGTGAGCTTGCTGGAAACGGAAACCGAGCCAATTGCTGCGCCCGGCGCGATGCCGGCCCGCGACCATTCGAGAGCTCGCCTGAGCGAGGGTGCGGCAAATTTTGCCTGGCCGTCGAAATAGGCGTTCTCGGACATGCTGGCCACGCCGTCGAACGAAAAACTGGCAGGGGCCGCCTTGAAGGAAATCGTCGTCGGCGCCGCACCTCCGCCAAACAGCACTAGCGGGTTTGACGACGCGGCATCCACGGCGACGCTTTCGCCGCGCCAGATCCCGGTCGCCGACAGCGTCGCATTGCTGTTCATTGCGGCCCAGTTCGCCTGGCCGCTCAGGCTGCTGAGTATCTCAGCGTCCTTGCCATCGACGGAGGTCACCACGCGGGCGTTCCTGAACTCCACGGTGCCGAACGGATCAGCCGGCAGCTTGCCCAGATCCGGCTTGGCTGGATTGGCGCTGACAACGGCGCGAGCGATGTCGATGGACCGGGTGATGCGCCCGCCTGAAGGCAGGGCGGGCAGGAAAAATCCATGTACTGCGCGTTGAACCCTGATCGTCGGCCGGATCAGCCGCGCCGTCGAGAACACCACATTGCCACGCAACGCCGCCATGGCGGAGAGATTGACCTCGACCCGTTCAGCCTCGATCACCGGCGGCGCGTCCGTCTCTGTCCATTGCGAAAGTGTCACGTCGCTCAGGATGGCACGGAAATTCGGCCAGACCTCGATCCGTGGCGCACCATCGATGGTGACCCTGAAACCGCTCCACGCACTCATTTCCCAGGCGATGCGGTCGCGCACGATACGGGTCGAGGCGACGAGCGGCAGGGCGGCAACGGCTAGCGCGATGACGAGCACGGCAACGCCGATCGCCCATATTCCGCGCCGGATCAAAGGTGATGGCATGTCGCCCCGTATGCTTCCGTTCCGACAAAAAATCGCCCGACGGGTGTAACCCACGGCTGACGCATTTCAAGTCTTTATGGCCCAGCGATGGCATTTGCGCACATCCGCGTCGCTCGGCCGAACAAAATCTTGCTCTGCTGCGCTGCGATATGCATAAGCGATGCCAATGCATGTCGCCAAAATGCGCATCGTTTCCGGATAACGACATGATAATAACAAAAGTCTAAAGCGCGTCGCGTGAATCTCTTCAAGCGTAACGTCCTTTAAGGAGGAACGATCATGGCTGGCGACGCACCGCTGTGGGTACCGACCAAAGACCAGATCGACGCGGCGCCGATGACCGCCTTCATGCAGGCCGCGGCGGCCGCAACCGGCAAGTTTTTTTCCTCCTACGCCGATCTTCATCGTTGGTCGATCGACGATCGCGAGGCGTTCTGGAGCCTGGTCTGGGACTTTTGCGGGATCGTGGGCGACAAGGGCGCCAGTGGGGGCGCCAGTGGGGGCGAGCGCGTGCTTGTCGATGGCGACAAGATGCCCGGCGCTGCCTTCTTTCCCGACGCCAAGCTTAACTTCGCCGAGAACCTGTTGGAAAAAATCGGGCTCGGTGACGCCATGGTCTTTCGCGGCGAGGACAAGGTCGAGCGCCGGCTCTCCTGGAACGAGTTGCATGCGCTGACCTCGCGGCTGCAGCAGCTTTTCCAATCGCTCGGGGTGAAAAAGGGCGACCGCATCGCCGCCATGATGCCCAACATGCCGGAGACCGTCGCGGCAATGCTGGCGACAGCCTCGATCGGCGCCGTGTGGTCGTCCTGCTCTCCCGATTTTGGCGAACAGGGCGTTTTGGACCGGTTCGGCCAGATCGAGCCTGTCGTCTTCATCGCGCCCGACGGTTACTGGTACAATGGCAAGGCGATCGAGGTTGCCGACAAGATCGCGGCCGTTGCGGCAAAGCTTCCCACAGTCAGGAAAGTGCTGATCGTCGACTATCTCGGCACGTCGACCGATGTGGCGGCGACCATCGAGAAGGCGACTGCGCTGGACGAGGCACTCTCATCTTTTGCCGCCAAGCCCGTCACCTTCGAACGGTTGCCGTTCGCGCATCCGCTCTACATCCTGTTTTCTTCCGGAACGACCGGCATTCCCAAATGCATCATCCATTCGGCCGGCGGAACGCTGATCCAGCATGTCAAGGAAGAACGGCTCCACGCCGGCCTGCTCGACGGCGACCGCTTCTTTTATTTCACCACCTGCGGCTGGATGATGTGGAACTGGCTGGTCTCAGGCCTGGCGTCGGGCGCAACCCTTCTGCTTTATGACGGGTCGCCCTTCTACCCCAACGGCAACGTGCTGTTCGACTTCGCCGACGCCGAGAAGATGACCTATTTCGGCACCTCGGCCAAATTCATCGATTCCGTGCGCAAGGCCGGCCTCAGGCCGATCAACACGCACGATCTTTCCAGCGTGCGCACGATCTCCTCCACCGGCTCGCCACTGTCGCCGGAAGATTTCCGCTTCGTCTATGACGGCATCAAGAAGGACGTGCATCTCGCCTCCATCTCGGGCGGCACCGACATCGTCTCCTGCTTTGTGCTCGGCGTGCCGACGCAACCGGTATGGATCGGAGAGATTCAGGGACCTGGCCTCGGCCTCGCCGTCGATGTCTGGGACGACGATGGCCAGCCGCTCAGGCAGGAAAAGGGTGAGCTCGTCTGCACGAAGGCGTTTCCGGCGATGCCGATCGGCTTCTGGAACGATCCCGAAGGCAAGAAATACCACGCCGCCTATTTCGAGCGCTTCGACAATGTCTGGTGCCACGGCGACTTCGCAGAATGGACCGCCCATGGCGGCCTGATCATCCATGGCCGCTCCGACGCGACGCTCAATCCGGGCGGTGTGCGGATCGGCACGGCGGAAATCTACAATCAGGTCGAGCAGATGCCGGAAATCGTGGAAGCGCTTTGCATCGGCCAGGACTTCGACAGTGATGTGCGCGTCGTGCTGTTCGTGCGGCTGGCTGCCGGCGTTGAACTCGACGCCGAACTGGAACAACGCATCCGGGCGAAAATCCGCAGCGGCGCGAGCCCGCGCCACGTGCCGGCTAAAATCGTCGCCGTCGCCGACATTCCGCGCACCAAATCGGGCAAGATCACCGAGCTTGCGGTGCGAGACGTGGTGCATGGCCGCGCCGTCAAGAACAAGGAGGCGCTGGCCAATCCCGAAGCGCTCGAGCTGTTCCGCGACCTGCCGCAACTGGCCGATTAGTTTCTCGAGGTCCCAAACATGAGAACCGTCACGCGTTCAAACGGCAGCCGAGCATGGTTAACGAAATATCTCGCTCGAATTTACCTAGATTTCATGAGTGGTACACATTGGTAAATTTTTCGCGGTGCCGGTAAGGTTTTGTTAAGGGCCGACATCGATAGTCGTGCGTAACTTGAGGGAGAAATCCCGTTCCTCTAAATCCCCAGAGGATCTGAATTCGCTCAAGCCCCCGATGTACAGCAATCGATCATTCAAGGCGTCCTGTTGGACGCCTTTCTTTTTTGGAGCATCGGACCCAAAAGTGGGCACCGGTTTTGGGAAAATCCGATGCTCAAACAAAAAGAGAGAGCATCGGACCCAAAAGTGGGCACCGGTTTTGGGAAAATCCGATGCTCACACAAAAAGACAGGGCGGCGACACGGACGACCGAAAGTCCGCCGCTCTAATCCGCCAGCACGCGGGTTGACGGGAAAGCGACTTCGACCAGAGTGCCCTCGCCGGGGGTCGAGTTGATGGTGAACCGGGCCCGGTTCGCTTCGACCATGGCCTTGGTCAGTGGCAGCCCGAGACCGGTGCCGTCGCCGCGCCCGCGCTTCAGCGCGTTGATCTGCTTGAACGGCTTGAGTGCCTGCTCGATCTCGGACTGGCTCATGCCGATGCCGGTGTCACGCACGCGCATCACCACGTCGCCGGAGTTCTCGTAGGCTGTCGATACGATCACCTGGCCGCCGGCCTGCGTGTAGCGAATGGCATTCGACAGGATGTTCAGCGCGATCTGGCGCACGCTGCGCAGATCGGCCACCACTTCCGGCAGCCGGGAGGCGAAGCTGGAGCGAATGATGACACGTTCGCGGTTGGCTTGCGGCTGCATCATCGCCACCGTCTCGGCCAGCGTGTCGTTGAGCGACACTGCCTCATAGGCCATCTCCTGCTGGCCGGCCTCGATTTTCGAAATATCGAGCAGATCGTTGACCAGGTCGAGCACATGGTTGCCCGACCGATTGATGTCGCGCAGATAGTCGCGGTAGCGGTCATTGGCGACCGGTCCGAATTTCTCGTCGACCATCAGCTCGGAGAACCCGATGATGGCGTTGAGCGGCGTGCGGATTTCGTGGCTGATGCGGGCGAGGAAGTCGGTCTTCTGCGAGGAGGCGCGCTCGGCCACGGCGCGCGCCTGAGTCAGATCCTCTTCGGCCCGCTTCCATTGGGTGATGTCGCGGACCACGGCGCAGAAGCCGCTGTCGTTGGGCAGCCTGCCGATGGTCATGAACAGTGGAATGAAGCGCCCCTGCGCCTCGCGTCCGATCACCTCGCGGCCGTCGTTGAGCACGCTCGCCACGCCGGGCTCGGACAATCCGTCGAGATAGTCTCGCGCGGCGCGCTGGCTTTCGATCGCGAACAGCGAGACAAAGGGCTTGCCGGTCACCTCGTCGCTGTCGAAACCAAACAGCGCTTCCGCCGGTCGGCTGATCGAGCGAATCGTTCCGTCTCGGCCGATCAGCACGACGCCGTCGGTCGCGGTGTCGATGATGGTGCGCATCTCGGCGATGCGCGCCTTGAGCTCGGAAGTGTCCGGCTGCGTCTGGTCGTCGGCGGCACCTGCTGCCTCGTCGTCGCCGGAACGGCGCACGACCAGCATCAGCGCCTTGCCGCCACGCCAGGGAACCGAGCGCAAAATGGCCTCGATCGGGAACTCCTGACCGTCACGCGTCTTCAACCGCAGCGCGTGATCGGTTCCATCGGAGGCGCTGCCGTCGTAAGGATCGGCAAACAGCGCGTCGAGGCCACCGGCATCCTCCAGCTTGTCGAGCGTGTCATAGCCGGTCAGGCTGAGGAATTCCTCATTCGCATAGTGAAGATCGTCGCCGGAATGGATGAGCAGCGGCACCGGCAGCTTGCCGAGGATCGAAATGTCCGGAGTCTTGTTGTCGTCTGCGGTCGAAAAAGCCGATGGCACGAACCCTTCGAGCTTGAGCGGCGGCACCTGCAGGCGAGGCCGCTCGACTGGCGCCGGCTCGACGTCGCCGGCATCATCGGTTGAAGAACGGATTTCGTCGTCGTCGGGCCGCGCCCAGTCCTCGCTGTCTTCTGCATCGCGGAAATCGGCAGCCGTCATGCTGTCGTCGTCTTCGGCCATCGATCGACTGGGGGTGTCGGTGGGCTCAGCGATCTCCTGTGCCGGTTTGTTCGGCTCGGAAACCGGCGCACCGTCGCTATTGTCGGCGACATAGTCCCGGTCGGCGTAGTCGAGCAGCGAGCCTGAGATGTCGGACAGGGTTGCTTCCGGCTGCTCACCATCGAGCCTTGCGACATCCTTCTCGTCTTCGACATAGGTTTCGTCTTGGACATCGGTTTCGGTCGGTTCCGCCGCAGCCGGCTCCGCCGCAATTGCGGGATCGGGCTGTTCGGTCGGGGGATTGTCCTTCTTGAGCCGCTCGCCGATCTCACGGAATGCACTGCGTTCCAGCGTCGACAGGCCTTTGTCGTTGGCCGGCTGCCTGTGCTCCGCCAACCGGATCACCTTATCGGCAAAGCGCCGCTCCGGCTTCGGCACGATGCTCAGCGCCGGCACCTCGCCCTGGAACGGGTCGTTTTCGTCAGGCGTTTCGACGACTTCCGGCTCGACGGCGGCGGGGGCGTCGGCATTGGCGACAAGCGCCATGCCGATCGCTTCCGGATCGACCATCGCATCGCCGGTGCGGGCAACGCCGAAACCGCGAAAACCTTCGAAGGCACGGCTGCGGCCGTAGACGGGCAGCGCCGCCAGGTCGACGGGTATCTTGAAATCGGTGCCGGCAACCGGCCACAGCACCGAGCGGCCGGACCAGGTATCGCGTCGGTCGAGCAGGCCGGCGATGTCGCCGGACGCATCGAGATCGAAGGTGGCCGCGACGTCCCTGAAGCGCCGGCCGATCACATCGGCGGCAGGCTTGCCGACGAGTTCCGCGAATTCCGGCGACAGCGCACTGAACCTGCCTTCGGCATCGGTGCGCCAGACGAAACGCAGCGGCGCCGCCGCGCGGTCGATCGAGGGGATGGCAGGTTCGACCGGGGAGGCGGCCCTGATGGCATCCCGTGCGGAACTTTCCGCCGAAGCATCCGCCTCGACAGGACCGGATGCATCCGGTCCCGGCTTTTGCGCCTCGTCCTCGCTGGCGCTGAAATACCAATGGTCATGCTGTATTCCGCCGGCCGCTTCCGGACCCTGCTCGGTTGAATCAGGCGCTGTTGAATCAGATCCGGTCGAATCGAGCCCAGTGGAATCAGCCCTAGTCGAATCGGGCCTAGCCGAATCGGGCCCGGTGGAATCGGGAACATCATGCTCCGCCGACACCGAACTGTCTTCGTCGGCCGCAACTGCCTGCGCTGCCGCATCCGTTTTCGCAACTGTTGCGGGCGCGTTGTCCTGTTCTGCTTTTAGCGGGACTGCGGCATTGGCCACCGCCGCATCGGTTTCCGCCTCCGCGCTGGGCTCGCCAGCAGGGGCTGCTTCGGAGTCGAGCTGGTTCTCGTCGATCACCACCAGCAGGTGCCGCTCATCCGTCAGCCGGGCGAGGCCGGCCGGGTAGGAAGCGGTGCCGCCTGGAACGAGGCGTTTGACGATGCGACCGCTCTCGTTCGCAACATCGGCGACAAGCGCTGCCAGCGTTTCGGGCAAGATGCCGAGTGCCGAAAACCCGTCGGAAGCGGCCTCGATGTTGCCGTTGGCATCGACGAAGGCGATGAAATGACCGTCTTCGGTAAAGCCGCTGATGGCCCGAGCGGCGATCTCGGCGACGCTGCGCGAGCCGGTCTGCGACGCCGGCACCGCCAGCATGATCGCGTTTTCGCCGTCAGGCATTGTCACCGCGCTGGCCAGAAAGCCAACCGCGCGGCTGGTCAGGCCGGTTGCCAGCCGGACCGTGATGGCGCGGTCGCCGCCGATCTGTGGAAAACCGCTTGTCGCCATGATCTGGCGCCTGGCGATCAGCGGCAAGCCGGCCGAGGCGCCGATGATCGCCTCGATGTCGGGATAGCCGAACACCGCTGCCCCTGGTCCGTTGGCCCAGATCACCTGTTCGAGGTCTGCCGACAGAAGGGCGATCGCGTCGCCGGCGGCAAAGCGCTGGCGGATCGCGTCGAGCACGGCGACGTCGAGGAAGGAGTAGTTTTCAGACGGCATGCGCTTTGAGAACCCTTACGAAGCGGGCAGGTTGCAGTTAACGCTTTGTTAATAAAAGCCGACGGCGCGAAGGTCCACAAGCCATAGCGTGCAACCGCCGGAATCTCTGGGCGCGTGGTTAACGCTGGGAGAGAAATTTATGGTGCAGCGCAACAAAGATATTGCAATGCACAAGATTTGCCTTTATATTGCCATCATACATGAAACGAGACGGCTTTCCTGTCGAAGCCGCTGCCACTGCAAAGGATGGAAAATTGTCCAGGACCAAGACCGCTGATACCATTGAATTCCCGAGCTTCGACGCTTCCAAGGCCACCGACCAGATTCGTGCTTTCGCCGAAAAGGGCGTCGAGCAGTCGAAAGAGGCCTATGCCAAGCTGAAGACCGGCGCCGAAGAGACCCAGAAGGCTCTTGAGTCGACCTTTGAGACCGCCAAGACCGTTTCCAACGACCTGTCGCTCAAGACCATTGCCGCTCTGCGCGCCAATACCGAAGCCGGCTTGTCGCATTTCGAAGCTCTGATCGGCGCCAAGTCGCTGTCGGAAGTCGTCGAACTGCAGACCGGATTCCTGCGCAAGCAGGTCGAGATGACTGTCGAGCAGGCAAAGGATTTCCAGACCGTCGCCTCCAAGGCGGCGGAGGACGTCTCCAAGCCGATCAAGACCGCCTTCGAGAAGGCGATGAAGGAAGTTAAGGCCGCCTAATATTTGCGCATAGTTCGAAGATGCAGCAAAAGGTCGCATTTCTTCGAACAGGATTATGTGAGATATAGTGGTCCAAGCGAATACCCGGCGGGTAGAACCTCCTCCCTCTGCCCTCCGGGATAACCAGCCAGCACCTCCTCCCGCTGGCTCGGAACAGGAAAAGGCCGGCACCTCCTCCCGCCGGCCTTTTTCTTTGCCCGGCGAAATATAATGTCGATGCCGGAGCGCTCTTTGCCTACAGCGCCGCGCGTCCTTCTTGGCGCGCAAAGGACGCGGTGGAGCCTGGGATTTTGCGCAAGATCCGCAGCGAAATCGATTCTGATTTTCGCGGTCATGCGCGGCCAAAAGCCTTGAATTAAACTCCGATAGCCCGTATGGACGCATCGCCGAACGACAGAGCGGGTCTCGGGAGAATGAACGTTCCCATCCCGCTCAGTCGAGCGTGCCGTTGTAGCTCAGATGGTTAGAGCGCCGGATTGTGGATCCGGAGGTCGCTGGTTCGATCCCAGCCAACGGTACCATTGGCTGTCTCTGGTGCGCGGTGGCTTCTTTGGTTTCGGCCGCTTCTCTTGGCTACAGGTGTCCGTTCTTTCGGAGGAACCTCGGTCGGTTTCCGCTTGGTTCGGATTCCTGATGCATGTCGCGCAAAAGCATGCCCTCAGGCCTGACCCGAGGGTGCGCTGCGGTTTTGCGATAACGACATGCATAAGACAAGAACTTAAAGCGCGTCGCATGGATCCCTTCAAACGCGACGCGCTTTAGCCTTAGTCAAGCTTCCGAATAACGGCAATGTGATGCGAGATTTGGCCGCCCTTACCAACCATCTCAGGCGACACGTGCGGCGAAGATGTCCTTCCTCACCACTGCATGTACCCCCCAGTTTCCATCGACGACCTGGGTGATGCCGAAGTCTACTCCAATCGACATCAGGGAAATCGCCTCGTCCTCTGTTAGTCCTTTGGTTGTCATGAGGAAGTGGCGCATCTTCCGGAACGCATCGCGCAGCGCTCTGTCGACAGACGACTTGGAATAGATGTCGCTCTGAGCGCTCGGTCCCAGTTCCTCAAGATAGTTGGCGTAGGAAAACCCATGCACCAGCCAGTCGGTTTGCGTCTCGAGCATGGGGTAGTTGAGCTCCTCGAGCGGTGTGCCGGCAAGGTCCGCTTTCTTGTGCAAGATGAGCTGGAACGTGCCGGTGAGCGAGCATTCGATCGCCGTGCCGCATAATTCGCTGTCGCCTTGGCTGGCATGGGGATCACCGACCGAGAGCAGCGCGCCGTCGACGGAGACCGGATAGTACATCGTGGCGCCCTTGCCAATGCGCCAGTTATCGATGTTGCCGCCGGTGTAGCTCGGCGGGATGGTGTCTACGACGTCGGCTTCCTTCGGTGCCAGTCCGATCGTACCGAAATGCGGGCGAATAGGCAGCCTCACCCCCTTCAGCACATCGTAGTTTCGTTTGGTCAGGCCGTGGTCGACCGGAACCCCGGGATAGTCGATCGTGTCATGCCTGACGCCGAACGGATCAGTCTGCGGAACCCATTGGAAATTGTAAACCGCTTCGGCCCAGCTTTTGCCGCCGGCATTGTCGACCTCGTAGATGGTGACGACCTCGCGCTTGGTGCCGCCAAGCAGGTCATTGTAGTGGAAGCCCCAATTGGCCGCCGCGTTGGAGCCATATGACTTGCCGCTGAACTTGGGATTGCCGGACGGACGCGGCTCGCAATCGAGAATCCGCACCTCTAATATGTCGCCCGGCTCCGCGTCGCGGACATAGACCGGGCCGGTCATGATATGCACGCCCTGCCCCTCACCAGAGCCTTTCTTGTACTTGGCCGGGTCGGTAGGGCCGGCGCCGCGGCGGTCGACGCCCTTCTTCTCTTTCGTCCAGAGATAGACGCTCTCTGCACCCTCGTCGCCGTCGACCATGCGCTCCAGGTCATCGCCCGCATGGTGGGTGAGCGACTCGATCGTGACGATGTCACCGGAATTGACCTCGATGCGCGGCTTCAGCGATTTGCTGAAGTAGCCCCAATGCACGGTCTCGGCGTTGGCCGGCAAATAATGATAAGCGCGTTGTGCAGGCAGCTTCGATGCCGTGGCCTGCGCCAGTGCGGGCGTGACCAGCGAGATGCCACCGGCGCCCAGCGTGGCCAGACCGCTGGCTGCGAACAGGCCCCCCTTCAGAAAGCCGCGTCGCTCTGCATTTAGATCCTGCTTCAACTTCTTGTAGTGAAGCTCGAAATGCGGACAGCTGATATCATCGCCTTTGCACATAACAGTCCCCTTGTTTTTGTTGGAAGGAACGTGCGCGATGTTATGCAACACGCGCGCCGTCGGCAATCCAGCCAACCGGCCGCCAAAATCGATGCATCGCGCTGAGGCCTAAAAAACAGAGGTTAATTCAATGCCTTACGCTTGCGTCGGCAACATCGGCGAGCTTGAGCTCCGCCTGGTGACAGGGTAAAGTCAAGAGATTGTTCGCATGCGCACAAGACTGTGGCCTAAAGTCAATTCGGTGGGCGGTCGCCTGTTGGACGTAACGCGTCCCGGAACGGCCGATGCAGCATGGCCAACAAGGACCCAATTCTCTTATGGTTGCGGCTCTCCGATCGATCGACCACCTGCCCGTCGAACACCGCGATAAGGCGTGGCTCGACTGGTTTGAGGAGCTTTCCCTTTCCGCCTCTGTCGACGACCAGCCGATCCCGAGAGGCACTATGCACCTGCGGGCAGCGAGCGCCACCACGCGCCTCGCCGACGTCTCTGGCACACCCCAGCGCATCGTGCCGATGCGCCGGGACCACGGGATTCTATTCGCTCTCGTCGTTGCTGGGCGCGGGCGTCTTGTCGCCCCGCACCAGGCGTTCGATCTCGCGGACGGCGACATGATGGTGCTGGGCACGGCCGACGACTGGTCTTTGACCTTTCGCAGTGACTTCCGCGCGTTCCTGCTTCAGGCGGCCGCCGGTCCGCTGGAAGCACGGCTGGGCCGCAGCGGCATCCGCTTGCCGAAGGTGCTGGGCAGCACCGTCGTCGCTGCGGTTGCGAAATCCGGGTTGCGAACGCTGGGCTCCAATCTCGAGACTTCCGGTGCGGCCGATCTGACAGCCGCCGAAGTGGCTTTGACGGAACTCGTGGCAAGCGCCCTGCTCGGCGAGGTACGTGAGCCCGCTGGCAGCCTGACCGGGGTGCAAACGGCGCATTTCAGGCGCGTCGCGGCGACGATTGACGCCCGGCTGTCGGACCCGGACCTTGCCTTGGCCCTGATCGCGAGACTGGAAGGCCTTTCCGTGCGCTACGCACAAAAACTGTTCGAGGGACGCGGCGAAAGCTTCTCCGAATATGTGCGCCAGCAGCGCCTCGAACATTGCCGCATGGACCTGGCGGATCCCAACCATGCACATGAAAGCGTGGCCGCGATCGGACAGCGCTGGGGCTTTCGCGATCAATCGCATTTCAGCCGCACTTTCGGCGCGACGTTTGGAATGAGTCCCAGGCAGGTGAGGCGCGCCAGGTCGCAGACGGAGGAGGCTTATCCGCTGCGCGGCAAACCGGACGGCCGCAAGACGGCGGCGGCGCGGCCGGCTCCGATGCTGCAGGCCCCTATGGATCGCCCGCCAACAGCAAGAGCGCGCGAACGAACGGACCATTGGCATTTGCCAGCAACAGCGGAGACCGTGCATTGGGGCTTTTTCAGCCGCTCACTGCCACCGGTGTTGCGCGTCGATCCGGGCGACTCAGTCACCGTTGAGACACTCACTCAGCACGCGGGCGACGACTGGCAGCGGATGGTGGCGGGTGACAGCGGGGCTGAAAGCGTGTTCGATTGGTCACCCGAACACAAGCGCGTCGACCGTCGCGGGGCCGGTCCGGCCAACGCTTCCATCTTCGGGCGCGGCGCCGGCGAGGGATTCGGCGTTCACATCATGACTGGCCCGATCTATGTGCGCGGCGCCGAGCCCGGCGACGTGCTCGAGCTCGAGTTCGTCGAAATCCGGCCACGGCCGAGCGCTGCCTTCCCCGGCAAGGCCTTCGCATCGAACGTATCGGCATGGTGGGGGTATCAGTATCACGACCTTCTGGACCGGGATGCCAAACGCGAAACGGTGACTATCTTCGAGATCGACATGCAGTGCCCGGCCGCAGCGCGGCCGCTATACAGCTACGAATGGCGGCCGCAGACCGACCCTTTCGGCGTTGTCCACGCGACGATCGACTATCCTGGCATACCCGTCGACCACAGCAAGGTTTCGCATCGCGACTTGAGTGGTAGCGGCGTGCGCATACCGGCGCGCATGCATTTCGGGTGCATCGCGGTGGCTCCGCGCGAGGCCGACCTGGTCGATTCCATTCCGCCGGGCTATTTCGGCGGCAATGTCGACAATTGGAGGATCGGAGCCGGCGCGAAGCTTTATTTGCCCGTTGCGGTTCAGGGCGCGCTGCTCTCGCTCGGCGATGGACATTTCGCGCAGGCGGACGGCGAGATCAACGGCACGGGCCTTGAGTGTTCGCTGACCGGCGACATCGTCATAAAGCTGCACAAGGCTGGCGACGTGTTGCCGGCTTTCCTGCGCGGTCTTAACTCGCCGCTCATAGAAACCCAGCACAGCTGGGTGATACAGAGCTTCAGCCACCCCAACTATCTCAGAGACCTGGGCAGCAACGCGCAGTCGGACGTTTACAAGACATCCACCATCGATTTGGCGCTGCGCAACGCCTTCCGCCAGACGCGCCGATTCATCATGCAGACATACGATCTCACGGAGGACGAGGTGCTGAGCATCATGTCGCTTGCTGCCGACTTCGGCATCACACAAGTCGCCGATGGAAACTTCGGCGTGCATGCCACGATCACCAAGGCCGTGTTCGGCGAGCGACAGCACAGCCAGCGTACCGCTCGCCCCTGACCACCGCCTTTCGAGCCGCCTGCGAACTGAGCACGGCAAGCCAGTGCTGCCGGCGTCCCGAGCCGCTCGACAATGATCGGAGATCACGCAGTGGTTTCATTGATGGCGGGGTGCCCTCACAACTCCGTTGCGTGCTCTTTCAGTGCCACCTCAAGCGCTTGGCTGAGAGGCACCGCCTCGGAGAATAGGAAGC
>NZ_CAKXZS010000034.1:245361-361758 GCF_935822925.1 Mesorhizobium ventifaucium
AGAAACATTCATTGCCACACGAACATCTCGACAGTCAGCTTTCACCAAGCCGTCGATAAGAGCACAACAGTCGGAGAATACCGTTTGAGTTAGCAGTTGAAGCATCCCGGTTTCGCGTGCGGCTGTCATGATTTCGGGTGGAGAGATGGAACCATGGATCGGGTGTGACCACCTGAGCAAGGCTTCAAAGCCGATCACGGCCTCGGTGTCGAGTCTTACGATGGACTGGAACCAAGGTGCCAACTTTCTCGCCTCTATTGCCGAATGAAGGTCGCGTTCGATGGACTGGCGACGGTGCAATTCCGTGTCGAGTTCGGCATCGAACAGGCGAAATTCGTTCCTGCCGCGACGCTTGGCCGTGTAAAGGGCGACATCCGCCCGCAGCAACATTTCTGTCAGCCCCGGCCGTTCAGCCAAGTATATTCCGATTGATGCACCGATCCGGACGGACGCGACCTCAGAATAGGGGCTGGCGACTTTGGCTATGATATTGGATGCGAGGTCACTGGGAGAAAGCGAACTCCTGAGTGAGGGAAAAAACAGCACGAACTCATCGCCGCCGATACGGGCGAGCGTTGAACCTGCCGGCGCTTCCTGCTCTATCCGGCGGGCGATCCTGACGAGCAGTTCATCACCGGTCCTGTGACCGTAGGTATCATTGACGGATTTGAAGCCGTCCAGATCAATCAGCATTGCAACAAAGGGGCCGTCTGTATTCTCGAGCTGATTGATCGCGTGTTCGAGGCCCCGTCTGTTGAGGAGGGCCGTTAGGTGGTCCTCCCTGGAATTGCGCTCCATTTCCGCCGCAAGCCGCTCCGCCTCATGTCTCAGGCGGCTGGCTTCGCGGAAGCGGGCTTGCCCTACAAACGAACCTCGAACCAAGCCGCCGATGAAGAGCAGAACCGCAAAAGCCAGAATGTAATCCTCAAAGTTGCCTTTCGCCGACAAGCAACCCACCGCGATCAGAAGCGGCGGTGTTATGAAGCTGGTCGCTGCCGCGGCATATGAACTGCCGTATGTAACCGCACCAGCTGAAATGCCGGCCAGAATAATCAGATGCAGCGGCGCTTGGGGTGTTGTGTAGCCAACAGTAAGGACGGCAAGAAAGGACCAGGCAAACCCTGCCAGAAGAGCAAGGATGCCAAACCAGCGAAGCCGCTGCGAAATCGCTGTTAAATCGTCCTGATGCGCCGTCTCCTTTAGCTGATAACGGGCGAGTGCGAGGCGGGCGGCATTTATCGCATTGACAACCAGGAACCAGATTGCGGCGGCAAAGCCTCCGCCAGAAAAGGCCTGCACCGTCAAAATCAGACCTGATAGCATCGTGCTTATCGGCATTGACACGAAGAGACCGGCCTTCAGATCAGCAAGCTGATCTTGAAGGATTCTGGCCTCCAGCGCGTGTTCTTTCTTGGGGGCCATAGACCAGTCAGTTCGCTTCCGATGCCGCTTCACAACGTAAGCTTATGCAAGCCCACTGAAGGACGGGTTAACTACTCGGCGGGTATCAGCCTTCTGCGACGCCTTTGTATGGGTCCTCTTCATTTTGCGTGGTGATAGAGACATGGATCGGCAGCATCCTGGCTCTCAGGAGTTCGGCGCCGGCTTGTTCATGCACGTCGCGCAAAAGCACACCCTCGGGGCTTGAACCGAGGGTGCGCAGCGGTTTTGCGATAACGACATGCATCAAACGAGAACTTAAAGTGCGTCGCATGAATCCGTTCAAACGCGACGCGCTTTAGGGTCGCGCAGCCTATCTGTCAGCCGCAATCGTCGCCTGCAGCCATTGCGCGATGGCGTCGAAAGCGATCGGTTTGGTCGTGTCGACGTCAAACAGCGATCCGCGCCGCAGCGGCTCGGCGCGATTGGCCAGTTCGACCAGTTCGGGGATGTAGGTCGCGCCGGGATGGCCGGCCGGACGCTGGTCGAGCCGTGCGCGATAGCGCTCGGCCAGAACCTCGCCGGGAGCATGGCACCAAATCTCGGCGGTCTGCTCGACGCCGGCCCTGCGCAGGTGATCCTCGAGCACCTGGCGCGGCTGGAAGCCGAACCAGGCGTCGACGACAAATATGGCGCCCGCCGGGGCCTCGCCGACGACTGACCAGATGGCCTGGTAACTGGCGCGTCCGAGCGTGCGGTTGAAGTCGCGATCGCCGCCGCCGAGCACTTCGAGGAACGGGTTCTTGATCGTATCGAGCGCGAGCAATGGCCAGCCCATGCGCTCGGCGATGCCGCGCGCGACCGTGCTTTTGCCGCTGGCGGGGATGCCGTTGACGAGCACGGCGCGTCGGCTGCGCACGGCGCGCCTGGTGCGATCGAGCCGGGCGGTCGGCAAGGACACTGGCGAGGCTTGCGCAACTGCCACTTGTGCAACTACCGGTTGCGAGGCGAGCGCTTGCAGACCGGCGCCGATGACCCCGGCGTCGTCGCCCAGTCGCGCCGCTTCCACCGGGCATTGGTACCAGGGAGCCAGGGCAGGAGCCCTGGCAAGCGCCCGATGGGCCGCCAGGCCAAGTCCGCCGCCGAGCAGCACCAGGTCGGGGTCGAACATGGCCACGGTCGTATCGATTGCCGCACGCAGCGGCCCGGCCCAGGCTTCAAGCACGCCGCGCGCCAACGGATCGCCGCTCGCATCGCGGGCAATAAGCTGATCGACCGAAACGTCCGGACCGAGGCCTGCCCGCGCGATGTGACGGCCGAGCGCAGTGCCGGAGCTGGTGGTCTCAACGCAGCCGCGCCGACCGCAGACACACGCTTCGCCTGACATGTCGACGGTGATGTGGCCGAGCTGCCCTGCCGTCGCCTTGCCGCGGACGATCCGCCGGTCCTGGACCACGGCACCGCCAATGCCGGTCCCGATCGTGAACATGACGATGCTTTCATGGCCTCTGGCGGCGCCGAGAGCCATCTCCGCGACCAGTGCCATGTTGCAGTCATTGTCGATCACCACCTTGCCCGCCAGACTTTCCAGTCGTTGCGCCAGCGAGACCGAGGCGAGGTTGACATAGCCTCCGGACAAGACCGCGCCAGCCCGCGCATCGACGCGTCCGGGGACGCCGATGCCGATGGCGGCGACTTCGGGAGAATCGAGCCGGCGCACCATTTCGGCGATCCGGGAGAGCACGAGTTCGGGGTCCGGCGCGCTTTTCTCGGAAATGCGGTCGAGGATTTCGCCGGTGCCGGAAACACGGGCGGCGCGCAGATTGGTGCCGCCGATATCGATTCCGATAGCCATCGAACTAGAGCCTGTTCCATTTCGACTAATTCGAAATGGGGCTCTATCTTGCTGTTTGACCATGATCTTCTCCGAAAACCGGTCCCCACTTTTCGGGATCATGGTCAGAGGCATGACGCCCTGTCATGTGCTAAGCGGCTTTCTGCCGGTAATTTCCGATCACCGCCTGAAGCTCGCGCAATCTCGACACCGCGATGGTCTTAAGCCTTTCACGCTGAATGTCACGGTCAAGCGAGATGCAGTCCTTCCACAGCGACCGGCCGGCGATGACGCCTGACGCGCCGTTCCTCATCGCGATCTCGACCTGGCCAAGGAAGGTTGCGTGGTTGACGCCGGCGGAGAGGACCGCCCATGGCACCTCGCTAGCCATGCTGCTGATCCTGGCGCAGGCTTCCGGCGTTCCGGGATAAGGAAGCTTGAGCACCTTTGCCCCGCATTCCAGCGAAATCCGGGTGCCCTCTTCGACGAGCCAGGGGATCTTGGCCGTATACTCTTCAAGGCTTTCCCCTTCGAGCTGATAGGTCAGGAACTCGACGACGAGCAGGAGGTCCTCTTGCGCAAAATCAGCGATGCATTGGCGCAGAATGGCGACATTGTGCTCGTTCGCCTCAGGCCTGTCGGCCCTGAGATAGACCATGATCTTGCCGCCGGTGCCGCCGAGCTCGCGGACCCGGCGCGCGCCGATTCCGGGAACGAGACGAGACAGGCGGTAGCCGGCAGGCGAGACGTCGAACCCCGAAGCGTCGAGGCCGATGAGCAGCGCCGTATCGCGGCTCAGCACCCCTTCATCGACGACCCGCGGCACTGCGCAGAGCGGGTCGAGCAGCACGCAGGATGCCTGGCTGGCGAGGTATCGCGTGATGTCCGACTTGGTGTCGCCCAGCATGTCGTTGGTGATCTTGGCCTGTTCTGCAGGGTCCGACGCAAGCAAGGTTCGCATGCCGCCGCGCTGGTCACAGGCGATGGCCATCATGGCCCCGTCCTTGCCGCATATCTGCTGGTAGCCGCGCAACTCTGCGGTCGTCATCTTTGTCATGGGTCTTCTGTCCGATGTTGGCGCCCATTCACCAGGGCGCAGATCCGTGGAAACAAGAAAGGTTCAGTTTTTACCTGCCTCTCGGCAGGCGGTTTTGCCGCTTTGCTGCGCTATCGGCCGAGAAATCTGGCCTTGGCCCGCAATTTGCCGTGGAACGAGCCCACGTTGCGAGTCAGCCGGATTTGCGCGATAACTCCCATCGGTCGACAGGTCTGTAACACATTGCTGAAAGGAATTGCAAGCTGCCTGCCCCTCCCGCACAAGATGCAGCCGCATCGCGGACGATGCTGCATACGGTCGCCAAACTGCACTATGAGGCGGACATGTCGCAGGTTGATATCGCGCGGCGGCTTGGCGTCTCCACCGCGACCATATCGCGCCTTCTGCAGCGGGCGAGAGCGGAGGGGATCGTGCGGATCGAGGTTCTCGATCTTGCAACCCCCGAAGGCATCACCACGCAACTGGTCGAGGCACTCGGGCTTCGTGACGCGGCGGTCATCGAAACGCCGGCAGCCGGTGCGCTGACGGCCCTGGCTGCGCCGCTCGGCGCCTTGCTCAAGCAAGCCGGACTGACGGCCGGCTCAGTCGTCGCCATTGGCTGGGGGCGAGCCATTCGCGAGGTGATCCAGGCAGGCCTGCCGCGCATTCCCGGCGCTCTTACCGTCGCAGCCACCGGCGGCATGCAGCAGCAGGCGGCGCATTTTCAGATCAACGAGTTTGTGCGGCTGGCCGCCGAAGAGTTGGGCGGGACGCCGCATTTCATCCATGCGCCCTATCTGCCGTCCTCCGAATTGCGTGACGTCTTCCTCGGCGATGCTGCCATCCGCGACAGCGTCGCCCTTTGGGACCGGACCGACGTTGCGATCGTCGGCATCGGCCTGCCCCATGCCATCAATCCGCCCGAAGCGAGCGCGGCGACGCTGAGCGAACAGGCCCTGTTTCATGCGGCGGGAGACGTCATCCGCCATTATTTCGACGCCGAAGGCACGCTCATCCCGTGGGAGGGGGAGGGCCGGATGATCGCAATGTCGCCGGCCCAGCTTCGAGCCGTCCCCCTGGTGATCGGCGTTGCCGCCTCGCCGGAGAAGGCGATGGCAATCATCGGTGCCGTCCGCGCCAGGCTTATCAATGCTGTTGTAACGGACTCGAAGACCGCCCAGGCCATCATCGAGGCTCTCTTGCCCCGGTAATTGTCGGCACGCCGATGCGTGACATCGGGCACGGCTGATCGATCCCAAACCGATCGACACCAAACCCGGCTCGCGAGCCCACCGCCCGAAATCATCAGTTGTGTCGTCAAAGCGTTGGGGCAATAGTCTGCGTGAGGGGCTCTGCGGAGCAGGCAGATGTTGTCCGATTTGAAGGTGGTTCGATCCCGGAAATAGAATGTTGCAATTTCTTTCAGCAAAGTGTTACAACCTTGCGGCTAGGAGTGCATACGCGCCGAGCGGCGCTGTTGCCTGCACCTTGCGGAGGCTAGTTACAGGACTGCCCATCAGGCTGGTCGGTTTCGACGGCCGATCTAACGACTTGGGGCGCTGGGGAGGAGGCTGCCGATAACAGCAAGCAGGCGAAACCCGCTTCTCGCCGCCAGCACTTCACATAGCCGGGACGAATCGCAACGGCAAAATCTGCCAACATAATGAGGAGGATGTCATGAAGAAGATTGTTGCCGCCCTGGCGGCTCTCGCCCTCTGCGCAGCGGCGCTGGTCACGCCCGCATTGGCGCAGGACAAAAAGTACACCATTGCGCTCATTCCGGGTCTTACCACCGACGGCTTTTACATCACCATGCGCAAGGGAGCCCAGGCGGCAGCCGATGCCCTTGGCGTGACTCTGGTTTTCCAGGGCGCCCCGGATTTCAATCCGGTAACGCAAGTCCCCGTGCTTGACGCGGTCATCGCCAAGAAGCCGGACGCCATCCTGATCGCGCCGACCGACAAGGTTCAATTGGTCGAACCCCTGCGCAAGGCCCATGACGCTGGCATTCCGGTGATCACCGTCGACACCTTCATCGGCAGCGGCGTCTACCAGACCGGCGCCGGCGAGGCGGATTTCCCGCTGTCCTATATCGCCTCGGACAACGTTCTCGGCGGCGAGATCGCCGCGCGGGCATTGGCCAAGGCCATAGGCGACAAGGGCAAGGTTTACGTTTCGAACGTCAAGCCTGGCATTTCGACCACCGACCAGCGTGAAGAGGGTTTTAAGAAGGAGATAGCGGCCAACCATCCCGGTATCACCGTTCTCGAAACCCAGTTCAACGACAACGATGCCAACAAGGCCGCCTCGCAACTGCAGGCTGTGTTCGCGCGCAATCCCGATCTCGTTGGGGTGTTCGGCGCAAACCTGTTCTCGGCGCTTGGCGCGGCGAATGGCGTCCAGCAGGCCGGGCAGACCGGCACCGTCAAGGTCGTGGCGTTCGACGCGCCGACCAGCATTGTCGATAACATCAACACTGGCCTTGTCGACGTAGCGATTGCCCAGCATCCCGCGGAAATCGGCTATTTCGGCGTCGTGTCAGCCTATGCCCATCTGACCGGCCAGTCGATCCCGGTTGCGATCGGCACCGGCTTTACGATCATGGACAAGGCCAACATCGCCGACCCGAACATCTCGAAGTACCTTTATTCCGAATAAGTCCAGCCAGTCTCCTTCCGGCCTGCCGGAAGGAGACCTGCGCCGGGTCGCTTTGACCCTGTTTGACGGAGGCCGCTCTGCGGATCGGAACCAATCATGACTTCAACATCGCCGACCGAAACGCATGTCGCTCCTCAGGCGGATCACGGTGATCCGGCCAGGAGCTGGCTCGCACGCGTCGCCGAAGGACGCGCCTGGCTGTTCCTCGCGGGCCTGATCATCTGTTTCGAGGTCTGGTCGAGGCTCTCCTTCGGCGCGACCTTCGTGCTCAACCCGTTCAACGTGCAGTCCATTGCGATATTTGCCGTGGCGCCGTTGCTGCTGGCGACCGGGCAGACCTTCGTCATCATTTCGGGAGGCATCGACCTCTCGCTGGGCTTCATCATGGGTCTCGCGGCCGTCGTCGCCGCCCACGCCACGAACATGGCTGGCGTCGCCATGCCGGTGCCTCTGGCCATGATGCTGGGCATTCTGGCGGCCGTGATCGTCGCCGGCGTGCCTGGCGTCATCAATGGCTTGCTGATCTCGCGCCTCAGAATTCCACCCTTCATCGGCACGCTTGGCATGTTTGGCGTGGCACGCGGCGCTGCCTTCCTGCTGGCCGGCGGCACGACAGTGCCGGTCCAGAATTCCTGGTTCGCGCTGCTTGGCAACGGCAGGTTCTACGGCGTGCCTTATCTCGTCATCATTGCCGCCGTCTTTGTCGTGGTGATGCACTACATCCTGAGCCAGACCCGGTTCGGCCAGCACAACTACGCCATCGGCGCCAATGTGCAGGCGGCGCGCCGCGCCGGCATCGACATCAGAGGCCACATCCTGCGGCTCTACGTGCTTTCGGCGATGTGCGCCGGCCTCGGTGGCGCGCTCTATGCAGCGCGCTTCACCGCCGGCGCCGCCCAGGCCGGCGAACCCTTGCTGCTCGACAGCGTCGCAGCCGTGGTGATCGGTGGCGCCAGCCTGTTCGGTGGCTCCGGCACCATCTTCGGGACGGTCGCCGGGGCCTTGGTCATCGCGGTCATTCAATACGGGCTGGTTTTCGTCAATGTCGAGCCGTTCTGGCAGTTCATTGCCGTCGGCCTCGTCATCATCATCTCCGTCCTTATCGACCAGGCGCAGCGCCGGTTCAGTGGAGCTCGCCAGGATGAATAGTTCCGAACAAACCGCCCCTCTTCTCGAAGTCCGCCGCCTTTCCAAGCATTTCGGTGCGGTGCAGGCGCTGAACGATTTCTCCATGGCCGTGCGGCCGGGCGAAGTGGTGGCGCTGGCCGGCGACAACGGCGCCGGCAAGACGACGCTGATCAAGGCGATATCGGGCGTCTTCCAGCCGACCGGCGGTGAAATTCTGCTGAGAGGGCAGCCGGTGACGTTCGCGACGCCGCAGGAGGCGCGCGAAAAAGGCATTGAGACCATCTATCAGGATCTCGCTCTCGCCGACAATTTGTCCATCGGCGCCAATATTTTCCTCGGCCGTGAACCCATGCGCAAGGCCTTCGGATTCTTGCCGGTGCTCGATCGCAAGGCGATGGCCGTCGCCGCCAAGCAGACGATGGGGCGGCTGGACTTCCATGTCAGCCGGCTCGACGCCCCGGTCAGCAATTTCTCCGGCGGTCAACGGCAGGCCGTTGCCATCGGCCGGGCCGTCTATTGGGACGCGCAGATCCTGATCATGGACGAACCGACGGCGGCCCTCGGCGTGCCGGAGCAGCGCAAGGTCATCTCGCTCATCCACCAGCTCAAGGCGCAAGGCCGGGGGGTGATCTTCATCTCGCACAATCTGCAGGACATTTTCGCCGTTTCCGACCGCATCGTCGTGCTGCGTCGCGGCATCCAGGCCGGCGAGCGCAAGATCTCGGAAACCAACCATGACGAAGTCGTCAAGCTCATGGTTGGCGGCTAATGCATTAGCCGCACAGCATCCAAATGCGCCCGGTAGGTTCCCCGCGAACTACAAATATGGCGCCCGCCAACCGCGAGGAGGTGTTCGGCCCGGTCGCATCTGTCATCCGCGTGCGCGACTATGAGGAAGCACTTCACGTCGCCAACGACACGCCGTTTGGCCTTGCGTTCATTTGCACCACCAGCTTGAAGCATGCCAGCCATTTCAGGCGTCACGCGCAGGCCGGGATGGTCATGGTCAATACCCCCACCGCCGGTGTCGACTACCACGTTCCTTTCGGAGGCACGAAGGGGTCGAGCCTCGGGCAGCGCGAACAGGACTCCTATGCGCGGGAGCTCTTCACAAATGTGAAGACGAGCTATGTCCGGCCATAAAGGGTAAGGGCCGCAACAAACGTGCCGCGGGCCGCTGAAGTCCTTGCCCGTAGATGGACCGGCGAACCGGCGACGCCCCTTCCTGTCGGCCCTACTTCAAGATTGCACGTGCTCGGCATCGATCGTTCGGGTATCGCCCGTAGCAATCATTGTTCGCGTTGCTTCGATCGAGGCATAAATCCAAAAAATCCGCATCGGCTCGGTATCGGACGCGTTGATGAAGCGATGCGGAATATCGGCGGGAATCCAAGTGGTGTCGTTTGGCCCTAGATGGTGGCGCACCCCGTCGATCTCGGCGACGGCATTGCCGTCGAGGACCATCACTGTTTCCTCGCAATTGTGCTTATGCAGTCCGATAGCCGCGCCAGGATCGAATGCGGTGATGCCATTGATCATGCTCGTCGAGCCAATCTTGCGGGTTACTAAAGGGGTCGTCCGAGCCCCACCTCCTCGCTCGTTGGCCTTTATCTCTTTCGGGCGCAGTATTCTGGCGGTTGCACCAACCATAAGGGCATTTCCCTATTCCCGAGGCGACGTGGTTGGCGGAGCTTTTGCAGGACCGACCCAGACCGTCTTGATGTTGACGAACTCACGTATTCCATAGACCCCAAGTTCGCGTCCATAGCCCGAACGTTTGATGCCCCCGAATGGATATCGCGGGTCTGACGCGACCATGCCATTGATGAAAACTGCACCGGCATCGATACGGCGCGCCAGTTTTCGAGCTGATTCAAGGTCGCGCGTCCAAAGCGCGGCGCCGAGTCCGAATTCAGTGTCATTGGCAAGCTCGATGGCTTCGTCCGCGTCTTTCGCACGTATTATCGCTGCTACAGGCCCGAATGTCTCTTCGCGAAATGCCGTCATCGACCGTGTGACATGGTCGAGAACTGTTGGCGGATAGTAATATCCTTGCCCCTCGGGTGGCTTGCCCCCGAGCCTCAGCGTTGCTCCCGCAGCAACGGTCATTTCAACCTGTCGGTGAAGCCCGTCGCGCAAATTCTCGCGAGCCATTGGGCCGATATTTGTGTCGCGATTGTTCGGATCGCCAAGCTTTAAGTTGGCAACCTCGGCGCAGAAGAGACCGACGAACTCGTCCGCGATGCTTTCCTCGATTATGAAACGTTTGGCGTTGACGCATGACTGTCCGACATTGATGTACCGCGCCTTGACAGCGATTGCCGCGGCCTCCTTCAGATCAGCGTCCGCAAGGACGATAAAGGGATCGGATCCCCCAAGTTCAAGGACCTGTTTTTTCAAAGCCTTGCCGGCTTGCGCGGCAACGATGGCTCCGACCTCTGTCGAGCCGGTCAGCGTGACAGCGGCAATCCTTTCGTCTGCGATGATCGAAGCGACCTTGGAAGGTTCAATGAGGAGAGTGGCGAACAGGCCGCGTGGGCAACCGGCCTGTTCCATGATCTCGGCAATGGCCATGGCGCATCGGGGCACGTTGTTGGCGTGCTTCAGGATTGCCCCGTTGCCGGCCGCAAACGCAGGCGCGGCGAACCGAAAGAACTGCCAAAATGGATAGTTCCAGGGCATGATGGCGAGCACGACGCCCAGGGGATCGAAGACGACTGAACTCTCACTTGCATTCGAGGCGACCGGTTCATCGGCAAGGTAATTCGATGCGTGGTCGGCATAGAAATCGCAATTCCATGCACATTTTTCGATCTCACCTTCAGATTCAACGATCGGCTTGCCCATTTCTTCGGTGACCAAGGCAGCGTAGCGGGCCTTGCCGGACCGCAGCACTCTCGCCATAGCGGTGAGGAGTTTCACGCGTTCTGAAACGGATTCCTGCCGCCATGATCTTTGCGCCGCAGCCGCAGCTTGAAGAGCGGATTCGATCACAGCGTCGTTGTGAGGCTCAAAGTGCACAACCTCGGCGCCTGTGGCCGGATTGATAGAGGTAATCATTTGCGTTGCTCCGCCGACATATGGTCGCGTCGCCTGCCAGACGCTTGGTGTGCGCCTTCAAGCAAAGCTTGTCTCCGATACGAGAAGCCCATCGCGATCAGCATAGGCGAACATGTTCAGTTTGAATTCGATACCGCCGAAATGGATCGTCACACCTGTCTTGCCGGCGGCATCCTTGGAGGATTTCTTCGGCGTGACCGCGAGGCAAAAAACGGCGACGTCCATGTCATCGAGCTCAGCGCTGTCGCGCACCGCACCGTTGATGACGATGCCGGCCCAGCTGTTCCTTTCCAGAAGCAATCCAATCTGGTCGCCAAGCAGGGCGACGCGAGTCGAGCCGCCGCCATCAACCACCATTACGCGGCCATTTCCCGGCTTTTCCAGCTCAGCCTTTAGCAACGCATTGTCTTCGAAGCATTTCACGGTAGCGACTGGCCCGAAGAACGCCTTGCGGCGGCCTAGCTTCATGAATGGCAGATTGCAAAATTTGACGGCTTCTCCGTGGGCGTCGACGAGATCGGCGGTTTTCATGTCCAACTCAATAATTTGCAAAAACAGTGAGGAGTTCGGTGACTTGATCGGGCGTGAGCAAAGTCGTCGGCAGGCCGCGTGTCAGGACGAGCAATTTGGCTGTCTCTTCAAGTTCCTCCGCCGCGTAAACGGCAGACGTGAGATCCTTTCCTGCGACGACCGGGCCATGGTTGGCGAGCAGAACAGCCGAATACGCACCACCCAAGTCTCGGATCAATTGCCCGAGGCTTTCGTCGCCAGGGCGCAGGTATCGAATGAGGCCGACCTTGCCGACGCGCATGACAACGTAAGGCGTCAGCGGCGGCACACAGTCGTTTGGATCAAGGTCGCTCAGACAGGAAAGGGCAGTGGCGAATGTGGAGTGCAGGTGTACGACTGCGCCCGTGCCAGGCCGCGTTTCGTAAAAGGCGCGATGCAAAAACACTTCCTTGGATGGCTTGTCACCGGCGATGTGGCGGCCCTCTTTGTCCAGCTTGGAGATACGGCCAGGGTCCAGAAAACCCAGGCACGAATTTGTCGGTGTTATCAGCAATCCACCTTCAACGGCGGCGCTGATGTTCCCGGCCGAACCCGCCGAGAAGCCTCGGTCGAACAGGGATTTTGAAAGGCGAGCAATGTTCTCGCGAATGTTCGCTTCAGTGGTCATCTACCCGCCATCCTATCCAAAGCTTTTACGAAGAAGTCGGGCGCACCAAAATTGCCTGACTTGAGCGCCATTGCAACCGGTGCCTGGCCGGTTGAGATGACAACGGGCACGCCCGGATCAATTTCAGGACCGATGGTCAGCGCACCGAGGTCGAGCGCGGTAACGACGGCTCCGGAGGTTTCGCCGCCGGCCACCACGAGCCTCCGGACGCCAGCGGACACAAGCTTCCGGGCCGTATCGGCGAAAAGCGCATCAAGCGTTTCTGCGATCGCGTCGCGTCCATACCGGCCTTGCAGTCGGCTCACCTCATCGGGCGAACCGGACGAAAAGACCAGTGGCGCCTTGCCGTGGTTGCCGAGAACGAAACTGACGAGATCGGAGGCGGTCGTGTCCCCCCGCATCACGGAATCCACATCGATCGCGAGGGTGGGGTGCTTTTGCTGGTGCCGTTCTACCTGACCACGCGTCGCGCCTGAGCAGCTGCCAGCCAGGATCGCTTCAGGACCGTCGACGCCGATGCCGAGCGAAGTTGAGCCGCGAGCCAATCCGGCGGCGATGAAGTTGGCCGGGAGACCCATCGCCACGCCGGAGCCCCCCGTAATAAGTTTCGCGCTCGCCCCGGCAGTTCCGATCGCGACAAGGTCGTCATCGCCAAGAGCATCTACGATCACCAGGCGCTGGCCAGACCCATGGGCTTTTCGAAGTCTTGCCGTAATCTCAGCCGGACCAGCCCGGACAGACGACCAAGTCACTAATCCGACGGGATAGCGCGACTGACGTGTCAGCCAGCGCCGAATGTCGGGGTCGGTCATCGGGTTGAGGGGATGGTCTTGCAAGCCGGACTCGTTGAGGAGCCGGTCGTGAACAAAGAGATGGCCCTGGTAGACGGTGCGACCAGCAGCAGGAAAAGCCGGGCAAGCGATGACGCCATGGGCATCGAGCGCCTCAGCCAATGCCTCGGCCACTGGCCCGATATTGCCAGTCGGGGTCGAATCAAAGGTCGAGCAGTATTTGAAGACGATCTGAGTACATCCTTGGCCGAGCAACCAATGCAGCGCCTCAAGAGACTGAGCGACGGCATCCGCTGCCGTGATCGAGCGGCTCTTGAGCGCGATCACGCCGGCTTCCATGTCGCTTATTGTATCACTGCGCGGAACGCCCAGAAATTGCGCGGTCCGTAAACCGCCTTGCCCCGGAAGGCCTTTGGCGATCGTGTTGGCGATATCGCTTGCACCAGTGAAGTCGTCGGCAATGACACCAAGCAGCATCGGAACTACCTCCTTGCGTGGTGGGAAGTGGTGGCCCCGGCACCAAGCAGAAAGCGCAGTTTTGCAACGGCCGCATCAGGACTTGTCAAAACCGGTGTTGTTGTCTTGGCCTCAACCGCAGATCTTGCACGCGCTGTCGAGAAATGCGCGAGCGTGATAGCATCGAAGCCCTCGATCCTTGTGGCGGCCTCTGCGACAAGACGATTGTGAGTGGCGACGTCATCGGCTCTTACAGCATCGATCGCACCTTCGACCAGGAAACTGGTCAATGTTGCCGATGGATTGATACGATCCGCCTCCTCGCGAAACTCCTGTTCCATCCCCGCGCGCGCCGGCGGAAAGGTGTATAGCATCGCGGTTCTGCCACCTTGCCGGATCGCGGCCTCGAACATGGCTTCGTTCGGCTTGAGCACCGGAACGGAAGCAAGCGACGCGGCCAGTTCGATCGCCGAAGAGAACGCCGAACAGGTAAACAGCACCGCCGCGCTGCCAATCGATTCCGCATAACGGGTAAGCGAAACGATCCGATCTGTCAGTGCGTCATTGATGCTGTCGACCTTCGCACGGTCGGGTGACAAACTGTCCTCGAGAATGTTGACCGGCTCGGCTTCAGCCCAATTCGCCGCCATGGCGTCGCGAATTGGGCCCATCGCGATCGGCGTAGCATGAACGAGGGTGATGCGGGGGCGTGCGGTCACTGCGTAACTCCAGGATGTCGGGAGGACCGGCGGCCGCCAGGAGGAGGGCAGCCGCCGGACGGCGCTTACTTCTGCGCCGGAAACACCCAAACAGCGTCGGAAGGAATCCAGGCCCAAACCTTGCCCGGGGCGATCTGCAGTGCGCCATTTGCCTTGGCAATCAACCCGCCGCGGTGCAGCCTGTATTCCCAACGATCGCCGAGATAGATGGAATCATCGAGATCCATCTCGATGCCCCCTTCCATGGCCTTGTCCGAAACTGAAATCTGCTCGACCCTGATGACGGCTGTCGCATCACTATTTCCGCTGACGCCTGCCGCATCACGGACGACGCCTGGCAGTGACCAACCTTCGCCGCCGATCGTCGCCTTGGCGCCATCGAGGGTCTGCACGCGGCCCTTGATGATGTTGTTGGCACCCAGGAAGTCCGCGGAATAGAAGCTGTTGGGATTTGAATAGATCTCCTGGGGCGTCCCCTGCTGCACGATGCGTCCATCCTGCAGCAGCAGGATGTTGTCGGCCGCGGCAAGTGCCTCGCTTTGATCGTGGGTGACCAGGATCGCACAAATCTCGAGGTCGAGAATGAGCTTCCGGATCCAGTAGCGTGCCTCCTCGCGCAGTTTCGCGTCGAGATTCGAAAGCGGCTCGTCGAGAAGCAGCACGCGAGGCTCATAGACCAGGGCCCGGCAGATGGCGACGCGCTGCTGCTGACCTCCCGACAATTGCGATGGGTATCGGTCGGCGAGGTGACCGAGGCCGAGCCGCTCGAGGATCGCCTGCACCCGGCTGCCGATCTCGGCCGAGGCGACGCCACGCAGTTTCAGACCGTAGCCCACATTTTCACGCACGGTGCGGTGCGGCCACAGGGCGTAAGATTGGAAAACCAGACCAATATTCCGCTGCTCCGGCGGCAGCGCAATTTTGCGTTCGCCGTCGAGCACAGTCCTGTCACCAATGACGATGCGCCCGATTTCGGGCTGCTCCAGCCCGGCAACGCAACGCAACAGCGTGGTCTTGCCGCTGCCGGACGCGCCCAGCAGGGCGACGATCGAGCCGCGCTCGGCGGTGAAGGAAGCGCCCTTCAAGATTTGCAGCCCACCTAACCATTTTTGGACGTTGTTGACGACAAGTTCAGTCATGGATGCGTGCTCCCAGTCGAAGCGCGAGCGCGAGGCCGGCGCCGGTCAAGACAATGCTGATGAGGGCGAGCGCGGCGATGGTGTTCATCGCGCCGGTGGTCAGCAGCGATACCATCAGCGAGCCGATCACTTCGGTGCCGGCGCCCATCAGATACACACCGGTCGCATATTCGCGCAGAAAGATAATCATGATCAGCGCCCAGGCGCCTGCGAGACCCGGTCGGACGATCGGAATGACGATGTCGCGCCAGGTGCGCCCAATCGTTGCACCGGTCGTGCGCGCCGACTCCTCCAGCTCCGGTGCGACCTGGATCAGCGTGCCCTGCAGCAAGCGCAGTCCATAGGACAGACCGACCACCACGTAAGCGATGAACAAGCTGAACAACGTCGGCCGCAACGGCGTCAGGAACGGCACGAACAGAAAGACCCAGAAGAAGGCCAGGCCGATCACCAGACCAGGCAAGGCACGGGGCAGGAGGACAATGTAGTCGAGCACCGTGTTGGACAAGCCGTGATTGCGGTGGCCGGCAAGCCCGACAAGCAGATAGATACCAACGGCTACCGCGCCTCCGACGACGGACAGGATAACGGTGTTGATCATGCCGCGGACGAGGCTTGGCACTTCAGTCAAACGGACGAAGTTTGCCAGGGTGAGCTGATCCAGCAGGTTGACGCCTTCTCCCCAGGCATCGACGAACGCTCTGACGGTAATCCCGCCAATCGGCAGAACCACGGAGACGAACAGCCACAGGCCGATAATGCCCAACGCGACGAGTTGGCCATTGCGACCCAGTTTTAGCGTGGCAACGCGCGCGCCTTTGCCACCGAGTGCGGCATAGCGCCTTGCATTGCGCAGCAGACGGCGCTGCATCCAGACAAGTGGCAGCGTGATGAGCAGGAGCACTACGGCCACCACAGCCATCAATTGATAGGTCGGCGTACCGAACAAAGTGGTTAGTTTGTAGATGTAGGTGGTCAGGACCATGATGCCGTTTGGATCGCCCAGGACCAGCGGAATACCAAAGGTCTCAAAACCGAGCAGAACATTAAGCGATGCGGCAAACACGATAGAGGGCAGCACCATCGGAAGCGTGACGTCACGTGACACCTGCCAAATGCTGGCGCCACTGGTGCGGGCAGCTTCCTCGAGGTCCGAAGGCAAACTTCTCATTGCCGAAGACACATAGAGATAGACGTGTGGAACGTGGCTCAGCCCGGCGATCACTATCATGCCTGTAAGGCTGTAGATGTTCCACGGGACGATCCCGATTATGTCGCGCATGGCAAGCGACAGGAACCCGGTAGGCCCGACCGATACGGTATAGCCGAAGGCCAGAACGATCGATGAAATGAACATCGGGACTAGTACGAGGATTTCCAGCAGCCGCTTGAAGCGAATGTCGGTTCTTGTGATCAAGAAAGAGAGCAGCCCCCCAAGAGGGACGGCGATCGCAACCATGCCAAACGCGGACACTGTCGTCGTGCCGAGGGCTTTGTAGAAATTCCGGTCGGTGAAAACATAGCTGTAAGCATCAAGCCCGAACGCAGCCCGCGGGCTGAAAAACGGGCCAGTTAGAAAGCTCTGATAGATGATCAGTCCAACGGGCGTTAGCACCGCCAAGGCCAACAGACCAATGACGACAATACGATAAAGGCGTGCGTTGCCTACGACCGGCATCTTCGCAGGATAGTGGTGCGCATGCGCCACTCCGACCGCGCTGAGGGCGGGATTTTGAGTCTGAACATTCATATCTGTGGCTTTCGCTGTCGGCTGAGGAGGGAGCAGTGCGGCGCGTGCACGTTGTCGCGCTGCAATGCGTAGTCCCATTAACGTCCGAGCGCGGCCTTCCAGTCGTTCAGGAACTGGACGCGCTTCGTCGGCTCCATGTAGTCGAGCAGGCCTTCGTCGACGGTAATAGGCTTCAGGCCTCCGCCGACCCGCTCGTTGAGCGTATCAATATTCAGGCCGCCAGTCGCGTCCTTGCGCACCGCCGGCAAGCCGCCTTCCGCTAGCGCCGACTGACCTTCCTGCGAGAGCAGAAAATCGACAAATAGCTTGGCAGCATTCGGATTCGGCGCATTATTGACGACTAGTGCCAAGCGGGAAAATGCTGGTGTGTAGTCGCTTGCGAAATGCACACCCAGGTTCGGGCTCTCCTTCACCCAATCGAGTGCATAGGAGCCGATAATGTTGATGGCCATCACGTTCTCGCCGGATACCACCGTCTCCTTCATGCCGCCGGAGCTTGAATAGATTTTGGCGCCGTCCTCGCCCAAGGCTTTCGCCAAATCCCAGAAATCCTTGCGCTGGCGGGCGTCGTTTGAATGATGCAAAAATCCCGATCCGCTCTTCTCTGGATCAAAGGTCGCGACCTTGCCCTGCAACTCGGTCTTATTGTTTTTCAAAAAGGTGATCATGTCGGCATAGGTCTTGGGAAGGCGATCTTCAGTCAGTGCCTTGGTATTGTAGATTACGCCGATTGGCTCGACGGTGGTGCCAAAGAGAATGTTCTTGTAGTTTGCCCATGCCGGGATGTTTGCAGCCTCGGGGGATGCGTATTCCTGAGCATAGCCGTCCTTAACCAGCGTCATCTGCAAGTCCATCGCTGAGCTCCAGACAACATCCGCCGTGACTTGTCCGGCCGCGGCTTCCGAGATCACTTGGTTGTAGGCACCATTGGTACCAAGATCATTGTAGGCAATCGCAATGCCATACCTTTTCGTAAACGCATCCTGAAGCTTTTGCGACTGCGCACTGTCGGTGGAGGTATACACCGACACTGTACCTTCTTTCTTAGCAGCCTCGATAAGTGCCGCGTCTTGGGCCAGAACCGGCGACAGCGGCAGCGTCACTGCGACAAGAGCGGTGAACCCTGAAAGCAAGCGGGCATAGCGGATATTTGAGTTCGTCATTCTGGTTCTCCCTAGGTTGCGCCCGTGCACGATGCTCCGCCGGGCACTAGTCCGAGCCGCTCGGGCGCCTCAGACAATTGGCGAAATTGGTTTTAAAAGACTACAAATGCACACGGTTCATTATCAGACGCGCACCGCCTTGCGTGCCGGCGGCGCTGCGATCGCCTTGGCAACGGCCGATCCGAACGCATCAGTGTTGGTGGTGCCGCCGAGATCCCTGGTGCGCGTCTGCGGATTGGCGAGAACCTCGTCTACGGCACGCTCTATCTCAGCCCCCGCCGCTTCGAAATTGGCGAGACCGCGCCTCTCGCCAATCCAGGAGAGCATCATGGCGGCAGAGAGGATGAGTGACGTCGGATTGGCGATGTTCTGGTTCTGGATGTCGGGCGCCGACCCGTGCTGCGCCTGCGCGCAGACAAGACCGAGTTCAGCATTTGCATTGATCGAACCGGCCAGCCCAAGACTTCCGGATAGCTCGCTGGCAAGATCGGAAAGGATGTCGGCGTAGAAGTTGGTCGTAACGATCACGTCGAAACGGGAGGGGCTCCGCACCAGATGCGCTGTCATGGCGTCGATGATGAAATCGTCGAGGCGCACCTCGGGAAACTCGGCCGCGACCTTGCGCACCTGCGTCATGAACAGGCCATCGGTAAGGTGAAAACAATTGGCCTTGTGCACGGCCGTTACGTGCTTATGCCGCTTCATCGCCAGTTCGAAGCCAGCGCGAGCGATACGTTCGCAGGCATGTGCAGTGATCTTGCGGACCGACAGCGCTACATCAGGCGTCGGCATGAACTCGCCTGTCCCGGCGAACATGTTTCGATCCGAATAGAAGCCTTCGGTTGCCTCTCGCATGATAACGAGGTCCATCTGTTTGGCGGTGCTATCCAAGAACGGACGTACGCGGGCCGGGCGGACGTTTGCATAAAGATCGAGCTTGACGCGGAAGCCGGCCGAGACGTTCACACCGCCCTTGTCGCGGGCTGGATAGTCCATATGGGACTGCGTACCCAGGATGATGCCGTCGTATCCGCGAGCCCGCTCGAGTGTCTCATCGCGAAGGGTCGTCCCGTACTTCTCCAGACTGGTGAAGCCGGTGTCCTCATAGTCGTACTCGAGCCCGAGACCAAACGCCTGGTTGACGGACTCAACAACCTCCATCGTTGCGGCTGTGATTTCCGGCCCGATGCCGTCGCACGGCGTGACCATGATTCTCATCGAACGTCTCCCTAAGCGCGACGGGAAGACCCCGCCAAAATGCCTCATAGGAGACTTATTGGCTTTTTACAAAGCAAAATGCAATCGAAAAAATGCGACGCTAGGATTTTTCTTGCGCCTGGTGCGACCACGACCAGGCAATCGGCGACTTGCGGGACAACGCGCCGCCCAAATGCCTCCGCATCGCGTAGGAGGCATCGGCGACTTCGCCGCGCTCCAAAAGGTCGAGAATTGCGAGATGATCCTGGCATTGAACCACAAGGCGATCGCGGTCGACTCGAGAACGATATTCCAGGAGACGGCGCATTTGGTTGACGCGGACGAGAGAGAGATGAAAGAACGGGTTGTTCGACATCTTGATCAGTTCCTCGTGGAACAACGAGCCGTTATGCAGGAGCCGTTCAGCGGGAAGACGCGCAATATCGGTCTCTAGCATCCTTGTTTGTATCCGGCGTTGCTCGTGGATGATGCGGCGGTCGAGGATGAACCCAGGTTCCAGCATAGCCGCCGGCTCAATGAGCATTCGGAATCGGTAAATCTGTTCGAATGCCTCTGGTGTCTTAGCCACCGGCAAGAAGCGCCAGCCATAGCCTTGCTTGCGCTCTGCCCAGCCCTCACGCAAAGCGCGCATCAGCATATCGCTCAACTGAGCCTTCGTGACGTGGTAGCGATCGCGTAGCGCGCCCTCGGTCATCTCGGCCGGTATGCGATCCATCAGCCAATCTTCAGCCAGACGCTGGTAATCATTTTCGACCTCGAATGGCTTCGCTTCGTCGCTGACGGGCTCGACAATTTGCGACTCGGGAAGCTCCTTCACAAAGAAGCCCCGATTTTCCTTTTGTTCCAGTAATCCTTGCTCCGAAAGAACTTGCATGGCTTCGCGCACGGGTGAGCGTGACACGCCGAACCTGTCGGCCAAATGCTGTGTTCGCACATGATCGCCGGCGACGAGTTCGCCCGTGGTGACGAGCAGCGTTATCTGACTGGCGATGTTTCGTGCCAAGGCGCTTGCTGGCATAATGGGCTCCGAACTGCTGTTGGCCGTGGAGGTCGGCGTTGAATCCGCTCAGCGGCCAAGATGATTCCCGCTGCTTCGCGGAGAAGTTTGCACGACACTTTCTAAAAAAGCCAATCCTTATCGCGTCGCTATCATGAAGACGCGTGGGAATGGCAACAGCACCGTCCCGTCATCAAAAACCGAATAGTGCTTCGCCAGCAAGGTTCGGTAGGCGTCGAGATACTGTCCTTTCTGATCACGCTCCAGCGGGCAGGAGTCCCGTGCTACTAAACCACTCGATAATTCCCTCCAAGCCTTTAAGAGGATGGTGGTAGGTCGTGCGCGACACCTCCACTTGGCGGCAATGCGCTTTCAATATCCTAAAGTAAGCGGGGGCCGTCTCAATCGAGGCGCGCTCCGAGTCAGCGCTCGCGACACGCTGAGACCATCTGGCGTCCCGCGCCACCTCTCGCATGCACACATGGGTCGGCTCATTCAACTTGTCCGGCATTTGAATCGCCAGCGTTCCTTTCATTTCCAATGCGTTGAGGAGAGGGGTAGCAAGCTGCCATGGTCCGGGAGCCACTGCAGAACGGCATTGGCGAAGATGACGTCTTGTCTCTTAGCAGGCACCCAACGCTCAATTCGAGAAACGCTGAAATCAATCGAGGGGAGTCGCTTCCGCGCGGCTTCGATCATCTGGGGTGATGAGTCCATTCCCGCTGACAGTGGCGGCCGGGAAGCGGGCGACAAGAAGTTCCGTTGAGTTGCCCGGGCCGCAGCCGAGGTCAGTGACTTGTGCCGGATCCTGGTTGGGGACCATGGCCAGAAGGTCGATCGCGGGGCTCGTGCGGTGATCGGCGAATGTGAGGTAGTGCGCAGGCGACCATGATGATGATATTGCCTGTCCTTGACATTTCATTTTGATTGGCTTTCTAGGATGACAAAGCCAAAATGACAAGGAGCATAGATGCATACCCAAATCGTTCGGGCTGCGGGGCGCAAATTTAGAATCCTCGATCTCGGCAAGGCTTTTGGTCCCGACCTGGAAAGGCTTCCCTATGTTCTGCGGATCCTCTTGGAGAACAATCTCCGAAATGCTGGGGACGGGGACGCAATGGCCGGCCTCTTTCGCGATTGGCTCCGCACCGGCCGCAGCGAGGCTGAAGTACCCTTCGCGCCAAGCCGTGTGCTCATGCATGACACCACCTGCGTGCCCGCTTTGGTGGACATCGCCGCAATGCGTGATGCCATTGCGGAGTCTGGCGGCGATCCCACCTCCCTCTCACCTGTCATTCCCGTTGATGTCTCGGTCGACCACAGCATAGCCGTTGACCGATTTGCGGCGGCCGATGCGTTCCCCTTCAACATGGCCAAAGAGGTCCAGCGAAACGCGGAACGCTACCGGCTGATGAAATGGGCGACAAAGGCGTTACCGGGATTTCGCGTTCATCCGCCGGGAACCGGCATTATGCACACGATCAATCTGGAGCAGCTTGCCAGCGTCATCGCTGTCGTGATGCGCGATGGCGAAGAGTGGGCAGTGCCTGACACTCTGCTGGGCACCGACAGTCACACTCCTATGATAAACGGCATCGGCGTGCTCGCCTGGGGCGTAGGTGGACTGGAAGCCGAGAGCGCGATTTTTGGCATGCCGGTTACTTTGAGGCTCCCCGACGTTTTGGGCGTATATCTCAGCGGACGGTTACCGGCCGGCACTTTGTCAACCGATCTTGCGCTCGCGGTCACAAGCAGGCTTCGCAGTTACGGCGTGTCTGGGCAGTTCGTTGAGTTTTTCGGCCCGGGCGTTTCCACGCTCACCGCAGGGGATCGCGCCGTTGTCGCAAACATGGCTCCGGAGTATGGCGCATCTACTGGGTATTTTCCCATTGATGAAAACACAGTTCGCTACCTTGCGGCGACCGGCCGCCCGAAGGAACTGACCGCGCGCATTGAAGCGATAGCCAAGGCGATGATGCTTTGGTTCGACCCCGCGGCTCGCCCTCGCTACACCGACATCCTGCAATTGGAATTATCGCAAATACGTACCACTCTCGCTGGGCCGCGCCGGCCGCAAGATCTCGTTCGGCCGGGCGATCTCCCGCGTGTCCTCAAGCAGTTGGCCGGGAAGGCGCCGCCCTATTTGGCAGCGTCCGGCATTCCCGAGGGCGCGGTGGCCATCGCCGCCGTTACCAGTTGCACCAATACCTCCGATCCATCGCTCTTAGTCGCCGCTGGACTGGTTGCTCGTAAGGCGCGCAAGCTGGGGATGAAGCCACCGTGTTGGGTGAAAACGTCTCTTGCGCCGGGTTCGCCGGCCGCCCAACGCTACCTTGCCCGATCCGGGCTACTTGAGGATTTCGAGGCTGTCGGCTTCGGCATCGTCGGCTTTGGATGCACGACTTGCATTGGCAATTCCGGCCCTCTTCCGCCCGAGATGGAGGCAGCAATAACGAGCGGCCTTAACGCCGTCGCCGTGCTCTCGGGCAACCGCAACTTTCCAGGCCGCATTCACCCACACCTGCGGAATGGATTTCTTGCCTCTCCGCCGATGGTCGTTGCCTATGCGCTCGCAGGCGATGTGATGCGCGATATTTCGTGCGATCCTGTGGGACAGAGCGATGGCGGCCGCCAGATCTATCTGAGTGACCTCTGGCCGGATCCTTCTGAGGTCGACGCTGTCCTCGCTGCAAACGCGGACAGCACCGACTATGGGAAAGCGTTTCACGATGCCAGGCAAAACGCGGCGTGGGCAAACCTCGTCGCACCTGATGCGCCGCAATTCCCTTGGGACGTCTCGTCGACCTACATCCGCCGCCCGCCTTTTGCATCGGCTAATCAACCGAATCGCCTGGGAGCGTATGAGGCTTACCCGCTCTTGGTTCTCGGCGACGACATGACCACGGACCACGTATCGCCGGCTGGACAAATCACGCAAGACAGCATCGCAGGTAAACATCTGACCGCGCGGAGCGTTTCTGCAGACGATCTTAATGTGCTCGCCGCGAGGCGGGGGAATTGGGAAGTGATGGTGCGCGGCCTGTTCGACAACCGTGACGCGCTCAATTATCTCGCGCCGCAGGCGCCTCCGGGCTATACAATCCACATCCCGAGTGGAGAGATAGCGCCACTTTGGGACGTCGCGTGCCGTTATCGGGACGCACAGGCGAGCACGATAATCATCGCTGGGGAACGCTACGGGACCGGGTCATCGCGCGATTGGGCTGCTAAAGGTGTCGCGCTGATGGGCGTTCGCGCTGTCCTTGCGCTAAGCTTTGAGCGCATTCACAGAACAAATCTCGTCGGCATGGGCATCCTGCCCATTATTCTGCCGAAGGAAGCGACAGCAGGGCGATTTACCTACGAGCCTGGCAATCGGATTTTCATCGACGCGACCGCTGTGCGTCCGCGATCTGAAATTCATATCCGAATCGAACGCAACGACGGAAGCGAGCTTTCTTTCCGCGGTTTGATCGCGATCGAAACCGAACTCGAGTTGATGATGATGGAAGCAGGGGGGGTGATCCCCCTGATTCTTTCCCGAGCCGTTGCCGGAACCGGCCGTTCACGCCGGTGACTGGGATCTTTGCCGCGGAAAAGCGAGGTCGAGAACCGTCTCGCTCACGCTCGCGGCTCCCTGGGTCACACCGTCGTTTCACAGCTCGTTCAAGTGCTGCTGGAGCCAGTCAGTACGCAAGTCATGGAAATGAAGGTCTTGGATGCTTAGGTCGGCGCACCCGGCGAAAAGCTGTGTCGACTTACTTGCCGCTGAAAGGAAAAATCCGATCGTCGCCGTGACTCCGGAATGATCGTTGCTGTTCGACAATTGCCCATGCGACGTAGCCAGATGCAGCGGACAGCAGAATCCGCTGGTTGTTTCCCTCCTTCTGTCGAGGGCCCTTACGATCACGGATGAGAAGCATCCGGGTGCGGCTTTCCAGGTCGACTAACTCACCTGCAGATCTCCTCCTGGGCCGAGCCAGCAGGTTGAATCAAATTCCTCTGATTTGGGAATCCCTACTCGACTCAGCTTAAAGTCATCCCGCGCCTAGCCGCTCGGCATCTCAATGCGCCCGCCCGATTTCCGGCGAACTATGCTCGCCTGATGATGACCACGTGCCATCCAGATACGCTCGGCGCGGCGGAAAGAAGCAGGATGGCGAGCAGAGTCGACATTGCCTGAGCATGTCACTATATAGCGGCGGCTTTGGCCGTGTACCCTGGGTCGCGCAGCGAATGGCGCCCCAGACGTGCCACGTATGTGACACTTTTTGTCATACAAATTGACTGGAATACCGGAAAATAACAAGTAGAAACAAAGGCGCGATCCGGGACATGATCCCAGCCAACGGTGCCAGTCTCTTCAGGAAAATAGAATCTCCTCAAGAATTAGAATGTGCTCCTTGAACCTTCGATGCCCGTCAGCCCTGTGGAGCTTGGGCAAGATCGGCTTGCCGGGTGACGACGACTCGGTTGGAATAGGAGCGTGCATCTTTTCGGGGATGCCGGCGTTTATGATTACCAACCGGCGCAGTCGCCAGGGAACAGCAGCATGAGCGAACACGCGATCGAGTTCTTGCAGGAGTGGATCGGCGAAAAGGTCCACTGCCAGTCCTCGCCGGACAGGATCGAGAAGCAGGCCGAAACCCTCGCCAGGGAATGCGCCGCCAAGGCGGCTGAGGCCGGCATACCGCTGGAGGATATCCAGGAAGAGGTCGGCGATATCGAGGAGCTTATCGCAACGAAGCTGGAAGAGGCGGCTGAGGAAGGAACGAATTCGTCTGCCGAGTGAAATGCCGAACCCGGCCGACGGCCGGGAGGCTACTATTTGCAGTCTCAGCCAATCCTAAGCCCTATGCGATGCGTGTGACGCGCCACGCAGCCTTATGGCTCCTGACTTGCACCGAATTTGCCCTTGAGCCATGCCTTCGGCAGCGCCGGCACGAAATTGCCGTCGCGCCCGGTCATGTCGTCATTGGCGACCAGCGCATTGAAGATCGCTTCCTCCACACTTTCGATCACGGCGTCGAAGAACGGATCGATGTCGGTATCCGGGATAAAATCGGCGCTGGCGATGCGGCCTGACGGCGCCAGCGCCGTCTCGCGGTTGGCGGTCGAAAAGGCGAGGAAAATATCGCCCGAGCTATGATAGCCGAAGCCGCCGGTCATGGCGACGCCGAGCGGCGCCCGGCGCGCCAGCCGCTTCATCTGATGCGGCAGCAATGGCGCATCGGTGGCGACGACCCCAATGATCGAACCTTTCTCGGCGCGCGGCGTGCTTTCGCGGATCGCCGGTTCCACGAGATCTGGCCCGGCGCGCAAGCCGCGAATGATAAAATTGCTCCGCTTGCCGAAATTCGCCTGCACGAACGCGCCGACCGTGTAGCGCCGGCCGTGCCATTCGACGATGCGCGATGCCGTGCCGGAGCCTGCCTTGAAACCGAAGGCGATCATGCCGGTGCCGCCGCCGACGCTGCCTTCCTCGATCGATCCGCCGATCGCGCCATCGAGTGCCGCGGCGACATGCTCGAACCTGAGATGGTGGCCGTTGATGTCGTTCAGGAAGCCGTCATAGGTTTCCGCCGCCACCGGCAGGCCCCAGCCGCTGTCGAGCGCGGCCGGCAGGACGCGCTGCATCCAGCGCAGTGTTCCGTCGCGTGAAACGCCGCAGGAATGCGTGTTAGTGATGGTGATCGGAAAATTGAAGGCACCGATTTCTTCGATGATGTGCGAGCCGGTCAATTCGCCATTGCCGTTCTGGCTGAAAATGCCGGCAAACACTGGCGTGGCCAGTTCGGCGCGCGGTCTGGGCAGGATGGCGGTCACGCCGGTGCGCACCGGGCCCTTGCCGACCACCAGCGCACCTTCGCCCGAAATCAGCGTCGAATAACCGATTGCAACGCCAGCCACATCGGTGATGGCGTTGAACGGTCCGGGTGTGCCGTCAAAACTAATGCCGAAGGCTCGCGCGCGCGGCTTGCCGGAAGGCGTCGTCTGGTGATGTGGATTGTCGGAAATCATGGGCACTCAAAACAGCGAGCCTTGGTTGCCGGGCTCCTTGGTTTTGGCGCCCGGCTTTGCAATTGTTTTCGGCCGTGCCGCACCGCTGGTCGCAACCGCATCGGCGGTTCCGTCGGCGAACTCCAGCGAAAGTGCCATACCTGGCACCACTTCCGCCGCTTGCTTGATCACCGCGCCGTCGGCGTCTTTCACCAAGGCGAAGCCTCGCGCCAGCACCGCCTTGTGCGACAGCGTCGCCAGCAGCCGGTCGGCCTGGGTCAGTTTCCCGCGCAAGCGTTCGAGCCGCACCGAAATCAGCCGGTCCTGTCGCCGCGACAGCGCCGCCAAAGTATCTGCCTGCAATTTCTGCCGCCTTGCGATCGGCGCGGGCGACAGCCGCGCCGCGGTTCGCGACAACCGCGTTCGCCGCTCGCGCACGATGGCGAAGAACGCCGCTTGCGCACGGGCGAGGTCGCGGCCGGCCAGCGTGCGGGCCTCGTTCATGCGGCGCGACAGAGTGGCCGGCGTCAGCCGCTGCGCCTGAAGCCTGGCTCGCTTGCGCTGGACGCTGACGGACAGCGCCCGGCCAAGCCGGCTCGTCGCCTCGTCGAAGCGCCGGCGCGGCAGCGCCAGCAACTGGTCAGGCGAGGGCAGCGCCCGGGCGGCGGCACGCACCGCCTGGCGCTTGCGCTCGAAATTGCGTGACACCGCGGCCTTGAGCCGCGCGCCAAGACCGGCAAGCGTCACTTCGAGGTCGGCGCGCACGGGCACGGCGATTTCGGCGGCACCCGTCGGTGTCGGCGCTCGCACATCCGCCGCCAGGTCGATCAGCGTCCAGTCCGTTTCATGGCCGACGGCGGAGATCACCGGAATGCGCGAGGCGGCGACGGCGCGGGCCAGCGCCTCGTCATTGAACCCCCAAAGATCCTCGAGGCTGCCGCCGCCGCGCGCCACGATCAGCAGGTCGGGCTGCGGAATGGCGCCATCCAGCGCCAGCGTGTTGAAGCCGTTGACGGCGGCGGTCACTTCGGCGCCTGCCGTTTCGCCCTGCACCCGCACCGGCCAGACCAGCACATGCAGCGGAAACCGGTCCTTGATCCGGTGGATAATGTCGCGGATGACAGAGCCTGTCGGCGAGGTGACGACGCCGATGACGCGCGGCATGAACGGCAGCAAGCGCTTGCGGCCGGCATCGAACAGGCCTTCGGCCTGCAGCCGGCGCTTGCGCTCTTCCAGCAGTGCCATCAGCGCCCCGGCGCCGGCCGGCTCCAGATTGTCGATGACGATCTGGTAGGTGGACTTTCCGGGATAGGTGGTGAGCCGGCCGGTGGCGATCACCTCCATGCCTTCTTCGGGGCGGAATTTCAGCCGGCCCATCGTGGTCTTCCAGACCACGGCGTCGAGCCGTGCACGGTCGTCCTTGAGGCAGAAATAGGCATGGCCGGAGGAGTGCGGTCCGCGATAGCCTGATATTTCGCCGCGCACCCGCACATTGCCGAAGACGTCCTCGACCGTGCGCTTCAGCGCGCCGGAAATCTCGCTGACCGTGTATTCGGTGGCGTTGGTACGTGATTCGGATGCTGCGTCGCTCATTGGCCGATTGGGGGGCGGTTGTTGGCCGGCGTCAAGGCCGTCGCTCATAGCCGACGTCATAACCCGATCTTAACCGGATCTGATGACTGTGCGGAAAAGAGAGTGGCCAGGACGCATGAGCCGTCGCCTTCAACGCAGCCCATTAACGTTTCAGGTCACGCTGACGGTGATGGCGCTTGCCATTTTCGCGCTGGCTATGGTCGTCGGCTTTGGCTTTTACGCCACTGTGCAGGCCGATAGCGTCTCCCTCGAGCGGCAGAAAATCCTTTTCGCCAACGGCATGCGGGACCGGATCGCGGCGGTGGATCGCGAGCAGGAAAGCATCGCCATCTGGGACGATTCCGTCATCAATGCCAAGGCCGGCAACGTGGCCTGGATGATCGATAACATCAGCGTCTGGATGTATTCCTACTATGGGCATGATCGGGTCTATGTACTGGATGCCGCCGATCGTCCGATCCATGCGATGCGTGAAGGAAACGTGCTGGCGCCGGCGAGTTACCGCGAGGATGAACCGGTTCTGTTGCCCACAGTCGAAAGGGTGCGCCGGTTGATCCGTGAGCCGGCGCAAGAAAACCAGGCCGACGGTCCGGTCAAATTGGCCGCAGGGGATCTGGTGGAGCTTGGCGGAAAACCTGCCATCCTCAGCATCATGCCGCTGCTACCGAGTTCCGACCGCGTCATCCAGGCGCCTGGCAGCGAATACCTTCATATCTCGGTGGACTTCATCACCGACGCGCTGCTGGCCAAGATCGCCGGGCAATATCTGTTGGCGGGCGCGCGCCTGCTGCCGTTGTCGCAGCCGGTCGGGGAGGCTGCCATTCCGCTGGCCGACTCACGCGGCGTCATCCTGGCTTATGCCGGCTGGAATCAGGAGCGGCCCGGCAGCGCGCTGGTGCGCGAGGCAGGCCCGGCCCTGATCGGTGGCGCGCTGCTCGCGGCAGGTGTCCTGGCGTTCCTGCTGCGCCGCCTCCGCCGTGCATCGTCGGCGCTGCAGACCAGTCAGGCCGAGGCGCAGTATCTCGCCTTCCACGACACGCTTACCGGCCTTCCCAACCGGGCGCTGTTCGAGGACCGGCTCCGGCGCGCTTTGCTCACGGCCAGTCACGAAACAGCCAAAGTGGCACTGATTTATCTCGACCTCGACCGTTTCAAGCACGTCAACGACACGCTTGGCCATCCTGCCGGCGACGAGCTTGTCCGCCAGACCGCCGCGAGGCTCCAGCAGGCAATCCGGGAGGTCGACACGGTGGCACGGCTCGGCGGCGATGAATTCGCCATGATCCTCATCGATGTTAACGACATCCGAGGCGCCGAAGATGTTTCGGAGGGTCTGCTTCAAAAGCTGCAGGAGCCGTTCAAGCTGGCCGACGACCAGGTTTTTGTCAGCGCCAGCATCGGCATAGCATTGTCGACCGGTCCCGATGCCGATGCGGACGACTTGCTGCGCAAGGCCGATATCGCGCTTTACGAAGCCAAGAAGAACGGCCGCGGCCGTTACCAGGTCTTTGCCGGCGACATGGACGACCTCCTGTTGCGCAAGCGCCAGGTTGAGAGCGAACTCCGGCATGCCCTGAATGGCGGAACTGGGATCAAGCTGGCGTATCAGCCGATCTTTGCGGCGGACGGCAGCACGATCCTCGGTGCCGAGGCGCTGATCCGCTGGGGACATGAGGTCCATGGTGGCTTGCCGCCAGCACAATTCATCGCCATCGCCGAAGAACGTGGCATGATCGGCCAGCTTGGCAAATGGGTGCTGCGAGAGGCTTGCCGCTTCGCTGTCGGCACCGAATTGCCCTGGGTGGCCGTCAACGTGTCGCCGCTGCAACTGCGCGACGCCGGTTTCGCCGAGCAGCTTGCGGCGGTTCTCGCGGAGACCGGATTGGCGCCGGGGCGCCTGCAGCTCGAGATCACCGAGGGCGTGCTGTTGGACAACAACGATACGACCAGGGCGGCGCTGGCTGCCTTGCGCCGGTCGGGGATCGCCATAGTGCTCGACGATTCCGGCACCGGCTATTCGTCGCTGAACTATTTGCGCCGCCACGCCATCGACAAGCTCAAGATCGACCGCTCCTTCGTGAACCTCCTCGGCCGCGACGAGAGTTCGGAGGCGATCGTCAGGGCACTGGTCGATCTTGCCGACGCTCTTAACGTCGGCGTCACTGCGGAAGGCGTGGAGACCGAGGAGCAAAAGGCGCTGCTCGTCGCCATGGGCTGCCGAGAGTTTCAAGGCCATCTGCTGTCGCTGCCGCTGGAGCCGGCGCAATTGTTGCGCCTGGCCGGCCTTTTGCCTGGCAAAGACAGCACGCCGGCAGCAGTTTCCGCCTGATCCTTACCAGCCCGGCACGATCTGGTTCGGCTTGGTCCGCTTCATCTTCGAAAAGGCTGCGAAGTCGAAGCTTCCCGTCTCTTCGCCGAGCGGCACGGAAATATTGTCGAGGCTTTCCGAAATGTGACGGGCCAGCGCGTCGACGATCTCCGGCCGCGACGTCTGGCCGCGCATGATGCCGATGCGGCAATCGGGCAGGGCGCCGAACCCGTCGGCATCGCCCAACACCCGCATGCCGGGGCGTAGCGCGCATTCCGGCAGCACCGAGATCGCCAGGCCGGAAAGCACCGCGGCGGTGATGACGGTTGCCGAGAAGCTGGTGAACAGGATGCGGTAATCGCGGTTCTGCCGGTCGAGCACGTCGACCGCGGCCCGCCGCCAGATGCAGTTCGGCCGGCCGAAGGCCATCGGCAGAACTTCCTGTTCATGCGTCGCATGGTTGGCCGACGTCACCCACAGCAGCGGTTCGCGCCGCACCACTTCCGACTGGCCGTGCGCGTCACTATGCGTCACTAGCGCCAGATCGAGATTGCCGCGCTTGATGTGCTCGACCAGCCCCGGCGTCGGCTCGCAGATGACGGTCAGTTCGACGCGTGGATTGGAACGGGCGAAGCGGGCCATGATCTCGGGCAGGAAGCGGTCGGCATAGTCGTCCGGCGTGCCGATGCGGATTGTGCCTTCGAGCCGCCGGTCGTCGAAGGCGGCCAGCGTTTCCCGATTGAGGAACAGTAACCGTCTTGCGTAGGAGAGCAGCCTGTCGCCTTCCTCGGTCAACCTGTTGGTGCGCCCGTCCTTTTCGAACAGCGGCTTGCCGATCCGTTCCTCCAGCCGGCGCATCTGCATGGACACCGCCGACTGGGTCCGATGCACCGCTTCCGCCGCGCGGGTGAAGCTGCCGGTGTCAACGATTGAGACGAAGGTGTGCAATTGATCGAGATCGAGTGGCGCTTTCATCGGTCCAATCCATCACTGATGTTGATGCTAAAGATTAGAAACATTCGTTGGATAAATCAATCCAACGGTGGCAAATTCTCCATTGTCCACATGAAGGCAATGCCTGTCGCCTAAAAGTTTGCCCTCGGGATCGCCGAGGTGGTCACCGATTTTAGGGCAACGACATGCATCTTTAAGTGGATCGGGACTGGAAGGGCCGCTGTCGCCAGCGCCGATCACCTGTCTTCGCCCGTCTGAATGAAGGAGACTGACATGGCTACGTTGATTTCGCCACCGAGACTTCGCGCATCACGTCGCGTCCGGCTATTGCGACGCGCGTGGTCAACACCATCTCCAACGTATATCGCGCCTGGAAAAACCGCCGCGCCTTCTATCGCCTTGGCGAGATGTCGGACGCCGAACTTGCCGACATCGGCTTGACGCGGGCCGATCTCCACGTCGCCATCGACGTGCCGTTTGGCCGCGATCCAACCGAGAGGCTACGCCTTATCGCGGCTGATCGCACAGACACGATCGAGGATATTGCACGCAAGGTGACCTGATCGCGCGGGTGGCGCGCCCTTGGCGCGCGCGGCGCTATAGGATTTCGCAGGCTCCCACTCCCTGCCGGTTTCCCCGCCGGCCCGCCTGCACACTGCCCGGTCCTCCCAAGGATCGGGCATTTTTCTTTGGGCGGCGCTCAGGTCAAGTTGCGGCCGCCTCGTCGGTTTAGCGCCGATCCATGCCTCGCTTGAACTGATCGAAGATCGATTCCATGCCCTTCTGGTAATCGTCACGCTGCTGCGCGCCCGCCTCGAACATCTTGCCGAACAAATCGTCGAACGGATTGCGTGGCCTGCCGCTCGGATTGGTCTGCGGCTGCGGCGCTTCGCGCTGCTGTGGCGCCTGACGCGGCTGCGGCTGCTGCGCACCACCGCCGAACATGTCCTGCAGCACCTTGCCGAGCGGATTGTCGCCATAGGGATTGGGCGCCTGCTGCGGCTGCTGCGCGCCGCCGAACATGTCCTGCAGCACCTTGCCGAACGGATTGTCCATCGGGCCGGGCTGCGGAGCCTGGTGCTGCTGTGGTGCCGGCGCCTGTGCGCCGCCGGCCTGCCGCATCATCTGCTCGATGATCTCGCCGAGCGGATTGCTGCCGCCGCCGAATCCGCCTGCTGCCTGCATCTGATTTGTGGTCTGCTTGAACAGGCCGCCCATCATCATCGAAGCCACGACCGGCAGCATCTGCTGCAAGATCTGCTGGCTGACGCCGCTCGCCTGCGCAGCTTGGCTGGCAACGGCGCGGGACAGCTCTTTTGAGCCGAACAAATGGCCAAGAATGCCGTTGCCTTCATCGACGCCCTGCGGCGAGAAGGCCCGGCCTGCGTCCTCGAAATATTTGGCGTGCTGGCCGCTGGCCATTGCCGTCATGAACGCGCCGAGCCCGTAAGGGTCGGAGGTGCTGCGCTTCAGCCCCTGTGAAAAGGCCGGCAGCAGCGCCTCGACCGCCGATTGTGCTTGCTGCTGCGAAAGCCCGAACTGTTGGGCCAGGGCCTGCATGCCGTTACCGTTCTGCGCCTGCGCCAGAATGTCGAACAAGGAAGGCATTGGTTTTCTCCTCCGGGAAATCCTCGTAGGAGCGAGCCTATCGCATCGGCCCGAAAATCGGAATCGATTTTCGGAAAGCGCTTTTTTCCTGAGCTGTCGGCCAAGCCGATAGCAAACGGCTAATACGCATACTCCATGAACACCGGCTCGATCGAGCCGCCCCAGCGCGTATGATAGGCGGAGAGCAACTCCTCGGCGCTGGTGGTGCCGCGCGCGACGACTTCGTCCAGCGTGCTGAGGAACGAAGTTTCGTCGTAGCCGTCGCGGTTCTTGCGGCCGCGGTTCTTCAGCCCCATGCGCGAGATGACGAGCACGTCGCGGGCGATCTCGCGCAGTGTCGTGTTGCGGAACGGCGCCGAAATGCCTTGTTCCGGCACGGCGTTGCGCATCGCCAGCACTTCTTCATAGCTCCAGCTTGAGGTCAGCGCCTCGGCCGCGTCGAGCGCCGCCGCGTCATAGAGCAGCCCGACCCAGAAGGCCGGCAGCGCGCAGATGCGCCGCCACGGTCCGCCATCGGCGCCGCGCATTTCAAGGAAACGCTTCAGTCGCACGTCGGGGAACAGCGTTGACAAATGGTTCGCCCAATCGCCCATCGTCGGCAGCCCGTCAGAAATCTCGTTGCGGGCCGCACCGGCCATGAACTGGCGGAAAGTAACGTGCGTCATGTCGTGGTAGTGGCCGTCGCGGATAACGAAGTACATCGGCACGTCGAGCGCCCATTCGACATAATCAGCGAAGCCGAAATCGGGCGAGAAGCAGAAGTCGAGCAGGCCCGAGCGCTGGTTGTCGGTGTCGCGCCAGATGTCGCCGCGCCAGCTCTGAAATCCGTTGGGCCGGCCTTCGGTGAACGGCGAGTTGGCGAACAGCGCCGTCGACAGCGGCTGCAGTTTCAGCGACACCTGCATCTTGCGGCGCATGTCGGCCTCGCTCTCGAAGTCGAGATTCACCTGAATGGTGCAGGTGCGGTACATCATGTCGAGGCCCTTGGTGCCGACCTTGGGCATATAGCGCGTCATGATCTCGTAGCGCGACTTTGGCATTTTCGGCGTCTCGGCCAATGACCATTTCGGGCTGCCGCCGAGGCCGAGGAAGCGGATGCCCATCGGCTCGGCGATCTCGCGCACCTGCGCCAGATGCGCATTGCCCTCGCGGCAAGTCTGGTGGATCGTCTCCAGCGGCGCGCCGGACAGTTCGAACTGGCCGCCTGGTTCCAGCGAAATCGCGCCCCGGCCGGTCGGCTCGACCAGGCCGATGATGCGGCCAGCATCCATGATCGGATCCCAGCCGAGTTTTTCCTGCATGCCTTCGAGAATGGCGCGGATGCCGTGCTCGCCGCCATAGGGGACCGGCGCATTGCCGTCGACATAGAACGGGAATTTCTCGTGTTCGGTGCCGATGCGCCATTTGTCGCGCGGTTTGTTGCCTTCAGCCAGGTGCTCGACAAGCTCGTCGACGCCTTCGATCGGCCGGAAATCGGTTGTGTCGCGCGCCATAACAAGTCCTCTGCAGCGGTCGGGCGACCGCCGGCGCTAGATGGACGAAATGTCAGTAGGCGATCAAGCGAAAAATCCTGAGCCACAGGGTAACTGGAATTGATTGACGCTGCATCTTCCTTCTCCCACAAGGGGGTAAGGAAAGAGCCTCACCAATCCCCGATTGTGGCCTGTATCACCGCCAGTGCCGCCACCGCAGCCGTATCGGCGCGCAGGATGCGCGGACCGAGCGGAATGGCGGTGACGAAAGGCAGCGTCCTCAGCATCCTTCGTTCCTCGTCGGAAAACCCGCCCTCGGGCCCGACCAGCAGCCCGAGCCTCTTCTCCCGCACCGCCTGCAGCGCCGGCAGCGGATTGTTCGTGGAAGCATCCTCGTCGCAGAAGATCAACCGCCGCTCCTTGTCCCAGCCGGCCAGCAGGCGGTCGAATTTTTCCGCTTCGCGCACCTCCGGCACCGCCAGGATGCCGCATTGTTCGGCGGCCTCGACGACATTGGCGCGCAGGCGTTCGATGCCGGGCTTTGCCACTTGCGTGTGCTGGGTAACAACCGGCTGCAGGACGCCGGCGCCCATCTCGACCGCCTTCTGCACCAGATAATCGAGCCGCCCCTGCTTTATCGGCGCAAAGCAGTAGACGAGATCGGGCAGCGGCGGCTGCGGCCGCTGCAAGGCCAGCACCTTCAGCCGTGCCGCCTTCTTGGATGTGGCGGCGATTGCCGCCGACCATTCGCCGTCGCGGCCGTTGAACACCAGGATTTCCGCGCCTTCGCCGAGCCGCAGCACATGCATCAGGTAGTGGCCCTGCTGCGGGCTCGCCTTGAACTCGATATCCGGTCCGAGGTGGTCCGGCACGAATAGCCGTTGCATCTTGTAATTGGCGCGCATCGCCGAGGAATGGGCGAGCCGGCTCTTGGCGTCAAGTCTCGGCCGAGGGATGCCAGACCGGTTCGTAGCCTTGCCTCAGCACGGCAACGGTGGTCGCCGGCGTAAGCAGGCGGATTCGACGGCCGGCGAAACCGCCGAACCCGACCGGATCGACCCCCACACCACCGCCGTAACCTGCGAACGACCAGCGCAGTGCCTTGCCGCCACGCATCGCATAGGCATTGCCGCCGTCCGCAACCATGGCGCCGTCCGGCAACTCGGCAAGGTCTCCTGTGGATAATACCGGCGCCTGCCCGCCCGACGCCAGCCGCTCCGTATGCAGCCGCTTGTCGACCTGCGGTGCGCGCGGCTCGGCAATGCCGAAGGCAATGCCGAAGCGCCGGACGAAATCCTTGGCCCGCTCGCGGCGGCAGAAGAAGCAGGGCCGATGCCCGGCCGCGAGCGCGGTCAGCTCGTCCAGGAAAAACAATTCGGTCCAGCCGGCCTTGCCACCCGACTGCTTGCCACCTGACTGGTCGTCGCTTTGCCTGTTGCGGCCCATCGGCTCACGCCGCACATCGCGGAATTCGCAGACGCAGATGATCCAGGCCTGCAGCGCCCAGCGCTTTTTCAGCAGCGTCTTCGTTTCGGGGTCATGGATGATGCCGCGATTGCCCATGAACAGGCCGCGCTCCGGCACCGCGTGGATGGCGCCGAACGGGTCGACCCGATTCTGCAGTGGCATAGTTTTCTCCCCGAATACGTCTCTTGGCCGGAATGACGGCGGCATGATATCGCTCGTCGCATCGTTTTCATGTCAGCAGGTTTTTCGATGCGGGTGCTGGTGGTCCAGAATTTCGACAGTGAGGGCCTTGGCCAGATCGGCGCGGCGCTTGTCGAGGCGGGCGCCGATATCGATCTGCGCCGGCCCTATTGTGGCGAGATGCTGCCGCACGACAGCGATGCGCACGCCGCCATGGTTGTGCTCGGCGGCGCCCAGAATGCGCTGGACGACGAGATTTGTCCGTATTTTCCTGAGTTGCTCGACCTGACGCGCGATTTCGCCGGCAAGGATCGCGCCGTGCTCGGTATCTGCCTTGGCAGCCAACTGGTCGCGCGCGCCTTCGGCGGCGAGAACCGGATCGGCGGCGCCTCGGAATTCGGCTGGCACAAGGTCTCGCTCACGCCGGCGGCGAAGGCCGATCCGGTGCTCGGCGCGCTGCCCGAACATTTCCCCATCTTCGAGTGGCACGACGACACTTTTGTCTTGCCCGAAAACGCCGTGCGGCTTGCCGGCAACGAAGTCGCCGAGAACCAGGCCTTTCGCATCGGCCGCGCCGTCTATGGCTTTCAGTTCCATTTCGAGGCGGACCGGCCGATGGTCCGCGACTGGAGCACATCCTTCGCATCGCTTATCGCCGAACGGCACCCGGACTGGGGCGACCGGCTCGACGACGAAATCGCCCGCCACGGGGCGGATGCCGATGCCGCCGGGCTGGCCATCGCCCGCGCCTGGGTGGCGACGGTCTGACGGCAGTCAGTACCGACGTTGCATTTTTGGCACGCCGGTAAAAATCCGCTGTGGACAGCATGTTTCGTCCTTGGCTTGTGGCCGCCCGCCACCCTAGAAGGCACCCGCTCTGCATCGTCCGTGCAACGCGATGAACCTTTTGGGTCACTCGCGCGACACATCGCCGATACAGAACATGCCTAAAAGCAGCGAAATCGTCGAAACTTTGAGACGCATTTTCCGTTTCAACCCATTCGTAACCAGCCTCGTGCACAGATGCAGAAAGCTCAACAAGAGATGACGTCCGTGAAAGCAGCGCTTCTGTCCTTTGTTATGTTGTCGGCCATCGTCTTGTGCGGCCTCGGCACCTATGCCGGCGACGCAGCCAACAACCACAACGCCGTCGACGGCTACGGTGTCACCGCCGCGCTTCGCTAAGGCAAAGACTTGAAACGGGACGCGCTTTAAGCCCTCTCACCTGACACCACCAGGATACGCTTGTCCGTTCCGTCGACGACGAGCGCGCTGAGGTTTCCCGTCTGGTAGGCGAGCGTGTCGATATTGACGCGGTTGACCATCACTTCCGCCTCCGGCACCGGCGTGTGGCCATGCACCACGATTTTTGGATGCAGGCCGGAATGATTGTGGAAGACATCGCGGATCCAGGTCAGGTCCTGCGCGCTCTGACTTTCCAGCGCAATGCCTGGCCGGATGCCGGCATGGCAGAAGAAGAAGTCGCCGAACGTCAGTGAAAACGGCAGCGACTGCAGGAACTCGATATGGCTTTTCGGCACCGCCTCGACAAGTGCTGCATGGCCTTGCCGCAGCGCCGCCTCGGACCTGCCAAACCATGCGCCGCCGCCTTCATTGAGCACCACGCCATAGGATTGCGCGGTCTGGATGCCGCCATAGCGCATGAAAAGCCCGTCTGCATCGGGGGCATCGAGGAAGTCGAGGAAGCCGATGTCGTGGTTGCCGGCGAGCATCAGGTTGCGCGGGTCGCGTTTTCGCACTTCGGTCAGGAAATCGAGAACGCCCTTGGAGTCCGGGCCGCGGTCGACATAGTCGCCGAGATGGATGATCCGCCAGTCGACCGGCCGCGCCTGGCGGATCTCGGCCGCGATCCGGCGGTACATGGCGGCGAGCAGGTCGAGCCGGCCATGCACGTCGCCGACCGCATAGATGCGCATGCCTTCCGGTCCGCGCGCGTCGAGGAAGTGGATGCCGGGGGCAGTCAAAGCGTCCATCTCCGTGATCATGCCGTCATTAACGCCGAAGCTGATCCTTGCCCATCTCGGTTACCAGACGCTTTCCGCACAGTGCCAGCGTTATGTCCATCTCTTTGCGGATGATTTCCAAGGCTTTGGTAACCCCATCCTTGCCGAGTGCGCCGAGGCCGTAGAGGAAAGGCCGGCCGATATAGGTGCCCTTGGCGCCGAGACACAGCGCCTTCAGCACGTCCTGGCCAGAGCGGATGCCGCCATCCATATGCACTTCGATCGTGTCGCCGACCGCATCGGCAATCTCTTCCAGCACTGAGATTGACGACGGCGCGCCGTCGAGCTGGCGTCCGCCATGATTGGAGACGATGATCGCGTCGGCGCCGGTCTTGGCCGCCATCAGCGCGTCCTCCTTGTCGAGGATGCCCTTCAGGATCAGCTTGCCGCCCCAGCGCTCCTTGATCCAGGCGACGTCCTTCCACGACAGATGCGGATCGAATTGCTCCGTCGTCCACGACGACAGCGAGGTGAGGTCGCCGACGCCCTTGGCGTGGCCGACAATGTTGCGAAAGGTCCGGCGTTTGGTGCCTGCCATGCCAATGCACCAGCCCGGCCTGGTCGCCACCTGCCAGACATGCTTCGGCGTGAAGCGCGGCGGCGCCGAAAGTCCGTTGCGGATGTCCTTGTGGCGCTGGCCGAGGATCTGCAGGTCGAGCGTCAGCACCAGCGCCGAGCACTTCGCCGCCTTCGCCCTGTCGATGAGACTGAGGACGAAATCCTTGTCGCGCAGCACATAGAGCTGGAACCAGAACGGCTTCTTGGTCACGGAGGCGACATCCTCGATCGAGCAGATGCTCATCGTCGACAGCGTGAACGGCACGCCGAATTCCTCCGCCGCCTGCGCCGCCAGCATCTCGCCGTCGGGGTGCTGCATGCCGGTCATGCCGGTCGGCGCCAGCGCCACCGGCATCGCCACCTTCTCGCCGATCATGGTCGATTCCAGCGAGCGGTTGCTCATGTCGACCAGTACGCGCTGGCGGAACTTGATCTTGTGGAAATCCTCCTCGTTGGCCCGGTAGGTGCTTTCGGTCCATCCACCGGAATCAGCATAGTCGAAGAACATCTTCGGCACGCGGCGGCGCGCCAGGTCCTTGAGATCGGCGATGGTGAGGATCATGCTCATGGGCTTCCCGCTGGTTATCAGCTAATTCGTCGTCGTTGATTGTGTTGGCCGGTGCTCAAAAGCGTTTTCTTGCCGGCTCGCTGTCGCCGGCTTCGGAGCGCTGCATCAGCCGCAGCCGCGACACGCGTTGCCAGTCGCCGCTGCGCTCGGCCTCCGCCATGGTGCGTTCGACATGGGTAATGTGGTCCATCGCCGCCTGCCGCGCGGCCGCCGGATCGCCGGCCTTGACTGCTTCGTAGATCGCCCGGTGCTGCGAGAGCAGCGCTTCGCGCGCGCCCGGCACGTTGAACACCAGGAGCCGGTTCTGGAAGACGCCCTCCGACAGCAGCCGGTAGCACGAGCGCAGCGTGTGCAGGAGGATGATGTTGTGCGCGCATTCGCAGATCGCGTGGTGGAACTCGACGTCGATTTCCGCCTCGTCGTCGAAGTTGCTGGTCCGGTGCGCCTCGTCCATGCGCGCCATGATGCGGTCGAGCAACGCCAGATCGTCGGATGTGGCGCGCCGCGCCGCGTACTCGGCCGCCACCGCTTCGATCTCGCGGCGGTATTCCAGATAGTCGGTCGCCGCCTTGCGGTGCATGGAGATCAAGTCCGTCACCGGCTTGGTGAACAGCTGGCCGATGACGTCGGCGACATGGGTGCCGCCGCCGGGCCGCGTCGTCAGCAGCCCGCGTCCTTCCAGCGCCTTCAGCGCGTCGCGCAGGATCGGCCGCGACACCTCGAACCGGCGTGCCAGCTCCCGCTCGCCCGGTAGCCTGTCGCCGGTGCGCAGAACGCCTTCGAGGATCAGGCTCTCGATCTGCTGCACCACCTCGTCGGCGGTGCGGGAATGCTCGATCCTGGAGAAAATGTCGCTCAACGGAGATGCCTGGGATTGAACCGGTGTCGCGCAGGATAAAGCCAGTGTCGGCAACTGGTCAAATTATTTATCCAGTTCGCCCGCTTGGCCGGGTCCGACGTCGTCCCGGCATATCGCTTTCGGCTAATTTGTCGTTTGCGTGCCCCGGCAATTGGCTCTAGAGGGACGCGAGTGCACCAGGCCCGGGGGACCAGCCGTGGCAGATGACCCGTCCAATCTCGAATTCCAGCCGCGCGTCGAGGGCAGCGTCATGGGCTTTCCCGCGCATGAGGGACGGCCTGGCGCGCTCGGCGAGGTTCACGCCCGTCCGCATCCGCTGGTCGAGAAACCGCGCGTGCTGGTGCAGCTTTCGTTCATGACCGAAGCTGGGTCCGGCGTCGACCAGGCGGTGCTTTCCGAATTGTCGCGGCGCCTCGGCATCGCCGCGCCTGACCCTCATGCCCGCCACCACGCGATGAAGTGGGGCAATGGCTCGCTGCGCTGGGAACGGCATACGGAATTCTCCACCTATCTATGGGAAGGACCACTCTCCGAGAGCGGCCAGCGCCAGGAAGGTTCGCCTTTCGGCAACGGCTTTTCGCCGCCGGGAACGGTGATTTCCGGCATCAGGCTCGAAATCCGCAAATGGACGCAGGCGAGCGAAAGGCTGATCGCCGGCTTCGACCCGACCAGCCTGTGCTATTCGCTGGTCGAGCGCGGCAACGCCGCCATCGTCACCGATTTTCGCCAGGACGGTGACGGCATGACCCGCATGTTGGTGCTCGACCGCGGCCTGACGCCGGCACGCACCGGCGCGCTGGCGCAACGGCTGATCGATATCGAAACCTACCGCACGCTGGCCATGCTTGGCCTGCCGCTGGCGCTGATGCTGTCCGGTCGCGCCCGCCGGATCGAAGACAGGCTGGCGCAGACCACGCTGGAAATGAAGGTCGCCGAAACCCGCGACAACCAGACGCTGCTTGCCGATCTGACCGAGCTTGCCGCCGAGTTGGAGGCCGATGCAGCCTCCAGCCTCTATCGCTTCGGCGCCAGCCGCGCCTATGACGGCATCGTCCGCGAACGGCTGGAGGCCCTGGAGGAAGAGGCGGTGCCCGGCTACGACACCTGGGGCGGCTTCCTGCAGCGCCGCGTTGCCCCCGCCATGCGCACCTGCCGTTCGGTCGAGGAGCGTCAGGCCAATCTGTCGACCAAGCTCACCCGCGCCACCACGCTGCTGCGCACCTGGGTTGACGTCGAGGTCGAGAAGCAGAACCGCGATCTGCTGGCGTCGATGAACAACCGCGCCCGTCTGCAATTGCGGCTGCAGCAGACGGTGGAGGGTCTCTCGGTCGCGGCCGTCTCCTACTACGTCGTCGGCCTCATCGGCTACGTCGCCAAGGGCGCCTCGATCTTCGGCCGTGCCTTCGCGCCCGAGGTCGTCACCGCCGCCTCGGTGCCGCTCGCCATCCTGCTGGTCTGGTGGGGCGTGCGCCGAGTGCGCCGCCTGCACTCCGAACCCGCCAGGCAGGCGAGCGAGTAAAACCTTACCCTGCCCCATGTGGGGAGGGTCGGCTCATGATCGCAGCGTAGCGAAGATCGTGAGACGGGGTGGGGGTGCTCATAAAGCGCTTCCCTCTCGCCGACCCGCACAAGTCCGTACCGGTATCGGCTTCCGATTTCGGCCAAAGCAGGATTTGCAACAAGCGCCTACCGCTGGTAAAAGATTTTTACCAGTCGATCGAAGGAGACTGTTGATGTCCGGCCTGCTGATGCCGAAGCCAGACGACGCCACGATGCGCCGGCGCGACGAGATCGTCGCCGATATGCGCATCATCGTGCCGGGCGAGGGCGTCGTCGACGCTGCCAACGCAATGCGCGCCTTCGAGAGCGACGGCCTCACCGCCTATCGGCAGTTGCCGCTGGTCGTGGTGCTGCCAGAAACGGTGGCGCAGGTCTCGCGCGTGCTGAAATATTGCAACGACCGCAACATTCGCGTCGTGCCGCGCGGCTCCGGCACCTCGCTGTCCGGCGGCGCGCTGCCGCTCGAAGACGCCGTGCTGCTGGTGATGAGCAGGTTCAACCGCATTCTCGAGATCGATTTTCCCAACCGCATCGTCGTCGCCCAGCCGGGCGTCACCAATCTCGGCATCACTACCGCCGTCGAGCAGGAGGGCTTTTATTACGCGCCCGATCCATCCTCCCAGATCGCCTGCTCGATTGGCGGCAACGTCGCGGAGAATTCCGGCGGCGTGCATTGCCTGAAATACGGTCTTACCGCCAACAATGTGCTCGGTATCGAGATGGTGCTGATGAACGGCGAGGTGGTGCGGCTCGGCGGCAAGCATCTCGACGCGGAAGGCTACGACCTGCTCGGGGTGATGACCGGTTCCGAAGGGCTGCTCGGCGTCGTCACCGAGGTCATCGTGCGCATCCTGAAGAAGCCGGAGACGGCGCGCGCGCTGCTGATCGGTTTCCCGACCAGCGAGCAGGGCGGCCAATGCGTTGCCGACATCATCGGCGCCGGCATCATCCCGGGCGGCATGGAGATGATGGACCGCCCGGCGATCCATGCGGCCGAGGATTTCGTCCATGCCGGCTATCCCTTGGACGTCGAGGCGCTGCTGATCGTCGAGCTCGACGGGCCGGGCGTCGAGGTCGACCATTTGATCGGCCTGGTTGAGGCAATCGCCTATAGGAACGGCTCGACCACGTGCCGCATCTCGCAATCGGAGCAGGAGCGGCTGAGTTTCTGGGCCGGCCGCAAGGCGGCCTTTCCGGCGGTCGGTCGCATCTCGCCAGACTATTACTGCATGGACGGCACCATCCCGCGCAAGGAACTGCCGCGCGTCCTGCACGGCATGCGCGAACTTTCCGAAAAATACGGGCTCGGCGTCGCCAATGTTTTCCATGCCGGCGACGGCAATCTGCATCCGCTGATCCTCTATGACGCCAACGTGCCGGGCGAGCTCGACAATGCGGAAAGTTTCGGCGCCGACATCCTGCGGCTTTGCGTCAAGGTCGGCGGCGTGCTGACCGGCGAGCACGGCGTCGGCGTCGAGAAGCGCGACCTGATGCCGGAAATGTTCAACCAGATCGACCTCGACCAGCAGATGCGGGTCAAATGCGCTTTCGACCCCAACCATCTGCTCAACCCGGGCAAGGTGTTTCCGCAGCTGCGCCGCTGCGCCGAGCTCGGACGCATGCACGTGCATCGCGGCCAGACGGCGTTTCCGGACATTCCGAGGTTTTGAAGTGATCGGGGCTCGCCTCACTAACGCCGCGATCCTTCGCGCCCCCCTCTGTCCTGCCGGACATCTCCCCCATGAGGGGGGAGATTGGCCGTCATTTTCGCTTTCGCCAATCGCCAACGTTGCAGGACGAGTGCCGTCCACGAAGCTGCCAATCTCCCCCCTTGTGGGGGAGATGTCCGGCAGGACAGAGGGGGGTGCGACAGAACTCGACTTATCGTCCTTCGAGGTGGTTATGTCGCCATGACCACCTTCACCCCCGCCACCGCCGCCGAAACCCTCGCCACCGTCCAATGGGCCGCGGCTGAAGAGTCGCCGCTTGAAATCCTCGGCCACGGCTCGAAGCGCGGTATCGGCCGTCCGCTGCAGACCGAGCACACGCTCGATCTGTCGAAACTGTCCGGTGTCACGCTCTACGAGCCGGCCGAACTGGTGCTGTCGGCAAAGGCCGGCACGCCGCTGGCCGAGATCGAAAAATTACTTGCCGAGAATGGCCAGCAGCTGGCCTTCGAACCGCTGGATTATGGCCCGCTGCTCGGCGGCGAGAAGGGAAAAGGCACGATCGGCGGCGTGCTGGCCGCGAATCTTTGCGGTCCGCGTCGGCTGAGGGCCGGGGCGGCGCGCGATCATATTCTTGGCATAGCGGCGGTTTCGGGTCGCGGCGAGGCCTTCAAGTCGGGCGGCCGCGTGGTCAAGAACGTCACCGGCTACGACCTGTCCAAGCTCATGGCCAACAGCTGGGGCACGCTTGCCGTCCTCACCGACGTCACCTTCAAGGTGCTTCCCGCTGCCGAAACCGAAGTCACGCTCGCCCTGCGCGGCCTGCTCGACGATCATGCCGCCGCCGCCATGGCGCTGGCGCTCGGCTCCAGCGCCGAAGTGTCGAGTGCGGCCCATCTTCCCGAACGCGTCGCCGCACGGGTCGCCGGCGGCAGTCTCGGCAGCACTGCCGCGACATTGCTGCGCGTCGAGGGGTTCGGCCCGTCGGTCGCCTACCGCATCGCCGCGCTGAAAGACCTGCTCGGAAATGCCGGCCCGCTCGAGGAAATTTCGGGCGAGATCTCGCTTTCCGTCTGGCGCGATATCAGAGATTGCGCGCCGTTTGCCGACGGCCTTGAAAAGCCGGTGTGGCGCGTGTCGATGGCGCCTGCGCAAGGTCACCAGATGCTGCTGGCGTTGCGCATGCAGGCGGCCGTCGATGCCTTCTATGACTGGCAGGGCGGACTGATCTGGCTGCGCATGGAGCAAGGCGATCCCGAAGCCGATCTTTTGCGCGGACTGGTGCGACAGTATGGCGGCGGTCATGCGACGCTGGTGCGCGCCGCCCCTTCGCATCGCGCCGCTGTGCCGGTGTTCGAGCCGCAGGCGCCGCAGCTGGCAGCATTGTCGGCCAGGCTCAAAGCCGAATTCGATCCGAAGAATATCCTCAATCCCGGCCGTATGGCGCCGGCTGCAGGCTCTGCTACTCTTGGCCCGGCAACTGAGGGAGCAGCATCATGAGCGACACCAATCCAGGCCCGGTTGATTCAAATAGGCCCGCACCGCGCCAGACCGACCGCTGGCTGGAGCCGGGTTCGACCAACGCACTGGTCATCTACATCCTTTATCTCGCCAGCCTCGTCATCGGCGTCACCGGTATTGTCGGCATCGTTCTGGCCTATATCAACCGCGGCAAGGCTGGCGGCTTCGTCGAGAGCCACTACACATTCCTGATCCGCACCTTCTGGATCGGTCTGCTCTATGCGCTGATCTCGGCTGGGCTGATGATGGTGGCGATAGGCTTCGTGCTGATGTTCGCCGTCGCCGTGTGGTTCATCGCCCGCTGCATTCTCGGCCTGCAGGCGCTGCAGCGTGGCGAGCCGGTCAAAGACCCGGAAAGCTGGTTCCTCGGATTATAGGTTTTTTGCGTGCAGACCAATTTCTCAGCTGCCCAGCTTGCCGATCCGCATGTCGCGGAATCGGAAAAGATCCTGCGCAAATGCGTGCATTGCGGCTTCTGCACGGCCACCTGTCCGACCTATGTGACATTAGGCAACGAGCTGGATTCGCCGCGCGGGCGGATCTATCTGATCAAGGACATGCTGGAGAACGGCCGCCCCGCCGACAAGGAGATCGTCACTCATATCGACCGCTGCCTGTCCTGCCTCGCCTGCATGACCACCTGCCCGTCTGGCGTCAACTACATGCATCTGGTCGACCATGCCCGCGCCCATATCGAGGAAACCTACAGGCGGCCGCTGCCTGATCGGCTGACGCGCGCCATGCTGGCCTTGGTCCTGCCTTATCCCTCGCGGTTTCGCGCTGCGCTCAAGCTGGCGAGGCTCGCGCAGCCATTCGCCGGTCTGTTGGAAAAGATCCCGGCGCTGAAGCCGCTGGGCGCGATGCTCAAGCTCGCCCCGGCGTCGGTTCCCGCGGCCTCGCCAATGGCTTCCCCGGGCATCCATGCCGGGCAGGGCACGAGGAAAAAAGGCCGCGTCGCCATCCTCACCGGCTGCGCGCAGTCCGTGCTCGATCCCGCCATCAACGACACGACGATCGCGCTGCTGACGCGGCTGGGCGTCGAGGTCGTAGTTCCCGAGGGCGAGGGCTGCTGCGGCGCGCTGGTACATCATATGGGCCGCGAGGCGGCAGCGCTTGCCTCGGCCAGGCGCAATGTCGACGCCTGGACGCGCGCCATCGAGCAAGGCGGCCTGGACGCCATCGTCATCACCGCGTCGGGCTGCGGCACCACCATCAAGGATTATGGTTTCATGCTGCGCCTCGATCCCGCCTATGCCGACAAGGCGGCGCGGGTGTCGGCGCTGGCCAGGGACATCACCGAATATCTGGTGGAACTCGAGCTGCCCGAGCCGGTGCGCCAGCCCGGCACCATCGTCGCCTATCACTCCGCCTGCTCGATGCAGCACGGCCAGAAAATCACCCGCCAGCCGAAGGAGCTTCTGGCAAGGGCCGGCTTCGTCGTGCGCGAGCCGCGCGAGGGGCATTTGTGCTGCGGCTCGGCCGGCACCTACAACATCCTGCAATCCGAGATTTCGGCTCAACTGCGAGACCGCAAAGTCAGGAGTATCGAGGCAACCGGTGCTGAAATCGTCGCCACCGGCAACATCGGCTGCATCACCCAGATTGCGTCCGCCGCGAAGATGCCGGTGGTGCACACGATAAAGCTGCTCGACTGGGCCTATGGTGGGCCGCAGCCGGAGGGCGTTCCGGACGGCGGGGCAGTCGTGGCTGCGGAGTGAGGCGCTGCCTGCCTACTCCGCCGCGAGCTTGTCCACCACGCCGTAAGTAGCCTGGTAACGCGCGCGCTGGCGGCTGAGCGCCACCATCGTGTTGCGCAAAAGAATCGCCACGGTGATCGGGCCGACGCCGCCGGGCACCGGCGTGATCCAGGACGCCACATGCCTGACGCTCTCGGCGTCGACGTCGCCGACGATACGGCTCTCCCCGTCCGGTCCGATCTCGGCATTGATGCCGATGTCGATGACGGCCGCACCGGGCTTGACCATGTCGGCCTTGATCAGCCGCGGCTTGCCGACGGCGACGAACAGCGCATCGGCGCGGCGCGCATGCGCTGCCACCGAGCGCGTCATGTGATGGCACACCGTCACCGTCGCGCCCTCGCTCATCAGCAGGAAGGCGATCGGCTTGCCGACGATCTCGGAATGGCCGACGATGACTACCTCGAGCCCCTTGAGATCGAGACCTGTCTCCTTGAGCAGTTCGACCGAGGCGGCCGCCGTGCAGGGTGCGAGGTCGAGCTGGTTGTAGACGATGTTGCCGATCGAGGTCGGATGCATGCCCTCGACATCCTTGAGCGGATGCACTGCTGCCTGCAGCGTCTTGATCGGGATATGCACCGGCACCGGCCGCTGGATGATGATGCCGGTGACGCGCGGATCGGCGTTCAGGCCATGGATCGCCGCTTCGAGTTCGCCGGCGGTAATATCGGCGGCGAACCGCCTTTCCTCGAAGCCGATACCGGCCAATGCCGCCTTGGCGCGCTGGTTGCGCACATAGACATCGACTGCAGCGGTGTCGCCGACGGTGATCGATATCAGTTTGGGCGGAAAACCTTCGGCGGTGGCGATCGCCGCATCTTCACGCACCGAGGCGATGATGCGTTCGGCAACCGGGCCGCCCCGGAGATAGCGGCTGTCATCGGACAGGGACATTGAGATGGGCCTTTGTCAGGAAACGTTTCAGCCGACATAGCAAAATACCGAGGAGAATGGCAGCGAGAATGCGAACCGCCATGCCGCGGGCGCGACGTACCACCCGACCCTGCCAAACTATCCTATCGCGTCCTGGAAACAGAAAGGGCAGCACGGTTTGCCGCGCTGCCCTTTCGTGATTGACCGTATCCCCACACGGCCCGTCCCCCGTATTCCGATGATCCAGAGTCTTCTGGACAGACTCGGCAACAAAATCAACCGCAGATTACATCACCACAACCGTCGCGCCAACATCGACGCGCTCATAGAGGTCGACGACGTCCTCGTTGCGCATGCGAATGCAGCCCGACGACACGGCGCCGCCGATCGTCCATGGCTGGTTGGTGCCGTGGATGCGGTAGAGCGTCGAGCCGAGATAAAGCGCGCGCGCGCCGAGCGGGTTCTCGACGCCGCCAGCGACATAGGTCGGCAGATAACGGCCTTTGGCGGCCTCACGCGAAATCATCACCGCCGGCGGCCGCCATTCGGGCCAGACCTTCTTCTGCGAGATCTTGTGCTTGCCGGCCCATTCGAAGCCCGGCTTGCCGGTGCCGACGCCATAGCGCCGCGCCTTGCCGTTGCTCTCAACCAGATAGAGGAAATTCTCCCGCGTATCGATGACGATCGTGCCCGGTTTCTCCGGACCGTCATAGGTGACTTCCTGCGGTAGATAGATCGGGTTGATTTGCGGCCGTGCGACCAAGCGCTTCTTGGCCGGCGCCTGCATCGCGGCCGTGTGCAGCTGAGCCGGTTGCGCCTGCCGTTGAGAACGGCGCTGCGGCTTTTGCATCTCTTGCCGGTTCTGGCGGACGATGCCCGGCGCGCGGCCAAGCTGCAGCACCCAGGGCGCCGAAAGGTCGGGACTGACCATCACCGGCGGCCTGTCTGCATAACGGTCATTGGCGCTGGAGGATGTAGCGGCAGTGGCCAGCACGGCTGCGGCGCCAAGCAGCGGGAACAAAAATGTCTTCATCGGAACGCACCTTGATCGTCGAACACGCCGGGGCAAAAGCGTCCCCGATTGCGCGGACATTGAACGCGGAGCGGCAACCGAAACGTGAATCGGAATGCGTAAAATGCTGCATTGTCAGTAAACCTTTCGGTGTGGTTACCGGCCGGTTCAGGAATCTGGTAAAGCCGCGGTAAAGGCAGCGCTGAGGCGCATTAACCAATGGAATTCCGCCATGGATGAGAAGACAGGCCTGCTCGCCGGACCCGATGGGTTCGCACGCTGCTTCTGGCACGGCAATCTGCCGGATTATCTGCACTACCACGATCACGAATGGGGCCGGCCGGTCACCGACGACCGCAGGCTGTTCGAAAAGCTCTGTCTCGAAGGCTTTCAGTCGGGCCTGTCCTGGCTGACCATATTGCGCAAGCGCGAGAACTTTCGCGAGGCGTTCGCCGGCTTCGATATCGACAAGATCGCCGCCTTCACCGAACAGGATGTCGAGCGCCTGCTCGGCAATGCCGGCATCATTCGCCACCGCGGCAAGATCGTCTCGACCATCAACAACGCCAAGCGCGCGCGGGAATTGGCCGACGAGGCCGGCTCGCTGGCGGCCTGGTTCTGGAAGTTCGAACCCGGCCCGGACGAACGGCCCGAAATCGTCGATCTCGCCCATCTGCGCGCCAATCCGACCACGGTAGTCTCGGTGCGGATTTCGAAGGAGCTGAAGAAGCGCGGCTGGAGCTTTGTCGGCCCGACCACCGTCTACGCCTTCATGCAGGCCATGGGCCTGGTCAACGACCACCTCGAGGGCTGCGTCTGCCGCGAGCAGGTCGAGGCGGAGCGCAAGGCGTTCAAAAGGCCGAAGTAGGGGCGCTCAAAAACTCAAGCGCCGCCGGCGCCGGCCAAAAAAAGTCCGGCGACGATGGCCGCCACCGTGGCGAGGGCTGGGTAGATCACCAGCAGGCCGGTCACCAGCGCATCGCGCATGGTCGGTCCTGTGCGCTCGTCCGCCGCCACCTCGAATGGTCCTGCCATTTGGGCTGCAGGCCTCGGTGCATGGTGATCGGCCGGCCGCAACTGGGCGGGCAACTCGCGGGGGCCGCTGTCGATGATGTTGAATTGCCGTGCCGTGGTCATGCCCCGAACCCTTTGTTTCGGCGCGCTTTATCAGCTGCGATTGTGTCGGCACGATGCCGCGCTTATGGCGGAATTGTTTCGTTTTGGCCCGGTTTGTTTCAGGAATAGTCCGGCTGGCGGCCACGATAGGTACCAGTGTCTGATCGGTTTGCGCCGTCCCTCATCTGGCTGCCGCCATCTTCTCCCCGTAAACGGGGAGAAGGACGCCCTATAGAAGATTTCGCCAATTGCTAGCGTTGCAGGAAGGCCGCCGAGGGTGCGGCCAGCGAGCTTCTCCCCGTTTACGGGGAGAAGCTGCCGGCAGGCGGATGAGGGGCAGCGCGGCATTATCGGAACTGTTCCTCACGGCGAGACAGGTTGCAAACCCTTGCCGCGCCAAGCCCCATCGGTTAGGACACGCCCACTCCAAATAAGTCAGCTTTTACCTAGCAAAAAGACCCATGCCATGGCCGACAAATCGGAAAAGATGAAAGCGCGGCTGCCGCGCGGGCTTGTCGACCGCGGCGCCGAGGATATCCGCGCCGTCGAGAAGATGATGGCGACGATCCGCTCGGTCTATGAGCTGTACGGCTTCGAGCCGGTCGACCAGCCGCTGATCGAATACACCGACGCGCTGGGCAAGTTCCTGCCCGACCAGGATCGGCCGAACGAAGGCGTGTTTTCCTTCCAGGACGACGACGACCAGTGGCTGTCGCTGCGCTACGATCTGACCGCGCCGATGGCCCGTTTTGTCGCTGAAAACTTTGAGCGCCTGCCAAAACCCTATCGCAGCTACCGCTCCGGCTGGGTGTTCCGAAACGAGAAGCCTGGCCCCGGCCGCTTCCGTCAGTTCATGCAGTTCGACGCCGACACGGTCGGCACGCCGGGCGTCGCCGCGGACGCCGAGATGGCGATGATGATGGCCGACGTGATGGAAGCGCTCGGCATCAAGCGCGGCGACTACGTCATTAGGGTCAACAATCGCAAGGTACTCGACGGCGTGCTCGAGGCGATCGGCCTTGGCGGCGACGAGAATGCGGGGCGTAGGCTGACGGTGCTGCGGGCGATCGACAAGCTGGACAAGCTGGGCGTCGAGGGCGTGCGCTTGCTATTGGGTGCAGGGCGCAAGGACGAAAGCGGTGATTTCACCAAGGGCGCGGGCCTGGACGAGGATCAGCAAACTTTCGTTCTTTCCGCGACTGCACAGGCATTCGAACTGTCCGAAACGTCACCGGTCGGTACACGAGATCTATCGGATATGGCCGTCACAGATGATGGCAGGCTGTTCTATGACAATATTGTCGGAGCGAAGATTTCATGGAGCGTGGCGCGAAACGAAACGGGTAAAGCCGGGGCTCAGGAGCTTTTGGAAATTGCCACGCTTTGCGAAGCCGCAGGATATGGCTCGAAGCGCATAAAGATCGACCCCGCCGTCGTCCGCGGCCTCGAATATTACACCGGCCCGGTCTACGAAGCCGAACTGCTGGCCGAAATTCCCAATGAAGAGGGAAAAATCGTGCGCTTTGGCTCGGTCGGCGGCGGTGGCCGCTATGACGGGTTGGTCTCGCGCTTCCGTGGCGAGCCGGTTCCGGCGACCGGCTTTTCCATCGGCGTCTCCAGGTTGATGACGGCGCTGAAGAACCTCGGCAAGCTCGATACGTCAGATGTGATCGCGCCGGTCGTCGTGCTCACCATGGACAAGGACACGGAAAGTCTCGGCCGCTACCAGAAGATGGTGGCCGAGCTGCGCGCCGCCGGCATCCGTTCCGAAATGTATCTCGGCGGCGCCGGCATGAAGGCGCAGCTCAAATATGCCGACCGCCGCGGCAGCCCGGTTGCCATCATCCAGGGCGGCGACGAGCGGGCGAAAGGCGAGGTGCAGATCAAGGACCTGATCGAGGGCGCCCGCATGTCGGCGGAGATTGCGGACAACGCTGAATGGCGCGCGGCGCGGCCAGCTCAGGTGACCGTAGCGGAAAGCGAGCTGGTTGGCGAGGTAAGGAAGATACTGGCGGCGCAGGCGGAGGAGCGGGCGCGTGGCAAGTAGAGGTCGCGTTTCGTCGCGCCCCCCTCTGTCCTGCCGGACATCTCCCCCACACGGGGGGAGATCGGCCGTCGTCATCGTTTTCGCCAATCACCGACGCTGGAAGGCTGGAGCTGCCATTGAAGCTGCCGATCTCCCCCCAAGTGGGGGAGATGTCCGGCAGGACAGAGGGGGGCGCCGTGGAGCGCCGACCTCCGCGCTCCGTCCAGCACCCCTCATCCGTCTTGGCGCTGCGCGCCAATCCACCTTCTCCCACAAGGGGAGAAGGGAAGGGCGCCTGCCATGACCTCCCGCTACCCCGCCATCGCATCAGACATCACAAAGCTCTTCGCCGCGCGAAACACGCATGCGGTCGAGGTGGCGGTGCTGCAGCCGGCCGACCCGTTCCTCGATATGGCCGGCGAGGATTTGCGCCGGCGTATTTTCCTCACCGAAAGCGAGACCGGACAGACGCTTTGCCTGCGGCCGGAGTTCACCATCCCGGTCTGCCTCGACCACATCGCCAGCCAGGCCGGCACGCCGCGCCGCTATTCCTATCTCGGCGAGGTGTTTCGCCAGCGCCGCGAGGGGGGAAACGAGTTTTTCCAGGCCGGCATCGAGGATCTCGGCGACGGCGACATCGCACAGGCCGATGCCCGATCGCTGGCCGATGCGCATGCGCTGCTTTCGCTGGTGCTGCCGGGCCAGGAACTAGCGATGACGCTCGGCGACCAGACTGTTTTCGAGGCGGTTCTCGCCGCACTCGGCCTGCCGCGCGGCTGGCGCATGCGGCTGGCCCGCGCCTTCGGTTCGGCGGCGATGCTGGAGGCAGCGCTTGCCGACCTCGCCAACCCGCCGCGCAACGGCCAACTCGCCGGCGCGGTCGCAGCCCTTGTCCTCGACTGCAATCTGGAAGCGCTTTCCTCGCATATCGCCGGCGGCATGGAGCAGGCGGGTCTGTCGGCGTCCGCCGGCCGGTCGCCGACAGAGATTGCGCGGCGCTTGATCGAAAAGGCCGAGCTGCGCAGCGTGCGGCTGTCGAACGAGGCGTTTTCGGCGCTGAAGGATTTTCTGGCGATCGATGTGGGGCTCGACGGCGCCGCTCAGGCACTCGAGACTTTCGCGGCCGGCGCCGGGCTTTCGCTGGGCGCGGCACTGGAGAATTTTTCAGCGCGCGCCAAGGCGATTGAAGCTCTTGGCCTGCCCACGGCAAAAATCCGCTACGACGCCGCTTTCGGCCGCCCGCTCGATTACTACACCGGCCTGGTCTTTGAGATCGCGGCGGAAGACGGCGAGCGGCCGTTGGCCGGCGGCGGCCGCTACGATCGGCTGCTGACGCTGCTCGGCGCAAAAACGCCGATCCCCGGCGTCGGCTTTTCCGTCTGGCTCGACCGCATCGAAGCACTGCGGGAGAAGGCGAAATGATCACGCTGGCGATCCCGTCGAAGGGCCGGCTCAAGCAGCAGGCGCTGGAGGTGCTGGCCAAGGCCGGGCTTGCCGTCAGCCTGTCCGGCGACGAGCGCAAATACCGCGCCCGCATCGAAGGCGTGGAAGCGGTCGAGGTGGGGTTCCTGTCGGCGTCAGAAATCGCAGGCGAAATCGGCCAGGGCTCGGTCGACCTCGGCATCACCGGCGAGGATCTGTTGCGCGAAAACCTCGCCGACTGGGAGGTGCGCGCGGAGATCGTCGCCCGCCTCGGTTTCGGCAATGCCGATGTCGTGGTGGCGGTGCCCGACATCTGGCTCGACGTCGATACGATGGCCGACCTCGACGATGTCGCCGCCGATTTCCGCCAACGCCACGGCCGGCGGCTCAGGATCGCCACAAAATATTGGCGGCTGACGCAACAGTTCTTTTCGCAAAAGCACGGCATCCAGGTCTATCGCATCGTCGAGAGCCTCGGCGCCACCGAAGGCGCGCCGGCGGCGGGATTGGCCGATGTCGTCGTCGACATCACCACGTCAGGCTCGACGCTGCGCGCCAATCATCTGAAGGTTTTGGCGGACGGCGTCATCCTGCGGTCGCAGGCCTGCCTGGTTGCATCGCGGAAGCCGCGCGCGGCGGCCGACGAGACTGTTCTGCGCGACATCGCGGCGAAGATGGGTGCCTTCCCTCCCCATTGAGCGAGGGTGCCTCGCGAAGCGAGGCGGGTGGGGTCGTCTCGCGTCGAGCACTGCCGCAACGACCCCACCCGTCCATCCGCCTTCGGCGGCTGTCCACCCTCCCCTCAAGGGGGAGGGATGGCGCTCCTTAACCATCAACGGCATTTCCACCACCCTGGCAGGCTGATAGACTCGATCGCCTGCGGAGGAGACGGCGATGCCGATCAATCTCGACGAGTTGAAGAATGCCACCGACCTGCGTGGCCGCCGCCCGCGCAATGACGCCACGTTTGTCGCGCCGGTCGACGGCCGGGCGCATGTGTCGGGCGAGCGCACCACGCCGCTGCTGCAACAGACCATCCCGGCACTGCTTTCCGATACCGTCAGCAAATACGGTACGCTCGATGCCGCCGTCTTTGTCGACCAGGACAAGCGCTTCACCTGGAGCGAACTTTCAGACACGGTGGACGCGCTGGCGGCAGGCTTCCTGGCGCTCGGCCTGGCAAAGGGCGACCGCGTCGGCATCTGGTCGCCCAACCGCTGGGAATGGCTGGTGACGCAATTCGCCACCGCGCGCATCGGCCTGATCCTGGTCAACATCAACCCGGCCTACCGGCTGACCGAGCTGGACTACGCGCTGAATAAGGTCGCCTGCCGAGCGCTGGTCACAGCCGTCAAATTCAAGAGCTCCGACTATCTCGGCATGATCGAGACACTGGCGCCGGAGATCGCGACTGCGACACCGGGCAAACTTGAGGCGAAAAAGTTGCCGGCGCTAAAAATCGTCATCCGCATGGGCGAGGAGAACTCGCCCGGCATGTTCAATTTCGCCGACGTGCTGGCGATGGCCGGGCGCGACGAGCATGACAGCCTCGACCGGATCTCCGAGGGGCTGAAGCCCGGCGACGCCATCAACATCCAGTTCACGTCAGGCACGACAGGCGCCCCCAAGGGCGCGACGCTGACCCACAACAACATCGTCAACAACGGCAATTTCGTCACCTCGGCGATCAGGCTCACCGTCAACGACCGGCTGTGCATCCCGGTGCCGCTCTATCACTGCTTCGGCATGTCGATGGGCACGATCGGCTGCGTCACCAAGGGCGCAACGATGGTTTTCCCGGGCGAGGGGTTCGATGCCGGCGCCACGCTGAAAGCGATGGCAGCAGAGCGCTGCACCGCTCTCTACGGTGTGCCGACCATGTTCGTCGGCCTGCTCGATCACCCGGATTTCCAGTCCTTCGATCTCACCAGCCTGCGCACTGGCATCATGGCCGGCTCGCCGTGCCCGATCGAGGTGATGAAGAAGGTGGTGTCGCTGATGCACATGGCGGAGGTGACAATCGCCTATGGCATGACCGAGACCAGCCCGGTATCGTTCCAGAGCAGCGTCGACGACCCGCTGGAAAAGCGCGTCTCGACCGTCGGCCGCGTCCATCCCCATGTCGAGGTCAAGGCGATCGATGCCGACGGCGCGACTGTTGCGGTCGGCGCGCCGGGCGAACTCTGCACGCGCGGCTATTCGGTGATGAAGGGCTATTGGGACGACGAGGAAAAAACCCGCGAGGCGATCGACCGCGACGGCTGGATGCACACCGGCGACCTCGCCACTATCGACGCCGAGGGTTATTGCAACATCGTCGGCCGGGTCAAGGATATGGTCATCCGCGGCGGCGAGAACGTCTATCCACGCGAGGTCGAGGAATTTCTCTACCGCCACCCCAAGATCAGGGAAGTGCAGGTGTTCGGCATCCCCGATCCGAAATTTGGCGAGGAGCTTTGTGCCTGGATCGTGCTCAAGCCGGGCCAGACCGCCACAGAGCCGGAGATCAAGGCCTTCTGCGCCGGCCAGATCGCCCACTACAAGATCCCGCGCTACGTCCGCTTCCGCAGCGAATTGCCGATGACGGTGACCGGCAAGCCGCAGAAGTTTCTCATGCGCGAGGCGATGATTGACGAACTGGGGCTGGTGACGCCGAAGACGGCTTGAAGCGCCCTGATCGACGCTGCAGCCATGCAGCTTTCCGCGACCGACCCAATCCGGCTGTTACCTCGCGCGAGACCTCAATTGGCTCCATAGATCGTAGCCCGCAAGGAGGACGCCGATGCCGACCGCAACGCCTAGATCCGGATGCGGGACGAACCGGATTACGACACCGAAAAACGCCAGAAAGACAACAAACGCCAAGACGGCCAGGAAGCGGCTCAAATTCATCTGTTGTCCTCTCGCCGCAGCATCGCCCTCTCAGCCCCCGTAAATCAGGTTGGGCAGCCCGTACACGATCTGCGGGAAGATGTAGATGATGACCATGCACAGGATGACGATCAACATATAGGGCATCATTCCGCGGAAAATATCCGAAAGCTGAACATGCGGCGGCGAAATGCCCTTGAGGTAGTAGGCCGACATCGCCATGGGCGGCGACAGAAAGGCCGTCTGAAGGTTGACCGCGACGAGCACGCCGAAAAACAGCGGATCGATCTCGAAATGCGCCAACAGCGGCAGGAAGATCGGAACGAAGATCACGATAATCTCCGTCCATTCCAGCGGCCAGCCCAGGATGAAGATGATGATCTGGGCGACGATCAGAAACATCAGCGGCGACATGTCGAGGCCGGTGACGAAATCGCTGATCAATTGCTGGCCTCCCAGATAGGCAAAGACCGAGGCGAAGGTCGCGGAGCCGACGAACAGCCAGCACACCATCGCGGTCGTGCGCGCCGTCAAATAGACGGACTCCTTCAGGCGTTGCCACGTCAGGGCCCGGTAGGCGGCGGCCAGCACGACGCCGCCGAGCGCGCCGATGGCGGCAGCCTCGGAAGGCGTGGCAAGGCCGAACAGGATAGCGCCGAGCACCGCGAGGATCAGGACCGCCAGAGGGACGAAGGAAGTCAGCAGCATCCAGCTGATTTGCAGGGCCGAATAGTGCCCTACCTCGTCTCGGGTCGGTTTCGGCGCCACCTGCGGCTGCAGCACCGCCTTCGCCACCACATAGATCAGATAGAGGCCGGCAAGCAGCAGTCCTGGAAGCAGGGCTGCAGCATACATACGGACCACCGAAACACCCGCCGTCGCGCCATAGACGATGAGCAGAATGGACGGCGGAATGAGGATGCCGAGGGTTCCGCCAGCGCAGATCACTCCCGAGGCATAGCTGATGTCGTACCGCGCCTTCAGCATGGCGGGAAACGCCAGCAGGCCCATGAGTGTGACGACCGCGCCGACGATGCCTGTGGCCGTGGCGAAAAGGGTGCAGGTGATGAGGGCGGCGACGGCCATGGAGCCGGGAACGCGCCGGGTGGCGATATAGAGGGTGCCGAAAAGGCGCTCGATGATATTGGACCGCTCGACTATGTAGCCCATGAAAAGGAACAGCGGGATGGCGGTCAGCACGTCGTTCGAGATCACAGAATATGTCTGATTCACAAACAGATCGAAAATTCGGTTGTTGAAGAAGCCGCCGATCCAATGCTCCGTAAGCGTCCAGCCGTCGGCGCCATCCTCAACCGCCCGTTCGTAGGCGCGCCACATCCGTCCCGGATTTAAATAAGCGTAGTAGCCAAAGGCGACCCCAAGCGCCATCAAAGTGAACGCAACCGGGAAGCCAAGGAAGATCGCCAGAACCAGAATGAGCAGCATCGCGACGGCGACCTGAGGATCGCTCATCTGTCTTCTCCGTCGCGGTCTGGTTGATTGTCGGGGTGGAGGAATGGGAGGTCGACTGCTTCCGAACCGTGATGCAGAACATCGAGCGTCTTGGCTTCCATCAGCACTTTCTCGGTCTCTTCCACGTCTTCAGCCGCGCGCGGCCATGTTCCGGTTCGTAGACAGACGACGCAGCGGAACACCTGTGCAATCCCCTGCACGAAGAGCAGGATGCCTGCCGCCACGATGACGGCCTTGAACTGGAAGATCGGAATCCCGGCCGGGCTGTTCGAGCTTACTTCGAGATAGCGGAAGCTGCGTGCGGCATACTTCCAGCCGGCCAGAATCAGCGCCGTGACGCCCGGGAAGAAGAAAATGAAGTAGAGGACAAGTTCGACCGCCGCTTGCACGCGCGGCCTCCACAGACGGTAGATGAAATCGCCGCGCACATGCCCGTCTCGCGACAAGGTGTAAGCGCCGGCCATCATGAACATGGTGCCGTAGAGCATGTAGCTGAGGTCGAATGCCCACGCAGTCGGCGCGCTGAACAAGTATCGCACGACGACCTCATAGCTCACGCCGAGCGTCATGACGACGACGCTCCAGGCGAATACCTTTCCAAACCATGCCGAAAGTTCATCGGCGAACGCAATGTAACGGAGCATCTACTGGGTTCCGTCAGATACAATCCGGTGGTCCGCAAGACCGCCGGATTTGCCGAAGCGGAGGCACGATTAGAGCTTCAGCTTGCCGGGGAAGTAATGTTCGTATGCCAGTGTCAGGTCGGCTGAATTCATAAGCTCGTAGTAGACAACGCGTTCGACCCATTGGCGCTGGCTATCGAGCACCCGCTTCATGAACTCATCTGCCTCCAGCGTCGGGATGATCTTGTCCCAAGCCTGGAGTTGTGCGTCGAGAATCTCCTTCGAGGTGCGGTGCACAGTGACACCGTGCTCGGTCTGCAGTTTCTGCAAGTCGGCCGAATAGTTGTCGAGGGCAACTGCGGTGGTCGCGGTGCTGGCCGCCTCCACGCCATATTCGAGAATGGCCTTCAAATCGTCGTCGAGGTCGTCGAATACGTCCTTGTTGAACAGGAATTCGAACGACTCGCTCGCCTGATGATAGGACGACAGGATATAGTTCTTGGCGACGTCCTGCGAACCGAAGCGAAGGTCGGATGACGGATTGTTGAATTCGAAGGCGTCGATAACCCCGCGCTCCATGGCCGGCACGATTTCACCGCCGGGCAACTGCGCCACGCTGAGGCCGAGGTTTTGCATGAGATCGGCGGCAAGACCCACCGTCCGATATTTGAATCCCTGCAGTTCGGCGGGGGTCGTGACAGGATTCTTGAACCAGCCGAACGGCTGCGCCGGCATCGGGAAGCCATAGAAGCCGACCACGTTGAGGCCCATGATCTCCTGCGTCAGCTCGCGGTAGAGATCCTTGCCGCCGCCCTGATGGAACCAGGCGAGCATGGTGGTGGCGCTGCCGCCAAACACAGGGCCAGTTCCGAAAAGCGACGCGGCCTTGTGCTTGCCGTACCAGTAGACGGGGACGGTATGCGCGGCGTCGATGACGCCGTCATTGACGCCATCCAGCACCTGGAACGCGCCTACAACCGCACCCGCGGGCAGGAGCTCGAACTTCAGCCGGCCGCCCGACATCTTTTCGACGCGCTCTATGTATAGCCGCGCGAAATCCATCCAGATGTCCGAAGCAGGCCAGGAGGTCTGCATCTTGATGGTCACGGGCGCCTGCGCCAGTACGGCCGGGGCCGAGAGCGTCGTCGCTGCAGCCGCGCCGGCTGTGATGGCGGTGGACTTCTCCAGGAACCCGCGACGCGAGATTTTCTTGTCGGACATTTACTCCTCCCATTTGTTGTAAACGCTTCTGCCACAACCAGAATATGCGAACTCGCCCCTTGCGCAACCAGTTTCGCTGCCGGTGACATCGGGCATCGGGCGCTCGGTCTGGCACAAGCGCCAACATGTTTCCGCATTCGACGATTTTTTGTAGTCGGCGCTTATCCTGTTCTGGCCTCCATAACGAATGTAGGACTGCTGCGCCGCATGCCAAGTCGGTCGTAACGACGGGTTGGCCGTCCGCGGAAGGACCCTGTTTATGGAGGCATCGGCCCCTTGCTCGCAGCTTGATAACGAGATTGAGGTCAATCGGACTCTCTGACCAACATCCTCCACCTCAGGCCGCCAGCACCGCCTGATCCAGCCCGCGGATGATCTTGGCCAGTTCGACGCACTCGTCATGCCGGACCTTGTTGCGCCGCCAGGCGAGGCAGATCGTGCGCTGCGGCATCGGCTCCTGGAACGGAACGATCTTCAGATCGGGGATAGTGCTGGCCGGCCCTGCCGCCATTTCCGGAATGAGCGTGACGCCGAGCCCGTGCGCCACCATCTGCAGCAGCGTCGTCAGGCTGGTCGCGCCATAGCTCGCCATTGCCACTGGCCGCACGCTGCCGCACACGGCAAGCGCCTGCTCGCGCAGGCAGTGGCCTTCCTCCAGCAGCATCAGCCTTTCCAAGGCCGGGCTTTCCGGCGGCACCGGCGGCGAGGCGAATGCCGGATCGCCGGCCGGCACGGCAAGGAAGAAGCGGTCGGAGAAAAGCGCCTCGGCGATCAGGCCGGGCTGATCGAGGGGAAGGGCCGCGATGAAGGCGTCGAGCTTTCCCAGGGCGGTGTCCTCGACCAGCGACGCGGTCACCGCTTCACGCAATTCGAGCTGCAAGGCCGGGAAATGCCGTTTCAGTTCCGGCAGCACATGCGGCAGCAGATAGGGGGCGACCGTCGGGATAATGCCGAGCCGGAAGCGACCCTCCATCGCGGGGCGGCCGCGCCGCGCCGTTGTCTCGATCTCGCGGATGTCGGCAAGAATGCGCTCGATACGCGGCAGCATGGCCAATGCCTCGTCGGTCATCCGAACCGATTTGCCGCCGCGCTCGAACAGCCGGCAATTCAGCCGCAACTCCATCTCGGCGATCTGCGAGGACAGCGCCGGCTGGCTGACGCCGGCGAGCTTCGCGGCGCGGCCGAAATGCCGCGTCTGTGCCAGCGCCTCGAAATACTGCATCTGCCGGACGGTTAGACCTATCATAAGCAAAACCTATCGCAACAAACAGGAAAGGCAATTTGTTTTTATCGGAAATGGAGTCTAGTCTGGAACCATTCCAGAATGGCGTGGCTCAGGGCCCGCCGGGAAATCAACAAATCCCCGGAAAATCAACAATCCCGGAAAACGACAAATCGGAGAGAACGATGGACGCAAAGACCGATGACACCAGCGCGGGAAAATGCCCGGTCGTGCACGCAACCGCTGCCAGGGCCAATCGCGATTGGTGGCCGAACCAGCTGAATGTGCAGGTACTTCACCAGCAGTCCGCACTGTCCGATCCGATGGGCGAGGCATTCGATTACGCCAAGGAGTTCAAAAGTCTCGACCTGAACGCCGTGATCAAGGACTTGCATGCCCTGATGACAGACTCGCAGGGGTGGTGGCCGGCCGACTTTGGCCATTACGGGCCGCTGTTCATCCGCATGGCCTGGCACAGCGCCGGCACCTACCGCATTGGCGACGGCCGCGGCGGTGCCGGAGCCGGCCAGCAGCGCTTCGCGCCGCTCAACAGCTGGCCGGATAACGTCAATCTCGACAAGGCCCGCCGGCTGCTGTGGCCGATCAAGCAGAAATACGGCCGCAAGATCTCCTGGGCCGACCTGATGATTCTCACCGGCAACGTCGCCCTGGAATCGATGGGCTTCAAGACCTTCGGTTTCGCCGGCGGGCGCGCCGACGTCTGGGAGCCCGAACAGGACATCTACTGGGGCCCCGAAGGCAAGTGGCTGGCCGACGAGCGCTACAGCGGCGACCGTGATCTGCAAAACCCTCTCGCCGCCGTGCAGATGGGTCTGATCTACGTCAACCCGGAAGGGCCGAACGGCAATCCTGATCCACTGGCCGCGGCGCGCGATATTCGCGAGACCTTCGCGCGCATGGCCATGAACGACGAGGAGACCGTCGCGCTCATCGCCGGCGGACACACCTTCGGCAAGACCCACGGCGCGGGCGATGCGACGCTGGTTGGCCCCGAGCCGGAGGCCGCCGGCATCGAAGAGCAGGGGCTCGGCTGGGCGAGCACTTTTGGCACCGGCAAAGGCGGTGATGCGATCGGCAGCGGCCTGGAAGTGACGTGGACCACGACGCCGACGAAATGGGGCAACAACTTCTTCGACAATTTGTTTGGCTTCGAATGGGAGCTGACCAAGAGCCCGGCCGGCGCGCACCAGTGGACGCCGAAGGGCGGCGCCGGCGCGGGCACTGTGCCCGATGCGCATAACCCGGCAAAGCGTCATGCGCCATCGATGCTGACCACCGACCTCGCTCTGCGGTTCGATCCTGCCTACGAAAAGATCTCCAGGCGCTTCCATCAGAATCCGGACCAGTTCGCTGATGCCTTCGCCCGCGCGTGGTACAAACTGACCCACCGCGACATGGGCCCGATCGTGCGCTATCTCGGCCCGCTCGTTCCCAAGGAAGAGCTGCCGTGGCAGGATCCTATCCCTGCAGTCGATCATGTGCTGGTCGACGAGCTGGACGTGGCCGCCCTGAAGGCGAAGATTCTCGCCTCCGGCCTTTCGGTGCCGCAGCTGGTCTCAACGGCCTGGGCGTCCGCCTCGACCTTCCGTGGCTCCGACAAGCGCGGCGGCGCCAACGGCGCGCGCATTCGCCTCGCGCCACAGAAGGACTGGGACGTCAATCAGCCGGCTCAACTGGCGAAGGTGCTGGAGAAGCTCGAAGCGATCCAGAAGGAGTTCAATGCCTCGCAGTCCGGCGACAAGAAAGTCTCGCTTGCCGACCTGATCGTCATTGGCGGCGCCGCCGCCATCGAAAAGGCTGCGAAGGACGCCGGCAACGACGTCAAGGTTCCGTTCACGCCGGGGCGCATGGATGCCTCGCAGGAGCAGACCGACGTCGACTCCTTTGCCCCGCTCGAACCGATCGCCGACGGTTTCCGCAACTATCAGCGCGGCCCGCAGCGTTTGTCCCCCGAGGAGGCGCTGGTCGACCGGGCGCAATTGCTGACGCTGACCGCGCCGGAGATGACAGTCCTCGTCGGCGGGCTGCGCGTGCTCGGCGCAAACGCCGACCAGTCTAGCCACGGCGTCTTCACCAGTCGGCCTGAGACGCTGACCAACGACTTCTTCATCAACCTGCTCGACATGGGTACGGTGTGGAAGTCGACATCGGAGGCCAAGGAATTGTTCGAAGGACGCGACCGGGCGACAGGCGCGCTCAAGTGGAGCGGGACCCGCGTCGACCTCATCTTCGGTTCGCATTCCCAGCTGCGCGCCCTGGCGGAAGTCTATGCGACCGCGGACGCGAAGGAGAAATTTGCCAATGACTTCGTGGTGGCGTGGAACAAGGTGATGAACGCCGATCGCTTCGAACTCGCCTGATCCAGGAGCGTGATCCCGAAAGTGGAATCCGGTTTTCGGAAAAGATCATGCTCAAACAAAACGACAGAGCCCCATCTCGATTCCATCTGGATGGGGCTCTAGCGCCAAAGTCCGGAGCGGGTATCGGTCCGCCTGCGTTAAGTTTTTCGAGTCTCAACAAGAAAGGCGCGGGCCAGGCCCGCGCCTTTCTGATTCAGCCCTTCGGCCTTCAGTCCTTCTCGAAGATGCGCGTCTTGGCGACCACTCCGGCGATGGCGCCGCCGATCAGCGGTGCGACGATGAACAGCCAGAGCTGGCCGATCGCCGCACTTCCCGAAAACAGCGCCGGGCCGATCGAGCGGGCCGGATTGAGCGACGTGCCGGTCACCGGAATGATGGCGAAATGCAGTCCCGTCAGCGTCAGGCCGATGACGAGGCCGGCAAAGGCCGTCGCGTGGCTAACGCTGGTGACGCCGAGGATCACCGTGACGAAGGTGAAGGTTCCGATCAACTCCCACAGGAACGCCGAGCTGACACCCCACTTTGTCGCATCCCAGCCATTGGCGCCGAAGCCGCCGGTGTGGCCGCCGACCTGTCCGGAGACGATGATCCACAGCGCCAGCGACGCAATGATGGCGCCGATGGTCTGTGCGATCCAGTACGGGATGACGTCCTTGGCCTGCATCCGGCCGGCAAGGAAGACGCCGAGCGTCACCGCCGGGTTGAGATGCGCGCCCGAGATCGGGCCGATCGCATAGGCCGCCGCGATCAGGCCGATGCCGAATGCCAGTCCGATGCCTTCCTGGCCGAGCGGCAGCGCGCCGCCGAAGCCGCCCGTCACCACCGAAGCCGTGCCGATGAACACCAGTAGAAATGTGCCTAGAACTTCCGCCAGATAAGTCTTCATCGCCCTCTCCTTGTAATTTCCCGTAGATTCGCTTGCAGTTCTTGGCGAATCACGCAGCGGAAGACTATCGCAACTTCAAAAGTTTGAAAGCATAGCAATGCGAGGGTCGCCGATGCCAACAGAGCTGCGTTCGATCTGGCATTCTCACGGGGGTGAGGGTGAGGGCGGCACAAGCCTGAAGCGAGTGCTCTCTGCCTCTAAGATTTCTCTAGGACTCTCACCGCTTGTGCGCGCCGGCCGCGCGCTTTAGAGCAGGACCCCGGAATTGATTTGCTGAGTAACGGATACCAAGATGCGACTGGGCGGACGGCTGGCAGCGGCCATCGAAGTGCTGGAAGATATCGGCCGGCGGCACCGGCCGGTGGCCGATGCGCTGAAGGATTGGGGCCTGTCGCACCGCTTCGCCGGCGGCGGCGATCGCGCCGCGATCGGCAACATTGTCTACGACGCGCTGCGCCGAAAGCGCTCGGCCGGCTGGCTGTTGGGCGAAGATGCGCCGCGCGCCATCGGTTTTGGCGCGCTGCTGCTTGAATGGAACCAGACGGCGCAGTCGCTGAATGAAGCGCTCTACGGTGACAAGTTTGCGCCGCCGCCGTTGAACGAAGATGAACTGAAGGCCATCGCTGACCGCCGGGTCGACGATGCCCCGCCGGCGGTGCGGGCCGATATTCCGGATTGGTGCGAACCGCTTTTCGAGCAGGCCTTCGGCGCCAGCTGGGTCGACGAAGGTGCGGCGCTGGCGACCCGCCCGCCGCTGGACCTCAGGGTCAACACGCTGAAGGCCGATCGCAACAAGGTGCTCGCCGAACTGGCCGAGACCGGCGCCAGGGCTGCACGAATTGCGCCGCACGGCATCCGCATCCCGCCGATCGCGGGCGACGGCAGGCACCCGAACGTGCAGGCCGAACCGGCTTTCCAGAAAGGCTGGTTCGAGGTTCAGGACGAAGGCTCGCAGATCGCCGCCACGCTGGCTGGCGCCGAGGCCGGGATGCAGGTCCTCGACTTTTGCGCAGGAGCCGGCGGCAAGACGCTGGCCCTGTCGGCGGCGATGGACAATCGCGGCCAGGTGTTTGCCCATGATGCCGAAAAGGCGCGGCTGGCGCCGATCTTCGACCGCATCCGCCGCTCCGAAAACCGCAACGTGCAAATCGTCACCAAGCCGGCGGAACTCAGCGCCCTCTCTGGCCACATGGAAATCGTCCTGGTCGACGCGCCCTGCACCGGCAGCGGCACCTGGCGGCGCCGGCCCGATGCCAAATGGCGGCTGACGCAGAAGCAGCTCGATGCACGCAAGGGCGAGCAATCGGCGATCCTCGATGCCGCCAAAGCCTTCGTCAAACCCGGCGGGCTGCTGGTCTACATCACCTGCTCGGTGTTCGACGAGGAGAATGGCGAGCAGGTCGCTGCCTTCCGGGAGCGTAACAGCGGCTTTGTCCCGATTGATCATCGCCGGCTCTGGGACAGCCGCTTTCCCGGCCACGAGGCGGCCGCGCGTGTCGGCGCCGCAGGCGGCATTTCGCTGTCGCCGGCGCTGAGCGGTACCGACGGGTTTTATGTCTGTGCGCTGCGCAAGGGCGGCTGAACATACCCGGCGAGCTTGATTGCTGCAGTGCAGCAATAGCGATTGCCTGTCGCTCATGCCTCTGCAATAAGCTTTTCTGACAGGAGCGTGACAAGCCATGGCAGCAGAGATCGTACCCGCCCCCAACTATGAGGATCGCGTCAGGGCTTCCTTCGCGCGCCAGAACGCCATGACGACCATCGGCGCCGAGTTGACGCTGGTGACGCCGGGCATCATCGAGATCGAGATGCCGTATTCGGTGGCGCTGACCCAGCAGCATGGCTTTCTCCATGCCGGCGTCATTTCGACGGCGCTGGACTCGGCCTGCGGCTATGCCGCGTTCTCGCTGATGCCGGAAAGCTCCAGTGTCCTGACCATCGAGTTCAAGGTCAATCTGCTGGCGCCGGGCCGGGGCGAGCGCTTCCTGTTCCGCGGCTCGGTGACGAAGCCCGGCCGCACCATCATCGTCGCCGACGGCCAGGCCTATGCCTTCGCTGTCGACGGCGAGGCCAAGCTGATCGCCACGATGACCGGAACGATGATGACGGTGGTCGGTCGCGATGGCATCGAAGGCTGATCCGATGCGCAAGGCCGTCAGAATTGCCGGCAGGGACGTCCTCTTCGTGATGGCGGCGCAGGCCGAATACGGGCCGCATCTGCAGCGGCTGTTCACGCCTGTAATGACAGGGGTGGGGCCGGTCGAGGCCGGCGTCAGACTGGGCGCCGAACTGTCATGGCTCAAATCTGAAAAGGCGCTGCCGGATCTCGTCGTGTCGCTCGGCTCGGCCGGCAGTCGGACACTGGAACAGACGCAAATCTACCAGGCCGTTTCGGTTGCCTACCGCGACATCGACGCCTCGCCTTTGGGTTTCGAGAAGGGCGCGACGCCGTTTCTCAACCTGCCGGTGACCGTGCCGCTGCCGTTCAGGATTCCAGGCATAAACGAGGCGACGCTGTCGACCGGCGCGGCGATCATCTCCGGCAGCGCCTATGATGCAATTGGCGAGGACATGGTCGATATGGAGACTTTTGCCTGCCTGCGAGCCTGCCAATTGTTTGGCGTGCCGCTCGTCGGCCTGCGCGGTATTTCCGACGGGGCTGCCGATCTCAGGCATGTCGGCGACTGGAAGGAGTATCTCCATGTCATCGACGAGAAGCTGGCGGATGCGGTGACGCGGCTCGAACAGGCGATCGGGACAGGCGTCCTGGAACTCGGACCATCGCATGAAGACGCGGAATCGGATTGAGACAGACGTCCTCGCAACCCATTGCGCCGACTCGTTTCTTTCTCTAAACGCTCGCCATGAAGATAGCCAATCATCCCGACACCGTCCTGATTGTCGATTTCGGCAGCCAGTTCACGCAGCTCATCGCCAGGCGTATCCGCGAGGCCGGCGTCTTTTCCGAGATCGTGCCGTTCCAGTCGGCCGAAGCCGCGTTCAGGCGCATCAATCCGAAGGCGGTGATCCTCTCCGGCGGCCCGGCCTCGACCGGCGACATCGGCAGCCCGCGCGCGCCGCAGATCGTCTTCGACGCCGGCGTGCCGGTGCTCGGCATCTGCTACGGCCAGATGGCCATGTGTGTGCAGATGGGCGGCATCGCCGAAAGCTCCGACCATCGCGAATTCGGCCGCGCCTTCGTCGAGATCCAGAAGGACAGCCCGCTGTTCGAGGGCCTGTGGGCGCCCGGCCAGCGCCACCAGGTGTGGATGAGCCATGGCGACCGCGTCATCTCCCTGCCCAAGGGATTTGAGGTGTTCGGCAAATCGGAAGGCTCGCCCTTCGCCATCTTCGGCAATGTCGAGCGCAAGATGTACGGCATCATGTTCCACCCCGAAGTGGTGCACACGCCGGACGGCGCCCGGCTGCTGCAAAACTTCGTCCACAAGATCGCCGGCATCGAGGGCGACTGGACGATGCGCGCCTACCGCGAGCACGCCGTCGAGACGATCCGCAAGCAGGTCGGCAAGGGCAAGGTCATCTGCGCGCTTTCGGGTGGCGTCGATTCCTCGGTCGCCGCACTGCTGATCCACGAGGCGGTCGGCGACCAGCTCACCTGCATCCTTGTCGACCATGGGCTGATGCGCAAGGACGAGGCATCAGGCGTGGTGGAGATGTTTCGCCAGCACTACAATCTGCCGCTCATCCTGGTCGACGCCTCGGACCGCTTTATTGGCGCGCTCGAGGGCGAGTCGGACCCGGAAAAGAAGCGCAAGACCATCGGCCGGCTGTTCATCGAGGTGTTCGAGGAAGAGGCCGAGAAGCTCGGCGGCGCCGATTTCCTGGCGCAGGGCACGCTCTATCCCGACGTCATCGAAAGCGTCTCCTTCACCGGCGGCCCGTCGGTGACGATCAAGTCGCACCACAATGTCGGCGGCCTGCCCGAGCGCATGAACATGCAGCTGGTCGAGCCGCTGCGCGAACTTTTCAAGGACGAGGTCAGGGTGCTCGGCAAGGAGCTCGGCCTGCCCGACAGCTTCATCGGCCGGCACCCGTTTCCCGGACCCGGTCTTGCCATCCGCTGCCCGGGCGGCATCACCCGCGAAAAGCTGGAGATCCTGCGCGAGGCCGATGCCATCTATCTCGACGAGATCCGCAAGGCCGGCCTCTACGACGCCATCTGGCAGGCCTTTGCCGTGCTGCTGCCGGTGCAGACCGTCGGCGTGATGGGCGACGGCCGCACCTATGAATTCGTCTGCGCGCTGCGCGCCGTCACCTCGGTCGACGGCATGACGGCGGATTTCTACCACTACGACATGGCGTTCCTCGGCGCCGCCGCCACCCGCATCATCAACGAGGTGCGCGGCATCAACCGCGTCGTCTACGACGTGACGAGCAAGCCGCCGGGAACAATCGAGTGGGAATAAAGCTCGGTCGTTCGCCAGCATTTGGTGGCTATCGGCTGCATACAGTTAACTCGTTGAATTAGAATCGTTTTACTCTCTTTGCCTATCGCTGACTATCGCCCACAAGCGGAATCATTTGGCGGTAAGCCTGACGGCATCCCTTCTCTCATCATCCTCCCTTGAAGCTAGTACCGTCACGACCTCGCTTCCTAGTACTTTAGTTAATCTTCAGGTAAGCCATTGAATTTTCGACGATATGGTCGGGCCTTGACGGTAAAATCGATGACGGTAAAATCCGGCGCTGGTATGTGGAAACGCACTTAGTTTGTCCTCGCCATGCTCACTGACATTGCACTTAAGAAGCTGAAACCAAAAGACAAAATTTACAAGGTCGCTGATCGTGACGGTATGTACGCCACGGTGTCCCCCGCAGGACAGATCTCGTTCCGATACGACTACCGAATGAATGGTCGGCGAGAGACAGTCACGCTGGGCCGCTATGGTGAGGGTGGCATCTCGCTAGCAGAGGCGCGCGACCGCTGCATTGCCGCTCGGAAAATGGTGGCAGCCGGACAATCGCCGGCGCATGAAAAGCAGCGTGAAAAGCGGCGCCTGTCTGCAATGGCCACCTTCGGCGATGCCGGCCGGGGCTGGTTTAAGGAGGCCAAGATGGCGGATAGCACGCGCTCAATGCGCAAGGCCATCTTCGATCGAGACATCTTGTCCATATGGGACAAAAGGCTCCTCACAGAAATAACAGCTGACGACTTGCGGGCGCTCTGCGCAAAGGTGCGCGACCGCGGCGCGCCGGCAACAGCCATCCATGTCCGGGAGATTGTTAAGCAGATCTATGGTCATGCCATTCTGCACGGCGGGAAGATTCCCAATCCAGCGGACGAGGTAGGGCCGGCCTCGATTGCCACGTTCGAGGCAAAAGACCGAGCATTGTCCCCCGCAGAAATCCGAATCATGCTGAACGAGTTGGAAAATGTGCCAACGTTGCCGACGATACGGCTCGGCCTAAAGCTGATCCTGCTCACGATGGTTCGAAAGGGTGAGCTGCTGGACGCGACGTGGGACGAGGTCGATTTTGAGAACGCTGTTTGGAGCATTCCCAAAGAGCGAATGAAACGGAAAAAGCCGCATAACGTCTACCTGTCCCGCCAATCCCTCGATATCCTGATTGCGCTCAAGACTTGCGCAGCGAACTCGCGATACGTGCTGCCATCTCGCTATGACGCCGACGAACCCATGTCGCGCGCCACCTTCAATCGGGTCACCATGGCCATTGTCGACCGCGCAAAAAAACAAGTATTGCCGCTTGCGCCCTTTACAGTGCACGACCTACGGCGGACCGGCTCGACACTCCTAAACGAGATCGGATTCAATCGCGACTGGATCGAAAAATGCCTTGCCCACGAAGACAGCCGTACCTCGCGCGGTGTTTATAACAAGGCTGAATATGAGCCGCAGCGTCGTCATATACTGCAGGAATGGGCGGACATGGTTGAGGCATGGGCGGCGGGCAAGAAGCACACGCCCGTACTCCAGCCGGCTGCCGGGGCGGCGATCATCCTCGATCCGATTTGACAGGTCTCGTCTTTCGCGACCGCACGTCTGGACCTGGGGCAATTTCGATCGTGCCGGCAGTCGACGCGTTTCGCCTTGCCTGAACCCAGGCCTCGACCTCTGCTAGATCCCAAACAACACAGCGAGGGGTTAGATTGAAGCGTCGTGGGAACTCGCCACGTTGCTCCATCTCGTAAATGGTCGTGTCCGATAAAGGGACAATTTCTCGCAGCTGTGACCGGCGAACAGTTCGCACGACCCGACGCGACCCAATGTGTGGCAGAACCGCCAATGGGCTAGGCTGCTCAATTTTGAATTTATCCACCTCTGGAGACTGCTGCGGTTTGACCATTTCGTACCCGGGAGGGTTGCCTTGCTGGCCAAACTTCGCGCAACTTTCCGGGATCGCGTACAGCCATCACTTGCGACCACATCTCCTCACCTACGAACGAGGGAAACTCAAAGGCGCGCCCCATTAGAGATAGTGTCTGGAACGACTGGAATCGGTTGTATGCGTCAAGTTCTTGTGTGGATGCCAGCCGTTTTGCAAGGAAGAACCTGAAGCATTGGGCATGTGATCGAGTGCGGTCATGTGTCAGGCCTTGATTTGCGGCCGTTCCATATGCCGCGGGCCGGTATGGTGATGCGCGGATCAAGTCCAAATCAGCAAAGCGACCTTGCGTGGGCTCTCAACTTGACTCTGGTTTTCCTGACCCCGATCTGATCGATCATTTGCCCATGCAGTTCGTGCCTTCCTCACATCGCCGACGTCCCGGTCTCAGGTGCGTTGTTGCAAATCACGCAGGCACCGTCGCCGGATCCCGGTAGTCCTCTGTTTCGTCAGCATGGCCCAGATGCCACGCGCCATCTTGTTGGCCCAGCGCGATTGCTACCAGCATACGCGGTTTCTTCAACATCAAGCGGTCACGCCAGGGACCGTCGGACGCGCGCCTTCAAGATGCCCATCGAACCACGGCCATGGCGCCGATGATGAGCAACCGCCGAATATCGCGCTGGCCCATCTTCGATAGCTTCCCTAGTCGTTGCTTGCCGCCGCTCGGAAATCGCGACCGCACTTGAAGGCCTCCATCGGCGGCGCAAAGGTTTCAACGGCAAGGGCAGCGATAGGGCCGACACCGGGCATGGTTTGCAAGCGCCGAGATGTTGCAGCTTGCTTGGACAGCGTGTCGATCGTCTTCTTCAATGCCGCGAGCCGACTGCTCAACTGTTCGATCTGGTCAAGGAGAGCGCTGCAAATGTAGCGGACCAGATCCGGCAGGTCTGCGCTCTCGTCCTCGACGATCTCTGCCAGACGTGGCAGGTGGCCGATGCCTTGGGGAGCAACATAACCGAACTCATAGAGGTGCGCGCGCAACGCATTCACCAATTCGGTTCTCTGATCACGAACTGCTCTCTAGTGCGAAACACGATAGCCCGGGACTGCTGCTCCTTGGTCTTCGGTTCGACAAAGCGCATTGTCGGTCGTTGCGCTGCTTCGACGATCGCCTCCGCATCTGCGACGTTGTTCTTCTGCCGCTTGACGAACGGTTTGACATAGGCGGGGGCAATCAGTCTTGGCTCATGGCCAAGCCGAGCCATCTGACGGGCCCAGTAGTGGGAGCTGCCGCACGCTTCCATCGCCACGACACATGCCGGTTGTCGTCCAGATCGAAGGATCGAGCTATCGGCTCCGCCAGCACGCCGAGCTCATGCCCGAACACCTGCGATCAAAAGCCTCCATCACGCCGCCGACGCTAAATCCACCATCGCGGCCGCGCGGCCGGCCACCGAAAAATGGACACCCCTCCGCGATAGCCTGAGCGGCGAAACTGGGAGAATTTTACTTCGGCACTTTTGGGGAAAATTCAAGCGGCATTGACACGATACTCACTGGCGAGCCGCAAAAGGTCGCTAGCTTTGGCATTTTCTCCTGGGTACGATGCATCCATGGTCGTTACCGTTTTGATCGTCGCCAGCCGGCCGCGCGCGCCTCGGCCTCGCTGCAGAACCAGCGCTCGCCTTTGCTCGGCGTGATCACTGTCTCGTCGAAATACTCTTGGCCCGGCAGATGGTAGATATGCTCACCCGAGTTCACGCTGATGTTGCCTTTGACTTTGCAACCGGAGCCGAGAAGACCGAAGCCGGTCGATTGCTCGCTGACGGTCTCGACTCTGTCGGGGTTCGCAGCCCGCCAGTCCCACGGAGGATCGAATCTACCTTGCCACACGCCGCGATGCGCGACCTTGGCTGAGACTTGCTCAGCGGCGAATGCCCCGTTCGAATAGCGAGGCCAATCTAGAGCGAGGCCTACTTCAACGAGCCATTTCTGAACGCTTCGGCCGTCGGCGCGATTGCAGTTCCCGACAAGACGCCCGTACCGATCACGATCGACAAAACTGCAATGCAGTGGTCGCGAAGCTGCCAGGAACTCGTCCAAGGCTTGGGCAGCGCGGCGCCCGCATGGATAATCGAAGCCCTTCGCGTCGTCGCAGTATTGCCGGCTCTCTGGCGCATCGATGCCATTGAAGCGAATGCGCTGGCCTGCAATCTCTACCGTGTCGCCATCAATCACGGAGGCGTGGCCTTCCATCGAACCAGGCAGCGGCTCTGTCCAGTTTGTTACCCTGGTCTGGAGGCTTGCGGTGCTCCGTATTACGAATTGGGTGACTGCGGCGGCAAGCGTGGCGACGCCGAGGAAGATCAGCCCCAAGAGCGGTCGCGGCAGCTTCCGTGACGGCATTCTACTGCCGACGCGCCTTCGCCACCGGTTAGCCTGATTGGCACCCTGATATCGGTGGCCTTTGCCCACGCCCCCTTCTCCCGAAAGAAAGAATGCTTCCATTGCGGGCGAGAGTCCAGCCTGCGCGGGGGCTTTACCGCAGAGGCTCGGTCGTCAATGGCAGTGGACGCTACCGGCGCTGTTGTCCATATGGCAGCACTGGCCAGGCGGAGAACTTTTCCGACAGCCTCCGCCATGCGCGTAAGAGAATACCGCTCCCGCCAGAATGGCGAGCGCAACAACGCAGATGGTTGTGAACGTTTTCATGGCCCCTCCCCAGGTGACGCCTAAACAAAGCACTTCTCAGGCGCTTTGAATAGGGGCATCTCATGAATGCTCCTAAGCGCCCTGAAGCGTGCCTCGGGGCGGCGGGTGATCTGGAGAGACGAATCATAGACCGCGCCAACATTTGCCGTCGAGCGTTCGCAATGGGGGCGGAATATCAGAACTTCGTGCAGTTCACCGTGTTGCCGAAGCGGTTGCAAGTCGTTCTTTTCGGCTGACTGTTTTGCATGTTGGCTAAAGCGGCATTCGTTCTGGCAGAAGCTCTGCCGCGAGAGGTAACGGACTCGTGCTGAATGCATTGGGCCATGGCTGGGGTTCCTGGCTCAAAGCCGTAAGAGACGCATCGGTTCCGGAAATAGGTTGCCTGTTCCGCCTGCGGTGTCGTGGCAAACCAGGCCGGCGAACCCGGCATCCCAAGGCCCGAACCGGAGCAGCCGCTGAAAAAGAGGATCGCGGTCCCCGCCGTCGCGAACATCTACGCATCGTGCTTTCCGAAAATCGATTCCGATTTTCGGGCCTGTAAATCCTCGGCACAAGACCAAATTCCAAAATCAACAGGTGCAAAGCAGGGGGCTGGCCGCCAGCGCAGATCGTGTCGCTTATCCTGCGGATAAGCTGAGAGAGGGTAAACGGCGTTTTGACCGCACTTCACCTTCCGGATCAGTGGGTTATTGCAACCCAAACGAGGGCTTGGACAGATGTCGATTTCGCAGCTTACGCATAAAGTCCAGCGATGAACGGCCGGTGCGTCTGCTCGAGGTTTTCACGGGCAGCGGCCGACGGCGTGAGTGGAGCGACGAGCGTAAGGCTGAGATCGCCGCTGAGAGTTACGAGTCAGGCGAAGCGGTCTACGCTGTCGCGCCGCGTCACGAATTGACTCCGCAGCAATTATTCACTTGGCGTCGGCTTGTTCGCGAGCCGGGGTTGCGGGAGATAACGGGAGGGAGGTTTCGCGCGTGGGGGATTCTCTCGGTGCCAAATTGCCAGTCTACGAGCCCACGAAAACAGGCCCAGTGGGATGGCTTGAGAGGAAGGGACAGTCTCCATTCGCCACAGCAAGTCTTCGATGAGCAGGATACCGGCCACCGCAGTTCAAAGTGGTTGCGAAGCTGGCGAGTGGGCATCTAAGAAAAAGGGGCCGATCCCGTCTGTTGTTGAATTCAAGCGATGTTATGGTCGGCCAAAATTGGAGAGCGAAAGCCAAGAATGCCTGTCTCGATCAGCGACTTCATCCACAAGGCAAAACCTGCAGGTCCAGACATGCATTTAATGCACTGCACAACCGCATTGTCCACGATGAAGGCGCTCGAGGAGCGAACTCTTGGGACAACCCAGTGCCCTATCTACAAAACGGATCTCCTTTACATGTTTTACGGTCGGCCCGCCTATAAGCCGGCAACCGGGATCGGCCCCAGTGGAATGATTGAGTTGGCCCCTGTGTGTCTTATACTGGAGCCCTCGCTGTTAGCTTCAGCTGCTCGGGTGCTTCCTTTTGACAGTGGAGGATTCGACCGCTACAGGCCGCTGCTCGGACCGGGTTTGAAGCTCGACGAGTTTGAGTTGGGCAGCTCGGCACTCGCACCTATGCAACTCGTTGGCGCATTCTATGATACAAATCGAAACTACTATGAGCAGCAACCCACGCTGAACGAGCGTAGCATTCCAATAACGAGGGTCACTTCGCGAGCCTACGCGAGATTGATCGCGGATCCGTCGATCCGATCTGTTGATGACCGCTGCGGAACTATTGAGTTGCAGTTTTCGAAAGGGGTGTCTTTGAAGACGGCTCTCAAGGCAATAGTCGGGCCGTCCGCGCTCTTAAGCGATCCAGAGATCCAGGAAGCGTTGCAAGACTGCTCTAATGCGGTCCCTTTGCCGTACAAGACATACGGACGAAGTGACCCGTTGTCGTTTGCCCAGGCATTATATGAGCGTGTCGAGACATTTTTGACCGATCAAGGACAGTTCGCATGATCGACTTGATCAACGATTGCGAGCTAGTTGGTGTCGCTGATCCGCTGGGAAAGAAGACGGGCTTCTTGATTCCGGTCTTCTTCAGTCCGGCTTCAAACGCTCTGTTGGTTGAAGAGCGATCAAGCAATGGCCGTGTTGCTGGATATAGTCCTTTGCATCCGCAAGAGACCGAGATCTTGCCGACATTAAGAGGGCAGAGCCGTGTCGGGGATCGGCCGCATTGGGCATTTGGGCTCGGAGATGGTGTTCTGGTAGGACGAGGAACACAGCGGCGCGAAGAGTTGAAAAATGCCTTAAGGGGACCCTTCCTAATGGCGAGGCCGATGCTTGCCCTCGAGGTCACTGACTTCCTTGGCCTGAAAGAGGACCGGAACAATCTCGCCGCGAAGATTTTTGCAGATCTGAGGCGGAAGAACGCTGAAGTTGCTCGACGATGGCGAGATATCGCAATCCTCATCCCAGATATAAAGGCAGCATGGTTGAACCAACAATCGGATCTCACGGCGGGACGCAAGCGCGGTGCGATACCAACCTTGGCCGCTCAGGTTAGAGAGCCGGAAGTTGCCATACGATTTAGCTCTTCGGCGAACTTCAGTGGGGGGACTTTTCGGGTCCATTTGGAAAGGATCGTCCGGAATTGTTTGGCAGAGCTTCCGGATCTGTACGAAGAGCCGAACGGCGATTGGATATTTCGCTTTCAAGAAGCTCGCGACACCCGCGACGCGCTGGACGCATCGCCACAAGCCCGCGCACTCATTTATTTAGCGGACGACGCGCTTCCATTCTCCGAGCCTAATCGATCTGGCGGGTATGATTCTATTGGAATTTATCCGCAAGATAAATCGCGCGAATTCATTGGCGACGTTTTGGCATCAGAGACTCCTTCGTACGTCACCTTTTTGCTTGATGATGCATATGGTGCTATCCTCGATGGCGCTCCGGAGCTTCACCACAGGCGACCGTTAGGATTGGGCGTTAGAGCAGGACGTTCGAAGGATCTTTCACGCTCAGAGGTGCAGGCTCTTTCACGTTACCCGCATCCCACCGTCGTTATCACACAACAAAGTCCGCCGGGCTTTCTCCGCGACACGTTTTCGGGAGAACTCCGGGACGCCGTAAACCTAATGTCTCCGAGTTGGTACGGAGACAGCCAATGGATTTTCCCATCCAGAGCCTGCGCATTCATGCGTGCGCGAGGCCTCGGTCCCCAGAAAATGCTTGATGCCTTAGCCCAACTTTACGAACGTTGCCGCCAGCTGAAATTAGACACTACTGTTGGAGTAGCGTTTCTTGCCATGGAAACAGCCCCCTCAATGAGGGCTTATGAATTTGCCAGGGTGCTCTTTCCACAACTCGATTGGAAAGATCTACCTAAGGAGCCTCGGGTGAAGCAGCCGATCGACGCCGCTTTGCTTGCGGCGATCGATAGTAACGTCGACGATGAATACCGCTGGCAGTCCCATTGCAAAATTATCGAAACTATCTTGCGTAAACGTGGATGGGAAACTGTGGTTGCGGTCGAAACCAACCATGAAAAACGTCTCAACTTGCATGCGTCAGCAATGGATGTGGAGCTGAAGATCCTCCGTGACAAACCACGTGGCGGACGGACTTCCTATAATCAGCCTCTGGACCTCAATATTGAAAACATCGACAAGCTGGCACTTGTCGAGGATGCAAATGCCGGGATGGTGCTTTCACGACTTGAACGGTACGGCGATCTTTTGGTCACACCCCGAGACCTGTGCTGTTTCGACCCGGCCGCTGATTCCGTCTGGTCGCTTCACGCGTTACAACTGAAACGCATGTCGCATTGGATGGTCAGCAAAAGTCGAACACTGCACGTCGCTCTCATCTGCCGCGTCGCTATGGAAAGGGGCATGGCGGAGGTGGATGACGCCGAACGCCTGTTTACTGCATTGAAGGATCCGGGATTAGGGCAGATTGCCTTTCTGGCGAGCTCAAGGTTGAAAACCTCTGAGCTGGGGTGTGAGCTAAAACTCAGGTTAGTTTCGAGAGGATCTAACATTCCGCTTCCTGATCAATTCAGCAAACTTGGATCGTTTATCTTAAGGGTTGATCAAAATGGGCCAGCGATGTTCTCGGAAGAATAATTAAACTTCTTGAAATCCTAAGTGAGGAGTTGTCGCTGAGGTAGCCGGCACGGCTTCAAGCAGATGGTTGCATATCCGCAAGATACACTTTGGAATTAAGTAGTACTATTAAAAGAAATAAGGCAGGGCGCTTGATCCTTATTGCATTAGGCGTTTTGCCGATTTAGTGCAGATCCGCCAAAGCCAACTGGCTCGTCCTTCAAGCCATCCCCAAACACCGCTTCGTGCAACTAACCATAGCAGAGCCAGCCCTCCGCACCAATATGGTAGACTTGTTACCGTAACACCCCAATAGATTTTGCCCCAGTCATTTAGCGCACTTCCGATTGCACCGAGAAAGATGACCCCTATCATATAAAAAAGGAGGCCCGGGGCGCTTGCCTGGAAACTTGCGAATGCTGTGAAGTCCTGAATTGGCTCCTCTTTCGAGCCTTCTCGCCAATGATAGATTATCAGCCGAGAAAGAAGCCGCTCCTCTTCGGCTGCGTCTCGGGCGGCAATCTCGCGACCGCGCAGGTAAGAGGCCCATAGTTTTGCTTCAAGCCTGCGCACCTTTCGGAGTGGGGCATGCTGCGTAACAAGTGCATGGCCGAGCTCACGTATAAGGAAATAATGCACACGGGCGATCTTAAATGGATTGGCAGAGGCCCGCTTGGCGATCGAATGCGGGAAGCTACGCTGTTCGTTCAGTCTGAGTTCCGTCAACTCCAGTCGTTGTGACGAACTGACAAATATCTTTTCTTGCCCAACGATCTCCTGGGTGAATAGCGATGTGGATTTACCTGTTAGGTGTAGCCGGAGCCGGATATACTGTGACCTGGACCCAGCCGCCCGCAGGCGCTTGCACATATTCTCGGTGAGTGTGATGGTGGAACCAGGCCCTTTTAAGCCGTCTTCGACTGGCGTAAGTATAAGATCGTCCCCGACCTTCACTTTGTGAACGGTCACGAACGGTTCGCCATTGGTTGTCGTCTCGTACCGCAGATCAGTCTTGCTCCCGACCTCGACGACCATGTTGAAAACCGCGTCCAGCGTCTGCCCGTAGGCCATGACATCGCTCAGATCTTGAAACTGTTCGATTTGAAGCGCTACAGGAAAATACAGGTAGATGCGTTTGACCAAATCGATATCCGATAACCGAAGGCCGATGTCGAGAAAATTGGTCTTTGAAGGGTTGTCTCGCCAGAGATTGAAGTGAATCTCTAGGTTTGGGGGCTGTGGCTCGGCATCAATTAGCGGGGAGGAATTACCATTCTCATCCGGTTCGTACCAAATCGCCAAAGTGCCGTTCATCTCGCATCAGACCTTTTATAGCGCAGAGCTTAATTGACGATGAGACCTTCTTCGACCTTGCCCAAATCTAGTATGCTTGAAAATTGAGCGTCGGTAAGCGCCCGCAGATCCCACTTGGGCTGGGTGGTGATGCCTACAATATCCAGCAGAGCCGCACGATTTGGGCGTTTCACGAAAGCGGCGTTGTAGGTAAGCTTCGCAACATACAACGGCTTCCCATTCGCATATCGGTCCCTGAGCTGTTGTTCGCTGAACACACTATGGTCCTTCGCGAATGCCACGAATGCATCTGCGTCCTTGAAATGTTTGCGTGAGTAGGTTTCCTCGACCACGCACACGGACGTTGCTACAGACCGGTAATATGCCTTCCCTTGGATATCAGTGGTTCGATAAATGACGACGAGGTCGCCTCGCTTCATACGGTTGAGAGAGAGGCCGGCGATATAAACTTTGTGAATCGAGTTGGTATGAGGAACATCAGCTTCCGAAGCTGGATCTTCTGTCTTTAGGATCGAGTCCGGCAGTAGATCAGTATGGAATTCGGGTTTTATGGCCAGCAACCATTTCGATTTTCCGGCCGTCTGCATGAGGGGATAATCTTTGACGATGTCGTTCGCCAAGGTGTCGAATGAGCGGAGTAGAACGAGCTCTTCCCCATTGGGCGTGGCTTTTACGCCCCTTTGTTCAAAACCGAATCGCTTGAAAAGGTTGATAAGAGAGACGTGAGTATCGAAAACGGTCACGTAAACCTCAGACACCTCTTCGAGGATGGCGTGATCAAAGATGCGCTTAATGATCCTTTCACCAAGCTTCGTACCCTTGGCGTTTACTTTAAGAGTTCCAACTTTGAGTCGGCGCTTGGCAGGCAGAGACGGTTGAACGTCTGTGATCTCCCCCGTCTCGACCTTGATATAGAGGAAACCCCGAACTCCCTGTCCGCCGTCACCGTCAATGACATACACCGGTTCAGCAGCTTTTCTAATGAACCAGTCTGAAAATTCCTTATATTGCGCCTTCAAACTGTCGAAGAACTTGTCGTTCAGATCCACGTCTTTGAATTTCGTCGGGCGTAAAGTCTGCCCCATGCGCCTTCCCCCGAATCGTACGAAATAGAGCATACCAACGCAGCGAATAAATCAGTACGCGGACACAATTTGAAGTGGAGAATAATATTCTCAAAGGGAGCTGAAGCCTCCACCTATCTATTGGGGCAAACCGGGTAGAGAGGGCTCACTCCGTTTTGCTCTTGCAGATAGGTCTCATAGGACTGTATCTCAGGGTTGCCCATGTCAATCGCAAACTCTTCGCCAAATATTGCCATCACAAAAAACAGTAGCTTTTGGTCAGTATAGACGAAGTCATACTCATGTAGCGTTTCGAAGACATTCGTTCCATCACGAAACCGCTGATCAAAGCGATAGACGTTACGGCGGCAGAATTGCCACTCTTTGGGCTTCTCTCCGACGCGAACGAATCTTCTCAAAGGCTCTAAGCCTTCGTTCGAGAGCAATTCCTCACGCCACCCTTCGACGTGCATGACTCTTAGCGCAAGGGCTTCGATCGCAACTTTTCCGATGAAGCGGGACATGAGATGCGGCTCAAGCTGCGTCTTTTCCGGAAAGGGTACGAACAAAGTGCCTTGGGGGCGTTCAAGCAGAGAACGCACAAACTCACCCGCGCGACCGCTATCCTTCGGCTCGACGAAAATCGCGGATGTGTCCATCCATACGTTCACTGGCATTTTCAAATGGGATACAAAACCGCTCATCGGCGGGATACGGCCGCGCTTATTCCCGATCGCCATCACGCTACGCAGATGACGGAAATGTTCCGTCTCCAAGAGCGGACCTTCGATCTTACGTGCAAAGTAATTATTGCAGCGGTCACATACGATGCCAGGTGGCAGCGTGTGGTCAATGTTACCAAGTGATTCGGGGATTATGTGCTCGACCGAGCGGGAATTCGTCGCATCCCCACGACAAAATAGACATTGGATGAAGTTAGTTACCCCCATAAAGTGACACGAAGTTCTCACGAAATCGCAGCCTAAATCCAATTGGCAGAGCGTGCAACGAGAATATTCCTTGCAAGGAATATCTGTTCGAGCTAGCACTCCGCAACACGGAGTAGCATGGTATGGACAAACTAGCAGGAAAAATTATCGAAGCCTCGGCCGCGACCGAACCGCGCCAAGAGCCTGCTGGCGGTGTCGATCTGCGTCGACTTCGCCTTCTATCGGGATTGACGCAGGCCGAAATGGCTGCCCGCATGAACGTCCAGCAAGCTGCCATTTCAAAACTGGAAAAAGGTGGCGAGATGTACTTGTCCACGGTCGAACGCTACGTGGAAGCTCTCGGCGCGTCGTTGCGCGTAGATGCCGTTTTTCCTGCAGACGCTCGCCTCGTTCTACGCGTAAAAGAGACTTTTGACATTGAATACGGTAACGACGACCAACTCGTCTTTCCGCTACTGGCAGATGAGCCGTTTCGCCCGCAACGAGATGTTGTGCTTTCCATTCGTCCGCAATATTCGGACAAAATTATGGAAGGACGCAAAACTGTCGAGCTTCGCCGGCGATTCCCGGTTTCGGCGCCCGGTGGGACCGTGGCCTATATTTATTCCACGTCGCCAGTTAGAGCGATGGTCGGAATTGCAGAGATTAAGGATGTCTTGAAACTGCCCGTACAGCAAATCTGGTCCGAGTTTGAAGACACTGCATTTATCGAGCGAAGTGATTTCAATAACTATTTTCAGGGCTTAGAGTTTGGATTCGCTCTGCTTTTTGAAGGTGTTAGGCCGTTCTCCCGCTCCGTTCCACTGACCGAACTGCGTGAGAAATTTGGTTTCGAGCCACCACAGTCATTCCTGTACGCGAGCCGCGATCTGCGAAAGGCCCTGAGAGATGAGGCAACAGTCGTATCTCATTGATACGAACATTCTGATCGGTCTGGAAGACTACCGCGCTGTCGAAGCCGCATACGCTAAATTCTCAAGTCTTGCTGCGGCCCACAAGATCACGATTTTCGTCCACGAGGCCGCCCGCGACGACATTTCCCGCGACAAGAATGTGGAACGTCGCCGAATCTCCCTTAGCAAAATCTCAAAATACCGGGTCTTGGGCAAGCAACGCGGCCTGAGCCAAGCCAATCTTGAAGTTGAATTCGGCCCTTTGAAGCGGCCCAGTGACATAGTCGACGCCACCCTCCTCCATGCTTTGAAAAGTGACGCGGTCGATTTTCTTGTCACGCAGGACAAAGGCCTTCACGAGCGCGCATTCAAACATTCGGCCGAGCTTGGCCGACGTGTCCTGTTTGTTGGGGACGCGGTCGATCTTCTCACTCAGACATACGAGCCTAAGCAGGTCCCTATCAGGCATGTTGCGGAGGTCGAAGCTCACACCATCAACCACAAAGACAGGTTCTTCGATAGCCTCCGTGAGGGATATCCGGAGTTCGACGATTGGTGGCGCGAGAAGTGTGTTCGCCAGCACCGCCCTTGTTGGGTCGTTTACGATGATGACGAATTGGCAGGCCTGATTGTCCGAAAGGACGAGAGCGCGACGGATACCGATGCGGTGACGAAAGCCAATAAAATTTTGAAAGTTTGCACCTTCAAAGTGGCGCCGGACAAGCGCGGTGTCAAACTCGGTGAGCTGCTCTTGAAGCAGGTCCTTTGGTACGCTCAGTGCAATAGATATGACTTGGCGTATCTGACGACATTCGAAGACCAGGCGGCTCTGATGAACCTCTTGGAGTTCTACGGCTTTATCCATGCCGGCACGAAAGACAACGGTGAACTCATTTACGAGCGGGCATTTTCGTCCGCAAAGCTAGTTGATGATCCCTCGATGTCGGTTTTCGAAGCCGCCAGGAGAAATTACCCCCGCTTTCTTGTGACGGATCAAGTTCGCGGCTTCGGAATTCCTATCAAGGAAGACTATCACGACACCTTATACCCTGATCTATGGAAGCCTAAGCAGCCGGACTTTTTCGTCGGCGCTTCTCGGGCCGACCGTCCGACGCGGCCGGGGAACACGATCCGGAAAGTCTACCTGTGCCGAGCACCATCAAACCTCGGCGATGCGGGCTCCCTGCTGTTCTTCTACAAGGGGGCGTCAAAGGAACGTCCTTCGCAAGCCATGACGACGTTAGGCATTTTGGAGAGCGTCACATTCGCGAGCTCTACCAGAGAGTTGATGCAATTGACGGGCGGTCGATCCGTCTACAGTGAGCAGCAACTTGAGCAGTGGCAGGCTACGACGGCAAAGCCGGTAAAGGTCATAAACTATCTTTTGGCCGCCTACATAGATCCCGTGGTCGGGCTGGATGAATTACGAGATTTGGGTATAGTGAACAGTAACCCGCAACAGTCGATCTATGAAATTCGGTCTGACGTCCTCCCGCGGCTTCTCAATCGTGCCAATTTGGAGTTCGAGGTATGAAGCAGCGGATGATCGCGTTCGTTGGCATCTCTGGGGTCGGCTGCACGGTGCAGACGAGAAGGAGGTTTCGCTCATCCAAGCGCGGAGTTCGAATCCCTCGCTCTCCGCCAAATAACTGTTGTTGTGCACTTTTCGGAAGAGCCTTCCGGCTGGCTGCACCATTGGCTGCATCTTTAGGCGGCTCCTTCGGGCAAGCACCCGCCTGGGCCGCCATCTGTTGAGCCGCCATTAGCCATCAAGAAACTCAGCACTGAGACTGCCCTGATAGGCTTCCAGCCACGCCTTGGACGCCTCGAAATCGGGCACGACAGTCCGGAGGAAATCCCAGAACGCAGGTCCGTGCGAGGGGCCTGGTCTGGAAGGTTTTCCGCATCGCAACACCTCCGTTCCGTCCACCTGTCTCGGCCACCGCACTCTCATCTTGCGCGTGACCGTTGGTTGGCCCGTTTGCAACGATACTTAGCGCATCCACTTCAAAGCCGAAATGCCTATGACACGCGCGTGCGGCAAAGGCGTGCAGCGGGGTGCTAACAGGACGGTTTCCTCCGGATCCTCGGCCCGCGGGCATTGCGGCCTTCTAACCCGATCCCGTCAAGAACCTCCGGCATGGCCGGGTCTGAGGCCTGGAATGGCGAGGATCGCCTATTCCGATCACGGGCATGTAGGCAGCTGGAAACGGACTTTCGACACCTCATACCTGCTTTCATCTGAAGCTGTCATCGGAAGGCCCATTATGGGCCGAATGAACATGTTCGTGGAGCTAACCGACTAAATACTAGTTGCGTACAATGAGCGGTCTTCCTGTCGTAGAGCTGTTGGCTACCTTCTAACCCGTAATGTGACTTCGTTGGCGCGTTTCAAGCGCCACTAGCTCGAAAGGAATCCGATCCAGGATGTCGCTCCAAAATGTTCATGAATATTTGCGAAAAATACTCGTTGAGATCATTTACATCGACCCGGTTTTTGGGGTGTGATGCTATTACTTTGATGGTGGAGCGTATCCAATGGTTGACGTGAATTTCGACCGGTTCATCGGCGCGAACTCTACGCCGCTGTATGTTGAGTCGTCAGGTGAGAAGACCAAGGGCTTCTTGCTTTGGGGCGATGGCGTGCATCTTCTTGGTCAGCAGGAAGGTGGACGCCTACCTGTTCGGGCGAGAGGCCGCGAGCGAAACGGTTGGATCGATGCTGAAGCCCTTGAGGGTGGAAAATCTCTGCTCGAGGTCTATTTTATCGATGTTGGGCAAGGGGATGGAATGCTGATTAAGACTCCCGACTTTCGACATATCATGATCGACGGCGGCCACCCAAGAGGTTCCCAGAACACTGGAAAGAGCGCCGCCGATTTCGTTGATTGGAAATTCTTCGAGGATTATGGCCTCGACCATGTCCGACTCGACGCTATGATATCCTCTCACAATGACTTCGATCACTACGGAGGCCTGGCTGACCTTCTGGACGCAGAGCAAGAGGACGAGCTTGATGTAGCGGGAACGACCGTAGAGGCGTTCTATCATGCCGGCATCTCGTGGTGGACGAAACCAGATGGTTCCGATCGTACCCTTGGCGAGACCGAACGAGAGAATGGCCGGACTTTCCATGTCGACCTTCTCGACGACCGCGGGTCCGCCGAACACGGGATTGACCCGGCTAGCCGCCCGAAACTTCAGGGCGCCTGGGGGAACTTCATTGCAAAGGTAGTTTCGACCAGAAGGGCTGACGGAGAACCGACACCCGTCACTCGCCTGAGCGATCGTTCTGAGTATTTGCCAACCTTTGGGCCGGGTTCCGATGTGAGAATTCACATTCTGGGCCCGGTTGAATTTTCGGTTGGTGAAAGGCCCGGCCTGCTAAAGCTAGGCGCAGATTCCAGGACAACCAACGGAAACAGTGTGCTCGCCCGTCTGGATTATGGGCGAGCCCGCATCCTTCTCACCGGTGACCTCAACAAAGCGAGCCAGCAGGCCTTGCTAGATGCCTACGAGGGGCGGCGACTGGAGTTTCAGTGCGATGTTGCCAAGGCCTGCCACCACGGCAGCGAAGACGTATCGTACACATTCCTGCAGGCGATTAAGCCAGCTGTGACGGTCATCAGTTCCGGGGACGCGGAAGGCCATGATCATCCAAAACCCCGTATCGTTGCCGCCAGCGGCGCGACCGGGTATCTGACGATCGAAGAGGATGAGATTGTTACGCCACTCGTCTATTCGACCGAACTCGCGCGGTCGATATCTCTCGGGCATCCGCGGACATTAGAGATTGACCGCCAGATAACCGGCACGCCCGAAAACCTGCAAGTCGACCCTGAACAGCTGCAGAATGTCACTATCACATATCATGAAACTAAACCCGGAGGTCTTAGACCCGCCGAGAAAAGCAAGCGCCTCTCGCAGATACGGCTTGTCGGCGGGCTGATCTATGGCCTCGTCAATGTTCGAACGGACGGCGACAAGATCTTAACTGCGACGATGAACGAGGGGGATGGGTCCTGGACTGTCAAGACATTCCGATCTCGCTTTTGACCCGACGCCTTCCCGGTGTTCCTGCTTCTTTGGCTGGCTGGTTCATTACCGTCTCACCTGGGTCACCTGGGGGGCAATGGGTCGCGATCGCAGCTGATTCATAGCGGCGGTAGTGTTCGTGGCTGAGGCGGGGACTACTTTTAGCTTTTTACATCAGATTTCTGCGTGGCTTGCGGCCGCGGTCTTGGAGCTGTTGGTCTCAGCTTCAGTTTTGTTTACATGCAAACGCGACGATAAAGCGGGCGTTTCGTTGCAAGTGTGAACAATGCAGTCTTCGCGAAGAGGAGCTACAGGGCGGGTGGAAGAATAAGAATTATTGGCATCGCTACCGATGCTTAATTTTTGGGATAGTGGCGGGTCCATATTGATCCGACAAGGAAGTGCCGGTGAAATCGAAGCGGTCGATGTACCAACGAAATGACATCTGTCGTATCGGGATAGACGCGCTTTTGTCTGAAGATCACCCAAATTACAAAATTTTGTTAGATCCCTTATGGAAAGATTCCCCAGAGGTAAGTGCGATATCGATGTCATTCGCGCGACTGCGAAGAGTTCCTGGTATTTTCGTTTCGGTAAAACTTAGGTAGCGTCTGGCATTTCATATATCCAAATAGAGATTTTGTTGCATACTATCTTGATTGAAGATAAGTGAAGTCTTTCTTTGAAAGTATCTACGCCATGCTGAAGAAGACGGTGGAGGACTACCAGTGACTGACGCGATCTATGTGACATATGGATTCATCCCTGGCAAGTATTCCGGGTATCATCTCGCCGTGCACTACGTCACTGGAGTGGGCACCCCTGGAGCCATTGACCATATCTTTCAGGCAGGCCTGCCAATGGACAACGATAAGAGGCCGGCCGCCGCATCTTGGTCGGCGACACCGAGTTCGAGGCGGCATGGAACAAGAGCGATTCGCCAAGGGCAACGACTATTTCTCTGTCAAGCTAAATAACCCCTCGTCCCGGCCCCGATCTACGCGAGTCTGATCGAGAGCGACGGCGAGGATCTGAAGCTGATCTTGTGGCGCGGCAGCATTCCCGAGTAAGACCAGCCGGCGGGGCCCGCGAATGTGGAGCTTGGCATGGTAATGTGCGCCTTTGTTGCCTCGACGTCTTTGATCGGCGACGATGGGATTCTCATCGCACCTCGCGGGGTGCCTCTTACGCAAGGCAATATTCATGAAAATGAAGTCGATATTCGCTACTGGCCGTAGTTGTAAGACGCGGAATGCGACGCATCTAAGGCTATAAGTCGGCAGCGGAGTACTACTCGATGAGCCATCAGATTATCTGGCTATCCTTTGATCTCGGCATTCGGGGTGACTACGAAGGTCTATACGCTTGGCTTGACGATCACAATGCCAAAGGAATGTGGTGACGCATTGGCGGCTATTAGCTACGAACACGATGGGGATACCCTGCCGAACAAGCTAAAGGCCGACCTCAAAAAAAGGGTCAAGTTCGACAAGCGCTCTCGGATATACGTGATTTACCGTCATCCAAATACGGGGCTGAACAAAGGTCGATTTGTGGTTGGCACACGCAAGGCAGCACCGTGGACGGGCTACTCACCGGACGGCGATGTAACCGACGAAGAAGAGTAATGCCGAACACCATTGTTGATACGTGCATCTGGCTTGCGTTTGCGGACGATCGAGAGGCACACGATCGTCGTGGTGACGTGGACGCGATCTATAACCTCATCCACGACCATTCTATAGTCATGCCTTGGCCGGTCGCATACGAGACAATCCGAACGAGACTAGCGAGGCGTCACATTGCTCTATCGCGAGTTGAGATCGAACTTAAATCTCCGCGCATTGGCTGGATCGATGACGCACCCTATCGGCAGCGGGCGCTAGAATTGGCCTTTCAGGCTGGGGTTCGAGAACATCGGCCCCTAAGCATGGTCGATTGCCTCATACGGCTAATGTTGGACGACCGCAATCTCAAGATCAACTATCTCGCAACATGGAACGAAGGCGACTTCGATGACGTCTGCCGAAAAAGGCGCATCGAGATTATCGGGTAGCGCCCAAATCAACGCTCAGACGAATCCTATGGACCGTACGCGTCGCTCAGGCTGCACCGTTTTTGTTCTAAGCCGCTGCGATTCACCGGTTAATCCTGGGGACCAAGGGAGCTTGCGGCGTCGCATGCTTAACGACGGCCAGGATCACGATACCGATCATCGACGGTGTGGGATCTCGTAGACGATCCGCCTGTAACTCGGGGCTCTTCGTTGCGGTCCTCAGCAAATTTGCACACCGCGCGGGCCAGCTAGCTTGAACCGCAGACAGCAAAAACACCGCGGCTATCTTGGCGCGCAGCCACCGCCCTACAACGCAAATCGTGGGCCTAGCTGGCGCAACACAGATCTGGCTCGAAGCGCAGCTTTCGCCGCTGTCGGGGACGCAGTACGCTTGTCGATAGTTGGTTTCGAACGGCTACACCAGGATGCAGGCCAGTGCGCGGGCAATTGACCGCCAACGTCCCACTTCAACTGCGTGGAGTTCGCCGATCTGGCAAGTCTTCCATCGCGATTGGCACGTTGGTGGCCCGCGCCACTTCATAGAACTTGCGGCGGGTGTGCGCGCTACAGGAGCGAGAGCGATGTTCCCCTCGCGGTGAGATGCTCGAAGCCGGCATAGCCAGCGACAGGCAGGACGCCTTTGAAGTGGTCGACATGCGAGGCCGGGCGTTCCGCTCTGCGGTCCGGTCGCGGCGGGTGATAATCGCGGAACCATACGGAATGATACGGGACGATTTTTGATTTGAGCCCACGAAAAGGCCAATAAAATCAAATGTTATCATGCGCCCTCCGGGCCCACCAAAGCCATTTGATTTCATTGCGAAAAAGCCGCCTCGGCCCAAAACGTTTTGAGCCCATTATGGGCCCAACAAAAAGTGCGGCGCTGCGTCGCCCTGTGCCTGATCGGAGTGAGGTCAGTCATTTGATGAGGCGGAGGGGTGTCCGCTGCTTCGCAAAGCCGCCCTTTGCCGGACCCGAGGCCGGGCGCTATCTGCGAGGCAATCTGCCCTAGGACGACTTGAGGTGTTTGAACCGCATCGGATCGATGCCAAGCAGGCGTAGATCGCCCGGACGCGGCCGGCGGCCAGTTTCCACGGCGGCCGCAGCATTCATCGCGCTGCCCATCATGGCGAAGAATTCACCAGTTTTCCGAATTATCCTGCCCATCGCCTGACCCCGAAATTGTGCGGTGCAACAATTATGGTGGTTCTTTGAGCTTTTAGCGAGGGACCCCAATGCATAAGAGCCATGCGTGCGGCGCAAAGCTTGAGCCGCTACTCGCCCGCAGGCGCGACGGCGCCGATACGTCGACGCTTTAAAAGTGGTGCCGGGCGCATGAGGCGGAGAACCGCCACGTGGTAGAGAGCTCACGCTCCCGACTGGGACGGGCACCAACCCCACACTGACCATCATGGCCAGGGCTTGGCGCGTCGCCGACAGGATTATCGCCCAAATGGGGCAGCCAATTCGAACTCCCAAGTGGAGACACTGGCGCAATGGCGCCGAGTGTCTCGAACATCGGAATGCTAGCGTAAGCCACTACCACGGTACTAAGAGCATCCCCAGCCAAGGACCGATCACTCGCAGGTCTAAACGAATAGCATCGCCCTACGGCGGCAGACGGGGGATTGATACTTTGTACTTTCTGGAATAATGTATACCAGAGTTGGTAGGCATGATAATCCGAAGCGCGGGTGGAACGGGTCTTGGGGGAGCGCTGCCGACAGCTTACCCAAAAGACGTCGAAGGGGAATGAATCCGCCTGTTTCATGCTCGTAGGCTGAGACCGTGAGTGTCAGGGATGGAGGAGGAAGGATGAAGATCTGTATCTATGGGGCAGGGGCCATCGGGGGCTATTTGGCGGTGATGCTGAAAGCCGGTGGCGCTGAGGTTTCGCTGATTGCCCGCGGCCCTCATCTGAGGGCAATCCAGCAGAACGGTCTCCGGCTTGTCAAGGAAGGCGAGGAGATCGTGCAGCATATGGCCGCTTCCAGCGATCCGCGCGAATTCGGCCCCCAGGACTATGTCATCGTCGCGCTCAAGGCGCATCAGGCCTGGGAGGCGGCCGAGCAGATGGTGCCGTTGCTTGGTCCCCATACCGCTGTCGTGACCGCGCAGAACGGCATTCCCTGGTGGTACTTCTACGGTCTCGGGTCGAAGTTCGACGATATGCGGCTCGAGAGCGTAGACCCCGGCGGCCGGCAGTGGAACGTCATCGGTCCCCAGCGTGCGATCGGGGCTACTGTTTATCCCGCAACCGAAATTACCGAGCCTGGCGTCGTCAGGCATATCTACGGCAATCAGTTCGGCCTCGGCGAGCCGGATCGCAGCGACAGCGAGCGCGTGAAGCGGCTCGCGGCGGCAATGGAGGCCGGCGGCCTCACGCCGCGCTTCTATGACGACATTCGCAACGACATCTGGATCAAGCTCTGGGGCAATCTCTGCTTCAATCCGATCTCGGCGCTGACCGGGGCGACGCTGGATGTTGTTGCCACCGATCCGGGCACCCGCGCTCTGGCGCGAAACATGATGCTAGAGGCGCAGGGGATTGGCGAGAAGTTCGGCGCAACTTTCCGTGTCGATGTGGAGCGTCGGATCAGTGGCGCGGCCGGTGTCGGCGCTCACCGTACCTCCATGCTGCAGGATGTGGACAAGGGCCGCCCCATCGAGCTCGACGCGCTCCTTACCTCTGTGCAGGAAATGGGGAGGCTTGCCGGCATCGAGACACCTTTCATCGACAGCGTCCTTGGGCTTGCCCAGCAGATGGGGAGGGTGAAAGGGCTCTACCCGACCTTTCCCAAAGAACATCCGGCCAAACAGCGGATGGCTTCCTGAGTTCTTTTGCCGCCTGGGCGAGAGCCCTCTGCGGCTTCGCCGCACAAGGTCCATCATGATGCTCTTGGCCGGCGCTAAGAAGTCGACCAAGAAATCACCAAGGCTGTTGGATCACTGAGATCGCGCAAAGGTGCGCGGGAGCATGTGGCCAGGCTAGGGAGGGAAAGATGTCGCAGTGGGTCCGGTTTGAGGATGACGGCGAGGAGCGCTTCGGCTGCCTTATGGGCGAGGACATTTTGGTCCACACCGGAACGATGTTCGACGACCCACAGCCAACGTACGTGCGCCGCCCGCTCACCGCGGTGCGGCTGCTGCCGCCCTGCCAGCCCTCTAAAATCATTGCGCTCTGGAACAATTTCCGGCAACTCGTTGCCAAGCTCTCTGTGCCAGAACCGGTGGAGCCGCTTTACCTCCTGAAGGCGGTTTCAAGCGTTGCGGCACCCGGCGCCGTCATCAGCCGGCCGGCGTCATATGCCGAACGCATCGTCTTCGAAGGTGAACTCGGCATTGTGATCGGCTGCATCTGCGCGAACGCTTCCGACGAGGCGGCGGCCGCGGCAATCTTCGGCTACACCTGCGTCAATGATCTCACTGCAAGCGACATCATCGCGCGCGACAAGAACTTCGCGCAGTGGGCGCGCGCCAAGAGTTTCGACGGTTTCGGGCCTTTCGGCCCTATTATCGCCACTGATCTCGACCTGAGCGGGCTCAGCGTGCGGACCGAAGTCAACGGTGTGGAGCGGCAGAACTATCCGCTCGACGACATGATCTTTCGGCCTGAGCGTCTCGTCAGCGCTCTTTCGAAAGACATGACCCTTCTGCCGGGCGACCTGATCTGCTGTGGCACCTCGCTCGGCGTCGGTTCGCTGAAGGACGCGGCAAGTACCGTCTCGGTGACGATCGAGGGAATAGGTACGCTGTGCAATACAATTGTTCAGTGACGGCGTGCTTGAGGCATGTGCCTTTCGGGGGCAGTTCCAGCGGGAGGGGAGACCTCAGGCGGTGACGAACAACGCTTCGCGCATCGTCGCGCCAACCAAGTGCGGGCTCTCCGCTATGATGACGCCCGCGGCCTGAAGCGCACGAATCTTGCTCTCGGCGTCCCCGGCCAAACCCTGCGCGATGGCACCTGCATGCCCCATGCGGTGTTCGATCGGTGCATAACGGCCGACGATGAGCGCGACCACCGGAATCCGGGGCTTAACTGCTGCGACGAAATCTGCCAGCTCCTCTTCCTCCGAGCCGCCGATCTCGCCGATAACGACCACGCCGCGCGTGTCCTGATCTGCGAGAAAAAGTTCCAGACATTCGCGCATGCCTAGTCCGTGGATGGCGTCGCCGCCGATGCCTACGGTGGTCGACTGGCCAAGACCGGCATCGCTCACTTGTGCGATCACTTCACTGGTCAGCGAGGCGGAGCGCGACATGATGCCGATGGTGCCTCTGCGCGCCCGGCCGGTCGTCATCACGCCGATCTTGCAGACGTCTGGAGCCAGGACGCCTTGCGAGTTCGGCCCAACCAAAATGGTCGCACCCTGTTTAAGGGCATCGCGCACGCGAATCATGTCCCGCACAGGAACACGCTCAGTCAACGCCACGACCAATGGCATGCCCGCCTCGATCGCCTCGATCATGGCTGCCGCTGCGTTGCTTGGCGGCACGAACACCATGCTGGCATTTGCGTCCGTTTCGGCCATCCCTGCAGCAACGGTGTCGAAGATCGGCAGGTTCAAGTGACGGGTGCCGGCCTTGCCTGGCCTCACGCCACCGACGATGCGAGTGCCGTATTCGAGCATCGCGGCGGAATAGTGCGTTCCGGCCCAGCCGGTCATGCCCTGACAGATAACACGCGTATCGTGGTCGACGAGAATGGTCATGGCTGGCTCTCTCCGGATTGTGCAGCACTGACAGCACGCGTCACCGCTGTCCACATATCCGGGCAGTCGATCACCTTGCAGCCGAAATTGGCAAAACGGAACCTTGCGTACTCGGCATTGTTGCCGGCCAAGCGCACGACGATGGGCAATGAGCGCCTGTTCCGGCGCATGGCGATGCCGAGGCCGTCCGCGATCGTGTCGCAAGGTTGCATGCCGCCGCCATGGACATTGACCAGAATCGATCGCACCGCTGGATTGCCGAGTAGCAGAGCAAAGCCATGGGCCACGTCAAGACTGGTGGCGGTGGTGCGGATGTCCATGAAATTCGCTGGCCTGCCGTTGGCTGCTCGTACCATGTCGAGCGTCGCGAGACCAAGCCCCGCGCCATTGACTACAAGCCCGATATCGCCATCGAGAGCTAGATAGTTGAGGTTGCGGTTTTGCGCCGCAACCTCAACCGCGTCGCTCTCGGACTCTTCCCGCAACGCCATCAGGTCGGGATGCCGAAACAGTGCATTGTCGTCGATCGTGATCTTGGCATCCACCGCCACGAAACGGCCTGGTTCGACCACAGCAAGAGGGTTGATCTCGATCAAGGTGGCATCCAGTTCCAAAAAGGCGTCCCGCAGTTGCCCGAGAAGCTCGACGAACGGCGGAATCAAGCCTGCGGCGAGGCCCAGACGAGCGCCCAGCCCGGCCGCCGCCGTTTTGTCGAGCGTCTGTTCCGCGCCAAGGGCGAGCCGCTCGAACCGGGTTTGCCCGTTCTGAATCCTCTGCTCAATATCGTCGCCCCCTTCACACGCTGCGAGAAGGACGATTTCGGCGGTTGCGGCACCGATAAAAAGCGAAAGATAGAGGCTTTGCAGGGGCTCTACGGCGGTTTCGACCAGGACCTTGCGCACGAGGTGGCCAGTTGGCGCCGTCTGTTCGGTAGCGAGACGTCGACCAAGCAGATCGCCTGCCGCAGCCATCGCCTCTTCCGGCAAGGAGACGAGACGCACGCCGCCGGCACGGCCGCGCGCGCCAGCCCGGATTTGCGCTTTGACTGCAAAGCCCGCTGCCTTGAGGTCACGCGCTGTATCCCGTGCCTCCTCTTTCGTCGATACAGCCTTCCCCTCGGGCACGTGCACGCCGCGGGACGACAGCAGGATCTTGGACTGGAACTCGTGCAGGTTCACGGCCGCCTCTCCCTTATTCCGTTTGCTGTCGACACGTTGGAAGCTCAGCCTGCGTCGGCCAGCTTCAATCGGTGGCAAGCGCCATCCATTTTAGCCGCAAGAATTACTCGGCCGCGATCTGCCGCGGCATGCCGAGCGCTCCGGAATCGTTCAATTCGGCTATCCCCTTATCGTCATAACCGAGCACTTGGCTGAGGATTTCTTCGGTATGCTCGCCGAGAAGCGGCGAGCGTTTCACCTCCGAGGGGCTGTCCGACAATTTGATCGGATTGCCCACGGACAGATATTTTCCGCGCGTCGGGTGATCGACCTCGACCACTGTGCCGGTGGCGCGCAACGACTGATCCTCGGCAAGCTCTTTCATGGAAAGGATCGGGCCAACCGGGATGTCGACGGCGTTGCAGATCTCCATCACCTCGAACTTGGTCTTGGTCATCGTCCATTGTTCGATGCGCGCGAAGATCGCGTTCAGCTTCGGCAGGCGCGCTGGCGGCGTCGCGTACTCCGGATCGGTCTTCCAGGTGGGCTCGCCGATGATGTCGCAGATTTTCTCCCACACCGGCGCCTGCGTGATGAAATAAATGTAGGCGTCGGGATCCTGTTCCCAACCGTTGCACTTCAGGATGCGGCCGGGCTGGCCGCCGCCTGAATCGTTGCCGGCACGCGGCACGGCGGCGCCGAATGGGACCCCTTCGCCGAACTGGCTGTATTCCTTCAGCGGTCCGTGCGCGAGGCGCTGCTGGTCGCGCAATTTGACGCGCGCGAGGTTCAGCACGCCGTCCTGCATCGCGCAGGTGACGCGCTGGCCCTTGCCGGAGTGGGTGCGCTGATAAAGCGCGGTGACGATGCCGAGCGCGAGATGCAGCCCGGTACCGGAATCGCCGATCTGTGCTCCGGTGACCAGGGGCGGACCGTCGCGGAAGCCGGTGGTCGAGGCCGCGCCGCCTGTGCATTGCGCCACATTCTCATAGACCTTGCAGTCTTCGTAGGGGCCGGGGCCGAAGCCCTTGATCGAAGCGACGATCATCTTCGGGTTGAGCTTGTTGATTGTTTCCCAGGGAAAGCCCATGCGGTCGAGCACGCCTGGCCCGAAGTTTTCGACCAGTACGTCGCATTCCTTGATGAGCCGCTCGAGCACTTCCTTGCCCTTGGGGTTCTTGGTGTCGAGGGTGACCGAGCGCTTGTTGTGGTTCAGCATGGTGAAATACAGGCTGTCCACCTTGGGGATGTCCTGCAATTGTCCGCGCGTGATGTCGCCCGTTCCCGGGCGCTCGATCTTGATCACGTCGGCGCCAAACCATGCGAGGAGCTGCGTACAGGTCGGGCCGGACTGCACATGAGTGAAGTCGAGGATGCGAACGCCTTCAAGCGCTTTCATGGGCATGCTCCTTATTTCTTTTTCAATATGCTCTGCGGATTGAGATTGCCGATCCGGCCACTCTCGCTGCCGGCGGCCGGGTCGATCGCCGCGTTGATAAGCGTCGGCTTGCCGGAGTCGATCGCCGTGTCGACGGCGCGCTTCAGTTCATCGGGTGTCGTCACGTGGACGCCAACTCCGCCAAACGCCTCCATCATCTTGTCGTAGCGCGCGTCCTTGACGAACACCGTGGTCGCTGCGTCGGTACCGCCCGTGGGGTTGGCGTCGGTGCCGCGATAGATGCCGTTGTTGTTGAAGACCACCACGCAGACCGGCAGATTGTACCGGCAGATGGTTTCGACCTCCATGCCGGAGAAGCCGAAGGCCGAGTCGCCTTCCACCGCGAGCACCGGATTTCCGGTCTCGATGGCGGCGGCCACGGCGAAGCCCATGCCGATGCCCATGACACCCCAGGTGCCGACATCCAGCCGCTTGCGCGGTCGATACATGTCGATGATGCCGCGCGCCAGATCGAGCGTGTTGGCGCCTTCATTGACGAGGATCGCGTCCGGCCGCTCCCGGATAACGGTCCGCAGCACGCCGAGCGCGCCGTGGAAATCCATCGGGGCCGAATTCTTCATCAGCCGTGGCGCCATCTTGGCGATGTTTTCTTCCCGCTTCGAATTGACGGCGTCGATCCAGTCCGAAGGGGGAGCCTGCCATGTGTCGCCAATGCCCTCAAGAAGCGCCGACACGCAGGAGCCGATATCGCCGACCAGCGGCGCGGCGATCTCGACGTTGGAGTCCATCTCCTTCGGCTCGATATCGATCTGGATGAATTTTTTCGGCGCATCGCCCCAGGTCTTGCCCTTGCCGTGCGACAGCAGCCAGTTGAGGCGGGCGCCGATCAGCATGACCACGTCGCTGTCCTTCAGCACCGTGGAACGGGCGGCGCCCGCGCACTGCGGATGCGTGTCGGGCAGAAGGCCCTTGGCCATGCTCATCGGCAGGAACGGAACGCCGCTCTTTTCGATCAGGGCGCGGATCTGGTCATCCGCCTGCGCGTAGGCGGCGCCCTTGCCAAGAATGATCAGCGGCCGCTTGGCGCCCTTCAGCACATCGAGGGCCCGTTTCACGGCGCCCGGAGCTGGAAGCTGGGCCGGGGCCGGATCGATGACCTCGACGAGCGAGTTGGCCCCAGCCTCGGCGTCCATCACCTGGCCGAAAAGCTTGGCGGGCAGATCGAGGTAGACGCCTCCAGGACGTCCGGAAACGGCGGCCCGGATCGCGCGCGCCACGCCGATGCCGATGTCGGCGGCATGCAGCACGCGGAAGGCTGCCTTGCAGAGCGGCTTAGCGATGGCCAACTGGTCCATCTCCTCGTAGTCGCCCTGCTGCAGGTCGACGATCTCGCGCTCGGACGAGCCCGAGATCAGGATCATTGGAAAGCAGTTGGTGGTGGCATTGGCCAGCGCCGTCAGGCCGTTGAGGAAGCCCGGGGCCGACACCGTCAGACAGATGCCGGGCTTTTTCGTCAGGAAACCGGCGATCGCCGCCGCGTTGCCGGCATGCTGTTCGTGCCGGAACGAGATGACGCGGATGCCTTCAGCCTGCGCCATGCGGCCGAAATCTGTGATCGGGATGCCGGGCACTCCGTAGATCGTCTTGACGCCGTTGAGCTTGAGCGCATCGATGATGAGATGGAAGCCGTCGGTGAGCTCATGCTCGGCGCCGGCTGTATTCGCGTCTATGCTTTGTATCATCGCGGACATTCCGCTCTCTCCCAGATCTTTCGCTGTATCAATTTCCGCCATGTTCCCTGGAGCGCGGACAACGGTCCGCACCTGGCGCGGTCCTCATCCCGCGTCGAAGCGACCGTCAACGATGTCTATGATGTGGCTGTCGCGCGGGATGACGTCGTCGCCTCCCAATCGTGCTTGTTCAACTTTGGCGACGAGCACCATAAGTCCTCCCTTGCCCTTTCGTCTCAGGCGCTTGGCGACGTGGCACCCCACGAGAAGCGCCAGACCCCTTTTCTGCGGATCGGGTGTTAGTGATCTCTGGCATAATAAATACCAAAAGTCAAACCCGCGAAATCGGCCAAAAACTGGGCTTGATTCGCGGCTGATGTCTGTTACAGTTCGTTTCCTTGGCATTCAGTATACCAACTGAGGAGGAATTTAGCCCCGTCGAGAGTTGGGCTTTGGGCAACGGGAGGCTCTACTTAACAGCGGCACGGAAAAAATAACGGGCGGCCGTGGCCATTCAGCAACCTGGGAGGAAGCTAACATGAAACTTGCAAAGACGCTGGCGACGGCGCTGACGACGGTGGCTATTTTTGGTTTTGCGGCGGCAGGCCCGTCCTGGGCGGAGTGGAAACCGAAGAAAACCGTCGAGTTCATCATTCCTGCTGGTACCGGCGGCGGCGCCGATCAGATGGCGCGAATGATCCAGGGCGTCATTCAGAAGCACCAGCTTATGGATCAGCCCATGGTAGTCATCAACAAATCCGGCGGCGCCGGCGCCGAGGGCTTCATGGATGTCAAGGGCTCGGCCGGCAACGAGCACAAGATCATCATCACGCTATCCAACCTGTTCACGACACCGCTCGCCACCGGCGTGCCATTCAGCTGGGAAGACTTGACGCCGGTCTCCATGCTGGCGCTCGACAACTTCGTCCTGTGGGTGAATTCGAGCTCGCCCTACCAATCCGCCAAAGACTATGTCGATGCCGTGAAGGCGGGCGCCGACAGCCAGTTCAAGATGGCCGGCACCGGTTCGAAGCAGGAGGATCAGATCGTCACCGTGGCGATCGAGCAGGTCGCCGGCAAGAAGCTCACCTATGTGCCGTTCAAGGGCGGCGGCGACGTCGCCAAGCAGCTGGTCGGCGGGCACATCGATTCAACGGTCAACAACCCGATCGAGGCTGTTTCTTTCTGGCAAGCCGGTAACCTGCGGCCGCTCTGTGTCTTCGCCGCCTCGCGTATCGAGGCACAAGGTACGGCGAAATGGCAGGATATCCCGACCTGCAAGGAAGCTGGCGTCGGCATCGAATACCAGATGCTGCGCGGCATCTTCATGTCTCCGGGCGTCAGCCAGGAAGCGGTCGACTACTATGTCGGGCTGTTCCAAAAGGTACGCGAAACCCAGGAATGGAAAGACTTCATGGCGAAGGGCGCGTTTACTCAGACCTTCCTGAGCGGGGATGAATACAAAAAGTGGGTTGCTGATGCAGCCGTGTTGCACAAGGACCTGATGACCAAAGCGGGTTTTATCGCCGCCAACTGAAGGCGCCACCGGTCCGGGGCCGGCAAAGCCTCGGACCGCCCGCCCGATATCGCAACAGCACCTTCTATAGGAGGCACGGATGTTCATGGAGCGCGAGCAGAACCTCGTTCCCGAAAGCTTGCCCGGCGACGGGGAAAAGACCACCCCGGTCAGCGACGCGGGGCTTACGGTTACAATGAAAACGATGGAACTCGTCGTTGCCGGCCTCTTGATGCTGGTCGCTGCGATCGTCATGTATGACAGCGTCCGCGTGGGTGCAGGCTGGGCCTTTGACGGTCCGCAGGCCGGCTACTTTCCCTTCTTCATCGGCTTGATCCTGCTTGCGGCTAGTGCAGTGACTTTCGGCATCAACCTGTTCAGTCGCACGGCCGATCTTTCCAATTTCGTGACCAAGCCGGCCCTTCTGCTGGTGGCCAAGGTACTCGCGCCAACGGTCATGTATCTCATTGTGATGTACTACGTAGGCATCTACATCGCCTCCGCTCTCTACATCTGTTTCTTCATGATGTGGTTGGGCAAATATTCGATCCGCAAGGCTGCGCCCGTCGCAATCGCGATCCCCCTCGTTCTCTTCTGGCTGTTCGAGATCGCCTTTCTGATCCCGTTGCCCAAAGGTCCGCTGGAGGCTGCACTCGGCTTCTGAGAATTCGGGCCCTAGACCAAGATTCGAGGACGAAATCCCCATGGATGCATTCCTTTCGCTCATTCACGGCTTTGGCGTTCTCGCCGACCCCATGAATATCGTCTACATGTGCGTTGGCGTTGTGCTCGGCGTGCTGATCGGCGTATTGCCGGGGCTTGGTGGCGCAAACGGCGTTGCCATACTCCTGCCGCTCACCTTTTCGATGTCGCCCACCGCGGCGATCATCATGCTCTCCTCGATTTACTGGGGCGCGCTGTTCGGTGGCGCGATCACCTCCGTCCTGTTCAACATTCCCGGGGAGCCGTGGTCGGTAGCCACCACCTTCGACGGCCATCCCATGGCCCAGCAGGGCAAGGCCGACGAGGCGCTGACCGCCGCGTTTACCTCATCCTTCATCGGCGCGCTGCTTGCCGTGATAGTGATCACCTTCCTCGCGCCGGTGGTAGCCGGCTTTGCGTTGCGCTTCGGACCCGCCGAGTTCTTCGCCGTACAACTTCTCACGTTCTGCAGTTTCGTCGGCATGGGTCGCGAGTCGCCGTTCAAGGTGCTGGCCGCCATGACGCTCGGCTTTGCGCTGGCGGCCGTGGGACTAGACTCGGTCACCGGACAACTGCGCATGACGTTCGGCACGGTCGAGCTCATGCGTGGCTTCGATTTCCTGATCGCGGTCATCGGCCTCTTCGGAATCGGCGAGATCCTACTCACCATGGAGGAAGGACTGTCATTTCGAGGCAAGAGCACCACCATCACGCTGCGTTCGGTGATGAATACCTGGATTCGCTTGCCGCGTTTCTGGGTTACCTATCTGCGGTCAGCGGCCGTGGGCTGCTGGCTTGGCATCACTCCAGGTGGCGCAACGCCAGCTTCGTTCATGAGCTACGGGCTCGCCCGCCGCTTTTCGAAGGACCCGGGCAATTTTGGCAAGGGCGAGATCGAAGGCGTGGTGGCGCCAGAGACGGCGGCTCATGCCGCAGGCACAAGCGCGCTGCTCCCGATGCTGACGCTCGGCATCCCCGGCTCGCCCACCGCGGCGGTGATGCTGGGCGGCTTGCTTATCTGGGGCCTGCAGCCCGGTCCCATGTTGTTCATAGAGCAAAAGGATTTTGTATGGGGCCTCATCGCCTCGATGTATCTTTCCAACGTCATCGGCTTCCTGATCGTCCTGACGACTGTGCCGCTCTGGGCGTCGATCCTGCGCATTCCGTTCTCGATCATTGCGCCAGTGATCATCGTGCTCTGCTGCATCGGCGCCTACACCGTCCACAACGCCTTTCTCGATGTCGTCATCATGCTGTTCTTCGGCGTCATCGGCTACGTGTTCAAGAAGCTTCATTACCCGCTGGCGCCGCTGGTGCTCGCGCTCGTACTGGGTGACATGGCGGAAAGCTCGTTCCGGCAATCAATGCTGATCTCGCAAGGAGACATGTCCATCTTCTGGTCCAACTGGCTCGTGGGCTCGATCTGCTCCCTGGCCCTGGCCATGCTGTTCTGGCCGCTCATTGCCCTCATGCTCGACAAGTTGCGGGGCGGAGGGCGCTTCTCGCCTGGTGGAGCCTGAGCCATGGAATTCGGCACGCCAGCTTTCGGGGCAGGACTACTGCAGATTATCGGCATCGATATCGTCCTGTCGGGCGACAATGCCCTCGTCATCGCGCTCGCCTGCCGATCGTTGCCGACAAACCAACGGAAATGGGGCATCCTGCTCGGCACGGGGGCGGCGATCGCCTTGCGCATCGCCTTTGCCGCCGCCATCGTCTATGTGCTCGAGATTCCGCTTCTCAAGTTTGCGGGCGCGTTGCTGCTGGTGTGGGTCGCGATCAAACTCGTCGTCTCGGAACAGGACGGAACGGCGTCGGCCTCCGGAAAGCACGAGGCGACCACTCTCTGGGAGGCGGTCCGCATTGTCGCCATCGCCGATGCGGTGATGAGCCTGGACAATGTCCTCGCGGTCGCCGCCGCGGCCAAAGGCAGCGTGATGCTGCTTGCGCTTGGCATCGCCATCTCCATCCCGCTGATGGTTGTGGGCAGCGCCATGATGCTGTGGCTGCTGGATCGCGTTCCGTTGCTTGCTGTCGCCGGATCAGGGCTCCTCGGCTGGATCGCCGGCGGGCTCGCAGCACATGACCCGATTGTCGGCCCATGGATTGCCGCGCAAGTTTCGTGGCTTCCTGTGGCGCTTCCATATCTGACCTGCATCGGCGTGATGGCTTTCGGCCTAGTGCTGCGCCGACGCGCGGCGATAGTAACCGCGGGACAAACGCCCTGAACAGGAAAGGCTTGACAGCTTTCTTCTGGTATACAAAATGCCAAAGCAACGACACGGCTTCCGTCTAAGTGCTGCCGGTAGCTCGAATTCGACGATACCGCCCACCACCGGCGATCATCATGGAGGATATCATGCTCGACAAAGTCGCTGTCCGTAACGTGCTGGACAAGGTGAAGGCCGAGGAGCGCCAGGCGCTCACCGCGCCGGAAGGCAAACTGCTATGCGATGTCTATGGCATCAAGGTTCCGCAGGAGGGTGTCGCCGGCAGCGCGGAGGAAGCAGCCAAGCTGGCGTCCGGCATGGGCTTCCCGGTGGTCATGAAGATCGTTTCGCCGGACATCCTCCACAAGACGGAAGCCGGTGGTGTCATCGTCGGCGTCAAATCGGCCGACGAGGCGCGGACCGCCCATGAGAAGATCATCGCTAACGCAAAGGCCTACAAGGCCAATGCCCAGATCTCCGGCGTACAGGTCCAGCAGATGCTGACCGGCGGCCAGGAGGTCATCATCGGCGCCGTCACCGACGGCTCCTTCGGCAAACTTGTCGCCTTTGGCCTCGGGGGTGTGCTGGTCGAAGTCTTGAAGGACATCACGTTCCGCCTTGCGCCGGTAACGCGCGAGGAGGCGCTTTCGATGCTCGACGGCATCCAGGCGGCGGAGATGTTGAAAGGCGTTCGCGGGGGCGATCCGGTCAATCGCGACGCCCTTGCCGACATGATCGTGAGCGTTTCGCAGCTCGTGAACGACTACCCGGAAATTTCCGAACTCGACCTCAATCCGGTTTTCGCTACCAAGGACGGCGCGATTGCCGCGGATGTGCGCATTGTGGTCGATTACAACCAGCCTGCACCGCGCCCGCGTCACAGCCAAGACGACATCATCAAGGCAATGAACCGCATCATGCGGCCGCAGGCCGTTGCCGTGATCGGCGCCTCCGCCGAGGACGGCAAGATCGGCAATTCGGTAATGAAGAACCTCATCAATGGTGGCTACAAGGGCGAGATCTATCCGATCCACCCCAAGGCCGAAGAAATCCTGGGCTACAAGGCCTATCGCAGCGTCAAGGATGTGCCCGGCACGATCGATACGGCGGTTTTCGCCATTCCGGCCAAGTTCGTCGCCGGCGCGCTCACCGAGTGCGGCGAAAAGAGCATTCCGGGCGCGGTGCTGATCCCATCCGGGTTTGCGGAAGCCGGCGCGCCGGAACTGCAGGAAGAGATCGTCGAGATAGGCCGCAAGTACAATGTCCGGCTCATGGGGCCGAACATTTACGGCTTCTATTACACGCCCGCCAATCTCTGCGCCACTTTCTGTACCGCCTATGACGTGAAGGGTTCGGCGGCGCTGTCGTCGCAATCGGGCGGCATCGGCATGGCCATCATCGGCTTCTCGCGGTCGGCGAAGATGGGCGTTTCGGCAATCGTCGGCCTCGGCAACAAGTCGGACATAGACGAGGACGACCTGCTCGCCTTCTTCGAGCAGGACGAACATACCAGCATCATCGCCCAGCACTGCGAGGACCTGAAGGACGGTCGCGCCTTTGCCGAGGCGGCCAAGCGTGTGTCCAAGAAGAAGCCCATCGTCGTCCTGAAGGCGGGGCGCACTTCGGCCGGCGCGAAGGCGGCGTCGTCGCATACCGGGGCCCTGGCGGGCAACGACAAGATCTACGAGGACGTCTTTAAGCAGTCCGGCGTCATTCGCGCGCGCTCGTTGCGGCAGTTGCTCGAGTTCGCGCGCGGAGTGCCGGTGCTGCCGACGCCGAAGGGCGAGAATGTCGTCATCATCACGGGTGCGGGCGGTTCCGGTGTGCTGCTGTCGGATTCCTGCGTGGACAACGGGCTGAGCCTGATGTCGATGCCGGCCGACCTGGATACCGCATTCCGCAAATTCATTCCGCCCTTCGGTGCTGCCGGCAACCCCGTCGACATTACCGGCGGCGAGCCGCCGCAGACCTACAAAAACACCGTCAAGCTAGGGCTTGAGGACGACCGTATTCACGCGCTGATCCTCGGCTACTGGCACACGATCGTGACGCCGCCGATGGTCTTTGCAAAACTGATGGTCGAGGTGAAGGAAGAGATGGCGGCCAAGGGTATTGAAAAGCCGATGGTCGCATCGCTGGCCGGCGACGTGGAGGTCGAGGAGGCGGCTGAATACCTCTACCAGCATGGCATTCCAGCCTACGCCTATTCGACCGAACTTCCCGTCGAGGTGCTCGGCGCCAAGTACAAATGGGCACGGGGTGCAGGCCTGCTCTGATCTGAAACCGGATCTCGGCGCATCATCGCTCCCCGGCGCGTCGCGCCGGGCCATTCGAAATGTGCAAATCTTTCAGGGGTTTTCCTCGATGAACATCCATGAATACCAGGCCAAGGAGGTGTTGCGGTCCTTCGGCGTACCGGTTCCGCAAGGCTTTGCTGCCACAACCATCGAAGAAGCCGCCGAGGCCGCGGGCAAGCTGCCCGGTCGCGTATATGTCGTGAAGGCACAGATTCATGCTGGCGGGCGCGGCAAGGGCAAGTTCAAGGAGCTTTCCGCCGACGCCAAGGGCGGCGTTCGCCTTGCCAAATCCTTTGTAGACGTCCGCGCCGACGCGGCCGAGATGATTGGCAACACGCTGGTGACCCTTCAGACCGGTCCGTCCGGCAAGCACGTCAACCGCATCTATGTCGAGGAGGGCTCCGAAATAGAGCAGGAGTTCTATCTGTCGCTTCTCATCGACCGCGTCACCAGCCGCGTCTCCTTTGTGGTGTCCACCGAGGGTGGCATGGACATCGAGCAGGTCGCGCGCGACACGCCTGAGAAAATCGTCACCTTCCCGGTCGATCCAGCCACCGGCGTCATGCCGCATCACGGTCGCGCGGTGGCCAAGGCGCTCCGGCTTGACGGCGACCTGGCCAAACAGGCGCAGGCGCTAGCCGAAAGCCTGTACGCGGCCTTCACCGCAAATGACATGGAGATGCTGGAGATCAATCCGCTGATCGTCTCGAAGGACGGGAAATTGCGCTGCCTCGACGCCAAGGTTGGCTTTGACTCCAACGCGCTTGCGCGTCATCCCGACATCGCGGCTCTGCGCGACGAGACGGAGGAAGATGCCAAGGAGATCGAGGCCTCCAAATATGATCTCTCCTATGTCACGCTCGATGGCAATATCGGCTGCATGGTGAACGGCGCGGGCCTCGCAATGGCAACCATGGACATCATCAAATTCTACGGCGCCGAGCCGGCGAACTTTCTCGATGTCGGCGGCGGCGCGACGACCGAGAAGGTGGCGGCCGCCTTCAAGATCATCACCGCCGATCCCAATGTGAAGGGTATCCTCGTCAACATATTCGGCGGCATTATGCGATGCGACGTGATCGCGGAAGGCGTCGTGACGGCGGCGAGGGAAGTGGGCCTCCAGGTGCCGCTGGTGGTGCGGCTCGAAGGCACCAATGTCGAACTCGGCAAACAGATCCTCAAGCAGAGCGGGCTCAACGTCATTCCCGCCGACGATCTCGATGACGCCGCCCAGAAAATCGTGAGTGCCGTCGGAGGGCTTAACTGATGTCCATTCTCATCGACAGGAACACCCGCGTACTCTGCCAGGGGTTCACCGGCAAGACCGGCACCTTCCACAGCGAGCAGGCGATCAAGTACGGTACGAAGATGGTCGGCGGCGTCTCGCCGGGGAAGGGCGGCTCGAGCCATCTCGGGCTCCCGGTCTTCGACACGGTGATGGAGGCGCGCGAAGCAACGGGTGCGGATGCGACAGTCATTTATGTGCCGCCCTTCGGTGCGGCCGACGCGATTTGCGAAGCGATCCAGGCCGAAATTCCGCTCATAGTCTGCATCACCGAGGGCATCCCCGTGCTCGACATGCAAAAGGTGAAGCGCGCGCTCTCCGGCTCGAAGTCGCGGCTGATCGGGCCGAACTGCCCGGGCCTGATCACTGCGGGCGAATGCAAGATTGGCATCATGCCCGGCTCGATCTTCGAGCAGGGCTCCGTCGGCATCGTCTCGCGCTCCGGCACGCTCACCTATGAGGCCGTCTTCCAGACCTCGAAGCAGGGCTTCGGTCAGACCACGGCGGTCGGCATTGGCGGCGATCCGATCAAGGGAACGGAATTCATCGAAGTGCTCGAACTGTTCCTTGCCGATCCCGCCACCGAATCCGTTGTTATGATCGGCGAAATCGGCGGCTCGGCCGAGGAGGAGGCCGCGCAGTTCCTGCGTGACGAAGCCCGGCGCGGGCGCTCCAAGCCGACGGTCGGCTTTATCGCCGGCCGCACCGCCCCTCCCGGACGCCGTATGGGCCATGCCGGCGCGATCATTTCCGGCGGCAAGGGCGGCGCCGAAAACAAGATCGCGGCGATGGAGGCGGCAGGAATCCGTATCTCGCCCACACCAGCGCGCCTCGGTACGACGCTGGCCGAACTGCTGGGGGGGCCGGCGCGTCAGCCGATTCTTTCCAAGGCCGGCTGACCGCCTGGTTGGGGAGGCAAGCGATAACGCTGGACAACTCGTTTCATCCTTGAGAATGACCGTACCTCAACAGATATGGCATTATACATGCCAGATACATGCCAGTTCGACTTCAAACGAGAGGTGCCTTGTCATGAGTGGGAGAAGCCAAACGCGTTGGCCGCTTGCCGAAGAAGCGACTCCCGGACTCGTATTGGGGCCGTTGGCCGCCGAGCCCAATTTCAAGAGACGTATTTACGCGACGCTGAAGGAAGCGATCGCCAATATGGATGTTTATGGCACCACCGAGGACACGTGGCTCGACGAGCGTCAACTCGCGGAGCGCCTAGGGGTGAGCCGAACGCCAATCCGCGAGGCGATCGCGATGCTTGAGCAGCAGGGCTTTGTTAAGTCGATATCTCGCCGCGGCATCGTAGTGCTGCGTAAGACCAAACAGGAAGTGATCGAAATGATCCAGGTTTGGGCGGCTCTCGAAGGAATGGCCGCGCGATTGATTTCGCTCAACGCAAGCCGCAAGGAGATTGAGCAGCTTCGCAAGATTTTCGAGAAGTTCCATGACGGTCACAAACCGGCGGACTATCTCAGTGAATACTCGGAAGCCAACATCCAGTTTCACCAGACGCTGATCAAGATGACCGGCTCGAAGATCCTGCAGGAAATGACGGAGAACATCCTTCTGCATGTGCGCGGTATCCGCAAGATCACAATCGGCCGTGACGATCGGGCAAGCCAATCCATCAAAGATCACCTGGCGATCATTGACGCGCTGGAAAAGCGAGACACTGAACTGGCAGAGCAGCTTTGCCGCGACCATACGCTGGGTCTTGCGGCCTATGTCGAAAAGCACAGCGAGGGCATTTGGACCTAGGATTGTGTTGCAAAGTTTAGCCTGACGGTCGTATGTCGGCCCGCGTCTTTTGCGACTGGAACCGTCGAAGATCTTCTGCCGTCGCCGAGTCGGGCGAGCGGCTGATGAAGGCCCCAAGCGCCTTCATGCAACGCGTGGAGTCACGGCGCGTATCCTCGGTGAAGCCACGCACGGATATGTCTTCGATCATGCGCTCACGCAGCGCTCTGCCGGATGCGAAGGACGGTTATGGAATGCTGGTTGATCCTTCATGCTCAGAAGTGGATCGCCACCTGTCGCTCCTGATCTTCCACGCCATCGACGCTCACCGTCTAGCCAATCGCGAAACCGCGCGAGCGGGTGCCCCGCATGTTCGAACCGCCTGGGGTGAAGGTCCCCTAGCCAAGTATCGGTGGTTTTCAATATGGTCGGGCCGTCGGTGGCGGGAGGATACGGGAAGGCTTTTGATTTTGGCCCCGCGAAAAAGACAATGAAATCAATATCAAATGAAATGATTTGGGTCTCTTCGTCAATGTTCTCCGACTTGTTGATGGCATCTGTCACACGTAGCTCAAGCCCCCGGATCTCGAAAGGGTCCCCGGAGATGCGGGCGGTGATCGGCGGCAACGAAGCGGCCCAAATGGCCGTAGCTCGCCGCCAGGAGCGCACGTGATACGTCGGTGCCAGGGTTCCGCACAAGTCGCCGCTTCAGGATGCCGATTGCCTCTTGGTACCTGCGCAACTGGAACATCGCTTGTGCCTGGAAGTGGAGGTATACGTCCGGATAATACGGGTTCAAGGCCATTGCCCGGTCGAAACACGCGAGTGCCTCCGCCGACCTGCCGGAATAATGCAGTGCATAGCCGAGATTTTCGTGCCCCTGGGCAAGATTGGGAGCGAGGGCGATCAAGCGTTTAGCCTCGCGGATGGCCACGTCGTGCCGTCGCGAAAACACTTCGACGATGCCCAGCGCCCAATGCGCCCAAGGATATCCATCGTCGAGCGCTACTGCCCGTGTCGCAAACTTTTCCGCTTGCGCCAATGCTGTTGGCCACGACGGGCTCCACTGATTTCTGTAGTCCAGCATGTTTGCGAAGGCGAGGAACGCATAGCCGGGAGTGAATTTCGGGTCGAGTTCGATGGCCCGCTGCAACAGTTCCCGGCCCTGGATGTTTTCCGCCTTCGTGAACCGCCACACCTGCTCTCGGCCATGCAGAAAGCAGTCATACGCCTCCAGGTTGTCGGTTTGCTCGGTCGCAAGCCGTTGCTGGTCGCCCTCCGTCAGGTTGAGTGCGAGCGCGTCGACAATTTGCTGTGTGACGTCGTCCTGCACGGCAAAAATGTCGGTCAGGTCGCGATCGAACCACTCCGCCCGCCCGTTCACAACTTCGACGGTGACAGGGACGCCGCCGACGCGCATGTCTGGGCAATGACTGCCCTGCCACACCCTCGGATTCGAGACCGTGACGCCGAATTTCGTTGCTGGTCGGACCCGGGCCTATTTCGGCGCCGCGGCTGCGGTTTCGCCCGGCGGCATGATCCGGAACATGAAGCTCGAGACCTTTTCCCCCGGTTTGAACGGGCCCGGGACCTGGTTGCCCACCGGCTTCACGCTTTGAAGGAACGCTGCGATCGCCGTTGCGTCATCGGCCGTCATATGCGCAAAAGCGTGCCAAGGCATAATCGGCGCAAGGATGCGGCCGTCCGGCCGTTCGCCCGTCTGAATCGCGGCAACGATCTGCTCGGGGGTCCAACTGCCAATCCCGGTCTCCTTGTCTGGCGTGATGTTGCGGCCGACAAAAACACCCTGACCAGGAATCTCGAAGCCTACGTCCGAGCCGCCAAGAAGCGCGACATGTCGGGCTTTCCGAAGAAGTAACCCGGCGTGTGGCAGTCATTGCATCCGCCGATCGTGACGAGGTATTCGCCGCGCTTAATCTGCGCGTCGTCGGCAATGGCTGTGACCAAAGAAAGCGCAGCTAACAACGCGGTCAAGAACGCGAGGCGAACTGGTGTCCGAAGCATCGTTCCTCCCTTTCATTATCGCAACGCGGCCGGGCTTTGTGGCGTCATTACTGCACTAGCCCCGCTTTGCGCAGGCCAACGGTAAACTTCTCGGCATCCGAGGGATCCCTGAACGGCAAACGGCCGATATGCTCGACGGGGGAGTACCTCGTATTGATTTCCTTGAGTTCGCGCCAAACTTCGCCGGCCTCGTCCAATTTGCCAAGGTGGCCCAATGCTGAGGCGAGGAACGCGCGCGACAAGTCCGTGGTGGGATTGAGCGCGATACGATCCCTGAACAAAGCCGCCGCAGTCTCGTAATCGCCGGCTACGAAATAAGCGGTGCCCAGGAAGTGTACGTGCTGCTGTCGTGAAATCGGATCGAGGCGTATCGCCCGTTCAATCATGGGAATGGCTTTCGCCGGCTCTCCCGTATAAATGTGAACGGTGCCCCGCATGTTGAGCGCGGGAGCGTAGTTGGGATTTAGCAACAACGCCCGGTCGGCCTCATGGGCCCATCGCTCATAGTCCCTCATGAACATGGCCACCATTGCGGCGACATAATGGGCGAAGGGGTCCTGCTCGTCCCTGGCGATCGCTTGGGCTGTGAAGCGATCGGCTTGATCAAGTGACCTCTCGGGCGCGTCGGTCCAATGGTTCTGATAATCTAGGATATAGGCCATGCCCAGACCCGCATAAGCGGCGGCGTAGGACGGATCGATCTCGATCGCCCGACGGAAACAGGTGGTCGATTGATCGAACATCTCACGATCTCTCTTGAGCCCAAGGATCAGCTCGCGACCCCTCAAAAAGAGATCGTGGGCGTTCACGTCTTTCGTGCCGCCCTCGACAATCAAGGATTTCTCCGCCTCGCTGAGCCTGACCTTCAGCGCAGCAACGATTTGTTGCGTGATGTCGTCCTGGACTTCGAAAATGTCAGTGAGGTCACGGTCGTAGCGCTCGGCCCAGAGATGTCCGCCGCTTGTGCCATCGATCAGCTGGGCGGTGACGCGAACCCGGTCGCCGGCCTTTCGAATACTGCCTTCGACAGCGAACTTGACGCCGAGTTCGCGGCATACGTGAGGGACACTGAATGTCTTTTCTTTGTAGACGAAAGCCGAGTTGCGCGCGACGACGAACAGGCCGGATGCCTTGCTGAGATCGGTGATGATATCCTCAGTGATGCCGTCACTGAAGTATTCTTGCTCGGGATCGCGGCTCATGTTGTTGAAGGGAAGGACCACGATCGATGGTCGTTCCGGGAGCGGCATCTGATCAACACTGGGCGACGACGCCACGGTGTCACGAACCCAGCGCCAGATGCGCACCGGCCGGTCGATATTCTTGACCCGCTGTTCCCCCAGATCCTCGAACGGCAACTCAATGCGATCGCGCACCTGGTCATAGACTGCCGCCGATACGCAAACACCGCCCGGTTCCGCCAATCCCTCCAAACGGGCAGCGACGTTGACACCATCTCCGTGGATGTCGTCGCCATCGATCACCACGTCGCCCAGATTTACGCCGACGCGGAACTCGATACGTTGCCCTTTCGGTAAGACTTCATTGCGTTCAGCTAGAGCCTGCTGCATCTCGGCGGCGGCTCTCACCGCCTCCACGACACTGGCGAACTCTGCCAACACCCCATCACCCATGAACTTGACGACGCGCCCATGATGTTCCGCGATTTTCGGCCCAATGAGGTCAGTAAGCAGAGATTTGAGCGCCGCGAGCGTGCCATCCTCATCGGACCGGATCAGACGCGAATAGCCGACCACGTCAGCGTCCATAATGGCGGCGAGGCGGCGTTCCATGCCCCGATTTCCTCCCGTCACAGAGAGTAGAGCATTCTTAGCCAACAATCTATGACGGTGCTGGGGCTGGAATTCTAATGTCGAACATTGCGCCCCATCGGCGCATCGCAGCCAAAGGTTAGATCCCAACCAGCCGGTTCTTTGACGCTTTCGCCGATGCGCACGTCGCCTCGAGCGCGCCAATAGCTCTTTTTGATGGCGTACTCTGCCAACGGCTCATTCGGTTGTTCTCTTCCTAGCCGGGAAAGCCGCTGAGCAGTCGGTTGCATTCAGTGACAAATTTTTCGCTTGGCATGCGGCCATCCGCATCGCGCGAATACTCCGGCTTCAGGCGGTTAAGGAAGAACATGTCGAGCCTGCGCCCATGCTTGGTCTCAATGACGCCTCGCGGCTCCAGTTCGAATAGCGTTTTGACATTTCCCGCCACGGTTTCCGAAACATTGATCCGTCCGGGAGCACCATTCGCTTCCATGAGCGCCGCCGTGTTCACCGCATCGCCCCAGATATCGAAGGTGAACTTCCGCCGGCCGACGACTCCCGATATGACCGGCCCAGTATGGATCCCGACACGCAACTCCAGTGCCGGCAACCGCATCTTCTCGCGCTGCGCCTTCATGCGCGCCGTGACCGCGTGAATTTCCAGCGCCGCGAGGCAAGTATCGATTGGGTGCAGGCGATTGGCCGTAGGCACGCCGGCAACGGCCATATAAGCATCGCCGATCGTCTTGAGCTTTTCCAGCCCATGGCGCATTACGATCTCATCAAAAGCTGTGAAATACTGGTCCAGGAGCCCGATGAGCGCGGCCGGCTCCATGCGTTCGGCCAGTAGAGTAAAGCCCTTGAAGTCCGCAAATAGGATCGTCGCCGAAGGCTCATATTTCGGCTGCACCTTGCCGCTCTTCTTGAGCTCTTCGGCAATCGACACTGGAAGGATGTTGATGAGCAGCTCTTCGGTACGCGCCTTCTCGGCGACCAAGTCCACATGCGCGTGATCCAGCTCTTTCAATGCTTGGTCGAACTCGATGAGTTTGCGGCGCAACTCCAATTGGGCCAGCACCTGGCGCGAAAGGCGGCGTAGTGCCTCACCCTGTTCAAAGGTCAGCTGACGCGGCACGAAATCCATCACGCAAAGTGTCCCCAACGCATAACCTGCTTCGGTCACAAGCGGAATGCCGCAATAGAACTTGAAGTGCGGTTCGCCCGTAACAAAGGGGATTTGATTGAATCGGGCATCCATGAGCAGATCGGGCGCTACGACCATCTCGGTGCCGCAAACAGTCGTTGCGCAGAATGCGATTTCGCGCGGACACTGGTTAAAGTTCGGCGGAAGACCGTACTTGGCCTTTAGCCAGAGGCGGTCGTCGTCCATTAAGCTGACATAGGCTACGGGGCAATGGCAAATCTGCGCAGCCAGTTCGCCAATGTCGTCATAAGCGATCTCCGGCGCGGTATCGAGGATATTGAGCGCTCGAACCGCAACAAGCCGCTCCGCCTCGTTGGCAGGCGTTGAGTATAGCATCGCAGCGCCTCGGTCAGAATTCTGGGCAGCCTAGCCCATGTGTGCTTAGATGCGCAGCTTGGAGCATATCAAACTTAGGAATTGAGGCTAGCGACCCATGCTGACTCTCTGCAAATGACCGCGCACCACACTCCTTGCCGACCTCCGTCTTGACCATCGCCGACGTCCGGTCCGGGTCAGTTCACGTCGATGCACGCAGCCCGCCTGAAGGTCCGCTTCTGACATTCCGAGCCTCGAAGCCGCAAGTCTGGTAACGGCCCCATTTTAGTCGTTCGAAACGCGCCCGAATGGCTAGTCATGGCGGCGCTAAGGAGACATAGGAGCCGAAATTCGATTTTGCAGCAGTCGCGGAACCATACGGAACGATACGGGAAGCCTTCTGATTTTGGCCCACGAAAAAGTGCCAACGAAATCAAAGATTTGAATACGTCATCCGGGCCCACCAAAATATTGAGCTGTTGATTTTGTTTTGTTTTTCGAGTCGCTTTGCTCTTGCGTTTTGGACTCGAACCCCTCCTTCCGCAGTCGAAAGGTCCGCTACACTCCCATGGTGAGGTTTGTGATCCATAGTAGTACCGGCCTCCGCACGGCTTGCATGGCGTGGCGGCGCAACTCCACCGACCGCCGCGCAGCGCCCTGCGAAACCGGAACCGTTCCAGACATCCAATCGGAATTGTCTCGTCGCGATGGACTTGCGCAGGGTCGCCGCGAGGCTCTTTCTTTCGTCAAGGAGGCGACCGAAGTGCGCTGTTTAGGCATGCGCCCCTTTACCGGCTATGGCTATGCCGGCAAACCTGCCATACGCATGGCGTCGGTGACGTCATCGATGATATCAGGCGCAATTCCTACGGCAGCGGACCAGCGCCCGATGGTGAAGTGCGGGTCGAGCGAGAGCAGCCGCCCAGCCGAGGCTTTTGCCTCGTCGAGCTGCCCGAGCCTGGCTAGCGGTGCCGCCAGCCATCCGTGCAGGATGCTGAAGCCGGGGTTCAGTTCCACCGCCCGCCGGCCTGCTATGACGGCTTGCTCGTGTCGGCCGGACAGGAAATTGCCGAAGCCGATGATGCCTTGCGGCACGCAGCTCATCGTGTCGAGGGGGCTTAGCCGCATCGCCTGCTCGCCCCAGTCGATCGCCCGCGCCGCGTCGCCGCCATAGGCCACCGGCACGCAGCCTAAGGCATAGACGAAGGCGCAGGATGCGCTGAGCGCCAGGGCTGCCGCGAACGCCTCGTCGGCCAGCCTGCGGTCATGCTCCACCAGGCCGATGGTGAACCCGGCCAGAGCGAGAGCCATCGCGTCGCCCGAACCGTGCTCGATCGCCGCATGGGCATGGCGGGCCGCCTTCTCGCGGTGCTCCGCTTGCATGCCGCCGCGTATGAACAGCGTCTGATGCGCCCAGGCGGCAAAGCCGTGGGCAAGGGCATAGGTCGGCTCGATGGCTAAAGCCTGGTCGAGCAGGGGCAGACACTTGGACGCCCCCTGCGGCATGAAGGTGTAGACATCGGACAGCGCACGAAGCAGAAGATCATAAGCATCGAGACTGTCGGGGCGCCGGCGCCGGACGCGTTCGATCTCGGCCCGGCGCAAATTGGGCTCTATTGCCGCGACCACGCTGACGGTGATCTCGTCCTGCAGCGCGAACACGTCGGTCAGGTCGCGGTCGTAGCGTTCGGCCCACAGATGGCTGCCGTCCTCGGCGTCGATAAGCTGGCCGGCGATGCGCACACGGGTTTCCACCTTGCGCACGCTGCCCTCCAGAACGTAGCGCACGCCGAGCTCGCGCCCGACCTGCTTCACGTCGACCGCGCGGCCCTTGTAGGTGAAGGAGGAATTTCGCGCGATGACGAAGAGCCACCGGATCCGCGACAGCCCGGTAATGATGTCCTCGACCATGCCATCGGCAAAATAGTCCTGATCCGGATCGCCGCTCAGATTCACGAAGGGCAGCACCGCGATCGATGGACGGGCGGGAATGCCAGAGCCAGGCTTCGGTTGCTCCATCGAGGCGATCGCCCCTGCTTCCGACATCTGGACCTCCTCGCGGACAGTGCCGACAAAGCGAAAGCCCCTGCGCAGGATGGTGCGGATGAGGCGTTGCTCCTCGCCGCTGTCGCCAAGCGCATTGCGGGCGGCATTGATGCGGCTGGCGAGCGTGGCGTCAGAAATGATGCGCCCCTGCCAGACAGCATCGACCAGATCGTCCTTGCTCACCACCCGCTCGCGATTGCGGATCAGGTATTGCAACAGGTCGAACACCTGCGGCTCGACGGAGACCAGGTCGTTGCCGCGACGCAGTTCGCGCCGATCGCCGTCCAGAGCAAACTCCTCAAAATGATATGGCAAAATCAATCGCTCCAGACCGCGCGGCAGTTATGCCAACACTGTAGCCGCGTCTTGGACGCAAAATCAAAGCGATCTCAATGCAAAATCAAGAAGCCCTGAAGGCCGCCTCAAAGCGCTTTCCTCAGCCCTGCCGCATAGTCCTCCTGCAACAAACGCTTCAACCAACGTTCTGAAAAGGAGAACTCACATGTCGAACACTGCAGCAAAGTCCGTCGTCCTCGTGCATGGCGGCTTCGTCGATGGCTCCGGCTGGGACGGCGTCTACCAGATCCTCAAGAAGGACGGCTATGACGTCACCATCGTCCAGAACCCGACCGCCTCGCTCGCCGACGATGTCGCCGTCACCAAACGCGCCATCGCCGCCGCTCCGGGCAAGGTCATCCTGGTCGGTCACTCCTATGGCGGCGTCGTGGTGTCGGAAGCCGGCACCGATCCCAAGGTCGCGGCCGTCGTCTATATCGCGGCCTTCGCGCCGGATGCCGGCGAGTCGGTCTCGAGCCTGATCGCCAACCCGCCGCCCGGAGCGCCGGTGCCGCCGATCCTGCCGCCCGTCGACGGCTTCCTGATGCTCGACAAGGAAAAGTTCGCCGCCGCGTTCGCCGCCGATGTCCGTCCCTCGCTCGCCTCCTTCATGGCGGATTCGCAGGTGCCGTGGGGTGTGGCGGCACTCGAAGGCAAGATCACCGCTCCGGCCTGGAAGGCAAAGCCCAGCTGGTATCTTGTCGCCACCGACGACAAGATGATCCCTCCGCCGGCGCAGCGCCAGATGGCCAGCCGCGCCAAGGCAACCACCGTGGAAGTGCCCGGCAGCCACGCCGTCTACGTCTCCGATCCTGCTGCTGTCGCCAATCTCATCAAGCAGGCGGCCGCCGATGTCGGCAGGAAGTGAACCGGCCATGATGGGCTGCCTGGGCGCTCGGCGGCGCCCAGTCCCTTTTTTCTCGCTCTGAACGTATCGTCTCCGGCTGACCAGTCTAACCAAGCGCAGAAGCATACGGAGCGATACGGGAAAATTTCTGATTCTGGCGCACGAAAAAGCCAATGAAATCAACAATCTTAATACGTCCTCGGGGCCCACCAAAGTCGTTCAATATCAATGACTTATGACCAACGTCTATCTAAAGTGGGCCACTTGAGCTCCGCTATGCCCGCCGTATTCAGATTGAATGTTGTCGCCTGAACACGATCCAAGGGCAGGGGAAGCGATCTGTGCCCGTCTCTACCGTCTATTTCTGCTCCTGTTCATCCGTCGGATTGCGTGCCGCCACACATAGCGCAGCTATTTCAACGCTGGAAAGCTCTTTGGTCGATTTGTGCGGCAAAAGGCGTGCGAATGGGATGGTTTCGAGCGCCTGATCGAGAATGTCGCGGCGGCACGTATCGTCAAAGGGGCATCGACCGCACGCAAGGCAACATTTGACTAGGAGCTGCACGCTCCGAAGCTCACGATGCGCTGCCCTCAATGCTCCTGTTGGCGCTCCCTCCGGGTCTGGGGACCTCCGTAGTTCTCGTACTGCGGGAAATTTGTACGGTTTGCAGCCATTTTAGAACACAAGTTCATATTGACTAAATAGTCGTTTTGACGATAGTGTGCGCTGGCGTGCCGACGACCGCTCCTTCCAGTGTATCGGGGCGGGTCGTTTCTCGGTGATGAGCACCGCGTTGGAGCACTTACAGAATAGGACGGATCCAACAATGCCAGCCTGTGCCTGTCGATGTCAGTCGGGGGACCGAAGAAGCTCTCGCTTGGTGCTTGCGATTTTACTGACGATTTGCTTGTTCGCAAACGGCTGCGCGACCCGAGCGGAGAACGTGCTCCAACCTCCCGTAGTCGCCGCGACCGAGGCCACTCGGGTTAACCTACTGGTCGCCACAACGCGCAAGCCGTCAAAGGACGCCGGCCGACTTTATTCAGGCGAGCGCGGAACGGCGATCTCGTTGGACAGCGTCACTGTCACCATACCTCCGGATCGAAACCGAAAGATCGGTCAGATCCAGTGGCCTTCACGCCTTCCCCCTGATCCCGATCGGGAGTTTGCCATGGTCGGGGTCGACAAGGTCGCAACGGAAAGGCAGGTCTTCGATTGGTTCCGCAAGAACCGAAACGCAAAGCGACAGGTGGTCATTTTCGTGCACGGCTACAACAACTCATATGCCGACGCCGTGTTTCGTTTCGCTCAGATCGTCCACGACTCGGGAACCGACGCAGCGCCTATTCTCTTCGCTTGGCCATCGCGGGCTAGGGTCTTCGACTATCTCTATGACAAGGAGAGCGCCAATTACTCGCGCCGGGCGTTGGAGGACTTGATCCTCCAGGCCTCCATGAGTCCCGACGTCGACGACGTCACCATTCTCGCTCATTCGATGGGGACGTGGCTTGCCGCGGAGGCGTTACGCGGTGTCGCCATGCGCAAAAAGTCGATCCCGGCCAAGGTCAGGAATGTCGTCTTGGCGTCTCCGGATATCGACATCGACGTGTTTCGCCGTCAATTTGTCGAGATGGGGCCAAATAAGCCGCGTTTCACAATCTTCACGTCGACGCGGGACAAGGCTCTAGAGGTCTCCCGCTGGCTATCTGGTGGAATTTCGCGTGTCGGCGGTACCGATCTCACGCCATATACGGCGGTTCTTGGTGAACTCGGAGTTGCGGTTATCGACACCAGCGCAATAGCGTCGGGAGATTCGCTGGGCCACAATGCCTTTGCCGGCAGCCCTGAGATTATCCGTTTGCTGGCACAGCGCCTGGGCGGGCAATCTGTGTCCGGAGGCGAGGCTGGGTTCGCGAATCGCTTAGCCGCGGCGGCCGGTAGCCACGGCCGG
>NZ_CAKXZS010000034.1:361768-362112 GCF_935822925.1 Mesorhizobium ventifaucium
CAGCTCATGCGCGCGCTCGGCGAGCGTATGCTGTCATCGCTCCATCGTGACGCGGCCGTCAGCGCCATCCTGCGCGCGATCGGCCTCAACGCTCGGCAGGCGAAGTCGGTCCTTGCGCGCTTGCCTGGACCTGCCGACGGCGCAGTGCCTGATGGGCCGAGGCCGCCGAAGTCTCAGCGACCAGGTGCGGCGAGCAGCGCGGCCTGATCTTGGACTGCCGCCCTCACGCGGCGATTTCCGTTATCTGTTCGCCGAGATCGAGTGCTTTGTGGCGGCACCAGATCCTTGCGTTGATCCGGTCACCAGAGTGCGGCCGGCGCCCTTGTGTTCCAAAACGGGCGCTC